>NZ_BAABHK010000004.1:0-678648 GCF_039542055.1 Actinoallomurus vinaceus
CGCAACCGCCGCAACTGCGCCCCCAGCACAATACGCAGCACCGTCGGACCACCACGATGATGACCGAACAGGCTGCTCACGGCAGTCTCGCCGTCAGGCTGAGAACCGATCACTGCACTCCCCTCAGAACAACGGAATCCGCTTAGTTTCCCACGGGCAGTGACGGATACAAGCCTCAATGTAGCGTCGCCTCGTCGAGCCGGCGTAGAACATCGAGCGCGGCGCCCGGGCCACCCGATGCGGGAGGGACGGAGCGCGACCACCGGGACCGGGGAGGCGCAGCGCGACCCCCGCGCCGAAGTGCGAGGCGACCGAATCCGGCGGTCCCCGCCACCGGGAACGCGTCGCCGGGCCCGACGCATTGCCCGCAGAGCGCTATTACTTTCCACTTTGGCCACATCCGGCCAAAACGGGAACCGGTCGCGCCGCTTCGGGTGAGCGCGAAGGCCCCCATCCGGCGACGAAATCGACACGCCACGTAAATAGCGGCCAACGCAGCGTACATATCCCACCCACGGCGCGACGCTTCGAATACAGAGCAAGATCATTTGATTACAGTCCGTCAACAGGTGAATTCGATCGGGCGCCCTGCCGCTCATTCCGGCCAATCGGTTCGCCGCGTACCGACCACGTCAGCAACCAGGAGGAACCATGGCCGTTCCGTTGACCGCAGGTCCCCGCGTCGCGCGATGGCTCACCGCCCTTTCCGCGGCCGGCGCACTCACCTTGTGCATGGCCGCCACCCGGCCCGCCCAGGACCGGCACACCCCGGTACCGCTCTTCGCCAACGGCGGATTCGAGAGCCCGGTGGCCCCCGCGAACAACTTCACGAGGCTGGGCGCCGGGAGCGCCCTCGGCGAATGGAAGGTCACCGGCGGAAACGTCGACCTCATCGGCGCCGGCTTCTGGCAGGCCGCGGAGGGCAACCAGTCCCTCGATCTGGAAGGGGACATCCCGGGGACGATCGAGCAGCCGATTGCGACCCGCTTCGGCGGCTGCTACACCGTCAACTTCTGGCTCGCCGGGAACCCGGACGGCGGGCCCGCGATCAAACGCGGGTACGCGCGGGTGACGCAGAACGCCATCGGCCACCCGTTCATCCAGAAGACCCTCGCCTTCGACACCACGGGCAAGACGCGGGCGGACCTCGGCTACGTCCAGCAGCGGTTCCGGTTCCGCGCCCTCGCTCCGACGGTGACGCTCACGTTCACGAGCATCACGGGCGGCGGTTACGGCCCCGTGATCGACGCCGTCTCGGTCATCCCGGCCCACCCGCTGGACTGCCGCTCCGGCCGCTTCTGACACCAGGGGAAACCACGCCCCGCGGCGGCCTCGCCCAGAGGCCACCGCGGGGCGTCCCTACGATCACCACTGACAGACGACGCGCAGAGTCCCCTGGCGAGATCGCCCCGCCCGGGAAGCAACCGATCACGGTCTGGCGAGTGTAAGTGGTGTGAAGATCGAGATACTGGGCGCCGCGAACGATCCCCCTTCCCGGCAGCGTGACCTGGCCGGAAACCGAGGCGACGCCGGTCCCCCTCCGGGCGACCCCCCGCCTCTCGAGGCGGTCTTCACCGCGTTGTTCCGCGAACACCATCTGGAGATGGTGCGGATGGCGCTGCTGATCGTCGGTGATCGCGCCAGCGCGGAGGACGTGGTGCAGGACGCCTTCACCGCGCTCCACGGCAAACTCGACCGGCTCACCGACCCGGACCGGGCACTGCCGTACATCCGCACCAGCGTCATCAACGGGTGCCGTACCGTCCTTCGCCGCCGCCGACTCGCCTGGCGCGTGGTCAAGACCTATGACCCGCCCGTGTGGTCCGCCGAGTCCGCGACGCTCCTCGGTGAGGAACGACGCGAGGTCATGGCCGCCCTCGGGGAGCTCCCCCGCCGGCAGCGCGAGGCGATCGTTCTGCGCTACTACCTCGACCTCGACGAGGCCGAGATCGCCGAGGTGATGGGCATCAGCCGCGGGACCGTCAAGTCCACGACCTCACGGGCGATCACCGCCCTCACCCGGAAGCTCACCGAACTCGGAGGAATGTCATGACCAGGACCGAGGACCTCCTCCGCGACGCGTTGTCCGCGACCGCCCGCACCGTCGAGCCGGGCACGCTCTCCCCCCTCACCGCCCCCGCTCGTCGGCGCTCGACCGCCAAGTGGGCCGTTCCCCTCACCGCCGCCGGCGCGCTGCTGGTCCTGGCGGCCGCCATCGCGATCGGAGGACAGATGCGAGGACACCGTCAGAGCCCGCCCGTATCCGGCACCGGGCCATCGCGCATGGTCACCATCGACGACGGAACGGCGGTCATCCGCGACGCGACCGGGCGCAAGGTCGCCGGCATCCCCGCCGAGCGAGGCCCTTACGTCGCCGTTGCGGCCTACGGTGCCGGGCGCACGTTCTACCTCGCCGCCTCCGAGGGAAGGTGTGCGATCAGCCTGTACCGGCTGAGCTTCCGGCCCGACGGTACGGTCGACGCGCCACAGCGGGTCCGGGCGGACGCTCCCATCGAAATCAGCGAAGATGACACGGCGATGTCCGTGAGCCGCGACGGAACACGCGTGGCCGTCAGCGGGGCCTGCGAGACGACCTACCGGGTCTCCGTCCTCGACACCCGATCCGGTGGCATCCGGAGCTGGACCGCGCCCACGAACGCCAACCTGAGGTATGCCCCATCGTGGAGTCCGGACGGCCGTACGCTCGCCGTCTTCTGGTGGGACGTCCGGCGGAACATCGAGAAGGCCCCGATCCTCCTGCTCGACCCGGAAGAGTCCATGGGCGGTGATCTGTCGAAGGCGCGGGTCCTACGGCCGGCGGGGATCCAGCAGGGCCCGCTCAAGGGCGGGCGGATCGAAGCGTTCGCCTACGATCCGGACGGCCGTACGATGACCGTCGTCGTCTCCCTGGACGCCTTCAGCGCCATCACCCGGATCTCGGCGACCACCGGAGACCCGGTCGGCGGGTTCACGAGAGTCCCGACCTTCGCGGGGGGCGTTCGGCCGGACGGATCCGGACACCACCTTCTCCTTTTCGGCAGCGGCGAGGTGGCCCGGGTCGACGACGGCCGCCTCCACTGGATCGCCCGGGGACTCGACAACGTGGACGCCGCCTGGTGACGGGCCGGCGCTTTTACTACTCGGCGGCACGGAGAGGCCGCGAATCGGCCGGCGAACCGCCTTGTCCGCCACGACGCCCGGCGGTTAGGCTCCCCGGCGAATGATCCTTCTGAGGAGCTGAGATGCCCGGCCGACCGAGCACGCGCTGACGTTCAGTCACTCCTGACCTGTCACCGCGTGCTGCATCCGAACTGCGGCACAGCGCACCCTCCCCTGCCCGGATCCCACGGGACGGGCACACGTTCTCAGCGACTCAAGGACCCCCTGTGCCGTTCGTATCTCCTGCCGCGCTCGCGTGCCCGCCCCTGCGAGGCCGTCGATGACGGCCTCCGCCCCACCCCCGCCGGGCCTCTGGCGGGACGGTGACTTCCGCAGGCTCTGGACAGGCCACAGCGCCTCCCAACTGGGGGCTCAGGCCTGCCAGGTCATCCTGCCGCTCATCGCCGTCGTCGCGCTCAACGCCGGGACTCAGCAGATCGGCGTCCTCCGCGCCGTCCAACAGGCGCCGATCCTGCTGCTCTCGCTCTTCGTCGGCGCCTGGGTGGACCGCCGGCGCGCCCGCACGGTGATGGTGCTGGCCGACGTCGGCCGGACCGTGGCGTTGGCCGTCATCCCCGTCGCCTATCTCCTCGGGATGCTCGACGTTCCGCTGCTTCTCCTGGTCGCCTTCCTCGTCGGTTCCCTCACCGTGTACTTCGGCGTGGCCTACCAGACCTCTCTCGTACGGCTGGTGGAACGCGGTCGGCTCGCCTACGGCAACAGCGCGCTCGAAGCCAGCAGGTCCGCCGCGCAGATCGCCGGCCCCGCGCTCGGCGGCGCGCTGGTGTCGCTCCTCACCGCGCCGATCGCCATCACGGCGAGCGCGTTCCTCTTCGCCCTGTCCGTCCTGTCGATCCGGCGGATCCGCCGTCCCGAGCGACTGCCCGGGCCGGCCGTACGGCAGGCGCGTGTGTGGAGGCAGATCCAGGAGGGCCTGCGCCTCGTCGCCGGCGACGGCTCATTGCGGGCCGTGGCCGTCTCCTCGGCCCTCTTCCAGTTCTCCTTCGCCGCCGTGATGACCGTCTACCTGCTCTTCCTGCCGCGCACACTGCACCTGCCGGGCGCCGCCGTCGGACTCGTGCTGGCGGCGATGGGCCCGGGCGCGCTGGTGGGCTCTCTGCTGTCCGCCAGGCTGCCGTCGCGGTACGGCCACGGCGTCGTGCTGGTGACCGCCGCGGCACTCGCCGACAGCGTGCTGCTGTGCGTCCCCGCGCTGCACGGCTCCTCGGCCGTCACGATCGCCGCGCTCATGGCGGTCGACTTCCTGTTCGGCGTCTTCAGCCAGCTGGTCGACGTCACCGTCGTGACGGTGCGCCAGGCCATCACCCCCATCCCGATCCAGGGCCGGGTCGTCGCGACGATCAACTTCGTCGGCATGGGCCTGACCCCGCTCGGTTCCCTTCTCGGCGGCTATCTGGCCGGCACGCTGGGGCTGCGCACGAGTCTGCTCCTGACCACCGCCGCGCAGATGCTGTCCCCACTGTTCATGGCCCTGTCCCCACTCGCCCGCCTTGGAAGGGACCTTCCTCGTACGACAAGCGACGCCGACGCCTGACCCCGGCCCGGCTCCGCCGACCACGCACCCACCGCACCCGCGCCTCGGGCGGGCCGCCGTCGGCCACGCGGCACACTTGCGATCATGAGCTTCGACGAGGCCGCCTACACGGCACGGATCCACGGCGACAACGAAGCCGGGCGCTGCTTCATCTGCCGCATCGTCGCCGGACAGCACCCGCCCGAGGACATCGTCGTCCTCCGCGACGAAGTGTGCGTCGCCTTCCTCGCGCTGCCCTACCGCCTCCACGGCTACACGCTCATCGCCCCTTTGGAACACCGAAGGGACGTCGTCGCCGACTTCACCCCCGGGCAATACCTCGGGCTCCAGTCCAGGATCCACCGGCTCGGACGCGCGATCAGCGCGGTCGTCCCCACCGAGCGGCTGTACGTCTTCAGCTTCGGCAGCCACCAGGGAGTCGACCATGTCCACTGGCACCTGGCTCCGCTGCCTCCCGGCGTGCCCTTCGACCAGCAACAGTTCGCCGCCGTGGACGGTACACCCCAAGTCGACGTCTCCCACGAGCAGAAGACCGACCTGGCACGCAGAATCGCAGAGAGCTACACCACCACGGGGCCGCGGTCGCGCCGAGGGGAACCGTCCGATACAGGTACGGCCCGCCCGCGGCCGGCCCAGAACCAGGTCGTGGAGATCGGCGCGTCTCGGGTGTCGAGAATGCGGCGCTGGCTTCGTCCCAGGGACACGAGCGGCCACGACGGGCCGCGTGAGCAAGGAGGAGGCCGACCGTGCAGCCGGATGAGATCGCCGAGGTCCTGAACCGTCCGATCAGCCAGGAATTGCTGGCCCGCGACCTGACCCGTCTGGCCTACGTCGCCAAGGACGGAACGCCGCGTTCGATTCCGATCGCGTTCACCTGGAACGGCTCCGAGATCGTCATGTGCACGTCGAAGAACGCCCCGAAGCTTCCTGCTCTGCGCCACAGTCCGGCGGTCGCCCTGACGATCGACACTGAGGTGCACCCGCCGAAGATCCTGCTGATCCGCGGTCAGGCAGAGTTGGAGGTCGTCGACGGCATCCCGGACGAGTACCTCCAGATCAATGGCACCTACGAGATGACGGCCGAGCAACGGGTCGAGTGGGAGGCCGAGGTCCGTTCGCTCTACGACGGCATGGTTCGGATCATCGTGATCCCGACCTGGGCGAAGTTGATTGACTTCGACACGACCCTCCCCAGCGCGGTCGAGGAGCTGGTCCGGCAACGAGCCGAACGCCAGCGCAGCTGACCAAGTGCCTACGAGGTAAGGAGAACATCCATGAAGTACCTGCTGCTGAAGCACTACCGAGGTGGCCCGGCCCCCGCTGTCGACTTCGAGTCGATGGACCAGTGGACGCCGGAGGAGGTCGACGCGCACGTGCAGTTCATGCGCGACTTCGCGGCCCGCCTGGAGGAGACGGGTGAGTTCGTCGACGCCCAGGCACTGGCGCCCGAGGGGACGTTCGTGCGGCATGACGGCGAGGGGCGCCCACCGGTGACCGATGGTCCGTTCGCCGAGACCAAGGACCTCATCGCCGGCTGGTACGTCATCGACGTGGAGTCCTGGGATCGCGCGGTCCAGCTGGCCGGGGAGCTGTCCGCCGCTCCCGGGCCCGGCGGCGAGCCGATCCACGAGTGGCTCGAGGTCCGGCCGTTTCTCGGCGAGTCGCCCACGGTCACCGAGTGAACGAATCGCTGCTGCGGGAGCTCGTTCCCGCGGTGATCGGCGTCCTCGTCCGGCGCGGAGCCGACTTCGCGTCGGCCGAGGACGCCGTGCAGGAGGCCCTGATCCGGGCGCTGAATACGTGGCCGGACGACCCACCGCGCGATCCGAAGGCGTGGCTCGTCGCGGCCGCATGGCGCAAGTTCCTCGACGCCGCCCGCGCCGAGGCGTCGCGGCGAGGGCGGGAACTCGCCGTGCCGATCGAGCCTCCTGCCGGTCCGGCGCCGGCCACGGACGACACGCTGCGGCTCTACTTCCTGTGTGCGCATCCCACCCTGCCGCCGACCTCGGCCGTCACGCTGACGTTGCGCGCGGTCGGTGGCCTGACCACGCGGCAGATCGCGACGGCCTACCTCGTCCCCGAGGCGACGATGGCGCAGCGGATCAGCCGGGCCAAGCGCCGGATCGCGGGGCAGCCGCTCGACCAGCCCGGCGATCTGGGGACGGTGCTGCGCGTGCTCTACCTCGTCTTCAACGAGGGGTACGGCGGGAACGTCGACCTGGCGGCCGAGGCGATCCGCCTCACCCGCCAGCTCGTCGTCCTGACCGACGACCCCGAGGTCACGGGGCTGCTCGCGCTCATGTTGCTGCACCATGCGCGCCGCGCGTCTCGCACCGGCCCGGGAGGTCGCCTGGTACCGCTCGGTGAACAGGACCGGTCGCGCTGGGACACCGGCCTGATCACCGAAGGAGTGGCGATTCTGCAGGCGGCGCTGGCCCGCGACCGGCTGGGCGAATACCAGGCACAGGCCGCGATCGCCGCGCTGCACGCGGACGCCCAGACGGCATCCGAGACGGACTGGACGCAGATCGTGGAGTGGTACGACGAACTGCTGCTCCTCACCGACAGCCCGGTGGTACGGCTCAACCGCGCCGTAGCGGTCGGGGAGGCCGACGGGCCGCAGGCCGGCCTGGCGGCGCTGGCCCACGTGAGCCCCGACCTGCCCCGCTACTCCGCCGTGACGGCCTACCTGCACGAACGCGCCGGCGACCTCGAGCACGCCGCCGAACTTTATGCCGAGGCCTCCCGCGCCGCCACCAGCGTGCCGGAGCGCGACCACCTCACCCGAGAGGCCGCACGGGTGCGGCAACTACTGCGTCCCTGAATGTGGCATCAGCGCGCCGTGGCCGGTGGAGTAGAGGAGCAGCAAGCAATCACCGCCACGCGGGGCACAGCCCCGCGCCGGAGGGTTCGCGGAGCCGTCCCCAAAAGACATAGCGGGCCGTAGCGAAGCCGCCCAAAGACGGCAAGCAACCACCGACAGGCGGAGCGCAGCCCCACACGGTTAGCGACTCCGAACCGCCCGCCGGCAGGCGCTGGAGCAGCGGTGATCGTCGTGCACTCTCACCGGCAGGAATGCCGAGCTCAGCTCCCCGGCAGCCCGGCGCCGGAACGGTCTCGCCCCCCACCGCCCGACCGCACCCGCCACATGCCTGGCTCGATCTCGTCCGACTGTTCCCGTATCCGCTGTCCCCACCCGGAGGGCCAGTGAAGATCCACCTGAGTGGAGTGAAGGCGATCGAGGAGCCGCCGTCCCTGGTCGACCTGCGGGCCCGCACGACGGCGATGCTGCCGCGCGTGGAGCTGCCCGATGGAAGTCATGTCGTGGGTGCCGGAGCTCGCCGAGGCGTTCACCGCGGTGTCGGGCGGCCGGTCCCGGCTGAAGGACCTGCCGGTCTCGATCGCCGCGTGCCTCACCGCGCACTCTCTGAACGTCGGGTACCGGCCGATCGACCGCGTCGTCAACTGGCGAGGATCAGTATGTCCACGACCGGGCGGGCCCGGTCGATCGCACAAGGTGAATTTCGGCCTCAGGACAGTTTCGCTTCGGGGGCGAAGGCGGGCAGCTTCTCGAGACTGCTGCGCACGGCCTCGGCGCCGTACTCGAACATCTGCCGCTCGTAGTCGTCGACCGCGCTGAGCAGATCCTGGCGGCCTTCGTTGGCCTCGATCAGGCAGCGGCGCAGCAGGTCGGCATCGCGCAGCGCGGTGTTCGCGCCGTTGCCGCCGGTCGGGGAGGTGGCGTGGATCGCGTCGCCGAGCAGCGTGACCGGGCCGGACGCCCAGCGCTCACCGGGCTTGACCACCCGGATGGACAGCAGCGTGCTGTTGTCCGGGTCGGCCTGCTCGATCAGCGCGCGCAGCTCCGGGTGCCAACCTTCCATCCTGGACAGCACGGCGTCCTGCGCGGTCAGGTCCTCCAGCGAACCGTTCGGCGGCAGGATCATGGCCCAGCGCACGTAGTCGCCGATGTCGGGCAGCGTGACTTCGGGGGCCAGTTGCTCGGCGGCCTGCCTCGGCGGGGTACGGAAGCGCATCGCGCCGAGCAGCAGGCTGACGCCGTCGCCCGTGATCTTCGAGCCGTAGGCCTTGGACAGGCTGGCGAACTCGTCGGTCAGCGGGGTGCGGCCGATGACGAACCGGACGCCGGTGTCGGTCGGGGTGGTCTGCGGCGACAACACCCCGCGGACCGCGGAGGTGACGCCGTCCGCGCCGACGAGCAGGTCGGCGGTGGCCGGGTCGCGGCGGGCGAACTGGGCTTGGACATTGCCGTCGGCCAGCACGTCGTAGCCGGTCAGCGCGGCATTGGTGTGCACGGTGAGGCCAGTCAGCAACAGGTGTCGCAGCACCTGCCGGTCGACCACGATGCCGGTCCGGCCCGCGCCGAGCTTGCCGATCTCGTTCATCTGCGGGTCCAGGATCAGCTGCTCGGTGGAGGCGTCCATGACGACCTCGTCCAGCAGCGGGTGCCAGCGCGTCGGCAGGCAGTCGCGCACCGCCTGGAAACCGATCAGGTTCAGCACGAGCCGGTAGCCCTGGAACCGTGCGACGATCCCCAGGTCACGCTCGAACACGTCGGCCTCGATCCCGGCACCACGCAGACCCTGCGCGAGAGCCAGACCTCCCAGACCGGCTCCGACAACGGAAACTCGCATCACACACCCCCGGGACATCGATACGAACTTAGTTCGTTCTGACGATCTAGGTTCTACTCAACGAACTTAGATCGTGTCAAGTTATAGTGGTCGGCATGTCCGCCGATCCCCGCCAACGCCGCGCAGCTCGCCACGCCCAACCCGCAGCGGAGGCCGCCGCGTCGGCACCACGCAAGAAGCCGATCACCGTCGAACGGATCACCGACGCCGCCCTGGAAGTCGTCGCCACCGAGGGGTATGACGCGCTGACCATCCGCCGGGTCGCCGCCGTGCTCGGCACCGGTCCGTCGTCGCTGTACGCGCACATCGTCAACAAGGCCGACATCGACGACCTGCTGATCGGGCGGTTGTGCTCGGAGCTGGTACTGCCCAAGCCCGATCCGGCGCAGTGGCGTGAGCAGATCCGAGACGTGTGCGCCCAGATCCGCGACCAGTACCTGAGGTACCCGGGCATCTCCCGGGCCGCGCTCGCGATGGTCCCTACCAACCTGGAAACCTTGCGGGTGAACGAGGGGATGCTCGCGATCCTGCTCGCCGGGGGCATCCAGCCGCAGAGCGCGGCCTGGGCCATCGACGCCCTCTCGCTCTACGTCGCCGGCTACGCGCTGGAGACCTCCATGGTCCAGCAGCGGCAGAAAGACCCGGACGCGGCCTGGGTCCTGACCCAGGACCAACTGGTCGACCGCTTCAACGCCCTGCCCCAGGCCGCCTTCCCCAACACCAGGCGGTACGCGACCGAACTCACCTCCGGCACCGGACACCAGCGCTTCGACTTCGCCCTCGCGCTGCTCATCGACAACCTCGCCCGGCAGGCACCACCCGCCTGATCACGGTGAGCGGATCCCCCCACCGGCTCCAGATGAGGAGATCAGACCCCACCGCGACAAGCAGAACACCCAGCGGCAGCACGACGCCCTCGACCCCATCTGCTGGAAGGTCTTCGAGGAGAAGATCAGCGGCAAGCTCGCCACCGACGACCGGCCCGCACTGTTGAACGCGCTGTCCCACATCCGCGACGGCGACCTGCCGACCGTCCAGGAGGTCGACCGCCTCGGCCGCAACCTCCTAGAAGGGCTGATCGTTCTCAACGACCTGTTCCAGCGCGGCGTCGGCGTCAAGGTGCTGGAGGGCATCGCCGCCGGCGAGCACACCGAACGCTCCCTCATCCTCGACCTCGCCCTCGCCCTGGCCGAAGACCGCCGCCGCGACATCGTCCGCAAGACCAAGAACGGCCTGGACGCAGCCCGCGCTCGCGGCCGGGTCGGCGGCCGCCGTCCCGTGATCGACGACGACAAACGCGCCGCCATCCTCGCCCGCCGCCAACGCGGCGAATCCATCCGTACCATCGCCGCCGGAGTCAAAGTCTCCATCGGCGTCGTCCACAAGACCCTCGCCGACACCCAGCGCGCCGCCGCGGCCTCCGAGAACGACCCCCGCTGACCAGACCCAACCCTCGAGGGAGAGCGCCGTGCCGCTGCCGCAGATCCCGCTCGACGACCCGCGCGTCCTGACCCTCGCCAAGGCCCGCCAGCAAGCTCGCCCATGAAGGGGCCGGCTACCTGCCGACCTGGGAGGAGTTGACCGATGCCGAGCGGGAGCAGTCCCTGGCCCCCGCACGCAGCTACCTGGAGTCGGCGATCAATGCCGGTCTCGTCCCCGAGGTGGAGCTGATCAGCACGGGCCCGCTCGCGGACCTGTCCAACATCAACCGCGAGATCGAGCGGCAGGCCACCACCATGGCCACCCCGGCCGCCGACCTCCCGCTGCTGCTCTACCGTTTCTGCACCGCCCCACCGGCGGGATGAGCGCCGGGACCGTCCTAAAACAAGGTGGCCGAGACCGCCGAGCACGCTGGCGAGCTCGCCCGCGAGTTCGCCGCCCAGAACTGGGTCGACATGGACGAGGACGAGACCGCCGACTGGCGCAGGACCCTCGCGGACCTGGAAGCCGCCGCTGCCACTTTCCGCCGCGCCGTGAACCTCATCGGCTGACCGGGGCCCTACCAGCCATCCCACGACCACCCGCATCAGAACGGCCAGTCACGATAAGAGGCGTCCGCCAGGCTCCTTAACGTGACTGGCCGTTCGGTTGCTGCTCAAGCCCCGACCCCTAGAGAACCTGCGGCGAGAAGCACGACCGACTTGTTCGTATAGGCCTTCGGGGAGGCTGAGTGCAGCGCTCAGCGGTAGGTCGTGGCACTGCCTGGGTAGACCTTGCCGCGGCGGGACGCGCGGCTCGCAATCGCGACGGCGTCGGCAACAGCCGCGGCAGAATGGTGTGATGGCTGGCCCGAATCGACGTGATCTCGGTCGCGTGTTCAACGAGGTGGCGGAGCTTTACGACCGGGTCCGGCCGAGATATCCCGACGAGATGTTCGCGGACCTCGCCACCATCACGGGCATGAACGAATGGTCGTCGGTGCTCGAGGTGGGCTGCGGTACCGGTCAGGCGACGCGCTCGCTGGCAGCGTTCGGATGCACTGTGACCGCCATCGAGCCGGGCACGCAGATGGCCGTACTGTTGAGACCGCCTTCGTTTGCGAACACCATTCAGCCGGGCGAGGAGGCCGGAGACCGGCGGAACATGGTGGGGGCGCGAAAGTTCGTGGGCGCCGGTCAAGTCCCCAGTGCGGCAGACCCGGCGGGCGCCACGCTGGTCGGCATGGCGACACCGGCCGACGGCCTGGCGTCGCTGGGGGACCTGATCGGCAGTCAGCGCCGAAGGCCGACCACCTCACCGTGCTGACCGGCAGCGATCGGCCCGGGGCGAGTTCTGCTATCCGTTTCGGCTTTGGCCGTGTCTCGGCTGACCCTCTACGTACGTGCCCGGCCGGGCCGCCCCGGGCCGCGGGGCCCCTGAGTACCCTCCGCTCAGCCGGCGTTGAACGCCGCGGCGACGGTCAGCGTGTCCTCGTAAAGGTGCATGCGAACGATCCGGCCGCCCTCGACCGCCAGGTGCATGGCCACCGGTGTGGTGAACTCCTTGCCGCTGGCCGCGACGGTGTGCGTGAAGACCGCCAGCAGCACCACGTCACCACCGTCGACGATGAAGCGCTCCAGCACGACCTTGCTCCTGCCGTGCGCGAAGTGCGGCCACATCGTGGTGAAGTACGGCGCGACCTCCTCCCGGCGGGTACGGCGCCCGGTCCAGGGCAGCGCGTCACTGCCGGGGACGTGCCAGTCGATCTCCTCGGAGAACAGTTCCTGGATGCCGTCGGGGTCCTGCCTGCCGAGGCGCTCCACGAACTTCTCGGCCACGGTCCGCGAGGTCTGAGTATCTGTTGCCATCGTCCTTGTCCTTGTTCTTTGTCTCTTCGTCTGCTTGAGGTGTCGGTCGGGCCTCAGCCCTGGAACAGGAAGTGCTTGCCGCTCAGCGGCCCACAGAGCTGCATGAGCGCCCCGCCTTCACGCAGCGGCTCTTGATGTAACCATTTTGGTTACATCAAGTGCGGGATGCGATCCCCTCGATCAGGGGAAGCCGACGGTCCGAGGTCAGGCGGCTTTCAAGACGTCCCGCAGCACGTCCTCCAGCGTGGTCTTGGCCAGCTCCCTGCGCAGGGCGGCCTCCACATCGTCGTACACGGCGGTCATCGCCGGCCCGATGCCGTGACCCACGACGCACTCGGGGTCCGGTGTCGCGCGATGCAAGGCGAAGACCGGTCCCGGTTCGATCGCCTGGTAGACGTCGAGCAGAGTGATTGCCGCCAGGTCCCGCGCGAGCATCCAGCCCGCCCCCGCCCCCCGCCGTGAATCGGCCAGGCCGGCCTTGCTCAGCTTGGCCAGCAGGCGGCGGATCACCACTGGGTTGGTGTTGACGCTCGTCGCGATCTGCTCGGAGGTGGCGACCTCGTGGCCACGCCGCTGATACAGCCCGATCCATGTCAGGGTGTGCGCCGCGATGGTCAGTCTGCTGTTGGCACTCACGTCGGACTCCACCTCCCTCGCCCCTCGGTTCTAGTCGTAACGATAGTTGTTACAACTGCATGCGGCAAATCCTGCGGTGCCGGCCGGGCCGGCCTCGTCAAGGAGCACGCCACCCGCGAGCACACCATCGCCGAGTTCTTCTCCGTCAGCCGGGCCACCGTCAATCGAGTCCTGGAACGCACCCAGGACCAGCACCCGAACAGAAGCCGAACGGTAGGGCCCCGCCAACCTACCGGCGGATCAGGTGTCCCCTGGTGTCTGAGCCGGACCAGGGACGAAGGCCGGCCTTTTGGGGCTGGCACGGGATCGCGTCACGTTCGGCGTCGGTGCGGGCTTTCAGGAGTGCTCGGGCGAGCGCGCCGTATCGAGCGGCGTCGGCCGGAGGCCTCGCTGCGGCGGCCGCGGCCGTCGGCACGTCGACGCGACCACGCCGGTCTTGGTGCAGGGGTTCGTCGCCGCTCGACCGGGCCGCCGGCGCGCGCCGCAGGGCCCGGTCAGCGCCGGGCCTCTCCCCTGGCGGCTCCTCGACGGACCCGGAAATGCGTTCGACGGCGAGCTGCTCGCATGCCTTGCACGGCGCTTCCAGGTCGAGCTGGTGGCCGTCTTCGCAGCGAACGTCCGGGCAGTCGATGCCTCGGCGGGCGAGCCGGATCGCGACGGCTACCGAGCCACGTACCGGCTCTCTGGCGCTGGTCCGGTAGCGCCAGTGCTCCCAGTTGCGGGCGATGCGTTCGGCGAGCTCGGCCGGGCTGCGGTGCTCCAGCTCGGCGGCGATCGCCGATAGCACGCGCCGGGAACCGTGCTCAGGGACGTGCCGGGTGAACTCGGCAGGCAGCGTCCGGTACAGCTCGGCTGCCGCGCGCGGCACCCGACGCCGCGGCTGCTTCGACGTCGGCCGTCCCTTCCCCGGAGTATTCGGCTTCCCGGCCGCGGCCGTCACGCGCGCCCGCGCGTAACGGCGGGTCTGCTCGCCTACGGCGGGAACCCCCGGTGCCTCCTCAACTGGTGCCTCCTTGGTTGGTGACTCCTGTGGAGTGCCGGAAGCTGCATGGGGTTCCTGCCGGTTCTTGCCCGGGGTGAGTGCCGCGATATGCGAGGGATCCTGGCACGGCTGGACCAGACGGCCAGGCCGCCGTGGTCGGTGGAGTACAGAAGCGATCGCGGGATCTGTGCGTGGCCGCGAGGCGTGCCCGACGCCGCCCCCATCAGAGACCGCCCCCGCAGCGGACGCCTAGGGGCGGCAAGATCATTCCGCGTATATTCCGTGGCGGG
This sequence comes from Actinoallomurus vinaceus, assembly GCF_039542055.1. Taxonomy (NCBI): domain Bacteria; kingdom Bacillati; phylum Actinomycetota; class Actinomycetes; order Streptosporangiales; family Thermomonosporaceae; genus Actinoallomurus; species Actinoallomurus vinaceus. The sequence continues at coordinate 14,565 of NZ_BAABHK010000004.1, forward strand.
CGGCGCAGAGGTGCCGACGCTGGCACAGCGTGGCACAGGGCGTCAGTGAAGGACGGCGAATATCCGCAGGTCAGCGAGCTGTTCGAGCTGCTTGATCGAGTGGGGCGGGTGGGACTCGAACCCACGACCAAGGGATTATGAGTCCCCTGCTCTGACCGGCTGAGCTACCGCCCCCGAATGGTGAGCATCAAGCCCCACTACCTTGCCTGCCCGCAGACGCCCGCGCAACTCGACACTTCTCGAGCCGCGCGGGCGTCTGGAGGGGGAAGGGGGTCAGGCTCCGGCGCGTGCGGCCGCCGGGGTGTCGCCGGCGGGTGCCGGGGCGGGGACGGTGCCGGTTTCGGCGGGCGGTTCGTCGTCCAGGAGGGTGGTCTCGTCGAAGGGGAATCGGCCGGCGAGGACCTCGCGGGCGCGGTCGCGGTCGAACTCCTTGGTCCAGGTACCGATGACGACGGTGGCGACGGCGTTGCCGGCGAAGTTCGTGACGGCGCGGGCCTCCGACATGAAGCGGTCGATGCCGACGATGAGGCCGACGCCGTCGACGAGGTCGGGCCGGTGGGCCTGCAGGCCGCCGGCGAGGGTGGCCAGTCCGGCTCCGGTGACGCCGGCCGCGCCCTTGGAGGCGACGACCATGAAGAGGAGCAGACCGACCTGCTGGCCGATGGACATCGGGGCGCCGGTGGCCGAGGCGATGAACAGCGAGGCCATCGTGAGGTAGATGGCGGTGCCGTCGAGGTTGAAGGAGTACCCGGTCGGCACGGTGATGCCGACGACGGACCGGTCGACCCCGAGGTGCTCCATTTTCGCGATCAAGCGCGGCAGCGCGGTGTCCGAGGAGGACGTGGAGAAGATCAGCAGGAAGTCGCGGGCCAGGTAGCGCAGCAGGGCGAAGATGTTGATCCGCGCCGTGAGCCAGAGGACCGTCCCGAGGACGACGAACACGAACAGCGCGCAGGTCACGTAGAAGGCGATCATGACTTCCGCGAGGCTCTTGAGCGCGTCGACGCCGGTGGCTCCGACCACCGCAGCGATCGCTCCGAACGCGCCGACCGGGGCGGCCCACAGAACGATCGAGAGGATGCGGAAGACGAGCCGCTGGAGGTGCTCGACGCCGCGGAGGATCGGCGCTCCGGCCCGCCCCATGGACTGCACCGCGAAGCCGGTGAGCAGGGCGATCAGCAGCGTCTGCAGGACCTGGCCCGAGGTGAAGGCGGAGAGGAGGGTGTCGGGGATGGTGCCGAGGAAGAAGTCGACCCCGCCTTCGGCCTTGCCCGTCGCCGCCTGCGTGTGACCGGCCTGCTTCAGCGCGGCGGTCAGGTGCATGCCCGCTCCGGGGTGCACGATGTTGCCGACGATGAGCCCGATCGCCAGGGCGAAGGTGGACATCACGAGGAAGTAGCCGAGCGCGAGCCCGCCCACGGCGCCGACCTTCGCCGCCTTGGCCACCGAGCCCACCCCGAGCACGATGGTGCAGAAGATGATCGGCGTGATCATCATCTTGATGAGGTTGACGAAGCCGGTCCCGACGGGCTTCAACTCGACGGCGAACTTCGGCGCGGCGAAGCCGACGATGATGCCGGCGATGACCGCCGCGATCACCATCAGGTAGAGCAGATGAGTACGGTCCCGACGTCCTCCGGGTTTCCGGCGCACAGCCTCGGCAGCCATGTCCGCTCCTTCATTTCGGGGGGATTTGCCAGGGACTATGCGCAGGTTCGAAGGTCGAGTCACCGTTACGTTCATTTCGTTCACGAAAACCGCCGTTCACACCAGCGCAACGCACAGTGCACACTTGCGTACATGCGTTGGGTCTCCCGACCTGCGGGTCGGCGGCATCGGAGCCTGGCAAGCCGGCTCTTCGTGATGCAGATCATCGTGGTGGCCGCGGTGGTCGTGGGCGGGGCGGTGCTCGCCTACCTGTACGCCGCCGCGAGGACGAACGAGACCGCCCGACGGCAGGTGACCGCCGTCGCGGCGGCGGTGGCCGACTCACCCACCGTCGTCGCGGCCGTCGAAGGGCCGGATCCGTCGCGGGTGCTGCAGCCGTACGCCGAGCAGGTTCGGCGGGACACCGGGGTGGCCTTCGTGACGATCATGAGTCCGGCCGGCATCCGGTACACCCATCCCAACCCGGAGCTGATCGGGCAAAGCTTCCTCGGTCACATCGAGGAGGCACGGGCCGGTCACGCCTTCACCGAGACCTTCACCGGAACGCTCGGGCGGTCGGTCCGGAGGGTGGCCCCGGTGTTCGACCGGCAGCATCGGGTGGTGGCGCTGGTCAGCACGGGCATCAAGGTGCGGATCGTCGACCGGCAGGTCCGGGAGCAGCTGCTCGCCCTGGTCCTGCTCGCCCTGCTGGCGCTCGGCGTCGGCGGCGTGGGCACCTATCTGGTCAACGCGCGGCTGCGGCGCCACACCCATGGCATGGACGCGGCGCAGCTGAGCCGCATGTACGAGTACCACCACGCGATCCTGCACACCGTACGGGAGGGGCTGCTGCTGCTCGATCCGCACGCCCGGGTGGCGCTGGCCAATGGCGCGGCGCGCGATCTGCTCCGGCTGCCCGACGACGTGGAGGGGCGCGAGGTGGAGACGCTGGCCCTGCCCGAGACCCTCCGGACGTCGCTCGCTTCCGCCGCACCCTGCGTCGACGAGATCCACGTGACGCGCGAGCACGTCGTCGTGGTGAACAAGTCGGCCGTGACCTCGGGCTCCCGGGACCTGGGCAGCGTGGTGACGCTCCGGGACCACACCGAGTTGCAGTCGCTGAGCGGCGAACTGGACTCGGTACGGGGGTTCGCCGAGTCGCTGCGGTCGCAGGCGCACGAGGCGGCCAATCGGCTGCACACCGTCGTCTCCCTCGTCGAACTGGGCCGTCCGGAGGAGGCGGTCGAGTTCGCCACCGCGGAACTGGAGCTGACCCAGCGCCTCGCCGACCAGATCGTGGACGCGGTGGCCGAGCCCGCGCTGGCCGCGCTGCTGCTCGGCAAGGCCGCGCAGGCGAACGAGCGCGGGGTCGAACTCGTCATCACGCCCGACACGCGCATCGACGACACGGTGATCACCGAGACGCTCGGCGCCCGTGACCTGGTGACGCTCCTCGGCAACCTGATCGACAACGCCGTCGACGCGGCCGTGGAGGCCGTCGGCGACGCCCCGCCCGCCGACACCTCCCCCACCGGCGACGCCCCACCCGCCGACGCCACCCCCGTCTCCCCGGCGGTCGGCGGTTCGCCCGCCCACGGCGCATTCGCAGGCGGCTTCCCCGCCGGGGGCGGCTTCCCCATCGGTGACGACCTTCCGATCGACGGCGGCACCGGCGGCGGCGCTGCCGGCGTCGCCTCGTCCAAGGTCTTCGTCACCGCCCGAACGACAGGCGATGACCTGGTCATCCGCGTCGCCGACACCGGACGCGGCATCGGCCCCGACGCCGTCGAGGACATCTTCAAACGCGGCTGGTCGACGAAGGACGGGGACCGCCCGTCCGGACGCGGGCTGGGGCTCGCCCTCGTCGCCCAGGTCGCCGCCCGGCACGGCGGACGGATCGAGGTGGGCCGTGAGGTCGGCGCGGTGTTCACCGTGACGCTGCCGATGGCGCGGAAGGCGCCGGCGTGATCAGCGTTCTGGTGGTCGAGGACGATCCGGTCGCGGCGGAGGCGCACCGGATGTACGTCGAACGGGTGCCGGGGTTCACGGTCGTGGGAGTCGTGCACTCCGGGGCGGAGGCCCTGCGGGCGCTGGAACGCCGGCCGGCCGACCTTCTTCTCCTCGACTTCTTCCTCCCGGACTGCCACGGGCTCCAGCTGTGCCGGCGGCTCCGCGCGGCGGGGTCGCGGGCCGACGTGATCGCGGTGACGTCCGCACGCGACCTGACGACCGTGCGTTCGGCGGTCTCGATCGGCGTCGTGCAGTACCTCCTCAAGCCGTTCACCTTCGCGACGTTGCGCGCCAAGCTGGAGCGGTACGCGCGGTTCCACGCCACGGTCGCCCGGCCCGGGGAGGCGGCGGACCAGAACGAGGTGGACCGGGCGCTCGCCACGCTACGCAGCGCGGACCGTCCGGCGCTGCCCAAGGGGATGAGCGCGTCGACGCTGGAGACGGTGACGGCCACCCTGCGTAGCACCGATGAGGGGCTGACGGCCGGTGCGGTGGCCGCGGCCGCGGGTATCTCGCGGGTCACCGCCCGCCGGTACCTGGAGTACCTCGTCGACGGGGGGCAGGCGGCCCGGACTCCGCAGTACGGCCAGGTGGGCCGCCCCGAACTCCTCTATCAGTGGTCCCACTGACCGCGCATCTGCACGTGCATTTGATTGTGCATCAGTTCTTGCATCGGAACGCGCTCCGAGGGAAGATAGCCGATCAAGCCCACTCGGCCTGTCCGAGTCGTCTGGAGGCCACCCAGATGCCCCTATATCGCACGAGCTGTACCTCTGCCCGGCAAGAGCGCGCCGAGGAGCCCCCCTCTGCGGCGTTCACGCGGGACAGCGTGCACGTGCTGCCTCAGCTCGCGCCGTACGGCCCTGCCCTCGGTCCTTTCCAGGACGCCATGTGCCCCCTGCGGGCCACCGGCGCCTCCCCCGGCATCGCGCGCGAGTTCACCGTCGCGACCCTGCGGGCCTGGGGACTGGCGGGCCTGGTGGACGACGCGACCGTCATCGTCTCGGAGCTGGTCACCAACGCCCTGCGCTACGGGCTCCCGGTCGGCTTCGGAACCGCCGACGACCTGCCCATCCGGCTGACGCTGGTCCGCCACGGCGGGCTGATCGTCTGCGTCGTCGCGGACGCCAGCCGCCAGGAGCCCCTGGTACGGGACCCCTGTGACATCGCCGAGAACGGCCGCGGGCTCCACGTGATCGACGCCCTCAGCCGCACCTGGGGCTGGACGCCGCTTCCCAGGGCCGGCAAGGCGGTATGGGCCGCCCTCGCCGTCCCCTCCGCCTGAGCCGTCCACTCCCCCGACTCGCACCGCGATGGCCGGCCTCAACGGCCCGCCGACCCCGTCCCACCAGAACGGCCCAGCCGACCCATCCGACCGGACCCATCCGACCGGGCGTGCCCGTCCCCGGCCTCCGACGGCCGCCCCGGGATGCTTCCCCGAGTAACAATCTGATTACCTGCCTCCCGACGTGCGGCTGAGCAGGGACCGGCCGCGACGCCGCCGAGGACGCGAAAAGGCATGGCTCGGTAAACTGCCGCTGGCGGCCCAGTGGGTCGCAGCAGGCCGCGAAGCACCGCCACCTCAAGGAAACGGTATGGATCGTCGTGTCGGCGGGGCGACCGGTGCATCGTCGACCGCGGGCATGACGGGAGACGTCGATCCCCCGCTCGTCGGACGCCGCGACGTCCTCCATGACTTCAGGCAGCTCCTCCAGACCGCCGCTGACGGCACCTTCCGGTTCGTGGGCCTGGCCGGCGACCCCGGTGCGGGGAAGACACGGCTCCTCGACGAGCTGGCCGCCGAGGCCGGCCGGCGCGACCTGCCCGTCCTGTCCGGCCGGGCCACCGAGTTCGAGGAGATGCCGTTCAGCGCCGTGCTCGACGCGCTGGACGACCGTCTGGAGACGATCGCGAAGGAACTGCCCGACCGGCTCGGCGCACCGGCGGCCGGTCTGCTGGCCACGATCTTCCCCGCGCTCTCCGGCGCCGCGACCGGCGACGCCGAGACGCTGGCACCCGCCACCGGCCGATACCACCTGTACCGCGCGGTCCGGCGGCTGCTGGAGGAGCTGGCCTCACCCGACGGGCTCGTGCTCATTCTCGACGACGTGCACTGGGCGGACGAGTCGACGGTCGAGCTGCTCGACCACCTGGCGCGCCATCCGCCGCGCGGGCGGATCCTTGCGGCGGTGGCCCACCGGCCCGCCCAGGCGTCGCCCAGGCTCGCCGCGCTGATGGAGATCGCGACGCGGATCCCGGTGAGCCCGCTCAGCGAGGCGGAGGTCGGCGAGCTCCTCGGCCCGGAGACGAACCGGGCGCGCCGCAGGGCGCTGTACGAGGCCAGCGGCGGTAACCCCTTCTACCTCGACGCGCTCGCCCGCATGGGGACGGGTGTCGGGACGCTCGACGGCACGGGCGAGCCGACCGAGATCGGCGAGCTTCCGCCCGCCGTGCGCGCGGCCCTCGGCATGGAGCTGAGCGGTCTGTCCGCCACCGCGCTGCTCGTCGCGCGGGCGGCCGCCGTCGTCGCCGACGAGTTCGAACCCGGCCTCGTCGCGGTGACCGCCGAGACGTCCGAAGACCTCACGCTGGAGGCGATCAACGAGCTGGTCGCACGTGACGTCGTACGGCCGGCGGCACCGGGCCGGTTCCGGTTCCGGCATCCGCTCGTCCGGCACGCCGCCTATGAGTCGGCGGCGGCGGGCTGGCGGCACGCCGTGCACGCCCGGATCGCCGCCCGGCTCGCGGACCTGCGCGCCCCGGCGACCGCACGGGCCCCGCACGTCGAGCGTTCCGCCCGGATCGGCGATCAGACCGCCGTCGCCACGCTCGTCGAGGCGGCCCGCACGGTCGCGGCGCAGGCCCCCGCGACCGCCGCGCACTGGCTCCAGGAGGCGCTCCGGCTCGTTCCGGAGACCCTGGACATGAGGCTGGAGCTGCTGCTGGAGCTCGCCCGCGCGCAGGCGGTCAGCGGCCGGATCACCGAGGGCAGGGACACCGCGCGGGAGCTGCTGCGCCTGCTGCCGCCCGATGACTTCGCGCGCCGCGCCCGGGCCGCCCGCCTGTGCGGCATCATGGAACGCCAGCTCGACCGCCCGCACGAGGCCCGAGCGCTCCTCCTCGACGAGCTCCGGCGGATTCCCGACACCCAGGCGCCGGCCGCCATCGAGCTGCGCATGCGGCTGGTGACCGAAAGCCTGAAGCGCAGCGACTTCCGCGCCGCCCAAGCGGTGCTGGACCTGATGCCGGAGAGCGCCGACGGCTGGGAGCCCAGCCTGGTGCTGGCGGTCGCCGCCGTACGCCCGATGCCCGCCTACGCCGCCGGTCGCATCGACGACGCCGCCCGCTACGCGACGGAGGCCGCCGGTCTCATGGCGGCCGCGCCGGACGACCACCTCGCCGACTGGCTCGACACGGACATCTGGCTCGGCTGGCTGGAGCTGATGATGGGCCGGTACGCCGACGCCCTGCAGCACTTCGGCCGGTTCGTGACCGTGGCCCACGCCACCGGGCAGAGCTCGATGCTGCCGCACATCATGGCCGGCCAGGCGCGGACACTGACGATGCTCGGGCGGCTGGGGGAGGCGGCCGCCGCCGCCGAGGAGGCCGCGGAAGAGGCCCGCCACCTGCGCTCGAACGAGTCGCTGGGCTTCGCGGTGACGCAGCAGTGCCTGGTGGCGAGCTGGTCCGGCGACCACGAATCCGCCCTGCGGCTCGGTGAGGAGCTCGTCGGCCTCGGGCTCGGCCGCAGGGAGTGGTGGGCCGCCATGGCCCTGTACGCGCGGGGAATGGCGCTGGTCCACGCCGGGCGCCTGGACGAGGGTGCCGAGCAGCTCCTCGACGCCTGCGGTGACATCAGCGATGCCCGGCTCGATCCGGGCACGCTGATGGCCTGCTGTGAGACGCTGGCCGATGTCGAGGCCACACGGGGGCGGCCCCAGGACGCCACGGCATGGGCGAACCGCGCCGACATGCTCGCCCGGACCGGTCTGGAGACGAACGGCGGGTTCGCCATGCTCGCCCGCGCGCACGCGCTGGCGACCTCCGATCCGGGCGTGGCGGCCGAGCAGGCCCAGGCGGCGGCCGTCATCCTCGACGAGGGCGGCATGCGGATCCAGGCCGGGCGGGCCAGGCTCCGCGCCGGGATCGCCTACACCGCGGCCGGCGAACGCGCCCAGGCCCGGGCCGAGCTCGGCGCCGCCGCGGAGACCTTCGCCGAGTGCGGCGCCCGTACCCTCCACGCCCAGGCCGTCCAGGCCCAGCGCAGGGTCGGCGTGCGCGTGCCGGGCGCGACCGGCCGGTCGGCCGGCCCGTACGGACTGTCCCGCCGGGAGTTCGAGGTGGCGACGCTGGTCGCCGAGGGGTGCACGAACCAGCAGATCGCCGAGCGCCTGTTCCTCAGCATCCGCACGGTCGAGACGCACCTGTCGCACATCTTCGCCAAGCTCGGTGTGTCCTCACGCGTCGGCATCGTCAGCGCGCTGAACCAGAACCCGTAGTCCCCCGTCGTAGGGAATCAGGGTTTACCACGATGATGCACGCGCCCTCCTGACTGCCATTGTTGGGCGCGGAGGCAGGGAGGTGGAAAAATCATGGAACGTCACGTCCCGGCGCGATACACCCTCGAGGGCGTGTCCGACGCCGAGGTGTCCGTGCATCCGTTCGCGACGGAGGACGGTCTCGGGCTCAACCTGACGCGCTTCCGGCGCGGCGACTGCGACGACGTCGTGCTGCTGCTGCACGGCCTCACGGCCTCCATCGACATGTTCATCATGCCCGAGCACCGGAACCTGGTGAGTGTCCTGCTGGACAACGGGTTCACCGACGTCTGGGCGCTCGACTTCCGCATGAGCTCGCGGCTGCCGTACGACGCCGAGACGCACCGCTACACGCTGGACGACATCGCGGCCTGGGACCATCCGGCCGCCCTGCGCGAGATCCGCCGGCACGTCGGCGATCGGCGGGTGCACGTGGTCGCGCACTGCCTCGGGTCGATGTCGTTCTCGATGAGCCTGTTCGGTGGCGCCCTCGACGGCGTCACGAGCTTCGTGAGCAACAGCGTCTCGCTGACCCCGCGCGTACCCGCCTGGTCGCGGTGCAAGCTCGTGGCCGGCCCCGGCCTGTCGGAGTACGTCCTCGGGCTGTCCTTCATGGACTCGCGTTTCGGCGAGGCCCCGCCCCTCACGCGCGGCTGGATGGTCTCCCGTCTCGTGTCGCTGTTCCACCGGGAGTGCGACGTGCGCGACTGCCACATGATCAGTTTCATGTGGGGCAGCGGCCGTCCGGCCCTGTACGAGCACGACAACCTGCTGCCGGTCACCCACCAGCGCATCGCGGACCTGCTCGGCCCGACGGGGGTGCACTACTTCCGGCACATCCGCAAGATGGTGTCGGCCGGCCAGGTCGTCAAGTACGACCCGGGCGACCCGCGGCACGCCGATCTGCCCGAGGCCTACCTGTCGCGCGCGAGCGAGGTCACCACGCCGGTCCTCCTGCTGTCGGGCGACGTCAACCGTGTCTTCCCAGGCGCGAACGCGGCCTGCCACGAGGCGCTGGAGCGGGCCCGGCCCGGGCTGCAGGAGTTCGCCTCCCTCCCCGGCTACGGCCACATCGATCCCTTCATCGGCGAGAACGCCCACGTCGACGTCTTCCCGAAGATCCTTGACTTCCTGAAACGGCAGGCCTCATGACCAGCGAACACACCGATGTCGTGGTGGTCGGCTCCGGGTTCGGCGGAGCCGTCGCCGCCTATCGGCTGGCCGAGGCGGGCCTGTCGGTCGTCGTGCTGGAGCGCGGCCAGGAGTACCCTCCCGGCACCTTCGCCCGGACGCCGGCGCAGATGAGCCGCGCCTTCTGGGACCCGTCGGAGGGGCTGTACGGCCTGTACGACGTGTGGGGATTCCGGGGATTCGACTCGGTCGTCTCCAGCGGCCTCGGCGGCGGCTCGCTGATCTACGCGAGCGTCCTGCTACGCAAGGACGAGGAGTGGTTCGTCAAGGAGCAGGCGCTCCCCGACGGTGGGTACGAGACCTGGCCGGTGAGCCGGGAGGACCTGGATCCGCACTACGACGCGGTCGAGGGCATGCTCGGGGGCACGCCCTACCCGCTCGACCATCCGGCCTACTCCGACACCGCCAAGGCCCACGCGATGCAGGATGCGGCGGCCGAGCTCGGGCTCGACTGGCAGCTGCCGTCACTGGCGGTCAGCTTCGCGTCGAGACCGGGGGCCGAGCCCGGGCTCGGGCTGCCGATCGCCGACCCGTCGTACGGCAACCTGCACGGCGTGGAGCGCCGCACCTGCCGGCTGTGCGGCGAGTGCTATCTGGGCTGCAACGACGGAGCCAAGAACAGCCTCGACCACACCTACCTCTCCGCGGCGAAGCGGCGCGGCGCGGACCTGCGCACCCTGCACGAGGTGCGCGGGATCCGGCCGCGCCCGGAGGGCGGCTACGAGGTCGACTACGTCCACCACGACCCGCTGGAGAAGGCCCGCAAGGTGACGCCGCGGACCATCTCCTGCGACCGCCTCATCCTGGCGGCCGGGACGTACGGCACGACGTACCTTCTGCTGCGCGCCCAGGCGAGTTTCCCGGGGCTGAGCGACGCGCTCGGCACCCGTTTCACCGGCAACGGCGACCTGCTCACCTTCCTGATGCGGGCGAAGGACCGGGCCCGGATCCGTCCGCTCGACGCCAGCCGAGGTCCCACGATCACCAGCGCGATCCGCCTTCCCGACGAGGTGGACGGCGTGCCGGGCGCGGGGCGCGGCGCGTACATCGAGGACGGCGGCTATCCGGCGTTCGTCGACTGGATGGTCGAGGAGGCCGACGTCACGCACGAGATCGCGCGGGCGGTCCGGCTGGCGTTCGAGCGGTTCGTCGCGTTCATCTCCCGCGCGCCGGACACCAACCTGTCCGGCGAGCTGTCGGAGCTGATCGGCGACGGGGCGCTGTCGGTGAGCTCACTGCCGCTGCTCGGCATGGGCCGTGACGTCCCGGACGGCGTGCTGCACCTGCGGGGCGGCAAGCTGGACGCCGACTGGACGACGAAGACCAGCGAGGAGTACTTCGATCGGCTGCGGTCCACGATGAAGCGGATCGCCGCCGTGCTCGGCGCCTCGTACGCCGACAACCCGATCTGGTTCCGCAAGCGGATCATCACGGTGCACCCGGGGGGCGGGGCGCCGATGGGACGCCATCAGGACGAAGGCGTCTGCGATCCGTACGGGGAGGTGTACGGCTTCCCAGGCCTGTACATCGCGGACGGGGCGGCCCTGCCCGGTGCGGTCGGGCCGAACCCATCGCTGACGATCGCGGCGCTGTCCGACCGGATGAGCACGCGCCTGCTGGAGAACGCCGGGCGTCCGCGTGCGGAGCGCCCGGTCGGAGGGGCGGTGAACGGCACGGCGGGCACTGCGGAGGTTCGCAGGGGTGCCTCCCAGCGCACGTCGCTGTCGTTCACTGAGGAGATGAAGGGGTTCTACGCCGAAGGTGTGCACGCTCCCGGGGCGGGGGAGCAGGCGGGGCGGGAGCACGGGCAGAAGCTCGGGTTCCGGCTCACGATCACAGTCGACGACGTGGACCGCTTCCTGGAGGAGCCCGAGCACACGGCACGGGCCGAGGGATGGATTGACGCCGCTGTCTGCGGGGGCCGGTGTCACGTCCAGCGGGGCTGGTTCAACCTGTTCTGTCCGGGAGGTGCGCCGGACCGCAGGCTCATGCGGTATCGGCTGCACTTCACCGACGCGGCGGACCGGCCCCGCACCCTCTCCGGGTGGAAGGACATCCGGCACCGGCCGGCCTCGCGCGTCTGGCCGGACACCACGACGCTGTTCTTCCGGATGTTCGAGGGACACGTGCCCGAAGGCGGGGACGACGACGCGCCGATCGCGGGCGCGGGCATCCTGCGCCTGGGCCTGGACGACTTCGCCCGGCAGCTCACCACCTTCCGCACGGAGGGGCCGGACGGCCTGGCCGCCCTGGAGCGCTTCGGCGGGTTCTTCCTCAGCGAGCTGTGGGACATCTATCGCCCGAAGATGGTGAGTTAACACCGATCGTTGGTCACAAGGTCGCGACCTCGTACGCGACCTTGTGCTCGTCCAGGTCGCGTACGGCCTCGGGCGACGCGCCGTCATCGACGATCACCTGGTCGAACGCGCTGAGCGGCGCCAGCCGGTGCAGCGCCACCCGGCCCAGCTTGGAATGGTCGATCAGGAGCACGTTGCGCGCGCCGGCGTCCAGCATCGCCCGCTTCACCGACACGATGTGCTGCTCTTGGTGGTAGGCGAACCCGCCCGCCACCGCGGAGGTGGAGACGAAGCACAGGTCGACGTGCAACGCCTCGATGGCGTCCACGCAGGAGACCCCGAGGAAGGAGTCGTGCAGGGGGTCGTAGTCGCCCCCCAGGCCCATGAGGCGGATGTCGCGCACCTTCGCGAGCAGGTTGATCGCCTCGAGGAAGTTGGTGACGACCGTGAGCGGGGTGATCCCCTCGAGCCGGCGGGCTACGGCCAGCGCCGTGGTCGAGTCGTCGAGCATGACCGCCATCCCCGGCTCGATCAGCCGGACGGCCCGCTCGGCGATCGCGTCCTTCTGCGCCTGCATCGACTTCATGCGGTACGCGACGTTGCTCTCGAACACCCCGGACGGCTGCGCGGTCACCCCGCCGCGGAACTTCCGGACGACGCCCTGACGCTCGAGCTCGTCCAGGTCGCGGTGGATCGTCATCAGGCTCACGCGGAACCGCTCGGCCAGGTCCGCCGCGGTGGCCGAGCCATGCGAAAGGACATGGTCGGCGATGGCCGCCTGCCGCTTGGCGGGCCCGCTACGGACGCTGTCACCGTCCTTGGTCATGAGGCGATCCTAACAATCAGATGTTGTAAGTTCACAGGCCACGACGCGAAATCGGGGGCGAGTGCCACGCACGCGGGCGGGAGCAGGGTGAGCACGTCGCTTCTCGTCGTCCCCCACGGCGAGACAGTCTGGCACGCCGGGAAACGCTACGCGGGAAGCGGCGACATCGCGCTCGCCGAGAAGGGCCGAGCGCCTAGACGGCGCCGACGCCTGCAACCGCAGGTCTAGGCGAAGACCTTGCCGGGGTTGAAGATGCCCGCCGGGTCGAGGGCCTGCTTGATCGCCTGATGCATGCCGAGAACGACCGGCCCAACCTCCTCGGCCATACCGCGACGTTTCAGCAGCCCGACCCCGTGCTCGCCCGTCACGGTGCCGCCGATGCCGATCGCCTCGTCGACGATCCGCTCGAAGGCGACCTGGGCCCGCTCCCGCGCCGCGTCGTCGTCCGGGTCCACGATCATCAGCGGATGCAGGTTGCCGTCACCGGCGTGCGCGACGTTCGCGATCAGGATGTCGTGCTCGGCGGCGATGCGCTCGATGCGGCCGAGCATCTCCGGGACCAGCATGCGGGGCACGCACACGTCCTCGGTCAGGACCGGCCCGAGGCGTTCGACCGCCGGGTACGCCAGCCGGCGCGCCGCGAACAGCGCCTCCGCCTCCTCCGGGTCGGTGGAGCGGGCGCTCCAGGTCGCTCCGGCGGACTCGAAGCAGCGCAGGATGGCGTCGGCCTCCTCCTCCCCTGCCTGACCGGGGGCGTCGCTACGGCCCAGCAGCAGGACGTTGCCCTCGTCGGCCAGCCCCATGTGCCGCCACTCGTCGACGGCGCGCAGGCAGTGCCGGTCGATCAGCTCGAGCGCGCTGGGGACCACACCGGCGGCCGTGACCGCGCTGACCGCCTCCCCCGCCGCCACCAGCGTGTCGAAGTAGCCCACGACCGTACGCTCGGCCGCGCGGGCGCCCCGGAGCCGTACGGTGATCTCGGTGATGACGCCGAGCGTGCCCTCCGAACCGACCATCAGGCCGGTCAGGTCGTACCCGACCACGCCCTTGGCGGTACGCCGGCCCAGGCGTACGACGTCGCCCCGCCCGACGACGGCCTCGAGCCCGAGCACGTAGTCCCGGGTCACGCCGTACTTCACGCAGCACAGCCCGCCCGCGTTGGTCGCGACGTTGCCGCCGATCGTCGACCACGGCGCGCTCGCGGGATCCGGCGGATACCAGAGCCCGTGCTCGGCGCAGGCCCTGCGCAGGTCGTCGTTGACGACGCCCGGCTGTACGACCGCGATGCGCTCGTCGGGGTCGATCCGGACGATCTCGTTCATCGCCTCGAACGACAGCATCACGCAGCCGTCGATCGCGTTGGCGCCGCCGGACAGACCGGTGCCGGCCCCGCGCGGGACCACCGGCACGCCCCGCCGGGCGCAGTGGGCGACGACCTCACGGACCTCCGCCGTCTCCCGGGGCCGCACCACGGCCGCCGGCTTGCCGTACGGCGCCCACTCCGCCTCATCGTGCGCGTAGGAGGCAATCACGTCCGGGTCGCGAACGACCCTGCCGTCAGGAAGGACCCGTTCCAGCTCCGCCGCCAGATCTTCCGACACCGCCATACGCCGCACCCTACGCCCACCCACCGCGCCCCCCGGGCGCGCCGCCCCAGACCCGCGACCTTCCGAGCACGCCCGCCCCGGCTCCGCCGAACGAACCTCGAAGGTACGGCCGCCCGGCCCGGGCGAACCGTCAGGTGCGGCGACCCGGCTCCGGCCGTACGACTTGGTCGCGGCCAGCCTCGCCCCCGGGTGCGCGAGCACGCCCGCCCCGGCTCCGCCGAGAACCCGAGGGTACGGCCGTAAGGACCCGGGCGAACCGTCGGGCGGCCTCCCGGCTCAGAGCAGCGCAGCCCCGCCACGGCCAGCCACGACCCCAGCCACGACCCCAGGTGCGGCCCTCCGAGCACGGCCGCCCGGCTCTGCCGGGGAACCGGCGGGTACAGCCGCCCCGGACCCGGGCGAACCGTCAGGCGCGGCCGGCTGGCTCCGACCAGTGCGGCCGCAGCCATGGTCGATCGCGACCCCGGATTCGGCCCCCCAGACCCAGACGCGGCCGCCCAGCTCGAACCGTGCTGCTCTGGTCGCGGCCGGTCGCGACCCCGGGGCTGCTCCCCAGACCCCAGGTGCGGCCGCTCGGCTCCGGGGTGCGGCCCTCCGGCTCCGACCGTGCGACTTCGGTCAAGGCCAATCGCGCCCCCGGCCACGGCCGGCCCCGAGCCCGGGTGCAGCCCCCTAGCACGCCCGCCCCGGACCCCCAGGCGAACCTCCGAGCACGGCCACCCCGGCTCCACCGAGCGAGCCTGGGGTACGGCCGCCCCGGCCCGGACGAACCGTCGGGTGCGGCTGCCCGGCTCCGATCGTGCTGCTCGGTCACGGCCGATCGCGACCCCGGGTGCGGTCGCCCGGACCCCGGTGCGGCCGCCCGGACCCCGGTGCGGCCGCCCGGCTCCGACCGTGCGACTTCGGTCGCGGCCGGCTCCGACCCCGGGTGCGGCTGTCCAAAGCTCGACCAGCAGACTCGTGCCGATGTCGATGAACGCCGAAGGACGTGCCATGCCCTCGAATCCCCTCACCGCGTACGAGCTGACCGACCTGCGCGAGCGGCGCAGCGTCAAGTGGCGCGAGTACCCGCCGGACGTGCTGCCGATGTTCGTCGCGGAGATGGACACCCCGCTCGCCGAGCCGATCGCCGCCGCGCTGACCGGCGCGATCGCCCGCGGCGACACCGGGTACGCGGCCGCCGGGCGGCTTCCGGAGGCGTTCGCGGACTTCGCCGCGGACCGCTATGGCTGGCGTACGGCGCCGGACGCCATTCGGCTGGTCCCCGACGTCATGTACGGCGTTCGGGAGGTCATGACGATCATTTCCGAGCCCGGTGACCGCGTCGTGGTGAACACGCCCGGCTATCCGCCGTTCTTCTACTGGCTCGAGCGGATCGGCCGCCAGGTGGTGCGCAACCCCCTGGTGTCCGGCCCGGACGGGTTCCGCCTGGACCTGGACCGGCTCGAGCGCGACTTCGCCGCCGGGGCTCGGGCGTACCTGCTGTGCAGCCCGCACAATCCAACCGGACGGGTCTTCACGCGCGAGGAGCTCCTGGCCGTGGCGGCCCTCGCCGACCGGTACGACGTCCGCGTCGTCGCCGACGAGATCCACGCGCCCCTGACCCATCCCGGCGCGCGGCACATCCCGTTCGCCTCGCTGGACGCCCCGGCCGCGGCGCGCGCGATCGTCGTCGCCTCGGCGTCGAAGGCGTGGAACCTTCCCGGTCTCAAGGCGGCCCTGGCCGTACCGGGCCCCGACGCCCGCGCCGACGTCGCCGCGATCCATGCGGAGGTCAGCGAGGCCGCCGGCCTGTTCGGCGTGATCGCCTCCGAGGCGGCGTTCACCCACGGGCGCCCCTGGCTGGCCGACCTGATCGGCGCGCTCGACGCGAACCGGCAGCTCGTGGGCGAGCTCCTCGCCGACCACCTGCCCGACATCGGCTACCACCTGCCCCAGGCCACGTACCTGGCCTGGCTCGACTGCCGCGCGCTCGGCCTGGGGGACGATCCCGCGCAGGCCTTCTTGCGGGACGGAAGGGTGGCGCTCGCCGCGGGCCCGACGTTCGGCGAGGCGGGGTACGGCTTCGCCCGCCTCAACTTCGCGACGGCGCCGGACCGCGTCACCGAGGCCGTACGTCGCATGGCTGCCGCCCTCGACCGGGCCGGGGCGCGATGAGACAGGCGACCGCCGCGGCCTGAGCACCTGCCGCGACCGCGAGCGCCGATGTCAGCGAGCGGGCGGCCGGGGCGCCGCCGAACGCGGCTCCCAGCGCCCCGAGGGTGATCTTCAGGCTGGCCGCGGTCATGAACACCTGGGCGCGCAGCCGCGGCGGTGCCTCCCGATGCCGGATGGCGAACACCGCCGTGCCCAGGCCTCCCGCTGAAGGAACCCGGAGTACTCACTCACCGACGGCCCCCGGAGCCTGCCGGATGGCTCACTCACAGAACTCATTGAGGACCCCATTGGCCGACGCCTTCCTGACGACGGAGCGCCTCATGCTCCGCCCCTTCGCCGAGGCCGACCTCGACGACGTGCTCGCCTTGCACGGCGACCCGGAGGTCATGCGCTTCATCAACGGAGGGCGCCCGGCCTCCCGGACCGCGATCCGCGACGAGACCCTCCCCCGGCTCATGCGGCACCACGCCTCCTTTGGAACTCGCGGTTTCTGGGCGGCCGAGGACAGGACGAGCGGGCGTTTCCTGGGCTGGTTCGAACTCCGTCCGCTCGCCGACGACGATCCCGAGGTGGTCGAACTGGGCTACCGGCTCCATCGGTTCGCGTGGGGCCGGGGTCACGCCACGGAAGGGGCCCGCGCCCTCGTACGCAAGGGCTTCACCGAACTCGGCGTGCGCCGGGTCGTCGCCCAGACAATGGCGGTGAACACGGCGTCCCGGCGCGTGCTGGAGAAGGCCGGTCTGACCTACGTCCGGACGTTCTACGAGGACTGGCCGGACCCGATCGAGGGCGCCGAACACGGCGACGTGGAATACGCCCTGACCGTGACCGACTGGCGACGACGGCCGCGGCAGGCGTCCTGATCGAGGCCTGCGGGCGGCGACCGCTCCCGCAGGCGCCCCGACGGGGGCCTCCCCGCGCCGGGCGCCCGGTCTCCCGGCGCTGCTTTCATCGGCGTGCATGCTGGAGCGACGCCGGCTTTCACCACTATATTGGTCGGGAAACCTTGCTAAGGGAGTCGCACGTGGGCGTCACCGAAGAAGGCGACTGTCGGCCGTCACGACGCACGATGCTCCGCATGTCCGCCGGCCTGGGCCTCGGCTCGGCGATGGCCGGCACCCCCGCCGCGCCGGCCCGCGCGGCCGACGGCCCGATCGTCAAGCCGTTGCCGCCCGAACTGTTCATCGTGTACGGGACGAACGCCGAGACGCGCTGGGAGGCCATGCGCGGGCAGGGGTATCTCACGCCGACCGATCGCTTCTTCGTCCGCAACCACACCCGCACCCCGCTGATCGACGTCCGCACGTGGCGGCTCCGCCTGTTCGGGAGCGGTCTGCACGGCTCCCCTACCCTCGACCGGCCGGTCGCGTTCTCCTATGAGGACCTGCGCGGCATGCCGGCCCGGACGATCGACGCGTTCATCGAGTGCACCGGCAACGGCCGCAGCTTCTACACGACGCAGCAGCACCAGTCGGTCACGGGCACGCCGTGGAGGCTGGGCGGCGTGGGCGTCGCCCGCTGGCGCGGCGTCCCGCTGGCCCACGTCCTCGAACGCGCCGGACTCACGCGCCGGGCGGTCGACATCATGCCACGCGGCCTCGACCCCGACTTCATCGACGCGGGACGGAACCACGGGCGGGTGCGCCGGCCGCTGCCGATCGCCAAGGCGCTCGACGACGTCCTGCTGGCGTACGAGATGAACGGCCGTCCGCTGCCTCCGGACCACGGATTCCCCGTACGGCTCGTCGTGCCCGGCTGGGTGGGCATCGCCTCGATCAAATGGGTCGGCGACATCGAGGTCTCCGACGCGCCGCTCTCCTCCCCCTGGAACACCGTCTACTACCGGATGTTCGGACCCGGATACCCGCCGGAGGGCAGCGCCCCGCTGACCCGGCAGGTGCTCAAGAGCGCGTTCGAGCTGCCGTGGGACGCACGGTTCGACGCCGGGCGGACCACCGTGCTGCGCGGCCGCTCGTGGTCCGGCGACGGAGCCGTGCGGCACGTCGCGGTCAGCACCGACGGAGGCGGGACCTGGCGGCGGGCGGCACTTCACGGACGGCGCAGCGGCCTCGGCTGGGTCCGCTGGGAGCTCCCCTGGCGTCCACCGGCCCCGGGATCGTACGAGCTGCTGGCGCGGGCCACCGACGGCACCGGCGCGACGCAGCCGGACGTCGCGCCGTACAACACGCTCGGCTACCTGTTCGGTGCGGTCGTACGCCATCCGGTGACGGTGACCTGACGGCGGTCGCCGCCCGCGTCCGGAGCACGTCCCGGCTCCCTGGACATCGTCCGGGGGCATTCGCCCAGGCCGCGCTCGTACCTGGGACGCGTCCAGCGTCTACGACGCCGTCCGGTCCGGATCCCACGCATGCGGCCGCGCGTTGGGATGGCCCGGTGACGATCACCGGGCCACGCGCTGATCGTGATCTCGGCAGCGTCCCACCGCGGACGTTCCCGCGGGATGCGACGCCGTCCGGTCCGGAATGGTGCGCGTCCGGCTGCGCAGGCGGTCGGGCGTCGAGCGCGCGTCCGCCGCCCACGACCTCGCCCAGGCCTCGGCGTGAGTCTCGTCGAGAGTCATGCCGACCGTCTGAGGTCCGGTCGCCTACCTGCCCCAGGCCCATGTGGCAGCGGATGCCGAACGCGCGGCGTCGTGCCGGGACGCGGACGACGGCTACGACGTGGTCCAGGCCGGGTTGGTGCGCACGCGGCCGCGCCGCGGCTTGCGGCATGCGGCGCGCTCCTCGTACGCCTGCCGCTCCGGGGCCCGGTGCGCCAGTGCGTCGCGGAGCTGGGCGCGGCCGCGGTGGATACGGCTGCGGACCGTGCCCATCTTGACGCCGAGGGTCGCGGCGATCTCCTCGTACGACAGGCCCTCGATGTCGCACAGCACCACCGCGGCGCGGTACTCCGGCGCCAGCGCGTCCAGGGCCATCTGGATGTCGTCGTCGAAGTGCCGGTCGTCGTACACCTGTGCGGGGCTCGGCTCGCGTCCCCGCAGGCGCTCGGCCGCGTCGTCGGCGAGGCCCTCGAACCGGATGCGCTGTCGTCGGCGGACCATGTCGAGGAAGAGGTTGGTGGTGATCCGGTGCAACCACCCCTCGAACGTGCCCGGCGTGTAGTTCGACAGCGAACGGAACACGCGCACGAACACCTCTTGTGTGAGGTCCTCGGCATCGTGCTGGTTCCCGGTCAGCCGGTAGGCGAGGCGGTAGACGCGCGCGGAGTGCTCACGCACGATCTCGTCCCAAGTGGGCGGCGTCCACGCCACCGTGTCACCCTTCACCCGTCACCCCCGATAGCACTGGTCACTGTCAAAGTCTGTCCTGCCGGGGGTAAGAGCGGTGTAAGGGAACCCCGCCGCGGTGGGCGCCTTCCGGTGACCATTCGGTCGGGCCCTTTCCCTCCGACGCTGTCCAGCATGGCAGCCGGGAGCCGTCCCGACGTCGCCCGTCAGGTGGGTGTTGCCCGGTCCGGGGTCGGCCGGGCGACGGAGGGCGGAACGCCGCTCTCATCCTCAGGGGGGAGAAAACGAACCGGCCACTCTTGATCACTTTCGGGGTTGTCGGCATTCTGGGCGCGGGCGGCTCCTCCCCGCCGACCGCCCGGGAGCCGCGATGGAGATTCGCATTCTCGGCCCGTTCGAGCTCGTCGACGGCGAACGCCGGATCCGGATCGACGCGCCCAAACAGCGCGCCCTGCTCATCGCACTGGTCCTGCGCGCCAACCGGGTGGTGCCGACGGAGGAACTCGCCGAGCGGATCTGGGGGGACGACCCGCCGTCGAGCGCACGGCTCACCCTCCAGGGGTACGTTCTGCGGGTCCGCCGGGCGCTGGCCGGTGTGCCGGATGTGGCCATCGTCACCGAGCCGACGGGGTACCTGCTGCGCGTGGACCCCGAGCGGATCGACGCGCACCGGTTCACCCGGTTGGTCGAGGACGCGGACCGGGCCGCGGCGGGCGGCGACACGGACGCCGAGGCCGACCTGCTCCACGAGGCCCTCGGGCTGTGGCGCGGGGAGCCCCTCGCCGATGTGGGCTCCGACGTCCTGTGGCGCGAGGAGACCGGTCGGCTGGCCGAGATGCGCGCGCGGGCGGTCGAGCGGCGCATCGACGCCGATCTCCGCGCCGGGCGGCACCTGGAGCTGATCGGCGAGCTGACCGCGCTCGTGGCGGCCCACCCCTTCCGCGAGGGGTTCCGCGCCCAGTTGATGCTCGCCCTGTACCGGGCCGGGCGCCGGGCCGAGTCCCTTGAGGCGTACCGGGACGCCCGGGCCGTCCTCGCGCGAGAGCTCGGGGTCGAGCCGGGGCCGCGGCTGCGCCGGCTGGAGCACTCCGTCCTGACCGCCGACCCCACCCTGGATCCGGCGCCACGGGCGGAGCACAGCCCGTTCGCGCTGCCGCCGGACGTCCCGCACTTCGTCGGCCGGGAGGCCGAGCTGGCGCGGCTGCTCGCGCCTCCTCGTACGGACGCAGGCCCCTTGGTACGCGCCGTGGCGGGCATGGCCGGGGTGGGGAAGACGACGCTCGTCGTGCACGCCGCCCACCGGCTGGCCGAGCGGTACCCCGACGGGCGGATCCACGTCGACCTCGGCGGGACCACCGGCCATCCGATGGACCCGGCGGCCGCGCTCGACCGGTTCCTGCGCCTGCTCGGCGTCTGGGGCGGCCGGATCAGAGGCGGCGTGGACGACCGGGCGGCCCTGCTTCGTGACCGGCTCGCGGGCCGCCGCGTGCTCCTCGTCCTCGACAACGCCGTCGACGAGGCGCAGGTACGGCCCCTGATCCCCGGCACGCCGGGCTGTGCCGCGTTCATCACCAGCCGGTCACCGCTCATCGGTCTGGAGTACGCCGACCTGATCGACCTGGACGTCCTCGCCCCGGACGACGCCATCGACCTGCTGGCCGGGGTGATCGGCCGGCGCCGGATCCTCGCCGAGGAGGACCGCGCCCGCACCCTCGTCGCCCAGTGCGGCCACCTCCCCCTGGCCGTACGGATCGCGGCGGCGCGCCTGGCCGGGCGTCCCGAGTGGACTTTGGACCGGCTCGCGGGCCAGCTCGCCGACGAACACCGGCGGCTCGACCGCCTGTCCGCCGGAGACCTGGAGGTCCGGTCCAGCATCGCGCTGAGTCAGGACGCCCTGCCTCCCGCGCACCGGCGGCCGTTCCACCTCATCGGGCTGCTCGACCTGCCCGACGTCACGCCCTGGATGGTCGCCGCTCTCCTCGACCGGCCGGTCGCCGACGCCGAGGACGTGATCGACGCCCTCGTCGACGCCCGTCTGCTGGAACCCGGCCGGGCGGACCCTCCGGACGGCCCCCGTTACCGCTGCCACGACCTGGTCCGGCTGTTCGCCCGCGAACAGGCCCTCGGCTCCGAAGCGCCGGACGCGCGGGACGCGGCCGTGCTCCGCGTACTGCGGGCGCTGCTCGAGCTCGCCGAACGGGCCGACGACGCGCTGCAGAGCCGGCGGCTGCGCCTTCCGGATCCGCGTCCCCACCCGAACCGGCCGACGCCCGCCCAGGCCACACCGGCCGACGCGACACCTCTGGGTGCGTCAGCGGCGGACGCGACGGCCGCGAGCGCGACACCCGCGGATGCGTCAGCGGCGGACGCCGCAACCGACGACGCAACGCCCGCAGGTACCACGGCCGCCGGCACGACGGCCGTGAGCGCGACGCCTGCGGATGCGACGCCCGCGGTTGCGTCATCGGCGGACGCAGCCGACGTCGACGCGGCGCCCGCGGATAGGTCAGCGGTGGAGGCGAAGGCCGCCGACGCGATGCCCACGGGTGCGACGGCCGGGAGCGCGGCGGCCTCGGACGCTGCGGCCGCCGACGTGACGGCAGGTGATATCGCGGCCGCCGGGGCGACGGCTGTGGGTGTGGCGGGCGCGCCGCTCGCGTGGTTCGAGGCCAACCGCCAGGTCCTCGCCATGGCCGTCCATCGAGCGGCCTCCGTGGGCGCGGCGGAGCTCTCCTGGCGGCTGGCCGCCTCCCTGCTGAGCTTCCACGACCTGCGCGGGCACTGGGACGACTGGCGCCGTACGCATGAGGTCGCCCTGACGGCGGCGCTCGCGCGTGACGACCGGTGGGGACAGACCGCGATGCGCTACGGCCTCGGGCTTCTCGCGACCGCGCAGGACCGGTACAAGGACGCGGCCGGGCACCTGACCGCCGCCGTCGCCGGAAGCCGGGAGCTCGGCGCGCCGGTCCGTGCGGCCCGGGCCCTGAACGCGCTCGGCGACGTCCACCACATCTGCGACCGGCTGGACGACGCGTTCGCCTGCTTCCAGGAGGCCCTGCGGATCGCCGAACGGCACGACGACCCCACGGGACGGGCCAACAGCCTGCTCAACCTGGGTCTGGTCCATCGTGACCGGGGAGACCCGGGCGCCTCTCTCGCCCATCTGGACCGAGCGCTGGAGACCTTCCGCTCGGCGGGCGACGAGTACGGGGAGGCGCACGTTCTGCGCTTCCTCGCCGCGACGCACTATCACTCCCGTACCGACCTCGCGGCCGCGCACCGGCACGCGACGCGCGCCATCGGGCTGTTCCGGCGGTTCGGTGACGGTCTCGCCGAGATCCGGTCCCTCCGCCTGCGGGCGATGGTCCTGACCGCCGAGGGCCGCCCGCGAGCCGGGATCGACCTTCTCGACCGCTGCCTCACGGCCTTCCGCGAACAAGGTGATCTCTTCGGCGAGGCGTCCACGCTGTGGGCCCTCGGTGGAGCGGCTCACGACTCCGGTGACACCGTACGGGCGGTCGGGTGCCTGGAGGAGGCCCTGAGCCTCTTCCGCCGCCTCGACGTGCCCCTGTGGGAGGCGCGCACGCGGTCCCGGCTGGCGGCGGCGCGCGGGGAGGGTGCCGCCCCCGTGGACGGCACCCTGCCCGTGATCATCACCGGTGGGGCACCGCCGCAGCCGTCCAGCCCAGGTAGTGGCTGAAGTGACTCACGCTCGTCGCGTGCCCGATCTTGCCGCCGATGCTGGTCGAGTAGAACCCGCCCTTGCCGTCGGCGATGCCGACGTGCCCGTACGCGCTGATCTTCCAGTACACGAACGACCCGGCGGGGGGCTTGGTGCCGCTGTGGTGGGTGGCGCCGTTCCAGTGGGCGATCGCCGACGCCCACACCCCGGTCGTGCCGTAGGCGTTCTCCACCGCCTTCTCGCAGTAGTGCTCCCAGCCGGTCTTGCCGACGTGGTTCTTCATCCACTGGACGGCTCCGGCGGCCGTGCCGTCGCCGGCGCTGAGCGGGGATACCTGCCCGGCCGTGGAGACGCTCGCCGGCGCGGACACCGTACGGGCGGGCGCCGCGTGCGCGGTCGCGGGGATACCGGCGGCGACGAGGACCGCGGCGGGGACGATTGCGGCTCCGGCACGCAGCCGACGCCAGGAAGGACGACGCATTTGCCAACCTCCGACGGGTTGAGGGGGAATGCGGCGGCAAGCGTTGCAACAGCCGCTTGTGCATCGCTTGTCCGGCCCGTACGGCCGAGGCGCCCGGAATACGGCGAAGGGCCGGACTCGACGAGCCCGGCCCTCGCGTGAGGCATCTGGTTCCAGGGGTCGTGCCCCTGGGCGGATGTGGCGGGCTCCGGCGAAGCCGACCGAAGATCGGCGAGCAGGATGAACCCGGTGGGGCGAAGCCTCACATCGGGGGTTCCAGGGGGTCGTCCCCCTGGGCGGATATGGCGGGCCCCGGCGAAGCCGACCGAAAGTCGGCGAGCAGGATGAACCCGCCTCGCTCCCCCGACTGGACTCGAACCAGTAACCTGCCGGTTAACAGCCGGACGCTCTGCCAATTGAGCTACGGGGGATCACACAGGTGAGGCCGCCCTGACCACTGGCCGCCCCAACGGGCACAAGGTTAGCGCATAACGCACGTGCTCGTTTCCTCGACTGGCCCGTGCTCTTCGGGGTATGTCCTACGGCGACTCAGCAGAGGAGTTGATCATGAAATACCGCGCTGTGTTCCTCGTCGGGGCGGCGGCCGGATACGTACTGGGGACGCGCGCCGGCCAGGAGCGCTACGAGCAGATCAAACGGCTGTCCCGTCGGGTCGCCGAGAACCCCACCGTGCAGGAGGCCGCGGGCGTCCTGCGTGCCCAGGCCGGTGATTTCGCCGAGACGGCCCGGCAGAAGGTCGGCGACAAGGTCCAGACGGTGAGCGGCAGGGTCCAGGAGAAGGTCCCCGGTATCCGCCGGACCGACCAGCCGGCCCCCGCCGACATCACCGACCGGACCGGCCACGCCGCCCGCTCCGGCGACGAACCCGCCGACATCACCTGACCCACCGCAGCGGGCGCGCCGTCTGGACTGCGGAGCGCCGGGAGCGAAGCGACCAGAGTGACGGGGGAAGACGGCGCGTCGGGCACCCGCGAACCGCACCCACGCCGGCCCGAGGGTCTGTCTCAATGTCCCCGTCCGTAGGACAGCGGGGCTTTGGGACAGGCCCTACAGGCCCGTCTGACGGCGGATCTCCTCGAGGGCCTGCTCGGCCTGGGCCAGCAGACCCGGGTCGTCGGGGTCGAGGCCCCGGTCGAAGACGAACGTCCAGCCCAGGGTGCCGGCGGCGGTGGGCGGCCGGCGGCCGACGATCCGTACTCCCCCGGCGGGCAGCTTGACGTGGGTGCTGACGACGACGGTGGCGGTGACGCGCTCGCGGACGGCCTCGGGCACCGAGCCGGGCTCCGCCAGCCGTACGGTGTGGCGCCGGCCGCCGACCTCACGGACGAACAGGACGCCGTCCTGCCAGGTGGCCTGCTCCACCTGCTCCCACGGCAGCCGGGTGTGCTCGTCCGCTCCGGGGAGGTAGAGGGCGGCGTCGGTCGCGACGGTCTCGCCGCCGACCGCCAGGACCCGCTCGCCTCGCCGGACGGCCACGCCGTCCGGCACGTTCTTGCGCCACGTCAGTCGCATGGCAGATCAACCTACAATGACCCGATCAGGGCGCGCGGCGTGCGGTCAGCAGATCGAGCACCAGCGCCGCCGACCAGCTGAAATCATGGCTGCCGCGGCCGCTGCCGTCGAACGGGTCGAAGTACTCCCGGAACCCGGACTGGCGCACCAGCCGGACCGTCGACCCGAACAGCAGGTCAGCGACCGTGCCGAGCCCGTGCGCACGGGCCCCGGCCCACAGCAGCCAGTTGGTGTTGACCCAGGTCGGCCCCCGCCAGTACGCGCCGCGGTCGAAGGCCTCCGACTGGATGTCGCAGGTCGGCACCGGGTAGCCGGCCGCCCCGGCGAAGTGCGCCGACAGCAGCAGGTCGGCCAGCGAGCGCACGATCCCGTCGGGCAGCTCCGGGTCCAGGAGCGGGGCGAAGCCGGAGACGGTCGTCTCGCGGATCAGCCGCCCGGTTCGCAGGTCGCGGGCCCGGAAGCAGCCGGCCGACTCGTCCCACAGGCGCTCCAGCAGGGCGTCGTGGATGCGCTCCGCGGCCTCCCGGTGGGGACGGGGATCGGCGCCGACCAGGTCGGCGAGCTCGGCCAGCGCGTGCGTGGACGCCAGGTAGACCGCGTTGAACAGTGGATCTTCGACGACGAAGGGGTGGTCGTCCCGGAGGTACTCCGCGCGGTATCCGGCGGCCCGCATGCCCCCGACGAGCGCGACGTACCGGTCGTGGTCGCCGCCGGCGTACGCCACGCCGCGCGGGTCCACGGCGGCCAGCGGCGGGTCCCACGCCGGGCTGTCGTCCAGGCCCGACTCCCACGGGTGGCACAGGCTCACCAGGCCGCTGCCGCCGATGTCGCGGTCCCGGGCGAGGTAGGCGTGCTGGGCCACCAGACAGGGGTACAGCGGGGCGAGGAAGGCCCGGTCCACATCGCCGGTCGCCCGTACGACGTGCAGGGCCGTGAGGGCCTGCAGCGGCGGCTGGGTGAGCCCGGAGGTGTCCACTCCGTGCGGAGCGGCGGGCTGTGCGGCGCTGAGCCACAGCTCGGGCCCGGGGAAGTACGCGCGGCGCGGCTCGGTCGAGCTGAACACGATGTGCGGGACCATGCCCGTCGCCCACTGGCCGCGGAACAACGACAGCAGCTCCGCCTCGGCGCGGTCGGGGCGATGGTGGGCGAGACCGATGCCGGTGAAGGCGGAGTCCCAGCTCCACTGGTGCGGATAGAGCCCCGGGGAAGGGACCGTGGCCGCTCCGGTCCAGTTCGCATCCAGCACGCGGGCGGCGGCCGCCCAGAGGGCCGTCTCGTCACCGATGAGCCGGGACCCCATTGGGACAGCGTACGGCCCCGGGCCGCTCCGGGCGATGCCCGGCCCGGGGCGACCGGCCCCCTGGCGCTCCCGCCGACGCCCGGCCCCCAGCGAACACCACCCCCGAGGACCCACCGGCCTCCCAGCGACCACCACCCTCAGGGGCCCCGAGGGTTCACCGATCCCCAGAGAGCACCACCCTCAGGGCTCACCGGGCCTCCCAGCGACGCCCGGCCTCAACAACCGACCGGCCCCACGCTCCTCCCGGCGGCGCCCGGCCCCCAGAGAGCACCACCCCGCCGGTTCACCAGCCCCCAGCGAGCGCCCCTGAGGGCTCACCGGCCCCAGGCGAGCAGCGCCGACGAGGCTTTAGCTGAAGAGGCCGTCGCCCCAGTAACCGCCCTTGCGGACGCCGGGCGGGCACGCCCAGATGCCCGAGCCGACGTGCTGGACGTACTCGTTCATGGCGTCGTTGGCGGCGAGCTTGTTCTGCAGGGGGACGAACTGTTTGCGCGGGTCCCGCTGGTAGGCGATGAAGAACAGGCCGGCGTCGAGGCGGCCGAGCCCGTCGGTGCCGTCGGTGAAGGAGTAGCCGCGCCGCAGGATGCGGACGCCGCCGTTGCTGTCGGGGTGGGCGATCCGGACGTGGGAGGTGGCGGGCAGCTTGGCGAGCGGCACCGGGTCGTGCTCGCCCTTGGCGCCGTACGCGTTGCCCTCGCCCTTGGTCCGGCCGAAGATGTCCTGCTGCTCCTGCAGGGAGGTGCGGTCCCAGGTCTCGATGTGCATGCGGATGCGCCGGGCGACGACGTACGAGCCGCCGGCCATCCAGGCCGCCCCGTCGGAGCCGGACGCCCAGACGTGCTGGTCGAGGGCCTTGGCCTCGGTGCCCGCGATGTTGCGGGTGCCGTCCTTGAAGCCGAACATGTTCCGCGGCGTCTGCTTGTCCGGCGTCGTCGAGGACGTCTTGCCGAAGCCGAGCTGCGACCAGCGCACGGAGACCACGCCGAAGCCGATGCGGGCGAGGTTGCGGATGGCGTGCACGGCGACCTGCGGGTCGTCCGCGCAGGCCTGGACGCAGATGTCGCCGCCGGTGCGGGCGGGGTCGAGGTCGTCGCCCGCGAAGTGCGGCAGGTCGATGAGGGCGGCCGGGCGCTTGGCCTTGAGGCCGAAGCGGTCCTTGCCGTCCTTCTCGAACAGCGTCGGCCCGAACCCGATCGTGAGGGTGAGCCGCGCCGGGGGCAGGCCGAGCGCCTCGCCGGTGTCGTCGGGCGGTGACTCGCCGAGGCCACCGGCGGCCGAGCCGTACGGGTGCCCGCCGGTGAACGCGGCGGCGGCCGCGGTCCACTCCTTCAGCATCCGGATCAGGCGGTTGCGGTCGTCGGTGACGACGTCGAAGGCGGCGAAGTGCAGCCGGTCCTGTACGGGGGTGGCGATCCCGGCCTGGTGGGCGCCGTAGAAGGGGACGGCTTCCTCCTCGGCCGGCCGGTCGTCGTTGGCCTGGGCGACGCTGACGAGCCCGGCGCCGGCGGCGGCGCCCGCCGCGAGCGTCGCGCCGGAGTATCCGAAGAGCCTGCGCCTGCTGAGCTCCATTACTTGGCCACCACCCCGGCGAGCTTCGACAGCGGCTCTCCGAGGGCGTTCACCTCGTCGGAGAGGTCCTTGCGGTCCTTCGCGCCGACCGTGTCGTAGGAGACGTAGCCGTCGCCCTTCTGGAACTTGGCCAGCAGCTTCTGCACCTTGGCGAACTCGGTGTCCAGGGTGGAGGCCAGCTCGGCGTCCTTCTCCTGGACGACGGGCTTGAGCAGCTCGTAGACCTTCTGCGCGCCGTCGACGTTCGCCTTGAAATCGACCAGGTCGGTGTGGGAGAAGGTCTCCTCCTCACCGGTCACCTTGCCCGTCGCCACCTCGTCGAGCAGTTCCTTGGCGC
This sequence comes from Actinoallomurus vinaceus, assembly GCF_039542055.1. Lineage (NCBI taxonomy): Bacteria > Bacillati > Actinomycetota > Actinomycetes > Streptosporangiales > Thermomonosporaceae > Actinoallomurus > Actinoallomurus vinaceus. The sequence continues at coordinate 42,966 of NZ_BAABHK010000004.1, forward strand.
CGTTGGCCATCGAGGTGGCGGTGATCGAGGCGGTGCCGACCTTGGCCTTGAGCGTCTGCAGGTCCTTGACGAGCTGGTCGGCGAACGGCCCCTCGCCGGAGAGCGAGCCGGTCTTCCACAGCGCCTTCTCGATCTGGTGCCAGCCGGTCCACTTCTCGCCCGACTTGAGGTCGGCCTCACGCAGGTCGACCTTCGGGTCGATGTCCCCGAACGACTCGGCGACCGGCTCGATGCGCTCCCACCCGACGCGGGACGGGGCGTACAGCGCCTTGGCCTTCTCGACGTCGCCCTTCTTCACCGCGGCGGCGAACTCCGTCGCCTTGGAAAGCGTGTCGTCGACCTGCTCGGCGACGTACGTCCGGTAGGCGGCGACGGCCTGGTCCAGACGGGGGTCGGCCGCCTTGCCCTGGCCGGTCACGGTCAGCGCCTGCGTCGGGCCCTTGCCGGTCATCCCGGCACTGCACATGACCTTGTACGTGCCGGCGGAGAGCTGGACGGTGACCTCCGCGCCGGTGCCGGGGCCGATGTTCTCGCGCTCTGAGACGATCTTGCCGTCCGGCGCGAGGATCTCCAGCTCGTTCACCTGGGAGCCCTTGTTGGTGACCTTGAAGGTCACGGCTCCGGCCGCCGCGCTCTTGGCGGCGACGTCGCAGGAGGAGTCGGTGGCGGTGACCTCGATCGCCCCGGCGCCGCCCTTCGCACCGCCCTTGTCGTCCTTCCCGCACGCCGACAACGCGGCCAGGGAGACGAGAGCGGCGCTCGCGGCGGCGAGCACGTGGACATGACGCATGGGGTCTCCAGTGAGGCGAAGGACGGTCAGACGCCCGTTGTGGCGGGCATGGGTCGGGGACACCTGATAAGGCATACCTAACTTAGCTTTACCTAACCTCATTTCGTCAAGCGGCAGCGGGGCCGGCGCGGTGTGAACATCACCACGTCGACCTTGTCTGGGAGCGCTTAGACCACTCACCCGGCGGGCCGCCCGCCGAGCTACGGGCTTCCGCCGCACTGCGCCAGCCTTCAGGCTGGACGTGGAGCATCGCCGGATCCTGACCTGTTCAAGCCAATGTTGCCACCAACCACTACAGGCCGCTATATAGTGCGGTGCTATGCAGTTACGGTATGCCTATCGTCTAGACCCGACTCCGGGGCAGCGTGTCGCGCTGGCCAAGGCGTTCGGGTGCGCGCCGCGATAACCAAGCGATCTACGTGGAAGACCTGGCCGTGAATGGACTGGCGCGCACCCGGCTGGCAAAGAGCGTTCACGACGCCGGCTGATCATCCTTCGTCGCAATGCTGGAGTACAAAGCCCGCCTGTATGGGCGGACCGTACACCGGATCGACCGGTGGTGCCCCTCCTCGAAGCTGTGCTCCGCCTGCGGGAACGTTGCCGAGGCGATGCCGCTGAACGTCCGGTCGTGGACCTGCCCCTGCGGGGCGGTCCACGACCGGGACGTCAATGCAGCCAAGAACATCCTCGCCGCCGGACGGGCGGAGAGGCCAAACGCCTCCCACGCCAGTGGGCGGGACGGCGCAAGCCGCTCCGGTGGAGGGCAGGTAAGACCACCCCACCAGGTGGCAAGCCCGTCGAAGCAGGAAGCCACAGAGGTGCCGCATAACGCGACACGGACTGGCTCCCCAGCCTTTCAGGCTGGGGAGCGCGTCAATCCAGGTACTCCCGGAGCATCTGCGCACGCGTCGGGTGCCGCAGCTTCGCCAGGGTCTTCGACTCGATCTGCCGGATACGCTCCCGCGTCACCCCGAACTCCCGGCCGACCTCCTCGAGGGTGCGCGGGTGGCCGTCGGTCAGGCCGAAGCGCAGCTGGATGATCCGCTGCTCCCGGTCCGACAGCGACCCCAGGATGCCGCCGAGCTGATCCTGGAGGAGGATGAACGCCGCCGCCTCCATCGGGACGACCGCGTCGGCGTCCTCGATGAAGTCACCGAGGTCGGAGTCCTCCTCGCCGATCGGCGACTGGAGGGACACCGGCTCCTGGGCGACACGCTGGATCTCGATCACCCGGTCGGGCGGCAGCCCCATCTCCACCCCGATCTCCTCGGGAGTCGGCTCCCTGCCGAGATCCTGGTGGAGCTGGCGCTGGACGCGCACCAGCTTGTTGATGGTCTCCACCATGTGCACCGGGATCCGGATGGTCCGGGCCTGGTCGGCGATCGCCCGTGTGATCGCCTGGCGGATCCACCACGTCGCGTACGTCGAGAACTTGTACCCCTTGGTGTAGTCGAATTTCTCGACCGCACGGATCAGCCCGAGATTGCCCTCCTGGATGAGATCTAGGAACAGCATGCCGCGGCCGACGTAGCGCTTGGCGATGGACACCACCAGGCGCAGATTGGCCTCGATCAGTCGTTGCTTCGCCCGTACTCCGTCATGGGCGAGCAGTTCGAGGTCGGAGCGTTCACCGGGAGCGATGATGGCCGCGCGGGCCAGCTTCTCCTCAGCGAACAGTCCCGCCTCGATCGATTTCGCGAGTTCTACTTCTTCTTCTGCCGTGAGCAGCGGTACGCGTCCGATCTCGCGCAGGTAGATTCGGACCAGGTCGCTTGTCGGCGCCCGCCTCCCGAGGTCGTCCCCATCAGCTCGCGCGGAGTCCTCGTGCCCGCTCCGGGACTCGAGAACCTCCACCCCCTGATCCGCGAGCATCCGGACGACCCGGTCGGCCGAGTCCGCCGGCAGGTCGGAACGATCGATCGCGGCGGCGACGTCGTCCACCGTTATTCCACGTTCTCTGCCGCGTGCGACGAGGTCCGCCACCTGTTCAACCGGCGGCGTTTCGCTTGGCAGCACCGAAGGGCCCACGGTGACAGTGTGCGGCAAGGGCCCCGGATTCCGGGGGACCCATTTTTGAGTCCCAGGGGTCACAAAGAGCTGATGGCTCGCTCCCGCAACACCTTTCGCTGCAGCTCAAGGGCCATAAGGTCGCCGAACAGGCGGTTGTACTCCTCTTGGTGCTCGACCGGATTCAGCCGCCGGAGTTTGGACTGCAGTTTGGTGATCTCCCGTGTGACCTGGATCTCCTGCAATCTGGACAGCATCGCGGCGGCATATCGGTCGTCCGGATCTCCGGTGGACCGCAGCGGCTCCACGGCCAGGCCGGTGATCAGGTCTCTGACCTCGTCATTCGGCGCGGCGTCGCGCAGCCGCCCGGCCCATTCCGGCCCGCCGCCCGCCGAAGCGACGCCGCCGAGGTCCGCGATCAGCGCCCGCACGGCGGCATGGCCCGGGACGATCAGCGCCTCCGGGGGCATCGAGTCGAAGGCCGGCCCGATCAGCGCCGGCCGCTGCAGCGCGAGCTTCAGCGTCTCCCGCTCCACCTGGACGACCGGGTCGTTCGGGTCATGGGCCGGACGCCGAGACGGCGCCGCCTCGGGCCGCCGGGCGCGCGCGTCACCGCGCCGAGGGTCGCCGGGACGGCCGGTGGCGTGCTCGCGGACCCGCCGGAGCACGAACTGCTCGTCGAGGAAGCCGGTCCACTTGTCCAGGTCGATGGCGTACCGGTCGCGCATCCCGCGGTCCCGGATCCCCGCGATGATCGGCGCGGCGGCGTCGATCGCGGCGAGCCGGCCCTCGGTGGTGTCGAGGTCGTACTTGGCGATGGTCGCCTGGATCGCGAACCGGAACAGCGGCACGCGCGAGGCGACCAGGTCGCGCACTGCCGCGTCGCCGTGCTTCAGCCGCAGGTCGCAGGGGTCCAGGCCGTCCGGCTGCACCGCCACGAACGTCTGGGCGGCGAACCGGTGCTCCGACTCGAACGCCCGCAGGGCGGCCTTCTGCCCCGCGGCGTCCCCGTCAAAGGTGAAGATCACCTCACCGCTGGCCTCGTCCTGGTCCATCAGCAGCCGGCGCAGGATCTTGATGTGCTCGTCGCCGAAGGAGGTGCCAGAGGTGGCGATGGCGGTGCCCACGCCCGCCAGGTGGCAGGCCATGACGTCGGTGTAGCCCTCGACGACGACCGCCTGTCGCCGCTTGGCGATGTCCTTCTTCGCCAGGTCGGCGCCGTACAGCACCGAGCCCTTCTTGAACAGCGGCGTCTCGGGGGTGTTGAGGTACTTCGGGCCGTCGTCGCGCTCCTCCAGGCGGCGCGCGCCGAACCCGATGACGTCGCCGGTGAGGTCGCGGATCGGCCAGATCAGCCGGCCGCGGAACCGGTCGATGGGCCCGCGCCGCCCCTGGCTGGCCAGCCCGCCGGTGATGAGCTCCTTGTCGGCGAAGCCCCGGCCGCGCAGGTGGCGGACGAGCGCCTCCCATTCGTTCGGCGCGTAGCCGACGCCGAACCGCTCGGCGTCCTCCCGTCCGAAGCCACGCTCGGCGAGGAACCGGCGGCCGATCTCGGCCGCCGGGGTCATCAGCTGCTCGGCGAAGAACTCCGCCGCGGCGCGGTGCGCCTCCACCAGGCGGGTCCGCTCGCCCTTCTGCCGGCCCGGGACGTAGCCGCCCTCGCTGTAGCGGAGTTGCACACCGGCCTTGGCGGCGAGCCGCTCGATCGCCTCGGCGAACGACAGGTGCTCGATCTTCTGGACGAAGCCGATCGCGTCGCCGCCCTCGCCGCAGCCGAAGCAGTAGAACATTCCGTTCGAAACGTTGAAAGATGGCGATTTCTCATCATGAAACGGACAGAGGCCTTTGAGCGCGCCGCCGCCCGCGTTGCGGAGCTGGACGTACTCCCCCACGACCTCGTCGATCGGCGACCGCTCACGTACAAGGGCGATGTCTTCATCACGTATCCGGCCTGCCACGTCCGCAGTCTAGTCGCGACCTCCGACACGGGAGCCCGTACCGGACACCCCGCCGGCCCCCGCTGGAGCCTGCCCGACACCCCGCCGGAGCCGCCGAGCGGCCGCGTGCGGAAAGCGCGACGACACTCTGGACAAATCACGGAACGGCGCGATGTACTTACTCAACTTCGGCGGCCCATGGCGGATGCCGCCGTCACTCGGCATCGGGTGGTTCGGGGGCCGCGAGCAGAGCACGCGCGAGCGACGGTGGGCACGCCACGGGTCGTCCCCGTGACGCGAGGTGAAGCGATGACCGAAGTCGTCCTCGATGCGGTGAACAAGGTCTACCCGGACGGTTTCCACGCCGTACGGGACGTCAGCCTGCGGATTCCCGACGGCGAGCTGTTCGTGCTCCTCGGCCCGTCCGGCTGCGGGAAGTCGACACTGCTGCGCATGGTCGCGGGCCTGGAGGAGATCACCGCCGGCGACCTGTACCTGGGCGGCCGGTTCGCCAACCACCTCGCGCCGCGCGAGCGCGACCTCGCGATGGTCTTCCAGAACGGCGCGCTATACCCGCATCGCGACGTCCGGCGCAACATCGCGTTCCCCCTGGAGATCTCCGGCGACGACTCGGCGGCCGCGCATGAGCGCATCGTCGAGCTGTCGCGGGCGCTCGGGATCGAGGAGACGCTGCACCGGCTGCCCTCGACGCTGTCCGGCGGCCAGCGGCAGCGGGTCGCGATGGGCCGGGCGCTGATCCGCGAACCCGGGATCTTCCTGATGGACGAGCCCCTGTCCAACCTCGACGCCGGCCTGCGCACCGAGCTCCGCATGGAGATCAGCGCGCTGGTCCGCTCCCTCGGCGTGACCACGCTCTACGTCACGCACGACCAGACCGAGGCGCTCACGCTCGCCGACCGCGTGGCCATCATGCGGCAGGGCGTCCTGCAGGACGTCGGCACTCCGCAGCAGGTGTACGACGACCCGGCCACGATGTTCGTGGCGGCCTTCCTCAGCGCCCCGCCGATCAACCTCGTGCGGGCCTCGGTCTGGGCGGACCAGGGAGAGGGGATCGTGCTCGGCCTGGGGAACAACCGGCTGGTCCTGCCGTGGACCGACCCCAGGTCGTCCGCGCTCGTGTCCCGCCACGGCACGTACGTGACGGCGGGGATCCGCGCCGACGCCCTGCGCCCGGCGGCGGACGGCCTGCTGGCGGGGCGGGTGCGGGCGCTGGAGTTCCACGGCTCGGAGTGGCTCGCCTACGCCGAGGCCGGCCTGCCGCACGTCGACGCCGAGGCCCCGTACGAGAACAACGAGGCGCCCTCGCCCGCCGGCGGGCGGGCGGCCAACGGGCACGGCGATGGCGGCATGCTGCGCCGGATCCTGCGGACCGCCGGCCTCGTCGCCGACGAGGCCCCCGCCGAGCGGATCTCGCACGGGGGCACCCATCGCCGGTCCGACGTGGTGTTCCGGCTGGGGTCGCGGTCGGGCGTCAGCGCAGGCGACACCGTCCGGCTGGCCGTCGACACCGACCGCGTCCTGCTGTTCGGCGACGACGGCCGCCGCCTCGACCCGGTGCGCCGTTAGGGCACCATCCAGCCGAGCACCGGCGTGGACTGCAGCCACACGAGTACGCACATCAGCAGGAGCAGCAGCGCGCTCCAGCCGAACACCCGCCGGAACAGCGTGCCCTCCGCGCCGACGATTCCGACGGCGGCGGTACCGACCGCGAGGTTCTGCGGGGAGATCATCTTGGCCATGACGCCGCCGGAGGTGTTCGCCGCGCCGAAGAGCACCGGTGACACGTTCAACTGATGTGCCGCCGTCACCTGCAGGTTGCCGAACAGCGCGTTGGAGCCCGCGTCGGTACCGGTGATCGTCACACCGAACCAGCCGACGACGGGCGACAGGAACGCGAAGAACCCGCCGGCCTTGGCCAGCCAGACGCCGAGCGTGGAGATCTGCCCGGACAGGTTCATGACGTACGACAGCGCGAAGACGCACAGGATCGTGAAGATCGCCCAGCCGAACTGACGGATCGTCTCGGCGTACGCCTTCAGGCCCGTGAGCGGGCTGATCCGCAGGGCGGCGAGCGTCAGCAGCCCGGAGACGAACAGCAGGGTGCCGGTCGCGCCCATCCAGTTCAGCACGTACGTGGCGGCCACCGGCTTGCCCGTCGGGCCGGTGATGTGCTGCAGCCCCGGCCACTTGAAGACGTGCCCGACCGGCACGCCGAGGACGGTGCCGACCGGCTTGCCCGGGATGACGGCCAGCCGATTCTTGACGGCGTCGATCTGCGCGAGTGAGAACAGCGCGATGACGATGGCGTACGGGGCGAACGCCCGGACGACGTCGGCCTTTGAATCGCCGTCCGGCGGACCGACGCGGCGCTCGAACGCCGGGTCGTCGACCGAGCCGCCCGCGATGACCGGCGCGGCGACCGGCGTCTCGCTCTCGCCCGGCCGCCACACCCGGCCCAGCAGGATGATCGCGCCCGCCGAGACCAGCGCGGCGAAGATGTCGCAGAGCCGGTACGACCAGTAATTGGAGAACACGAACTGGCAGACGCCGAACGTCACACCGGCGGTGAGGGCGGCCGGCCAGGCCTGGCGCAGCCCTCGCCGGCCGTCGGCGACGCCCACGAGGATGAAGGGCACGAAGATCGCGAGGATCGCGGTCTGCCGGCCCGCCATCGCGCCGAAGTCCTCCGGCTTAAGGCCGGTCGCGGTGCCGAGGATGGTGATCGGGTTACCGAGGCCGCCGAAGGCGACCGGCGCGGTGTCGGCGATCAGCGCCAGCGCGGCGGCCTTGATCGGGTCGAAGCCGATCGCGATGAGCATGACGGAGCAGATCGCGACCGGGCCGCCGCCCCCGGCCAGGGCCTCGAGCAGCGCCCCGAACGAGAAGGCGATCACGATGGCCTGCACCCGGCGGTCGTCGCTGACGGTTGCGAACGCCCGCCGCAGCACCGCGAAGTGCCCCGACTTGACGGTCAGGTTGTAGATCCAGATGGCGTTGAACGTGATCCAGAGGATGTTCAGGACGCTGAGGACGGCGCCGTACAGCCCGGCGTCGAGCGTCTGGGCCAGCGGCATGGAGTAGGTGAACAGCGCGACCCCGATGGCGAGGACGAGGGCGACGAGGCTCGCCCAGTGCGCCTTCCAGCGGAGCCCGCCGAGGAGGACGAGCAGCGCGATGAGCGGGAGAAGGGCCAGCAGGGCGCTGAGCGTGAGGGAGCCGGTGGGGTCGAGGTCCTGGTGGAACAACGGGCACCTCCCGGAGGCATGGGCGTGCACCTGTGAGGGTGGGGCTCATCGTCCCATCCCTTCCGGATCAAGGAAAGCCAGAGATCCGAGCAATGAGCACTGCTTCCACTTCCGGCCACGGAATCGTCGACCTGATCGCCGTGATTGGTCCGATGTATGGGAACGGCGCGCCGCCCGATGGACGACGCGCCGTTCTCGGGGCGGGGTGTCAGTCGCGCGTCGGGGGCTCGCTGTGCATGGTCCCCGCGATGCGGTTCCACATGTTGATCTGCGCGACCTGGGCCACGAGGAACGCCGCCTCCTCCGGCTTGAACGCGTCGGTCACCGCGGTCCAGATCTCGTCCGTGACCTCCTCCGGCCCCTCCGTGGCGGCCTCGGCGTAGGCCAGCGCGGCCTGCTCCGCCTCGGTGTACAGCTGCGACTCCCGCCAGGCGGGCAGCTGGATGATCCGGTTCAGGTTCTCGCCGAGTTCGAGCGCCTCGTGGGTGTGCATGTCGATGCAGAAGAGGCACTTGTTCATCTGCGAGGCGCGGATCTTGACGAGCTCGCGGATCGTGGTGTCCAGCGGGCCCTTGCGGATCGCCTGCTCCGCCAGAAGGAACGCCTTGTAAGCCTGGGGCGCCAGTTCGGCGACGTTCAACCGTGCCATCGTCATCGGCCTTTCTCTCAGATGTCCGTGTCGTCGCCAGGGAGACGACACGGCACCCGCCGGTGTGACGGGATCCGGCGAAAGAATTCAGTGGGCCAGATTTACGTGCGCGAGCTTGTCCGGATTGAGCACACGGCGGACCGCCAGGATGCGGCCGTCGGCCGCGATGTCGAAGGTGTCGACGAGCCAGGGGCGCCCGTCGTGGTAGACCGCGAGCGCGGGCTCGCCGCCGACCTCGCAGGGCACGACGACGCCGTTCGGGGTCCAGCGTCGGCGGACGCGGTCCAGCACCTCCGCGATCCGCTCGCCGCCGAGGATGAGTTTGCGCGCCGCCGAGACCTTGCCACCGCCGTCGGTGACGTAGACCGCGTCGGGGTGCAGGAGCTTGACCAGCTGCTCCAGGTCCCCCGCCTCGTAGGCCGCGCGGAACACGGTGAGCACCCGCTCGCGCTCGGGGCGGCTCGCCCTTGGCCGCTCCTTCGCGGCGGTCACGCGGCGGCGGGCCCGGGAGGCGAGCTGCCGGCTCGCCGCCGGGGTGTTCCCGAGCACGGCGGAGACCTCGTCGAAGGGCACCTCGAAGACGTCGTGGAGGACGAACGCGACACGCTCGGGCGGCTTGAGCTCCTCCATGACGAGGAGCATCGCGGTGCTCACCGACTCGTCGACGAGCACCGGCTCGGCGGCGTCCGGCCCGGTCAGCAGCGGTTCGGGCAGCCACGGGCCGACGTAGGTCTCCCGGCGCACGCGCGCGGACCGGAGGATGTCGTACGACCTGCGGGCCGCGACCGTGACCAGCCACGCGCGCCGGTCCGCCACCTGCGACAGGTCGGCGGCCGCGGCGCGCAGCCACACGTCCTGGACGACGTCCTCCGCGTCGGTCACGGTGCCGAGCAGCCGGTACGCCACCCCGAACACCGCCGGCCGATGCTCCGCCCACTCCTCCTCGGTCACACGGCGACCGTACCCGGTGATCTCAGAGGAGATCGGCGAGGGGCACCCCCGGGTCGGCCAGCCGCGCGGCGTCCACCGGCCGGCCGGAGCGGATCAGCTCCTGGATGTCCCCGGTGACGTCCCAGATGTTGACGTTCATGCCGCCCACGACCTTGCCGCCCGACAGCCAGAACGCGACGAACTCCAGGTCGTCCGTGTCGCCGGAGACGTACGCGGCCGGGTCCGTCCCACGGGACACGACCTGGTCGTAGCCGCCGACCCAGGCGCCGGACGCCTCCATGCCGAGCTCGTACTGGTCCGTGTAGAAGTACGGGACGCGGTCGTACACGACCGGCTGTCCCAGCATCGAGCGCGCCGCCACCGGGCCGCCGTTGAGGGCGTTCGCCCAGTGCTCGACGCGGATCCGCCGGCCCAGCAGAGGGTTGTCGGCGTTGGCGACGTCGCCGGCGGCGTAGATGTCGGGGTCGGAGGTGCGCAGCGACGCGTCGACGACGATGCCGTCGTCGACCGCCAGGCCCGCCTCCTCCGCCAGGGCGGTGTTCGGCACGGCGCCGATGCCGACGATCACGACGTCGGCCTCCACCTCCGTGCCCGCCGTGGTGACCACGGACGAGTCCGTGATCTTCGCGACGCCGCCGCCCTGGACGAACTCCACGCCGTGCCGGCGGTGCAGGGCCGCGAAGACCTCCCCGAGCTCCGTGCCCAGGGAGCGCTGCAGCGGCGTGCCACGCGCGATCACCCGGACCTCGTTGCCGTACCCGCGGGCCGCTGCGGCGGCCTCCAGACCGATCCAGCCGGCGCCGACCACCGCGACGCGCCGGTCCCCGGGCTCCAGCGCCGCCCGCAGCCGCTCGGAGTCGGGCGCGGTCCGCACGTAGTGGACGTGGTCGAGGTCGGCGCCGGGAACGGCGGGCCGCCGGACGGACGCGCCGGTGGCGAGAAGGAGCTTGGAATAGCCGACGCTCTCCCCGTCGGCGAGGCGCACCTGCCGCGCGGCGCGGTCGATCCCGGTCACCCGGACGCCGAACCGCAGCTCGACGTCGTTGTCGGCGTACCAGGCCTCCTCATGGACGTACGCCTTGTCCAGGGGGTCCTTGCCCGTCAGGAACCCCTTGGTCAGCGGCGGCCGCTCGTACGGCCGCAGCGCCTCCTCCCCGATGAGGACCACGCGCCCGGTGAAGCCCTCCTCCCGCAGCGTCTGCGCGGCCTTGGCCCCGGCCAAGCTTGCTCCAACGATGACGTGGGTCTCCGGGACGGGCATGTCCACCTCCATATTCGGCTCAGCGTCTGCCAGTATCCTCCGTCACGGTCAGTCCCGGGACGCTCGCCCGGCGAGACCGTCAACCTAGGAGTTCGCGGTGCCAGGCCAGCGCCGAGGTGTCGGTGAGGACCACGCGCCCGGTGAAGCCCTCCTCCCGCAGCGTCTGCGCGGCCTTGCGGTCCCTCGCGAGGCTCACTTCTTTCATTAGTCACTCTTGGTGATTCAATGGTATCGTTCTGTCATCACGCCCCGTGCCCAGGCGACGCGGGGCACCCTCCTCGGTCCGATAGCCGTGCACGCTGGACCGATAGCGTCCGGAGGGACGTGCCACGCGGGTCGGCGGCTCTGTCTGCCGACACCAGGGCACGAAGACGATTGGCCACATACCCGGCACCCAGTCGGGACGATTCCCGAGGATTACTCAGGATCGCTTAGCCAATCAGAGACGCTCGCTCCGACGATGACGTAGGTCGCTGGTCCGGTGCCGTCAGCCGAGGAGTTCGTGGTGCCAGGCCAGCGCCGAGGTGTCGGTGAGGGAGGCGACCTGGTCGACGACGACGCGCAGCCGCGCGCCATCGTCGGCGGCCTCGGCGTAGAAGCCGCGGAACACCGGGTCGAGCACCATCGGGGCCTTCCGCCCGACCGCGTCGGCCAGCTCGGCCACGAGCTCGCGCTGCCGGGCCTGCCGCGCGCCGTGGTCCGCGCGGCCCATCACGTAGTGCGCCGCGATTCCCTTCAGCACCGCGCACTCCAGCCGCTGCTCGCGCGGTACGACCAGATCGCCCGCGTAGCGGGTCAGCGGACCCGTGCCGTACGCCTCCTGGGTGGCCCGTTCGGCGGCCCGGCAGAACCTGCCGATCAGCTCGCTCGTGAGGTTCTTCAGCGCGGCGGCGGCACGCAGGCTGCCGTCATAGGCGGGGGGCCAGTACGGCTCGGCGAGCAGCGCCGCGAAGCGTTCCTCCAGCTCGGCGACCTCCGCGTCGCAGTAGTACCGGGCGGTCAGCTCGCAGACCGCGCGGCGTTCGGCGGGGTCGGTGAGCCGCTCGAGCCGGATGTGCCCGGCGTGCAGCCCGTCCTCCAGGTCGTGCACGGAGTAGGCGACGTCGTCGGCCCAGTCCATGACCTGGGCTTCGAAGCACGCCCGGCCGTCGGGCGCGCCCTCCCGGATCCATGCGAACACCTCGCGGTCGTCGTCGTACACCCCGTACTTGACGCCGTTCGCCCGCTCGGGAGGCGTTTCGGGGCCGCGCCTCGCCCAGGGGTACTTCATCGCCGCGTCGAGGGCGGCGCGGGTGAGGTTGAGGCCGACGCTGCGCCCGTCCGGCGCGAACGACTTGGCCTCCAGGCGGGTCAGGAGGCGCAGGCTCTGCGCGTTGCCCTCGAACCCGCCGCACGCCGCCGCCACCCCGTCGAGGACCGCCTCGCCGTTGTGGCCGAACGGCGGGTGGCCGAGGTCGTGCGACAGGCAGGCGACCTCCACCAGGTCGGGATCGCAGCCGACGGCCTTGCCGAGCTCCCGGCCGATCTGGGCGCACTCGAGGGAGTGGGTGAGCCGGGTGCGCGGGCTGTGCTGCCCGCGCTGATCACCGGCTGCGGGCTCGACGACCTGGGTCTTGGCCGCGAGCCGGCGCAGCGCGGCACTGTGCAGCACGCGGGCGCGGTCACGCTCGAACGGGCTGCGGCCGCGCCGCTTCGGCGGCTCGGGCGCCCAGCGCATCCTGTCGTGCTCGCTGTAACCGCTCATCGGAGTCCGAGCGTATCCGTCCAGGGGGTATATCGAGGATCTTGCCCGTTTCGCGCAGCCGAACAGAGACGCACCGAACACCCCAAGGGAGTGCCAGGTGGATCTTGTTCGTAGCCGCGCAGCCGGGCGAAGATCCACCGGGCACCCCCTAGTCTGCGGCCATGCCCGATGAGTCGTACCGGCGCCGCAGCGCCCGCGTGATCCTGCTCGACGACGCCGACCGCGTCCTCCTGCTCAACCTCTACCACGATCACCGGAAGCCCCGCCGTGGTCACTACTGGCTCACCCCCGGCGGAGGCGTCGACGCGGGTGAGGCGCTTCACGAGGCGGCGGCTCGGGAGCTGCGGGAGGAGATCGGCCTCGTCGTCGCCCCGGAGGATCTCGGCAGGCCCGTCGCGACGACCTCCGGATACGCCGAGTTCAGCTGGGCGAAGGGCACCTTCCGCGACGATTTCTTCTTCCACCGGGTCACCGCGCACGACGTCGACCCCGGCGGCCTGGAGCCGTACGAGGCGAAGCAGGTCATCGGGCACCGGTGGTGGACCGTGGACGAGCTGGCCGCCACCACGGAGGACGTCTATCCCCTCGGCTTCGTGCCCCTGCTGCGGGACCTCATGGCCGGCCGGGTCGCGCCCGAACCGGTCCTTCTCCCCTGGCACCATTGAAACGCGGGGACGAGATTCGAAGATCCCTAGGTTAGGGTCCTTTTCGTCCCTGTTCGCACGTCTTGAGGGCGCCCATGCTCACCACGTTCCGCGCCGCGGTCGCCGTCGTGCTGCTCGCGGGCTTCTACGTTCTCGTGGCCGCCTTCACGGCCGGGACGGTCGTGTTCGACTTCTACGCGGTGAAGTACGGCCACGCGGGCGGCTTCAAGGTCGCGGCGCTGGCCACGCTGGGGGTCCTGGCGATGCTGCGCGGCGTCTTCGTCGTGGGCCGCCGCAAGGCCGAGGAGCAGCCCGGCGTCGCCGTGTCGCCCAACGACGAGCCCGAGCTGTGGCGGACGGTCGCCGAGCTCGCCCACCAGGTGAACACGCGGGTGCCCGACGAGATCCGCCTGGTCCCCGAGGTGAACGCGGCGGTCGGCGAGAACACCCGGCTGCTCGGCCTGATCCCGGGCCGGCGGTACATGTACATCGGCATCCCGCTGATGCTGAGCCTCACCGCCGACGAGATGCGCGCCGTGCTCTGCCACGAGCTCGGGCACTACGGCGGATCGCACACCCGCCTCGGCGGCATCACCTATCGGGGCCGTATCGCGCTGATCCGCACGATCGAGCGGCTGCGCGACCACGCGATCATCCGTACGGTCTTCCTGCTGTACGCCAAGCTCTACCTGCGCGTGTCGCAGGCGGTGTCCCGGCGGCAGGAGCTGGAGGCCGACGCATCGGCCGTCGCGGTCGCCGGGCGGCGGCCGATGGGCGACGCGCTCCGGAAGGTCCGCGCGAGCGCCGCGGCCTGGGACTTCTACCTCGCCTCGTACTGCTCGCTGATCGGGCCCGCCCAGGCGCGCCCCGCCGACCTGTTCGCCGGGTTCTACACGCTGCTGCGGGAGCCGAGCCGTCAGGAGGAGCTCGCCAAGGTCGTGAACGCCCCCGAGGAGCGCTCGCCGTACGACTCGCATCCGAGCCTGGCCGAGCGCCTCGCCGCGATCGCGGTGCTGCCGGAGCCCCACGTCCGTCCCGACCCGCGCCCGGCGCTGGCGCTGCTGGCCGACCCGCAGCGCGCCGCGGTCGCCACGCAGGCGTCGATGCTCACCGACGAGGCGCTGCGCCTGCCCGTCCTGGAGTGGCCGCAGATCGTCGAGCGGGGCCTGTTCACCGGGGCGAACGCCGAGGCGATGAAGGACGTCTTCACCGCGGCGGCCCAGGCGGCGAACACCCCGCAGCCGACGGTCGACACGGTGCTGCGGATCCTCGCGGGCGGCGGCTCCGGCGACCTCGGCACCCGCCTGCGGATGGCGGGCTGGCAGGGCGACGGCACTCCCGCCCTCGTGGCCCGCGTCGTCGCCCGCGCCTTCGAGGGCCTGCTCATCCAGGCGGGCCGCGCCCGCTACACCTTCTCCTGGTCCGACGTCGCCCGCCTGCTCGACGGCAACGGCGCCGAGGTCGACCTGACCGATCTCGTACGGCGCGCGGTCGACGATCCCGGTCAGGTGAACGCTCTCTACGAGGGCCTGATGCGCCTCGGCATCACCCCCGCGTCCGCGCCGGCGCCGGTCTCCGGCGGGATGGTGCCGCCACCCGCCGGAGTAGGGGCCTGACGGGCGTCCGGGGGCAGGGCCCCCGATGCCCTCGCCGCTCATGACCGGACGTCGTTCCACACCGGGCTGGAGAGGAAGTAGGTGTCGTAGAGCTCCTGGACCTCCAGGAGGCTCTGGGGCGGCACCTTCCCGTAGGCGATGCGCTCCAGGTGGCGGAAGTACTCGAACCGCTCGACGCCGGGCGTGATGACGATGAGGATGTCGGCGTCCTCCCCCGGCGCCGCGGCGAAGGCGTGCGGGGCGTCCGGCGGCACGACCACCAGGTCCCCGCGTTCGGCGGTGACGACCTGGTCGCCCGACAGGAGCTGAGCGGTGCCGTCGAGCATGTAGAACAGCTCCGCGGACTTTCCGTGCCGGTGCGGCTTGGCGCCGTCCGCGCCGTTCGCCAGGGTGACCCGCTGGGTCGACAGCGCGCCGCCGGTGGAGCTGCTGTCGGCCAGCAGCCGGATGGTGGTGGGGGCCTGGCCGATCACCTCGGCCTCGGCGGAGCGGACGACGACGGCCTCATTGAAGTCGGGCGTGATCAGGGACATGGGGCTTTCTCCTCTTCGGGGCGGGTTGGAAGGTCTCACACGGCGAACAGCAGGGCGGCGCTGATGAGCACGGTCACGGCGGTGGCGAAGTGGATGCCGAACGCCGCGGCCTTGGTTCCGCCGTGGCGCAGGACGATGAGGGTGTCGCCCAGGGGAGCGATCGCCACCGCGAGCATGTACCAGCCGACGGCGTGCGCGTTCGAGAAGGCGAGCAGGGCCGCGCCGATGGCGCCGTAGGTGAAGTCGCGCACCCCCTTGATGGTCAGGTACGCGGGGTCGCCGTCCTCCTTGGCCGGCACGCCGTAGCCGGCGGCAGCGGGCCGGGGGACCACCAGGAACCGCAGGCCGATGAAGGTGATGAGGGCGACGAGAACGATGGCGAGTCCGTAGGCGATGGGGGTGAGCATGAGGATCTCCGTTTTTGCTAGCAGCGCTAGGAACGAGATCGACACTAGCAGAGCGTTGGCAGCTTGGCTAGCGGTGCTAGAATTCGGGTCATGTCGATCCAGACGCGCCGGGAGCGCGAGCGGGCAGAGCGGGAACGGTTGATCGTCACGACGGCCCGGGAACTGGCCGAGTCCGAGGGCTGGGACGCGGTGACCACTCGCCGGCTGGCCGCCGAGATCGAGTACAGCCAGCCGGTCCTCTACAGCCACTTCAAGGGCAAGGACGCCATCATGGCCGCCGTCGTGGTCGAGGGCTTCGCCGACATGGCCGCCGAGCTGCGCGCGGCCCGTACGGCGGCGCCCGATCCGCGGCAGGCTCTGGCGGCCGTCGGCGCGGCGTACGCGGCCTTCGCCGAGCGGCGGCCCGCACTGTACGACGCGATGTTCACGCACGCCGTCGACCTGCCGTTCGCCACCCCCGAGGCGCCGCCCGCCCTGAAGGCGGCGTTCGGCGAGCTACTGGAGGTGGTCCGGCCGCTGGCGGGTGACGACGATCTCCCGGCGCTGGCCGAGACGTTCTGGAGCGGGCTGCACGGGCTCATGACGCTGATGCGCAGCGGCCGCCTCCGCCGCGAGGATCACGACAAGCGCCTGGCCATCCTCATCGGCCGCTTCTCGGGCTGAGCCTCTTAAGAGCGGGCAACGGAGCAATTCTGCCAAAGGTCGCAGATCCGCATCACGGACCTCGATACCTCAGAGAATCGTTCTGACGCGCCCGGGTGCGGTCGGGCCGCCCGACCACACCCGGGGCTCACGAACACCGTCAGATGGGCTTGATCCAGAGAATGTACGGCGGGGCGCCGCCGTCGTGCGTGCACATGTAAGCCCAGCCCTCGCGGTGATACTGCTGGCCGGCATCAATGCACTGGGATTGCGAGTTGTAACGCGCGACGGCCTTCCAGTCAGCCGCCTGAGCAGGTGCGCTCAGACCGGCGACCGCCACGATGGCGAGCCCGGCGCTCACGGCTGCCGTACGCAGGCGCATTTGCCTCTCCCTCCTGTCGGGGATCTCGGGAATCGGGTCACCGATCACTCCGTCCGGCAGTGATCACCCGACCCACTGTGGCGCGCTCGAAGATCGCCCCAGAGGTAGGCGAGCAAGGCCGGTCTGACCAAAATGATCTTGACGCGACGGATACACAATGCCTGCGGGAAGCCCTGTCCGCAAGGGATTCGGCTGCCCGGATTCCGGCCGCTTCCTGACCCGGAGTTGACTCCCCGGCGGCCGTTCCCGCCCTGGGCGGCGGGGCGGGAACGGCCGTGGGGCTCTCCCTCCTCGGTGGCCTCCGCGTCAGCCTGTGAATCCCTTGAAGATGTTGGTGAACTCGTACGTGCTCTGGCTGATGCCGCTGCACGTCGGCGAGACCGAGCCGTTCGGGCAGCCGCCGTTGTCGCGGCCGACGGACCAGAAGCCGATGTACCCGACGTGGTTGGTCTGGGCGTAGCTCAGCACCTGGCGGGCGATCGCCTGGGTGGTGGTCGGGCCGGTGTCGTTCTTACCGATCATCGGGGTCAGGCCGAGCATCCGCTTGAGGTCGGCGTCGCTCTTGCCGGTCCAGATCTGCTTCATCTGGCCGAGCGTCGCGTTCGCCGCCGAGATCAGGGCGTCGCCCCACGACCCGGAGTACCCGAAGTCCATGAGCATCGGGTTGACGGTGACGTTGAGGCCACGGGAGGCGGCGTCCTGCAGGATCTGCACCGAGAACGGGTCGACGCCGTAGTCCTGGGCCTGCACCCGCAGGGTGTACGTGACGGTGGTCCCGCGTTCGCTCTGCAGTTGCTTGAGCGCGGTGTTGACCTGCGCGACCGGGATCGACGCCTCGACGTCCACGTCGATGTGGTTGCTGCCGACGGCGTCGAGGGCCTTCTTGTACGCGGCGAGCAGCGCGGCGGAACTGCCGCAGGTGTTCTCCAGGTACGGCCCGTTGGCGCCGCCGGTGGCCACGGTGACGTCGCCTCCGACGCTCTTGAGGTCGTTGACCTCGCCGATGACGCGGGAGTCGTTGAGGGCGATCGTGCCGCCCCAGGACGGGTTGCAGCCGGTGCTGTCCGCGAGCGCGAACGCCAGGGTGAAGTGCTTCTGGCCGGTCGCCGTGGCCACGTCCTTCAACGTCGGGGTGGCCATCGTGATGTCGACGTACGGCGAGAACACGCCGGCGCCGCCACCGCCCCCGCCGCCGCTGTCGGTGGTGGCGCTGACCGAGGCGCTGGAGGCCGAGAGGTTCCCGGCGGCGTCCTTGGCCCGCACCGTGAAGGAGTACGAGGTCGAGGCGCTCAACCCGGTGACGGTGGCGCTGGTCCCGGACACCGTCGTGGCGAGAGAAGAGCCCTGGTAGACGTCATAGCCCGTGACGCCGACGTTGTCGGTCGAGGCCGTCCAGGACAGCGACACGCTCGACGACGTGTGGCCGGTCACCGTCAGTCCGGTGGGCGTGGTGGGCGCCTGTGTATCGGAGCCACCGCCTCCGCCCCCGCCGCCACAGGCCGCGCCGTTGAGCGTGCAGCCGGTCGGCGTGCCGCTGCCCGAGGCCACGAACCCGAACGTCGTCGAGGCACCTGCCGCGATCGAGCCGTTGTAATCCCGGTTCGTGAACGTGTAATGCGACCCCGACTGGGTCAGCAACGCGTCCCAGTACGTGCCCACCGACGACCCCGAGGGCAGATCGAACGCCACCGACCACCCGTTCAGCGCCGACGAGCCATTGTTCGTGATCGTGAACTGTGCCTGATAGCCGCTCCCCCAATCCGACGTCTTGGCGAACGTCGCGGTGTTCGCCGCCGCGTACGCCGGCACGGCCGTCAGCAGGACGGCCAAGGGCAGTAGCAGCATCCCGAAGATCAGGGACGCGATCTGAGATCTCTTCAAGGCGGGGAACCTCTCTCGTGGGATGGTCCGGCTCCCGGCCGCGTCGGCGGGGTGACAACGACCGGGAGCCGGCGCTCAACCGGTGAACTGGCCGATGATCTTGGCGAAGTCGTACGGCTGCTGGGTGACGCCGCTGCACTTGCCGTCCACCCAGCCCGTGGTGCCGGTGCACTGGCGGTCGCGGTTCAGCGCCCAGAACGACAGCCGGCCGAGATGGTGCTGCTGCGCGTAGCCGAGCAGCGTGCGGAAGGTGTCCTGCGTGAACAGTTCGCTGGGCTGGTCGGTGTGGCCGTTCATCAGGATCAGGCCCGTCCGGGCGTAGACGGTGGCGTCGGACAGGTCGGGGCGCAGCGTCGCCAGCTGGGCGTGGGCGGCCTCCATGACCTTCTGGACGTCGGCGGCCATGGACGCGGCCGGGCCTCCGTAGTCGAACACCATCACCGCGTACATGTCGATGTCGGCGCCGTTGTCCTTGGCCCGCTGGATCTCGGCCTTGTCGAGGTCGCTGAGGCCGACGGTCGTGACCGGCATCGTCAGGGAGACCTCCAGCTTCTTCCCTGCCGCCGCGGCGTTCTGCTTGAGGATCTTGATGGCCTGGAAACGCCGGGTCTCCCCCGCGGCGTCGCCCAGGTCGTCGCCCTCGATGTCGAAGTCGACGTGGGTGAGCGTGTACTTGTCGATCACCTGCTGGTACGCCTGGGCCAGCGATGAGGCGTCGGAGCAGGCCGCGCCGAGTTCGAGGCCGTTGTAGCCGCCGAAGGAGACGGCGACATCGCCGCCGGCCGCGCGTACGGCGTCCACCTGCGCCTTCACGGCCGTGTCCGAGGACACCGTCAGCGCCGCGTCGCCGTCCCAGGTCGGGGTGCAGCCGCCGCCGTTCGGGGCGAGCACGAACGCGAGGACGAGCGAGTTCACGCCGCTGCCGGAGACGATGGCGGAGATCGGCTGCGGGTCGTTGTCGAGCGGCATGAAGTACGGGGCCGCCCGCAGTCCTCCGGACGGCGTGGTCCCGCCGGCGTCGGTGGTGGCGGTGACGGTCGCCGAGAACGCCGACGCGTTGCCCGCGGCGTCCTTGGCCCGCACCTTGAAGGAGTACGAGGTCGAGGCACTCAACCCCGTGACCGTGGCGCTGGTCCCCGACACCGTCGTGGCCGAAGACGCGCCCTGATAGACCTCATAGCCGGTCACACCGACGTTGTCCGTGGAGGCCGTCCAGGACAACGACACGCTCGAGGACGTGTGCCCGGTCACCGTCAACCCGGACGGAGTGCTGGGCGCCTGCGTGTCCGAACCGCCGCCCCCGCCGTCACACGAGCCGTCGTTCAGCGTGCAGCCGGTCGGCGTGCCACTGCCCGAGACCACGAACCCGAACGTCGTCGACGCACCCGCCGCGATCGCACCGTTGTAGTCCCGGTTCTTGAACGTGTAATGCGAGCCGGACTGGGTCAGCAACGCATCCCAGTACGTACCGACCGACGAGCCCGAGGGCAGATCGAACGCCACCGACCACCCATTGATCGCCGACGAACCATTGTTCTTGATCGTGAACTGGCCCTGATAGCCGCTGCCCCAGTCGGACGTCTTGGCGAACGTCGCGGTGAGCGTTCCGGCGGCTCGGGCGGGTCCGCGGCTGACGACGCCGAGGACGAGGAGACAGGCGGCGAGGATGGTCAGGGCACGTGGGCGAGCACGCACGGGTCCTCCTTGCGGGGCACCCGCGCACAGGCGCGGGCGGGGTCGCGTCCGGCAGTAGGAACCCTGTCGCTGTCGTCGGGCGAGCCCCCGGCGGCGTACGCCTGCGCCTTACGTGAAGCGGCAGTCGCTCCGAGTGGACCCGATGTGAACGACGCCCGTCAATACTCTTAAGAAAGTTTCCTTTTAGTTATGGAACGGTGCCGGCGGACCGCTCGTCAGTGGCTAGACCAGAGCACCGACGACGTGACCGGAATGCCTGATCGAGCGGTCCGAAACGCGGCACCTCGGGTGATCAGTCGATGTTCCGGGCGAGC
Organism: Actinoallomurus vinaceus; assembly: GCF_039542055.1. NCBI lineage: Bacteria > Bacillati > Actinomycetota > Actinomycetes > Streptosporangiales > Thermomonosporaceae > Actinoallomurus > Actinoallomurus vinaceus. Next base: position 63,685 of record NZ_BAABHK010000004.1, read on the forward strand.
AGGTCCGGGTGGTCCGGGTCGATGTGCCAGCTGTTGACCCGTCGTGGGTGGATCCGGATGACCTCATTGCTGAAGAAACCCGGCGCCAGGGGAGGCTCCTCGACGGCGAGCGTCTCGGCGCGGCCCCGGATCTCGACGCCCCGCCCCCAGCCGGGTTTGACCGCCCCCGGCTCGTCGGGCGTCATGTCGTCGACCACGAACGCGACCACGGGGTTGGACCGCGCGTTGCGGTACTTCTGGCTGGCGCTCAGCTTCGGGCCGCCGATGTCGATCGTGTCGTCGTCGTTCAGCCGGAAGCCGACCGGCCGTACCTGGACGGTGCCGTCAGGGGCGACGGTCGCCAGGCGGCCGAGCCCCTGTCCGGTCAGATATGCGCGTTCCCTGTCGGTGAAGACCATGCCCCCGACGCTAGAACCTCGAGCAGGCTTGAGGTCAATCAGGAGTCGCCGCGCCAGCGCCCGATGAAGACGTAGTACAGGTAACCGCCGGTCTCGCGGACGATGTAGTTGAACTGGGTGTCGCGGCTGCCGACGGTCGGTCCGCTGCGGGTCGGGGAGGTGACCGCCTTGATCCCGTTGTCGTCGGCCATCGTCCGGCTGCGGAGCGCGTGCCAGGGGTCGGTGACGATGACGGCGGTGTGCCAGCCCTGCCGCTTGTACTCCTTCCCCACGTCGATCATGCTCTGCAGGGTGTCGCTGCCGCTGCGCACGGCCACGATCCGGTTGCTCGGCACGCCGTGCTTGGCGAGCCACGCCTTGCCGGTGCCGGCCTCGGTGTAGTTGTCGCCGGGCTGCTTGCCGCCGACGGTCACGATGTGCGGCGCGACGCCCTCGCGGTACAGCTTGAGCACGTGCAGCAGCCGCCACTCCAGGACGGGCGAGGGCACGCCGTTGTACTGCGCCGCCCCCAGCACGATGATCGCGTCGGAGTGCCGGTGGTCGTCCTGCCGCGCGACCCACCAGACGCGGAATCCGGCGAACAGCGGCGTCCCGATGATCAGTACCAGGAGCAGATAGACGGTCCGGCGCACCCACCGCCAGCGCGAGCGACGCCGCGGCGGTTCTCCCCCGCCGCCCGAACCGTCGCCGGACGGCTCGGCGCGCCCCGTACGGCCGCGCGAGGGTCGCTGGAGGACGCTCGTCTCGGACGGCTCCTCGCCGGCCGCGCCACCGGAGAGGACACTCGTCTCGTACGGCTCCTGGTCGGCCGTACGGCCGCCCGAGGGGCGTTCGAAGACGCTCGTCTCGGACGGCTCGTCGTCGGCGGCGGTACCACCCGAGGGGCGCCCGAGGACACTCGTCTCGTCGTCCGACGCATCCTGGGGGCCGCCCGCGCGCGGGCGGCCGGGCAGGTCCTGACGCGTGGGGTCCGGCCGCCACTTCGGCAGGTCGCTGCGGGTGCGCGGCGACTCGGCCGGGACGCCGGACGCGTCCCGGCCGAGCTCGACCGTGGGCTCGACGCCGTCAGACCGCTCGGTGATCGCTCCTCCGTCTCGCACGACCCGTTAGACGCCGTCGGACGGGTCGGTGGTTCTAGGAGGTTTCCGGTGGATCCACCGGACGCCCCCCTAGCGGCTGTCGCTTTCCGCCGACTCTATAGCGGCCCGGCCGGCCTCCAGCCGGGCCACCGGGACGCGGAAGGGCGAGCAGGACACGTAGTCCAGGCCGACCTCGTGGAAGAAGTGCACCGAGTCCGGGTCGCCGCCGTGCTCGCCGCAGATGCCGAGCTTGAGGTCCGGGCGGGTCTTGCGGCCCTTCTCCGCCGCGACGCGGACGAGGCGCCCGACGCCGTCGACGTCGAGGGTCTCGAACGGCGAGACACCGAAGATGCCCAGTTCCAGGTAGCGGCTGAAGAACGCCGCCTCGACGTCGTCGCGTGAGAATCCCCACGTCGTCTGGGTGAGGTCGTTGGTGCCGAAGGAGAAGAACTCCGCCGCCTCGGCGATCTGCCCGGCCGTGAGCGCGGCGCGCGGCAGCTCGATCATGGTGCCGATCGGCGCCTCGACACCGACCTCGCGCAGCACCTCCTCGGCCTGGTCGCGGATGAGCTCGAGCTCCTGGACGGCGACGACCAGCGGGATCATGATCTCGGGACGCGGGTCGCGGCCGGCGGCCTTCTGCTCCGCGGCCGCCTCGGCGATCGCGCTCACCTGCATCGCGAACAGGCCGGGGATGACGACGCCGAGGCGTACGCCGCGCAGGCCGAGCATCGGGTTCTCCTCGTGGAGCCGGCGTACGGCGTCGAGGAGACGGCGCTCGTCGTCGGAGGCGTCGCCGGTGGCCACCTTGACCGACAGCTCGGTCAGGTCGGGCAGGAACTCGTGCAGCGGCGGGTCGATCAGCCGGATCGTCACCGGCTGCCCGTCCATGGCCTCGAAGATCTCGGCGAAGTCCTGCTTCTGCAGCGGCTTGAGCGCGTCGAGGGCGGCCTGCCGGTCCTCTTCGCCCTCGGCGAGGATGAGGTCCTCGACGAGCCGCCGCCGGTCGCCGAGGAACATGTGCTCGGTACGGCACAGGCCGATCCCCTTGGCGCCGAACCTCCCGGCCCGTGCGGCGTCGGCCGCGGTGTCGGCGTTGGCCCGTACGTCGAGGCGGCGGCGCGCGTCGGCGTGGGTCATGAGCCGGTGGACGGCCGCGACCAGTTCGTCGCCGTCCTCCAGGGAGAGCGTCCCCTCGAAGTACTGCACGACCGGGGAGTCGACGACGGGGACCTCGCCGAGGTAGACCGCGCCGGAGGATCCGTCGATCGAGATGACGTCGCCCTCGGAGATCGTCACGCCGGCGGGCCCGATCACCTTCCCGGCCCGTACGTCGACCTCGAGCTCCTCCGCCCCGCAGACGCAGGTCTTGCCCATGCCCCGGGCGACGACGGCGGCGTGCGAGGTCTTCCCGCCCCGGGAGGTCAGGATGCCGCGCGAGGCGATCATGCCGTCGAGGTCGTCGGGGTTGGTCTCGCGGCGGATGAGGATGACGTCCTCGCCCTGCGCGGCGAGTTCGACGGCGCGGGCGGAGGAGAAGACGGCCTTGCCGACCGCCGCGCCGGGCGAGGCGTTCATGCCCTGGGCGATCTTCTCGGCCTTCGCGTCGTCGGCGAACCGGGGGAACATCAGCTGCACGAGCTGCTCGCCGGTGACCCGGCTGACCGCCTCGTCCTCGTCGATGAGGCCCTGCTCGACGAGCTGGCACGCGATGCGGAACGCCGCCGCGGCGGTGCGCTTGCCGACGCGGGTCTGCAGCATCCACAGCTTGCCGCGCTCGATGGTGAACTCGATGTCGCACAGGTCGCGGTAGTGGTTCTCCAGCGTCTCCATGATCTGCAGGAGCTCGTCGTAGGAGCGCTTGTCGATGCGCTCCAGCTCCGCCAGCGGCACGGTGTTGCGGATGCCGGCGACGACGTCCTCGCCCTGGGCGTTCTGGAGGTAGTCGCCGTAGATGCCCTGCTGGCCGCTCGCGGGGTCGCGGGTGAAGGCGACGCCGGTGCCGGAGTCCATGCCCAGGTTGCCGAAGACCATGGCGACGATGTTGACCGCGGTGCCCAGGTCGGCGGGGATGCGCTCCTGGCGGCGGTACAGGATGGCGCGGGGGGCGTTCCAGGACTCGAACACCGCCTTGACCGCCAGGTCCATCTGCTCGCGCGGGTCGGTCGGGAAGTCGCGGCCGACCTGCTCGCGGACGATGCCCTTGAACGTCTGCACGAGGCCCTTGAAGTCGGCGGCGTCCAGGTCGAGGTCGTTGCCGACGCCCTTGGCGCGCTTGGCGTCCTCAAGTGCATCCTCGAAGTGCTCGCCGTCGATGCCGAGCACGGTCTTGCCGAACATCTGGATGAGCCGCCGGTAGGAGTCCCAGGCGAAGCGCTCGTCGCCGGCCCGCTCGGCCAGACCGTGCACGGACTCGTCGTTGAGACCGACGTTGAGGACGGTCTCCATCATCCCCGGCATGGAGAACTTCGCGCCGGACCGTACGCTCACGAGCAGCGGGTCGTCGGCCTGGCCCAGGCGCTTGCCCATCTTCTGTTCGAGCGCCGCGAGGTAGCGGTCGATCGCGTCGTCCAGCCCGTCCGGAACGGCTCCGTGCTCGAGGTAGTGCCGGCACGCCTCAGTGGTGATCGTGAACCCCGGCGGGACGGGAAGGCCGAGATTGGTCATCTCGGCCAGGTTCGCGCCCTTGCCCCCCAGCAGGTCTTTCAGGTCCTTGTTGCCCTCGGTGAAGTCGAACACGTACTTCGGCATGGGACGCTCTTTTCTCCTCCGGTCCACGCTGAATGCGGCGACTCTACCCAGCTCTCGGTGAGACGATCGTCACTGTCAGCGTCCGTCGGCGTTTGCGCAGCTCAGCACCCCTAGAGTGGTCTATTCCAATACCGACATTCCCCCCATTCCGCCCAATAGCCCTCGGGGGGCGGCACCTCGGCCGTCCAGATGTGCGTACCGCCGCACGGCTGGGGGATGATGTGCCGATGAGGCCGGTGACCAATCCTGGGGCAGGCGAGGCGTTCGCGCCGATCGCCGATTATGGGTTCTTGTCCGACACCGAGACCACCGCGCTGGTGGCCCCGAGCGGCAACATCGAGTGGATGTGCCTGCCGCGCATGGACTCCCCCAGCGTGTTCGGCTCGCTGCTCGACCGCGACGCGGGCTACTTCCGGGTCGGGCCCGCCGGCGTCGAGGTGCCCGCGGCCCGCCGCTACATCCCCGGCACGATGGTGCTGGAGACCACCTGGTGGACCCCCGGCGGCTGGCTCGTCGTCCTCGACACCTTCCTGATGGGGCCGTGGCACCACGAGGACCAGCGGTCGCACACCCATCGCCGCGCCCCGACCGACTACGACGCCGACCACGTGCTGCTGCGGATGATCCGCTGTGTGAACGGCCAGGCGCAGGTGCGCCTCGACTGCATGCCGATCTTCGACTACGGCCGGGACGCCGCCCGATGGGAGCACACGGGTGCGGGCTACCACGAGGCTGTGGCCAAGGGCAACGGCCTGGAGCTGCGGCTCACCAGCGACCTGAACATCGGGTTCGAAGGCTCCCTCGCGACCGCCCGTACGCTCCTCAAGGAGGGCGACACCCGCTTCGTCGCGCTGTCGTGGAGCGAGCACCAGCCGCCGCAGTCGTACGAGGAGGCCCACGAGCGGCTGACCTGGACCGTCCACCACTGGCAGCACTGGCTGGACCGCGGCCGCTTCCCCGACCACCCCTGGCGGGCGCACCTGCAGCGCAGCGCGCTCACGCTCAAGGGCCTGACGTACGCGCCGACGGGCGCGGTCGCGGCGGCGGCGACCACCTCCCTGCCCGAGACCCCGGGCGGCGACCGCAACTGGGACTACCGCTACACCTGGATCCGCGACTCGACGATGGCCCTGTGGGCCTTCTACACGCTCGGGTTCGACTGGGAGGCCAACGACTTCTTCCACTTCATCACCGACATGGCCGAGGCCGCCAACGGGCACCTGCAGATCATGTACGGCATCGACGGCCGTGCTGAGCTGGAGGAGGCCACGCTCGACCACCTCCACGGCTACGACGGGGCGCGTCCCGTGCGCATCGGCAACGGCGCGTACGTCCAGGAGCAGCACGACGTCTGGGGCGCGATCATCGGCTCCATCTACCTGTACGTCCGCAAGCGTGACCGCCTCGACGACCGGCTCTGGACGATAATCGTCAAGCAGGTCGAGGCCGCCCTGGCCAACTGGCGCCTCCCCGACCGGGGCATGTGGGAGGTGCGCGGCGAGCCGCAGCACTTCACCTCGTCCAAGCTCTTCTGCTGGCTCGCCGCCCACCGCGGCGCCCAGCTCGCCCACGTCCGCGGCGACAGTGAGCGGGCGGAGCGCTGGCAGGACGCCGCCGACGAGATGCACGCCGACATCCTGGAGAACGCCGTCGACGAGCGCGGCGTCTTCGTCCAGCACTACGGCACGAAGGCGCTCGACGCGTCGGTGCTGCTCATCCCGATGCTCGGCTTCCTGCCGCCGGACGACAAGCGGGTCCGCGAGACGGTGTTCGCGATCGCCGACGAGCTCACCCAGGACGACCTCGTCCTCCGCTACCGCGCCACGGAGACGGACGACGGGTTCGACTCCGAGGAGGGCACCTTCACGATCTGCTCGTTCTGGCTCGTCTCGTCGCTCGTGCTGATCGGCGAACTGGACCGTGCCAAAGCGCTGTGCGAGAAGCTGCTGTCGTACGCCAGCCCTCTGCAGCTGTACGCCGAGGAGATCGACGCGCACAGCGGCCGCCACCTGGGCAACTTCCCGCAGGCGTTCACCCATCTCGCCCTGATCAACGCGGTGATGCACGTGATCCGCGCCGAGCAGGCGCAGCGCGAGGTCCCGATGATCTGACCGCCGCCGGCCGGGTTCGTCTCCGGACCCGGCTGGAAAGGGCCGAATTCTCGAACATAACAGATTTCGCAAAGCCTCAGAAAGGGCTTAGTTGCGGCCATAAGCGGGCATTGACCGCACAGAACCGCGAATCCTACGGTCGGGGTCCGGCCCCGCCAGGCCCCGGCGGCCCGGTCTCCGGTTCACCCGGACACCGGGCCGCATCCATCTCCTGCTGGGCGCGGCGGTCGGTTCCGCATGCCGGAGCATCGCGGGTGGACCGGCTCTCCGGAGGCGCACCGTGTCCGAGGGCGACCTCGACTCTGAGGGTTGCGGCTGTTGTCTGTTCGGGTTCCTCGCCGTGGCGGCGCTCGTCCTGACGGTCGTCAGTTCATGCGCCGGCTACAGCGGGGAGCGATCCGACGACCCGTACTTCCACCGGGCGCACTGCTCCCCTCCCGTGGGGTCGGTACAACCGGAACAGGTCGTCATCACCTCCTGGGGCGTGTCCCAGCGCTGCGTGGAGACGGTCCGCTTCCCCGTCGTCTTCGTCGACCGGCTGACCGACCGTCCGGTGACGCTGTGCCTGGGGCGGGCCGGCGTCTGCGCGAGCGGTCACCGCTCCCCGTTCCCCGGGGAAAGGCTCACCCTGCACCCAGGCGAATCCGGAAAGATCGACTTCCCGGCTGGCACCGTCCTCCACGGGTGGTTCAGCTTCGGCCGCACCTACCCCGTCACGGTGACCCCCGTCCCCGGCATGCCCACCTCGACCGGCTTCGACGTCGTCGTCCGCGTTCGCAGCCAAGATCCACCGTCCAGCCCCTGAGCCCGCTTCCACCAAGGAGGGCGACGGCCGATGAGACCGACCCCGATCGCCGCCGGCGCGCTGGCGGCCGCGCTCATGGTGACGGGCTGTTCGACGTCTCCCAAGGAGCAGCCCGAGCGGCTGCGCAAGGCCGCCGCCGTAGATCTCAATCGGATGAGTACCGGGCGGTGGCCTCCGCTGCCGACCCACCGGCAGCGGAGGCCACGCGGCATACGCCTGACGCCGGGCCGCGTACGCCTAACGCCGTACTGCGTGCGCCTGACGCCGGGCCGCGATCGCCGATGTGCGGCCTTCCAGGACGAGCGCCGTCGGGGTCGCCGTGAAGACGCTCGACCAGGTGCCCACGAGGATCCCGGCCAGCAGCGCCACCGCGAAGTCGGTGAGCGAATCACCGCCGAGCAGGGCCAGCGCCGCCAGGATGAACAGCGCGCCCATGCCGGTGTTGACCGTACGCGGCACGGTCTGCAGGGCCGCGCGGTTCGCCGACCGGGCGAGCGGCTCCTTCGGGTCGGCCCGCCACAGCTCCCGGATGCGGTCGAAGACCACCACGGAGTCGTTCACGGAGTAGCCGATGATGGTCAGCAGCGCCGCGAGGAACACCCCGTCGACGGGCCGGCCCGACCAGGCGAACAGCCCGGTCACGATGACGACGTCGTGCAGCATCGCCAGCACCGCCCCCGCGCCGAACGTCCAGCGGAACCGCACCGCCAGGTAGACCAGTTGCCCGCCCAGCGCGGCGCCCAGCGCGATCACCGCCTTCTCCCGCAGCTCATTGCCGAGACTCGGCCCGACCCGCTCGTCGCGCTGCTTGGTGACGACGCCACCGTGGCGCTGGAGGGCCTCCCGGATCCGGTGCTCCTGGTCGTCGGTGAGGTTCCCCGTACGGACGGAGACGTCGTCCCGGCCGGACGCCTGGACGACGGCGTGCGGGAACCCCGCCCCGGAGACGGCGCGGCGGGCGGTGTCCGCGTCGACGGACCGGCTCGTGGAGTACTCGACGAGCCGGCCGCCGGTGAACTCCACCCCCAGGTTCAGGCCGCGTACGACGATCCCGGTCACCGCCAGCGCGACGGCGACGCCGGAGACGGACAGCCACAGACGACGCCGCCGCATCAGGTCCGGATCACGCCGCTCGATCCAGCGCCGGACCCGCCCGGCACCGGCCAGCCCCGTCAGGGACGGCCGTGCCATCACCGCCCGGCGACCGGTCGCCCACTCGGCCAGCACCCGTGTCACCAGCAGCGCCGACACGAACGAGGCGAGCACGCCGATCGACAGCGTGATGCCGAACCCGCGGACCGGCCCGGAGGACAGGAAGAACAGCAGGCCCGCGGCGAGCAGGGTGGTCATGTTGGAATCCGCGATCGCCGACCACGCGTTATGGAAGCCCCGGACCAGCGCCACCCGTACGCCCCGGCGTGGCATCGCGGCCTGTTCCTCGCGCGCCCGCTCGAAGACCAGGACGTTCGCGTCGACCGCCATGCCGATGGCCAGGACGAACCCGGCCAGCCCCGGCAGGGTCAGCGTGGCGCCCATGGCGGCCAGCGCGGCATAGGAGATCAGCGCGTACGCGGCGAGGCCCACCGCGGCGATCACGCCCACCAGCCGGTAGACCCAGATCACGAAGAGCGCCGTGAGGACGACCCCGATGACCGCGGCCCGGGCGCTCGCGTCGATCGCCTCCGCGCCGAGCGTCGGCCCGACCGTACGCTGCTCGACGACGTCGACCGGCACCGGCAGGGCGCCGCCCTGGACCAGCGCGGCCAGGTTCTTGGCCTCCTTCTCCCCGAACTCCCCGGTGATCTGGGTGGATCCACCGGGGATGCCGGTGCCGCATTGGACGCTCGGATCCACCTGCGGCGACGAGATCACCTTGTCGTCGAGGAGGATGGCGATCCGGCGCACCGGATCGCCCGGCGCGGCACAGGCCGCCTTCGCGGTCAGCCGCTGCCATGCCGCGTCATGACGGAAGCCGACCGTGACGAACCAGCCGCGCAGGTTCTGCGGGTCGAAGCCGGCCTGGGCCTTGCCGACGTCCTTCCCGGACAGCGCGGCCGGGCCGACGTTCAGCGGCCGGCCCTTCTCGTCGAGCATGGCGCGGCCGCCGGTGTCCGCCACGGAGTGGAACGACAACTGCGCCGTACGGCGGATGACCCCGAGGGCCTCTCCGGAGTCCTGCACTCCGGGGAGTTCGACGATGACGCGGTTGTCGCCGGAGCGGGTGAGCCCCGTCTCCGAGACGCCCAGGGCGTCGATCCGCTTGCGCAACACCTCCACGGTACGGTCGGTGGCCCCCCGATCGGCCTTCGCGTACGGGGAGTCGTGGGTCTGCAGCACGATCTGGGTGCCCCCGCGCAGGTCCAGGCCCAGGCGCGGAGAGGTGGTCAGGGTGATGAACAGTGAGGCGGCGATCACGGCGAACGCCAGTAGCGCTCGCACCGCCGTGGCACGAGAAATGGGATGCCTCCATACGGGCCGGCCCGGAAGACCGGGCCTACGGGTGGACCCCGCCACGCACGTCACACGCGACCGCCGAGGCCGCCGAAGCTGCCGCGTCACGTATCTCCGCGAGCTTTCGCCGAGACTCTTCGTGGTCTCAGCAACGGCAATCCACGGCGCAACGACGCCGCCCGCTCCGCTGAGGCCAGGAGCACGCGCCGGTGGCGGGTCCCGCGACGCGTCATGCGTGGCGGGTGATGGTCAGGAACCCGTGATGGAAGGCGGCCCACGGCCGCGCGGAGTGAGTGCCGAAACCTGACGCGGTGCCGCGGGAAGCTCGGCGACCGTCCCGAGCCGACGCCAGGACGCACCGGTCGCCGTACGACCGGGCACGACGGCCACCGCTTGCGATGAGGACGACGCCGAGGCGCCGGCGGCGGCCCAGGTACGGAGCGTGCTCTTCTTCGTGGCCAGGGCGGCGGCGCTCGACACCGTCGCCGCGGGGGCGTATGCCGATGCCGAAACGGCCGAAAGGGTCTCGGCCGACGTCGCGTACGCCGACGCCGTACCGGCCCCGGCGGGAAGGGCGAACCCGAGGGCCCCGAGGAGAAGGACCAGGACGCGGAGGCCACGGGTCACGCGCTCGTTCACGCCCGCCCCTCTGCCGCTGATGATCTTCCTGGAGCAACCGTAACCGATGACCGCACGGCGGGCACCGCTTCCGCCGGAACCGGAATAGGGACAACCAGGAAGGATACGGGCGGCCTCAGTGACACGCACCGTCCCGGCGATCACCAGCATCCGGCTGGGCGAGGGCTGCGACGGGTTCGGCGCTGATGTTGACGTAGATGGCCCGGCTGCGGTCAGGGGGCCAGAGCGGGCGGTTCGCCGGGGAGGGTGCCGGGATCGGGGGTGCGCAAGCCGTCCAGGACGACCTGGAGGTTGCGGTCCCACTGGCGGGCGCCCGCCTGGAGGCCCAGGGTGTGGGGTCCGGTGGAGGACGCGGCGACCATGAGGAACGCCACGTCCTCCCAGGCCACGTCCGTACGCATCACTCCGGCCTGCTGGGCTCGCTCCACCAGGAGCCGGATGCGGTCGCGCAGTTCTGCCCGGGAGTGGTCCAGAACGTCGCCGAGGCGCTTGTTGACGTCACACAGCTCGTTGCGGAGGTGAATGTAGGAAAGGGCGAACCTCGTGAAGCCCGCCCAGGGGTCCGGATCGGCCATCCCCTCGTCGCCCTTGGCGACGATCTCCCCCAGCACCTCGCCGAGGACCGCCTCGAGGAGGGCCTCGAGGGAGCCGACCCGGCGGTAGAACGTGCCGATGCCCACACCGGCGCGGCGCGCGACCTCATGGGCGGTGATCTCGCCGCCCTCGACGGCGGCCTGGCGAGCGGCGACGACGAGGCGTTCCACGTTGCGCCGGGCGTCGGCGCGCGGACGTCGGCCCGAACCGTCGTCCAGGAGCCGGTCCACCGCAGGCGCTGTTGCCGTCATGCGGCCAGCCTAGCAATAAGTGGACGGATCTAGTCCGATTTAAGTGGACGCAATGCGTCCACTTACGCTAGCGTCTTGATCCGGACGCCTACCGTCCAGTTCTTCGGAAAACGGGGGTTGATCATGCCCAAGGTTCCGTCCGGCCCGCTGAAGATCACGGCGTTGGCCGCCGGGTTCGTCATGGCGAGCCTGGACACCACGGTGATGCAGGTCGCCGGAGCCACGATCCAGGAACGCCTGCACGCCTCCCTCTCCCAGCTCACCTGGGCCGTGGACGGCTACGTCCTCACCTTCGCCGCCCTGCTGATGCTGGCCGGCGGCCTGGCGAACCGGGTGGGCGCCAGACGGGTCTACCTGTGGGGCATGGCGATCTTCGGTGGCGCGTCGCTGGCCTGCGCGCTGGCACCGGGCATCGGGGTCCTGATCGCGGCGCGGCTCCTGCAGGGGGCCGGAGCGGCGCTGTTCATGCCGAGCTCGCTCGCGCTGTTGGTGCAGGCCTTCCCGGACGCGCGCGAACGCACCAAGGTGCTGGGTGTCTGGTCGGCGATCGTCTCCTCGTCCATGGCGCTGGGCCCGACGGTCGGCGGCATCATGGTCGGCGCGTTCGGCTGGCCGAGCATCTTCCTGATCAACCTGCCGGTCGGCATCGCGGGCATGCTCCTGACCCGCCGCTACATCATCGGGACGGAGGGCGACGCACGGCCGCTGGCGGCTCCCGGGCACGCCGCCGTCATCGTCGGGCTGGCCGCCATCAGCTTCGCGCTGATCGAGGGGCCGCAGCTCGGTTGGAACTCGGCCCCGGTGATCGGCGCCATCGCCGCCGCGGCGCTCGCCGCCGTCCTGCTCATCGGTCGCGAGCGCCGCACCGACAACCAGGTGATGCCCTGGACGCTGTTCCGCGGCGCTCGCTTCGCCGGCGCCAACGCCGTGGGTTTTCTGTTCAACGCCGCTTTCTACGGCTCGCTGTTCATGATCGGCCTGTACGTCCAGCACGCTCGCGGCGCGAGCCCGCTCCACGCCGGGCTGGAGATCCTGCCTCTCACGATCTTCATCCCGGTCAGCAACATCGCCTTCGCCCGCATCTCCGGGCGCGTCGCGACCGGCCCGCTCCTCGCTGTCTCCTTCCTGGTCGCAGGGGCCGCCTCGCTGGCCCTGGTCGCGCTGTCGCCCTCCACCCCGTACTGGATGCTGGCCGTCGCCCTCGGCCTGACCAGCATCGCGGGCGGCTTCATCTCTCCCGCCATGACGGCGGCCACGGTGAACGCGGCGGGCACCCGGCACGCCAACACCGCCGGTTCGGTCCTCAACGCCAACAGGCAGATCGGCTCCCTTATCGGCATCGCCTCCATCAGCGCCGTCCTGGCCGTCACCTCCGGCTGGACCGCCGGAGCGGCCCTCTCGTTCCTCCTCGTCGGCGCCGCCTACCTCGCCGGGGCCGTGATCGCCTGGCGCCTCATCCACCTGCCCGAACGCCGCGAGGCCACCGCCGCGACCGCGGCCACCGCGTCCGGACCGGCCCCCAAGCCGCAGCCCCACCAGGCCCGAGAGGCGTGCCGGCCGGGCCGGTCACCCTCGTAGCGCAGGCAAGATCCCGGCCTGCTGACGGCGAAGGCAGCGCCGGCTTCGGCATCCTCGGCGACGTGATTGGTAGGCACGCTCTTTCACCGGCCCCTGGCCGGCTTGTCCCACAGCCGCTGGGACGAGCCGGCCAGGCATGGCCTCACGTCAGCCGGGAGTTGCGGTGGGGGCAGGAGCTGTACTCGCCGAGACCTGAGCGGTCAGGTCCGCCGGGGTGAACATATGGGGGAACAGAACGCCGCCTGGATCCAAGGGCGCCGACTCGGCCAGGGTCCCGATATGGACGGGCACGAAACCGGTGGCTCGCACCAGCGCGTGAACGATTCCGTTGGCCTCAGGATCGTCCCCGGCGACCGCCATGGCCCAAAAGCCCGGCTGGGCAGAGCCCCGATAGGCGAGGGACTCGTCCATCACGTGGGAGAAGGCACGGACGATCGTCGACTGCGGCAGGCGCTGGGCAGTGCGGGTTCCGGCGGTCAGGCCCGAGGCGAGCGTCGAAATGATCCGTCCGTCCGCGGAGACGCCCATGGGATTACTCGCGTCGATGACGATCTTTCCAGCCAGGTGTGCGGCCGTGGCCGCGAGGACCTCATCGACGGCCTGGTAGTTGAGCGCATTCAGCACGATGTCCGCAGTGGCCGCAGCCTGCTCCAGCGACGTGGCTTCGGCCCGCGGCCTCAGCTGCTCAAAGCCGTGCGCTGACCGATGCCGGACCGATGCCATCCGGCTGGCCCTCCTCAGTCAGGCCGTCAGGTCCCGCGCTCGGCTGCTACAGCAGCCCCGTATCTCTCCAGAAGAGGCACCCCCTTAACTACCCGGAGCTGCGGTCAATCGCGTTTGAGGATGCCGGTCAGCCCGGCCACCACGGCGGTGGTGAGGACCCATCCGGCCGCGGTGAGCGCCCAGGACCAGTACATGGCGGCGCCGTGGGCCTGCCAGGCCTTCTGCTGGCCCAGGTCCACGATCGGCAGCAGCACGTCGAGGGTGTAGCCGAGCGCGTTGAAGCCCGGCGCGTGCGCGTCGACGCGGGTCAGCTCGTGCGGGTGGGCGTCCGTGAACACCCAGGTGCCGAGGGCGAGCAGACCGGCCAGCCAGACGGCGGCCAGCCAGGTGCGGTAGCCGTAGCCGACGGTCAGGTACAGCAGCCAGTTGGCCAGCTTCCCGGACGGGCCCAGTACCCGGCGGCGGCGCCACTGCTTGGCGAGCGCCACCTGCCGGGCGGCGTCCTCGCGGCCGGCGCGGCGGTAGGCGGCGGCGAGCTGGTCGTAGATGTGGGGGACGTAACCGCCGGGGTGACGAGTCAGCCAGCGGAGCCGGGCCCGTACGTCGACCGTGTCGTTCGCGAGCGCGTTGTAGACGAATCCGTGCAGTCGCACGGTGGCGGGCCAGGTTCGCTCGTCGTCCTCGAAGATGCCGACCTGCGCGTTGGTGAGGTTCACGACGCCGTCAGGTCGTTCGCGGGGCAGGAGCAACAGCGCTATGGCCCTGCCGCCCTCGAAGTCGAGCGCCTGCCCGCCCGGCGCGGACAGGACGGATCCGGCCAGGTGGAGCAGGCCGCCGATCCGGGCGCCGGACAGTTGGACCTCTCCTTCCGCGGTGAAGCCGCCGCGCATGTACAGGTCGTTCTCGACGGTGAGCCGGAAGGCGTACAGGGCCCGGCCGCCCGGGTTGGAGATGGTGGCGCCTTCCAGGGAGAACACCTCACCGATACGGGCGCTGAGCATCCGGACCTCGCCCAGGGCGGTGAACCCGTTCCGGCAGGACATGCCCCGCTCGACGGTGAGCGAGTCGGCGAGCAACGCGATCCCGCCGGGGTTCGTGAGCCGGGCGCCGTCGAGGGTGAGCTGTCCGCCGATGCGAGCGCCGGTGAGCTGTACTTCTCCTTCGGCGACGAACGTCTGGTCACAGTCGAGGCTCTGGTCGACGGTGACTCTGTCGAGCCGGAGCGCGCAGCCGCCGGGGTTGGTAAGAGTCGCCCCGGTCAGCGACAACCAACCCCCGATACGAGCACCGACCAGCCGGACCTCCCCCTCGACGGTGAACCCGTCCCGGCCGTCCAGGTTCTGCTTGACGGTCAGGCCGTCGGCCATCAGAGCGTCGCCTCCCGGGTTGGACAACCGGGCGCCGATGAAGGACAGCCGACCAAGATGCGCTCCGGGCAGGCGCACTTCGCCTTCCGTGGTGAAGCCGTTCCGGCACGTCATGTTCTGCTCGACGGTGAGGCCGTCGCCGGTCAGCGCCCGCCCGCCCGGATTCGACAGCTCGGCACCGACGAAGGAAAGACGGCCGCCGATCCGCGCGCCGGGCATGTGGATCTCACCGACGGCCGTGAAGCCGTCCCGGCACCACATGCTCTCGGCGACGGTGAGCGCCTCGGCGCGCAGCGCGTACGCGCCGGGACCGTTGAGCCGGGCCGCCTTCAACGACAGGCTCCCGCCGATGCGGGCACCGCGCAGGGTGACGGCCCCCTCGGAGACGAGGCCGTCGAGGTTGAGATCGCCGACGGTGCGCAGCTGGTCCGCGTTCAGCCCCGGCAGGTGGCAGCCGGGCAGGCGAATGGCCGGTGCGGACGCCTCCCGTAGATTGACCGGCTGCTCGAAACGGCAGTCGGCCAGCAAGAGCGGGCAGGCCAGCTCGACCGCCTCGAGGTCGAGTTCGCCGGTGACGCGGGCACCGCGCAGCTTCACCGCCCGCAGCCGGCCGCCGTCCGGTGCCCGTTCTCCGGTGAGTAGGTCGATCAGCACCCCGGCCCGTACGGTCCGCTCGGCCGCCCACGCCGCCGCGTTCGCGGGATCGTCGAGCCGCGCGTCACCGGTTCGCAGGTCGACGGGTGTTCCGGTGGCGGCGGTGTGCAGGAGTCGCCGTTCGGCGGCGTCCGACTCCTCGCGGCCGAGCTGCGGATCAACGTGCGGCGTGGTCATCGCGGCGGTGCTCCCGGGGTGGCTCGTTTTCGATCGGAGCCGGAGCGCCGATCGGCGGTCGCGGTCAGGACACGTCGTACAACTCATCCAAGCCGATCAATGCGATCCGGCCCGAGTCGTCACGGAGCCGTTCGTCGAAGCCGGCCCCGCTGTAGCAGGCCAGAACGGTGTCCCGCACGTCGTAGCCGCGATCACCCAGCAGGTCCCGGGCGCGGCGCAGGCGGTCGACATGACGAACGCCCATGACGTCGCCCCACTTGGCCTCGCCGAGGGACAGCACACGGCGCGGTTCGCCGGGAACCGCAGGCCCGAGGACGACGACGTCCACCTCGATCTGCTCCCGGGCTCCGGTCACCACTCCTGAGCCCACGTCACCAGGGAGATCACCGAAGACATGGCTCGGCGCGAGCATTGCGAAGTCCCGGCACAGTTGCTCGAAGTGCGGTCCGGCCACTTGCGAGAGGAAACGAGGCTTCGCGTCCGCCCAGATCGGTGCGGCCCTACCGCTTTCCAGGAGACCCCACCGCGGCCGCATGACGGCCTCGTAGAAGACGATCAAAGGCTCCGCGATGCGGTACCGAGATCGTCCGCTACGGAACAGATCCGCGTCCCGGCGCAGCAGGCAGCAATCTTCCAGGACGTTGAGGTGGTGTCCGATGTCGGCGGCCTTACGGCCGATGTAGCCCGCGATGGCACCTCTGGTGTTGTTGCCGTTCGCGACGGCGGCGAGGATCGAGTGGTACAAAGCCGTATCACGGACGTCGGCCTCCTCCTCCAGGAGATAGCGGGCTTCACGGAACAGCGGCGTGCCCGGGTCCAGCACAGTGCGCAGCACCCAGTCGTCGAAGTCATCGAGCCCCGCCGGGCTCTGGTCGTTGACGAACCGGCGATAGGCCGGAGTCCCTCCCACGATCGAATGGAGAAGCACGGCGAGTCGCGGCTCGGTGACCTCCCAGAACCGCGCCGCCAGCGGGTAGGGAAAGGGCCGGATGACGAGCTCGAGGTTCGCGCGCCCGCGAAGAGGCGCGCTTCCTGCGAGCAACCCACCCATCACCGACATCGCGGAGCCGCAGAGCAAGAGGGAGATCGGCGTTCGCCGTGACACCCCGCGATCCAGCTCACGCTGCAGGATCGAGGGAAGCGAGGGCGACGCCTTGCTGAGGTAAGGGAATTCGTCGATGACGACGGGCCCCTGCAGGGAGTCTGCGATGGAGAACAGATACGTGATGGCCTCGTCCCACCCGGTGAACCGCATGGGTACGGGCGCGGCGAGATACTCGGCCAGCGCGTCGGCGAAGAGCGTCAGCGATTCGGTCTCGGTCGCCTCTGTCGCCCCGAAGTAGAAGCCCTCGCACTGCCGAGTGAGAGCTTCGAGCAGGTACGTCTTCCCTTGCCGCCGGCGACCGCTCACCACGCCGAGCTGCGGGCGATCCGGTCTCCGCGACACGAACGTCGTCAGGTGACGCCACTCGAAGTCTCGATCGAACAGGCGCTCCGGCTTCGCGATCACGATCGCCTCGTAATGTAGGAGTACGTTTCGTCGAAGTATAGTTCGACGAAGCACGCTCCTACATCAACCTCAGACCTACCGCCCCCAGGATGATCAGCCGTCCAGGCCCTGGACTTCATACGACGGCGGATTCAGCGCAGCCGCCGACGATGGCCCAGACCGTCTTGCCGCCCTGCTCGTCCAGCCTCCATCCCCAGCCCTTCGAACAGGCCGCGACCAGGAGCAGGCCTCGCCCGTCCACCCGATCGAGGGCCGGCGATCGGCGGTCGGGTGACGCCTCGCTGTTGTCGTTGACCTCGATCAGAACGGCAGCGCCCTGGCGGGAGAGGGCGATGCTGAAGACATCGCCGAGCTTCATGGCGTTCGTGACGAGTTCGGCGGCGATGAGCAGGGCGTTGTCGGTGATCTCCGAGAGGCACCAGTCGGCCAGCGCGAGCTTCGTCAAGACGCGGGCCTGCTCGGCGGCTATCGGATGCGGCGGGAGCGGAAGCCGGTAGACCTCAGACCGCTGCGCCGCCTCCCCGTCTTCCTCTTCGGTGCCTGGTGTCGCTGACATCCCGCCGTCCTCCTCGATCGTGGTCTTGCCGGGGAAGGCCGCCATCGACGGTCATCCTCCGAATTGCGTGACCACGCTCACACGCTCGGTTACGCTTTGCGACGAACCGCTCTACACCGCGGCACAACCCCGCGGCCGATCGACCCGACCCGGACGCGGTTTACCCCCCCGGAGGCCCGCCATGGTGGCACGACGCGACCCGTACGAATCCCCCGCCATCCGAGCATTCGCCGCAGAGCTGGAGGTCTGGCGCCGCATCGCAGGCCTGTCAAAGGCCGAACTCGCCGAGGCGCTCGGGTACACGCCACAGCTGATCGGCCAGCTCGAAGCCGGCAAGAACATCCCCTCGAAGAAGTTCGCCGAGGACACCGACACGTACTTCGACACCAACGGCGTCTTCGTACGCCTATGGAAACTGATCAACGACACCCGCCACCTCGCCGTCCTGCCTCCGGGATTCGCCGACTACGTCGCCCGCGAGGCCGAGGCGTCGAGGATGTACGTCTTCGAGCCCAACATGGTCAAGGGCATCTTCCAGACACCCGAGTACGCCCACGAGGTGCTGAAGGCCGGCCGCACCGCGGACGAGGTCGAGCAGCTCGTGACCAAGCGCATGGAGCGTCAGGAGATCCTGCGCCGACCGGGGTCGCCGCGTATCGTCGCGGTCTTCGACGAAGGGGTCCTACGCCGCGCGGTCGGCGGCAGGCAGGTCATGCGGGGGCAGCTCGGCCGTCTCATCGAGGTGGCGGAACACCCCCACGTCACCCTGCAGATCGTCCCGAGCGACACGGGCGCGTACCCCGGACTCCTGGGCGCGTTCACCATTCTGGGGTTCGAGGAGGGCCCTGACCTGGTGTACACCGAAGGCTATGTGGGCGGTCAGATCACCGGCGACGGGGCCGCAGTCCGAGAGTACGCTCGGATCTACGATCTGATCAGGGGCGCGGCGATCTCCACCGACGACTCCCTGAAACTGCTCCACGAGGTATTGGAGAGCCTATGAGCACGCCAAGCCCGTCGACCTCCCCCTGGCGAAAGAGCAGCCGAAGCGGCGACACCGGCGGCGACTGCGTCGAGATCACCGTCTGGCGAAAGAGCAGCCGTAGTGGCCACACCGGCGGCGACTGCGTCGAGATCACCATCCTGACCTCCGCGCCCGGTCGGCGGGAGCCGAAGCTCGGCTGACTCCTGCGGACTTTCAAGGAACCGTGAACCCTTGCGGATCATCGGGGGCCGCTGGTCGGACGCCGAGTCGTAGCCCGAGATAGGTCCAGGTCACTCCCGGGCGTCCGTGCGGGTCCTCGCGCTGCGCAAGGTGGGCGACATCGAGCCCGCAGCTCTGTGCGAGGTCGATGGTCTCCTCTGCGGAGACGGAGAACATGCGCCGGCCCGCCGGGGCCTGGCCATGGCGCAGGGAGAGAATCACTTGGCCGTCGGCGTTCAGCAGGCCGACCAGGCGGGGCATTGCGGTCGTGCGCTGTCCTTCGTCGAGGTGCATCCAGACGGCGGTCAACAGGATGAGGTCGAAGCGTTGCCGCCGTGCGCTGAGGACCGGCAGTCTGGGGAGGGCGTCGTCGACCCACCCGATCTCCTGGTCGGCATGGATGCGCCGACCCAGCGAGCGGAGCTCGGCGGTGGGTTCGGCGGCGACGACCCGATGCCCCTGAGCCGCCAGCGCCGCCGCATCGCGCCCGCTGCCCGCGCCGACGTCCAGGATCGAGCTGGGCCGTGACGGGAACAGATGCAGCACCTCGCGGTGCACCTCGGTGAAGGTCACGCTCTCGTACTGCTCGGCCAGAGCCTCGGCCGCCTCGCCGTATCCGGCGGTACTGGCCATGGCATGCAGCCGCTCTCCTGCCGTGTCACTGTTCACGAGAGAGGACCCTACGGCTGATCCGGTGCGGTTACGCGCTGGGCCGCAAGCAGGGGCCACGGCGAGCATCATGCTCGTCATCGCCAGGACGATGCTCCGCCACCAGCGCTTGGCAAGGATCGAGCCCCTGTCCGTTCCCGGACAGGGGCTCTTCACATCGCAGGCTCACCGTACGGCCACGTACGGAACGGACTCGCCCAGGCCGTAAACCGCTCGGGGCGGGTCAGCAGCCGAGGAGGCGGGTGGCGAGGAAGGCCTCGACCTGGTCGAGGCCGATGCGCTCCTGGGCCATCGAGTCGCGCTCGCGGATCGTCACCGCGTTGTCCTCGAGGGTGTCGAAGTCGACGGTGACGCAGTACGGCGTGCCGATCTCGTCCTGGCGGCGGTAGCGGCGGCCGATCGCACCCGCGTCGTCGAACTCGACGTTCCAGTTACGGCGCAGCTGCGCGGCGAGGTCCTTCGCCTTCGGCGTCAGGTCGGCGTTGCGCGACAGCGGCAGCACCGCGACCTTGACCGGAGCGATCCGGTGGTCGAGCCGCATGACCACGCGCTTCTCCATCTTGCCCTTGGCGTTCGGCGCCTCGTCCTCGTTGTAGGCGTCCATCATGAACGTCAGCACGCACCGGTCGACACCGGCCGCAGGCTCGATGACGAACGGGACGTACCGCTGTTCCTTGTCCTGGTCGAAGTAGGACAGGTCGGCACCGGAGTGCTTCGAGTGCGTGGACAGGTCGAAGTTCGTCCGGTTGGCGATGCCCTCCAGCTCACCCCACTCACTGCCCTGGAAGTTGAAGCGGTACTCCACGTCCACGGTGCGCTTCGAGTAGTGGGACAGCTTGTCCTTCGGGTGCTCGTACAGCCGGAGGTTGTCCTTCGAGATGCCGAGGTCGACGTACCACTGGAGACGGGTGTCGATCCAGTACTGATGCCACTCTTCATCCGTGCCCGGCTCGACGAAGAACTCCATCTCCATCTGCTCGAACTCGCGCGTACGGAAGATGAAGTTGCCCGGCGTGATCTCATTCCGGAACGACTTGCCGATCTGGCCGATGCCGAACGGCGGCTTGCGCCGGGCCGCCTGCTGCACGGCGGCGTAGTTGATGAAGATGCCCTGCGCGGTCTCCGGCCGCAGGTAGGCCAGGCCGGACTCGTCCTCGACCGGGCCGAGGTAGGTCTTGAGCAGGCCGTTGAACATCTTCGGCTCGGTGAACGCGCCCCGGGTGCCACAGTTGGGGCAGACGATGTCGGCGAGGCCGTTCTCCGGTGCCCTGCCGTGCTTCTCCTCGTACGCCTCGGTGAGGTGGTCGGCGCGGTACCGCTTGTGGCACGACTGACACTCGGTCAGCGGGTCGACGAACTCCCTGACGTGGCCGCTGGCCTCCCACACCTCACGGGCGAGGATCACGCAGGAGTCGAGGCCGACGACGTCGTCCCGGCCCTGCACCATGGATTTCCACCACTGGCGCTTGACGTTGTTCTTCAGCTCGACGCCGAGCGGGCCGTAGTCCCAGGACGCGCGGAGTCCGCCGTAGATCTCGCTCGACGGAAAGACCAGGCCTCGGCGCTTGCTGAGGTTGACGATGGTCTCCATCAATTCGGAACGACGGGCCATGAGTGATCTCCATCCGGCTGGCGGTCGGCGGGTTCCGCGCGAATATGACGTACGGCGCCAGCGGCCGCCCTACGGGGTCCGGCCACGGCGCCTGGTGTTTCTCAGCTTAGGACACCTCCGCCGGTCCCGCGCTCCAATACCCCGCTACGCGCCGGGGCGCCCGCCAGTCCGGGCGCGCCGGCGCGGCTCACGGTTCACACCATGCCGTTGCCGTTGGCCGCCGTCTCGGGCACCGGCTGCACGACGTCCCAGTGCTCGACGATCTTGCCGTCCTCCAATCGGAAGATGTCCACCGCGGCCGTCCCCCGGTCCTCGGGCGAGGTCGTGAACAGGCTGTGCAGGACGACCAGGTCGTCCTCCGCGATCACCCGCCTGACGTCGAGGCTGAGCTTCGGGAACCGCTCACCGCACCCGGTGACGAACGCGACGAACGCCTCCGGCCCGTCCGGCGCCTCCGGGTTGTGCTGGACGTACCGGGGCCCGATGTACGCGGCGACGGCCTCGGCCGGCCGCTTCGCGTTGAACGCCAGCTCGGCGAAGTCCCGGACGATCTGCTTGTTCCGCTGCTGATCAGACAAGGTGTCCCTCTCTGAGGAATCGATCATTCGCGTCAACTTCAGCAGCGCACCCTGTCTTGGGGGAAAGACCAGTACGGTCGACGGCCATACCGTACGGGTATGACCGATGATCTCGAGGTACGCGAGTTGCGCTACTTCCGGGCCGTCGCCGAGGAGCTCAACTTCTCCAGGGCCGCGGAACGCCTGGGCATGGCCCAGCCGCCGCTGTCCCGCGCGATCCGTTAGTTGGAGCGCCGACTCGGCGTCCCACTCTTCGAGCGCACCACCCACCACGTCACACTGACCCCCGCCGGCCTGACCCTCCTCGAAGAGTCGGCACGCGTACTCGACGCGATCTCCGCCGCCACCCGACGAACCCGCCGTGCCGCCCAGACCGCACCCCGCCTCGTCGTCACCGCGAAACCGGGCGTGGCCACCGATCTACTCCGTCGCATCCTCGACACGTACGCCACACAGCCCGACGCTCCCGCCACGGAGATCGTCCTGAGCGGCTTCGGTGAGCAGGCGACGATGGTGCGCGACGGACGCGCGGACCTGGCCATCGTCGGATCCCCCTTCGACGACAAGGGCCTGGACGTTGAGCCGCTCCTCTCCGAACCGCGTGTGGCGGCCCTCCCCGTACGCCACGAACTCACCCACCGCACCACCCTGAGCTGCCACGACATCGCCGACCTCCCCGTCCCCCGCTGCCCCACATCCAGCGCAGCGATTTACGCCTACTGGAGCGGCCGCGACATCGCCTCGGCCCGTACGGAAGACGGCATGGACGAGGCCTCGGCGACCGGACCCACCGTCTACGACAGCGCCCAACTCCTCGAAGCCGTCGCACTCGGCCAGGCCGTCGCGCTGATCCCCCGCTCCCTCGCCCAGCGGAACTCCCGAGCCGACATCGCCTACCGCCCCGTACAGGACGCCAGCCCGTACCTGCTGGGCATCGCCTGGCGCGCTGGCATCCGCTCCACCCCGATCGCCCGCCTGGTCCGTACGGCGATCGAGATCACCGCCGCGGGCAGCGAAGGGGTGCCTGGTCGGGAGCTCTCCGGCGTCTGATCCGTCAGAGGTGATGCATCAGGTTCTCGGCCAGCAACCGAGCGATCTGTTCGCGCTTGACGTGCCGGTTCGCCGCCGGCCGCGTCCCGGTGTACGTCACGCGCGCGACCACGTCGTAGCGGTGCACCAGCACTTCCATCGTCCCCGGCCGGGCGTGCCAGCAGGCCTTCCCGTCGACGTTCTTGATGGGGATCAAGCGGGTCTGGCCGACCTCCTGACGCCTCATTCCTTCGTACGAGCGCCGTGCCGCGTGCACGTCGTCGCCGTACCGTCGCGACTTGAAGACCGTCACTCCCACGGTCAGGGAGATCCCATCGCCGGACCGCCAATCGCATCCCCACTGGCCGGGGCTCGGCGCACCACCCGTCCCCCGATCGCTACCGGTGAGCTGCCGTACGAGGGAACGGTCGAGCAGCCGACACGGATCCTTCACGACCGTGCGCTGGTACTTGCCCCCGCAACCGACGAGGAACAGGACGACGCCGACTACCACGGCCACCAGGCCACCCCCCGCGAGGGCCCGCCGTCCGGCCACAACACCACCCCGATCGTCCCTACATCCCCGATATCACGGAATGATCTTGCACCGCAACCGCGCCGTCAAGACTGTGTGAAACATGCCTCATGACCATCCGAAGCGTCCGGTGATCGACCGTCACCTTCGAGGGAGCGGACCGGAAAACAACCCTGAGCGAGCGGCGGGCCGCGACCCCGCATACGCACCGCCGTTGGCATCGACCGTGCACCGCCGCACCGCCCTCACCAGAAGGGATCTCGCCGAGGCGGGTACGAAACCGCACGCGCCCAACATCCACCGATGCGCGATCAGTCCGGCCACATCAGTGGAACCGTACGGCGGCCAGCGCGGCCCGGACCGCATCGGACGCCGTACGCGCTGCCTGCGCTTGCTGGTGAGGACCGTCAAGCGTGTAGCCGACGTTCACCACGACGTTCCAACGGCGGGCGATGACGGCCACCGTGGCAAAGTCCCGCTCAGCGGAGGCAGAGGTGAGTAGCCGCGCTTCATCACCGATGCCGGAGACCGGTACGGCCCCTTGGTCGTGAATCGGACGAGAATCCCTCTCGAACTGATCACGGGCCTCATCAGCGTCGCTACTCCAGCCGATACGGTGAAAAAGCTCGTACTCGACGGTCAGCTCGCCGACACCGTCATGGTTTCGCCCCTCGCCGCCCGACGTCTCAGTCCATCGGCAGGAACGTCGCCCGGAGGTCTGCCCGATCCCTTGGCCACGTTCGTCAACTCGCGCTCCCGGGACGGACCGGCGCGCGATGTCGGCCAGGGCCGGACAGGTGTCAGGCAGGGACTTCGCATGTGAACGCCCCGGCCAAGCGTCACTTTGCCACGGCGCGTCCAGGAGAACGAGCATGACCGCTGTCGCCGTCAACATCGGGCCAGCGATCATGAAGCGCAAGCTGAACTTCGATCGTGTGACCGTACCCGCTCCGGCAAGGGAACTCAGCTCCGTCAGACTGCGGTCGAACGACGGGTCGCGCCGAAACCAAAGCCGCATCGGCCCGAACAACTGCAAGGCTGAGCCCTTGCGCCGATGCAGAACGACCCACTCCAGAAGCCATCCCCGCCGGACTTCGATTCGGGCGACCTGCGCCTGCGGAATGACGACGGTCTTCCCTGGTGGCCGCACCGCGACAACTTCTTCAGGTCGGACCGTCGTCCGGCCGACCAGTATAGGCAGTGGCCGACCCGCTAGGTTCACCAAGATCATCGCTGAAATCAGCAAGCGCCACCATGCATGGTCGAGCGCCGCCATGCCCACATAGAGAGCCCACACGATCAGACCGGCGGCCATGAGAACGAGCGCAGCCCACCGGAAGGCTCGCGACGGACGCAGCACGACGGCAGGTTCGACCACGTAGAACCCTCCTCCGCGAGCGCTTCGATTCGCACGAGATATCTGGCAACCGATGCCGCGTTTCCGCGCGGTCGGCCAGCGCCCTCCACCTTACTTGTGAGAATGTTGGATCGTGGGTAACTACTCAAAAATCGTCATTCGGCGCCCGAGATGGGGCTTTCGCAACATACTCGGGTCGTACGTCATCGACGTGGACGGACATCTGCGCGGCAAGTTGAGACCAGGCCAAGAGTTGTCTCTGGATGTCCTACCGGGCAGGCATGTAATACGAGCGCGCATCGATTGGACTGGCAGCCCATCGCAAGAAGTAACCGTAATCCGAGACTCGCTCATCCGTGTATGCGTCGAACCGTCAGGCAACGCCTTCCAGATCTGGAAAGTATTCAGTCGAACGGGCGCACTCAAGCTAACCATCGAACAACATCCTCTAGCGTCCTCCAAGAAGAACACGAAGAACTCCACGGGATGACCGAGCACCGCCATCCCGGGTACCGAGCCCACACAATTTCACGAGAAACGAGCGCAGTCCGCCGGAAGGCGCGCGGCGAACGCAGAACGACCACAGGATCGACTTTGCAAAGATCGATGGACGGGAGGCGGTTCGGACGCTGCAGCGATCCTCGCTTGCGGCCCGCCCGTATTGGCGTCATCCGGCCTCGGCGCGGTGGCCCACCGTGATCGCTAAGATAGGTCGGAAAGTCCGCTTGGGGCAGATGGTCCGGCGCGTGGGGGGATGTGGTGGAGTCACTCGCGCCGGGAGATCCTGCGCAGATCGGCCCGTACGGGTTGCTGGGTCGTCTGGGGGCCGGCGGCATGGGACGGGTCTATCTCGGCCGCGCCGCCGATGGGAGGCAGGCGGCGATCAAGGTCGTCCGGCCTGAGCTGGCCGATGAACGAGACTTCCGCCGCCGGTTCGCCCGGGAGATCAAGGCGGCCCGTGCGGTCGACGGCCGTTACACCGCCTCGGTCCTTGACGCTGATCCCGATGCCGAGTCGCCCTGGCTGGCGACCGCCTACATTCCCGGACCGTCGTTGGCCGATCATGTCGCCGACGGTGGGCCGATGGGTGAGGAGGACCTGCGCCGGCTGGCCTCGGGCTTGGCGTATGCGCTCAGCGCGATCCACGCCGCCGGGCTCGTCCATCGGGACCTGAAACCGTCGAACATCCTGCTGGCCGGTGACGGGCCGCGGGTCATCGACTTCGGCATCGCACGGGCGGCCGAGGCCAGCGCGCTGACCCGCACCGGCGTGACGATCGGATCCCCGGGCTACATGTCACCCGAGCAGATCAACGGCGAGGCGGTGGAGACACCGAGCGACGTGTTCTCCCTCGGCGCGGTACTGGCATACGCGGCGACCGGCCGATCACCGTTCGGGGCCGGCGCAACCCCGGCGTTGCTATACCGCGTCGTCCACAACACCCCCGATCTGACCGGAGTGCCGGCTTCCCTGCTGCCGCTGATCGCCGCATGCCTGGACAAGAAGCCCGCCGCCCGGCCGGCCGTCCGCCAGATCCTGGCCACGGTCACACCTCCGGTCATGGTCGCCCCGACCATCGCCGAGCACCCGGCCACCCGGGTGCAGACCAAGACCCTCCCCGTCGCAGCGGTGCCGAGCCGTCGCCGCATCCTGGCTGCGGGCGGTGCGGCGGCCGTCGCCGTGACCGCCGCGATATGCGCGCCGTCCCTGCTCTCCGACTCGAACCGCAGGAGCGGTAAGTCGGCCGGCGCACGCGCGGTCAACCCACCGAAGACGCTGTGGCACGCATCCACCACCTACGACATTGCCGCCACGACGAATGCCGTTCTGACCGTCCCCGGTCCAAAAAGTAACGTGCTGTCCGCGCTGGACCCTGCGACCGGTACTCAACGCTGGTCCTGGACGAACCCTACCGTGGGAACCATCTTCCCTCTGGTCGTGAACGCGATCACGATATATGCCTGTGGGGTCGAGTTGTACGCGATCGATCCGAGCGACGGCCGGCAGCTCTGGTCGGCCGAAGTGTCCGTCGGTGAACTCGCCGTGTCCGACAGGGCCATGGCCGCATGGCTCAGGGGAAGCGCATACCTCACGCCGACACTGTCCTGTTTGGACCCGGCCACCGGTACGCAACGATGGACCCGCCGCGTCAGCACGAGCGCTGACACCAATGCGTTGAGCGTGTCTTCCACCGTCGTGGCCTTCTACGACGGTTTGAAAGGCAACAGCACCGCCCCTCAGCAGGTGTACGCCCTCGATGTCGCCACCGGCAAGGAACGATGGCGGTTCACGGCCGGCCACCTGGTCGGCCGACCGACCGCCACGACCGACACCGTGTATGTCGGCGGTGACGGTGACGCTACGCCCTCACCGCTGTACGCCCTGGATGCTATGACCGGCACCGTGCGTTGGAAGTCCCCGGTCGGGCAAGGTTTGGCCGCTCCCGTGGCCGATCACACGACCCTCTACGTCATCGACGGAAGCGACGACGTCCTGCGGGCCTTGGACACCGGCACCGGTGCCCAGCGCTGGAAGTTCGAGGGCAGGGACTTCCGCGGCATGTGGGGTCCCTTCGACGGCATCATCTACGCAAACGGCTTCTACGACGGCATGATCTACGCGCTGGAGGCGCAGACCGGGCGTCTGCTGTGGAGCTACCACGCTGCCGACGCCGAGCGGGTTGCCGTCTCCGGCAAGATCGTGACCGTTGTGTGCGGCGGCAATCCGACTGACCGGACGGTGTACGGGCTGCGCCCCCGCTGACCGCCGTCGATGCCCTCCCGATCGGCGCCTGGGTCCGGGCGGCTCTTACTGCGCGAGTCTGGTGATCGAGCGGGTCAGTTCCGTGGCGGCCCGCCAGGCCCGGCGGTCTTCCTCCTGGGCGGTACGCCGCGCCGGGTCTCCGATGTCCGCGCTGACTTCCATCGTGACGTTGCGGATCCGCAGCTGGACCTTGCTCGCACCGCTGGCCTCCCCCCGCAGTGCTTCATCGCCCAGCTGGGCAGGAGACCACTCGCCGCCAAGGGTCTGCCTGGTCGCGGCGAAGTCGCCGGTGGCGAACTCCGTCGCGTTCTGGACCTGAGTCGGGTGATGCAATTCCACCAGCACGGCCAGCAGGTCAGTATTCCGCCTGGGCTGATGCGGGGTGAACAGGTAGCAAACCCAATCGTCGATGTCCTCGTTGGGCTTGTCCTTCTTACACTCCGAACCGTCGTACGCGTCGAACCGCAACTCTTTACGCAGGGCCGGGCTGAACAACGTGCGGGGGTCCGGGACAGACCGGATCTCGCCCGGCCGGAACACCGGAGACGGCACAGAGGTGACCCTCGACGATATGTCCCCGTGAGAACTGGTGGTCGTGCACCCACCGACCGCGATCAGCAGCGCGGCGCTCAGCGCAATACGGACGCGCCGACGTGTCAAGACGACTCCTTCCTCCTGGGGGCCGATGGCCCTTCGGCCACTCTTCGGAATGCCGTTCGACAGCGGGATTTCGAATCTGGAAAATCTATGCTAAGCGGGGCATGATGCCTGGGCCGCAGGGTTTGGGCTGGTCAGGCGGTGGTTTCGAAGGTGACCCCTAATACTAAGCATTGTGTACCGCCCTCGGCCAATGGCCGCCGGGAAATGAAGCATTATCTTTCGCTTCGCCATGAAGTGAGCCCATTTGCTGAGCTTGCACTGACAGGAAAGCACCAAGACCCGCTACCGCAGTTATTACAGCCGCAGCCGTTACGCCGCAGTCAGCGACAGCTGCCACAAATCCCGGAAGGGAGAGAACACCGGAGAACAGGGCAGCCAGTGCCGCTCCAAGCGTAGTCAGAAATTGATAGGTTATAAGACCGAGCGCCGCATAGAAGGCCAACCCCGCACCAGCACAAATATACAGGCTAGTAGAGATAGATCCGGCAACTGTCTTAATGCGTCCAGCAGCAGACTGCTGAGGTTTGATCGAGGTCCGGTAGTGATCCTTGGCAGATCCGTCCCACTCGGACGAGGCAGTCTGATCCGGGTTGATCGCTCCTTCGATCGTACTCGCCTTCGCCTTTACATCTTGCCATTTCCATCCGGCCTCCATGAAACCGACAGGCGCGAGAAATCCGGCCAGCAATTCCCCCGCCTTTCGAATAAGCCACTCGGAAAGCTGGGTGAGCTTTTTTGCCATCCAAAGCACGGCCGATTTTACGCCGTCCGGTAGATACCAGTGGCTAGTAGCATGCGTAGCAGCAGGAATAACCTGCTGGTTCTTCGCACCAATCTGAGCTATCCCAGTTCTAACTTTCTCGACAACGGCATCATACTGCGCTTGATTAAATCCCATGACATTCTCCGTGATTTAGAAAATTTTCTTGAAAAGTTGTTCGCCTTCGCTTTCCGCTTTATCGTACGCGGATGCGACCTCACGAAGGGCGTTGGCGATCTCCGCAGTCCGTTGATGACCTTCCTCGCAGCGAGCCATCATTTCATGGACAGCCTCACCGTATGCAGTTATGAAGAGCTGAAATACACCAGCTTCATAACGATCGATACGAAGCGCTTCACTCTTATTGGCGACACCTTTTAGTTCGCTACTCTGCTTGTCCCAGACGCCCGCCTCCTTTCGCAGTTCTTTAGTGTGAACTGAGAACCAATTCTTAGACCCGACCATTTTTACCCTTATCACTCTGTAAAGCGATGCGGATTGACGAACAGCTCAAGAGCACTCCCAAGGAGATCTTCCAACCCTACGTTGGGAGCATTATCTTTCAGATTCTTTGCAAGGCTCAATCGAGCGACTGCAAGTGCTTTACTAAGCCCTTCCGAGAGTTCCGCCGCCGTCCTTGCGCTTGCCCACTCGCAATCGATAGTGCAAGACTTGATGCCGTCATCATCCAGTATTAGACGAATCTTTTTAGCAGCGCCCCAGCCGATGTTCTGACGTCTTACTTTCACACGAAGTGGCGTTTTTGAGATCCTGTCCGCCGCCTTAATGAAACCCTCCGCGACGTCCTCCAGTGTGCGTGGCACTATTTCTGCAGGCTCTCGTTTGAATGCAGCAGGTAGTCTACCCCGAGGCATGGAGATATTATCGTCATTGAGATACTGCTGAAGGCGGTTCGCTTTATTTTGCCAGCCGGTCTCTTCTAGGGCTACGGCCCAGGTCACCACTCGCTTATGAACAGCAGCTCGGAATGCATCGACGACAGCGTCGCCGATTTTCTCAGGAGCGACCCTATTTCTCCAATCGGCAACTACCTGTATTCTCTCCGGCAACCCATTTCCCCCAAGAACAACACGAACCGAGGCCGCATCGTCTGTACCCTCGCTACGCCGTGGGGCCTTTTCGAATGCTTCGGCGATCAACCGCTTGATAGCTGATACCTGCAGCTCGAAGGGCGCTACTTCAGAGAACTCAGTCATTATATCGCGCATCCGATGAGATCTTAGGAGCGGGATGCCGCACCATCATATACATTGCAAATCCGCCAAATACTAGGAGCATCCACGGTCCACCCCAATAACTCAATGCGCTATCTAGGCCAAGTACACCAACGGCGATTGCCATAATTCTGACGATAAATCGCAGAGAACGCTTCCGACGCGAAAGAAACGACCCAGCAAGCATCGGTACACCGATTGCCGTTACCAAAATTGCAGTTGCTGCAACTACGAAGGAAGTCGCTACACCGAGGCGCAAACCCTTGGTGATGTTCGGGTCATTCAGCCAGACCAGAAGAACGAAGCAGAGATCAATAATTGCAATAGTGCCCCACACTACGATAGTTGCGCGATCAGTATTTTTGACTTTCAAGCCATTCCTCTTCCATAGATGCCCAGAATATTGGCTTATATTTCCAACCTATCGCCGGGGCGACGGCGCACCAAGAATACGAGCACACCAATAACTATAAATCCAATAGCGCCAACGAGGACTGCTACACGCGCCCACGGGAAATCAGATTCCGCCGAGGAAGAGGATTTTTGTTTATTCGATCCGCTAATCGATTGACGAGGGGCCGCCTCGTAAGTTTTTTTCGAGTTATCCCAAGCCGAAAACACCGGATTCGGGGCATTCTTCGAGACAGTATCAATAAGGGCATGATAAGGACGAATTAGGCCGTATCCAGTCTTGTCGTCCCGACCAGAAACTCCGATGTCACGCGTAGTTGCCACTATTCGCTGGACGACTTCACGCGCTGGCATGTCGGGGTACTTAGAGCGCACGAGCGCAGCAACTCCTGTGGTAAGTGCCGATGATCCACTTGTTCCATCCAGATTAGGTATAAAGGTGCCGGTCTTTCCGATGGACCCGACATGAACGCCTGGCGCAGCTGCGACTACGTATGGGGCTGGCTGTGAATCGAACCAAGGGTGAAATTCGTAATCTACCGCACCCACAGCCATGAAACCGGGACAGAGCGCCGGCTCAGACTGGACGACTCCCGTGCTCGCATCGTTCCCGGCGCCCGCAATAAGAACTATGTCTTTCTCGATGGCTCGTGAGATTGCTCGTTGTAGTTCGATACGGCAACCGCCAGCAGCAAGCGTGCTTGGCAATCCCATCGATACGTTGATGACCTTCGCGCCTCGCTTGACGGCGTAGTCGATCGCGGGAACAAGGTCTTCTACGTCGGAACGGATACTGATTATCTTGGCTTCGGGCGCAATGCCCACCATGCCGGTACCAGTGCCCTGACCGGCGATCAGTGCCGCCATAGCGGTGCCGTGACCGAAACCCTTATCCGAGTCGATTAGGCCGTTGCCTTTCGGACCGACGATGTTAGTACCGGGCAGTACGGCGCCCCGCAAATCGGGCAGCGCAGCATTAACACCTGTGTCGATCAGTGCAACCGTTACACCACGACCTTTGCTGATCGACCAAACCTTGTCCTGGATGTCCCAGGTCCCAAACCACCATTCCTCTTCACGCGGACTAGGAGTCGCGCTTGCCCAAGTCATCGATGTCGTCGAGATCAGCACGACCGATGCTGAAAGTGCCCAGAGTCGTTTCATCCAGGTCGGAGACGTTCGTGACGAGCGGGCCCGCTGCTTCTTCCGCCATCGCGTCGAATCGCGCATCGACGATCCGAGAGAGAGGGTCATCCGCGAGATCGACGCTGGATTCTTTGCTGAAAGGCCCACCGGTCTCCTCGCCTGTCTCGTCCCCAACAAGGTCCAGCAGTTCCTGCAACTCATCCATACTAAGGAACTCGTCGGCGTCGTGCTCGCGCTCGGCGACGCGGTTCCGGGCCTCACCGATTAGCCCATGGACCGCCTCCTCACCGCCGGTCCAAACATCCTCATCCTCGGAGAGCCAAGTCGTTCGCGTCCGCTCCTTTTCATCGCTACGTCCCGAGCCCGACGCGAATGGCATCTCGTTCCCGCTGACTCGCCCGCCGTTGGACACTCCACGACCCTGCAGTCCACTTGGGTGTCCACCCATGTAACCAGTACCAGTGACACCATTGCCCCCCAGCGGGGTCGTTCCTGGACCGATCCCGTTCCCTGCTGGTGCTCCCAGCCCCGAAGTACCGATTCCGGGATCGCCGCCCAGACCGTGCGCGCCACCACCGCCCGTGGAGCCACCGTCTGGTGTGATACCGGCCAGGTCAGTGCCCTTGGAACCGTGGCCAGGGAATGACGGCCCCGGAAGTGGTGAATGCCCACCGGGGTAATGCTGTACCGGCGCTTGGCTACCACCGTGGGGGATCGACAGATCAGGACGGTGGCTTGTCGGTACCTTCGCACCGCCGCCCCCTGGGATGCCGCCTCCCGATCCGCCGAGCGGCGCGCCGCCACTTGGCTGCTGCTCGGGAGC
Source organism: Actinoallomurus vinaceus (assembly GCF_039542055.1). Classification (NCBI taxonomy): domain Bacteria; kingdom Bacillati; phylum Actinomycetota; class Actinomycetes; order Streptosporangiales; family Thermomonosporaceae; genus Actinoallomurus; species Actinoallomurus vinaceus. Next base: position 96,111 of record NZ_BAABHK010000004.1, read on the forward strand.
CTTGTCGATGGTGTAGGCCAGCTTGGGCAGGTTCTTCTCGATTTGGGAAGGCATGCCGTCCCAGGTCTGGGCGATGCGCTCGTTGAGGTTCTTCATGACCTGATCGGCTGCGGCCTTCGCGGCCGGGGAGTCGGTGTTCTTCTTAGGCCATTGGATGTTCCGGTACATCGGCAGAATCGATCCGCCGTACCACTGGAGGGTCCTGGCGGTCTCGGTATTGCGGACGACGAGCTCACCCGCCGTCGCGTAGAGGCGGCGCAGCGCCAGTTGGGCGGAGTCGGCCGCGGGACCGCTCCAGTGGTCGGCTAGCACTTTGGCCGCATCCCACAACGCGTTCTGCGCTTTGATGATCGCGTTACCGATCTCGTCGTAGGCAACGGCCGCGTTTTTGATCGTTCCCGGGTTGGTCCCGGCGATCAATTTCTGGACGTCTTCGGGGGTGCCGTAGGAGCTGGCACCCTGGGGACGTCCGCCGCTCTTAATGACGTACGTCTTGTGCTCAACGGCCATGGTGTATCCCGCGTCAATCGGCCGACGGCACGTTAGGCCAGGTCGGGTTGTCGTTCGATGTCGCCTGCCGCTCCTGCGCGCCGACCTGCCGAGCGTGGCTGGTCAGTGCGTGCTCGGTGTCGGTGTAGCGCGCGGCCATCTTACGCAGCATCTTGGCGGCTGCGGCGTACTCCAGGGCCCATTCTTGGTAGACAGAGGTGATGTGGTCGTGCGCGGCCTGTGTAGTAACGGCGAGGGCTCGGCCCGCGTCCCAGTCTCCAAGATCGGCTGCGGTGACGGGGTCGTTCTGCAGCTTGCTGACGGCATCGTTGCCGCCGAGGACCGCCAGCGCCTCTTCGAGGATCGAAGCGGCGTGTCCGATCTTCTCTGGCGCCCACTTGACGTCCGGGTCGCCACCACCGATCCATCCCTTGGGCCACTGCGACCCCGGCTCCGCGCCTTTGTTCTCCGGCGGCATTCGCCCGGTTCCCCCTTCTTGACTTGTGCACCCCCGTGCCTGCAAGGGTTGTCAAGGTACAGAATGACCGGCTGTGATGTCGACAGCACAGAAGCCGAAATGTCCTTACCTGTCCGGCCTGACGCTATGAATCCGCAGGTAATCGGCCGGTGACCGCATGCGGCCTACGCCCTGCCGCCCATTTCGGTCCGTTTGCTCGACGGATTCGGTCAGCGGACGTAGCCGTCGAGGGCGTCGTTGTCGATGTTCAGCGTGTAGCCGCCGTGGGTCTCCAGGTGGTCGCCCCGGTACTGCTTGATCCGGCGGTGTCCGGGCCACCACTTGCGCTCCATGGCCTTGTCGCCTCGTGGGTCGGCCTTCTCGTCCCAGTGGGCGAACCAGACGGCCGTGGGCTTCCTGATGCCCTTCGCCTCCGCGAGGTCGCGGATGCCCGAGGTGAGGCTGCTGTAGATGCCCGGCACGTACCCGAGGCGGCGGAGCTTCCGGGTCCAGGCGTCGATGAAGGCAAGGACCGCCTGGCGGCAGACCGGGTCGTGCCGGCTGTACGCCTCCAGATCGAAGTAGATCGGGGAGTGTCTGCTCAGGCCGAGAAGGCGGGCGCGACGGACGGCGTCCTTGGCCGAGTCCTTGCCGTCGTCGGTCGCGCTGTCCGGGGTGAAGTTGATGCGGTGCGGCCCGCAGGGCGCCTGCGGGCCGACGTAGGTCGGGATCAGCCGCCAGCCCATGCTCCGTACGGCGGCGACCCAGTCGTGGGTCAGTCGGCCGTCCGGGCAGGATCGGGAGACGCCGCCGATGTAGATGTTGGCGGCGACGAACTCCCCGCGCCAGGCGTGCATGGCGTCGAGGGACGGCGCGTTGCAGGTGTCGAAGCCGTCGCCCTTGATCCAGCGGCGCCGGTGGGCGACCCCGCTGCGGCGCTCGGCCGAGCCTCCGGTAATGCCTCCCCCCGCGCCTCCCGCTGCACTTCCTGCCGTGCCTTCGGCCGGCGGCGGATCCACGGTGATGCGGGCGAGGATCCGTTCCAGTTCCTCCTCGCGCGGGCCGTACGAGCCGGTGATCAGCGCACCGGCCTCGGGGACCGCGATGCGGATCTCGTGGGCGGCCGGGTCTTTCACCCTCAGGCCCGGTGGCCGCCCGGTGCGCTCGCCGCCGGAGCCCGCCAGCAGGCCCTTCACGAGGGCGCTGGTCTGTTCGGTGAGGGGTTCGACGTGGAGGGCCGTGGTGCGGCCGACGGCGTGGGCCGGGCAGCGCTGGTTCCCACCTGCCGGGCCGAGGTAGAGCGCGTGGCGGTCGAAGCGGAGGCAGTCGGTGGAGCCGGGGCCGAGGCGGTGGATCTCCCAGCCGGCCGGCACGGGGATGCGCAGCCCCTGGTAGTGGACGTCCGTGTCCACCGCCCGGGCGGACGACGCGGGCAGGCGCAGACCCTCGTAGCGGACGCGCGCTTCCGTCCGGGCGGGCGATACGGGGAGACCCTTGTGGCGGACGTCCGATTCCGTCCGGGCGGACGATGCGGGGAGGCTCAGGTCCCGCCGGGTGACGTCGGTGTCCGCCTGGGCGGACGGTACGCCTGCGATCAATGTTCCGAGGATTCCGGCGAGCAGCATGGCACGTCGCATGGCGTCCCCCAACGATCGTCGTCCGTACGACCGATGATCGGCAGGGGGAACACGGCGGCCGTACGGCGCGCGCGGGACCGGGGAGATCTTCGCCTTGAAACGGTCTCGGGTTTTACTCGGCGGGGTCGACGGTCTCGTACGCGCCGGCCTCGTCGATGGCGAGGGCGGACAGCGGGATGAGGGCGAGGCGCACCTCGTAGACCCCGAGTGCGCGGCGGTAGTAGCCGGCGCCGTCCCAGTCGGTGACCATCGCCCACAGGTCCGGGTCGTCCACGGCGCGCGCCAGGCGGCCGGAACGGTGCCCGGGGCTGTCGGCGAGGGAGCGGAGGACCTCGTGCGCGGTCTTGACGAACGTCTCGGCGTCGGTCTCGGGGACGCGATAGCGGGTGATGGCCAGCACCCGTCCATCATGCCGGTACGCGAGGCGATCTCCCCGCGCGGGACGCCGATGCGCGACGATGGGAGCGTGGGTTCCAAACTCCAGAAGCGCAGCGCCGTCTTCTTCGTCTATCTCCATCAGCTTCCCCGCTGGGTTCCGCTGGTGGTCCTGCCCGCGCTGCTGATCGCGGGGCTGGCCGTCCCGGGTGTGGTCGGCGGAATGCTGCTGGTCGTGCTGGCGTTGCTGGTGTGGTTCGCGTTCCTGGCGGCGCCGGTGCGGAGTCCCTCGCATCGCGTGGTCCGGCTGGTGGTTCCGCTGGTCGTCCTGGCGGTGGCGATCGGGAAGCTGGTGAGCTGACCGGCAACTCGGACATACCTGATTTTGACAATCATTTTCGTTTTCATCCATACTCGTTACGTGCGATACCGACGACTCCTGCCTGTCCTGCTGGGCGCCGCGCTGCTCGCGACCGCCTGCGGGGCGCGGGCGAACGGCCACGGCGGCCCGAAGATCGTCGCGGCCTTCTATCCCCTGGCATGGCTGGCGGGGCAGGTCGCCGGACCCGACGCCACCGTGCAGAACCTCACCAAACCCGGCGCCGAGCCCCACGATCTCGAGCTGACCCCGCGCCAGGTGATCGACGTGGGCGAGTCCAAGCTGGCCTTCTACATCAAGGGCGTGCAGTCGGCCGTCGACAAGGCCGTGCGAGAGCACGCCAAGAAGCACTCCCTGGACGCCGCGTCGCTGGTCGCAACGCTTCCGGCCCCGCAGGACGAGGAGGTCCACGGCGCCGAGGATCCGCACCTGTGGCTGGACCCGAGCCGGTTCGCCACCGTGGCCACCGCTCTCGGCGAGCGCCTCGCCGCGATCGACGCCGCCCACGCCGCGGCGTACCGGGCGCGGGCCGCGCAGGTCGTCACGAAGCTGACCGCGCTGGACGGGGAGTTCCGTACGGGCCTGCGCGACTGCGCTCGCAAGGAGATCGTCACGAGCCACTCGGCGTTCGGCTACCTGGCCCAGCGGTACGGGCTGACGCAGGTCGGCGTGACCGGTCTCGACCCCGAGGCCGAGCCGTCGCCCGCCCGGGTGGCGAGCCTCACCCAGCTGGTCCGGCGGACCGGGGCGACCACGGTGTTCACCGAGACGCTCGTGAGCCCGAAGACCGCCCAGACGCTCGCCGCCGAGGCGGGCGTACGGACGCAGGTGCTCGACCCCGCCGAAGGCGTGAAGCCGGGGTCGCACGATGACTACTTTTCGATCATGCGCCGTGACCTGGCGACGCTGCGACCCGCCCTAGGATGCCGATGACCGTTCCGTTCCGCATGACCGGCGGCGAAGTCCGGCTGGACCGCCGGCCGGTGCTGCGCGGCCTCGACCTGACCGTCGAGCCGGGCGAGGTGCTCGCCGTGATGGGGCCGAACGGCTCCGGGAAGTCCACGCTGATCCGCTCGTTGCTGGGATTGATCCCGCTGTCGGCCGGGCGGGTCGAGCTGTACGGCGTGCCGCCGGCCCGGTTCAAGGACTGGAAGCGCGTCGGGTACGTCCCGCAGCGGCTGTCGGTCGGGGGCGGTGTGCCCGCGACCGTACGGGAGGTCGTGTCGTCGGGCCGGATCGCGCGGCAGTCGCGGTTCCGCCCGTTCTCGGCCGCCGACCGGGCGGCGGTGGACCGGGCCCTGGAGGCCGTCGGCATGGCCGACCGCGCGCGCGACTCCGCTCAGGAGCTGTCCGGCGGGCAGCAGCAGCGCGTGCTCATCGCCCGGGCGCTCGCCGGTGAGCCGGACGTCTTCGTCATGGACGAGCCGACGGCGGGCGTCGACGCCGCCAGCCAGGAGACCCTCGCCCGTACGCTCCGCGGGCAGGTCGCCCAGGGCCGTACGGTCGTGCTCGTCGCGCATGAGCTCGGGCCTATGGAGCCGTTGATCACCCGTTCCGTGGTCCTGGAGAACGGCCGGATCGCGCACGTAGGCGTTCCGCCCACGCCGCAGGGCGAGTGCGCCCGGCCCGGCCACGACCACGTCCACCCGCACGCCCCGGCCGAGGAACCGCACCTGCTGTCATGATCGAACTCCTGTCGTACGACTTCCTGCGCCGCGCGCTGATCGCCGCGGTCCTCGTCGGCGTCGCCGCGCCGGCGGTCGGCACGTTCATCGTCCAGCGGCGGCTCGCCCTGCTCGGCGACGGCATCGGGCACATCGCGCTGACCGGGGTCGGCCTGGGCCTGCTCACCCGCAGCTCCCCCACGATCCTCGCACTCGTCGTGTCCGCGCTGGGCGCGGTGGCGATCGAGCTGCTGCGGGTGCGGACGCGTACGGGCGGCGATGTCGCGCTGGCCTTGCTGTTCTACGGGGGGCTGGCCGGCGGCGTGCTGTTCGCCAACCTGTCCGGCGGCAGCGCGAACCTCGGCAGCTACCTGTTCGGCTCGATCAGCAGTGTCAGCACCGGCGACCTGTACATCATCGCGGGCCTGGCCGTCGCCGTGATCGTCATCCTGCTGTTGTTCGGGCGGGAGCTGTTCGTGCTGTGCCAGGACGAGGAGGTGGCTCGCGCGAGCGGCCTGCCGGTCCGGTTCCTGTCCCTGCTGATCGCGGTGACCGCCGCGCTGACCGTGGTGGTCGCGATGCGCGCCGTCGGCCTGCTGCTGGTCAGCGCGCTGATGGTGGTGCCGGTCGCGGCGGCGCAGCAGCTCACGCGCGGGTTCAAGGCGACGATCGGGCTCGCCGTCGTGGTGGGCATCGTGGCGTCCGTCGGCGGGCTGTGGGTCTCGGTGGACGCCGACTTCGCCCCCGGCCCGACGATCGTGCTCCTGGCAATGGCCGTCTTCCTGGTCGCCGTCGGAACGGGAAGACTGGTCCGTATGCGCCGAACGGACGTATCGTGAGCGGCCGCCGGGAGGACGTGCGCCGGGCGCTCTCCGGCTGTGAGAGCTTCCGCAGCGCGCAGGACATCTACGCCGACCTGCGGGCGGCCGGCTCGCGGATCGGCCTGACCACCGTGTACCGGGCGCTGCAGGCGCTCAACGACGCCGGTGAGGTCGACGTGCTGCGCACCGACGAGGGCGAGGCGATCTACCGGGCGTGCCGGACGGACGAGCACCACCATCACCTGGTGTGCCGCGTCTGCGGCCGTACGGTCGAGGTCGAGGGGCCGGCGGTCGAGACCTGGGCTGCGGCGGTCGGCGCCGAGCACGGCTTCAAGGACGTCACGCACACGGTCGAGGTCTTCGGCACCTGCTCCGAGCACTGAGGGTCTGGCGTGTGCCGGTGCGCACAGCGGTCAGCGCGGCCATTGGTTCTCTGTCGCGGCGTTCGGTGTCGTCGTCTTCGTGGATACGAACGCCTTTGTCACCGGGCAGCGGTCAAGCGTGCGAGCTACGCTACTTGACCTAGGGATCAGTATGGCGGTCTTGTCTCTTAGGGGGACGGGATGAGCTCAGCGATCACGCGTGGTGTCGTGGCGGCGGGGACGGTCGCCAGGTCGATCAACGGCCAGAACAGATGACCCGGCGTTCCGGTCGGCGGCGGAACACCGGCCCGGTCGAGTCCGCGGCACCATCGGGATCCGGTGACCCGCGCCTCCCGGGCGGCGGTGGGAATGCGACGACGAACGATGCCCAGATATACGTGGACGGAAATGTCACCGGGATCGTGTCGCTGGGCGCCGGTTCGACCAACGTCCAGAACATTCTCGCGATGCTGCCGGCAGAAGCGCTCCGGCCGGTCGAGCAGGTGGCGGCACCACGGAGTCTGGTGAACGTGCCGTTTCACTCGCAGGTGTTCGTGGGCCGCGAGGAGGAACTGGCCGCGTTGGAGGAGGCGCTGGCCGAACCAGGGGGCGTCGTGCTCGCGGCGGTTCACGGGCTGGGCGGAGTCGGTAAGTCCACGCTGGCCGCTCACTATGCCGCGGCGTGCGCACGACGGTTCAATCCGGTGTGGTGGATCACCGCCGACTCGACCTCGGCGGTGGAGACGGGGCTGGCCTCATTGGCGATCGGGCTGCAACCGGAGCTGACACGGCTGCTGCCGTCGGAGGCGCTGGCGCAGCGCGCGATCGCTTGGCTGGCCGCTCATGATGAATGGCTGCTGGTGCTGGACAACGTGACCGACCCGGCGGACATCGCACCGCTGCTGGGCCGCGCGCTCACCGGGCGAGTGCTGGTCACAAGTCGGCTGGCCGAAGGCTGGCATCGGCTGGCCGCGCCTCTTGTGCGCCTTGACGTGCTGAGTGAAAGCCAGGCGGTGGACCTGCTCACTCAGATCGCCGGCTACGGCCGGTCCGGCGCGGACCTGGACAGCACGGGCCTGGACGGCGCGGTGGAGTTGGTCCGGGACCTTGGATGCCTGCCGCTGGCCGTCGAGCAGGCGGCCGCATACCTGCACCAGACCCGCCTGAGTCCGCGGGAGTACCTGGCGTTGCTGGCCGAGCAGCCGGCGGTGGTGTTCGATCAGGCCGCTCGTGGCGCCGACGCCGAGCGGACCATCGCCCGGATCTGGCGGACCACCTTCGATCGGCTCGCCGATGTCCCGTTGGCCGGAGGGCTGCTGCGGATCCTCGCCTGGTACGGCGCGGAGGCGATCCCCCAGAGCCTGCTGGACCGTGTCGCCGAGCCGTCCCGGCTGCGGGAGGCTCTCGGGAGCCTGGCCGCGTACAACATGATCGGCCTCGGTGCGGACGCGGTGACGGTGCACCGGCTCGTCCAGGCCGTCGCCCGCACGCCCGACCCGGCCGACCCGCACCGCCAAGAATCCGACATCGCCACCGCCCGCGATGGGGCCATCGTGCTGCTGGAGCTCTCCGCGCCCACGGATGCATTCGATCCTGCCGGCTGGCCGACCTGGCGGACTCTCCTCCCCCATGTCGCCGCGCTGCTGGACCGCCTGCCACCCGACACCGGCGAGATCGTCACAGCAGATCTGTTCAACAGAACCGGTCTGTTCCTCAACATGCAAGGCGCTCCGTCTCACGCCATCGCGTACATCCGCCGCGCCCACGAGATCTACCTGCGCCATTTCGGTGACGATCACCCTGCCACGCTGACCGTGCGCCACAACCTCGGCAGCACCTACGCGGAGATCGGTGCCCTGGACCAGGCCGTCCCGCTGCTCCAGCAGGTGGTCGCGGGCCGCGAGCAGATGTTGCGCACCGATCACCCCGACATATTGGCCTCGCGCAACAATCTGGCCGGTGCCTACCGGCGGGCGGGGAATCTGCGGCAGGCCATCGCACTTTACGAGCAGACGCTCGCCGATTACGAACGGGTGCGGGGCGTCGACCACCGGGACACGCTCATCGCGCGCGGAAATCTCGCCAGTATCCACCTGGACGCCGATGACATCGAGCAGGCTCTCCCGCTGCTCGAGCGGGCCCACGCGGACAGCCAGAGGCTGCTGGGGCCCGAACACCCCGCCACACTGACCGCCCGGAACAACCTGGCCATCGGATATCAGAAGTGCGGCAACGAGCGGGCGATCGAGTTGTGCGGGCAGGTCCTCGCCGACGCCGAACGGGTGTTGGGCGCCGACCACCCGAACACGCTCACCGCCCGCGGCAACCTCGCCCATGCCTGTCAGGCGACCGATGCGGAGCGGGCGATCGGGCTGTACGAACGAGTCGTCTCCGACAGTGAGCGGGTGCTCGGCACCGATCACCCGGACACGCTCACCGCCCGCCGCAACCTCGCCCACGCCTGTCGGGCCGCCGGTGACCTACCGCGGGCGTTCGAGCTGTACCAGCAAGCGCTCGCCGACGCCGTTCGGATCCTGGGTCCCACGGACCAGCGGACCGCGGCCCTGGCCGCTTACATGATGGAAGCCGCTCTTGAGTCCAGCCGACGGGGCGCTGACGGGACGTAGGCTCGGCGGCCCCCGGATAGCGCACTGACCGCCCGCGGTGGACGCGCACCTGCGCCTCAGTACCCGCCGGCGACGACTCCGCGGACGCAACGGCGCAGCCAGGCGTGCGCGGCGTCGGCCTCGTACCGGCGGTGCCAGGCCATGGCGAGCATTGTGGAGGGCGTCTCGACGGGCAGGTCGAAGGCGACCAGCCCGAACCGCTCAAGGACGGGCGCGTGCATGCGGCGGCCCGCCCGTCCGACGAGGTCGGTCTCGGCCAGCATGACCAGCGCCGAGGAGAACGTCGGCGCCGAGGCCACCACGCGGCGGCGCAGGCCGCGTTCGGCGAGCCGTTCGTCGATCGGCCCCTCGAGCCTGCCCCGCCGCGACACCGTCAGGTGGTCGGCCGCGGCGAACCGCTCGGCGGTCGGTTCGCCGTCGAGGAGCGGATGCCCGGCACGGACCACTCCGACCGGCTGATCCTCGATGAGCGGTTCGACCCGTACCTCCGGCGGCGCGCCGTCGACGACGCCGATCTCCAGGTCGACCCGGCCATCGCGCAGCCCGGAGGTGTCCTCCGGTCCCTCCGGGAGGAATCGCAGGGCCGCGCCCGGTGCGTCCCGGCGGATCCGGTCGAGCAGCGCGGGCCCGACCACCGTGATGATCGAGTCGTCGGCCTGCAGGGTGAACGTCCGCTCCAGGGCCGCCAGGTCGAGATCGCGCGGCGAGAACACCGCAGCCGCGCGTTCGACCAGTTCGTGGACCTCCGCCCGGATGGCGAGCGCCCTCGGGGTGGGGACCATCGCCTGCCCGGATCGCACCAGCACCGGATCGCCGAGCGCCTTGCGGATGCGCGCGAGCGTACGGCTCATCGCCGGGCTCGACAGGTGCAGGCGCAGGGCCGCGCCGCCGACGCTGCCCTCCTCCAGCAGGGCGTCGAGGGCGACGAGGAGGTTGAGGTCGAGCTTGGAATGCGCTGCGTGCACTAATCACCTGCAAAAAGTGCATTTGATGGCAAGTACCCGCGCAGCTTAGCGTGTTCCTCGTTCGAGGCCTCGAACCTCCCGTCCTCATCGACCCGAGGTTCGTCACATGACCCTTCAGACCGCCCTGCCCACGCCCGCGGACCAGGGCCACCCCCGCCGTACGCTGATCCTCGCCCTGATGGCCGCCTGCGCGACCATGACCGTCGCGCTCGTGGCGGCCATCAACCTGGCCGTTCCGAAACTCGCCGCGAGCTCCCTGCACCCGTCCGCCGCGCAGTTGCTCTGGATCGTCGACGCGTATGTGATCGTCTTCGCCTGCCTGCTCATCCCGGCGGGCGCGGTCGGCGACCGGTACGGCCGCAAGGGAGCCCTGCTCGCCGGACTCGCCGTCTTCGCGGCGGGGTGCGTCGCCTCCGCGCTGGCTCCGGACGTCGGCGCGCTGATCGCCGGCCGCGCCGTCACGGGACTCGGCGCGGCGCTCGTCATGCCGGCGACGCTGTCGCTCACCGTCCAGGCCTTTCCGCCGCGGCTGAGGGCACAGGCGATCGCCTCCTGGACCGCGGCCACCGGCATCGCCGGGATCGTCGGCAACATCGGCGGCGGTCTCGTCCTGGAGTACCTGCCCTGGCAGGGGCTGTTCTGGGCGGTCGCGCCGGTCATGCTGATCCTGCTGGCGCTGTCCGCGCGGATCGCGCCCCGGTCCGAACGGCACCCCGCCGACCTCGACCTCGTCGGCTGCGGCGTGCTGGTCCTCGCGTTCGTCGCCCTGCTCTACGGAATCATCGAAGGCCCGGAACTCGGCTGGTCGTCCTCGCCGGTGCTGGGCGCGTTCGCCGCGTCGGCACTGGTGCTCGGCCTCTTCGTCGCGTACGCGCTGCGCGCCGCGCACCCGCTGATCGATCCGCGGATCTTCCGGGTCGCCCGGCTGCGCTCCGGCGTCTCCGGCGTCACGGTCACGTTCTTCGGCCTGTTCGCGCTGTTCTTCGTCAACGCGCAGTACCTGCAGTACGTGAAGGGCTTCTCGCCGCTGCTGACCGGCGTGGCCATCGGCCCGCTCGCGCTCGGCATGATGGTCGTCTCGCGGCGCAGCGTCGCGCTGGCGGCCCGGTTCGGCGGCCGGCGCGTCGTCCTCGCCGGGATGCTGGCCGTCGCCTGCGGCCTCGGCCTGCTGTCGACCGTCGATCCCGAGACGCCGTACGCCGGGTACGCCGCCTACCTGGTACTGATGTCGGTCGGCATGGGGCTGGCCGTCCCCGCCCTGTCCACCGCCGTCATCGGCGGATTGCCGCCGGCGCGAGCGGGCCTCGGCTCCGGCCTGAACGGCGCGGCACGCGAGGTGGGCAGCGCGCTCGGCGTGGCCGTGCTCGGCACGATCCTCAGCACCCGGTTCGCCGCAGGGCTGCCGGCCGGCGTACACGCCCGCACGATCGGCCAGGCGCTCGCGCGGTCCGGCCCGGACGCGCACGCCCGCGTCGTGTCGGCGTTCACCGACGCCATGGCGGCCGGGTACCGCGTGATCGCTCTCATCGTGCTGGCCGCCGCCTTCGTGGTCGCGTTCTGGTACCGGCCGGCGGAGAAATGATCTAAAGTCGCGATATATCTCGTATGGAGGTGAGACCATGCCGCTCAGCCATGCCCGAGGCGTCGGGCGCGCCCTGGCCGACCGCCTGTTCGTCCGCGGCACCGTGGAGGACGTCGACCAGATCACCCGGCGGATGCGCCGGATCACCGTCTCCGCCTCCGGCCTGACCTGGACGCCCGGCCAGCAGATCCGCGTAGCCGCCGACGGGCTCCTGACCCGCCGCACGTACTCGATTTGGGACTACGACGGCGCATCCCTCGAACTGCGCGTCCTCGAGCACGGCGAGGGCCCCGGCACCCGCTGGGCCCGTACGGTCCGGCCCGGCGACGACGTCGTCTTCGGCGGACCGGAGGGCACCTTCGTGACGCGGCCGTCGCCGTACCACCTGTTCGTGGGAGAGGAGACCGCGTCGGTCGCCTTCGGGCCGATGGTCCGGGCGCTCGGCGACGCTCCCGTGTACGGCGTCATCGAGGTCGACACACACCAGGACCGGATCGAGGTCGGCGCGCTCGAGAACCGGCTGCCGCTGGACCGCCTGACCTGGCGCTACCGCGAGGGCGCGCCCGCCGCCTCCTCGGCGACCCTCGTGGCGGCCGTCCGCGAGCTCGACCTGCCCGGCGAGCCGGGCACCGCCTACGTCGCCGGCGAGGCACGCACCGTCCAGGCCGTCCGCGACCACCTCGTCCGCGACCGCGGCTGGCCCCGGCGAGCGGTGCTCACCAAACCCTTCTGGACCCCGGGCAAGAAAGGCCTGGAATGACCACGGACGCGCCCGGACCGGTGGACCTGATCCTGCTCGATGGCTGGAAGGACCTCCGCCCGCCCGTGCCGCGCCTGTTCGAACCCTCGCCCCGACCGGCCACGCTCGTCGTCTCCGACGACCGCGACCTGCTCCCGGTCGCGTTCCTCGGCCACGAGTCCGCTCTGCGGAACTCCACCGGCTCGACCGGGCAGACCTCCGCGCCGCGGTAGGGCAGGCGCGAAGTCCGCGTCCCAAGCCAACGGCCTGACGCGCGTTTTCATCTGGCGTGTTGTGTCATGGAAGGTGGTCGGCCTGGACGACCGCTACCGAGATCAGCCTGCCCGCGGCCCTCACCTTCGCCGGCAGCTTGGCGCGCGGCCGGCCACTCGGTCAGCGGCTCCGCTCGGTGTGGAGCGCCGGAGACGGAGCGGCGCACCGGGCGGTGCTGCGGCGGGACACCTGGCGGCGCGGGGAGTCGTCGAGCCACGACCCTGGACCCGATCGCACACAAACTCTCGCCCACGCGGCCGTTTCCGCAGGTGGCGATGGTACGGCCGGAGGGTTTGTGTGCGAGCGGGACCGCTCATCGGCCGGGCGGGCGTGTGGCCTCCGCCGCGAGGTGGAGGACGCGTTGCGTCGAGCGTAGGACGTACGCCGGATGCTGGAAGACGTCCTCCCAGGAGAAGCGCAGTAGCCGCCAGCCCGCGAGCGTGCACGCGTTGCCGAGGGTGCGATCACGAAGGTACGCCTTGCGGCCACGGTGATAGGCGAAGCCGTCCGCTTCGACGATCACACGCAGGTCCGGCCAGGCGAAGTCGACCGTCGCCAGGTGACGGCCGCTCGCCGCGCGCATCTCGTACTGGGTTCGCGGCGGCTTGAGCCCGTGCTCGATCAGCAGCATTCGGAGGGCGGACTCCAGGACCGACCCTGAACCCGGATCGCAGCAGTCGACCACGCGGCGCAGCCGCCCTGCCCCGCGGCCCCTCACCTCGTGTGCCGCATGCCGCAGGTCCGCGAACGAGACCAGCTCCTGCCGTACGGCCGAGTCGGCGATGACCACCACCTCGGCCGGCTCGAGCGTTCGGGCGCAGTCGAGGACCGTACGGAGCGGCGCGGTGACGGGAAGGCCGTCGACCCGCATGACCTCGGATGGGCCCAAGTCGGAGCGGTGGACGAAGCACCCGGGATGGGCGACGCGGGCACGGTTTCGCCCTACGGTGACGTGGCTGTCCGGGCGATGCGCCATCTCGATGCCGTGCAGGGCGGCGGCCGCGTCATGGGAGATCACACCGCCGGTCGCCAGCACCGCCAGCCTGGTGACCCCAACGCCGCCTGCCGTCCCGAGGCAGTACACCTTTTGATGTGCACGCAAGATGCGCCCGTCGGCAAGAGCCCGCGTCAACGCGGACTTCGAGACTCCGGCGGCCAGCATCGTACGGCGATGGGCCACGCCGCCGTGCGCGGTGAGGAAGTCGACGGGATCCACGAGCGACCAGGATGGTGTCCGCACCGCTTGATCGTGCGGCTTCCCGAAGTTCCGCCCCGACCCGAGCCCGTTCGCACACAAACTCCCATCCAACCGGCCGTTTCCGCAGGTGCCCATCTCCGTACAAGACCGTTTGTGTGCGAACGGCACCGCGCCGGTGACCGCTAGCCCAAGCCGGAAGCGGGCACCTCTTCGCGCCGAGCCCACGACGTACGCCGGTCGAGGCTCACCGGGCGTCGGCCGAGGAGCGTCGGAGGACGGCTGAGGAGCGCCGATGACGCGCGAACCCCCTCTGCGCCGAGCGCCGGGGGACGACTGGGGCGCGCGGAACGGCACGGTGCGTCGACGCGGGAACTCGCCGAGCGCCGACGTCGGCTGAGGCTCGCCGGGGGGGGGCGGCCGAGGAGCGCCGGAAGACGGCCGAGACACGCCGATCAGACGTGAACCCCTCCGCGCCAAGCGCCGGGGACGACTGAGGCGCGCGGAACCGTGCGGTGCGCCAGCGGGGGCTCGCCGAGCCGTCTCCTGGACCCGTTCGCACACAAACTCCCGCCCAGCCAGCCGTTTCCGCAGGTAGTGATCCTCGTGCCGGGCCGTTTGTGTGCAAACGGGACCGCTCGCCGCCACGGCGCGGTCTCAGCCGCGAGCGTCCCACGTGTGTGGAGGGGTGCGATGCGGACGGTCGGGGGCGGGCGGGTCGGTCAGCGCACGGAGATGGGCTCCTCGTCGTCGAGGCCCGCCTCGGGCAGGGACACCTCGTTCGGCAGGGCACCGCCGAAGCGGCGGTCGCGGTGGGCGTACTCCTCGCACGCCTTCCAGAAGTGCCGGCGGTCGAAGTCCGGCCAGAGGATGTCCTGATACACGAACTCGGCGTACGCCGACTGCCACACCAGGAAGTTGGAACTGCGCCGCTCACCCGACGGGCGCAGGAACAGGTCCACCTCCGGGATCTCCGGCCGGTAGAGGTAGCGCGCGAAGACCTTCTCGTTGATCTTCTCCGGGCGGAGCCTCCCGGCCTGGACGTCGCGGGCGATGGCCGCGGCGGCGTCCGCGATCTCGGCCCGGCCGCCGTAGTTGACGCAGAACTGCAGCGTGAGCACCTTGTTGTGCTCGGTCATGCGCTCGGCGTCCTCGAGCTCCTTGATGACGCTGCGCCACAGCTTCGGGCGGCGCCCGGCCCAGAGGACGCGGACGCCCATGGCGTTCAGCTGGTCACGGCGGCGGCGGATGACGTCGCGGTTGAACCCCATGAGGAACCGCACCTCGTCCGGCGACCGCCGCCAGTTCTCCGTCGAGAAGGCGTACGCCGACAGGTACGGCACACCGAGCTCGATCGCCCCCATGATCACGTCGAAGAGGGAGTACTCCCCCATCTTGTGACCCTCGGTGCGCGGCAGGCCCCGTTCCTTCGCCCACCGCCCGTTGCCGTCCATGACGACGGCGACGTGCCGGGGGGTCAGATCCTTGGGGATGGCGGGCGGCCGTGCGCCGCTCTTGTGCGGCTCCGGCGGCTGTACGCCCCTCATGGTCTGGTGCTCTCCTCACTCGATGGTCATGTTCAGCGTCGGCCGTGGAAGGGCGCGGCCTCGTCCCTCGGCTCGCTCGGCGTCTCGCGCCCGGGCCCGGGCCCGACGGCCGCACTCGACTTCTCACTCACTCCGCGGCCGGCCTCGTCCATCGGCCGACCACTCCGTTCGTTCGGCGTCTCGCGCTCCACGTGCTTGAGGGAGCGGATCCCGTGCTCCAGGTGCCACTGGAGATAGGCCGCGACGAGGCCGCTGCACTCGAGCCGATGCCGCGACTCGCTGCGGTCCGCGCGCTCCCAGTCGCCGCGCAGCAGAGCGATCATCAGACCGACCGTCGCCTCGGCGGGGCTGGCGGACCCGGGGGGACGGCAGGACCCGCACACCATACCGCCGGCCGCGATCGCGAACGCCCGGCCGGTGCGCTCGCCGCAGCGCGCGCACTCCTCCAGCGACGGGGCGTAACCCGCGATGGCCAGCGAGCGGAGGAAATAGGCGTCGAGGACGAGGCGGGGATCGTGCCCGCCCTCCACGAGGGTACGCAGCCCGCCGATGACCAGCAGGAACTGCCGGAGCGCCGGTTCCTTCTCGATGGGCGTGAGCTTCTCCGCGGTCTCCAGCATCGCCGTGCCCGCGGTGTAGCGCGGGTAGTCGGTGACGAGGCGCTCGCCGTACGGGCGGAGCGTCTCGGCCTGCGTGATCAGGTCGAGGGAGCGCCGCTCGTACAGCTGCAGGTCGACGTGTGTGAACGGCTCCAGCCGGGCGCCGAACCGGGACTTGGTCTTGCGGATGCCCTTGGCCGCGGCCCGGACCCGCCCGCTGCGGCGGGTGAGGATCGTCACGATGCGGTCTGCCTCGCCCAGCTTCTGGGTACGGAGGACGACGCCTTCGTCACGATAGAGACTCACCCGTCCATTGTCCCGCAGATGCCGGGTGGAACCGGCAGGAACCCGCTACGGTCCAAGGTCGTTAACTTGACGGTCCGGCCGCGAGGCCGGGCATGACCGACGTATCAGGAGACAACGTTGACCTGCTTCTTCGACGCTTCACACGGTCCGGCCACCCAGGAGATCACGTGGACGCCGCAGTGGGGGTCGCCGCGCCCAGTACGCTGCTGTGCGGCGTGCGCGCAGCGCTGGATGGAGTACCTCCAGGCGCAGAGCGGATACCCGCAACCGGGTTACCCGCAGCAGGGGTACCCCCAGCCGCACGGCTACCAGCAGGGATACCCGCAGCAGGCCTATGGCTACCCGGACCGTGACTACGACGACCACCACGGGCGCCGCCAGTACGGCCTCGGCAGTGTTGCGGCCGCGGGCGCGGCGGGTTTCGTCGGCGGCATGGTCGTCAACGAACTGTTGGACGACGATGACGATCACGAGCATGTCGAGGTCATCGAGCACGTCGTGCATGAGGACAACGACTACGACGGTGACTACGGGGGCGATTGGTGACGAAGCGCCCACCGTTTCACAGCGGAGGCGTCCTTTGACGGAGGGTGACCGGATGCGGCCTGTGTAGTTCGTGGCCGGGAGGGTGTGCACGTGGGAGCGTGGCCCCATGAGATGCGCAATCATCCCGCCACACGTCCTGGACCACATCGCCGAGCACCACGACGAGGAGCGGCTGCGCGAGCTCGCTCAGCGCACCCTGGTCATCGACCGAGGGCAGCGCCAGACGCGCGCGGCCGCTCAGCTGATCTCCGAGGCGGAGCCGACCACCGGGCCGGCGACGCCGAAGCGGACGATCCACGACGCCAAGCACCAGCAGACGCTGCCCGGCAAGACCGTACGGTCCGAGGGCGGCCCCGCGACGGGCGACAAGTCCGCCGACGAGATCTACGACTGGCTCGGGGTCACCTTCGACTTCTACCGCAGCGCGTACGGGCGCGACTCGATCGACGGCGCCGGGCTGCCGCTGGTCGCGACCGTGCACTACGCCGTCAACTATGACAACGCATTCTGGGACGGCTCCCAGATGGTCTACGGCGACGGCGACCAGCAGGTCTTCACGACGTTCACGGGGCCGCTCGACGTCACGGGCCACGAGCTGACCCACGGGGTCACCCAGTACTCCGGCGGGCTCGACTACTCGGGGCAGAGCGGCGCCCTCAACGAGTCGCTGTCGGACGTCTTCGGTTCGCTGGTGAAGCAGTACCACCTCGGCCAGACCGCGGACCAGGCCGACTGGCTGATCGGCCAGGGCATGTTCGCCGCCACGGTGCACGGCGTCGCGCTCCGCTCGATGAAGGCGCCGGGCACCGCGTACGACGACCCGAACCTCGGCAAGGACCCGCAACCCGCCGACATGGCGCACTTCGTCAAGACGTCGCGGGACAACGGCGGCGTCCACATCAACTCCGGGATCCCCAACCGCGCGTTCTACCTCGCCGCGACCGCGATCGGCGGTCACGCGTGGGAGAAGGCCGGGCGGGTCTGGTACGAGACCCTCACCAGCCGCCGAGTGCCCACGGATGCGGATTTCAAGACGTTCGCCGGCATGACCCACGAGACGGCGGGCAAGCTCTTCGGCGTGAACAGCGCGGAGAGCGACGCCGTACGCGCGGCGTGGACGACCGTCGGCGTGGAGATCGCGTGAAGGTTGCGGTCACCCGCAGCGGCGGGTTCGCCGGGATGGTCCGCCGAGCAGAGATCGACTCGGCGGACCATCCTGCGGCGGCCCGGCTCGTCGACGAGATCGACTTCGGTGGTGTGCCCGAGCCGGCACCGGCCGCCGATCGATTCGTGTACGACGTCGAGGTCGGCGATCGGACGGTGCCGGTCGCGGAGGCGGACCTGCACGGCCCGCTCCGCGATCTCGTCGACTACGTCCTGGCCCACGGCCGCTGATCGCCCCTCCTGAGGGCGCGGGCGGCCGGGCCGTCCGCCCGCCGGATCGCGGCGGCCCGACGGCAGGTCTTCAATGGGGTCAGCGGGCCGCGCGGTTGACGGCCGACAGCACGGCCTTCAGCGAGGCGGTCACCGTGTTGGCGTCGATACCGACGCCCCAGAACACCTGGTCACCGACCTGGCACTCCACGTACGCCGCGGCCTTCGCGTCGCTGCCCGCCGACAGGGCGTGCTCGGTGTAGTCGAGCACCCGGGCCTCGATGCCGACCGTGCCGAGCGCGTTGACGAACGCGGAGATCGGGCCGTTGCCGATGCCCTCGATCTCGCGGATCTCGCCGTTGACCCGCAGGTCGACGTTGAGGACGTCCTTCTCGTCGACGCGGGAACTCGCGCGGTGCGCCAGCAGGCCGACGCGCGGCCCGTTGGTCAGGAACTCCCGCTCGAAGATCTCCCACATCTGCTCCGGCGTGACCTCGCCGCCCTCGCCGTCGGTGTGCTCCTGGACGACGCGGGAGAACTCGATCTGCAGCTTGCGCGGCAGGTCGAGGGAGTGCTCGGTCTTCATGATGTAGGCCACGCCGCCCTTGCCGGACTGGCTGTTGACCCGGATCACCGCTTCGTACGACCGGCCGACGTCCTTCGGGTCGATCGGCAGGTACGGCAGCGCCCAGCGGAACTCCTCCACCGGCACGCCGGCCGCCGCCGCGTCGCGCTCCAGGGCGTCGAAGCCCTTCTTGATGGCGTCCTGGTGGGAGCCGGAGAAGGAGGTGTAGACGAGATCGCCGGCGTACGGGTGCCGCTCGTGCACCGGGATCTGGTTGCAGTACTCCACGGTGCGGCGGATCTCGTCGATGTCGGAGAAGTCGATCTGCGGGTCGATGCCCTGGGAGAAGAGGTTCATGCCCAGCGTCACCAAACAGACGTTGCCGGTGCGCTCGCCGTTGCCGAACAGGCAGCCCTCGACGCGGTCGGCACCCGCCATGATCGCCAGCTCGGCGGAGGCGACGCCCGTACCGCGGTCGTTGTGCGGGTGCACCGACAGCGCGATGTGCTCGCGGCGCGACAGGTTGCGGCTCATCCACTCGATCTGGTCGGCGTAGACGTTCGGCGTGGACCGCTCGATCGTGGACGGCAGGTTGAGGATGATCTCACGGTCCGGGCCCGGCTCCCAGGTGTCCATGACCGCCTCGCACACCTCGAGCGCGAACTCCAGCTCGGTGTCGATGAAGATCTCCGGGCTGTACTCGTAGCCGAAGTCGCAGTCGCCGAGGTACTTCTCGGCGTACTTCATGACGTGCTGGGTGCCCTGTACCGCGAGGGCCTTGCACTCGTCGCGGTCGATGCCGAAGACGACGCGCCGGAACAGCGGGGCCGTCGCGTTGTACAGGTGGACCGTGGCCCGGGGCGCCCCGGCCAGCGACTGGACGGTCCGCTCGATCAGCTCCTCGCGGGCCTGCGTGAGGACGGAGATCTGCACGTCGGCGGGGACCCGGTCCTCTTCGATGAGCTGGCGGACGAAGTCGAAGTCGGTCTGGCTCGCCGCCGGGAAGCCGACCTCGATCTCCTTGTAGCCCATGCGGACCAGCAGCTCGAACATGGCCAGCTTGCGCGCCGGGCTCATCGGGTCGATCAGCGCCTGGTTGCCGTCACGCAGGTCGGTGGACAGCCAGCGCGGCGCCTCGGTGATCGTCTTGCTCGGCCAGGTACGGTCCGGCAGATCGACCGGCTTGAAAGGCGCGTACCGGCCGAAGGGCATGGGACTGGACTGTTGATGGATTCGAGGATTCATGAAAAAGGTGCTCCCGGAACAGGTGCCTGCGGCCGACGGTCACGCCGAAGCCCCGCGGCGAGGGAGCCGGCCTGTTACAGGCCCCCGCCGCGGCCGCTAAGGAGGAGCAGCTCACGCAGCACGTCGTACAAGCTAACAGATCGCATCCGGAGCGTCCCAACCGGTCCCACTGAATGAGACGAAAACCCGCTGATCAGGGGATGAGGACGGACAGGCAGGTCACGCAGCCTTCCATCTTCTCGAACTCGCTGATGTCCACGACCGACACGTCGTAGCCCTCGTCGCGGAGCTGCTCAGCGGTACGCGGGGCGGACGCGGCGATGAGGACCTGCTTCTCCCCCAGGACGACCACGTGCGCTCCGGAGGGTTCCGGCGCCACGCGCAGGCCCGGCAGCACCGAGGTGTCGACCCAGTCGGGGTTGCCGATGAGCGTGCCGTCCGGCAGGGCCGTCATCGCCGTCTTCAGGTGCAGGCAGCCGGCGAGCCCGACGCGGACGACGTGGCGGCCCCGCGTGCCGAGGAGCCGGGGCAACTGGCAGATGGCGTCCTCGTTCGTCCGGCCGGAACGCCCGACGTACACGGTCGTGCCGACCTGCAGCACGTCACCGCCGTCGAGGGTGCCCTCCCCGTCGATCCGGGCGACCTCGAGCCCCAGCCCGGCGACCGCCTGCTCCATGGACTCCACCTCCGGGCGGCGCTCCGACGCTCCGGGCCGGGCGAGCACGGCCAGGCCGCCGCAGACCACGACGGTGTCCTCGACGAACACCGCGTCCGGCAGGTCGTCGGCCGCCGGCAGCTCGCGGACCCGCCAGCCCGCCGACTCCAGGGCGTCGACGTACGCCTCATGCTGACGCGCGGCCAGGCCGGCGTCGACCGGGGTCCGGTCGATGTGGGTCACGAGCCCGTCGGCCAGGCGCGGGCTCGGGCGCCGCACGAGGGCGGTGCGCACGGTCGGCTCCTCGGATTCCACCACGGACGGCTCCTGCCAGGTCACGGCGCTCCCCTCGTACGGGCTCGCCTGCGGTCGTTGCGCTTTCGGGACGGCGCTCACTCGCGCGCGGCCCCCTCGGTGGTGGCGATGACGCCGAACGCGTGCGCGGGCGTCAGGCCGAGCCGGCTCGCGACCAAGCGCAGCGCCTGGCGCTCCGCGTCGCTGAGCGCCCCGTCGGCCAGGGCGATGCGGACCGCCTGGGCCAGGAACCACTCCCGGGCCTCGGTCGTGAGCTGCGCACCGGCCGTGGCGATCGACTCCTCCGCGTCGCCGGGCGGGTTCTCGAGGTCGGCCTGGAGCGCGTCGTCGTCGAAGTCGGTCGCGCCGTACCCGCGGACCGCCTCGACCACGCGGCCCCGCGCCCCGGAGTCGGCCGAGTCGCCGACGCCGAGGACGATCACGGCGGCGGCGCGCATCGCCACGGGGAGGGCGGCCTCCATCTGCTGGACCGTCGGCAGGCGCAGGGCACCGAGGTTGAAGCGGTTTCGGCAGGTCGTGCACTCGACGATCTCCCCGACCCGGGTCAGGGGGATCACCGGCAGGAAGAAGAGCGTGAACCATCGGCGGGCCACCCGGTGCCGATAGTGCCGGTCACCTCCGCAGTGGGGACAGTGAAAGTCACCTTCGCCCACGGTTCGGAAGAACACGGCGAAGCCGAAGATCAACAGCACGGGCGACCCTCCTCCTGTTTCAACCTGATATCGGAGAATATCCACACCGGCCGAGCGCTCCGCCGAGCAACAGTGGCTCCCGCCCCGTCGCGGCCGGTGATGAGGACGACGGAATCTCCGATGTTCTCGGCCTCCCACGCCGCCGGACGTTAGGCTGCCGCGCCATGACCACCCCGCCTGATGACGCCCCCCGGCCCGACGCCTCGCCGTCCGCACCTCCCCGCTCCGACGCCCGTAGGGTACGCGCGGCGGCCCCGGACGCCGCACCGGGTCCGGACGGCGCGGCCTCGCCGAGACCGCCTCAGGCGTGGTTCACGCCGCCGCCGCCCGAGGCCGCCCCCGAGCCGCCGCCCCCGGCGGCCGCTCCGGCACCGGCCAATAGCCTGGGCGAGTACATCGGCATCCTGCTGATCGGCGCGGCGGCCCTCCTCCTCCTGTCGATCTTCCTGCCGTGGACGACGTGGAGCACCCCGGGCTTCGGCCGGGGCACCCTCGGGGGCATCGTGACCTCCCAGAGCCACCTCTCGTACGGGATGTCCGGAGCACAAGGAGAGATCGTCCTCCTCGCCGGCATGGCCGCGCTGGGCCTCGCCCTCGCGGGCCGGGCCGTCCACGAACACTTCCTGCCGTACGCGGCGATCCCGGGCGCCCTCGGCCTCATGGCGGTCTTCCACCGAGGCGTGACCCTCGGCGACGGCGGACTGACCGAGTCGATCGCCTGGGGATTCTGGATCGCCGCGCTGGCGTCGGTGGCCGTCCTCGCGCTCGGCCTGGCCGCTCTCGCGCGCCGGCACCCGCAGTCGTGACATCGGGCCCTTGAAGCCGGCCCGCGCCGACCGCTCGGCCGTAGAAACCCAGGACAGCCGGTGCCGCCCACCGGGTCGTAGAGGCTCAGGCGGACCCGCGCTGCGGGCTCAGTCGTAGAAGCCCAGGCGGCGCAGCTGTTTCGGGTCCCGCTGCCAGTCCTTCGCCACCTTGATCCGCAGGTCGAGGTAGACCTTGGTGCCGAGCAGCGCCTCGATCTGCTTGCGGGCACGGGTGCCGACGTCCTTCAGCCGGGCGCCCTTGGGCCCGATGACGATGCCCTTCTGACTGGGCCGCTCGACGAAGAGCCACGCGTAGACGTCGATCAGGTCGTCACGGCCCTCCCGGGGCTTGATCTCCTCGACCACCACGGCGATCGAGTGCGGAAGCTCCTCCCGTACGCCCTCCAGCGCGGCCTCGCGGATCAGCTCCGCCACGAGGATCTGCTCGGGCTCGTCGGTCAGCTCGCCTTCGGGGTACAGCGGCATGCCCTCGGGCAGGCGGGCGACCAGGAGGTCGCTGACCACGTCGAGCTGGTAGCCCGATTCGGCGGAACACGGCACCACGTCGGCCCACTCGCCGAGCCGGGAGACCTTCAGCAGCTGCTCGGCGACCTGCTGGCGGTCGGCGAGGTCGGTCTTGGTCACGATCGCGACGACCGGGGTCTTCTTCACCTGGGCGAGCTCCGCCGCGATGAAACGGTCACCCGGCCCGACGGGTTCGTTCGCGGGAACGCAGAACCCGATGACGTCGACCTCGGTCAGCGTGGAGCGGACCAGGCTGTCCAGCCGCTCCCCCAGCAGCGTACGGGGCTTGTGCAGCCCCGGCGTGTCGACGATGACCAACTGCGCGTCCGGCCGGTGCACGATGCCGCGGATGGCGCGCCGCGTGGTCTGGGGCTTGCTGCTGGTGATCGCCACCTTCGTCCCGACCAGGGCGTTCATCAGCGTGGACTTGCCCACGTTGGGACGCCCGATGAAGCAGGCGAACCCGGAGCGGAAACGAGTGCCGGTCGAAGTCTGGGGCGAGGTCACACCGTCGATTGTCCCGTATTCATCGCCCCGCTCCGACAGCACGTTCGGCGGTCAGTCCGTGAGGACGGCCCGTACGGCGCCGTCCGGGCCGGCGACGAGCACCGGCGCCTTCGCGCCGAGGTCGCGGACCGCCGCCACGTCGGGAACGGCGTCGTCGGTGACGACCGCGGCGGCCTCCAGGCTCTCCGCCCCGCTGGACACCGCCATCGCCACCGCCACCTGCAGCGCCGTCAGCTTCAGCGAGGGCAGATCCACCGTCGCGGCCGCGTACGTACGGCCGGTCTCGTCGCGGACCGCGGCGCCCTCCGCGGAACCCGCACGGGCCCGCGTGGACCGGGCCAGCGTGATGATCTTCGCGTCTTCCGGATCGAGCTCGCTCACGCGCCCCAGCGTACTCAGTTCCCCCAGAGCGGCGGGCGGGTCAGGCCTCGGCGCCGTCCCCGGGGCGGCGAGGGCCAGGATTCGGCGCTCTCCCTGGGGCGGTGAGGGCCTCGCCATTCCTCCCCGGCCAACAGGCCTCGCCGTTCTCCCCGGGACGGAAAGGCATCGCCGTTCTCCCCGGACGGCGAGGATCAGGCGTCGGCGTTCTCGTGCTCCTGCTCCGGCTCGGACTCCTCCGTCGGGATGCGCTCGACGAGCACGGTGCCGATGCGGTTGCGCCGGCCGGCGAGGCTCTCGGCGGTCAGCCGCAGGCCCGCCACCGTCGCCTGCGACCCGGCGATCGGCACCCGGCCCAGCGCGTGCGCCAGCAGACCGCCGACGGTCTCCACCTCGTCGACGTCGATCTCCACCTCGAACAGTTCCGCGAGGTCCTCGACCGGCAGCCGCGCCGTGACCCGGGCCGAGCCGTCCGGCAGGCGCTCGACCCGAGGCAGCTCCTGGTCGTACTCGTCGGTGATCTCACCGACGATCTCCTCGAGGATGTCCTCGATCGTGACCAGCCCCGCCGTCCCGCCGTACTCGTCGATGACGATCGCGCAGTGGATCTGACGTGCCTGCATCTCGCGGAGCAGCTCGTCGATCGGCTTGCTGTCCGGGACGTACGTCGCCGGCCGCATGATCGACTCGACCTGCTCGACCGACTCGCCCTCGCGGTACTCGTGGTTCCGGCGGACGATGTCCTTGAGATAGGCGATGCCGACCACGTCGTCCTCGTTCTCCCCGACCACCGGGATCCGGGAGAACCCGCTGCGCAGCGCGAGCGACAGCGCCTGCCGCAGCGTCTTGTCGCGCTCGATGAAGACGATGTCGGTGCGCGGCACCATCACCTCGCGGACGAGCGTGTCACCCAGCTCGAACACCGAGTGGATCATCTGGCGCTCGTCCGGCTCGATGAGCCGTCGCTGTTCCGCGAGGTCGACGAGGTCCCGCAGCTCCGCCTCCGACGCGAACGGTCCCTCGCGGAAACCACGGCCGGGCGTCAGGGCGTTGCCGAGCAGGATCAGCAGCCGCGGCAGCGGCCCCAGCACCCGGGCCAGCGGGTGGATCACCGCCGCGCCGGCCAGCGCGATCTTGTCGGGGTGCTGACGGCCGAGCGTCCGCGGCGAGACGCCCACGGCGATGTAGCTGACGACGATCATCACGGCGGCGGCCGTGACGTACGCGCGCCAGTTCGCGCCGAGCCAGGTGATGCACAGGTCCGCGACGAGGACCGTCGCGGTCAGCTCGCAGCTCACCCGCAGCAGCAGGAGGAGGTTGAGGTAGCGCGGCGGGTCGGCGACGACCTCGGCCAGTTGCCGAGTGCCCCGC
Source organism: Actinoallomurus vinaceus (assembly GCF_039542055.1). Lineage (NCBI taxonomy): Bacteria > Bacillati > Actinomycetota > Actinomycetes > Streptosporangiales > Thermomonosporaceae > Actinoallomurus > Actinoallomurus vinaceus. Next base: position 121,107 of record NZ_BAABHK010000004.1, read on the forward strand.
CGCTCCTCGCGTACGAGCTCCTCCACCCGGACCCGGGAGATCCGGGCGAGCGCGGTCTCGGCGCTCGCGAACAGACCGGCCACCGCCACCAGCACGACGGCGAAGACGATCAACCAACCTTGGACAGCGGTCATGAGGAGGGCCGGGCGCGAGCCTCTCGCCAAGAGGCGAGCAGCTCAGCCTGCAGGCCGAACATCTCCTTGTGCTCTTCGGGCTCGGCGTGGTCGTAACCGAGCAGGTGCAGGATGCCGTGCGTGCACAGCAGGTGCAGCTCGTCCTCGGCGCTGTGCCCCGCCTTCTTGGCCTGCTTCGCCGCGACGGACGGGCACAGCACGACGTCGCCGAGCAGCGCCGGGTCCGGCGGGGCGTCGTCGGCGCCGCCGGACACGTGGCCCGGCCGCAGCTCGTCCATGGGGAAGGAGAGCACGTCGGTCGGGCCCGGCTCGCCCATCCACTTCTCGTGCAGCTCGGTCATGGCGTCCTCGTCGACGAGGAGGATCGACAGCTCCGCGAGCGGATGGACCTGCAGCTGCTCAAGCACGTGCGCCGCCAGTGCCTGGAGCGTGGTCTCGTCGGCCGGTGCCCCGGACTCGTTGAGCACCTCGATACTCATGATCAGCGACCTCGTTTGCGGGATCCGCCACGGCCCGAGGTGCCCTGCGGGAGCTGGGCGGGCTGGGCGTCGTCGTAGCGGCTGTACGCGTCGACGATCGCGCTCACCAGCTTGTGGCGGACGACGTCCTTGCTGGTCAGCCTGCAGAAGGCGATGTCGTCCAAGCCCTCGAGGATGTCCTGCACGACCCGCAGGCCGCTGCGCTGCCCGGAGGGCAGGTCGACCTGGGTGACGTCACCGGTCACGACGACCTTCGACCCGAAGCCGAGCCGCGTCAGGAACATCTTCATCTGCTCCGGCGAGGTGTTCTGCGCCTCGTCGAGGATGATGAACGAGTCGTTGAGGGTGTTGTGCGTCAGCAGGTAGTCCTGGGTGACGTACAACGAGTCCTCGGCGGCCACCTGGATGCACACGCACTCCTCGCGGCCCGCCGGCTCGATCTCGTCGATGAACCGCATCGGCCGCCCACCGCCCCCGGCAGCGTGGTACTTCTCCCGCTTCCGGATGAGCCGGAAGGGCTCGACGCCCTCGGGGAGACGGATGTCGACGATGTGGGCGTCACTCCGGTAGCCGACGTCACGGCCGTTCGCCCGCCCGGGCTTGCGGCCCTCGGCAAGGCGACGCCGCGTGTAGGCCACCCCGCCCAGCGACCGGACCAGTGCGATGACATCGTCCCGGAGCAGGATCGACGCCGTCGAGAACTGGATGCGGCAGGTGCGATCGGCTTGCGTGACCGGCCCGCCGTCGCTGTCCAGGAGACCCTGCAGTAGGGCCAGCCGGACGTCAACGGTGTTGTAAAGGTACGCGTCCGGGATGAACTTCGTACTCGACCGCGTGCCGCACAATCCGAGCTCGCGGGCGACCGCCGTGACCGGGTTGGCGATAGTGATCACCTGGCCGGGCTCGGTGATGCGGTTCAGCACATAGTCGACGCCACCTTTGTGGCGGACCTCGACGCCAGGGAGGAGCTTTTCCAGCGCGACGGCGAGCTCAGGATCGTCGGTGGCGAAGGACGGCGTCGTGGAGCCGGTCAGGCAGCCGTCGCCCAGCAGCAGGCCCAGCGCATACGGGTCCATGGGGACCTCGCGCTCCGGGAAGTGCACCGGAGCGGCGAGCAGCGGGAGCTCGTAGCGCCGGGCGTGCGCCGCGCGCAGATTGCCGATCATCTCCCGGGTCTCCATGACCCGCCACGGCTTGTTGCGCCGCTTGTCGGCGGCGGTCCGGACGGTCCACAGATGCTCGCCGCAGCACAGGGTCCACGCGCCGTCCTGGGCGGTGACGCGGTAGATGTCCTTCTCGCCCTGCGGGTAGACGCCGAGGACCGGGGTCGGCTCACCGTTGGAGCCGATGACGAGGTCACCGACCCGGAGGTCGCCGATTGGACGCCAACCATCGGGGGTCAAAACCGGCATAAAGGTCGGCTGCGCCCGTCCGCGCATATAGGCCAGGGGTGCGACCTCGATGGTGCCGGCGGCCATCAGGCGGGGGATCGAGTCGGGGTCGACCATGTCGTGCAGCGCGTCGTACAGCGGCCGCAGGTAGGGGTCGATCTTCTCGTAGAGGGTGCCCGGCAGGAAGCCCAGCCGCTCGCCGGCCTCGACGGCGGGCCTGGTCAGGATGATGCGGTTGACCTCCTTGGCCTGCAGCGCCTTCACGGCCTTGGCCATGGCCAGGTAGGTCTTGCCGGTGCCCGCAGGCCCGATGCCGAACACGATCGTGTGCTTGTCGATCTCGTCGACGTAGTGCTTCTGGTTGAGCGTCTTGGGCCGGATGGTGCGGCCCCGCGACGAGAGGATGTCGAGGGTGAGCACCTCGGCCGGCCGCTCCGCCGTCTCGGCGCGCAGCATCGCGATGCTGCGTTCGATGGCGTCGGGGGTGATCGGGGTGCCGCTCTTGAGCAGAGCGAGCAGCTCTTCGAAGAGCTTGGCGGCGAGCTCGGTCTCTTCGGCCCGGCCGGTGATCGTGATCTCGTTGCCGCGGACGTGGACGTCGCTGTCGAACGCTCGCTCCACGACCTCGAGAAGCTCGTCGCGGGAGCCGAGCAGGGCGACCATCGAGTGGTCGTCCGGGATCACGATCTTTATCTGCGCGCGCGCGCCGTCGGGCGCGGTGTCGGTCTGAATTGATTCGGCCATAGCGCGGCCTTGCGGCCTCTTCGCCCCTGCTTTCCGGTCACGTCGGGTCTTCGGCTGCGTCCCACCCATGTTACCGGCCTGCACCACTCATTTTCCGATCACGTGGCGACGGCCGCTCATCCCGGGGGCCAGCCCAGCCCGCGGCCTCCGAGGACGTGCGCGTGCACGTGGAACACGGTCTGCCCGGCGCCCGGACCGGTGTTGAACACGACGCGGTATCCGGTCTCGTCGATGCCCTCCGCGACCGCGACCTCGTGGGCCTCCTTGACCAGCTGCGCGAGGAGTTCCCCGTCGGTGGCGGCGAGCGCGGCGGCGGTCGGGTGGTGCTCGCGCGGGATGACGAGGACGTGCGTCGGCGCCTGCGGGTTGATGTCACGGAACGCGATCGTCCGGTCGGACTCGCGCACGATGTTCGCGGGCACTTCTCCGGACACGATCTTGCAGAACAAACAGTCCTGTTCCGTCAATGAACTCTCCTTCGCCGGGGTCAGCGCATGTTATCGCGGCGGGGACGGCGTGGTCGTCTACGAATCGTTACGCGCGCGGGTGTGCAAGGTTGGCCAAGACACTCCCCCGTCTGGTTATCGTTGCTCTCACGCGAACCCCCGCGCCGGATGCGCATCAAATCCAAGCCGGGTGACGTTCGCACGAACCTGCTGGGTCACGGCGTTCGTCCAATGAGACGACACCCGATGACGGCACTGACGGGCGGATAAGGCGAGACGAGGAATGCCCTTTCGTAAACCTGACGGCGAGGGCACGCGTCCTACTGATGTGACCGAGACCCTCGTGGCCAGAGGAACGACGGGCGCGGTGACCGTTGCCTGGGACGCTGACCAGGCGGTTACCGCGCTTTACAGCGCTCATTACCGCTCTCTCGTACGGCTCAGCGCCCTCCTCGTACGCGACCTCGCGACGGCGGAGGAAGTCGTACAGGACGCCTTCGTCGCCATGCACGGGGCCTGGCGGCGGCTGCGCGATCCGGACAAGGCGCTGTCGTACCTCCGGCAATCGGTGGTCAACCGGTCACGATCCGTACTGCGGCACCGGGCCGTCGTGGAGAAGTACGCTCCCAAGGGCCTGCCCGACGCGCCGAGCGCCGAGAACGGCGCGATCGTCGAACTCGAGCGCACCGCCGTCGTCAAGGCACTGAGCGGGCTGCCCACGCGGCAGCGGGAGGCGCTGGTGCTGCGCTACTACGGGGATCTGTCCGAGGCGGAGATCGCCAATGCCATGGGGATCAGCCGGGGGGCCGTCAAGAGCCACACCGCGCGCGGGATGGCCGCGCTTCGCAGCGTTCTGGAGCAGCTTTAATGACCGAACCCTTCGACGAGTACGGCGAGCGTCTGCGCCGTGTCTTGCACGCGGAAGCGGAAGCGGTCACGCCCTCTCCAGAGGGACTTGAGCAGATCCGCGGCAAGATCGGCAAGAAACGTGAGCGGCGCTTCCTGGCGTGGTTCGCGATTCCGTGGCTGCGTCCGCTGGCGGCCGTCGCCGCCGCGATCGCCGTCGCGGGGGTCGCCGTGTCCGCGACCCCGGCGATCAAGACCTTCGTTCAGACGGGGCACTTCAGCCCCGACGACCACCAGGACGGCGGTACGGCCGTCGCGGGCGGGCAGCATGCGGTGACCGCCGCACCTCCGGTCAACCCCTCCCGGCCGGGAGTGAGCGCGTCGCCCCGTCCGACGTCGGTCCCGACGACGCCCGGGGGCACGCACGTCATCACCGGCCGCAAGTGCCCTCCGGGTGAGGGCACGATCAAGCCGCCGCCCGGCTCGGCCGGCAGTGTGCAGACCGCGGGCCCGTCGCCACGGGTCACGTGCGGGCCGTCGTCGGCGACGTCGCCTCCGGCCTCGCAGGAGACGCCCACGCCGCCTGTGTCGTCACCGACACAGACGGCGTCGACGAGCGTTGCGCCGACCAACGGTGCCCAGCAGCCGTCGACGCAGTCCTCCCCCTGACGAGTACGGACGACCGGCACTCCTGGGCAGCACGTTCCTCCCGTGAGGGGTACCGGCGACCGGCACGTTCGTCCCGTGACGGGTAAAAGCGACCGGCACCGTTGAGGAGCACGGTCGCCGCCGTGACGTGAGGTCTACCAGCGGCCGGTGCGGCTGAGCAGCACGGCGGCCGCCGCGACCCCCGCGGTCGAGGTGCGCAGAACGGTCGGGCCGAGGAGGACCGGTGTTCCGCCCGCGGCCTGGAACGCGGCGATCTCGTCGTCGGTCAGCCCGCCCTCGGGGCCGACGACCACGACGATGTCTCCGGTGTCCGGGACGTCGATCCCGCTCAGCGGCCGCTCCGCCTCCTCGTGCAGGATCACGGCCAGTGCCGCGCCGGCGACGCGCTCGGCCGCCGCGGTCGTGTCCGCGGGCTCGGTCACCTCGGGCAGCCATACCCGGCGGCTCTGCTTGGCCGCCTCGCGCGCCGTGCCGCGCCATCGTGCGAGCGCCTTGGCGCGCCGGTCGCCCCGCCACTGCGTGACGCAGCGGGCGGCCGTCCACGGCACGATCACGTCGACGCCCACCTCGGTCATCGTCTCGACCGCGAGCTCTCCCCGGTCGCCCTTGGGCAGCGCCTGGACGACGACGATCCGGGGTTCCGGGCGGGGAACGTCCCGGCGTGCGACGGCCTCCAGGTGGAGGCTGTCGCGCTCGGCCGAGGCGACGACGCATTCGACGAGCCGGCCCTCCCCGTCGCTCAGGTCGACCCGCTCCCCCGCCCGGAGCCGGCGTACGGCGGCCGCGTGGCGCCCCTCGGGTCCGTCGAGGAGGATCCGATCGGAGTCGAGGCGTGCGGCCTCGGCGAGGAAGAGGGGCGGGCTCATGGCACCGATCGTAGGCGCGTCGCCGTGCCGAGCGCCCGCCCGAGTGGCCCGCCGCGTCAGGACGCCGAGGACAGGCCGAACCGCGTGCCCACCGGGCTGAGCGTGCCGGCCGCCTTGACGGTGTGGAGGATCGGGGCGGTCTCGAGGGTGTGGATTCCGTCGAGGGCACCGAGGCGCCGCGTGAGGTAGTGGTGCAACTCGGTCGGGTCGGAGCAGAGGGCCTGGGCGAGGAGGTTGGTGGGGCCGGTCGTGGCCGCGACGACGGCCAGTTCGGGGTGGCCGGCGAGCGTGGTCGCCACGTGGTCCAGGTGGGCCGGTGCGACGGCCATCCACAGCAGGGCCTGGGTGGTGGCTCCGAGGACGGCGGGGTCGATCTCGACGTCGAAGAAGACCGTGCCGCGGGCGCGCAGGTCGGCGATGCGGCGGGCGACGGTGGCCTGCGACCACCCGGTGGCCCCGGCCAGGTCGGCGTACGAGGCCCGGCCGTCCTGGCGGAGCGCGGCGAGCAACTCCTGGTCCGCGCGCGCCGGAGCGGCAGAGCGTGCCGTACGGGGATGGGCCGACGCGCCGCCGGGACCCCCGTCCGCCTGCACCGGGCGGGCCGTACGGGAGTGGGCCGACGCGCCGCCGAGATCCCCGTCCGCCTGCGCCGGAGGCACAGGGCGGGCCGTACGGGGGCCGGAGGCCGACCCGGCCGGCGCATCGCCGGGACCCCCGTCCGTCTGCGCCAGCCGTGCCGTACGGGGATGGGCCTGCGCGTCGCGGGGCTCCCCGTCCGCGGGCTCCGAGGGTACGGGGCGGGCCGTTTGGGGGCCGGAGGCCGACCCGGCCGGAACGCCGCCGGGATCCACGTCCGCGCCCGTCGGGGGCGCAGGGCGGGTCGTACGGGGGTGGGACGCCGGTCCGGCCGGTGCGTCGCCGGGATCCCCCGCAGGTGACAGTTCCCATTGTTGGCGGTCGCTGAGGGCCTGGGTGACGCCGCGCCAGGCGGTGGGGCCGCCCAGGTAGGTGTGCAGCACGCAGTGGGCGGAGACGGCGGTGATCCCGGCTCGGCGCGGGATGTCGCGCAGCAGCAGGGCGCGGGAGACCTCGACGCCGTGCGGCGCGTGGATGAGAGTGAAGATCTCCGTGCCGCCCGAGACCAGCTTGACCCATGAGGTGTCCGGCCGCCGGGCGAGGGAGTGCGCGAGCGTCTGCGCGGTGGCCGGGGTCGTGGTGAGCCGCACCATCCACTGGGTGTGCCCGGCCTGGCGGGTCTCGGCGAGGCCGACCACGCGGAGGCCCGCTTCGCCGCGCAGCCGCCGGTATCGGCGCGCCACGGTCTGGGTGGACACGCCGAGGACCGTGGCGATCCGGCTGAACGGTGCCCGTCCGTCGATGTAGAGGGCGTGGATGATGCACCGGTCGAGATCGTCGAGCATGCACCGATCTTGCACCAGTCACGCCTCGGATGGAAACAATCCGCCGATCTCGCGCCGTGGGTGGAACGGCCCGCTTCGCCCTCGCACGCTGGATCGCGACATCGGGCGTGACCGGAAGGAAGATCGATGGAGATACGGGAAGGGTCGGTGGGAGCGGCGTACCGCTTCCGCGGGCTCGCGCTGGGCGCCCTGCTGGTCGCCGAGGCGATGAACCTGCTGGACGCGACGATCGTGCAGGTCGCCGCGCCGGTCATCCACACGGACCTGGGCGGTGCCGAGACCGACATCCAGTGGTTCAGCGCGGCCTACACGCTGCCGTTCGCGATGCTGCTGGTCATGGGCGGCCGGCTGGGCGACATGGTGGGGCGCAGGCGCGTGTTCGCGGTCGGGGTGGCGGGCTTCGCGCTCGCGTCGCTGTCGTGCGCGCTGGCGCCCGGGGCCGGGGCGCTGATCGCCGCCCGAGCGGTCCAGGGTGCCGCCGCCGCGTTGATCATTCCGCAGACGATCGGGCTGATCCGCGCCATGTTCGACGGTGCCGAGCTGGCCAAGGCGATGGGGAGCATCGGGCCGGTGATGGGCCTGGCCGCGATCTGCGGGCCGGTGCTGGGGGCGGTGCTCACGCACGCCGACCTGTTCGGCTCCTCCTGGCGTTCGGTGTTCCTCGTCAACCTGCCGCTCGCGGCCGTCGTGCTGGCCGTGGTTCCGAGGATGCGCGAGGACAGGGCGGAGGCGCGGCCGCGCCTGGACCTGCTCGGCACGGTGCTGGCGATCGCCGGAGCCGGACTGGTCGTCCATCCCTTGATTCAGAGCGGGACCGCCGGTGTGCGGGCGGGCGGCTGGGCCGAGATGGGCGCCGGGGCCGTGGTCCTGGTGGCGTTCGGTCTTCAGCAGCGGTACGCCGCCCGGCGCGGTGGCCGTCCGCTGGTCGAGCCGAGCCTGTTCCGCGACCGGGGCTTCCCGGCCGCGCTGGCGACCTCGACGCTGTTCTTCGCCGTGATGAACGGGCTGATGCTGGTCGTCGTGGTGCAGGTGCAGGTCGGGCTGGGCGACGACGTCCTCACCGCCGGGCTGACGCTGCTGCCGTGGTCCTGCGGCATGGCGATCTCCTCGTGGGTCTCGGGGACGCGCCTGGTGCCGCGGTACGGATCACGGATGATGTTCGCCGGGCTGGCCGTCATGCTCGCCGGCCTCCTCGCCACGGTCGCCGTCTACGCCGGCGCCCGGCCGGGCGCCTACCCCTGGGCGTTGCTCGGCGCGCTGGGGCTGTGCGGGATCGGGAACGGGCTGTTCACCGTGCCGTTCTTCACCACCGCCCTCACGCGGGTGCGCCCGCACGAGACGGGGTCGGCCGCCGGGCTGCTCAACGCGGTCCAGCAGTTCGGCGGCACTCTGGGCATCGCCCTGCTGGGGACGGTCTTCTTCCGCTCCCTGGCCACGGGGTCCCGGGCGGGCCGCGGATCCGGGGCCGCGTCACTGCACGCCGTCGGGCTGACCTTCTGGCTCGCAGCGGGGCTGCTCGTCGCGACGATCGTCACGGCGGCGCTGATGCGAACCCGCGAGGCACCGCCGGAGCGGGAGCCGGAGCCGGAGAACCGGTCCGCGGCACCCGCTCACGGATGACGGAAGCCCCGCCCACGTGACGCGGACCCACCCACGTGACGGCGACCCGCCCACGCGACGCAGACCCGCCTACACGACGGAGACCGGCCACGTGACGCAGGCCGGCCCACGTGACGCAGACCCACCCGCGTGGCGGAGACGCACCCATGTGACGGAGACCCGCTCGCGTGACGGAGGCGTGACGAAGGCCGCCTATGTGTCCGACTACGTGACGGAGACCGGCCCACGCGACAGCGACCCGCTCACGTGACAGAGATCCCTCACGGATGACGAAGGCCCCGTCCGGTCCGGACGGGGCCTTCGCAAAAACCTCAGCGGCCGTTGAAGGCGTCGCGGAGGCGGGAGAAGAAGCCCTGCTGGCCCGGGGAGAACTTGCCCGGCGGGCGCTCCTCGCCGCGCAGGCTCGCCAGCTTGCGCAGCAGTTCCTCCTGCTCCTCGTCGAGCTTGGTCGGCGTCTCGATGTTCACGTGGATCATCAGGTCGCCGCGGCCGCTGTCGTTGAGGTGCTTGACGCCCCGGCCGTACATCGGGATCACCTGGCCGGACTGGGTGCCGGGCCGGATGTCGATCTCCTCGGGGCCGTCGAGGGTCTCGACGGTCAGCGTGGTGCCGAGTGCGGCGGCGGTCATCGGGACCTGGGCGGTGCAGTGCAGGTCGTCGCCCTGCCGTTCGAAGATCGCGTGCGGACGCTCGACGATCTCCAGGAACAGGTCGCCGGCCGGTCCGCCGCCCGGGCCGACCTCGCCCTCACCGGCGAGCTGGATGTGGGTGCCGTTCTCGACACCGGCGGGGATGCGTACCTTGATCGTGCGGCGGGTGCGGACCCGGCCGTCGCCGGAGCACTCCGGGCACGGGGTGCGGATCATGGTGCCGTAGCCGCCGCACTGCGGGCAGGCTCGCGACGTCATGACCTGGCCGAGGAACGACCGGGTGACCTGCTGCACCTCGCCCCGGCCGTGGCACATGTCGCACGTCTCGGGGTGCGTGCCCGGGGCCGTACCGGCGCCCGAGCAGTGGTTGCACACGACGGCGGTGTCGACCGTGAGCTCGCGCGTGGTGCCGAACGCCGTCTCCGACAGGTCCAGCTCGACGCGCACGGTGCCGTTGCGGCCCCGTCGGGCCCGGGTGCGCGGCCCGCGCTGGGTGGTGGTGCCGAAGAAGGCGTCCATGATGTCGCTGAACGGGAATCCCGCGCCGAAGCCGCCGGCTCCCGCGCCGGCACCGGCCGCGAACGGGTCGGCGCCCAGGTCGTACATCTCGCGCTTCTTCGGGTCGGAGAGCACCTCGTACGCCTGGGTGATCTCCTTGAACCGCTCCTGGGTGGCCGGATCAGGATTGACGTCCGGGTGCAGCTCGCGCGCGAGCCTCCGGTACGCCTTCTTGATCTCGTCCGCGCTGGCGTCCCGGCGCACCCCGAGGGTCGCGTAGTAGTCGTTCGCCACTTACGACCCCGCCAGTATCTGACCGACGTAACGTGCCACTGCGCGCACTGCTCCCATCGTCCCGGGGTAGTCCATCCGCGTCGGACCGAGCACGCCGAGCCGGGCCACGGCCTGGTCGCCCGCGCCGTAGCCGGTGGCGACCACCGATGTCGTGCGCAGGCCCTCATGCGGGTTCTCGGTGCCGATCCGCACGGTGAGGCCGGAGGGGTTCTCCGCCTCGCCGAGCAGTCGCATCAGGACGACCTGTTCTTCCAGGGCCTCCAGCACGTCACGGAGGCTCTGGGACAAGTCGGCGCGAGCGAGGTTCGCCGCGCCGCCGATGATTATCTTCTCTTCGTGCTTCTCGACGAGGCTCTCGAGGAGGACCGACAGCACCGTCGCGGCCAGGGGCCGCTCGCCGACCGGCACGTGCTCCGTCAGGTCGGCCATGACGTCGGGCACGTCGGTGAGCCAGCACCCGTCGAGACGCGCGTTGAGCAGCGCCCGCAGGTGCGCGATGGCCTCGTCGGAGACGTCCTCGTGGGTCTCGATGGCCCGCTGCTCGACGCGGCCGGTGTTGGTGATGACCACGAGCAGGAGTCGCTGGGCCGCGATCGGCACCAGCTCGACGTGCCGTACCGACGAACGCGTCAGCGAGGGGTACTGCACGACGGCGACCTGCCGCGTCAGCTGTGCCAGCAGCCGGACCGTACGGCTCACGACGTCGTCGAGGTCGTAGGCGTTGGCGAGGAACGTCTCGATGGCGCGCCGCTCGGCCGCGGACAGCGGCTTGATCGTGGACAGCCGGTCGACGAACAGCCGGTATCCCTTGTCGGTCGGCACGCGTCCGGCGCTCGTGTGAGGCTGGGCGATGTAGCCCTGCTCCTCGAGCACCGCCATGTCGTTGCGGATCGTGGCCGGCGAGACGCCGAGATTGTGCCGGTCGACCAGCGCCTTGGAACCCACCGGCTCATGGGTGGACACGTAATCTTCGACGATGGCTCGCAGCACGGCCAGCTTTCGATCGTCGAGCACGCACTCACCTCCCGTGTCCGCAGCCCTTCAATCTGGCACTCTTCTCCTCTGAGTGCCAAGTGTACGGCTCGGCGGCACACACGAGGAGACGCCGGTGGATCACGTTCTCGCGTCGAGCGTGGCAGAGTCACTCCTGTGACCTGGCACGAAGTTGCGGAACGCTGTTTCCAGCGCCGTTATTCCGACTTCGACGTGACCGTTGGGGTCATCGTCGGGGCCGCGGGCGCCGTCGTCATCGACACCCGCGCGAGTGTCGCACAGGGCGTGCGGCTACGCGACGACGTCCGGCGGCTCGGCGTCGAGGATCCCATCGTCGTCAACACCCACGGCCACTTCGACCACTGCTTCGGCAACGCCGCCTTCACCGGGGTGCGGTGGGGGCACGCGTCGTTGCCGGACTACCTGGCGCACACCGTACGGCCGATGCTGGCACGCGAGTTCCCCGGGTGGGCGGAGAAGGTCGAGACCGACCTCCTGCTCGCGCCGGACCACCTCGTCACCGACCACGCCGAGCTCGGCCTGGGCGACCGCGTCGTCGAGCTGCGGTACTTCGGCCGGGGCCACACGGACGGCGATCTCGTGGCATGGGTTCCCGACGCCCGGTGCGCGTTCACCGGCGACCTGATCGAACAGTCGGGCCCGCCGTCGTACGGCGGCGACTCGTTCCCGCTGGAGTGGCCCGGCACCCTGGCCGCGCTGCTGCGGACCGTGGACGGCGTGCTCGTGCCCGGGCACGGGGAGCCCGTCGATCCGGCGTTCGCGGCCCGCCAGCGCGAGGAGATCGACCTGGTGGCCCGCCGGGTGCGGGAGACGCACGCCGCGGGGCTGGACGTCGAGGAGGCCCTCGCCACGGGCGGCTGGCCGTACCCTGCCGAGACGCTGCGCGAGGCGATCCGGCGCGGCCACGATCATCTGGACCCGCGCCCTGGATCAGGATGAGCCGCCCGGACGATCCGAACCCGGGATCGGGGCGGGCCGCCTGGACGATCGGGCCGGTAAGGGATCAGGGTGAGCGCACCCGCTCGGCTCGTGACCGGTACGGTGCGACGGGTGCGGAGCAAAGACTATGGACGCGACGTTCTGTCCGGCGACTGGCGCCGCCCGAAGAAAGGGCAGATCCCGGACGTCGCCGCCGAGCCCGGCCTGGTCGCCGAGGACCCGTCGAGCGGTTTCTGCGGCGCGGTCGTCGCCTGTGAGAAGGACGCGGTGACCCTGGAGGACCGGTTCGGCAAGCGCCGGGTCTTCCCCCTCACCAAGGCAGGGTTCCTGATCGACGGCAAGCCGGTGACGCTCGTCCGCCCCGTACGGGCGGCGGGGCCGTCGCGGTCGGCGTCCGGCTCGATCGCCGTACCGAACCTCCGGGCGCGCGTCGCGCAGGAGAGCCGGATCTACGTCGAAGGCCGCCACGACGCCGAACTCGTGGAGAAGATCTGGGGGCACGACCTGCGGGTCGAGGGTGTCGTCGTGGAGTACCTCGAAGGCGTCGACCACCTCCCCGACATCGTCGAGGAGTTCGGCCCCGGGCCGGAACGCCGGCTGGGCGTGCTCGTCGACCACCTCGTGGCCGGTTCGAAGGAGAGCCGCATCGCCGGCGAGGTCTCCTCGCCGTACGTCCTCGTCACCGGTCACCCCTTCATCGACATCTGGGAGGCCGTGAAGCCGTCGGTGCTCGGCATCGCGGCGTGGCCCCGGGTGCCGCGCGGGACGCCCTGGAAGGAAGGCGTCATCGCCGCCCTCGGCTGGAGGGGCGAGCCGGGCGAGGTGTGGCAGGCGATCCTCGGCCGGGTCCGCGCCTACACCGACCTGGAGCCCGCGCTGCTCGGGCGGGTCGAGGAGCTGATCGACTTCGTCACCGTCCCGCAACGGGGCTGAGGACGGCGCAACCATCCCGCGTCGGCGTACGTCTCATACACTGCGACCTCTTTCGGTCACCCACCGACATCTCCCCATGTTCCGCTAGAAGGGACGCCACCAATGACCTATGGCCAGCAACCGGGCTACGGACGGCCCGGCCTCGGCGGACCGGGTTACGGCCCCGGCCCGGGAGGCCAGGGGTACGGGCCGGGCCACGGAGGCCAGGGCCATGGACGGGCACCGGTCCAGGGCCACGGGCCGTCGCCGTACGCCCAGCCCGGGAACGCGCCGGGAGGCTACGACCAGGGCGGCTACCAGCACGGCGGATATCAGCAGCAGCCGCACGGGCAGCAGGCCCTTCCGGCCGCGGGCTACGGCCCGCCCCAGCCCGCGAAGCGGCGCCGCGAGCCGACGCCCACCGGCGGGCCGGTCACGGACGAGGACGAACGCTGGGCCGTCCCGGCCTACGTCGGGATCTTCGTCGCCGGGTTTATCGCCCCGGCCATCGTCTACCTCCTCAAGGGCCGTTCCTCGCGGTTCGCGCGCTTCCACGCGGTCCAGGCGCTCAACCTGTCCATCGCGATGACCGCCTGCAACGTCGCCGCCTTCGCCGTGACCTACTTCATCGGCATACAGGGGCTGCTCATCACGCTCGCGGTGCTGGCCATCGAGTACTTCTGCGTCGTCAAGGCCGCGATCGGCGCGAACCGCTGCGAGTGGTACCGCCTGCCCTCGATCGCCGCCTGGCCGATCCTGCGATAGGGAAGCCGTGTGAGTGAGCCACAGGATCCCCCGCCCTCGTTCGAACCGCCGGACCCGGCGCTGAGCGGCCCGCCCGCCGCTCCCCCGTCTCCCGGCGGCCCGCCGCCCGGACCGTCGTGGCCGGGGCCGCACGACACGCCGCCCTACGAGGCCGGTGGACCTCCGTACGGCGGGCCCTCGACGCCACCGGGAGCGTACGGCGCCCCCGCCGGGCCACCCGCACCACCGGGTGCGTACGGCGCCCCAGCCGGGCCTCCTGGACCACCAGAGGCGTACGGCGCCCCCGCCGGACCACTTGGACCACCGGGAGCGCCCGGTGTCCCGGCCGGGCCGCCGACGCCACCGGGGCCGTACGGCGCGCCGGCCGAGCCGCCGCCGTACGGACGGCCCTACGGCGGCCCGCCGGCAGGACCCGGACCGTACGACGCACCACCCGGTCCACAAGCGCTCGGTCCCGGGTACGGCGGTCCTCCGCACCCGCCCGGACCGCCGTACGGCGGTCCTCCCGTGCCGTACGCCTACGGACCGCCGGCGTACGCCGGCCCGGGGATCACGGCGGCCGACGACACGACGTGGGCGCTCATGGCGTACGTCGGGCAGTTCGCGTTCGGGTTCATCGCGCCGCTCGTCGTCTACGCGTCGCGCAAGGACCGGTCGCCGTTCGTCCGCCAGCACGGGGCGCAGGCGCTGAACCTCGCGCTGACCAGCCTCATCCTCACGTTCGGCAGCATCCTGCTGATCGTCGTCACGCTCGGGATCGGCGCGATCGTCGTCCTCCCGGTGCTCGTGGTGTACGGCGTGGCGCACCTGATCTATCTGATCATCGGCGCGGTACGGGCGAGCAAGGCCCAGCCGTACGTGATCCCGAAGTGGCTGTGCTGGCCGATGGTCAAGTGACCCCTTAGGGCGTCAGGTCCCGGACGACCGCGTCGGCCAGGAGTCGCCCGCGCAGGGTCAGCACCGCGCGTCCCGCCTCGTAGGCCTCGGGGACGAGCAGGCCGTCCGCGACCGCGCCTCGTACGGCGTCGTCGTCGAGCAGGTCGAGGGGGCAGCCGTCGGCCAGTCGCAGTTCGAGCATCACGCGTTCGAACCGCCGGTCGTCGGCGTCCAGGACCTCCCGGGCGTGCGCGGGCGTGGTGTCGGCCGCGAGGCGGGCGGCGTAGGCGGCGGGGTGCTTGACGTTCCACCAGCGGGTGCCGCCGACGTGGCTGTGCGCGCCCGGGCCGACGCCCCACCAGTCGCCGCCGGTCCAGTACAGCAGGTTGTGCCGGCAGCGGGCGTCGTCGTCCGCCGCCCAGTTGGAGATCTCGTACCAGTTCAGCCCGTGGGCGCCGAGGGTCCGCTCGGCGGCGAGGTACCGGTCGGCCATGGCGTCGTCGTCCGGCGCGGCGACCTCGCCCCGGCGCACCTGGGCGGCCAGCCGGGTGCCCTCCTCGACGATCAGTGCGTACGCCGAGACGTGATCGGGACCGGCCTCGAGTACGGCGTCGAGGCTGGCCTGCCAGTCGGCGTCGCTCTCCCCCGGCGCGCCGTAGATGAGGTCGAGGTTCACGTGCTCGAACCCGGCCTCGCGCGCCCAGCGGACGCACTGCTGTGGCCTGCCGGGCGTGTGCGTGCGGTCGAGGACGGCCAGCACGTGCTCCCGGGAGCTCTGCATCCCGAACGACATGCGCGTGAAGCCCGCCTCGCGGAGGCCTGCGAGGTAGCCCGGGTCGACCGTCTCGGGGTTGGCCTCGGTGGTCACCTCGGCGTCGGCCGCCAGCCCGAACTCCTTGCCGATCGCGTCGAGGATCCGGCCCAGGTCGCCGGCGGGCAGCAGGGTGGGCGTGCCGCCGCCGACGAAGACGGTCGCGGCGGGAAGGTCGACGTCGCCGAGCACGCGGCGGGCGAGGCGGATCTCGGCGATGGCCGTGTCGGCGTACGCCTCGCGTGACGCGCCCCGCAGCTCGGTCGCCGTGTAGGTGTTGAAATCGCAGTAGCCGCAGCGGGTGACGCAGAACGGCACGTGCACGTAGAAGCCGAACGGACGGTCACCGAGACCTTCGAGGGCGCTGCCGGGCAGCGCGCCGTCGGTGGGGACCGGATCTCCGTCGGGCAGAGTCGAGGGCACCCCTCAAGTCTGCCGCCACCGGACGGATGCCCGGGACGGCGCGCTCAGTAGCCGAACTCCGCCCACACCGTGGTCCGGCCGGCGCACCGGGTCACGCCCCAGCGGTCCGCGAGGGCCTCGATGAGGAGCAGCCCGCGGCCGTGCTCGGCGTCGGTGGGGGGTTCGCTCCTGAGGTGGGGTTCGCCGTCGATGACGCCGTCGTTGACGACCTCGGCCCGGATCCGGCGGTCCGCGGCGGCGAGTCTTATGGTGAACCGGCCGCCGGCTCCGCTGAGGGTGTGCCTGATCGCGTTGGTGGCGAGTTCGCTCACGCTCAGGCCGACGCCGTCCAGCGCGGGGTGGTGGGAGCCGAGCGTGTCGCGCACGAATCCACGGCCCACCGCGACCGAATGCTCCGTCCCGGGCAGTGCGATCACTCCGAGGACCGTCATATCGGCCGGATCACCACCACCCGTGAAATCCGGATCGCGGGGGTGCGCCTCCGGTCGTGTCATGGCCGCATCCAAGACTCCTCCCTAAATCAGTCGGAACGGCCTCATTCCCCTCATCAAGGGCGAAAACCCAGATCATCGGCTGCGGTCTTTCGGTCGGAACAGGATGAGCCGCCCTTATCGGCTGCGGGCCCTACGCATCGGACGCCCGGCCCTCGCCGTGGTGAGGTTGATCACAGCGGCCCACCCGGTCCGGAGGCCGGCCGGCGTCACGAACCGCGCCGGTCCAGTCCCAGGCCGGCGGCGAGTTCCCGCCACTCCGTACGGGGCAGCCCGCTCGGGTCGGCGCTGAGCACCTGGAGGACGGCGTGGTCGGCGCCCGCGTCACGATGAGCGGCGATCTGCCGCCGTACCGCCTCGACGTCGCCCCACGCGACGGCCGCGTCGATCAGGCGGTCACTGCCGCCCTCGGCGAAGTCGTCCTCGGTGAAGCCCAGCCGCAGCAGGTTGTTCGTGTAGTTGGGCAGCGTCATGTACATGCCGAGGTGCTGCCGTGCCGTCGCACGCGCCCGCTCGGGATCGGTGTCGAGCACCACCTTGATCTCGGGGGCCAGCACGCGGTCCGGGCCGAGGATCTCCCGCGCCTGCGCCGTGTGCTCGGGCGTCACGAGGTACGGGTGGGCGCCGGCCGCGCGGTCCCGGGACAGCGCGAGCATGCGCGGCCCGAGCGCGGCCAGCACACGCTCGGATCGCGGAACGCCCTCGGCGTCGAGCCCGTCGAGGTAGGCGACCATCGCCGAGTACGGCCTGCGGTAGCCCTCGACGAGGCCGGCGTGGCTCGCGCCCAGGCCCAGCAGGAACCGTCCGGGATGGGCCGCGGACACCGCCGTGTGCCGCGCCGCGACCTCGGCCGCGTCGTACTCCCAGATGTTGAGGATGCTGGTGGCGACGACGACGCGGGAGGTCGCCTCGAGCACCGGCACAGCGTGGTCTACACCCGGGTTCGCGCCGAGCCAGATCGCGTCGTACCCGAGCCGTTCCAGCTCCGCCGCCGCCTCCCGGATCTCACCCGCGGCGTTCGGATCGTCGTTCCGCAGCCCGAAGCTCCAGATGCCCACCCGGCCGACGTTCACCATCGTCTCCCCCAACCGTCTCGGCCGACCACTGTCACGGTCAACCTGCCCCGGTGGAGCCGGTCCGAAGACGCGTGCACCGATCCCGGGACGCGGGCAGCGGCGGGACGGTCCGGCGACGCGGTGGTTACTTCTTCTTCTCGGTGGCCGCGCCGGTCGACAGCGCGGCGACGAAGGCCTCCTGCGGGACGTCGACCCGGCCGATGGTCTTCATCCGCTTCTTGCCTTCCTTCTGCTTCTCCAGCAGCTTGCGCTTACGGGAGATGTCACCGCCGTAGCACTTGGCGAGGACGTCCTTGCGGATGGCGCGGATGTTCTCCCGGGCGATGACGCGCGCGCCGATCGCCGCCTGGATCGGGACCTCGAACTGCTGTCGCGGGATGAGCTCCTTGAGCTTGGCCGTCATCATCAGGCCGTACTCGCGGGCCTTCTCCTTGTGGACGATCTGGCTGAAGGCGTCCACCGACTCGCCCTGCAGCAGGATGTCCACCTTGACCAGGTCGGACTCCTGCTCCCCGCTCGGCTCGTAGTCCAGCGAGGCGTATCCGCGGGTGCGCGACTTCAGCTGGTCGAAGAAGTCGAAGATGATCTCGGCCAGCGGCAGGGTGTAGCGGATCTCGACGCGGTCCTCGGAGAGGTAGTCCATGCCGAGCAGGACGCCGCGCCGGCCCTGGCACAGCTCCATGATCGCCCCGATGTGGTCGCTCGGCGACAGGATGGTCGCCTTCACGATCGGCTCGTACACCGCGCCGATCTTGCCCTCGGGGAACTCGCTCGGGTTCGTGACCGTGTGCTCCTCGGCGTTCTCCATCACCACGCGGTACACGACGTTCGGCGCGGTGGAGATGAGCGACAGGTCGAACTCCCGCTCCAGCCGCTCGCGCACGATCTCCATGTGCAGCAGGCCGAGGAAGCCGCAGCGGAACCCGAAGCCCAGAGCCAGGGACGTCTCCGGCTCGTAGATCAGCGCGGCGTCGTTGAGGCGCAGCTTGTCGAGCGCGTCGCGCAGCTCGGGGTAGTCGTCGCCGTCCACCGGATAGAGGCCGGAGAACACCATCGGCTTTGGATCCTGGTAGCCGCCGAGCGACTCCGCCGCCGGGCCGGACGCGCTCGTCACCGTGTCGCCCACCCGGGCCTGACGGACGTCCTTCACGCCGGTGATGAGGTAGCCCACCTCGCCGACGCCCAGACCGGTGACCGGCTTGGGCTCCGGCGAGATCACGCCCACCTCGAGGGTGTCGTGCGCGGCCTTCGTGGACATCATCAGGCTCTTCTCGCGCCGCGACAGGTGCCCGTCGACCACCCGCACGTACGTGACGACGCCCCGGTAGGTGTCGTACACCGAGTCGAAGATCATCGCACGGGCCGGGGCATCCGGGTCGCCCACGGGCGCCGGGACCGTCGCGACGACGTTGTCGAGCAGCTCCGCGACGCCCTCGCCCGTCTTGCCCGACACGCGCAGCACCTCGGAGGGGTCGCAGCCGATGATGCCGGCGAGCTCCGCGGCGTACTTGTCCGGCTGCGCGGCCGGCAGGTCGATCTTGTTGAGGACCGGGATGATGTGCAGGTCCGCCTCGAGCGCCATGTAGAGGTTGGCCAGCGTCTGCGCCTCGATGCCCTGCGCCGCGTCGACGAGCAGCACGGCCCCCTCGCACGCCGCCAGCGAACGCGACACCTCGTACGAGAAGTCGACGTGGCCGGGCGTGTCGATCAGGTTGAGGACGTGGTCCTTCCACGGCAGGCGCACGGCCTGGCTCTTGATGGTGATGCCGCGCTCGCGCTCGATGTCCATCCGGTCGAGATACTGAGCGCGCATCTGACGCTCCTCGACCACACCGGTGAGTTGCAGCATGCGGTCGGCGAGCGTCGACTTGCCATGGTCGATGTGCGCGATGATGCAGAAGTTGCGGATCACCGCGGGATCGGTCTGGTTCGGTACGGGCGGCACCGGGTTCCTCAAGAAGTGGCGGATCTAGCGTCTTCCATGGTCCCATGCCGGGCGCCATGCTCCCGCCGCGCGTCACCCGGCTCGCGGACGTGCTCTCCGCGACCGGCCCGCCGGTTCGGTTTGGGGAGGGGCGGTGGGGTTGGTAAGCTGTTCCACTGCGTGTGGGCGCGACAGGTCCCGCGCCCCCATCCCATCGACTTAAGACCTGAGGCTTCTTTCGTGGCGAACATCAAGTCCCAGATCAAGCGGAACAAGCAGAACGAGAAGGCTCGCCTGCGCAACAAGGCGGTCAAGTCCGAGCTTAAGACCGCGATCCGCAAGTTCCGTGAGGCCGCCGAGGCCGGTGACGTCGAGGCCACCCTCGCCGAGCTGCGCCACGCTTCGCGCAAGCTCGACAAGGCCGTGAGCAAGGGCGTCATCCACAAGAACCAGGCTGCCAACCGCAAGTCGGCGATCGCCAAGCGCGCCGCCGAGCTGCAGGCCGCCAAGTAAGACAGACCTACGCGTCACCGACGCCGTGCCCACTGGTCCGGGCGCGGCGTCGTTGTGCTTGCCATCGGCCTCGCCCCCGGCCGCGACGAGTGCCGCCCTGTCCGCCGTCAGCGAGGCCGACCCTCGACGCCGCACCGCCGGTCCGCCATGAGCGCCCGCCCTCTCGACGCCGGCCCAAGCCGACCATCGTAGCCTGAGACCGCGCACGCTCCCCCGGGCGGCACCTCAGGTCCACGCTCGCCCTTCCTGGCGGCCCCTGCTCCGCCGACGCGCCGGGACCGCGGCACTCGCCCCCGCCCGCGTACCGCCTCCCGGGCAGCCCACTCTCCTCGGTGCCCCGGACCCGCAGCCGCGTACGACCTCCCGCCGATGCCTCGCTCGATCGGCCCCTGGCCGTGCGCGATCCCTCCGGGCGGCGGTGTCCGGCTCGTCGCCGGACGTGGTCACGGGTGCGTCGCTGTCATCGCCCGCTCGACGTCGGCCCAGGTCAGCGTGGCCTCGACCCAGTCCGGAGGCGAGGCGTCCTGCGGGCCGAACAGGTAAAGGTGCGGCACCAGGCCCCGCAGCGCGTTGTGCACGCCGAGCCGGTCGTCGATCATGTGGGTGATGCGGAGTTCGGCGCAGTGCACGGCCTTGTCCGCGCGTTTGCGGCAGAACCGCACGTTGCCGCGTGGGACCCCGGTACGCCGGTAGAAGTCGTTGTGGTCGAGCCAGTCCAGGGTGCGCCGCTGGACGCGTTCCCCGCACTTGGAGATCACCCATGCCCGTCCGCCGAACCCCGCGACGAGCCTGGGCAGCACGTCGAACGCGCCGGGCGTGGGCGGAGTGCGCATCGCCTCCTCGTGCCCGCCGCTCAGGAAGACGGTGTCCTCTTCTCCGGGTTCGGCCGCACCTCCCTGGATGACCCGGCCGAAGTCGACGCCGAGCCGTGGCTCTCTGATCGTGTTCATAAGGATCAGAGTGCGGTACGGGACGGGCGACGCGAAACGGATTTATCGCCGGGCGGCCGCCTCGCGGCGGGTGGGCGACGGATTCATCGTCGGCCGGCTGCCTCGCGGCGGGCGGTCAGCGGCCCGCGCGGGCGGCGACGATCTGGGCGACGGCCTTCTCCAGCGCGTACGCCGGATCGGCGCCGCCGCCCTTGACCTGCGCGTCGGTCTCGGCGACCACCTGCAGGGCCCGAGCCACCCCGGTCGGCTCCCATCCGCGAAGCTGCGCACGCACCCGGTCGACCTTCCAGGGTGGCATGCCGAGCTCCTTGGCCAGTCCGGCCCCGCGCAGGCCGCGCGGCGCGCCGCCGACCTTGGCGAGGGAGCGCACCCCTTGGGCGAGCGCACTCGTGATCAGCACGGGCGCGACGCCGGTGGCCAGCGCCCAGCGGAGCTGCTCGAGTGCCTCGGCGAGCTTCCCCTCCACCGCCCGGTCGGCCACCGTGAATCCGCTGACCTCAGCACGTCCCCGGTGGTAGCGGGCGACGGCCTCGTCGGTGATCCTGCCGCCGGTGTCGGCGACGAGCTGACTGCACGCGCTGGCCAGCTCCCGTAGATCCGTGCCGACCGCGTCGAGGAGGGTACGGGCGGCGTCCTCTCCGATGCTGCCGCCGGCCCGGCGAACCTCGGCGCGGACGAAGCTCACGCGGTCGCCGGGCCTTGTGATCTTCTGGCAGGTGACCTTACGGGCGCCCGCCTTGGTGAGCGTGTCGAGCAGCGCCTTGCCCTTGGCCCCGCCCGCGTGCACGACGACCAGGTCGATGTCGTCGGCCGGGTTCGCGGCGTACCGGCCGATCTCGGCGGCCAGGTCCTTGCCGAAGTCCTGGGCCGAACGGAGGACGACGACGCGCCCGCCGCCGAACAACGAGGGCGACGTCAGCTCGGCCAGGGCGCCCGGCGCCAGGGTGGCCGGGGTCAGCTCGTGGACCTCGACGTCGGACTCCCGGGCGCGGGCCGCGGCGACGACGTCGCCGATCGCCCGGTCGACGAGCAGCTCCTCGTCGCCGACGACCAAGGTGAGACGTTCCGAAGACACGCAAGCAGCATGCCATGTCGCGGCACCCCGTACCGCCCATGGCCGTCAGTCCCGGACGTCCCAGCTGCTCGGGCGGAAGGCGACGGCGCGCATGTCGCCGATGTCGTCGTTCTTCGGGTCCCCGGGCAGCCCCATCAGCCGGGCGAGGGTCCACCAGGTCAGCGGATGGACCTCCTTGTACTCGACGAGCACGGCCCGGCGCTCCTCGTCGGACAGGAAGCGGTGCTCCGGCTCGAGGAGGCGGAGGTGCCCGATGCGGATCTCGAGGGCGCGACCCGCCCGGAGGTTCTTCACCCAGTCGGCGCGGTTACCCCACCCGGAGAACACGATGACCTCGCCGGCCTCGTGGTCGAGCTTCACGACCTCCAGCACGGTCTCGCGGCGCAGCCCGCTCAGCCGCCCCTGGTGCGCTAGGTAGAGGAACCTCTTCCCCAGCAGGAAGCCGAGATTCCGGTGGTAGAACCACAGGGGCGTGCGCACGACACGGAGCAGGAACCCGCGCGGCCGGGGGACACTGGAGACTCCTCGGGGCATTGTCCAATGATGCCGTGATCACGGCGCGTGAGCCATCGGCGGGTCCGAGTCCGCGCAACGGGTCTGTGATCCGGCCTACAGCCGGGAATCTCCGGATTCCACGGCAGGTTGTTCGAATGTGCTCGAACTAGATGACCTACGCCTGTCCGTGCTCGACCTCGTGCCCGTGAGCACGCAGACCACGCCCGGCGCCGCGCTACGGGCCAGCATCGACCTGGCCCAGGCGGTCGAACGGCTGGGCTACCACCGCCTGTGGGTGGCCGAACACCACAACATGCCGGGCATCGCGAGCTCCTCGCCTCCCGTGCTGATCGCGCACCTGGCGGAGGCGACGTCGACCCTTCGGGTCGGGTCGGGCGGGGTGATGCTGCCCAACCACGCGCCTCTGGTCGTGGCCGAGCAGTTCGGCATGCTCGAAGCACTGCACCCCGGGCGCATCGACCTCGGCATCGGCCGGGCGCCCGGCACCGACCAGGCCACCGCGTACGCGCTGCGGCGGACCGCCGGCCTGGACGTCGAGGACTTCCCGCGGCACCTGGCGGAGCTGAGGGCGTTCCTCGCCGGATCCTCCCTCGGGATCCGGGCGGTGCCCGCGGGCGAGAACCCGCCGGAGATCTGGCTGCTCGGCTCGAGCGGCTACAGCGCGCAGCTCGCGGGTGCGCTCGGGCTGCCGTTCGCGTTCGCCCACCATTTCAGCGCGCGGTTCACCGAGCCCGCACTGGAGCTGTACCGCTCGACGTTCCAGCCGTCCGAGTCGCTCTCCCACCCGCGTGTCATGGTGACCGCCGCCGTCGTCTGCGCCGAGACGGACGAGGAGGCGGAACGGCTGGCCGCCCCGATGGGCCTGTCCATGCTGCGCCTGCGGGCCGGGAGGCCGGGTCTGCTGCCGACGCCGGAGGAGGCACTGGCCCACCCGTACACGCCTCAGGAACGCGAGGCCATCGGCGCCATCACCGAGTCGCACGTGATCGGCGGCCCGGAGACGGTACGCAAGGGACTCCTCGAACTGCTGGACCGCACCCGCCCGGACGAACTGATGATCTCCACGAACGTCGGTGATCCGGCCGCGCGACTGCGCTCGTACGAGCTGGTCAAGGAGGTCCTCGGCACCGGTGGATCGCAGGGTCCGGTCGCCGTCTGACGCAGCGTCACCCGGGACCGGGGGCCTAATCCGATTAGGCCCCCGGTCTCTTCACCACATAAAGACCGACGAACATAATGGCCGTCTGATCCGGCCGCGCATCACGAGAATCGCGCACGTCGAAAGGTCTTCCTGGTGAAATTCAAAAGCTCCGGCCAGCGCCTGAGCCCACTTCTCGTCATCGCCGCCATATCGTCACTGGCCGCCTGCTCGTCCCCGGCCAAGACGTCATCGGCGGACGCACCCGCGCGCGCCGACCAGGGATCGAAGAATGTCGCCGCCGTGAAACTCGACGCCAAGCCGCGGGAGGTCGCGGCCGTCAAAGAGGTCGAGGCATACGACGACGTTCCGACGATGACCGCTTCATCGGACCTGGTGATCCGCGGCCGGGTCACCCAGATCACGCCTGGCCGGCACATCGGCAGCAGCGGCATGGACGGGCAGCGCGTACGGGACGTCGCGATCAAGATCGAGCAGGTCTTCCTCAACAAGACCGGCACCACGCCGGCCACGGTGACGCTCGACGAGTGGGGCTGGGACGACCGCGGGCACGGCTTCCAGATCGAGGGCGTCACCTGGAGCAACGCCGGAGACGAGAACTACTACTTCCTCCGGAGGATCGACGAGGGGCGGTTCCGGCTGGTCAGCACGCAGGGCCGAGTGTCGGTCAAGGGCTCTCGGCTGAGCCCGACCGCAGCGGAGGACAGTCCCGTTCACGAAGCGGTCGAGAGGCAGTCGGAGACCGCCTTCCGCGCCTCCTTGCGAAAGGCCTCCGCCGACTACCGCGCGGGCCGCCTCCGCGCCGTCCCGGTGCCTTCTCAATAGCGAACGCCAAGACCTCAGTCGATCCTCACGGAAGGCGCATGACGATTATGCGAATCTCTTCGGCGCGCATCGCGGCCATCGCCGGCTGCACGGCCGTTATCGCGGTGTTCGGAGCTCCGGTGTCTTATGCGGACCACCAGTTCAAGGGTACGGGACTCCCGGACAGCTCGACCCAGGAATTCCAAGGGCACAGCCTGACCGCTAAGGGCACGGCCGCGATGAAGCACGGCAAGCAGCAGCTGGAGCGCAGCAAGATCAAGACGAAATGGGGAAGCGGCGACATCCACTTCTTCGACGGGAAGTACGGGAAGACCGGCTGGTTCGGCCAGACACGGTGCGAGGTCCGTAGCGGGCCGAAGTGCGGATCGTTCAGCATCCATTTCAACCAGAGCGAAATGGGGTCCCGCTCGACGAGCGCGTGGGAGAGCCTCGGCTGCCACGAGGTGGGCCACACCGGAGACCTCGGCCACCGGAAGAGCAGCAAGTCCTGCATGATCGACGGCAACTCCTTCCCGCGGAACTACGACGCGCACGACCTCTGGGCGATCAACAAGACGCTCTGACGGCCCCCGCCCCGCCGCCCAGGCGACTCACTGGCGCTGCCCCGCAGCCGCCTCGCCGGCGCTGACCACAGGCGAGTCGCCGGTCTCGGCCACCGGCGCCTCGCCGCGCCGGCCGCAGCCGCCCCGTCGGTGCCGACCACAGGCGACTCGCCGGCGCGCACCGCAGCCGCCTCGTCAGTGCCGACCACAGGCGACTCGCCGGCGCCGACCGCAGCCGGCTCGGCGGCGTCGGCCACAGGCGAATCGGTGATGCCGACGCTGTTGATGTGCACGCCGATCGGCGTCGGTCGGACGGTGGCGCCCGGCCCTTCGGGAACGGCCCCACGCACCTCGCATGGCAGGACATCAGCCGCGTGATCTCGTCATCCGGATCTCGTCATCCGGATCTCGGCCGCCGGGTGACGACCGTGGGGCCGTCGCGGGAGCCGATGACGGCGATGTCGCCGTCGCGATCCGTGCGATAGCTCCGCAGACCGAGACGGGCCAGCAGGGCCATCGTCGCGGGCGCCGGATGACCGTAGTCGTTGTCCACCCCGACCGACGTGACGGCGATGCGCGCGTGCGTGGCGGCCAGGAAGTCAGGGTCCTGGTGAGAAGATCCGTGATGCGGCACCTTCAGAATGTCGGCGTGGGGCGTCCCGGCGGCGAGGAGTCGTCGCTGCGCTTCGGTCTCGACGTCGCCGCAGAGGAGTGCGCTCAGGCCGGGCCAGCGGGCCAGGAGCACCACGCTGGCGTCGTTGACCTGCGTTCCGGGGTCGCGGGTCGACACGCGCAGGGTGGTCAGGGGGCCGATGACGCCGAGCGTCAGCGGCCCGACCGTCCAGACGTCACCGATGCCCGCCGGGCGGACCCGCCTCCCGACGAGCAGACGACGCTCCTCCCCCTCGCTGTCCGGGCTGATCACGGTCTCGCCGACCACGCGCCCACGCAGCACGCCGCGCACGCCGTCCACGTGGTCGGCGTGCGGGTGGGTCAGCACGAGCAGCGGCACGGCGCGGATCCGAAGGTCGCTCAGGCAGCGGTCGATCGGCCGGGGGTCGGGCCCGGTGTCGACGACCACCGCCCGGCCGGGCCCCGCCGCCAGCACGAGCCCATCGCCTTGGCCGACGTCGCAGGCCACGAACTGCCAGCCGCGTGGCGGCCAGCCAGGCGCCCAGACGTGGACGATCAGGGCCACGACGGCGACCCCGGCCATCGCGGCGGCGGCGACCCTACGCACCCCCGGCCGGCGCAGGGTGAGCGCGCCGACGATGAACACCACCGCCAGCAGCGCCGCCCCGACGGGCCCGGCCGGCCAGGCGACCGCGGCGTACGGCGCGCGGGCGCACACCCGTGCGACGCCGGCGATCCAGCCGACCGCCAGCCCGGCCGGTACGACGATCACCCGGGCGATGGACAGGGACATCGGCGCGACGGCGGCGGCCAGCACACCGAGCAGAGTCGCCGGCCCCACCGCCGGAGCGGCCAGGAGATTGGCCGGCACGGCGACGAGGCTCACCTCTCCGTCGAGCAGGACGAGCACCGGGGCGCAGGCAACATGCGCCGCGGCGGACACCGCCAGCGGCTCCGCCACCATGGCGGCCACGCGGCGAGGGACACGCCCGGGCACGCTCCCGGGCAGCCGCCGGGCCAGGCACCGCCGCCACGGAGGCCCGAACACGAGAATGCCGGCGGTCGCCAGCGCCGACAGCGCGAAGCCGTACGAACGGGCGAGCCCCGGATCGAGCAGGACCAGCGCGATGACGGCCGCGCAGAGCGCCGGAACCCCACGGCGCTCCCGGCCGGTCACGACGGCGAGCAGGGCGACGGAGCCCATGACGGCCGCGCGAAGAACGCTCGGCGACGGTCGCGCGACGAGGACGAACCCGAAGACCGTCGCCCCGGCGAGCAGCGGAAGGGTCCGGCGGCCCAGCCCCGTGAGGCGGCCCACCAACAGGACGGCACCGATCAGCAGGGAGAGATTCTCACCGCTGACCGCCATGAGATGCGTGAGCCCGGCCTTCTCGAACGCGTCGGTGAGCTCGGGATCGAGAAGCGACGTGTCACCGTCCACCAGGCCGGGCAGGACGCCGCGCTGGTCGGCCGGAAGCCGACCCACCGCCGCCCGCAGCCGTGATCGGATGACGCTCGCCCACCGCTGCGGAAGCGACGGCCCACCGACGACCGTCGGCGGCCCGCGGACCAGACCGACGGCCGCGAGCAGCTCACCACTGCGCGGGACGACGAGCCTCGCGGCGAGGCGGACGTGCTGGCTCGGCACCAACGGTTTCCACGCCTCGTCGCTCGCGAGCAGGAGGACGGGCACCCGGACCCGCCGTCGCTCCACCTCCTCCACCCGGACCGGCACCAGAACGGTCGTGCGCCGACGCGCCGACCCTGCCTTCACCGACACCACCGGGTCACCGGTCACCACCGCGCCGAGGGTCACCGTGGCCTCCCTCACCGCCAAGGCCCGAACCGGCCCGGACCCCACCGCGGTCAGCCGGAACCCCACCCCCGCCGCCGACGCCGCCACGCAGGCCAGTACGCCCACCATGACCCGCCGGGAGACAACGCGGCCCCCGGCCGGCCACCCCGCGGCGGGAGGCCCCACGGTGGCACACCCGGTGGCGGTCGGCGCTCCCGCCGCGGACCGATCGGCGGCCGGACACTCATCGGCGGGCCCATCGGCGGCCGACCACTCCAAGACCCGCCGCCCCGCGACCCCACGGTCCTCGATCGCACCGGCCCCGGACCGCCGATCCCCCGCCGACAGGCCCCCGGCCCCCAGGTCATTGGCCGACCGCTCGCCGGCCTCCAGGTCGTTGGGCGACAGATCCCTGACCCCCAGGTCGTTGACCGACAGGCCCCTGACCCCCGGATCGTCGGCCGACAGATCCCTGACCGACCGGCCCACGATCGACCCGCCCCCGATAGAGCGGACCCTGGCCAACCGGGTCCTGGCCAAGAGGCTCGCGACGTGGGGGGACTGGTCTCGGGCCGAGCGGGTCGCCAGGAGCACCGCTCCGAGGACGGCGACCGCGGCGGTCGCATACGCCACGGCGGCGTCGGTCCCAAGTAGGAGGAGGGCCGCCAGCCAGGCACCGGCCGCCGGGGCGGCCAGCCGCAGGTCGTGACCGCCGTCCGTCGCCGGCCCGCCTTCGGCGCCCTCCCCGCCACCGGCCCGCGGCCCGCCCTCGGCCTCATCCCCGCCACCAGCCAGCGGCACATCCCCAATCGCTCCGCCGCTCGCCGGCATCCCGCCGGCCACCGGCGGCACGCCCCCGACCGTCCCACCGTTGCCCGACACCCGGCTCTCACCCCCTCTCCGTTCCCCCAGCACCTGGCTCTCGCCCCCTTCGCCGTTTCCCCGACGCGCGGCCCTCGGCCGACCCGCCAATCGCCGACGCCCCGCCACCCGTCAGCGGCACCCCGTCGTCCGCGGCGGGCGTTGCCGGCGGTCGCGGTTCGGAAAGGGCGGTGAGTCGCGTGGCGGGGTGGCGCTCACACGGTCACCAGCGCTTTGAGGTCGTCGAACTTGGCGGCGCCGATGCCGGACACCTGACGCAGCTCGTCGACCGAACGAAACGGGCCGTGCCGCGTGCGGTAGTCGACGATGCGCTGGGCCAACACGGGACCGACGCCGGGCAGTTGGTCGAGCTGGGCGGCGCCGGCGGTGTTCAGGTCGAGCGGCGTGCCGGCGGGCAGCGTCGGACCCGACGGTGCGACCGGTGGCACGGCGGGCGCGGGGGTGGCGTCGACGCCCACGAGGACCTGCTCACCGTCCACGACGCGGCGGGCGAGGTTGAGCATCCCTGTCCGGGCACCGGGCAGGGGCCCGCCGGCCGCCTTGATCGCGTCGATCACCCGGGCGCCGGCCGGCAGGCTCACCACTCCCGGGTGCCGCACCTTCCCGGCGACGTCGACCAGCACCGGTGACGGGGAGGAGACGGGCGCGGCGGTCGTGGTCGGCATGGCGGGGCTCGGCGCCGACGCGTCCACCGGGGCGGCCCGATGCGCGGCGGGACTGACGACGACCGGTGGGGCCGGTCGGGGCTCCGGACGCGACCACCAAAGGTA
Source organism: Actinoallomurus vinaceus (assembly GCF_039542055.1). Lineage (NCBI taxonomy): Bacteria > Bacillati > Actinomycetota > Actinomycetes > Streptosporangiales > Thermomonosporaceae > Actinoallomurus > Actinoallomurus vinaceus. The sequence continues at coordinate 150,056 of NZ_BAABHK010000004.1, forward strand.
CGCACCCGCCACGAGCGCCGCCACAAGACCGACGACGGCCAGCACCCGGATCCCCGGGGCGCCCGGGTCGAGCCGCGCCCGTCTCCCGGGGTCCCGGGGCGAGGCCCGTAACGCCGCTCCCGGCGGTTGCGGGCCCGCGTCGTCGGGCCCGAACGACTGCGGCGGACGGAAGACGTCACGAAGTCGGTCGAACGCGGTGGCATCGGGGCTGGACATGAGCTCGACGCTAACGGAGCGATGACCCGACGCGACCGCTTCGATGCGGACTGTGGATAACTCTCCACGCGTGGCACGAGGACGGCCCCATGCGTACCGGGCCGACGTGCGCGACGACCGGCCCCCACCGACATGGAGCCGGGCGGACGTCATCAGGCGACGGATGATCGATGCCGTTGACGGCCCCCGGATCATGAGTCATGAAGAACTCGTCGGCTCCGGAACCGGGTGTCTTATCCTGTGGTCTAATTCCGGCGTGTGCAGCATTTGCCCGACAATCGGAGTCCCATGAGTGAGAACCGCATCGACATGCTGTTGAACGGCTCATCCGATCAGACGGCGAGCCCTTTCATCGGATCCGCGGATCCCTCCTCGGCCACCTCGCAGAGCGGGGGCATCCAGAACACCACGGCGCCCGACCGATACACGGTTCCGACCGGAACGGACGCCGGAAAGGGTCAGCTGCCGTCCGACTCCGACGCGCAGGTGTTCGTCGACGGGCATGAGGTCGCGGCCGGTGACGACGGTCTGAACGTCGATGTCCTGGCCGACGGGTCGGCGAAGATCTCGCACTCCGCCACCGGTTCGGACACGGGCGGCTCCGGGCAGCACGGTGACGGGTCCGACAAAGGCCACGGCCAGCAGGGCGACGGCCTGCTGGGAGCCGAACAGCCTCACGGCAACACGTCCACGCCGGCATCCCCGGAGAACGGCCATGCCGGTCACTCCCCCGGCACGGGACAGGACCAGCACCCGCAGCATGTCAAGGGCGATGGCCCTCATGCCGCCGAAGCGAACATCTCCGAGCACGGATTCGGGAAGCACGCACCGCAGGTCGTCACCACCAAGAACCCCGACGGCAGCCTCGACGTCCTGGTCCGCAAGGGCCCGCACAACCCGCATGACATCCGCGTCCACGTCGATCCGGGCAAGCACGTCACGATCGACGTCTCGCGCGGAAAGCACGGAGACGTGAAGGTCAAGGTCGACAAGGCCAAGCCGGGTGACGGTACGTCAAAGGACGGTCAGGGCAAAGGAGCCGGAGCCGACCCGAACGGCAAGGACGGGAAGGGTCAGGACGGCAAAGGCAAGGACGGCGACAAGGCCTCCTCGCCGAAGACGCCGTCGGCCGGGGGCGGCAGCCCGTCCGGAGGCGGCAGTCCGTCCGGGGGCGGTGGCCCCTCGGGTGGCGGTGGCCCTTCAGGGGGTGGGGGCGGTTACCCGACCACTCAACAGCCGCCGAAACGTGCGGGCGGCGGGCAGCGCAACGGCGATCCTCAGGCGATCAAGAAGCTCGGCGACGACATCGACCAACAGGCCGGCGGGACGATGGACACCGCTCATGAGAAGGCGTCCAACATCAGCGTGAGCTGGCCGGCGTTCGGCGTGCTCGGTTTTCCGCTGAACATGGCGCACAACTCCGTACGGGACAGCGCGACCAACTACGTGCAGCAGGGCCGGTCCATGCTCACGAACTGGCAGAAGACGCTCGGCACGAACGCCCAGACGTGGCAGCAGGGCGAGGACGCCAGCACCGTCCAGCCGCAGCAGTGACGGCCGGTTCGGTCACATGAGGGGAGCGACAACATGAGCATGTTGGAAGCGGGCAAGTGGATGTGCATGGCGGCCATCGCGGAGACGATGTACGCCGCGTGCGTGATCCCTGGAGCCTATCCCGCGGTCGTCGAGATGGGCCTGGCGTACTCCGACCCCGGCCAGATGGACAACGCGGGCACCGACTGGAAGACGACCGCGAGTCAGCTCCAGCAGGTCGGCACGAAGTTGGAGGAGTTGGCCAAGGGGGTGCCTCTGGACAAGTGGCAGGAGGGCGGCCGTGAGGCGTTCGATGCGGCGCTGATCAAGTACAAAGGGGAGCTGGCGAAGGTCAATCAGTTCACCGATGACGTCGGCGGGATGTTGAAGATCGCCGGATACGCGTTCTTCGCGTTCGCGGTGCTCGCCTTCGCCATCGGGACGCTCCTCGCGGTGTGGGCGACCAGCATCCTGGCGACCGCGTGGACCATCGTCGGTGGGGCCGCGTTGGAAGCCGCGGGCAACGCCGTCGCCGGGGTCTGCGACACCATCCTGTCCGCCTCCTGCGTCAGCCTGAAGACCGCCCTGATATCGATCGCCGGCATCATCGGCGCCGGCATGGGGGTCTACATGTACTCCCAGCACAAGGCGATGGACCCGACGGGGCAGGGCCCGGTCAACTTCCAGCAGGCGACCCTCATGCCGACGTCCCCGAACGTGCAGATGCCAACGACCACCTGATCTCCGGCGAGACCCGGCGCCGGGCGGTCGTCCCTCCCGGCGCCGGGTCGATGCTCACAGGCCGAGGCGTTTGCGGACGGCGTCGAGCTCGCCCATGACGTCCTTCATCGTACGGTCGTAGGCGGCCTGTGCCTCCTTGGCCTTGGCCACGGCGGCGTCCTGGTCACCGGCGAGCTTCATCGGATTGTCCTTCTCTCCGAAGACTTCGCCCATGGCCTCCGCGACCTGACGCTGCAGATCCTGTGCGGCCTCCTGGACCGTCGACCTGATGGTGTCCGCGAGGTCCTTGGATCCCATGCGCAGGGCCCGTGGATCGATCTCGAGACCGGTCAGCCCTCCGGACATGGTGTACGTCGCCTTGATGCGCCCCTCGGCCGCCTCGGCCTGCCCGACGAGGTCGGCCAGCCGCTCGTTCATCTCCTGAACGCGTGACATCCTTTCCTGCGCCCCGCTGAGCAGCTTGTCGACATCGATATTCGCGAAAGCCCCGAAGCCCTCCACGCGTTCCCTCCGTATTCGCGCCGAGTGCTGATTATCGCCCTAAACGTCGCCCGGACTCCACAAAACCCGACGCCGTCAGGCCCGGCAAGCGTCAGATCCGCTGCCACCCTGACCGCATTTCACCGTACTGGCCGCGCGGAAGGCCGCGCACAAGCCGCCCGAACGACTCCGTCGCGCCGGCGGCGGCTCACTGCTCCCGGCGGGACACGACCACGCCGAGCATTCCCGGGCCGACATGCGCGCCGATGACCGGCCCGACCTCTCCGACGTACAGGTCGTGCAGTTGCGGGATGCGTTCGCGCAGGTGGCCGGCGAGGGCGGCGGCCCGTACGGGCGCGGCCAGGTGCTGGACGGCGGCGTCGACGGGCCGATCGCCGGCGAGTTCGACGGCCAGCTCCTCCAGCCTGGCGAGGGCTCGCGAGGTGGTGCGGACCTTCTCGAGCGGCGCGATGCGCCCGTCGGCGATGCGCAGCAGCGGCTTGATCATCAGTGCGGAGCCCAGGAGGGTCGCCGCCGCGCCGATCCGGCCGCCCCGGCGCAGATGCTCGAGCGTGTCGACGTAGAACAGCGAGCGGGTCGCCCGGATCCGGCGTACCGCTGCATCGGCCACGGCGTCGAGGTCGCCGCCGGCGATCGCCGCCCGGGCGGCTGCCAGAACGGAGAAGCCGAGCCCCATGCCGAGCGATCGGCTGTCCACCACGCGAACCGGGATCGGCGCCTCCTTGGCGGCCAGCCGGGCCGACTCGACGGTTCCCGACATCTCCGCGGACAGGTGGACGGACACCACCCCGGAGGCCCCGGACTCGGCCGCCTTGCGGAAGGCGTCCGCGAAGCTCTCCGGCGACGGCCGGGACGTCGTGACGGGCCGCCAGTCGCGGAACCCGTGGGCGACCTCCGCGGCCGTACGGCCCAGGCCCTCCTCGAACGTCTCCCCGCCGACTCCGACCTGCAACGGCACGACGGTGACGCCGTGCGCCGCGACCAGTTCGTCAGGGAGGTAAGCGGTGGAATCAGTGACGACCGCGACCGCTGCTGTCATACCGGGAGTGTAGGGCGGTAAGCGACATAAGCGGCTGAACCTGGACGGCCGCGCGTCACCGTCGCCAGGGCATGCAGCCGGGTCTCGGCGAACACGGCGGCGCGTCGGCGACTCATTCGCGGTGTGGCCGCATGCCGGGAGGCCGACTTTCCGTCACCGGACATCGCGCACCCGGCCTCGCTGCCTGAGCCTCTGCCACGGTGTGGCGGCATGCCGGGAGGCCGGCCTGCCGTCACTGGGGCATCGCGCACCCGGTCTCGGCGCCTGAGCCTCCGCCACGGTGTGGCACCCGCCGTTCGGCCCTCGGTACCTCGCCTGTCCCGAGAGCGCCGGCGCCGCTCAGGCCGACTGGTCCACGGACGGCTCTTCGTGACCGCCGCCGACCTCCGCGGCGGAGTCATGCTGCACCGTGGGCGGCAGGCTCGGCTCGAGCAGCCGTATGGCGACCACGGCGAGGCAGTCGATCACGCAGAGAGCGATCCACGGCAGGGCGCGGTGGAGGTCGAACAGCGTGGCGAAGAACGTCGGCGCGATGATCCCGGCGATGGTGAACGAGTATTGGAAGGCGGCCATGTAGCGCCCCCTGAACTCGGGGGGAGACATCGCGGTCGCGAGCGCGATCGAGACGGGCGCATGCAGCACCTCGGCCAGGGTGAACAGTGCTGTGGAACCGATCAGCACGGGGATCACCCAGGCGTGCCGGCCTGGGACGAGGCCGGACAGTAGGAGACACCACACGGCCCACAGGGCGGCCGCGGTCATGACGGCTCGGGTACGCCGGTAGCCGGCGAGCCGTTTGACGACGGGTGCGGCCAGCACCGAGACCAGGACGGTGTTGCCCACGAAGAGCGCGGATGTGAGCCAGGCCGGGCCGTGCAGGCCGGTGAGCACGAAGGTGGGCAACCCCAGGCCGAGCATCATGCTCGTCATCGCCAGGGTCGTGTTGATGCCGGTCAGCGCGACGAACGGGCGGTCCCGGAGGAGCGTCCCATATCCGGACCGGGCTTGTTCGGTTTCGTGGCGGAACCGTGGTGCGCGAACGAAGACGGTGATCGCGGCGGCGGCCGCGGTGAAGCAGGCGGCCGCGCCGTAGGCGACGGCGCGGTAGGCGACGGCGCGGTAGGCGACGGCACGACCGTCGGCGATCACAGCACCGGTGATCAGACCGCCGGCGCCGAGCCCTACGGTGCGGGTCGTGTTGGTCCAGGCGAACCAGGAGTCGGTACTCAGGGTGGAGGTGCTCGCGTCGGCATAGTCCGCGACCGCGGTGAAGATGCTCGACCAGAAGAACCGCACGCCCACGGCCACCAGGCTCGCCGCGAGAAAGATGCCGGCCGGGTCGTCGACCCGGCCGTAGGCGAGGTAGCCCAGCGCCTGCATGACCTGGGCGGCGACGACCAGCGGCAGCGCGCCCAGCCTGTCGGCCAGCGCACCGGCCCAGACGGGGACCGGCAGCGTGACGACGTTGGCGACGCTGATCAGGATGCCGAGGAGGCTCAGTGGCACGTCGGTGAGCCGGGTGAAGAACACCAGGGACAAGGGGAGGAAGAGCCCGTTGCCGAGCGAGTCAATGACCAACGCTCCGATCAGGACGACGCCTCCGCGTGCCTTGGTCGAACCGGCCGTCTCCGAGGTCGTCTTAGTGATCATCACCGTTTAGCGTACGTTGCGCTCCTTTCGCCGGAGGTGAGCGGAAGGTCGGCCTGATCAGCGAGCTTCGGGAGACGGCGCGTCGTCCCCGGCCGCGTCCTGGCCGGCGGCCGAGGCCGGAGTGGGGCGCTGGACACGGGCGGCCGGGGACCGGCGGCCGACGATGAAGTAGAGGATGATCGCGGCGTTGAGGATCAGGGAGCCGATCGGGCTGACGAACGCGAGCAGGGCGGCGAGGAGGTAGCTCACCGGCCCGAGCAGCGATCGGCGGCGGGCCTCGTGGGCGAGTTCCCGTGCGGCCGGGTGCAGCAGGTACGGCCGGGCGCACAGGTGATTCCACAACAGGGTGAACCAGGCGGCCGCCAGCGTGAGCGACGCCGAGTAGAACACGGCGGCCGGGGCGGCGTCGTGGCCGGTGAGGTGGTTGCCGAGCGTCGCGGTCGGCAGCGGCAGGTAGGACAGGGTGGCCAGCATGCCGAGGTTCAGGAAGAGCAGGCCACGGTCGACCCGCCGCACCTGGTGGAACATGTTGTGGTGGTGGATCCACGCGATGCCGATGACCAGGAAGCTCACGGCGTACACCGCGAGCGCCGGCCACTCGTGACGCAACGCCGGCCACACCTCTTCCCCGGCGGACGGGGCCTTCACCTCAAGAATAAGGAGCGTCGCGGCGATCGCGATCACGCCGTCGCTGAACGCCGCCAGCCGTCCGGGGGCGATCGCCTCCGCCATCTCCTCAGTCTCATCAACGCGATCGGACACGACAGGCGACTCCAACGAAGAGGAACGGTGGAGCCGCATCGTACGCGGACGGAAACGATCTTTGGGTGGCAACGACCCGGTGCTTGGGAAGGCGTCGTCATCGAGCATCCGCACGTGCGCGGCCCGCACCTGGCCACACCGCACGCGCGGTCACGTAGGCGAGGAGGTCCTACGGCCGGGTCAGGACGCCCACCGCACCGCACGTGCGGTCACGTGGGCGAAGGTGTTACGGCTGGACGGGGACGCCGCCGCGCCAGACGCGCAGCGCGCGGAGGCCGAACGCCCAGGCGAACGCGCCCTCGTGGTCGGCGTCCCACAGGACCATGTCGGCGTACATGCCCGGCACCAGCGCGCCCCGGTCGGAGACCCGGAGGGCGGCCGCGCCGCCGAGGGTCGCCGCGCGGAGCGCCTCGTTGACGCTGAGGCCGAACATCGCGACCGACAGGCCGATCACGAGCGGCATCGACGTGATGCCGCACTGGCCTGGGTTGTGGTCGGTGCCGAGGGCCAGGGTGACGCCGCGGTCGAGCATGGCGCGGACCGGCGGGGTGCGGCCGTTGTGCAGGGCGCTGCCGGGGCAGACCGTCGCGGCGACCCCGCCGTGGTGCAGTGCCTTGATGTCGTCGTCGTTGGCCTCGGTGAGCAGGTCGGCCGAGGCGCAGCCGACCTCCGCCGCGACCTGGGCGGCGCCGACCCGCTCGTTGGCGCAGGCGTGCAGGCGCGCTTTCAAGCCGACGCGCTGGCCGGTCATGAGCAGGACGCGGGCCTCGTCCGCGGTGAAGTGGCCCTCGTCGCAGTAGACGTCGATGCTGTCGGCGCCCGCGGCGGCCGCGTCGCCGGCCCAGAGGCGGACCGCCTCGATGTAGTCGCGGCGGCGGCCGAAGTACTCCGGCGGCAGCATGTGCGCGGCGAGGAACGTCGCGTGGATGCGCGGCATCGAGGGCTCTTCCTCGAGCGAGCGCAGCATCCGGACGTCGGCCAGCTCGCCGTCGCGCGTCAGGTGGTATCCGGTCTTCGCCTCGACCGTGGTCGTCCCGCCGCAGATCCACTGCCGGAGCCGCTCGCGGACGTTGTTGCACAGCGTCCAGGGATCGGTGCCGCGGGTCACGGTGACGGTGGAGGCCACCCCGCCGCCCGCTGCGACGATCTCGTTGTTGGACGACCCGCTCGTCCGCATGGCCAGCTCGGCCCAGCGGTTACCGGCGTACACCGGGTGCGAGTGCGCGTCGATGAGCCCGGGCGTGACGAGGCCGCCACCGAGATTCTCGACGTGGTCGACATCGACGATGTCGTCGATGACACCGGGGACGCTCTGCGGAAGGTCCGAGGCGGGACCGGCCCATACGATCCGGTCGTCGTGCACGAGAATGGCGGCGTTGCTGCACACATCGGTGCCGGTCCACAGCCGACCGATATTCGTCAGCAAACGCACGGTCATCGCGTCACCGCCCGATTCTGCGGTCGCGCGCCGGTGAAGGGTGTCCGGACGCCATGCAGCGGGTCACCTGCTCTCGCTCGATTACGCCGGCGGCACTGCCGACGGACCCAAGTCGGATAAGGGGTGATCAGCCGACCACCTGGAGCAACGAGCCCGGGAATATCGGTTTCGTCACCGTAGTGCACGAATGGCCACGCTGTACAGCCTCACGCGACATACCGCTCCTAAACCGCCCCAGCGGCCGACTGCTACAGGTGCCTTGACGATACCTCACTCCCGCCCCATCCCCGTACCGAACGATGGAATCGAGAAGGGGGGCGGGCGCACCGGGCGGCGAGGCCCGAATTCGGACCCCGCCGTCCGGTTTTACGGTCAGGCGGGCGTCGTGGCTGTCAGGCGGGCGTGGTCGCGTACGGCTCCAGCTCGCCGGCCACGCGCGCGGGGACGCGGGCGTGGATGGCCGTGCCGTCGGCGGTGTGCTCCTGGGAGAGCACCTCGCCGAGGTCGTGTACCCGGGCCACGAGGTCGCCGCGCTCGTACGGGACGAGGGCGTGCACCTCGTGGTCGCCGCGCGGGAGCTGCTCCTCGATCGCCTCGAGGAGGGCGTCCAGGCCTTGGCCGGTGCGCGCCGAGACGACGACGCTGCGCGGCTCGCGGCGGCGCAGCCGGGCCAGGGAGATGGTGTCGGCCACGTCGGCCTTGTTGATCACGATGAGCTCGGGCACGTCGTCCGCGCCGAGCTCGCGCAGCACCTCGCGGACCGCGGCGATCTGCGCCTCCGGGTCCGCGTCGGCGCCGTCGACGACGTGCAGGATCAGGTCGGCGTCCGAGACCTCCTCCAGCGTCGAGCGGAACGCCTCCACCAGCTGGTGCGGCAGGTGACGGACGAACCCGACCGTGTCGGTGATCGTGAACGCCCGGCCGTTCGGCGTGCTCGCCCGCCGGACCGTGGGGTCCAGGGTGGCGAACAGCGCGTTCTCGACGAGGACGCCGGCGCCGGTGACGCGGTTGAGCAGGCTGGACTTGCCGGCGTTGGTGTAGCCGGCGATCGCGACCGAGGGGACCTCGCGGGTGCGCCGCCGGGACCGCTTCGTGTCGCGCGCCTTGCCCATCTCGTTGATCTGGCGGCGCAGGCGGGACATGCGGGACCGGATCCGGCGCCGGTCGAGCTCGATCTTCGTCTCACCGGGGCCGCGGCCGCCGATGCCGACGCCGCCGGCGGCGCGGCCGCCGACCTGGCGGGACAGGTTGCCACCCCAGCCGCGGAGGCGGGGAAGGAGGTAGTCGAGCTGGGCCAGCTCGACCTGCGCCTTGCCCTCACGGCTGCTGGCGTGCTGGGCGAAGATGTCGAGGATCAGGGCGGTCCGGTCGATCACCTTGACCTGGACGATCTCCTCCAGCTGGCGGAGCTGGCTCGGGGTCAGCTCGCCGTCGCAGATCACGGTGTCGGCGCCGCTGGAGATCACGACGTCGCGCAGCTCCGCCGCCTTGCCGGACCCGATGTAGGTCGCCGGGTCGGGCTTGGAACGCCGCTGGACCATGCCCTCGAGGACGTCGGATCCGGCGGTCTCGGCCAGGAGCGCGAGCTCGCGCAGGGAGTTCTCGGCCTGAGCCTCGTCGCCGTCGGTCCAGACCCCGATGAGGACCACGCGCTCCAGTCGCAGGGCGCGGTATTCGACCTCGGTGACGTCGGCGAGCTCCGTCGACAGGCCGGCCACGCGCCGCAGCGCCTGACGGTCCTCCAGGTCCAGCTCGCCGGTCAGCGGCGTCTGCTCTGGCTCTTCGTAAGGAAAGTTCGTCATGTTCCCCCATGTCAACGCCGGAACGTCGCCGGATCTTCCCTGATGCTGCCACGTCCGGGCCCCGAACACACCTGCTTATTCCGGGCACGGCCACGTCCGGTCCGGAGTTGTCCCTTCCCCACCCGGGCAGGGATATCCCCGGGCGCCCGCCGACGCGGGGACACCACCGTCCCCGCCGGGGCGGGATCACCCCCGGCACCGTTGACCGAGCTGCGGCGATCTTAATATCGTTTCCATTAAGCAGAAGAATAATTTCACTATACGAAAGGCGGCCTCGATGCCCGGACTTGACGGCGTGGAGCTGACCGGCCCCGTCCACGAGCGATACGACGAGATCCTCACGCCCGAGGCGCTGGGCTTCCTCGCCGCCCTGCAGCGGGAGTGCGGCGCCCGCCGCGAGGAGCTGCTGCGCAAGCGCGCCGAGCGTCAGGAGGAGCTGACCCGGGGCGGCACGCTGGACTTCCTGCCGGACACGGCGGGCGTCCGCCACGACGACTCCTGGCGGGTCGCCAAGCCGGCGCCGGGCCTGGAGGACCGTCGCGTCGAGATCACCGGCCCGACCGACCGGAAGATGACCATCAACGCGCTCAACTCCGGCGCGAAGGTGTGGCTGGCCGACTTCGAGGACGCCAACACGCCGCTGTGGGAGAACATGGTCGGCGGCCAGCTCAACCTCCGCGACGCCCTCGACCGCACCATCGACTTCGAGACCGGCGGCAAGGCGTACCGCCTCAAGCCGGACGAGGAGCTCGCCACCATCGTCGTCCGCCCACGCGGCTGGCACCTGGACGAGAAGCATGTCCTCGTCGACGGCAGGCGCATGTCGGGCTCGCTGTTCGACTTCGGCCTCTACTTCTTCCACTGCGCGCGCCGCCAGCTCGCCAAGGGCAAGGGACCGTACTTCTACCTGCCGAAGATGGAGAGCCACCTCGAGGCGCGCCTCTGGAACGACGCCTTCAACCTCGCCCAGGACCTCCTGGAGATCCCGCGCGGCACGATCCGGGCCACCGTCCTCATCGAGACGATCCCGGCGGCGTTCGAGATGGAGGAGATCCTGTACGAGCTGCGCGACCACTCCGCGGGGCTGAACGCCGGCCGCTGGGACTACCTGTTCTCGGTCATCAAGAAGTTCCGCGCCCGCGGGCGGCAGTTCCTGCTGCCGGAGCGCAACGCGATCACGATGACGGCGCCGTTCATGCGCGCCTACACCGAGCTGCTCGTCCGTACCTGCCACAAACGTGGCGCGCACGCGATCGGCGGCATGGCGGCGTTCATCCCCTCCCGCCGCGACGAGGAGGTCAACAAGGCCGCGTTCGAGAAGGTCCGGGCCGACAAGACCCGCGAGAGCAACGACGGCTTCGACGGCTCGTGGGTCGCCCACCCCGACCTGGTGCCCGTCTGCCGGGAGATCTTCGACGGGGTCCTCGGCGACGAACCGAACCAGCTCGGCCGGCTCCGCGAGGAGGTGTCCGTCTCCGCCTCGGACCTGCTCGCCGTCGACAAGACCCCCGGCGATATCACCGAGGCGGGGCTGCGGGGCAACATCAGCGTCGGCCTGCAGTACATCGCCACCTGGCTCGGCGGCAACGGCGCGGTCGCCATCTTCAACCTGATGGAGGACGCCGCGACCGCCGAGATCTCCCGCTCGCAGATCTGGCAGTGGCTGCACAACGACGTCCATCTCGCCGACGGCCCCCAGGTCACCACCGAGCTGGTCGAGCAGATCATCGAGGAGGAGCTCGGCAAGATCCGCGAGTCGTACGGCGACGCGTTCGACGAGCAGCGGTTCGCCGAGGCGGTCGGCCTCTTCAAGGAAGTCGCGCTCGCCGACGACTACGCCGACTTCCTCACCCTCCCGGCGTACGAACGCATGCCGTGACTCTCGCCGATCATCGGAAAAAGGGTGAATATGGGTGGTATGGCACGGCTTGACGCGCTCGCGGACCGGCTCAGCAGGATCGTCGGCGCGGGCAGCGTCCTGACGGATCCGGCCGAGCTGGCGACGTACGACTGCGACGGCCTGACCTACCACCGCGCCACACCGGGGATCGTGGTGCTGCCGGACACCGCCGAGCAGATCGCGGCGATCGTCCGGGCCTGCGCGGCGGACGGCGTGCCGTACGTCGCGCGCGGCTCGGGCACCGGCCTGTCCGGCGGCGCGCTCCCCCGTACGGACGGCGTGCTGATCGTGACCTCCAGGATGCGGCGCGTCCTGGAGGTCGACGCCGCCAACCAGCGCGCGGTCGTCGAGCCCGGCGTGATCAACCTCGACGTGACCCGGGCCGCGCGGCCGTACGGCTACTACTTCGCCCCCGACCCGTCGAGTCAGCAGGTCTGCTCGATCGGCGGCAACGTCGCGGAGAACTCCGGCGGCGCGCACTGCCTGAAGTACGGCTTCACCGTCAACCACGTCCTGGCCTGCGAGGTCGTCACCCCGGACGGGGAGATCGTCGAGCTGACCGAGGGTCCCGGCTACGACCTGCTGGGCGCGTTCGTCGGCTCGGAGGGCACCCTCGGCATCACCACCAAGGTCACCGTACGGCTGACGCGCCTGCCGGAGACCGTGCAGACGCTCCTGGCCGGGTTCGACACCATCGAGCGGGCCGGCGAGGCGGTGTCGGCGATCATCGCGGCCGGGGTCGTACCCGCCGCGATCGAGATGATGGACGCCCTGTCCATCGAGGCGGCGGAGGCGGCCGTGCGCTGCGGCTACCCGCCGGGCGCGGGAGCGGTGCTCATCGTCGAGCTGGACGGGCCCGCCTCGGAGGTGGACTCGCAGTTCGCCCGGGTGAAGGAGCTGTGCGCGGAGGCGTTCGAGATCCGGGTCGCGGCCGACGACACCGAACGCGGGCTGATCTGGCGGGGCCGCAAGTCGGCGTTCGCCGCCGTCGGGCGGATCAGCCCGGACTACATCGTGCAGGACGGCGTCATCCCCCGCACGACGCTGCCGGAGGTCCTCGCGCGCATCGACGCGCTCTCCCGCGAGCACGGCGTGCGCGTCGCGAACGTCTTCCACGCCGGCGACGGCAACCTCCACCCGCTCGTGCTGTTCGACGGCGCGGAGCCGGGCGCGGGCGAGCGCGCCGAGGAGGTCTCGGGGAAGATCCTCGACCTGTGCATCGAGCACGGCGGGTCGATCACCGGCGAGCACGGCGTGGGGATCGACAAGGCCAAGCACATGCCCCGGATGTTCACCGCCGAGGACCTGGACACGATGCAGATGGTGCGGTGCGCGTTCGACCCGGCGGGGCTGTGCAACCCGGGCAAGGTGTACCCCACGCCCCGGCTGTGCGGCGAGGTCCCCGGCCGGCGCACGGGGGTGCATCCGCTGGTCGAGAGCGGGAAGGCGGACCTGTTCTGATGGCGGCCCTGGACGCCCTGGCGAAGGCGTGCGAGGCCCGCCCGGGCGAGGCGGCCGACGCCGTGCAGGGCGTCGCGCCCGCGTACGTCGCCGCGCCCGCCACGGTCGCCGAGGCGGCCGACCTGATGCGGACGGCGGCCGAGCACGGGCTCACGGTCGTCCCGCGCGGCGCGGGCACCAAGCTGCACTGGGGCGCGCCGCCGGAGAGCTGTGACCTGCTCGTCGACACCCGCCGGCTCGGCCGGATCGTCGAGCACGCCGCCGGGGACCTCGTCGTCAAGGCCGAGGCGGGGCTGGCCCTGGACGAGCTGCGCGGCGTCCTGGCGGGAGCGGGCCAACAGCTCGCCCTCGACCTCCTGCCGCCGGGCGGCACCGTGGGCGGCGTCCTGGCGACCGGCGTCGCCGGGCCGCGCCGGCTGCTGTACGGCTCGGCCCGCGACCTGCTCATCGGCATCACCGTGATCCGCGCCGACGGCGTCGTCGCGCACGCGGGCGGCAAGGTCGTGAAGAACGTCGCCGGGTACGACCTCGGCAAGCTGTTCACCGGCTCGTACGGGACGCTCGGCCTGATCGTCGAGGCGGCGTTCCGGCTGCATCCGCTGCCAAGCGCGACGGCATACGTCTCGGCCACGGCCTCCGATCCCGCGCAGGCCCTCGAGATGGCCCAGGCCGTGCTGCACTCGACGCTGGTCCCCGCCGCGATCGAGGTGGACGGCCCCGATCCGATCACCGTCGCGGTCCTGCTCGAAGGCGTGCCCGGCGGGGTGCCGCCCCGGGCGGAGGCGGCGCGGAGCCTCATCGGCGGCCGCATCGGCGAGAGCCCTCCCGAATGGTGGGCCCGGCTTCCCGACGGCGAGGTCCTGGCCGAGGTCCGGGCCCTGCCGACCGCCCTCCCGGACCTGTTCGCCGAGCTGCCGGACGGCCGGGCGCGGATCCGCGGCTCTGCCGGGCGCGGCGTGTGGCACGCGGCCCTGCCCGCCGACGGCGCGGACGAGGCGCTCACGCGGCTGCGCCGCCACGGCACCGCCGTCGCACTCACGGCACCGGCGGGCGCCCGGCTCGACCGATGGGGGCCGATTCCGGCGCTGCCGCTGATGCGCCGTGTCAAGGACCAGTTCGATCCCGGGCACCGCCTCGCGCCGGGCCGCTTCGCCGGAGGTATCTGATGGAGGAGTTCCGGGAGCTGCTGGACGACTGCGTGCACTGCGGGTTCTGCCTGCCGACCTGCCCGACGTACGTGCTCTGGGGCGAGGAGATGGACTCCCCGCGCGGCCGCATCCACCTCATGGACCAGCTCGAGCGCGGCGGACCGCTGACCGCGTCGACCGTCGAGCACATCGACCGGTGCCTCGGTTGCATGGCCTGCGTGACGGCGTGCCCGTCCGGGGTCCGCTACGACCGGCTCATCGAGATGACGCGGGCCCGGGTCGAGGACGACCATCCCCGGTCGCGCGGGGAGCGGCTGCTGCGCGAGGCGATCTTCGCGGTGTTCCCCTATCCGCGGCGGCTGCGGGCGCTGCGCGGGCCGCTGCGCGCGTACCGGCGGCTGAACCTCGACCTCGCGCCGCTGCTGGAGCGCCTCTCCCCCACCCTCGCCGCGATGGAACGCCTGACGCCGCCGCCCGCCCGGCACGTCCGGCTGCCCGAGCGCGTCCCCGCCCAGGGCGAGCGCCGGGCCGTCGTCGGGATGCTGACCGGGTGCGTGCAGCGGGAGTTCTTCCCCGGCGTCAACGCCGCGACCGCCCGCGTGCTCGCGATGGAGGGCTGCGACGTGGTCCTCCCGAAGGGCCAGGGCTGCTGCGGGGCGCTGTCGCTGCACACCGGCCGGGACGAGGAGGCCAGGGCATTCGCGCGCCGGACGATCGAGACGTTCGCGGACGTGGACGTCGTCGTGGTCAACTCCGCCGGGTGCGGGTCGGCGATGAAGGACTACGGCGCGGTGTTCGCCGGCGACGCGGAGTGGGCCGAGCGCGCCGCCGCGTTCTCGGCGAAGACGCGGGACCTCGCGGAGTTCCTGGCCGAGCTGGGGCCACGCGCCACCCGCCACCCTCTGGAACTGGCGGTCGCCTACCACGACGCGTGCCACCTCGCGCACGCCCAGGGCGTCCGCGCGCAGCCCCGGCGGCTGCTCGGCGACATCCCCGGGCTGGAGGTCCGGGAGGTCGCCGACCCGGAGATCTGCTGCGGATCCGCCGGGGTCTACAACCTGCTGCGGCCGGAGGCCGCGAGCGACCTGGGCGACCGGAAGGCGCGGAACGTCGCGGCCACCGGCGCGGACCTGCTCGTCGCCGCGAATCCCGGCTGCACTCTGCAGATCACCACCGCCCTGCGCCGCCGGGGAGAGCACCTCCCGGTGGCCCACACGGCGGAGGTCCTGGACGCGTCCATTCGGGGGATCGGCAAGGAGTCATTCCTCTCCCGGAGGTGAGCGATGTTCCAGCAGGACCTCGATCCCGTCGCCCATTCCCTCGCCTGGAGTTCACTGGTCGCCGCGCTGCCGCTGCTCACGCTGTTCGTGCTGCTCGGCGTCGTGCGCATGCGAGCGTGGACGGCCTCGCTCGTCGCCCTCGCCGTCGCGCTGGCGGTGGCGATCTGGGCGTACGGCATGCCGGTCGGCCAGGCGGCCCTGGCCGGGACGGAGGGCGCGGCGTTCGGCCTGTTCCCGATCCTGTGGATCGTGATCAATGCGATCTGGGTCTACACGATGACCGTGGAGACCGGCCACTTCGACGTGCTGCGGCGGTCGTTCGCGCGGGTCAGCGACGACCAGCGGATCCAGGCGATCATCATCGCGTTCTCGTTCGGGGCGCTGCTGGAGGCGCTCGCCGGGTTCGGCACGCCCGTCGCGGTCACCTCGGTGATGCTCATCGCGCTGGGGTTCCGGCCGCTGCGGGCGGCGGTGCTGGCGCTGACCGCGAACACCGCGCCGGTGGCGTTCGGGGCGATGGCCACGCCGATCCTGACGCTCGGGAAGGTGACGTCGCAGTCCAGCGACACGCTGGGCGCGATGGTCGGGCGGCAGACACCGATCCTCGCGCTGTTCGTGCCGCTGGTGCTGGTGAGCATCGTCGACGGGCGCCGTGGCGTCCGGGAGACCTGGCCGGCCGCGCTCGGCTGCGGGGTCGCCTTCTCGATCGCGCAGTACGCCACGTCGAACTTCGTCTCGGTCCCGCTGGCCGACGTGGTCGCCTCCCTCGTGTCCGCGGCGGCCGTGGTGGCGATCGTGCGGCCGCGCCTGCGGCCGGAGAGGCAGGCGGTGGTGGCGGGCGGCGCGGCGGACGAGCCGACGCCGGAGTTCGCCCGGCGAGTGGCCCACCCTGACGAGCCGCGGGAGGTCCTGCGGGCCTACCTTCCGTACGCGATCATCATTCTGGTCTTCGTCGTCTGCCAGATAACGGCGGTCAAGAACGCCCTCGGCAAGACGACGCAGATGGTCCAGTGGCCGGGTCTGCACCTGGTGAACGCGGCGGGCAAACCGCTGTCCCTGCCGACCTTCACGCTGAACTATCTGACGACTCCGGGCACCCAGATGCTCGCCGCCGGACTGTTGACCATGATCATTTTGCGGATATCGGTCCGCCGCGCGCTGCGCGCCTATCGGGACGCGCTGGTGCAACTACGGTGGGCCATCCTCACGGTGACCCTCGTTCTCGCGCTGGCCTTCGTGATGAACGCGTCCGGGCAGACGATCACATTGGGCACCTGGATGGCGGGCGCCGGGGGATTCTTCGCGTTCCTCTCCCCCGTCCTCGGCTGGCTCGGCACCGCGGTGACCGGCTCGGACACCTCCTCCAACTCGCTGTTCGGCGCGCTCCAGGTCGCCGCCGCGGGCAAGGCCCACCTGTCCCCGGTGCTGCTGGCGGCAGCCAACAGCTCCGGCGGCGTGCTCGGCAAAATGGTCTCCCCGCAGAATCTGGCGATCGCCGCGGCGGCGGTCGGACTGGACGGCCGGGAGGGCGACATCTTCCGCCGAGTGATCATTTGGAGTCTCGTCTTTCTGGGCGGGATGTGCGTCCTCGTACTATTGCAAGCGAACGCCATTCTGGACTGGATGGTGCCCTGACCATCCGTCATCGCCGCGGTAATTCTCCCCTTCGACACACTTTGCTATCTTTCAACCTCATCAATCGCACGGGGGCGAGCCCCAGGCCCGCCCCGCGTACGAGCCAGCGACCCGGGAGATCAATGCCAGCGAGCCACCGCTCACACCGGCGTAAGAAGGCCAGGAACACCGCCCGCCTCGCCATCGCGGGCGGTGTCACAGGCGTCGTCGGAGTGGTCGCCGTCGCCGGGTTGATGTTCATCGTCCGGGCGCACGGAACCAGCACCGAGAGCGAGCCGGGCACCGTGGCGGCCACGACGAAGGCCGGGGCCCGGCCCGCGCACAGTCGTACGCTCGCCCAGCTCAAGCTCGGCCCGAAGCTCGACCTGACCACCCCCGACGGCTACCTCTACGACATCGCCGCGGTCGAGGCCGGCACCGACGACAAACCGCTCTCCGGGACCAAGACGCCGCCCCCGGAGGGCGCGACCCTCGCCTACGTCGACTACGTCATCACCAACACCGGCACCGATCCCGCGCTGCTCGACTTCCCGGCCGACCTGTTCGTCAAGCGCTCGGCCCTGCCGGACAGCGTCGCGGCCACGGGCCGGTGCATGCCCCAGCCGGGCGCGCCCTCGGACATGTGCACGCTGCCCGACAGCACCGAGGTCATCGACACGCTCGGGTTCGCACCGCCCAAGTCGCAGGAGGGCGACCAGTACATCCCGGCCGGAGCGAGCTACCTGGTCAGGGTCGCCACCGACATGGGCGTCAAGAAGGGGATCCAGCGGGACGACCTCGGACTGTACGTCTGGAACCCGCGCTTCGTCACCAACCGCCAGGCCGTCAAGGTCGAGTTCCCGTGATCCCTCTGAGAGTTCCATGAGAAATACGTCCCGTCACCGGCCGCGCCGGTCGTCCGCCCGCTGACCCCCGGTACCGTCGGATCGTGCGCATCCTGGTCGTGGACGACGAGCCCGCCGTCCGAGAGTCGCTCGCCAGCAGCCTCGCCTTCGAGGACTACGAGGTCGAGACCGCCGTCGACGGGCTTGACGCTCTGGAGAAGCTGGACGCCGTCAAGCCCGACCTCGTCCTGCTCGACATCCTCATGCCCCGCCTCGACGGCCTGACCACCTGCCGCCGGCTCCGCGCCCGCGGAGAGACCGTCCCGGTGCTCATGCTGACCGCCCGGGACACCATCGGCGACCGGGTCACCGGCCTCGACTCCGGCGCCGACGACTACCTCGTCAAGCCGTTCGAGCTCGACGAACTCCTCGCCCGGGTCCGCGCGCTGCTGCGGCGCAGCGTGCTCGCCTCCCGCTCGGCGGACCCCGGCGACGTCATGGAGTACGCCGGCATCCGGATGAACACCCTCACCCGGGAGGTCACCCGCGACGGCCGCGCCCTCGACCTGACCCGCACGGAGTACACCCTCCTGGAGATGTTCCTGTCGCACCCGCGCCAGGTGCTCACCCGCGAGCAGATCCTCGAGACGGTGTGGGGCTTCGACTTCGAGCCCGCGTCCAACTCCCTCGACGTCTACGTGATGTACCTGCGGCGCAAGATGGGCGACCCGCGCCTCATCCACACCGTGCGCGGCGTCGGCTACGTCCTGCGGGAACCATGATCAAGCGGTTGTCGCTGCGCGCCCGGCTGTCCGTGCTGACGAGCCTGGCCGTCGCCGTCGCGGTCGCGGCCTGCGCCATCGGCTGCTGGTTCATCGTCCGCGACCAGCTCATGAACCAGCTCGACGGGTCGCTGTCCGGCCCCCGGACAGGCTTCGGGCCACCAGGCCCCCACGGACCGCCGCGCCGGGGGGCCGTCTCCGTCGCGAACATCTGCCAGCGGACGGACAGCGGTGGCGATGATCCGGGCCGGGACTTCGTGCCCACGATGCATGTCGTGTGGGCCAACGGCACGTCCTGCAGCCCGCAGGACACCACCGACCCGCTGGTCCAGACCGCCAGTGACCTGGACGTCGCCCGCGGCCAGCGCGATCTGGTCTTCCGGGACGGCCGCACCGAGAGCGGCGTCGCCATGCGGGTGTTCACCCGGCACGACCCTGAGGGCGCGGCGGTGTCCATCGCCAAGCCGCTGGGCCCGGTCGACGAGAAGCTGGACAGCGTCACCGTGCTGCTGGCCATCGTCTCCGCCGTCGGAGTGGTCGGCGCGGCCACCGCCGGCCTGCTCATCGCCCGCGCCGGGCTGCGGCCGGTGGACCGGCTCACCGGCGCGGTGGAGCACATCGCCCGCACGGAGGACCTGGCCACCACGATCCCGGCCGACGGGCACGACGAGATCGCCCGGCTGAGCCGGTCGTTCAACAGCATGACCCGCGCCCTGGCCAGCGCCCGCGAACGGCAGCAGCAGCTGATCGTCGACGCCGGGCACGAGCTGCGCACGCCGCTGACCAGTCTGCGCACCAACATCGACCTGATGCTGCGCAGCGAGACCACCGGTCGGCCGCTGCCCGCCGCCGACAAGCAGAAGCTCCTCACCAACGTCAAGGCGCAGCTGCTCGAGCTGTCCCACCTCGTCGGCGACCTGCTCGACCTGTCCCGGCCCGAGTCCGCCGCCGGCGTCCGGGTCGAGGAGGACGTCGCCCTGCACGAGGTCGTCGACAAGGCCGTACGCCGCGCGCGGCTGCGCGGTCCCGGCCTGCACGTCGACGCGGTCGTCTCCCCCTGGTACGTCCGCGGCGACGCCCCCTCCCTCGAGCGGGCGGTGGTGAACCTCCTCGACAACGCCGTGAAGTTCAGCCCCCCGGACGGCACCATCGCCGTGCGGCTGGACGGCGGCCGGCTCACCGTACGAGACCACGGGCCGGGCATCCCGCCCGAGGACCTGCCGCACGTCTTCGACCGCTTCTGGCGCTCCCCGTCCGCCCGCGGCCTTCCCGGCTCGGGCCTCGGCCTGGCGATCGTGGCCCGCGCGGTCGCCGAGGCCCGCGGCGAGGTCCGGCTCGGCCCCGCCGACGGCGGCGGCACCCTCGCCTGGCTCCGCCTGCCCGGGCATGCGACGCCCCCGGACGGCGCGGAGCCGGACGACGACGAGCCCTGGGTCAGCGCCACGAACACGCGCGATCGCACCTGAGGACGAACCGCGCGTCGGCGCCGCGAGCAAGGGCGAGCGCACGTGAGGACGAGTCGGCGCCGCGAGCACAGGTGACCGCACGTGAGGACGAGTCGGCGCCGCGAGCACAGGTGACCGCACGTGAGGACGAGTCGGCGCCGCGAGCACAGGTGACCGGCGCCTTAGGACGAGCCGTGGGCCGGCGCCGGGAACGCGCGCGACCGCAGCGCCGGAGATGACGCCGCCCGCGGCGGCCAGGTGTGCTGACACTCTCGCGTGCCGGGACCGGCCGCTCGGCCGTCGATGAGAGGCGGATGAGAGCCGGTTTCTCATCCGGGCTTAAGAAACGGCTCAGGCGGCTCCCACGATGAGTCGCGAGCTTGGTCACCATGAGCGAGCTGACGACTTCTGTGGATCCCCCGGGGTCCGGGCCGGCGCGCGGCGAGACCGCGCGCTCCGGGCTCGGCCCGCTGGACCGGCTCCCGGGAATCATCGACGAAGAACCCCGCGACCCGCTCATCGAGGTCGCCATCCCCGTCTACAACGAGGCGCACGTGCTGGCGGCCAGCGTGCGCCGGCTGCATGCCTACCTGCGCGAGACGTTCCCGTACCGCTTCGTGATCACGATCGCCGACAACGCGAGCACGGACGGGACCTGGGACGTCGCCGAGCACCTGGCGCTGGAGATCCCCGAGGTCGACGCCGTGCACCTGGACCGGAAGGGGCGCGGCCGGGCGCTCCGGCACGTCTGGAGCACGAGTGTCGCCGACGTGGTCGCCTACATGGACGTGGACCTGTCCACCGACCTGCACGCCTTCCTGCCGCTGATCGCGCCGCTGGTGTCCGGCCACAGCGACCTGGCGATCGGGACCCGCCTGTCCCGGGGTTCCGCCGTCGTCCGAGGGCCGAAGCGGGAGTTCATCTCCCGCACGTACAACCTGCTCCTGCGCACGACGCTCGCCGCCCGCTTCTCCGACGCGCAGTGCGGGTTCAAGGCCGGCCGTACCGAGATCGTGCGGGCGCTGCTGCCCGCGGTGGAGGACGAGGCCTGGTTCTTCGACACCGAGCTGCTGCTGCTCGCCGAACGGAACGGCCTGCGGATCCACGAGGTGCCCGTCGACTGGGTGGACGACCCCGACAGCCGGGTCGACGTCGTCCGGACGGCAGTGGACGATCTGCGCGGCATGGCGCGCGTGGCCCGCCGGGTCCTGTCCGGGGCGTTCAACGTGCCGGTCCCCGCCCGTACGCGGGACGCGCAGCTGCCGACCGGCATGCGCCGGCAGCTGCCGAGCTTCGCGGTCATCGGGGTCATCAGCACCGTCGCCCAGCTCGCGCTGTACGCGCTGCTGCGCTTCTTCATGCCGGTCATCGCCGCCAACGTCGTCTCGTACTTCCTCGCGGCCATCGCCAACACCGCCGCGAACCGCCGGTTCACCTTCGGCGTCCGCGGGCGGCAGCGCGCCGTACGGCACCAGCTCGAAGGCGGCGTCGCGTTCCTCGTCGGCCTCGTCGTCAGCACGGTCGGCCTGGCCGTCTTCGATACCGTCGCGCCGTCCGCCCCTCGCCTGGCCGAGGTCGGCGCCCTGTTCGCGCTCAACCTGTTCGCCGCCGTCATACGCTTCGTCCTGCTGCGCGCCTGGGTCTTCCACCCGCGACGCGCCGCCGAGGAGACGGAGCCCGTCCTGCAGGAGCAGTCCCGTTGACCACCCAACTGTCCGAACCCGCCGGTACGCCCCAGGCGCCGCCCCGGAGCCGACTCGGCCGTCTCGCGCTCGGCCCCACCGGTGACCCCGCGTGGACCCGTCCCGCTCTCTGGGCGGTCCTCGCGCTGGCCGCCGCGCTGTACGGCTGGGGGCTGTCGGCCGGCGGGTACGCCAACAGCTTCTACTCGGCGGCCGTCAAGAGCGGCGCCCAGAGCTGGAAGGCGTTCTTCTTCGGCTCGATCGATTCCGCGTCGTTCATCACGGTGGACAAGCCGCCGATGGCCCTGTGGGTCCAGGAGATCTTCGCCCGGGTCATCGGGTTCGGCACGTGGAGTCTGCTGCTGCCCGAGGTCATCATGGGCGTCGCTGCGGTCGCCGTCGTGTACGCCACGGTCCGCCGCGCCTTCGGACCGGTCGCGGGCGTCATCGCCGCACTGGTGATGACGCTGACGCCGATCACCGTGGCGATCAACCGGGACAACAACCCGGACACGCTGCTCGTCCTGCTGCTGGCCCTGGCGGCGTGGGCCTGCCAGCGGGCGCTGGAGTCCGGGCGGCTGCGCTGGCTGCTCGCCTCGGCGTTCTTCGTCGGCTGCGGGTTCAACACCAAGATGCTGCAGGCGTACATCCTGCTGCCCGCGCTCGCGCTCGCGTACCTGCTGTTCGCGCAGGGCGGGTGGCTGCGCCGCATCGGGCACCTGCTCGCGGCCGGGGCGGTGCTCGCGGTGTCCACGTTCTGGTGGACGGTCGTGGTCGACCTGATCCCCGCGAGCAACCGCCCCTACATCGGCGGCAGCACGGACGGCACCGCCTGGGACCTCGCCATCGGCTACAACGGCATCGGCCGGATCACCGGTAACGAGGGCGGTGGCGGCGGACGCGGCGGCCCCGGCGGCGGGGGCGGCGGAGGCGGTCCCACCTTCTCCGGGCAGTCCGGCGTCGGCCGCCTGTTCAACGAGATCCTCGGCGGCCAGATCTCCTGGCTTCTGCCGTTCGCCGCGATCGTCCTGGTCGCCGGCCTGGTCCTCTACTGGAAGCGGCCTCGTACGGACCTGGCGCGCGCGGCGCTGGTGATGTGGGGCGGCTGGCTGGCCTTCCACTTCCTGGTGTTCAGCTTCGCCAGCGGCATCATGCACCCGTACTACACGACGGCCATGGCCCCGGCGATCGCCGCGCTGACCGGGATCGGCGCCGTCGAGCTCTCCCGCGCGCGCAGCCGGGGGTGGAGCTGGGTGCTGCCCGCCGGAGTCGCCGTCACCGGCATCTGGGCGTTCGTGCTCCTGCGGCGTACGCCGAACTGGAACCCGTGGCTGGCCTGGACCGTCGCGGCCCTCACCGTGGTCGCCGTGCTCGGCCTGCTCGCCGCCCGCCTCGGCAGAGCGGCGCTCGCCCGCATGGCGGTGCTCGCCGGGGCCGTGGGCCTGGCCGCCGGTCTCGCCGGACCCGCGGCGTACGCGGTCTCCGCCGCGAGCAGCCGGGCCAACGGCAGCAACCCGACGGCCGGCCCCAACACCGGCGGCATGGGCTTCCCCGGCGGCGGACGGATGGGGGGAGGTGGGCAGCTGCCCGCCGACGTCCGGAAGATGCTGGAGGAGCGCGGCGGCTTCCCCGGCGGCGGTTTCCCTGGCGGAGGCTTCCCGGGAGGGGGTCAGGGCGGTGCCGGAGGACAGAACGGCTCCGGTGCCCCAGGGGCCCCGGGCGGCGGGCAGGGCGGTACCGGCCAGATGCCCGGTGGCCGGAGCGGGTTCCGCGGCGGCCCCGGCGGGGGCGGTCCGGGCGGCGGCGAGCTGAGCTCCCAGATGATCTCCTACCTGGAGAAGAACCAGGGAGGCGCCACCTGGCTCGTCGCGGTCAGCAACTCGCAGAGCGCCGCATCGATCATCCTGCAGACGGGCAAGCCGGCGATCTCCATGTTCGGCTTCTCCGGCAGCGACAAGGCGATGACCGCGCAGAAGCTCCAGGAGCTGGTCAAGGCCGGGAAGCTGCACTACGTGATGACCGGTGGCGGGTTCGGCGGGGGCGGACGGGGCGGCCCTGGCGGCGGCAACTCCGAGGTGACCTCCTGGGTCACGAAGAACTGCACCGCCGTGCAGCCTTCGGAGTACGGCGGCTCCTCCTCGACCGCGAACGGCTCTACGCAGACCACCGGGTCCTCCCTCTACCGCTGCGGTTAAGGGACATCGCGGGCCCGGGCGTCTCTCGGCTCCCGGGCCCGCGACCTCTAGCTCCTCCAGCTCCAAGTGTCCACCGCGCACCTTGTCGACCGAACGGCCAAGGCCACGACTGCGCGTTGATGACCGCCCGGGTCAATTCGTCCGGATCGGCGGCCTCGACCAGCCGCGATCCGCCGGGTACATCCACCAGCGCCCACCACACCCGGGTGTGCCTGCCGAACCAGAACACTAAGCCCGGAAACCGGCCCCGTAGCACTGCTGAGGGATCAGTGTTCACGACCGCTCGCCCGGCGCTGCGTCGAGCTTCTTCAGGTACTTGGCGATTCTCGCTGCCGCGCCTGCCGGGTCGTCCGCATGGTGGGCCCGGTCGTCCCGCCGCCAGACGAACGACTCCCCGGATGGATCGACCTCGATCCATACCTTGCGGAGCGCCAAGCCGCCCCGAACTGACAGTGCGGGCCGCGCATCGCTCAGCCCCACGTGTACCCCGAGCTTGATCAGTTCCCGACACAGATCGACCAGGACCATCAATGCTCGATCATGGTTTATCTCTTCCACTTCTGCCTCTCGACGTATTCCGGGTGGGGCGTAGGAAGTTCAGCGATCACATGCACGGTTCCCGGACGGCGGCTCATATGACGCGGTGAATGATGGACTGGGAAGACGGCAACACAGCGCACGAGCCTGGCGTTCCGCTCTGTGTGCGCAGTCCGCCGGACCGGCCAGGCTGCTGTCTGGCATGTTTGGGCGCACGAGTCGCCTAAATCTGCATTAATTCCCATTGATTGAGCAACCGGGCCCTCCCTGAGAGTGGTTCGCAGGACGGGACCAGGAAATCCGTTACGGCTAGCCACCGGCACCCAATAGAGCGGTCAAGACGGTCAACCCTGATGGGCTGCCAAAAGACCGGATGCCTATTACCGTGGGTTAGAGATGCTCACGGTAAGGGGGAAGGCTTGTCCGAGCCCAACGAGGTGCTCAGCCGTTACCTGCTCATGGCTGGCTGGAACCCCAAAGTCTTCGCCCGGAAGATCAACAAGCTGTGCGGATTCACAGCGGTCGCCGAGACGGCTCCGTACTACTGGCGAGATGAAGGCGGCGTCCCTCACCCTCCGATTCCGCAAGTGGCAGCCCACGTGCTGTCTCAGGAGCTCGGACGTGCGATCACCGTCGAGGAACTCTGGAAGGGAAGAGCTGCCGGCGTCGGCTTGTGGATCAGCGCGGACGCGGGGATGGACGATCCGTGGACGATTGAGGCTACCGCTCAGCTGATAGAGGAATGGCTGTTAGGGGGCCTGATGGACCGCAGAACCTTCCTGGCGGTCAGCGGCCCCGCCCTCACCGGCCTTGCCTGGCAGTACCTCGGCATCGGAACCGGAAGGCTCGCCGCCGCCACGGCCGGGGGTCGCGTCGACGACCCGCTCGTCGATCAGATCGAGGAGAGCATCCCCAGACTGCAACGCTTGGACGACGCTTTCGGCGGTGGGCGACACCTGGACTACATCGGTGCGCAGTTCCGCACCGTTGGGCTGCTGATCCGTAATGCCGCCGACGATCGAGTACGACGCCGCCTGCTGATCGCCTTTACTGATATCGGACAGCTCGCTGGCTGGATGGCTCTCGACGCCGGTAAGCCGGGTCTATGCCAGCGCTACCTCTTCACAGCGCTCCGGGCGGCTCACGACTGTGGCTACGGGAGCATGGGCGCCCACATTCTCGCCGATCTGGCTTACCAGTCGGCATCGCAGGGCGACGCAGCAGACGCGGTTGAGCTCGGAGAAGCAGCCCTGAAAGCGGCATCGGATGCACCCGCGAGTGTGCGAGCCGCTGTGATGTCCCGCCTCTCATACGCCTACGCCGTCGCCGACCGGCACCGTGATTTCGAGTACGTACGGCAACAGGCTTTGCACGTGCTGGCCGAGAGGGATCTCGCCAAGGATCCCGCCTGGCTGTACTACCTGACGCCGGGCCACCTCGACGCTCAGGCCGGCTATGGGCTCGTCCACCTTGGTCGACTGTGCATGCGAACCGAGGACAAGCGACGTGGGCGACGGCTTATCGCCGAGGGGGAGACCCTGCTGAGAGCCGAGAGCGCCTACGACCGTCCTCTTAATGATCCGCAACCACGCCGAGCACTGCATGAGGGTGCCTGGCTGTCGCTGGGCTGCGCCGCACACGGCCGGCTGGAAGAGGCCTGTGACTTGGCCCGTACCGCGATCAAGCGGTTGGACCGGGTTCGATCGGCTCGCAGCTTGGCGCTCCTCAAGCAGTTGGCGGATGACCTTCGCCGACGACAGCGCAATGAGTACGCGCGTGACTTTCTCCCCGAGTTGGAAGCCGCCCTGGCGCGTCACGCCGCCTGAACTACCGTTGGATCGTGGCGGACGTGATAGTGATCGGCAGCGGGGTGTCCGGTCTGACGACGGCGGTTCGTCTCGCCGAGACGGGCCGCAAGGTCGTGATCTGGACTGCCCAGCCACCGCACCGAACCACGTCAGCTGCTGCCGGCGCCATCTGGGGTCCCTACCTCGTCGAGCCCTGGGACAGGGTCCTCGAATGGAGTCGTCAGAGCTTGATCGAGTTCAGGAAGCTGGCTGAGGACCCGAGAACCGGCGTGCGTATGACCACCGGAATCGAAGCCTCCCGCCGGCCGATGGCAGAGCCGCCGTGGGCGTCCCTCGTCCCCAACATGGAGCGTTGGGGAGACCTCCCGAACGGCTTCGTCGACGGCTTCCGGTACACCGTCCCCGTGATCGACATGCCGGTCTACCTTTCCTACCTTCACCAACGGCTCGTCACCGCGGGCGGGACGATCGAGATCCGGCCCGTACACACGCTGGAAGAAGCCCCTGTCGCCGAAGCCGTCGTCAATTGCTCTGGGCTGGGCGCGAAGGAACTAGTACCGGATCATGATCTGCGCCCGATTCGCGGAGAGATCGTGATCATCAAGAACCCAGGAATTGACGAGTTCTTCTCCGAAGACACTGGTCTGTCCGCTGAACTCTGCTGCATATACCCCCATGGCTCAACGGCCGTCTTGGGCGGTACGGCAGAAGACAACGACCTGGGTGGAGGCCGTAACGCCAACCGCGCACGGAGCATCGTGGCTCGTTGCGCCGCCGTCATCCCTGCTATCGCGGACGCGCAGGTCATCGACCATCGCGTCGGCTTCCGTCCCACAAGACCATCCGTCCGAGTCCAAGAGACCGCCGTATCAGCCGGCGCTCGCTTGATCCATAACTATGGCCACGGAGGAGCCGGCGTCACCCTCTCCTGGGGATGCGCCGAGGCTGTCTCCCGAATCATCGATGATCCCAACTAGGGCGCCGGCAGGTCATCTCTGTCATCTCTCAGTGCCGCGGCAACCAACGTTGGTCGCGTATCGACAATATTGATCCATTCTCGTCGTGTAGGCGAGCGAGCAACTTTCCCCGGGCTGCGGCCGAAGCGAGACCCGACATAACGCCTGGATGTCGCCGACGGGTGAGGCCCCTTGTTTTGCGGTATGCCCTCAGGCGGGAAAGTTGCCGCGTGGCGAGAAAGCGCAGAACGAGGGCAGTCGCCCCGGACGGAAGAATGTCGCGTAATCCGCTCCGGTGAGGCATTCGGGGTGGATCTTGTCGAGGTTCCGATGTGGCTCAGGCGTCTCGCTGGAGTGCATACCGGCGCACGACCGGCGCCAGGTAGTCCACGTGCGTACCCTCCAGGTCCGCCACCTCATGGCCTGGGACCCGACGCAGGGCGTAGTGCCGGTAGGTCACTCGCGCCCAAGAGAGGACAAGACTGTGCGGCCTCTCCCACTCAATTCCCGCACACGCCACCACTGGACCGTCGAACAGGCTCGGGTTGGCCTGGACCGCTTGGTCCCATAAGCGGTCCCTGGCCGCTTCGTCCCTGGGCGACAGTGCAGCGCTTCGACCTCCAGCAGGCGAAGCCGGTCACGTCGAAGAGGTCAACATCCACAGGGAGCAGGGTCCCGGTCATCGGCCCATCGTAGGGGCGGCCGTCACCGGAGGCGAGAGAGCCATCTGCGGACGAGCAGCGGTTCGGCTACTTCCGGAAGCCGACGTCGGTCCAGATCGGGTCGCTGAGGCCGAAGGCGCCCCAGTTGGCGAGGGAGGCGCGGACCGGGACGATCCGCGGGCGCTGGTACAGCGGTAGCGAGTGGACCTCGTCCCAGATCATCCGGTCCGCCTCGTTCGCCGTGCGCCGGGCCCGTACGGGGTCGAGTTCGCCGACGGCCTTGGCGAGCGTCCGGTCGAGCCGGGCGGAGCCGATCCGGGCGAGGTTCTGCCGGACGATATCGCCGCGCGGCCGGGCGTACACCGACTCCAGGTTGGAGATCGGGAACGGCGTGCCGTGCCAGGTGAACGGCGCGAGGTCGTAGGCGCCCGGCACGAGGTACCGGTCGAAGAAATCGCCGTCGGGGACCGGACGGAGCAGCAGGCGCACGCCGACCTCGCGCAGCATCGCCTGGATCAGCTCGCCGCTCTGCCTGCTCACCGCCGCGCTCTCCGGGAAGAGGTAGCGGAGGGTCAGCGTCCGTCCGTTCCTCCGGCGGACTCCCCCGGCCGGGGTCCAGCCCGCCCGGTCGAGCAGCCGCCGGGCCCGGCCGGGGTCGTACGCTCCCACCTGCCCGGCGTTGTCCCGGTAGCCCTGCTGGGTGTTGACGTACACGTGGTCGTTCATGACGTCGGCGCGTCCGCCGAGGCCGCGCAGTGCCGATCGGGCGACGGCGGCGCGGTCGATGGCCGTCGCGACCGCCCGGCGTACGTCCGGGTCCGACAGCATCGGGCCGGCGCCGTTGAAGGTGAGCTGGACGAAGTCCGGCCCGGCCGCCCGCCGCACCGACACGCCGGCGGTCCCCGCGACGCGCCGGTACGCCGTGGCGTCGGCGCCGGCGTCGAAGCCGTCGATCTCACCGCTCAGCAGGGCGCCGGGCATGGCGTCGCGGGCGAGGTGGCGGAAGACGATCCGGTCGAGTCTCGGTCTGGCGCCCCACCAGGCCGAATCTCGGACGACCGTGACGGCCTCGGCGGTCCGGTCGATCCGTTCGAGCCGGAAGGGCCCTGCGGTGACGGGGAGCCGGTTCAGCCAGGCGTGGTCCCACCGGTCCGGCGTGCCGATCGTCCTGGCCGGGTAGAGGGGGCTGAAGAGTTCGCGCCATTCGCCGAACGGCCGGGCGAAGGTCACCACGACCTGCCGGTCGTCGCGCCCGCGTCCGACGCTGCGGATCCGGTCGTACCCGGTGGAGGTGGCGATCGGGAAGGCCGGGTTCCGGCCGCGGGCCGCCCGCCAGAGGGCCTGGAAGTCCCGGTAGCCGATCGGCGTGCCGTCGGACCAGCGGGCCTTCGGGTTGATGTCGTACACGACGACCTGGTGCGGGCGTGTCCGGGCGATCCGCGCGTCGGCCAGGTAGTCCGGGTCGGGGCGGACCGCGCCGTTCGCGTCGCCGCGGAACAGCCACGGCATCGTCGTGCGCAGGACCGTGACCGCGTCGAGGTTCGGGCCGCCGAGGTGCCAGTAGTTCCACTGGGTTCGGAACTCGGCGGTCGCCAGGCGGAGGGTGCCGCCCTCCCGTACGGCGGCACGCGGTGCCCGGCCGATGTCGTACGGGGTGAGGGCGGGCGGCGCGCCGGGACGGGCATCGGTGCAACCGCTCAGGACGATGAGGACGGCCACAAGTCGCATGAGCGTCATCCGCGCTCCCGGAACGGATTCGATGCGCCGCGCAGCCCGGCCCCGGCCAGGTCGACGGCGAGCAGAATGAGGACCAGCAGGATCACCGGGGGCAGGAACAGCCACGGGAAGACGGTCGCGGCCGGTGCTCCGTCGGCGAGGAGCGTGCCCAGGGAGACGTCCGGCGGGCGGACGCCGAAGCCGAAGTAGGACAGACCCGACTCGCCGACGACGGCCGCGCCGGTGTTCAGCGTGGCGTCGGCGAGCAACAGCGACGTCAGGTTCGGCAGCAGGTGGCGAAGGACGATCCTCGGTGCCGACGCGCCGAGCTGGCGTGCCGCGAGGACGTACCCCTCGTCGCGCAGGGAGCGCGTCGCGGCCCGGACCGCTCGCGCCGTCATCATCCACATCAGGCCGGTCAGCAGGAGGGCGGTCGCGACCTGCCCGGTGAACGCCCGCGACACCACCGCGGCCATCAGGAACGGCGGGAACACCAGCAGCAGATCGGTGACCCACCGCAGGAGACGGTCGGCCCACCCGCCGACGTATCCGGCGGCCGCTCCCGTGACCGCGGCCAGGCCCGTCGCGCCCGCCGCCACGAGCAGGCCGATGACCAGCGACCGGCGGAGGGCGCGCAGCGCGACCGCGTACACGTCCCGGCCGCTCGCCGTCGTTCCGAGCCAGTGATCCGCCGAGGGCGGATCGCCGAACGCGGTGACGTCGACGTCCGTCCAACTCCACCGGGTGAGGTACGGCCCGGCGCCCGCGAGCACCCCGAGCAGTGCGAGCAGAGCGAACCCGGCCAGGGGCCGTCCGTACGTCCTCACGCGTGGGACCTCGGGTCGAGGACGGTGACCGCGAGGTCGGACAGCAGCCCGGTGCACAGGACCACGACGGCGGCAAAGCAGCAGTACGCGGCGACCGCGTTGACGTCGCCGCGATGGATGGAGTCGATCAGCCACTCCCCCATGCCGTGCCAGCCGAAGACCTTCTCGGTGCAGGCGGCCCCGGCGAGAAGGGTCGCGCACCCGTACGCCGACAGCGGGACCACGGGGATCACCGCGACGCGCAGCGCGTGCCGGATCAGCGCTCTGCGGCGGGTCAGTCCCTTGGCGACGGCGGCCCGGACGAAGGCCGCGCCGGCGGTGTCGCGCAGGGTGCCGCGGAGGTAACGGCCGACGACGGTGGCCCGGCCGAGTGCGATCGTCAGCGTCGGCAGCACGAGGTGCTGGAGGCGTTCGGTGAGGTGGTGCGGGGACCCGCCCGTGCCGCCGGGGGTGTACTCGCCCGTCCAGGCGAAGATCCTCGTTCCGGTCCGGGAGTTCACCCACTGCGCCGCCGCCTGGGCGAGGACGGCCAGGACGACGGCGGGGACGGCCAGGACCGTGAAGGTGCCGGCCGTGACCAGGCGGTCGACGTGCCGGCCGAGTGTGCCGACGACGCCGAGCACGGCCCCGAGGACGTTACCCAGAAGCACGCCCGCCAGCAGCAGGCGCAGGCTGGCACCGATCCGCCGACGCATTTGCACCCCGGCCGGAGTGCCGTCCAGGGTGGCGCCGAGGTCGCCGCGCGGCACACCGGACACCCACGTGAGGAAGCGTGTGAACAGCGGCGTCCGGTCGTTCGCGTTCAGCTCGTCGAGCCGCTTCTCGACAGCGGAAGGCGGCGGAGGCGGATTGCGCGCCTCCAGCTCCGCCCGGGGGTCGAGCGCCGTGGCGGCGAGGAGGTAGGCGAGGCCGACCGCGACGGTGACGAGGAGCACCTGACCGGCCAGCCTGCGCAGCAGGACGCCCGCCATGGACACCTCCTCCGCGAATCGACCCGACCACGAGAAGTTATCGACTCATCACTCTTCGCGCAGGCAATCACCGAGATGTCCGCAGGCACGCCGATCGGCGGGTGGAGCCGCCGCCCCACCCGCCGCCGCCTCAGCTCCTACGGTCGGCGGCCCGGCGCACGGTCACGCGCGCCACTTCAACGCAGTTGCCGCCGTTGCCGCCGCTGCGCGCGGACTTGCGCCACGTCGCCACCTCGACGCACGCGCCGCCGTTGCCACTGCTCCGGGTCGACTTTCGCCAGATCACGTCCATTTCTTGGCCACTTCCTTGATGAGGTTGAGAGATGCCTGACGCGGGAGCGCCTCGGCTCGAAGGCACTCCCACATCCGTTTCACGATCGCCAGGTCCTCCGCGCTCTCGGCCAACTGGCCGTACAGCGCGGTGTCGAGGTACACGAACTCGTCCCCGTCCATCGTCGCGATGACGAAGGGCCCGGCGAGGCCGGCGTACGCGCCGGCGTCCCTGGGGATCACCTGGACGACGATGTCCGAGCGCGTCTCGCACAGCTCGACGAGATGCATGAGCTGCTCGTGCATGACCGTCGGCCCGCCGATGGCCCGGTGGAGAACGCCCTCGTCCACCACCGCGACGAACATCGGCGGGTCGTCGCGGGTGAGGATCCGCTGGCGTTCCAGCCGGGTGCGCACCTGTGTCTCGATGTCCAGCGACGCCGGCTGGCCGCTCTTCTCGAACACTGCGCGGGCGTAGTCGGGAGTCTGCAGCAGCCCCGGGACGAGGAGCGCCTCGAACCAGTTGAGGGCCGTCGCCTGTTCTTCGATGATTCTCCATCGGTCGAGCCAGTCTGGGATCAACTCGCGTTCGACGAGTTCTTTCAGCAGCCGTTTGAGCGCCCCGCCGGTTTCCAGGGCGTCGTCGCAGCGTTTGACGAAATCCGTTTTCGGTTTCCGTCGCGCGGTCTCCACCATCCCGACGGCGGACTCCGAATAATTGATCGCCTGAGCCAGCTGAAGCTGGCTCATCTTCCGATACTCACGCCATGAACGTAACTCAGCGGCGAAGTACTCCAACCAGGTACGGCCATCATTGAACCTCACAGCTCCCTCACAACCGCCTCACAGACCGGGCGCTCGCGCTCACGGTAACCGGGTCTTTGGGTCGAGACTACGTCTCTCCAGGTAGACGTGGGAGGGGAAATCTCTCACCGTCAGGAAGGCGTAAGAGATGCCATCTTCACCTCATTCGAGCTGCATGCTCATCGCCGCACTGCCAAGTGCGGCGGGGCGTGCCCGGGCGTACACGCGGTGGGCGTTGCGCACCTGGCGGCTGGAGACCATGATCGAGACTGCGGAGCTCCTGGTCAGCGAGCTGGTGACCAATGCGGTGAAGGCCACCGGAGGCCTCAATGGCTCCCTGCGCGCCGGGCGGAGCGAGACGGGTTCGTCGATCTACCTCTGTCTATCGACGTTCTCGGAGAAGCTGCTGATAGAAGTGTGGGACAGAAGTGACGAATCACCGCATAGACGCACAGCCTCGGACGATGACGAGAACGGCCGCGGACTCGTTCTCGTCCAGGCCCTCTCGAAGGACTGGGGATATGAAACGTTGCACTCGGGTGGAAAAATCGTATGGTGCGAGTGCCTGATTCTCGAGTGACGACCGGAGCTCCCCACAGCCCCTCACAGCAGATCGCGATCGCGCTTCAAGCGGCACGCCCGTACGACCACAGCGAAATACAGCTTTAGCGACTTATTTCGATAAGATGACGTCAATCGCCGACGGAGACCCCGCGAAAACGACAGGCCTCGCACAATAACGTGCGAGGCCTGTCATTTCCGCAAGGGCCGGCACTTGAGCCCGGACTCGCGAAGCGGCTTGGCCGTCCAGTTCCAGAAGTGAAGGGCTTCAGTCGAGGAGGAAGGCCGCGATCTCGGCGTGCTGGTCGCGGGCGGGGCCGTCGAACGCGGCGAGCCACTGGGCGCGCTTGTAGTAGCGGTGCAGTACGTGCTCCCAGGTGAAGCCGATGCCGCCGTGCCCCTGGATGGCGTTCTCGCAGGCGAAGACCGCCGCCTCCGCCGCGAAGGCCTTGGCCGCGAGGCAGGCCTGGCGTGCCATCGGGTCGTCCTCGGCGACGCACCACGCCGCCCAGTAGGCCAGCGAACGGGCCTCCTGGAGCCGTACGTAGACGTCGGACGCCTTGTGCGACACGGCCTGGTAGACGCCGATCGGCTTGCCGAACTGCTTGCGTTCCTTGGCGTAGGCGACGAGCAGGTCCAGCGCGCGCTGGGCGACGCCGACCGCTTCCAGGGCCGCCGCAGCGTACGCGCGGTCGCGGATCCGGCCGAGCAGTTCCGCGGCGGCGTCCCCGCTCGCCAGCGGGCGCGCGGGGGCGCCGTCGAACCGTACGGTCGCCAGCCGCCGCGTGCCGTCCAGCGTGCGGTGCGGCGTGACCGTGGCCGCGGAGGCCTCCACGGCGTAGAGCCCGTCGGCGGCCGTGACGACGAACAGGTCGACCGTCGCGCCGTCCGGCACGAGGATCTTCTCGCCGGTGAGCCGCCCGCCGGAGACCGTCGCACGGGCCGGGTCCAGCAGCCCCTGCGGCACGCCCGGCTCGGCCCACGCCAGCGTGGCCGTCAGCCCGCCCTCCGCGACCCGCTTGGCCGTCTCGTCGTCGAGCGCGGGAGCCGCGAGGACGGCGGTGGAGAAGTACGGCGCGGCGAGCGGCCGGTAGCCGGTCTCCTCCAGCAGCACGGCCTGGTCGAGGAAGGTCAGCTCGGCGTCGAGCCAGCCCATCTCCGCGAGCTTCGGCCACACCTCGGCGTCGACGCCGGTCTCGGAGTCGGCGAGCCGCGCCAGATCGACGTCGTCATAGCGGTCGGCGAGGAAGTCGCGGGCGAAGCCGCGCAGCTGCTCCTGCTCTTCGGAGAACGCGAAGTCCATGATCAACGTCCCTTCGGCAGGCCGAGGACCCGCTCGGCGATGATGTTGCGCAGGATCTCCGAGGTGCCCGCCTCGATCGTGTTGCCCCGGGCCCGCAGCTGCCAGTACTGCCAGAACCCGTTCCACGGCGCCTCATCGCCGGTGACCTGGGCGTGCAGGCCGAACACCGACTGGGCGAGCGAGGTCAGACGCTGGTTGGCCTCGCTCCAGGCGAGCTTGACGCCCGACCCCTCCGGGCCGGGGATCCCGGTCTCCAGCAGGGTCGTGAGCGCCCGGTAGTTGGTGAAGCGCAGCGACTGCATCTCGATCCACTCGCGGGCCACGGCGTCGCGGATCAAGGGGTCGTCGGCGGGCCGCCGGCCGTCCGGACCCGGCTGCCGTACCAGGTCGACCAGGTGGTTGACCATGCGCTCGAGCTCCGCGGACAGGGCGAAGCCGAGCGTGCCGCGCTCGTGGAGGAGCGTGGTCATCGCGACCTTCCAGCCGTCACCGGGCCGGCCGAGGATCGACTCGCGCGGCACCCGGACGTCGTCGAAGAAGATCTCGTTGAACTCCGGGTCGCCGGTGATCTGGTGCAGCGGCCGTACGGTCACGCCGGGCGCGTGCATGTCGACGATGAGGTACGACAGCCCGGCGTGCTTGGGCGCGTCCGGGTCGGTACGGACGACGAGGATGCACCAGTCGGCCTTATGCGCGTAGGACGACCAGACCTTCTGCCCGTTGACCACCCAGTGGTCACCGTCGAGGACGGCGCTGGTGCGGCCGGCGGCCAGGTCGGAGCCGGAGCCGGGCTCGGAGAAGCCCTGGCACCAGATCTCCTCGCCCGACAGCAGCGGCTTGAGGTAGCGCTGCTTCTGCTCGTCGGTGCCCCAGGCGATGATCGTCGGGCCGGCCATGTTCAGGCCGATGACGCCCGGGTGCCCGGGGGCGTCGGCGCGGGCCGACTCCTCCAGGTAGATGGCCTGGTAGGTCGGGGACAGGCCGCGGCCGCCGAACTCCTCCGGCCAGGTCAGCCCGACGTAGCCGGCCGCGTAGAGCCGGCCGCCCCACGCCCGCTGCTCGTCGAAGTCGCCCCGGCCCCCCTCGATCGCGCGGCGGGACGCGTTCTCCTCGAGCCATGAGCGGAGCTCCGCGCGGAACGCGGCCTCCTCGGGTGTGTCGCGAAAGTCCACGCTGCCTCCTACATGCCGATCGCCCGGCAGTACAGCCGGGTGAGCTGTTCGACGTCGCCGTCGTCGTGGGGCCGGCCGAGGACGTACCAGGTGTACGCCGTCCGGCCGATCATCGTCGCGAGCGCGACCGCGGCCGTACGCGGGTCGACGTCCTCGGGGACCAGGCCGGCCTGCTGCCACTCCCGGATGGCGCGCTCCTGCCGGTCGTAGAAGACCCCCCACGCCCGCAGGTACGTCTCGCGCATCGCCGGGGAGAACGTGGCGACCTGCTCGAAGACCGCCATCAGCCGGGCGTTGTCCCGGTAGGCGCGCAGGTAGGCGCGGTTGGCACCGGCGATGCGCGCCGTGGGGCCGTCGCCGTTCAGCGGCTCGGCCCGCATCACGGCGAGCAGGCCGTTCAGCATCTCGTCGATCAGCTCGGCGAAGATGGCGTCCTTGTCGGCGAAGTGCGTGTAGAAGCTGCCGTACGCGACGCCGGCCCGGTCGCAGATCTCACTGATCTTGGCGTCGAGGAAGCCGCGCTCCTCGAACACCTCCCGGGCGGCCGTCAGCAGCGCGGCGCGGGTGCGCTCGGCGCGCGCCTGGCGCTTCACGGGGGTCATGGCGCACATCGTAACCGAAACCGATTCGGTAATCGACAAGTCGGCGCGCTCACGTGTGACACGACAGCGCCGCCCGGCGCGGTGATGCCGGGCGGCGCGATGGTACGGGGTCGTGCGGGCGAGGCGACGCGGAGTTTCGGGCCGGGAGTGCCGGCGGCGCAGGAGCGCTGAATGACTCCCCGAATGCGCCCGGGGCCCGGGGCCGGGTCAGGAGCCGGCGGGGACGGGTGCGGGAGTGTGCCGTTCGGGAGCGTTTCCCGACCGGACCCGGCGGTTGCGCAGCGCTCCGGCGCCGATCAGGAGGAGACCGGCCGCGGACCAGACCAGGAGGACCGTGAGCGGGCCGCCCGCCCGTGCACCGTCGAAGAACGCGGCCGACCTCAGGAGCGTGCCGCCCGCCCCGGCCGGCATGTTCTGGCCGATCGTCCCCCACGGCCGGGGCAGCAGCTCAGGGGCCGAGGTGACGCCCGAGAGGGGGTTGGCGAGAAGCATCATGATGGCCACGCCCAGGACGATCCCGGCCCGGCCGAGCAGCGCGGCGAGCCCGGCCAGGGTGCTCGCCACCGCGAGGCTGGTCAGCCCCACCACCCCGGCGACGGCCACGTACGAGCCCGGCACCACCGACAGGCCAACCGCCAAGATCGTGGCGGTGAGGAGCCCCGCTCC
This sequence comes from Actinoallomurus vinaceus, assembly GCF_039542055.1. NCBI lineage: Bacteria > Bacillati > Actinomycetota > Actinomycetes > Streptosporangiales > Thermomonosporaceae > Actinoallomurus > Actinoallomurus vinaceus. Next base: position 186,945 of record NZ_BAABHK010000004.1, read on the forward strand.
GGCCGCGAACACCACCACGCCGATCCCCCGCCATTCCGCAGAACCGACCAGCAGGGTCAGCAGGACCCCGCAGGCAATGCTCGAAATGACGAGCGGCAGTACGAGAGCGCCGAACGCGGCCCCTCGCGGGTCGTCAGGATCCGCCGGTACGACGTCCTGTGGGGCCGGCACCCGGACTCCGGACAGTTGCTGGGACATCTGGGTGAGCAGCTGCGCGACGGTCGGACTCGCGGCGGAGGCGACGAGCACCCGCGGCCCGCTCTGTGTGACCACGATGGCGCCGTACGCCTCTCGGTCGGCCAGTGCCCGCCGGGCGGCGGCCTCGTCGGGCCGCCGCTTCACCTCGAACGCCCCGGGGTGCTCGGCGTCGAGTCGCTGCGCGACGGAGGCGCCGGCCGAGGCGGGGCCGGCCACGACGATCGACACGTGGCGGGGCGCGATGTGAGCAGCAGGCCAGGCGAAGGCGGTCACCATGAGCGCCTGCACGGCAACGGCCACCACCCCCACGAGGACGGCGCGGAGGGAGGTCTTCATCGTCCAACTCCAATAAAGCGGATGTTCGTTCTTTTACGGCCTCACCATCACAGCGCTCGTCGGTTTTGTCAAAACGAAGGCTCGTTTTACTATGGGCCCATGCCCAAGGTCAGCGAGGAGCACCTCGAACAGCGCCGCCAGCAGATCCTCGACGCGGCTCGGCTGTGCTTCGGCCGCAAGGGCTTCCACCAGACGTCCATGCAGGACGTCTTCAAGGAGTCGGGTCTGTCGGCGGGCGCCGTCTACCGCTACTTCAAGAGCAAAGAGGAGATCATCCGCGCCATCGGGGCGGAGAACCACGGCATCATGGCCGGCCTGCTGAAGGAGATCCTCAGCGAGGACACCCTGCCCTCGCTGGACGAGGTCATCGGCCGGCTCGTCCAACGGATCGAGACCCTGCTGGTGGACGACGGCGCGCTCTGCGTCGCACCTGCCATATGGGTCGAGGCGATGTACAACCCGGCGGTCGGCCCGGTCGTCCGCGAGCTGTTCGACGACACCCGTCAGTGGTGGGTGAAGCTCGCCGAGCGGATGCGCGACGCGGGACGCCTGCCCGCCGACGCCGACCCCTGGTCCGTCGGCGCCACGCTGTTCTGCCTCATGCCGGGCTTCATCCTCCAGCGACTCACCATGCGGGACATCGACGCCGACACCCTGCGCGAGGGCATCCGCGCGCTGACCGGAGGCTGATGTTCCTTCAGGGACGCTTCACCGCTGTCGACCGGCGGCCGTGGCTCGACGACTAACCGCAGTGGACCTTCCTTCCGGTGATGTCGCCCTTGCTCGTGCCGTTGGTGTTGATGAAGGCGTACACGTAGAGGCACCGACGGGGCGCGTGGACGTAGAGCGGCCCGGCGTACGAGTGGTTCCTCTTGCCGTAACCGTCGTACCTGCAGTCGCCGTACTTGGTCCGGGTCGCGTTGTAGACACAGAGCTTGAGCTTGATGTTGTAGAGCGACGTCGATCCCTGACGGACGGCGAGCGCGCAGTTATAGCCGTTGGAGGAGTTGTAGTAAACCTTGAGGTAGCCGCGGACCTTCGAGCTCACGTAGATCGAATGGGTGCTGCGCAGCGCGTATCTGGACCCGCATGACGCGCCCGCCGCGCTCGCCGGCGCGGCCGAGGCCAGCATGGTCGTCAGCGTCAGGGCTGGAATCACGGCGGTGGCCAGCGGCAGCAGACGCCTTCCGGTACTGATCATGAGCCGTACCGTACAGCGACCGGACGATTCAGTCACCGCCGTACATACAGGTCAGGCCTGAGACCGGACACGGCGATACGGGATGGATCAGCGGGCGGCAGGCCATTCGGGGCGCAGCTCGCCCTCGGCGCCACCTTGTTCTGCCTCGTGCCGGGCTTCGTCCTGCAGCACGTCATCCTGGAGGACGTCGACGCCGACACCCTGCGCGAGGGCATCCGCGCGTTGACCCGCTGACAGCCCCGCGCCCGGCGGCAACCGACTACATACGGCGGCCTAATTAAGCCGCGAGCCCGGAATCAGTCCCGGTGACCGATCGAGATGGCTGCTACCTCGACGCAGCTGCCTTCATCTCCACCGCTACGACTGCTCTTACGCCAGGCGGCGGCCACCTCCACGCAGCTGCCCTCGTTTCCGCCACTGCGGTTGCTCTTACGCCAGAGGTAGCCGGTCGGCAGAGAAGTGTTCATGGGATTGAAGCTATCCGCTCGATCAGTTCCAGTGACAGCCCTCTGTCCAGCGAAACGGCGAGCAGTTTGGCGAAGATCTCCTCGTGCTCGGCGACCTCCGCTTCGTCGTCTACGAAGACACTTTTCGTGAACTGCTCGACGACCGTAACGCTGAGCCGTCCTGGCGGACGCAGCCTGAACAGATCGAACGGCCCGGCCAGCCAGAGATAGGCCCCGGCGGACTCGGGGAGGATCCGAATCTCTATGGCTTCTGACCTGGCAGCTTCGGCCAGTCGGCGGATCTGGGCGTTCATCACCGGAGCGTCGCCTACGCGATGGCGCAGAGCGGCCTCGCCGATGACCGCCACATATCGTGGCGGATCAGCACGGTGTAGTACCCGTTGACGGTGCATCCGAAAGGCGACCAGAGCCCGGCAATGCCGTCTTGCGCTGGGAGGCCCCACCGCGATGAGGGCGCGAGTGTACTCGGGTACCTGAAGTAAGCCGGGAATCAAGCAAGGTTGAAAGGTACGGATCAGATCGGCGTCCTCTTCGAGGCTTGCCAGGTCGAGGGCAGCCGCGGAGATCCGGCCCTCTCGCATACGCTCCCAGTTCTTTCCTGGATCGTGGGTGGCCAAGTGCAGCAGGGACTCCCGCAGTGGACCATCCGGGACACCGTAGAAGTCGAGGAGATCGGCCAACTCCTGGCGATCGATGGGGTGCAAGCCGTTCTCCAGGGTGCTGAGCCAGCCCATGGACCGGCCGTACCGGCGCGAGGCCGTGCCCACGGTCATCCCACAGTCCTCGCGTGCCTTGCGCAGCGCCGAGCCGATCCGGCGCAGGCGCACGGACGGGATGTTCCGGGAGGGCATGACCCGACAATGTCACTCATCGTGTCATCGCGTATACGGATCCGGAGCGACTGAACGTTCATCCGCCGCCGTCCCGGCGGCAGCGACGTCAAACATCCAAGGCGGACAAAACCACGCGGGGTCGGGCCGTGTCGGCTCGGTCCACTGCCACTTGGCGTTGGAACGGCTTGGTACTGGTCTCCGGGTCGTCTTCGCAATAGCGCGGAGCGGAGAAGGAGGCCGACCCGAAGCCGCAGCTCGGTCCGTCCACGGACGGCTGATAATCCGAGGAGTGATCTGCCGCGGGTTCTGCCAGGCCAGCCGTGGACAGGAAGGCGTGCAGTCCGGCGGGCGTCGTCTGGAAAGAGGCTTGGAGGCTGTACTCGCCGAAGAAGGGATGCAGGTCGGAGGAGAAGTGAACCTCGGTCGCGTCGGCCGGGATCGTGAACCCGAAGTGCCCTGCGGCCTCGGCGAGGGAGACGTTGCTGCCCGGACAGGCCCGCGGATCCGGCACGTCGGGCCCCCCTCTAGGGTCCCAGGTGAGCACGGACCATACGACGAGCGCCACGCACAGGAAGACGGCGCATGCGGTCGCTGTCAACAGCCAGCACCCGACACGACGAGGCGAGACCATCCGACCTCCGATCGCTGTTCGTCGGCAGATTATGGCCGATGACAAAGGCAAATCGGGGCGAAGGCCGTGACGTCCCCTGCGGCGTCAGCGCGGGTGCGCGGTGTGGGCGTGGACACGTCGATGCCGAGACCCTCCGCGAGGCATCCGCGCATCAACCGCCGAAAAAGGGATTGCACCGAGGTCAGAGCTCACGTTTGGCTGGGCGGCATGGCCGAACTGCGTACCGATCGCCTCACCCTCCGTCGATGGCGTGCCTCCGACCTTGAACCATGGGCGGCGATGAACGCCGATCCCGAGGTTCGGGAGCACTTGGGCGACCTGCTCACCCGCGAACAGAGCGATGCCTCCGTGGCGCTGTTCCAGGCCGAGTTCGACCGGCGGGGCTACGGGTGGTGGGCGGTTGAGGTGCAGGCCCCGGGCGAGTTCATCGGCTTCGCGGGCTTGGACCAGGTGGATGCCGGCATGCCGTTCACCGGAGTGGAGATCGGCTGGAGGCTCGCCCGCCCGGCCTGGGGCAAGGGCTACGCCACCGAGGCCGCGCTGACGGTCCTGGCCTACGGCTTCGACACCCTTGAACTTCCCGAGATCCTCGCCGTGACAACGACCACCAACCTCCGTTCACAGGCGGTGATGCGCCGGATCGGCATGACCCGCAACCCTGCCGACGACTTCGACGACCCCATCGCGCCCGAAGGGCCACTGCGCCCGAGCGTGCTGTACCGCATCGCCCGAAGTACGAGGATCTGAGGACGGCCGCGGCCGCCGGCCGGCGTCAGCGGGCGGCGAGCCAGTCGGGGCGCAGCTCACCCTCGGCGACGAGGACCGCCGGGCCGCGCAGGAAGCTCGTCGTGCCGTCCAGGATGACCGTGAGGACGCCGCCGGGTACGGCGATCTCCCAGGTGCCCGTCGTTCGTCCCTCGGCATGGGCGGCGGCCACGGCCGTCGCGACCGTGCCCGTACCGCAGGAGCGCGTCTCGCCCGATCCCCGCTCGTGGACGCGCATCTCGACCCGGCCGTCGCCGAGCGGCCGGAACAGCTCGACGTTGACGCCCTCGGGGAAGGCGGCCGCGTTGAAACCGGGGGCGTGCGTCAGGTCGAGGCCGGCGACCGGCTCGTCGATCGCGCAGGCCAGGTGGGGGTTGCCCATGGAGATCCGCAGCCCGGCGTACGACCGGCCGGAGACGACCGCCCGGCCCTTCCCCAGGACCTCGGGGGCGCCCATGTCCACGGTCACGTCGCCGGTCGCGCCCAGGCTCACCGGGCGTACGCCCGCCCGCGTCCCGACGGCGAGGTCGCCGGGGGCGGCCAGGCCGGCGTCGACCAGGTAGCGCGCGAAGACACGCACGCCGTTGCCGCACATCTCGGCGATGCTGCCGTCGGCGTTGCGGTAGTCCATGAACCACTCGGCACCGAGGTCGTCGCGGCCCAGCGCCTTGGAGCGCACGACGCGCAGCACGCCGTCGGCGCCGATGCCCGCGCGCCGGTCGCACAGGGCGGCCACGAGGGACGGCGTCAGGTCGAGCGAGCCATCGGGGTCCGGCACGATCACGAAGTCGTTCTCCGTGCCGTGCCCCTTCACGAAGCGCATTACCCGATCGTATCCAGCGCCGTCTCGACCGGCGCGTCGTAGGGGATCCACCGCACGCGGGGGTCGCGGCGGAACCACGACTCCTGGCGGCGGGCGAACCGCCGGGTGGCCCGGATCGTCTCCTGCTTCGCCTGCTCCTCGGTCCACTCCCCCGACAGGAACTGCAGGACCTGGGCGTAGCCGAGCGCCCGGCTCGCGGTGAGCCCGTCGCGCAGCCCCTCCGGCTCGAGGCGGCGCACCTCGTCGACGAACCCGGCCTTCCACATCCGCTCCACGCGTACGGCGATGCGTTCGTCGAGTTCCGGCCGGGGCACCGTCAGACCCAGCTGAACCGAGTCGCCGGTGTCGGCGTACGACGGCATGGAGGCGGTGAAGGGGCGGCCGGTCATCTCGATCACCTCGAGGGCCCGGACGATGCGACGGCCGTTGCTCGGCAGGATCGACGCGGCGGCGGCCGGGTCGAGGCCGGCGAGCCGGGCGTGCAGGGTGGCGGGCCCGTGCTCGGCGAGCTCGTCCTCCAGCCGCGCCCGCAGCTCCGGGTCGGTGCCGGGGAACTCCAGGTCGTCCAGGACGGCCCGGATGTACAGGCCGGAGCCGCCGACGAGCAGCGGCAGCCGGCCGCGCCTGCGGATCTCGGCCACCGCGCCGCGCGCCAGCGCCTGGTACTCGGCGACGCTGGCCGTACGGGTGACGTCCCACACGTCGAGCAGGTGGTGCGGCACGCCGCGCCACTCCGGCTCGCTGAGCTTGGCGGTGCCGATGTCCATGCCGCGGTAGAGCTGCATGGAGTCGGCGTTCACGATCTCGCCGTCGAGCCGCAGGGCGAGCTCGACCGCGAGGTCGGACTTGCCCGCAGCGGTCGGCCCGACCACGGCGATCACCTTCGTCTCCCCCATCCGCTTAATTCTGCCGTTTCCTCCGATGTGCTTCCTCCATACGAGCGAGCGGACTTCGGACCGTGAGTCTGCGGCGGATTGACCGCGTTTCGGATCGGCTCCCGGGCGGGATCAGGACGCCTCTTATCCGGCTGATCACCGCTCCCCCTGAGGACAGGCCCAGCACGCGAGGTAGACCGGTCAAGTTCCCCCGGACCGAGCGTCATGACTGCTTGTCGGCCGAACGGAGGCGGTCTACCATCGAGGCGACTTTTAGGAAACTTTCTTAAGAGTCTGCCGGAGCGCTCCCGGTCACCCTGCCCTCCGACCCCTCTCAGGCCGGCCGTGGCCGGCCATCACGTGCATGCGTCAGCCCGCCGACACCGCACGGCGGTGCCCCCGCCATCTCCCGCACCCCGCCCCTGGAGGATCGATGCTGCTTCGCACGTGGCTCCCCGGCTTGCTCGCCGCAGCCCTTCTCACCACCCTGACCGGCACGGCGGCGGAAGCCGGCACCATCCCGCCCGGTGCCGCCCGCCACTCGGCTCGTCCCGCGGACACCTGCACGGTGACCAGCACACTCGCCGGCGACCACTTCACCGCCGTACAAATCGCCCAGACCGCCAAGAACAACGGCTTCACCGGCAACGGGCTGGTCGTCTCGGTGGCCGTGGCGCTCGCCGAGAGCAGCGGCTGGACCCGCGCGGTGCTGGTCGACTCGGACTGCAGCCGTGACCGCGGACTGTGGCAGATCAACTCGTACTGGCACTCCGAGGTGTCCGACGCCCAGGCGTTCGACCCGAACGGCGCCGCGCAGGCCGCCTACCGGATCTCCTCGTCCGGCAACGACTGGACACCGTGGACGACCTACATCAACGGCGCCTACCAGCAGCACATGGCCGAAGCCCAGCAGGCGGTCAACCAGATCGGCGGCGGTGGCGGCAGCACGGGCTGCGCCGGGCTGCCGGCCTGGAACTCCGGCACGGCCTACACCGGCGGGGCGAGCGTGTCGTACAACGGCCACCGCTGGACCGCCAAGTGGTGGACCCAAGGTGACGTGCCCGGCGCGAACGCGCAGAACGTCTGGACCGACAACGGCTCCTGCTGACACGACGCCCTCCCGCGCCGCGGTGATGCGCTCGGCTCCGGCCGGTTCCGGAGCCGAGCGCACTCGTTCTCGCCACATCGACGCAGGCCAGAGCGTCACCGAGACGCAGATCACTCTTGAGCGCGGGTCGCCGCCGATGGGATTCCCCTGCCGGATATGGGGCAGATCGCCGATAGGGGCGCCGAGGGCCGGTGTCCCGACATGAGGCCTCAGGGGAGCTCGGATGTCCTTCATGGACAAGGTGAAGAACCTTCTCAGTCAGCACGGCGACAAGGTGGATGACGCGATCGAGAAGGCCGGCGACATGGCCGACCGCAAGACCGGCGGGAAGTACTCCGGTCAGATCGACACGGCTCAGGAGCAGGCACGGCGATTCGTGGACCGCTCGGGCGGCGAACGCGAGCCCGAGGACCACGGCAGCCCAGGTGGCTCCGATCCGATGGGCGGCCGGCCGTCATAGCCCGCCGCCGACCGGCACGGCCCGCTGCGGCCTCGTTGCCGCCTGTCGGGCCGTCATAGCCGACCGCCGGCCGGCGTGACCCGCTGCCGGCCGACAGAGCGGACGGCGGGGGCATCGCATTCCAATACCGGACTGTCACAGCCCGCCGCCGACCGGCGTGACCCGCTGCCGACCGATAGAGCGTGCCGGGCCGCCCGAAGAACCGCCGGGGCGCCGACCTCGTCGGCGCGCCGTTGAGCAGGCCCGAGCGGGTGCGGCGGCTGCGCAGGCGGCCCTTGGCTGTGGGCGCGGCGGAGGTGGGCACGGGGGCAGCGGGTTGCAGGCGGGCATAGCCCACTGCCGGCCGGCGGAAAGGGCTGCTGCCGTTATGGCACGCGGCGGACCCAGCTCGCGACCAGGTACCCGACGCCGTACGGGGCCTCGTCCGCCAGCAGCTCCGCGTCGAACGGGGTGTCTCCGGCCGCCCCGGCGAGGACCTGCCACGGCGCACGCCCGGCCGCCCGCAGCTCCGCGGCGAGGCCGGCGTCGAGCCCGGTGAGCGCGGTCCGGTCCGCGCCTGCCAGCGCCGTCGCCACCGCCGCGTCGAATCCCGCTGCCCGCGCGTCGAAGTAGCCGGGGGCGGCCTGCGTACGGCACGCCGACCCGTCGCCCATCACCAGGAGCGCGACGGTGCCGGCGAGATCCGCGAGCTCCGCGCCGAGCCGGAGGCACTCCGCAGTGGAGGCGTCCTCGGCGACGCTCCAGAACGCGACGCTCCGGAACGCGACGCTCCGGTAGGCCGCCGCCCGGTCGCCGATGAGCCACCGGCCGATCGTCAGGGAGAGCGGCAGCACGGGCTCGCCCGGTCCGATCGTCAGGTCGACGCCGTACGGGCGCAGGGTGCCCGCCGCCTCGGCGCCGAAGTCATGGGTGCGCGGCCCGGAGCCGACCACGACGAGGAGGTCGGTGTCGCCGAGCCGGCGTACGGCCTCGCCGCACGCCGTCCGCAGGCCGTCGAGCTCGGCCGCCGCTCCGCTCGCCACCTCGGGAACGAGCAGCGGCGGATGCGGGCAGACCGCGGCGGAGATCAGCACGTCGCCACCCCGGGCAGGACGGTCACGGCCAAGAGGACACCGGCGGAGATCAGCACGCAACCGCCCCTGAGAGCGCGGTCACGGGCAGGAGGAGACCGGCGGCGTCGCGGGGCGGCCGATGCCCGGCATGCCGAGCGGCACGCCCTTCGGCGCGGCGGTGCGCCGCTCCCAGGCGTCGCCCGCCCGGGTGCGCCGGACGGCGCGGACGGGTCCGTCCGCGACCAGGTGGTGCGGGGCGGCGTAGGTGACGTCGACGGTGACCATGTCACCCGGCCGGGGCACCTCGGTCTGTCCCTCGCCGAGGCCGAAGTGGACGAGCCGGTTGTCCGGCGCCCGACCGGACATGCGGTGCGTGCGCTGGTCCTTGCGGCCCTCGCCCTCGGCCACGAGCACCTCGAGGGTGCGGCCGAGCTGCTTCTTGTTCTCCGCCCAGGAGATCTCCTCCTGCAGCGCGATCAGGCGTTCGTACCGCTCCTGGACGACCTCCTTGGGCACCTGGCCGTCCATCTCCGTCGCCGGCGTGCCGGGCCGCTTCGAGTACTGGAACGTGAACGCGCCGGAGAACCGTGCCTCGCGCACCACGTGCAGCGTCTGCTCGAAGTCCTCCTCGGTCTCGCCCGGGAAGCCGACGATGATGTCCGTGGTGATCGCGGCGTCGGGGATGGCGGCGCGGACCCGCTCGATGATGCCGAGGTAGCGGTCCTGCCGGTAGGAGCGCCGCATCGCCTTGAGCACCGGGTCGGACCCGGACTGCAGCGGCATGTGCAGCGACGGCATGACGTTGGGCGTCTCGGCCATCGCCGCGATCACGTCGTCGGTGAAGTCGCGCGGGTGCGGGGACGTGAACCGGACGCGCTCCAGCCCGTCGATCTCTCCGCAGGAGCGCAGCAGCTTGGCGAACGCGCCCCGGTCGCCGAACTCGGCCCCGTAGGAGTTGACGTTCTGCCCGAGGAGGGTGATCTCGCAGACGCCCTCGGCGACCAGCGCCTCGACCTCGGCGAGGATCTCGCCGGGCCGGCGGTCCTTCTCCTTGCCGCGCAGCGACGGCACGATGCAGAAGGTGCAGGTGTTGTTGCACCCGACCGAGATCGACACCCACGCGGCGTACGGGGACTCGCGCCGGGTCGGCAGGGTGCTCGGGAACGTCTCGAGCGCTTCCTTGATCTCGACCTGCGCCTCTTCCTGGACGCGGGCGCGCTCCAGCAGCACCGGCAGCGAGCCGATGTTGTGGGTGCCGAAGACGACGTCCACCCAGGGGGCGCGCTTAACGATCGTGTCGCGGTCCTTCTGCGCGAGGCAGCCGCCGACCGCGATCTGCATGCCGGCGTGGCCCTCCTTGACCGGCCGCAGGTGGCCGAGGTTGCCGTACAGCCGGTTGTCGGCGTTCTCCCGTACCGCGCAGGTGTTGAAGACGACGACGTCGGGCGTCGTGCCGTCGTCGGCGCGGGCGTAGCCGGCGTCCTCGAGCAGCCCGGCGAGCCGCTCGGAGTCGTGCACGTTCATCTGGCACCCGTACGTGCGGATCTCGTACGTGCGGGGCTGGTCGTCGAATGTCGTGGGCGCGCTCATCTCATAGGAAAGAGTACGCGCGCCGGGCGGCGGACGGAGACTCCGCGACGCCGGCCGCCGTACGCCCGGCCATTCAAGATCGACTTCGGCGCGCCGGATATGTCCCGCCGCAGGCAGGCACGAGATGCAACGTGATCGGATCGGTACATCATCCTTGCGGTTACCGCAGGCGTTTGACGTACGCTTTGCGCACATGACGGAGAGCGGCAAGGAGGCCCGGGAGGCCGAGGTGAGTGGCGGCGGACCGCTCGTGGTGCTTGAGAACGTCAACAAGTACTACGGCGAACTCCATGTCCTCAAGGACATCGATCTCACCATCCATCGTGGCGAGGTCGTGGTCGTGATCGGCCCGTCCGGAGGCGGCAAGTCGACGCTGTGCCGCACGATCAACCGGCTCGAACCCATCGACGACGGCACCATCCGGATCGACGGCAAGGCGCTGCCCGCGGAGGGCAAGGCCCTCGCGCAGCTGCGCGCCGACGTCGGGATGGTCTTCCAGTCCTTCAACCTGTTCGCGCACAAGACGATCCTCCAGAACGTCACGCTCGGCCCGATCAAGGTCCGGAAGGCGGACAAGACCGAGGCCGAGCAGCGCGCGATGGAGCTCCTCGAGCGGGTGGGCATCGCCTCACAGGCCGAGAAGTACCCCGCGCAGCTTTCCGGCGGGCAGCAGCAGCGCGCCGCGATCGCCCGGGCCCTCGCGATGCGGCCGAAGGTGATGCTCTTCGACGAGCCCACCTCGGCCCTCGACCCGGAGATGGTCAAAGAGGTCCTCGACGTCATGATCAATCTGGCGGCCGAGGGCATGACGATGGTCGTCGTGACCCACGAGATGGGGTTCGCCCGGGCATCGGCCAACAAGGTCGTGTTCATGGCGGACGGCCAGATCGTGGAGGAGAACACCCCCGGGGAGTTCTTCACCAACGCGCGGAGCGACCGTGCCAAGGACTTCCTGTCGAAGATCCTTACGCACTGACGCGCTCACGATCTCGACGGACTTAGACCCGAGGAACCGCGGGGAGCGGTTCTCCACAACAGCAGCAGGGGAAGATCATGCGAGTACGTCATTTCGGCGTCGTCGCCGCCGCGCTTGCGGTCGCCACGGCGGGCATCTCCGGGTGTGCGGCGAAGAAGAGCACCACGGTGGTCGACAAGGCCAAGGACGGCAAGAAGATCGTCATCGGCGTCAAGTACGACCAGCCCGCTCTCGGTATGAAGACCACCAACGGGGTCGAGGGCTTCGACGTCGACGTCGCGAAGTACATCGCCAAGAAGCTCGGCGTCAAGAGCGACAGCAAGATCGAGTTCAAGGAGGCCCGGTCGGCCAACCGGGAGACCTTCCTGCAGAACGGCACGGTCGACATGATCATCGCCACCTACTCGATCACCGACGCCCGTAAGCCGAAGGTGACCTTCGGCGGCCCGTACGTCGTCACCCACCAGGACCTCATGGTCCGGGGCAACGACAGCTCGATCACGAGCGTGCAGGGCCTCAAGGGCAAGAAGCTGTGCGCGGTGTCCGGGTCGAACTCCTGGAAGAACATCACCGAGGGCACCAACAAGCTGAACGTGAAGGTCGCCGCGGAAACCGTCCCGGCCCAGGGCTACGAGGAGTGCATCACCAAGCTCAAGGGCGGCTCGGTCGACGCGGTCTCCACCGACGCGACCATCCTGGGCGGCTTCGCCGTCCGTGAGGGTTCGGCGGTCAAGGTCGTCAACGCGCCGTTCACCGACGAGAAGTACGGCGTCGGCCTCAAGAAGGGCGACACCAAGACCTGCAACGCCGTGAACGACGCCATCAAGGCCATGTACTCCGACGGCACCGCCAAGCAGCTGTGGGAGAAGTGGTTCGCCAAGGCGAACCTGCCCTTCGACGCGACCGCGCCCAGCCCGGAAGGCTGCAGCTGAGCCGCAGGCACGGGATCGGCGCCGGTGGGTCGCACGGGCCCACCGGCGCCGCTCGTAAGAGGGTAGGAGTGAGATGAACTGGGACGTACTCCTCGACTTCAGTCCGCTGGCGGACAACGGTGACAAGCTCCTGTCGGCGTTCTGGGCGAACATCCGGATCTCGGTGACGGTGGGCATCCTGTCGCTGTTGATCGGCACGCTCATCACCGCGATGCGCGTCTCGCCCGTCCGGGTGCTGCGGATCGCCGGCGCGTTCTACGTCAACACGCTGCGGAACACCCCGCTCACGCTGGTGCTGCTGTTCTGCAGTCTCGGGCTCAGCGACACGCTGAAGTTCAGGATCTCCAATACGTCGACCGTCAACTTCTTCTGGCTGGCGGTCATCGGCATGTCGTTCTACACCGCGGCCTTCGTGGCCGAGTCGCTGCGGGCCGGTATCAACACCGTGCCGATGGGGCAGGCGGAGGCGGCGCGGGCGATCGGGCTGACCTTCACCCAGTCGCTGCGCATGGTGATCATGCCGCAGGCCTTCCGCGCGGTCATCGCGCCGCTCGGCAGCGTCATGATCGCGATGATCAAGAACACCACGGTGGTCCTGGTCGCCAGCTACTACGAGGCCGCCTCGTTGATGAAGGACATGTTCGAGCAGTACGGCGCCACGCTGCCGATCTTTATCGGCTTCGCGGTCGGCTTCATGTGCCTGACCCTGCCGACGGGCTTCTTCTTCAACTGGCTGGCCAAGCGACTGGCGGTGGCGCGATGAGCACGATGACGGAGACCAAGCCGGCGCCCCGGCGGGCCAAGAAGGCCCAGGCGTCCGTCCTGTTCGACGCGCCGGGCCCGAAGGCGCGGCTGCGGAACAACATCCTGACGCTCGTCGCGGCGATCGTCATCCTCGGGATCATCTACGTCGTCGTCGCGCGGTTCGACAAAGAAGGACAGCTTCAGGGCAAGCTGTGGAAGCCGTTCATCCAGGGCTCGACCTGGACGGACTTCATCCTCCCCGGGATGGCCGGCACGCTGAAGGCGGCGTTCGCCGGGGCCGTGCTCGCCCTCGTGTTCGGCGTGTTCTTCGGACTGGGCCGGATGTCCGACCACAAGTGGATCCGGGTCCCGGCCGCGGCGGTCATCGAGTTCTTCCGTGCCATCCCGCTGCTGATCCTGATCTTCTTCGTCTTCAGCGGGCCGCCGACGATCGCCAACGCGCTGAACCGTGAGTTCCCCGAGGTCACCGCGTTCACCGCGCTGGTCATCGCCCTGATGCTCTACAACGGCTCCGTGCTGGCGGAGATCTTCCGTGCGGGCATCAACGCGGTGCCCCGCGGCCAGTCGGAGGCCGCGTACGCGATCGGCCTGCGCAAGGGCGGCGTGATGCGCCTCATCCTCATCCCGCAGGCCACCACCGCGATGATGCCGGCGATCGTCAGCCAGCTCGTCGTCCTGCTGAAGGACTCGGCGCTGGGCTGGATCATCTCGTACGAGGACCTGCTGAACACGGGCTACCGGCAGATCCCCACCCAGTACGGCAACCTCATCCCGGCCGCGATGGTGATCGCGCTGCTGTACATCGCGATGAACCTGGCGCTCAGCTACCTGGCCACGTGGCTGGAGAAGCGGAGCCGGCGCAGCCGGAAGACCTCCGCCAAGACGCTCGGCGCGGGACTGTCCGGCGAGGTCATGTCGGCCTAGCCGAGCCGACGGAACGTCGACGGGCCGGTGGTCTTCCACCGGCCCGTTTGCTTTTCATGATCGTGAGCGTCAAGTCACCGTTCGAGGTCCCATCAGCGTCCTGTTTGCGAGACGATTCCGATATGACCGCTCGCGCTACCGCTCCCTATGGATCATGGTCCTCTCCGATCTCCGCCGCCGACGTGGCCCGTGCGCGACTGCGGCTCAGTTTTCCCACCATTCACGGTGATCGCGTGTGGTGGCAGGAGACCCGCCCGGAGAAGGGCGGCCGGACCACGATCGTGCGGTCCGGCGTCGACCTGCTGCCCGCGCCGTGGGACGCCCGTACGCGCGTGAACGAGTACGGCGGGCGGTCCTACCTGCCCCTCCCCGACGGGGACGTCGTCTTCGCCAACTATGAGGACCAGCGGCTCTACCGCCTCACCCCCGGTGAGCTTCCCCGGCCGCTGACGCCCGAGCCGGCCCAGCCCGCCGGCCTGCGGTACGCCGACTTCGCTTTGGCGCCCGACGCGCAGCACGTCTGGTGCGTCTGCGAGGGCCACACGACCGCGGGCGTACGCCGGGCGATCGTCGCGGTGCCCGTCGACGGCAGCGCCGCCGATGACGCGCAGGCGATCCGGGAGCTCGTCAGCGGCGCCGACTTCTACGCGTTCCCCACGCCGTCGCCGGAGGGCGGTCACCTCGCCTGGATGCAGTGGAGCCACCCCCGGATGCCCTGGGACGGCACGGAGATCCGGGTCGCCGCCTTCGACGAGACCGGCGCGCTCGACCGGCCGCGTACGGTCAAGGGGGGTCTGAGCGAGTCCGCACTGGCGCCCACGTGGGTGAGCGAGTCCCGGCTGTACGTCGTGTCGGACTGGCCGGGCTGGTGGAACCTCTACGAGGTCGGCCTGCACGGCGAGTCGCCGCAGGCGCTGTACCCGGCCGAGGAGGAGTTCGCCGCGCCGCTCTGGAACCTGGGCGGCCGCCCGTACGCCGTCCTGGACGACGGCCGCATCGCGGTGCTGCACGGCCAGGGCGACCAGCGGCTCGGCCTGTACGACCCGGAGACGGCCGAGCTGGTCGACTTCGACCTGCCCTACACCGACTGGAAGCCCCAGCTGTCCGCCGACGGGACGAGCGTCGTCGGCATCGCGGGCGCCCCCGACATCCCGTGGTCGGTCGTCGTCGTGGACGCCGACACCGGCGAGTCCAAGGTGCTGCGCAGCGAGCTCGACTCCCCGCCCGAGGCGGCCTACCTGCCGCTGCCGCGCGCCCAGGAGCTCGAGGGCCCCTTCGGGCGCCCGGTGCACGCCTTCGTCTACCCACCGTCCAACCCGGGCTTCCAGGCGCCCGAGGGCGAGCTCCCGCCGTACGTCGTGTTCGTGCACGGTGGCCCGACCGACCACACGACCAGCGTCCTCGACCTGGAGATCGCCTACTTCACCAGCCGGGGCGTCGGCGTCATCGACGTCAACTACGGCGGCTCCACCGGCTACGGCCGCGCCTACCGGGAACGGCTGCGCCGCCAGTGGGGCATCGTGGACATCGAGGACAGCGTCGCGGCCGCCGAGGCGCTCGTCCGCAGCGGCGCCGCCGACCCCGAGCGACTGGCCATCCGCGGCGCCAGCGCCGGTGGCTGGACCACGCTCTGCGCGGTGACGCACAGCGGCCTGTTCAAGGCCGGCACCTCCTACTTCGGCATCTCCGACCCGCAGAACTGGCTCAAGGAGACCCACGACTTCGAGTCCACGTACCTGTACGGGCTGATCGGCCCGATCCCCGGCTTCGAGCGCACGTACGAGGAGCGCTCCCCGATCGCGCGCGCGTCCGAGGTGGCCTGCCCGGTCCTGCTCCTGCAAGGGCTGGAGGACCCGGTGGTCGCCCCGGCGCAGTCGGAGCGGTTCGCCGAGGCGATGGCGAGCAAGCAGATGCCCTACGCGTACCTCACGTTCGAGGGAGAGTCGCACGGGTTCCGGCGGGCCGGCACCGTCATCGCCTGCCTGGAGGCCGAGCTCGCCTTCTACGGGCGGACCCTGGGCTTCGAGCCGAAGGACGTGCCCTCGATCGAGCTCACCGTCGACCCGCCGAGCGGTGCCGAGGAGGTCGCCGAGCCGGACACGCCCCAGGCGTCCGGTTGATCCGCACCGCCCGCGGCGGGCGGTCACCCCGTTCCTGGCCGCGCCGACGATGGCGCGCCGACGACCGGTCACCCGTGCCGGGCCCCGCCGTTCGCGGCGCCGACGACGACCGGTCAGCCGGTGCCGGGCCGCTCCGGCTGAGCGCCGTCTCCGGGCGTCGGGGCGCGGGTGTCGTCGGCCGGGCGGGCGGTGGGCGGCGTCACCCATCCCTGGAAGGCCGCCTGCAGACCGGCCTGGAACCGCGTCCGCGCGCCGAGCCGGGTCATCAGATCCCGCACGCGGCGCTGCAGCGTGCGGTAGCTCAGGCCGACCTGCCGGCTGATCGCCTCATCTCCCAGGCCGGCCGTGAGCATCGCCACGAGCTGGGCCTCGAACGGCGTCGGGCCGGGCCCGGGCGTATCGGCGGTGTCGTCGCCGGGCGGCCGCAGGGGCAGTGCCAGCCGCCACAGCGTCTCGAACAGCGCGCACAGGGCGTCGAGCAGCTCCGAGGAGTGGACGATCGCGCAGCTCTCGATGGCCGAGGCGTCGAGTCGCAACGGCACGATGGCCAGCCGGTCGTCGGCGACCATCATCTTCATGGGGACGCCTGACATGACCCGCGCCTGCTCCCCCGCGGCGGCGATCGGCTCGTGGTGTCCCTTCCACCATCCGTCCACCTCGAGGCTGGCTCGGTCGTAGACCGCCCGGTAGACGACCCCGCGGCTGAGCATCTCGAGCTCGACGTGGTTGGGCAGGTGGGGCTGGTTCACGTACGGCGGGCGGTCGAAGACGCGGACCTGGTGACGGGCGCCGCGCTGCAGCTGCTCGGTCCGCTGCATCACCGCCTCGCGGCCCGCGACGATCTCGACCAGTTCGGCGGGATGCCGGGTGCCCAGCGCCCGCTGGTACGTCTCGGTCAGCTGCCGCGCGGCGGCCCGGACGCGGCTGAGCTCCGCCTCGCGTTCGAGGACGAGGGTCTCCAGGGCGACGTCCGGAGGAGCGGCGATGTACTTCTCCAGCTGGCCGGACATCCGGCTCACCAGCCCCGCGTCCTCGAGCACGCGAAGTGAGGCCCCGACCTGCTGCGGAGACAGGTCGGTGGCTGCCCCGAGCGCGTCGATCGACGCTCCGGGCACCTCGATGAGTCTGCGGTAGACGGCCTCGTCCGCGGAATCCAGGCCGAGAGCATCCAGCACAATGTCGATCTTGCCAGGGTCGGGCCGCTCAGCAGGCCAAAGCACGTCAATGACGTGAAAGCGCCGCACTGTGGATCTTCCGCCGCGGACGTCACCGCGGTGATCATCCAACTGCCCCCATCACCCACGAAGGAGTTCCCGTTGAACCGTCTCCGCCGGCGCACTCGCGTCACCATGGCGGCGGGTGTCCTGCTGATGGCCGTCGCGGCCCCCGGTCCGGTCTCCGCTTCGGCGGCGCCGTCGCCGACCCCCGCGGCGCTCTCGTCCGCATCGGTGCCCGGATCGCGTCCCGTCACCGCCACCGGTTCGCCGTCCGGCAAGCGGATCACACTGATCACGGGCGACGTGGTCGCGTACGACGCCCATGCCGGCAAGGGCGAGGACGTGAAGGTCACCGCCGCGCGGCGTGCGGACGGCAGGCCGGTGGGCTTCTTCCAGCGCCGGCAGGGAGACGCCCTGTACGTGATCCCCTCGGACGCCCTGGGCCTCGTCGGCACCGGACGGCTGGACAAGAGCCTGTTCGACGTCGCCTACCTGGCGCGCTCCGGCTACGCCGACGACGCGTCCGCGCGGATCCCGGTGATCGCGCAGTACGGCGGCACGGTCCGGGACGCCAAGACGTTGTCCCGGCAGGCCGACGCCCTGCCGGCCAACACCTCCTCCCGGCCGCTGACGGCGATCCACGGAGCCGCGTTCGGCGTGGCCAAGTCCGCGGTCCGGACGTTCTGGGACACGGTCGCCCCCGCCGCCGGTGACGCCCAGCCGAAGGCGCTGACCGGCGGGCTGAGCAAGCTCTGGCTGGACCGCAAGGTGACCGTCACCCTGGACAAGAGCGTGCCGCAGATCGGCGCGCCCGAGGCCTGGAAGAAGGGCCTGGACGGCAAGGGGGTCAAGGTCGCGGTCGTCGACACGGGGATCGACCAGCACCATCCGGACTTCGCCGGCCGGATCGGCGACACGGCCAACTTCAGCGCCGAGAGCAGCGTCCAGGACGGCCACGGGCACGGCACGCACGTCGCCTCGATCATCGCCGGCAGCGGCGCGGCGTCGGGCGGCCGCTACAAGGGCGTGGCCCCCGGCGCCACGCTGATGGTCGCCAAGGTCCTCGACAACCGCGGCAGCGGTGCCGACTCCCAGGTCATCGAGGGGATGCAGTGGGCGGCCGAGCACGGCGCCAAGGTGATCAGCATGAGCCTGGGCAGCGAGCCGACCGACGGAACCGACCCGGCGAGCCAGGCGGTCAACGACCTCACCCGGCAGTACGGGTCGCTGTTCGTCATCGCCGCGGGCAACTCCGGCCCGCACGCGGGGACCGTCGACTCGCCCGGCACCGCCGACGCCGCCCTCACCGTCGCCGCCGTCGACAAGCAGGACAAGCTCGCCGACTTCTCCAGCCGGGGCCCGCGCGTGGGCGACTACGGCCTGAAACCCGACATCGCGGCACCCGGCGTGGACATCGTGGCCGCCCGCGCCGCCGGCACGAACATCGGCACCGCGGTGGACGCGAACTACACGACCCTCAGCGGAACCTCGATGGCCACCCCGCACGTGGCCGGCGCGGCGGCGATCCTGGCCCAGCAGCACCCGGACAAGTCCCCCGCGTGGCTCAAGTCCGTGCTCACCGGCACCGCCCGCGACGACGGCTACGGCACGTACGAACAGGGCGCCGGCCGGGTCGACGTGGCGCAGGCCGTGACCGGGCAGGTGCACGCCGACGGCGATCTGAACTTCGGCCTGCTCTCCTACCCGCAGTCCGGGCCGGTGACCAAGGCGATCAGCTACGTCAATGAGGGCGATCAACCCGTCACGCTCACCCTGGCCCTCGCGCTCACGGCGCACGCCGGCGGCACCGCGGACAAGGGGATGCTGTCGGCCGACCACGACACGGTGACCGTGCCCGCCGGCGGTACGACGGCCGTCAAGGTCACGCTCGACCCGGCGAAGGGCCCGGCGACCTGGTACGAGGGCGCCGTCCGCGCCACCGCGTCCGGCGTGCGCGTCACGACGGCGGTCGGCGCGTACGTCGAGGCCCGGAAGGTGAAGCTGAGCGGCCACGTCATCCCGCCCGACGGCGCCACCGACCTGACCTACAGCGGCTGGGCCTTCATGCGCGTCGACGACCGCGACGACCTGGACTACGGCGTGTCCGCGGACGCGGGCCCGGACGCCGCCGCCGACGTCTACCCGGGCGCCTTCACCGCCACCACCTATGTCACCTGGCGGGACGCAGACCGGCGGATCAACGCCGCGCTCGTCAGCGCCCCGGAGATCGCCGCGGACCACGACACCACCGTCACCCTCGACCTCCGCAAGGCGCGGAAGGTCAGCGTGCGGACGCCCAGGCCGGCGGAGGGCTACGCCGCGCAGTTCGGCCTCCGGCGCGTCCCGGCGACCGGGACCGGCTACCTGACACTGAGCAGCGAGATGCCGTACGGCTCACTGAACATGTGGATGCTGCCGACCAGGAAGGTCACCCAGGGCACCTTCCTGGCGTTCAGCCAGCACCTGCTCGGCGCGCCACTGGTCACGATGAGTGGACGGTGGCGAGGAGCCCCGGACCTGCGTCCGCAGTACCAGCCGTACTGGAAGGACCAGTCCGGCGCGGTGCCGATGCTGAACGGCCGCCTCCGCCTTCCCGTCGTGTACGGCGGGCACGGAAGCGCGACGGAACTTCAGGGCGTCGACGCTCGCGGGAAGCTCGTCCTGCTCTCCCTCGACGACATCTGCACCACCACCTGCACGGGCGACGCCCTCGACCGCGTCAAGAACGCCGCGCAGGGCGGCGCCGCGGGCGTGCTCGGCTACGGGGGCACCGCGCGCTCGTTCTTCGACCCGGCACGGGCGTGGCCGGTGTACCCGATCCCGACGATGAGCCTGACCGCCGAGGAGGGCCGGGCGCTGCTCACCGCCGTACGCGCGGGCAAGGCCGACGTCGACGTCACCGGCGTGCCGAACAGCCCGTACGTCTACTCGCTGAAGTTCTACGAGAACGGCCGCATCCCGGACCGCCTCCGCTACTCGGTCGGCGCGAAGAACCTCGTCGAGACCGCCGACAGGTTCCACCTCGACCGCCCGGGACGCGTCGACGAGACCTGGTACGCGACGCACCGCGGCGAACCCGGCGTCCCCGGCGACCTCACCCTCGACTCGCCCGCTCCCGGCGGCCGCACCGAGTACGTCGGCCCCGTCTCGCCGGACGTGATCTGGCAGCGGGACGTGGGGTTCACCTACGACGACCCGGGCGGGGACTACGACCACCGCGACGGACGGCAGTACACCTACGTCGACGTGTACACCAAGCCGGACCGGCGGACGGCGGACTGGGGCGCCCAGCCCATCGTCCCCGGCGACGACCCGCCGACGGCGAGCCTCAACGCGCAGTTCCCCGGCTCCCGGCAGTGCTTCCCCTGCCGCACCGGAAACCTGCTCGTCACGGCCCTCCCCGTGGTCGGCGCCGGCTCCGCGACGAGCGGCAAGAGCGCCTTCGCGTGGAGCGCGAACGGAGTCTCGCAGTACGGCGGAAAGGACGAGGAGCACCTCTACCGCGCCGACGGCACCGAAGTGCCGCTCGTCGTACAGAAGGCCATCCTCGGGATCTTCGCCTTCCCCGTGCCCACCTTCACCCTGCCCGAGAGCGAGGCCCGATACCGGCTCACCGACAAGTACCACACCCCGAACCCGCTCCAGCGGTTCGCCACCGATGTCCAGACCGAGTGGACGTTCCGCTCGGGGCGGCCGCAGAAGGGGATGACCTCCCTCCAGGACGGCCTGTGCGTGGGCTGGCTCGTGACCCAGGTCCTCGAGCCCTGCGAACCGATGCGCACCCTCAACCTGCGGTACGACCTGGGTCTCGATCTGGACAACCGGGTGCCGCGCGGCACGCACAAGATCCGGATCGGCGGCTACCACGGCTCACTCGGCGACTCCGGCGCCCGGCTCACCGGCCTGAAGCTGTGGGTCACCTTCGACGACGGCGCCCACTGGACGCAGGTCGCGACGAGGGCTGAGGGAACCGGGTTCACGGCGGCGATCAACAATCCCGCGGCCGCGGCGGGCCGGGACGCGGTCGGGCTGCGCGTCCAGGCGACGGACACCGAAGGCAACACCATCGACCAGACGACGCACCGGGCCTACGGCCTCAAATAACCGACAGCGGCGCTGGGCGGGGCGGTCCTGAACGAAGGATCGCCCCGCCCAGCGCCCTCCCGGGCTACCTCGTAGGCGCGGGAGCGCCATCCGGCCTACCCGCCGCCTCGGGAGGGCCATCCCGCCTACCCGTAGGCGCGGGAAGGCCACCCCGCCCACCCGGGACGACCATCCCGCCCACCCGCAGACCCGGGACGACTGTCCCGCCAACCCGGTAGGCGCGGGGGCCGGGCCCCGCCGGAAGGCGGCCACCCGCGTCCTCACCGTCAGCCCAGCTTCTCGGCCCGGGCCCGGAGCGCGGCGACCTCGTCGTCGAACAGCGCGGAGTAGGAGCGATCGTGGTGCCGGCCTCCGGCGTGGTAACCGCCGACGATGCCGATCACCCGTCCCTGCCGCCGATCGGCGTCGTATCTCCAGAGCCACGGGCTGCCGCTCGTACCTCCGTAGAAGCCGCCGCAGGCGAAGGTGTTCTGCCAGCGGAACCGCCTGCGGGCCACCGTGTCGCAGTAGACGGGCCGGTCCGCGGCGGAGTAACGCACCGTGGGATAGCCGATGACGCGAACGGCGGCCGGAAGCCGGACGTTCGGGGCCAGCCGGTTGGACCCGGTCACGTCGGCGATGTCATGGCCGGCCCGATCACGGCGCAGGGTGGCGAACCCGAAGTCCAGGTCGACGTCGCCCCGCCGGACCCAGCCTTCCGGGACGTAGAGGCGTTTCGCCGTCCAGACGCCGTGCGGCGCGCGGGTCCGCTCGTACCCCGGGACGAAGGCCAGGTGGGAACGGTAGTGCGCCCGGCGCCGGTCGTCGTCGTACGCGTAGAGGCAGTGCGCGGCGGTCAGCAACAGGTTGTGCCGCGCACTGCTGACCACGCTCGCCGTGCAGAAGTGGTCCCGCGCCCGCCGGGAGGTGAAGAACAGCACCCCGACCGACGGTACGCCGTGGAACGCGTGCGCCACCCGGCCCGCCGCCGAGACGCGCGCGGCGACGCGACCTCGCGACGATGCCGCCATCTCCTCCCCTGCGGGCGTCGCCGCGGCCATCCGCTCCGGCGTCCAGTACGCCTCCGTGGCCAGCGCCTCGATACCGGACACCTCCCGGGCCGGCGCCTCCCGGGCCGGTGCCTTTCGGACCGATGCCTCGCGGGCCGGCGGCTTTTGGACCGGCGCTTCGCGGACGAGTGCCTCGCTGGCCGGTGCGTCTCGGAGCGGCATACCGTGGGCGGGGGCCGCATAAAGGACCGGGGGCACGGCTCCGAGCACGAGCAGCGTCGTCACCCCGGCGCGCAGCGCGCGCGTGCAGCCCATATCCGCACATCCCGTCCCGGCGGAGCAACGCCCCCGTCGACCATCCGCGTGCAAGGACGTACGGCAACGTACTAACGGCCCGAGGACGGAGCAAGGAACACCGCTGGTGACGGAGAACATCGGCCGGTCCGACGCCGATCGGCCGGTTCGACTCCTATCGGCCGGTTCGGCGGTCCGAGCGGCCGGGGGGATCCGCGCTCCGGCCCGGCGGTCCTCAGCGGGCGAACTCGGTGGCGCGCGACTCGCGGACCACGGTGATCCGGATCTGACCGGGGTAGGTCAGCTCCTCTTCCACCTGCTTGGCGATGTCGTGCGCGATGACCTGCGCCTGCAGGTCGTCCACCGAGTCCGGCCGCACCATCACACGGATCTCCCGGCCGGCCTGCATGGCGAAGACCTTCTCGACACCCTCGCGGTTCGTGGCGATCTCCTCGAGACGCTCCAGCCGCTTGACGTACGCCTCCAAGGACTCCCGCCGGGCGCCCGGGCGGCCGCCGCTGATGGCGTCCGCCGCCTGGGTCAGCACCGCCTCGACCGTGCGCACCTCCACCTCGTTGTGGTGCGCCTCGATGGCGTGCACGACGTCCTCGTCCTCGCCGTACCGCCGGGCGATCTCCGCGCCGATGAGCGCGTGGCTGCCCTCCACCTCGTGCGTCAGCGCCTTGCCGATGTCGTGCAGCAGCGTGCAGCGCCTCAGCAGCGGTACCGGCAGCTTCAGCTCGGCCGCCATGATCCCGGCCAGGTGCGCCGACTCGATCAGATGCGCCAGGACGTTCTGCCCGTACGACGTGCGGTACCGCAGCCGGCCGAGCAACGTGATCAGCTCCGGGTGCATGTCGGTGAGGCCGAGCTCCACCAGGGCGTCCTCACCGGAGCGCACGCACAGCTGCTCGACCTCGGCCTTGCTGTGCTCGTAGATCTCCTCGATCCGCTGCGGGTGGATCCGCCCGTCGAGGACGAGCTTCTCCAGCGTGAGCCGGCCCACCTCGCGGCGTACGGGGTCGAAGCAGCTGAGCAGCACGGCCTCGGGCGTGTCGTCGATGATGAGGTTCACGCCGGTCGTCGTCTCGAACGACCGGATGTTGCGGCCCTCCCGGCCGATGATGCGGCCCTTCATCTCCTCACTGGGCAGGTGCAGCACCGACACCACCGACTCGGCGGTCTGCTCGCTCGCCACCCGCTGGATCGCCAGCGTGACGATCTTGCGGGCGCGCTTCTCGCCCTCTTCGCGCGCCTCGTTCTCGATCTCGCGCGTGACGAGTACGGCCTCGCGCTTGGCCTGGTTCTCGATCAGGGAGACGAGCTCGGTCTTGGCCTGCTCGGCGGTGAGCCCGGCGGTCTGCTCCAGGACCCGCTGCCGTTCCTCGTCGAGCCGGTCCAGCGCCGCCCGCCGCTCCTTGAGGGCCTGCTTCGTGTCGGTCAGTTCGCGGGCCCGCTCCTCCTGGCGGCGCACCTCGCCGTCCAGCCGCTGCTCCCGCTCGGCGAGCCGGGCCTCGCGGCGTTCCAGGTCCTCCCGGAGTGCCCGCAGGTCCTCCTTGAGCGACTTGATCTCGTCCTCGACCTCGGACCGGGCCGTCGCGGACGCCTCGCGGGCCTTGACCTCCGCGTCGCTGACGATCTCCTGGGCCTCGGCCCGGGCCTTGGCCACGATGTCGTCGGCGCCCCGCTGCGCGTCGGCCTGCTCCTCGTTCAGGGCGACCCTGCGCGCGGCGGCGTCGAGACGGCGCAGCACGACGAGGACGAGGACGACGAGCGCCAGGATCACGACCAGTGCCGCACCTATCACGACGTAAATCACGGCGCTGACCCCTTTCCTCGACGCTGTGCCACCAGGGGACGCCTGGTGCCGGCGATGCGACGCGAGGGGTTACGGACGCATCGCGCGGTCCCACCCGGACAGCCGCCGTCCGCGCCTCCGGCAAGCGCCGGACGCGCACGGTCAGGAGGGCTCCGGACCGTTCCAGAACCCTGCTATGCGAACCACCGGCGTTGGCGAGCCGGGGACACAACACCTTTCACGTGGTCGAACGCGGTCAGTCCTATGGCAATCCGCACTGCGCGGAGTAACACCTCACTGCGGCAACCGTAAGCGGCCAAGAGGTAATGGGCAAGGAAAGACCACGCGTTCCGGACGATTCGCTAGATCTTTCTTGTCACGGTCCATGTCACGGCCATGTCAGGGACGGCGGGTCCTGACAACGATCCGACCCGTCGGCCAGACGTGCGGTGAAGGCCGTACGGCCGACGGTGCCCGCACGTGCCGACCGGTTCACCGGCGGCGGCGAACACCGCGACGCCGGCGCGCGGACGATCAGTCGTCAAACGACAGGTCAGGAAGGTCGTCGGCGCCCTCGGCCTCGAGCGCCTCACGGACCACGCGGTACGCGAGGCCGCCGGAGTAGCCCTTGCGCGCGAGCATGCCCATCAGCCGCCGGGTGCGCTTGACCGGGTCCAGGCCGCGGGTGCCGGGCAGTCTGCGGGCGACGAGCTCGCGGGCCGCCGCCTCCTCCTGCTCCGGGCCGAGCTCCTCCATCGCCTCGCTGACCGTCTCGTCGGCGACGCCGCGCTGCCGCAGCTCGGCCGCGAGCGCCCGCCGGGCCAGCCCACGACCGGCATGGCGCGACTCCACCCAGGCCCGTGCGAAGGCCGCGTCGTCGATCAGCCCGACCTCGGAATAGCGGCTCAGCACTCGCTCCGCGACGTCGTCGGGCACGCCCTTGCGGCGCAGCGCGTCGGCGAGCTGTGCCCGGGTCTTCGGGGCGAACGACAGCTGCCGCAGGCAGATCTCGCGCGCCACCGCCTCCGGGTCGGCGGGCGGCCCCTGGGCCGCGGCGCTCCCGGGTGTCGGTCCCTCGGGAAAGCGCCCAGGCGCGGCCCCCTCGCGGGAGCGGCCGGACGTCGCCCCCTCGGGACGGCGGCCCTTGCCGCGCCTCCGGCCCCGCCGCGCCGATCCGCCGCGGGCGGGCGCACCGCCGCCGTCGTCCTCCTGAGCGGTGGCGGCGTCACCAGGGAAGATCTCCGAGCCGGGATCCGCCCGGCGCGGAGCGGGACGCCGCCACCCCTCGGGAGTGTCCGTGGAACGCTCGTCAGGAGCACTCATGAGACGCCCTCCGGGGAGCGCTGACGCGCCGCTTCTCGAGGGCGCTCCAACGCCCCTCGGGAGCACGCACGGGCCACCCTCCCGGGGCGCTCACGTGACGCCCTCCGGAGGCGCTCACCGCCCCTCGGCGGCCGTTCATACGACGTCCCTTCGGGCACTCACATGCCGTCCTCCGGTGACGATGACGCTCCGCCACTCGGGGACGCTCATCCCACGTCCCCCGGGGCACTCACGTGCCGCCCTTCGGGAGCGTTCATGGGTCAGCCTCTCGGGGCCTCGCAAAGGGCGACCCGGGATCACACGTCTCCCGGCTTCGGGGTCTTCGCCGCCCGCTTGGCCGGCGCGGCCTTGGCCGCAGCGGCCGGCGCGGCCGCCGCCGGGGCCGCGGGAGCACCCGCCGGCTCGGCCTCGGCGTCGAGCCGCGGACCCACGCCGAGCTTCTCCTTGATCTTCTTCTCGATCTCGTCGGCCATGTCCGGGTTCTCCTTGAGGAACCGCCGGGCGTTCTCCTTGCCCTGGCCGAGCTGGTCGTTCTCGTAGGTGTACCAGGCGCCGGACTTGCGCACGAAGCCGTGCTCGACGCCCATGTCGATCAGGCCGCCCTCGCGGCTGATGCCGACGCCGTAGAGGATGTCGAAGTCGGCCACCTTGAACGGCGGGGCCATCTTGTTCTTGACGACCTTGACGCGCGTGCGGTTGCCGACCGCGTCCGTGCCGTCCTTCATCGTCTCGATCCGCCGCACGTCCAGCCGGACCGACGCGTAGAACTTCAGCGCCTTACCACCGGTGGTCGTCTCGGGCGAGCCGAACATGACGCCGACCTTTTCCCGCAGCTGGTTGATGAAGATCGCCGTGGTCTTGGTCTGGTTGATGGCACCGGTGAGCTTGCGGAGGGCCTGGGACATGAGGCGGGCCTGGAGGCCGACGTGGCTGTCGCCCATCTCGCCCTCGATCTCCGCGCGGGGCACGAGGGCCGCGACGGAGTCGATGACGACGACGTCGATCGCGCCGGAGCGGATCAGCATGTCGGTGATCTCGAGGGCCTGCTCACCCGTGTCGGGCTGGGAGACGAGGAGGGCGTCGATGTCGACGCCGATCTTCTTCGCGTACTCGGGGTCGAGCGCGTGCTCGGCGTCCACGAACGCCGCGATGCCGCCCGCCTTCTGCGCGCTGGCCACGGCGTGCAGGGCGAGGGACGTCTTACCGGAGGACTCCGGTCCGTAGATCTCGACCACACGGCCGCGCGGAAGACCGCCGATGCCCAGGGCGACGTCGAGGGCGATGGAACCGGTCGGGATCACCTCGACCGGGGGGCGTCCCTCCTGGCCCAGCCGCATGACGGAACCCTTGCCGAACTGCCGCTCGATCTGCGCGAGCGCCGCCTCGAGGGCCTTCTCGCGATCGTTTGCTGCCATGTGAGGTGTCCCTGTCGGGTCGATGCCTGCTGTTGTCGGGAGCGACGTTACGGGGACCCGCCGACATTTTTCGAGGGCCCGGCCACCACTGTGGACAATGTCGTCGCTTCCTTCACTCTAGCCGAACACACGTTCGATCATGAACGGACGCGCCGATTCCCCGGGGAAAGACGGGGGCTCTTGCCCTACGCTGAGGGTCAGGATCATGCCGGTGACCATCCTCATGTGCGCCGACCCGCTGAATCCCCGGCGGGTCGATGAGCACTTCGCCCGGGAGGCCGAGGCCGTACGCGCGCTCGGCGGATCCGTCGCGCTCATCGACCACGACGCGCTGCAGCGCGGTGACGCGGCCACGGCCGTACGCCAGGTGCCCGACGGGCTGGGGACGACGTGGTACCGCGGCTGGATGACCACCTCGGCGCAGTACGCCGCCCTCGCGGCCGCCCTGGCCGCCCGGAACGTCGTGCTGGCGGTCCCGCCGGACGGCTATGAGAAGGCGCACGAACTGCCCGGCTGGTACGACACTTTCGCGGGCGTCACCCCGGCGAGCGTATGGCTGCCCCTGTCCCCCGGTGCGACGCCGGCGGCGGACAAGCTCGCCGAGCTCGTACGCCCGCTGGGCTCCGGGCCGGCGGTCGTGAAGGACTACGTGAAGTCGCGCAAGCACGAGTGGGACGAGGCCTGTTTCATCCCCGAGCTCGCCGACGTGGAGCGGCTGCACGCGGTGGTGGCGCGCTTCATCGAGAGGCAGGGCGACTTCCTCGCCGGCGGCATCGTCATCCGCGAGTACGAGCGGCTCGAGGACGGCGAGGCGCGCGTGTGGTGGGTCGACGGCGAGCCGGTGCTGATGGGGCCGCACCCGGACACGCCGGACCGGCACCCCCGTCCGCAGGCGGACCCGATCGCCCCGTGCGTACGGGCGCTGGGCTGCCGGTTCATCACCACGGACCTGGCCCGGCGAGCGGACGGGGTCTGGCGGGTGGTCGAGGTCGGCGACGGACAGGTCAGCGATCTGCCGTCGGTCGCCGAGCCGGCGGATCTGTACCTGAGCTTCCCGATCAGGTAGTGCCCCGCCGGGGATCCCGGCCCTACACTTGCCGGGCATTTGATCCCTTCTGCGGAGGCTCGCGGCAATGCGCCCGAATGTCCCCCGGCGGCTCGCGCGCTCCGGCGCCGTGTACCTCACCGTCGTGAGCGTGCTGTCGCTCTCGCTCGTCGCCTGTTCCTCGCGTCCGACGAACGCCTACTGCGTTGACACGTGGGCGCCGGCCGGCTCCTCGTACCGCGTCGTCTCCGACCGGTACTGCGACAACGGCGGCACGGGCGGCCGTTACCGCTGGTACTACCGGGGGCGGTACCGCAGCGGGTACGTCTCCCGGGGCATCTGGACCCGTCCGCGAGGGAAGATCGTCTCGCGGGGCGGCCGGGTGCTCCAGCGCGGCTCCCGGAAAGTCACGACGCGCACGAAGAGCACGACACATCACTCGACCAGCGGGTCGAACCACGGGTCGACGAGTCGCAGCCGGAGCCGTACCCGCACCCGGCGGCGATGAGGAGCAGAGGAGCGCGCCCACGAGCTGAGCGACGAGGGTGATGACTTCAGGCCCTACCCCATCCGCCCAGAGCCGCTGACGTCCTTCCGCGACGCGCGCCGAAGGCTCAGCGGAGACGCTGTGCGACGTCGAAGGTGGCGCAGACGGCCCGCCACACGTCCTTGGCGGCGACGCCGTCGGCGAGGGCCTGCTCGACCGTGCGACCGTCCAGCTCGGCCATGACGTAGTCCTTGGCCACGCTCTCGGCGTAGCCCTCGCCGAACTGCTGGTTCATCCGATCCCAGAACACCGTGAGTCGCACGGTCCCCACGCTACCCGCGACTGTCGCCGAGGGACGATTCCGTCGGTGGGGCGATGCACACTGGCAGGATGACGCCGATCGACCGTTTCTCGGCCGCCACCCGCGCCTGGTTCGCCGGGGCGTTCGCCGCGCCGACGGCGGCCCAGGCGGGCGCGTGGGAGGCGATCTCCCGGGGCGACAACACGCTGGTGGTGGCGCCGACCGGGTCGGGCAAGACCCTGGCCGCGTTCCTGTGGTCGCTCGACCGGCTGGCCTCGACGCCGCCGCCGGAGGATCCGAAGCGGCGCTGCCGGGTGCTGTACGTCTCCCCGCTCAAGGCCCTCGCGGTCGACATCGAGCGCAACCTCCGCGCCCCGCTCACCGGGCTGCGCCAGACGGCACGGCGGCTGGGGCTGGCCGAGCCCGACATCGGGGTGGCCGTCCGTTCCGGTGACACGCCCGCCGACGAGCGCCGCCGGTTCGCGGCCAAGCCGTCCGACATCCTCATCACGACGCCGGAGTCGCTGTTCCTGATCCTGACGTCGCAGGCGCGGGAGGCGTTGCGCGGGGTCGAGACGGTGATCGTCGACGAGGTGCACGCGGTGGCGGCGACCAAGCGCGGCGCGCATCTGGCGCTGTCGCTGGAGCGCCTGGACGCGCTGCTGGAGCGCCCCGCCCAGCGGATCGGGCTGTCGGCGACGGTGCGGCCGGTGTCGGAGGTCGCGACGTTCCTCGGCGGGGTGCGGCCCGCGACGGTGGTGCAGCCGCCGCACGAGAAGGAGGTGGAGCTGCGGATCTCGGTGCCGGTGGAGGACATGACCGAGCTCCCTCCGGATCCGCGCGCCGAGGACGACTCCCCGCTGCAGGGCCGCAACATCTGGCCGCACGTCGAGGACGCCGTGCTCGACCTGATCGAGGCGCACCGGTCGACGATCGTGTTCGCCAACTCCCGGCGGCTGGCGGAACGGCTGAGCGGACGGCTGAACGAGCTCTCCTGGGAACGGCAGAACGGTGAGGCGCTCCCGCAGGACTCCTCCCCTGCCGAGATGATGGCGCAGGCGGGAGCGTCGCGGGGCGCTCCGGCGGACGTCGTGCGCGCGCACCACGGCTCGGTGTCGAAGGAGGAGCGGGCCGGCATCGAGGAGTCGCTGAAGGCCGGGCGGCTGCCCGCCGTCGTGGCGACGTCGAGCCTGGAGCTCGGCATCGACATGGGCGCCGTGGACCTGGTCGTGCAGGTCGAGTCGCCGCCGTCGGTGGCGGCGGGACTGCAGCGGATCGGCCGGGCGGGCCATCAGGTCGGGGCGGTCTCGAAGGGTGTGATCTTCCCGAAGTACCGCGGCGACCTCGTGCAGACGGCGGTCGTGGCCGAGCGGATGCGCGACGGGCGGATCGAGGAGCTGCGGTATCCGCGCAACCCCCTGGACGTGCTGGCCCAGCAGATCGTGGCGATGACCGCGATGGACGAGTGGCCGGTCGACGAGCTGGAGACGCTCGTACGCCGGGCCGCGCCGTTCGCGACGCTCCCACGGTCGGTGCTGGAGGCGACGCTCGACATGCTCGCGGGCCGGTATCCGAGCGACGAGTTCGGCGAGCTGCGGCCGCGCCTGGTGTGGGACCGCGTGGCCGGGGTGCTGCGCGGGCGGCCCGGCGGGCAGCGGCTGGCGGTGACGAGCGGCGGCACGATCCCGGACCGCGGGTTGTTCGGCGTGTTCCTCGTGGGCGAGAAGTCGTCGCGGGTCGGGGAGCTCGACGAGGAGATGGTGTACGAGTCGCGGGTCGGCGACGTGTTCGTCCTGGGTGCGAGCTCGTGGCGGATCGAGGACATCACGCCGGACCGGGTGCTGGTCTCGCCGGCGCCGGGGCAGCCGGGGAAGCTGCCGTTCTGGCACGGTGACGCGCCGGGGCGACCGGCGGAGCTGGGCCGGGCGCTGGGGGCGTTCAGCCGGGAGCTGTCCACGCTGGAGCCGGAGAAGGCCCGCGAACGGCTGCGCGCCACCGGCCTGGACGACTGGGCGGCCGGCAACCTCCTCGCGTACCTCACCGAGCAGCGGGAGACCACCGGCTACGTCCCCGACGACCGTACGCTCGTGGTCGAGCGGTTCCGCGACGAGCTCGGCGACTGGCGGGTGGTCGTGCACTCGCCGTTCGGGGCGCCGGTGCACGCGCCGTGGGCCCTCGCGATGGCCGCGCGGCTGCGGGAGCGGTACGGCGTCGAGGCGCAGGCGGTCCACTCCGACGACGGCATCGTGCTGCGGGTGCCCGACACCGGCGCCGCGTTCGACGAGACCGGGGCGGCCCCGCCGGCGGGCGACCTCGCGGTGTTCGACCCGGAGGAGATCGAGCGGATCGTCACCGACGAGCTGGGCAACTCCGCGCTGTTCGCCTCGCGGTTCCGCGAGTGCGCGGCGCGGGCCCTGCTGCTGCC
Source organism: Actinoallomurus vinaceus (assembly GCF_039542055.1). Taxonomy (NCBI): domain Bacteria; kingdom Bacillati; phylum Actinomycetota; class Actinomycetes; order Streptosporangiales; family Thermomonosporaceae; genus Actinoallomurus; species Actinoallomurus vinaceus. The sequence goes on from NZ_BAABHK010000004.1 coordinate 218,399, forward strand.
GCGCCGCAACCCGGGCCGGCGCATGCCGCTGTGGCAGCAGCGACAGCGCGCCGCGCAGCTGCTGTCGGTGGCCAGCCGGTACCCCTCGTTCCCGATCGTGCTGGAGACCGTGCGGGAGTGCCTGCAGGACGTCTTCGACGTGCCGGGCCTGGTGGCGCTGATGCGGGAGCTGGCGAGCCGGAAGGCGCGGCTGGTCGAGGTCGAGACGCCGGTGCCGTCGCCGTACGCGCGGTCGCTGCTGTTCGGGTACATCGGCGCGTTCATGTACGAGGGGGACGCTCCGCTGGCCGAGCGGCGCGCGCAGGCCCTGGCGCTCGACTCGACGCTGCTGGCCGAGCTGCTGGGCCAGGCGGACCTGCGGGAGCTGCTCGACCCCGAGGTGGTCGCCGAGGCCGACCGTGAGCTGCGGCGGCTGACGCCCGAGCGGCGCGCCCGGGACGCGGAGGGCGCGGCCGACCTGCTGCGAGAGCTCGGTCCGCTCGGCACCGACGAGCTCGTCGAGCGCGGCGTCGACCCGCGGTGGCTGGTGGAGCTGGAGGAGTCCCGCCGGGTGATCCGGGTGCGGATCGGCGGCATGGAGCGCTGGGCGGCGATCGAGGACGCCGCGCGGCTGCGCGACGCGCTGGGCGTACCGCTGCCCGTCGGGGTGCCGGAGGCGTTCCTGGAGCCGGTCGCCGATCCCCTGGCCGATCTGCTGAGCCGGCACGCCCGGACGCACGGGCCGTTCCACGCCGCCGACGTCGCGGCGCGGTTCGGTCTGGGCGTCGCGGTGGTCACCGACGGGCTGCGGCGGCTGGCCGCGGCGGGCCGGGTGGCCGAGGGCGACTTCACCCCCGGGGAGCGCGGTACGGAGTGGTGTGACGCCGGGGTGCTGCGGATGCTACGCCGCCGGTCCCTCGCCCGGCTGCGGGCCGAGGTGGAGCCGTCGCCGCCGGAGGCCCTGGCGCGATTCCTGCCGGCCTGGCACGGCATCACCGCGCGCGGCTCGGGCCCGCGCGGCATCGACGCGCTGGTGCACGCGATCGAGCAGCTGCAGGGCGCGGCGGTGCCGGCCTCCGCGCTGGAGTCGCTGGTCCTGCCCGCCCGCGTGCCCGGCTACTCCCCCGCGATGCTGGACGAGCTGACCGCCTCGGGCGAGGTCGTGTGGGCCGGGCAGGGCGGGCTGCCGGGCGGTGACGGCTGGGTGTCGCTGTACCTCGCGGACACGGCCCCGCTGCTGATGCCCGAGGTCGCGGAGATCACGCTGACGCCGCTGCACGAACGCGTGCTGGAGTCGCTGTCCGACGGCGGCGCGGTGTTCTTCCGCACGCTGTCCGACCGCGTCGGATCCCTGAACGACCAGGAGCTCGTGACCGCGCTGTGGGACCTGGTGTGGGCGGGACGCCTCACCAACGACACCCTCGCCCCGCTGCGCGCCCGGCTCGGCGCGGGCCGGACGACGCACCGGCCCCGTACGCGCCGCAGGCCGGCGATGCCGTCGCGCACCGGGCCGCCGACCGTCGCGGGCCGCTGGTGGCTGCTGCCCGAGGCGGAGACCGACGCGACCCGGCGCGGCCACGCGCTGGCCGAGACGCTGCTCGACCGGTACGGCGTCGTGATCCGCGGTGCGGTCATGGCCGAGCGGACGCCCGGTGGGTTCGCCGCGGTGTACCCGGTGCTGCGGGCATTCGAGGAGTCGGGCCGCTGCCGGCGCGGCTACTTCGTCGAGGGGCTCGGCGCGGCGCAGTTCGCGCTGCCCGGCGCGGTGGACCGGCTACGCGCGACGCGGCCCGACACCGACGCCCCGCGTGCCGTCGTGCTCGCGGCGACCGACCCGGCCAACCCGTACGGCGCGGCCCTGCCCTGGCCGGAGCGGGCCGGGGAGGTCGCGAGCGGGCACAAGCCGGGCCGCAAGGCCGGGTCGCTCGTCGTGCTGGTCGAGGGCCGTCTGACGCTGTACGTCGAACGCGGCGGCAAGACCCTGCTGTCGTGGGGTGAGGAGGGCCTCCAGCCCGCCGTCGACGCGCTCGCCCTCGCCGTACGGGAGGGCGCACTCGGGCGGCTCACGGTCGAGCGCGCGGACGGCGCGTCGATCGTCGACTCGCCGCTCGCCGCCGCCCTGGAGGCCGCCGGATTCCACCCGACGCCACGCGGCCTCCGGCTCCGGGCCTGACCCCGCCGGGTCGTTCAAGTCCTGCCCGGGACGGTTCACGGGGTCCCCTCATGCCACGCGGCGTTCGGCTCCGGGCCTGACCCCGCCGGGTCGTTCAAGTCCTGCCCGGGACGGTTCACGGGGTCCCCTCATGCCACGCGGCGTTCGGCTCCGAGCCTGACCCCGGCAGGTCGTTCAAGTCCTGCCCGGGACGGTTCACGGGGTCCCCTCATGCCACGCGGCGTTCGGCTCCGGGCCTGACCCCGGCAGGTCGTTCGGGTCCTGCCCGGGACGGTTCACGGGTTCTCCTCGACCAGGACGTTGCGCAGGGCCGTCGGCCGGTCCTACCACGTCCCGCGCCGCGCGGAACGGTGTCCCGCGCTACGGTTGCGCCGTGACACGTCCCTTTGTCTTCATCGATCCGGCCGAACTGACGTCGGAGCAGGTCGTACAGATCCGGGCCTGGCGGGTGGATCAGGACATGACCTGGCGCGCGGTCGCTGAAGCCGCGGCCGGCGCGTGGGGCGCGGATCACGGCAGCAACCAGCTCGCCGGCGAGGAGTTGTGCCGCGCGGCCGCCCTCGCCCTGGGCGAGGACCCCTCTTCGGAGCCCTAGACAGGCCGCGAGGCTCCGACTCCGGGCAGCCCTCGTGGAGCGCTACCCGGAACGGCCTCCCGGCACCCGGTCCAAGGTGGCCGCCGGCGCCCGTTCGAGTGGCTGCCGACGCCGAGTGCGGGCGACGCGGACCGTCACATCCGCGCTGTGCGAGACTCCCGCTCCGGGGTGGACCGCACAGCGTGCCGCCCGGAGTGACCTGACGGCACCCGCCCGCAGTGACCTGTCGGCACCTAGGTCCGGACGACTCGGCCCGGCGCGTCCGCGCCGCGAGGCCTGCGGAGGCCGGGGCCGGACCCGCTCGGCCGGTCAGCCGCAGTGGGTCCAGCCGCTCGTCCACGTCACCGTCGCGGACGAGCCGCCCCACCGTACGCACTTGCCCTTGGCGGGCAGCTTCACCGGTCCGGCGAAGAACGGGCTGGAGGCCGACTTCGCTCCCTGGCCCCCGTCCTTGACCGCGAGCGACGCGGTCATGGTCGGCTTGTCGCCGGTGGACTTGGGGACCATGGTGACGACGCAGTTCGCGCCGTTGCCGCGGTTGTAGAGCAGGTAGGCCGTCGCCTGGCCGAGGCCGTGCCTCTCGAGGACCTGGAAGCCGGGGCCGCACACCCGCTCGGCGGTGAACGGGTTGGTCTTCATGGTCTTCTTGGGGGTCGGCGAGTGGGACGGCGTCTTCTTGTGCGTCGGCTTGTGAGACGCCGTGCGGGAGGGCCGTTTCTTCTTGGCCTTGTGCGACTTGCCGGTGTCCGCCGCATCCGGGGTGCCCGCGTCGCCGTTGCCGTGGTTCATCGCGGCCCAGACGACGCCCCCGCCCGCCAGCAGCAGGACGGCGGCGGCGACCACGGCGATGACGGCGCCTGCGCCGCGCCGCCTCGGCGCGGGCTCCCCGCCGTACGCGGGCGGCGCGACCGGGGGCAGATTGTAGGTGCCGCCGTCGGCCGGGTGGTAGGCCCCCGGCGGTGGCCCGGAGGGCCCCGGCCCGTACGAGGGCATGCGCTGGGTGGGCGGCGTGGGCGAGCCCGCGGCGGGCATCCGCGCCGTGCCACCGGGCGCGCCGGACGGCGGCAGGACCTCGGTCGCACCGCCGGGCGGGCCGACCGGCGGGAGCACCTCCGTGCCGCCGCCGGGGCCGGAAGCGGGCCTGCGGTCGGCCGGGTCGACGGAGGTCCGCAGGTCGGTCGCCCCGAAGCCGGTCCCGCCTCCGGGAAGCCCGGACGCTCCGAGTCCGGCTGCTCCGAGTCCGGCCGCGCCTTCGGGGGCGCCGGACGCTCCAAAGCCCGCTGCGTCTCCGGAGACGCCGGGCGTCCCGAAGGCGGAGGAGGTGCCCTGACCCATCAGCACGTCCATCAGCTGCCGCGCGGTGGGGCGCCGTGCCGGGTCCTTGGCGAGGCAGGCGGCGACGACGTCCCGCAGCCGTCCGTCGAGGGTCCCGAGGTCGGGCTCCTCGTGGAGGATGCGGTGGATCACCGTGGGGATCGACTTGTTGCCGAACGCGGGCGTGCCCGTGGCGGCGAACACGATCAGGACGCCCCACGCGAACATGTCGGTCGCCGGGCCGACGCGGCCCTCGGTCAGCTGCTCGGGGGCCATGAACGCGGGAGTTCCGACGATCTGGCTGGCGGCGGTGGTGCCGGTCGCGTCGAGGGCGCGGGCGATGCCGAAGTCGATCACGACGGGGCCGTCGGGGCCCATGAGGACGTTGCCGGGCTTGAAATCCCGGTGGACGACGCCGGCCTGGTGGATGGCCGCTAGGGCGGTGGCGGTGTTGATGGCCAGCCGGTCGAGGGCGGCGCCCTGGCGGGGCCCCTCCTGCCGGAGCTGCTGCTGCAGCGACGGTCCGGGGACGTACTCGCTGACGATGTAGGGGCGGTCGTCGGCCAGGCCCGCGTCCAGGACCTGCGCGGTGCAGAACCGGGCGACCCGCTTGGTGACCTCGACCTCGCGCACGAACCGCGCGCGAGCCCCTTCGTCCTCCATCAACTGGGCCTGCAGGACCTTGATCGCAACGTCCTCGCCGGCGGCACCGCGGCCGAGGTACACGACTCCCTGGCCGCCCTCGCCGAGCCGCCCGGTCACCTCGTACGCCCCCAGCCGCCGGGGATCCCCGTGCGTGAGCGGCTGGACATTCGGCACGGCGGCCTCCCGATCGATCAACATGGACGCCGCAGAACCTATCAACGTCGCACAAATGATCCGTACACGACGGCAGAACTCACCCGTAGTGCAACGCTGCGTCACGACCGGGCAACGGGCCCGGAACCGCTCAGGAGGACGACGCGGAGAAGACCTCCTCCCGGGCGCGGTCGAGGGCGGCGAGCAGCGCTCCGCGCAGGACGGGATTGCCCTCGACGCGGGTCAGCGCGACGCGCGGCCGGGTGGGGCAGATCCGCCCGACGGCCTCCTCGACGAGCCCGGCGAGGCGTTCTCCTCCGGCCCTTCCGATGTCCCCGGCGATCACGACCAGCTCGGGGTCCAGCACGATCGTCACGGACGCGACGCCGTACGCGAGGCGCGTGGCGAGCTCGCGCATGAACGGCTCGCCGTCCTCTCCGGCCTCGGCCGCCGTTCGCACGCACTCGGTCGCGGTCGGGGCGGCGAAGCCGTACCGGCCGGCGAGCTCGCGGATCGCGTCGGCGCCGACGAGCGCGCCGAGGCCGCCGCCGAGCGCCGGCATGCCCCAGGTCACCGACTCGGTGTCCTCGTCGGGCAGCGGCATGCCCGGCACGGGAAGGTAGCCGATCTCTCCGGCGCCGCCGGAGACGCCGCGGTGCAGCCGGCCGTCGAGTACGACGGCGAGCCCGACGCCGCGGGTCGCCCACAGCAGCGCGAAGTCGCCGACGTCCCGGGCTGCGCCATCGGCCCGCTCGGCGAGCGCGGCGAGGTTCACGTCGTTCTCGATGGTGACCTGGAGCCGCAGGTCGCGACGGAGCGCCTGGAGGATGCCCGCGTGCCAGTGCGGCAGGTCGAAGATGAACTGCACGTCCCCGGTGCGCGGGTCGATGACACCGGGGGTGCCGAGGACCAGCGCCTGCAGTTTGGCGAGCGGGATCCGGGCGGAGCGGCACGCCCTGACGACGACGTCGTGGATGACGGACACCGGGTCGTCCACGCCGTTCGGGTCGACGGTCACCTCGGCGGCGGTCTCCCCGGTGATGTCGGCGATGCCGGCCGTCACGCGGTTCGGGCCGACCTCGAGGCCGGCGACGTACGCGCTGGAGGGCACGACGGCGTACAGGGCGGCGTTGGGTCCTCGCCCGCCGGCCTGTTCGCCGACGACGGTCACGAGGCCGCGTTCTTGCAGCCGGGAGAGCAGCTGAGACGCGGTGACCTTGGACAGGCCTGTGTGCTGCCCGATCTGCGCCCGGGTGAGCGGGCCCGAGCTCACGAGAAGATCCAGGGCGGATCGGTCGTTGAGCTCGCGCAGAAGCCTCGGCGTCCCCGGGCGACTCGGCATCTCCGACTCCCTCCGTATCGATTTGCTAACGACCTATTACTTAGGAAAGTTTCCTGTTAGTTTAGCCACCAGCAAGCCCGTATCCCAACTTCAGGTACGAGACGCTACAGCTCAGACTGTAGAAGCGCTCCACCACCAGCGCATACGACACCTAACGACTCGGATCCCGTACGGCGACGTATGCACCGGTGGCGCGACCGAAGGGAGTTCCATTATGCGGTTCACCAAGGCCGCCGCCACAGCCGCCGCCCTCGCGGTCGCCGTCGCGGGCTGTGGCGGCAAGGACAAGAAGGACACTTCGGCCGGAGGCAAGGACCCAGCGAAGATCGTCGTCTGGCAGATGGGCGACGGCAGCCCCGAGCAGACCAAGTTCCTCGACGGGGTCAAGGCCGAGTTCCAGCAGAAACACCCGAAGACCGACGTCCAGGTGCAGTACATCCCCTGGCCGCAGGCCACCCAGAAATTCCAGACCGCGATCGCCGGCGGCTCCGGCCCCGACGTGACCGAGGTCGGCAACACCGACGTGCAGTCCTGGATCGAGCAGGGGGCGTTCGCCGACATCAGCGACAAGCTGAGCGGCTGGGCCGAGGGCAAGGACCTCAACCAGGGCGCCCTCGCCAACGACAAGGCGGACGGCAAGACGTACGCCGCTCCGTGGTACGGCGGCGTTCGGGCCGTCTGGTACCACAAGGACTGGTTCAAGGCCCTGGGCATCCAGCCCCCGACGTCCTGGGCCGGCCTCGTCGACGCGGCCAAGAAGATCCAGGACAAGAAGGGCGTGCCGGGCATCGCCGCGCCGAGCGACTTCACCAACGGCATCCTCAGCTTCGTCTGGGCCAACGGCGGCGACGTCGCCACCAAGCAGGGCGGCAAGTGGACGGGCACGCTCTCGCAGCCCCAGGCCAAGGAGGCCGTCCAGTTCTACGCGGGCCTCGTGAACAAGGACAAGGTCGCCCCGGACAAGTACGTCGGCAAGAACGAGCTGCAGGGACCCCAGCAGGACTTCGCCCTCGGCAAGGTCGGCATGTACATGGACGGCAGCTGGGCCCTCCCCCAGTTGCAGAAGGTCAACGCCAAGGACGCCGCGAACTGGGGCGTCTTCCCGATCCCGGGCAAGACCGGCGGCCTCGCACCGGTCTTCTCCGGCGGCTCCGACCTGGCGGTCTGGAAGGACAGCAAGTACAAGGACGTCGCGTTCGACTACCTGACCGTGCTGGACAGCAAGAAGAACGCGCAGGCCTTCGCCTCCACGCTGAAGTTCCTGCCGCAGTTCACCGACGTCCTGCAGAGCGCGACGTACAAGAACGACCCGATCATGGGTCCCTTCGCGCAGGCCGCCGCCGGCGGCGTCCGGTTCACGCCCACGAGCAAGGGCTGGGCCGACTACGAGGGCGCCAAGAAGGTGCTGCCGAACGCCGTCAAGGCCATCATGCAGGGCAAGTCCCCCGACGATGAGCTGAACAAGGCCGACCAGCAGGCCGGTTCCTTGCTCAACCAGTAAGGGATCGCTCCATGCTCGACACCGCTCAGCCGGTGCGGCGGGCGCCGGACCGGGACACCGCCCACCCGGTCCGGCGTCGTCGCCGGCCGCGCTCCGGGCCGTACCTGCTCATCCTGCCGGCGCTCCTGGTCATCGGCGTGCTGCTGATGTGGCCCGTCTTCCAGATCGGCCGGATGTCCTTCGAGAAGGTCGGCGTGCGCCAGCTCCGCGGGGAGCCCGCCGAGAACGTCGGCCTCGCCAACTACCGGCAGATCCTCGGCGACGGGTTCTTCTGGACCACGTTCCGGCACACGGTCCTGTTCGCGGTCGTCGCGGTTACCGCGACCCTGCTGATCGGGACGCTCGTGGGCCTGCTGATCAACCGGCTCGGCAACCGAATGTCGGCCTTCGTCGCGGGAGGCGTGCTGATCGCCTGGGCGACCCCGCCGATCACCGCCGCGATCATCTTCTCCTGGCTGTTCGGCACCACCGGCGGCCTGGTCAACTGGTTCCTCGACCTCCTGCCGGACGCCCTGGTGGGATCGGGCTGGGCGAACTACAACTGGTTCGGTACGCCGTTGCCGACGTACACGGTCCTGACGATCTGCCTCGTGTGGATGTCGTTCCCGTTCGTCGCGGTCTCGGTGCTCGCCGGGCTGCGGACGGTGCCGGGCGAGCTGTACGAAGCGGCCCGCGTCGACGGTTCCAGTCCGTGGCAGAGCTTCTGGAAGATCACCTTCCCGCTGCTGCGGCCGATCTTCAGCGTCCTGCTGGTGCTCTCGGTGATCTGGGACTTCCGCGTGTTCACCCAGCTCTTCGTCATGTCGGGCCTGGCCAACCGCGACGCGTTCAACCTGTCGCTGTACGGCTACTCCGAGGCGTTCGGCTCGCTCAACGCCAGGTACGGCCTCGGCTCGGCGATCGCCGTGGTCCTCACTCTGATCGTGCTGCTCGTCACCGCGATGTACGCGCGGATGGTCATCCGTCAGGAGGGGACGGCATGAGGGCCCCGCTGTGGCGCCGTGTCGCGCTGAACACCGCCGGCATCGCCGTGTTCCTCGTGTCGGCCTTCCCCGTGTTCTGGATGATCTCCACGGCGTTCAAGCCGAACGGAGAGATCTTCAGCTCAACGCCGCACCCGCTGCCGGAGCACCCGACCCTGGGGCACTTCCGCTCCGTGGTGGACGGCGGCGTCGCCGGGGTCTCCTTCTGGGACTACTTCGTGAACAGCGCGGTCGTGGCGATCGCGACCGTGGCGATCTCCGGGCTGCTCGCGCTCCTGGCGGCGACGGCCGTGGCGCGGTTCCGCTTCCGGTTCCGCACGACCTTCCTGATCATGCTGCTCGTCGTGCAGATGATCCCGTGCGAGGCGCTGGTCATCCCGCTGTTCATCGATCTCAAGCGGATGGACCTGCTGAACAGCCTGGCCGGCCTGATCGCCGTGTACGTCGGGTTCGCGCTGCCGTTCGGCATCTGGATGCTGCGCGGATTCGTCGCGGCCGTGCCCCGGGAACTGGAGGAGGCCGCGGCGCTCGACGGCGCCGGACCCCTGCGGATCTTCTTCCGGGTACTGCTCCCGCTCGTCGCGCCCGGCCTCGTGGCGACGAGCGTCTTCTCCTTCATCACCGCTTGGAACGAATTCGTGTTCGCCTTCACGTTCCTCAAAGACCAGGACAAGGCCACCTTGCCCATCATGTTGCAGTTCTTCTTCGGCCGATCCGGAAACGATTGGGGCCCGATCATGGCGGCGTCCACGCTGCTCACCCTGCCCGTCGTCGCGTTCTTCCTCCTCGTTCAGCGCCGGATGGTGTCCGGCCTGGTGGCAGGGGCGGTGAAGGGATGAGCGACCCGTCTCTCGAGCGCCTCGCGAACGCCACGCTGCTGGCCCCCTTCCCGGGCGCCACGCCGCCGCGCTGGGTCCTGGAGGGCCTGGAGCGGGGCATGAGCGGAGTGACCCTCTTCGCCATCAACGGCAACGTGCCGGGCACCGGCGAGCTGGCGGAGCTCACCGCGGCGTTGCGGGGGCACGCCGATCCGCTGATCTCCATCGACGAGGAGGGCGGCGACGTCACGCGGCTCGCGCATGACACCGGCAGCCCGTACCCGGGCAGTGCCGCGCTCGGCGCCCTGGACGATCCCGCCGTCACCCGGCAGGTGTTCCGCTCGCTCGGCGCCGAACTGCGCGAGGTGGGGGTCAACCTGGACTTCGCCCCGTCCGCGGACGTCAACACCGCCGACGACAATCCGATCATCGGAACCCGGGCGTTCGGCTCCGACCCCGAACTCGTCGCACGGCACGTCGCCGCGGCGGTCGCCGGGTTGCAGGAGGCCGGGGTCGCCGCGTGCGCCAAGCACTTCCCCGGCCACGGCGCGACCTCCCAGGACTCCCACCTGGAGATCCCGACGGTGGACGCCGACCTGTCGCTGCTGGAACGGCGCGAGCTCGTCCCGTTCCGCGCCGCCATCGACGCCGGCGTCGCCACCATCATGACCGGCCACCTCCGCGTTCCGGACCTCACCGGCGACACTCCCGCGACCCTCTCGCACGCCGCGGTCACCGGGCTGCTGCGCGGTGCCCTCGGGTACACGGGGCCGGTCGTCACCGATGCTCTGGACATGCGCGCCGCCAGCGGTGCGGTCGGCATCCCCGAGGCGTCCGTCCGTGCCCTCCTGGCGGGTTCGGATCTCCTGTGCCTGGGCTCGAAGGAGTTCGAGGACAGCGTGCGCGCCATCCGCGAGCACATCGTCGAGGCCGTACGCCAGGGTCGGCTGCCCGGCGAGCGGCTCGAGGAGGCCGCGGCGCGGGTCGCCGGGCTCAAGGCGTGGCTCGCCACCGCCGGGAGCGCCGAGATCGACCGCGCGGCCGGGCTGGAGGCCGCCCGCCGGGCCGTCCGGGTCACCGGCAGCCCCTCGGTCTCCCCGAACCCCTTCATCATCGAGATCCAGGCGCCGTCGAACATCGCGGTCGGGCCGGTCCCGTGGGGTTTCGGCCCCTGGGCCCCGGACGTGGTGCCCGTGGAGGCCGGCGACGCCGACTCCCATGGTCTCTTGGAACGTGCCCACGGGCGGTCACTCGTCATCGTCGTCCGCGACGCCCACCGGTACACGGGGCATCGCGCGCTGGTGTCGACGCTGCTGGCCGCGCGCCCGGACGCCGTCCTGGTGGAGATGGGCCTGCCGGTGTGGCGACCGGAGGGGGTCACGTACGTCGCGACGTACGGGGCGACGCGCGCCAACGCCCGAGCCGCGGCGGAGGCGATCGGCCTCCTGCGCCCCGTCTCCGGGGACGCGTTGACGTGAACACACTGCGCGGAAACTGTGACGTAGGGCACAAAACGAGGGGTCGCTACGGGGAAAAACACCGAACACCGGTCGGAAAAGGGGGTCGGCTGGCGTGATCAGTTCCGGCGAGGCGGGATAATCAGAGCATGCGATTGTCCGCCCGGGTCGATTACGCGCTGCGCGCGGCCGCCGAACTAGCGGTCGGCGGTGAGCGCCCCGTGACGGCCGTCCAGCTCGCCGAGGCCCAACAGATTCCGCCGAAGTTCCTGGAGAACATCCTCAGCCAGCTGCGCCGTTCGGGTCTCGTCCGCAGTCAGCGCGGTCCGGAGGGCGGCTACTGGCTCGCCCGCCCGGCGGAGCAGATCTCGCTGGCCGACATCATCCGGGCCATCGACGGTCCGCTCGTCGGCGTGCGCGGGGAGCGGCCGGAGCACCTGGGGTACGAAGGGCCGGCGCGCGCCCTGCAGGTCGTGTGGATCGCGCTGCGGGCCAGCGAGCGGGCCATCCTGGAGCAGGTGACCCTCGCCGACGTGGCCTCGGGCGAGCTGCCGTCCGCCGTGCAGAAGCTGACCGAGGACCCCGCCGCCTGGGACTCCCCCGCCTTCCGGAGCTAGGGGGGTGTCCGGTGGGTAGCACCGCGCAGCCGGACAAAGATCTACCGGACACCCGCTAGCAACGGCCGGGAGGCGCGATGCCGGAGGGGGACGTCGTCTGGGCCGCCGCGAAGCGGCTGCATACGGCGCTGGCCGGGCGGGTCCTCACGCGCAGCGACTTCCGCGTGCCGCGCTACGCCACGACCGACCTGACCGGCCGTTCGGTCCTCGAGGTGGTGTCCCGGGGCAAGCATCTGCTCATCCGGGTCGACGGCGACGTCACCGTGCACACGCACCTGCGGATGGAAGGCGCGTGGCGGATCCGGCCGGCGGGCACGCGTCCCCCGCGCGACCACCGGCTGCGGCTCGTCCTGGCGAACGCCGAATGGCAGGCCCTCGGATTCTCCCTCGGCATGGTCGACGTCGTGCGAACCTCCCGGGAGGACCAGGTCGTCGGCCACCTGGGCCCCGACCTGCTCGGCCCGGACTGGGACCCGGCCGAGGCCGTACGCCTCCTGCGCGAGGATCCGGAGCGGGCGATCGGCGAGGCGTTGCTCGACCAGACCCGCCTCGCCGGCATCGGCAACCTCTACAAGGCGGAGGCGCTGTTCCTGCGGGGCGTGGACCCCTGGTGTCCCGTCGGCGAGGTCCCCGGCCTGGAGGCGCTCGTCGAGCACGCCCGCCGGCTGATGGACGCCAACAAGGACCACGTGGGTCAGGTCACCACCGGCGACCGCCGGCGCGGCGCCGAGACCTGGGTCTATGGGCGGGCCGGCCGGCCCTGCCGGCGCTGCGGGACGCCGATCCGGCGGGCGGACCAGGGCGACCGGCCCGAGGAGCGGATCACGTTCTGGTGCCCCTCCTGCCAGCCGCGGCGCGATCCACCGTCATGAAGCGTCATGACAGCGGAGATCCTCCGCCGCCATGACGTCTTCGGGGCCCGCAGCCTCTCCCTCAGCGCCGCTGGACCTCGAACATCCAGTGCTGCTTCTCCAGGTCCTGCGCGATCGTGATCAGCAGGTCCTGCGTGACCAGGTCCGACTCGTCGGTGGTCGCAATGCGGGCCCGGAACCGCTGGATCATCTCGGCGAGGAGGTCGGTGATCGCGGCGACCACCTTGTCGTCGTGCAGGTAGCCGGAGTCCAGCTGGTGGACCTTGGTCGTCTCGGCCACCGTACGCGCCCGGCCGTCCGGGTTGAAACCGATCGCCACCGCCCGCTCGGCCACGGTGTCCGCGTGGTCGCGCGCGGTGGCGACGACCTCGTCGAGCTGCAGGTGAATGGAGCGGAAGTGGCGCCCGGTGAGATTCCAGTGCGCCTGCTTGGCCAGCAGATGCAGGTCGATCAGGTCTACCAGTGACTCCTGCAAGGCGGCGCCGGTGACCTTGCGCGCCTCGTCGGACAGCGGGCTCTTCACGGTCGACATCGCCAGGTCCCCTCCTGAATCAGGTCGAATCCCTTTGTCATGGGCGACCCTTCCCGGCGAGGAACGGGGTAATCGTGATTGCTGTCGTAGGGCCTGGGTCCGAACGCCGCAGGTCGCGAGCCTCGAGGCCCGGCGCACCCCTCCCGCGGCGCGATGAGTTCTCGTGGGACCGCCGGTCCAAGCATCTGAATGGTCGATCACCGCAGGAGGCGACAAATGAGCGACACCGCGCCGCAGACCGCAGGCGGGAAGGTGCTCTGGCACTTCACGATGTCACTGGACGGCTTCGTGGCGGGGCCGAACCACGCAATGGACTGGATGACCGGGATCTCGTCCCGTCCGGGCCTGGTCGAGGAGTACGTCGAGACCACGGGTGCCGTGTTGGGCGGCCGAGACGGCTGGGACGCCGCGGTGGATGACAGCCGCCCCTACGGCGGTGCCTGGGACGGACCGATCTTCGTGCTCACCCACCACCCCGCGGACGCGACGCCCGCCGACAGAGTCACGTTCCTGAACTGCGGCCCGGCCGAGGCGGTACGGATCGGGCTGGAGGCGGCCGGCGGCAAGAACCTCGAAGTGCTCTCCCCCACCATCGGCCGTCAGCTTCTCGAACTGGGGCTGATCGACGAGATCGACCTGCACATCGCACCGGTCCTGCTCGGCCAGGGCGTCCGGCTCTACGAGAACCCCGGGAGTGAGCCGATCCGCCTCCACCACGTAGGCGAAGGCGACCCCACATCGGTCGTGAACGTACGGTACCGCCCCACCACAACGGCGAAGGAGAAAGGCCCCTGTATCTGAGCGGTCCAAGGACGCGGCGCGCCCGTACGCTCGCAGCACGGCCGTAGGACGAGACGGACCGTACGGTCGCGGCGAGGTCGGGCGTGGCGGCCCGGTCGCCGGACGCGAACGCCCCGGCCGCGGACTTCCGCGACCGGGGCGCCTGCGCGTCTGGAAGGGGCGTCAGGCCGCGACCATGTCGCCGCGAAGGGCGTTCTCGATCGTCTCTGGGGTGGCGGGGATGGCGTCGGCCGAGATCCGGTCGCCGTCGAGCCGCTCGTGCTCCGGCGGCGCACCGGCCATCACCGGCTCCTGCTGCAGCTCGGCCAGCGCCAGCTGATCGGAGACGTCGCGCAGCACGTGCGAGAGCGGCACGCCGAGGGCTTTGCAGATCGAGGCGAGCAGCTCCGAGGAGGCTTCCTTCTGTCCCCGCTCAACCTCGGACAGATAACCCAGCGACACGCGTGCCGCCGCGGAAACTTCCCGGAGGGTACGGCCTTGGCGCAGCCGCAGCTGCCGGAGTACGTCGCCGAGCAGCTGACGAAGCAGGACCATGTCTCGCTCCCTCCGTGTGTCCTGACTCATCTACCGGTTCCACCGTACCTGTCTTCACGATGCACGTGGCAGACCGAAACTTTCATGTTCGCTTCCAACGTAACGCTGTAATCACCCCGGCTCTTCCCCGTCGCCCGCCGTGACGGACCAACGCTCGCAGGATTCCAGTGTGAGCAGATGACGGCGCAACAGGTCAAGTGCATGGACGACCGTCATCCTGCGGATCGGGCCGCGGGCGCGCTCGCCGTCGCCATTGACCGGCAGCCGGACCGACTTAACCCTCGGATGAGCGCCGGAATCGGCCACCGCGACGTGCACGGTGCCGACCGGCTGCCCGTCCTGCGGATCCGGCCCGGCCACCCCCGTCACGGCGAGTCCGTACGACGCGCCGAGGCGCTCGCGAACACCGGCCGCCATCGCGGCGGCGACGTCGGGGTGAACCGCTCCGTGGGCGGCCAGCAGGTCCGCCGGCACGCCGAGGAGCAGATGTTTGAGAGGGGTCGCGTAGACGACCACGCCTCCTAGGAACGTCGCCGACGAGCCCGGCATTCCCGTGAGCTCAGCGCCGAGCAGGCCGCCGGTCAGGGACTCCGCAACCGCGACGGTGGCGTTCCGCCCGGCCAGGAGACGGTGGACCACGCGGTCCAGGGCGACGTCCTCCTCGGCGTACACGGCCCCGCCGAGCAGCTTCCGCGCCATCTCCGCGGCCTCGGCCAGGCCCTCCTCGGCGTCCGCCTCGATCCGCACCCGGACCTCGCCCGCGGACGGGTAGTAGGCGACCCGTACGCCGGGAAGCGCCTCGACCGGCGCCAGCCGCCCCGCCACCACCGACTCCCACACCGTCGCGGTGCGCAGCACGTGGGCCGGCACCGGCGTGCCGCCCAGCTCGGGCAGCACCGACTCCTCGACGATGGCGCGCATCTCGTGCGGCACGCCCGGCACGGCGTACGCGACCCCGCCCGGCAACGTCACGCGCAGGCCGGGCGCGGTGCCGGCCGGGTTCGGCAGCAGCCGGGCGCCGTCGGGGACGTCGGCCATCCGCAGCGCCGACTCCAGCAGCGGGACGCCGCGCGTGGCGGCCCGATCCCGCAGCCGTGCCTCGAGGGCGGGGTCGCGGTGCAGGCCCACCCCTGCCGCGCGGGCCAGAGCGTCCCGTGTCACGTCGTCGACGGTGCCACCGAGGCCGCCGGTCACGATCACCGCGTCGGCGCGTTCCAGGGCCTCCTGAAGCGCCTTAATGATCGTTTCGGTCTCGTCGGGGACGACCACGCCGCGGACGACCTGGACGCCCGCCTCCGTGAGGCGTCGTCCGAGCCATCCGGCGTTGCCGTTGACCGTGTCGCCGCGCAGCAGCTCGTCACCGACCGTCAGCAGCTCGACTCGCACGCCCGTCCTTCCAGAGTTTCCAGGCCTTGACGAGGTAGTCGAGGCCGGTGACGACGGTGACCACCGTGGCGGCCCCCATGACGATCCAGCGCAGCGGGTCGATCGGGCCCGGCATGATGTACAGCCCGATCGCGATCACCTGGAGCATGGTCTTGAGCTTGCCGCCGCGGCTGGCGGCCATGACGCCGTACCGGATGACGACGAACCGCAGCAGCGTGATCCCCACCTCGCGGACCAGGATCACGATGGTCACCCACCACCAGAGCCGGCCGAGCAGCGAGAGGCAGATCAGCGCCGATCCGGTGAGCGCCTTGTCGGCGATCGGGTCGGCGATCTTGCCGAAGTCGGTGATGAGGTTGCGCCGGCGGGCGAGCTCCCCGTCGAACCGGTCGGTGAGCGACGCGACGGCGAACAGCGCGAGCGCGGCGACCCGCCACCAGGTGCCCTCGAGGAACATCAGCCAGACGAAGAACGGGACGAGCAACAGGCGCACGACGGTCAGGACGTTCGCGATGTTGAGCACGCCCGCCTGCGGGGCCGCCGGCGGGGTGATCGGGTCGTCGCCGGCGGAGGTCGTCATGGCCCGTCCACGACGGCGAGAAGGTCGACGCCCATCGCCTCGACGACGCGGGCCCGGACGATCCGCCCGACCGGTGCGTCGCCCTTGAGGGTCACGCCGCCGTCGATCTCGGGGGCCTGGTGGGCGGCCCGGCCCTCGCCGGGCTCCTCGACCAGCACGTCCACGGCCGAGCCGATGCGCTCTTCGGCGCGCTGGGCCGTGAGCTCCTCGGCGAGCGAGGACAGGTCGGCGACCCGGGAGTCGATCTCGGCGGCGTCGAGCTTGCCGTCGAAGCCGACCGCCTCGGTCCCCTCCTCGTCCGAATAGCCGAACACGCCGATCGCGTCCAGGCGGGCGGCGCTCAGGAACTGCGCCAGCTCGTCGACGTCCTGCTCGGTCTCGCCGGGGAAGCCGACGATGAAGTTGGACCGCACGCCGGCCTCCGGGGCGAGGGCGCGGATCTGCTCGAGCAGGCCGAGGAACCGCTCGCGGTCCCCGAAGCGGCGCATGCGGCGCAGCAGCGGGCCGCTGGCGTGCTGGAAGGACAGGTCGAAGTACGGCGCGACGCCGGGTGTCGTGGCGATGGCCTCGATCAGCCCGGGGCGCAGCTCGGCGGGCTGAAGGTAGCTCACCCGGACGCGCTCGATCCCGGGGACGGCGGCGAGCTCCGGCAGCAGTGTCTCGAGCAGTCGGAGGTCGCCGAGGTCCTTGCCGTACGAGGTGGAGTTCTCGCTGACGAGGACGACCTCGCGGACGCCCTGGGCGGCCAGCCAGTGCGCCTCGTCGAGGATCTCGGTGGGACGGCGCGAGACGTACGCTCCGCGGAAGGCCGGGATGGCGCAGAACGAACATCGCCGGTCGCAGCCGGACGCGAGCTTCAGGGGCGCGGCGGGGCCGCTGCCCAGCCGGCGGCGCATGACGCGCGGACCGCTCGCGGGTGCGACGCCCTCGGGCAGGTCCGGGCCGGAGTCCTCCGGCGGTGCGGGGCGGGCGGTCCCGGTGCCGGAGTCCCGGACTGTGCCGTGACCCGGCACCTGGACGTCGGCTCCGGACCGCTCCACCGGGCTCAGCGGCAGCAGCCTGCGACGGTCCTGCGGCGTGTGGGGCCGGTGCTCGCGCCCGGCCATGACGTCGTCGAGGCGCTCCCCGATCGAGGCGTAGTCGTCGAAGCTCAGGACCGCGTCGGCCTCGGGTAGCGACTCGGCGAGCTCCGCGCCGTAGCGCTCGGCGAGGCACCCGGCCGCCACGACCTTCGCCCCCGAGTCGGACGCCGCGAGCAGGGTGTCGATCGAGTCCTTCTTCGCGGCGTCGATGAAGCCGCAGGTGTTGACGAGGACCACCGAGGCGTCGCCGGAGTCGTCGAGCGACCAGCCCGCACTCTCCAGACGGGCCGCGAGCTCCTCGGAGTCGACCTCGTTGCGTGCGCAGCCGAGGGTGACGAGGGAGACGGTGCGGCGATCCGCCGAATGGGTGGAATGGTCGGCGGTGCTCACGCGCGGCGCTCCCCTCTCGCGGGGGGCGCGCCAGGCACCGCCCCGGGCTCAGTACGCGGGCTGGACATTCTCCATACGGTACTGGCCCTCAGAGAGGGGACGGCCCTCAGTGTCTCTGATCAGCTCAGTGATCCCCGATGTCGCTCAGGGAAATGAGCCGATCGCCATGATCAGGCAGGTCAGCCTTTCTGTGGATCTCCCGGGCCGAAGCTGAGCCGTACGACCTGGCCGTCCTGGCCGGGCGAGCCGACATTCTTGCCGTTGACGGTCAGGTGCACGCCACCGCCGTTGCCGATGACGAGAAGGATGCGCTTCTTGGCCGTCCACTCCTCGGACTGGCCGGGGCGGATGACGCCGCTGAACAGCTGCTTGCCCTTGGCGTCCTGGACGCTGAGCCAGCTCGCCCGCTTGGCCTTGAGGCTGACGGTGACCTCCTTGCGCGGCGCCTGGGCCACGGCCGCGCTGCGCGACGGCCGGATCGCGGCCTGGGTCGGGGCGGCCGGCGCGGCGGCCCGCTCGGCGGACTTGTGCCGCTCCTCGCCGGTGGCGACCCGGAAGATCCCGTAGATCACCACGATGGCCATGGCGGCCGCCATGGCGGCGGTCCAGTTCGGCGAGCGCCGCTCGAGGATCTTGACCGGGGTCTTGGCCTCGAACACCTCCCGGGCCGAGACCGCCTGCGGCGACCCGCCGTGCGCGTCGTCGTAGTCCTGGACCAGCGGCTCGGGATCGATCCCGACGGCACGGGCGATGCTGCGGATGTGCCCGCGGGAGTAGAAGTTGCCGCCGCACATGCTGAAGTCGTCGCGTTCGATGGCGTTGATGACCGTCTCGCGGATGCAGGTACGGCCGGCGACCTGCGGGACGGTGAGACCTGCCTCCTCGCGGGCCTTCGCGAGAGTGCCACCGATGGTCACGGCGCCTCCTTCGTCGGCACCGTGACCAATGGTGCTGTCCTGAATGGCTCCCTCGCTTCGCTCGGTCACGGCGCCTCCTGGGAACCTCGTGGCGGTGTTCAGCTGCCGCGCCGCCGGGTCGCCTCCCGCTCCGCGATCAGTCTATGAAGGCCGGACCTGAGACGCGACGTGCAACGCGGTATAAGTCAGCTACCCCAAGATCTCGATCGCTACTCACCGCGAAGCGTCGCCAGCACACCGGGCAGGTCATCAGGTTTGACCAGCACGTCACGTGCCTTCGACCCCTCGCTGGGCCCCACTATGTTGCGGCTTTCCAGCAGGTCCATCAGCCGGCCCGCCTTGGCGAACCCGACGCGCAGCTTCCGCTGCAGCATCGAGGTCGAGCCGAACTGCGTGGAGACGATCAGCTCGGCCGCCTGGATGAGCAGCTCGAGGTCGTCACCGATGTCCTCGTCGATCTCCTTCTTGCGCGTCTCCGCCGCGGAGACGTCCTCGCGGTAGTCGGGCTCGGCCTGCTTCTTGCAGTGCTCGACGACGTCGTGGATCTCCTTCTCGGAGACGTAGGCGTTCTGCAGCCGCATGGGCTTGCTCGCGCCCATCGGCAGGAACAGGGCGTCACCCTGGCCGACCAGCTTCTCCGCGCCGGGCTGGTCCAGGATGACGCGGCTGTCGGCGAGGCTGGACGTCGCGAACGCCAGCCGGGACGGGACGTTCGCCTTGATCAAGCCGGTGACGACGTCGACGCTCGGCCGCTGGGTGGCGAGCACGAGGTGGATTCCGGCGGCGCGGGCGAGCTGGGTGATGCGGACGACCGAGTCCTCCACGTCGCGGGGCGCGACCATCATCAGGTCGGCCAGCTCGTCGACGATCACGAGGAGGTAGGGGTACGGCGTGTAGACCCGCTCGCTGCCCGGCGGCGCGGTGAGCTTCCCGGCGACGACGGCCTTGTTGAAGTCGTCGATGTGGCGGTAGCCGGAGGCGGCCAGGTCGTCGTACCGGCGGTCCATCTCGCCCACCACCCACTGCAGCGCCTCGGCCGCCTTCTTGGGGTTGGTGATGATCGGCGTGATGAGGTGCGGGATCCCGGCGTACGCGGTGAGCTCGACCCGTTTCGGATCGACGAGCACCATGCGCACCTCGTCGGGCGTCGACCGCATGAGGATCGAGGTGATCAGGCCGTTGATGCACGTCGACTTACCGGCGCCGGTGGCGCCCGCGATCAGCATGTGCGGCATCTTGGCCAGGTTGGCGATGACCGTACGGCCCTCGACGTCCTTGCCCAGGCCGACCACCATCGGGTGGTGGTCGCTCGTGGCGACCGAGGAGCGCAGGGTGTCGCCGAGGCTGACGATGTCCTTGTCGGTGTTGGGGATCTCGACGCCGATCGCGGACTTGCCGGGGATCGGGGAGATGATCCGCACATCGGCGCTCTTGACGGCGAGCGCGATGTTCTTGGCCAGCGCGGTGATCCGCTCGACCTTGACGGCGGGGCCGAGCTCGATCTCGTACCGGGTGATCGTCGGCCCCCGGGTGAAGCCGGTGACCTGCGCGTCGATGCCGAACTGGTCGAGCACCTCCGACAGCGCGTTCACGACGACGTCGTTGGCCTTGGTGCGCGGCTTGACGGTCGAGCCGGGCTTCAGGATGCCGGGCTTCGGCAGCGTGTACGACCCGTCGCCCGCAGCGGTGGTCGACAGCGTGAGCTGCTCGGTGATCCGCGGCGCGGGCGTCGGGTCGGGCGGCGGGGGGAGGGCCGGCGGCTCCGGGGGCGACAGCAGCTCGTCGGCGAGGCTCGGGCCCTCGTCCTCCTCGAAGATCTCGTCGGCGCGCGTGGTGCGGTCCGAGACGACCGGCGTGTCGTACGGCTTGTGGTGCTCGCCGAGCTCGACGTCGGTCTTGCGAGACCGTTTCTTGTTCTTTGCCGCGGGCTCCGCCGCCTCGGGGCGGTCCTCCGGCTCGCGGAGCATCATCCGGTCGCGCAGCTCGGCGAGCCGGTCCGGCACCCGGTGCACGGGCGTGGCGGTGATCACCAGGAGGCCGAAGCCGACCAGCAGCAACTGCAGCGGGACGGCGACGAAGGCGGTGACCGTGCTCGTCAGCGGCGCCGACAGCAGCCAGCCGAACAGGCCGCCGCTGTCCTGCAGCGCGTGCTCGCCCTTACTGGGGTACGGCGTGCCGTGCGCGATGTGGACGATGCCGACGATGCCCCCGACCAGCGCCGCGCAACCGATGAGGATGCGGCCGACGTCGCCGTTGCGCTCCGGGTGGCGCAGCAGCCGCCAGGCCGGCAGCAGGCAGATCAGCGGCAGCACCATGGCCAGCGTTCCGAGGCAGTCCCTGATGAGCCGCCCGAGGTACTTGAGCGCCCAGGTGTCCGGGTCGAACCAGGTGGCCGCGGCCAGGACGATGGCCAGGCCGAGGAAGGCGAGCCCCTGCCCGTCGCGGCGGTGCTCCTCGTCGAGCTCGCGGGCGCCGCGCCCGAACATGCGCGCCACCCCGCCGACCGCACGGGCCAGCAGCAGCCACACCTGGGCGACGAACTGCCAGAAGCCGAGGAACAGTGCGGTGATGGGATCGGGCCGCTGCGGCCCGCGGGGGCGTGCCGCCGGCTTCGACGCGCCCGACTGGCGCTTGCGCGCCGTCGAGCCGCGTGCCGTCGTCTTCGCGGCCGGTGTCTTGCCGGCCGCCGGTTTACGGGCGGCGGGCCTTCGCGCCGTGCCGCCACGCGTACCAGAGGAGGAGCCCTTAGCACCCCCGGGCGTACGTGTGGCCATGATGGCGAGAGTAGCGGCGACCCGCCCGCCGACCTGTGAATTCGGGACGGCGTGTCGCCGAACAGGCCCTGATCGGGCCGGACCGGTCCGGCCCGCGATGGGCCGGACCGGTCGGAGGCTCACACCTCGACGATCACCGGGATGATCATCGGGCGGCGGCCGTACGTCTCGTTGACCCAGCGGCCCACGGTGCGGCGTACGACCTGCCGGAGCTGGTGCGCGTCGTTGATCCCGTCGGCGGCAGCGTCGTCGAGCGCGTCCTCGATGCGCGGGAGCACCGCGTCGAAGCTGTCGATCCCGGCCCCGCGCGCGTGGATCTCCGGTCCGCCCAGGGGCTTGCCGCTCTCGGAGTCGACGACCACGACGATGGAGACGAACCCCTCGTCGCCGAGGATGCGGCGGTCCTTGAGCGACGTCTCGGTGATCTCGCCGACGGAAAGGCCGTCGACGTAGACGTACCCGGCGCGGACCGCCCCGGCCACCGCCGCCTTGCCGTCGACGAGGTCCACCACCACGCCGTCCTCGGCGATGATGACGCTGTCGGCGGGGACGCCGGTGAGCTCGGCCAGCCGGGCGTGGGCGCGCAGGTGACGCCACTCGCCGTGGACCGGCATGAAGTTGCTCGGCCGGGTCATGTTCAGCACGTACAGCAGCTCGCCGGCCGGAGCGTGCCCGGAGACGTGCACGAGCGCGTTGCCCTTGTGCACGACCTTCGCGCCCCAGCGGGTGAGGCCGTTGATGACGCGGTTGACGGCGTTCTCGTTGCCGGGGATGAGGGACGACGCGAGGATCACCGTGTCGCCCTCCTCGATCCGGATCTGGTGGTCCCGGTTGGCCATCCGCGACAGCGCCGACATCGGCTCGCCCTGCGAGCCGGTGCAGACCAGCACCACCTTCTCGGCAGGGAGATCGTCGATCTCCTTCTGGTCCACCATGATCCCGGCGGGCACCTGGAGGTAGCCCAGGTCGCGGGCGACGCCCATGTTGCGCACCATCGACCGGCCGACGAGGCAGACCTTGCGGCCGCTCGCGTGCGCCGCGTCCAGGACCTGCTGGACGCGGTGGACGTGCGAGGCGAAGCACGCCACGATGACGCGCTTCTCCGCGACGCGGAGCACGTCGCCCAGCACGACGCCGATCTCGCGCTCGCTGGTGACGAAACCGGGGACCTCGGCGTTGGTGGAGTCCGACAGGAGCAGGTCGATGCCCTCCTCGCCGAGCCGGGCGAACCCGCCCAGGTCGGTGAGCCGGCCGTCGAGCGGCAGCTGGTCCATCTTGAAATCCCCGGTGACCAGCACGAGACCGGCCGGGGTGCGGACGGCGACCGCCAGGGCGTCCGGGATGGAGTGGTTGACCGCGAGGAACTCGCAATCGAACGGTCCAAGGGACTGCGTGTCGCCCTCCGCGACCCGGAGCGCCACCGGGTTGATGCGGTGCTCGGCGAGCTTGGCCTCGAGCAGGGCGAGGGTCAGCCGCGAGCCGATGACGGGGATGTCCGCGCGCTCCCGGAGGAGGTACGGCACGGCGCCGATGTGGTCCTCGTGCCCGTGCGTGAGGACGATCCCCTCGATGTCGTCGAGGCGGTCACGGATGTAGTCGAAGTCCGGCAGGATCAGGTCGACCCCGGGCTGTTCCGTCTCCGGGAACAGCACACCGCAGTCGACGATGAGCAGCCGGCCGTCGTACTCGAAGACCGTCATGTTGCGGCCGATCTCGCCGAGGCCGCCGAGCGGCACGATGCGCAGGCCCCCTCGGACGAGCGGTCGCGGTGCACTCAGGCCGGGGTGCGGATGACTCATCGGCTCCGCTCCCTCTCGCCGGACCGTGCGGGGGCAAGGTCATGCGCGTTGGTCACGCGCCCTCCTACCTATCAGCGGCTCGCCTTTCCGGCGATGCCTTGGAAACCAGTGGTCCGCTCACGGACCCTCCACGATCTTGACGCCGCCGGCCACGAGGTCCTCTCGGAGCGCGGCGGTGAACTCCGGCGTCGCGTCCACCAGGGGCGGGCGGACCGATCCACCGGGAAGCCCGAGCAGGGACAGCGCCGCCTTGGTGGCGATGACGCCCTGCGTGCGGGTCATGATGGCGGTGATCACGGGCAGGAGCCTGCGGTGGATCTCGGTGGCCCGCCGCGTGTCCCCGCCGAGGAACGCGTCGATCATCTCGTGCAGGTCGGCGCCTACGACGTGGCCGACCACGCTGACGAAGCCCGCGGCGCCGACCGACAGCCACGGGAGGTTCAGCGCGTCGTCGCCGGAGTAGAAGACCAGATCGGTCTCGGCCATCACCTTCGAGGCCCCGAACAGGTCGCCCTTGGCCTCCTTCACCGCGATGATCCGCGGGTGGTCGGCCAGCCGGAGCAACGTCTCGGCCGCGATCGGCGTGCCGGTACGGCCCGGGATGTCATAGAGCATCACCGGCAGGCCGGTCGCGTCGGCCACCGTGGTGAAGTGGCGCGCGAGGCCGTCCTGCGGCGGCTTGTTGTAGTACGGGGTGACGACCAGGAGCCCGTGCGCGCCGGCCCGCTCGGCCTGGCGCGCGAGCTTGAGGGTGTGCACGGTGTTGTTCGTGCCGACTCCGGCGACGACCGTCGCGCGGTCGCCGACCGCATCCAGGACGGTGCGCAGCAGGCGCTCGTCCTCCTCGTCGCTCGTCGTCGGCGACTCTCCCGTCGTCCCGCTGACGACGAGGCCATCGTTGCGCTGCTCGTCGACGAGGTACGCGGCCAGCCGTGCCGCCCCGTCGTAGTCGACGGTGCCGTCGGAGGCCATGGGGGTGACCATCGCGGTCAGCATCCGGCCGAAGGGCGCGGACTCGTCACGTCCCTGCGGCAGGGCGTTCGTGCTGGGTGCCATGTTCCGAACTTACCGGGCATCGGCAGTGGCCGGGAGCCGCGGGGACCCCCGTGTCGCCCGCGCCGTGGGTCGTCCCGTCGTGCGGAACCGGCCGTGATCCGGAGCCCGCCGCCTGCGCGAACGGCCGTGAAACGAGAGGCGCCGCCGGAACGCGCTCGGGGGTACGCGTTCCGACGGCGCACTTCAGCATCGGATTTCAGAAAACCGGCGTTACCGGAGAACCTTGAGCGCCTCTCGTACGTTGGAGTGAGTGGGATGGGGTTCCGCCGGGGTCTGGCGGGGCTGGCGGAGCCTCTCCCGGCGGAGGATGCGCGCCTCGGTGGCAGGGGTCTGGGGCTCTCCGCGCCGGTCACCCACCCGACCGGCGCACCGGCCACCGAGGCGCGCGCATCCACGCGTCAGCCCGTCAGCCCGCTAGGCGTCCGGCCGGGCTTCGAGGCGCTGTCGGAGCTTTACTTCGAGTTCTTCCTTGCTCCGGGCGCGGAGGCACTCATTGCGCCGTACCGCCCACCAGTGCCCGGAGCCCCCCAGCCCGAACCTCCAGCCCGAATAATCGGCCGTGAGTTGCTGGAGCTGACCGGCCGCTCCCTGGACAGTGTCCTCCATGTGCATCTCTCCCGAACCTCCCACACCGCCAGCCGAGGCGATCCGCGCCACGGTCGACGAAAATCCTTCCCCGTGCGACGACGGTTCGATCACATGGCCGAGAGCGGTCAGGGGAACCACGGGGAAGTGCTTTGACCTGCGGAGACGAGCCATTTAATCACCTATCGGGGCATGTAACGCAATCGTCAGATTTAGTTGTCCGCGCGAGTGGCGGACGGGACGCGGGGCAGGTGGCCGAACCCCTCCCGCGACCGCCTCAACGCGACTCCCCGACCACCCTGCGCGGTCGTCGCCCGGCCCCTCCCGCGGCCGCTCGGCGCGGCTCGCCGAGCCGGCCTGCGCGATACGCGGCCGGGCCCCGTGCGACCCGCCTCAGCGCGGCTCGCCGAGCCAGCCTGCGCGATACGCGGCCCACTCCCGGGGGTCGGTCGTCCAGTCGGCGTACACCGCGACCCCGTACGGCCGCCGTGGCGGGCGGCGCAGCCCGGCGACGCCCTGCCGTACGCCCCGCAGCGCGGTCGGCAGGTCCTCGGCCCACGGGGTCGGCGACCGGTAGGTCGGCACCCCCATGAAGACGGTGACGCGGTCGCCGATGAGCGACAGCACCCGCTCGGTGTGGTGGGCGAAGTGCCATCCGGCGAGCGCCCGGGTCGGCGCCTCGGAGTCGTACGTCATGATCGCCACCTGGTCGACGCGGTCCGCGACGGCCCGCAGATACGCGGTCGTCGGCCGCGGCGGGTAGTGGTCCTTCCCTCGCGGCAGCATCAGCCGGAACAGCGGCTGCGCCCAGTCGGCGAGGGTCGGCTGTTCGAGTGCGGCCGACAGCAGCCGGCCCCGGGCCCGGGTGAGCTCGCGCGTGCGCGTCAGGAGGTCGAGGAAGTTCCGGTCGTCGGGAAAGATCGGCTCGATGTCGTAGTGGATTCCGGCGAACCCCAGGTCCAGAAGGGCGCGGTCGGCCTCCAGGATCCGGGCCCGGGTCGCCGCCGCGCGCAGGTCCAGCGGGCCGCCGCCGGAACGCTCCACCTGCCCGACGTACGCCTGGGCGCGCACGCCGGGCGCCAGCCGGCGCAGCGCGGCGAGCAGTTCACGCGCGTGGGCGTACCGGGACGGCGGGATCTCCCCGTCGCCGGCGAGCGGCCCGACGTGGAAGAACACGTCGGTGATCCGGTTCCGGGTCAGCGTGTCCGCCAGCCCGCGGTACTCGGCCTCGGTGTGCGTCTCCCCCACCCACTGGTGCCGGGCCCACAGCGCGTTGACGGTGCCGCCGTACACCGGCGGTTCGCGCTGCCAGGCGAACCACGTGTGCGCGAAGAAGATCGCTGACGTGCCGAGCAGGACCGCGCAGGCCCAGGCCGCCGTACGGACGAGTCGCCGCGTCATGCCCCTCCCTTGATCAGAAGTTCGGACGCGACGGACGGCCCGGCGGTTCGCGGGGCTCCGCGATCAGCGTTCGGCGGTGTCCTGGGCGAGGACGGGCTTGACGTCGACGACGGGCGTGCCGTTCAGGGCCTCGAGGTCCTTGACCAGGATGCGCGATCCCTCGATCGCGAGGATCGTCACCCGGTGCAGGCCGATCGGGTTGGGCCGGTCGGGCGAACGCGTGCTGAAGACGCCCTGACGCTGCCGGGCCAGGTCGCCGCGCGGGTGCACGACCAGCACGTCACGGGCCGCCCGGTCGAACCACGTCAGCAGGATGACCTCGTCCCCCACCCGAAGGTCGCGCAGTCCCTCATGCACGTCTTCGCGGAAGACCAGCCACGCGTCCGGCGCTCCCTCGTCGCCCTGCCGGGGAGCCGACGCGCGATCGGTCAACGGCGACTCGACCCGGCCGATGGGGCGCACCTCGTACGAGCTCTCGGTCACAACTCTCCTCATCGTCGCGTGCCGACGTCATCATGACGGTCGATCAGGCCGTGGTCTTCGCTTTCGACGACGAAACGACCGCACGGCGACGCGGCCGACTTCCGCGGCGACCGCGACGCCGGTTCACGACGAGATGATCCCGGAGGACCGGCGAGGCCGGGACCTCCGGGATCGGGCCTGACGTGTTACGCGGGCACCTTGCAGGTGACCGTGTAGCTGGTCATGTGACCCATCCGTGAGCCGAGGAAGTGCCACGGCAGGACCAGGCGGTCACCCTTCTTGATGGTGCCGGTCTTCCCGGTCTTGACCAGCGTGTAGTTGAGCAGGCTGCCCTTGAAGTTCGTGTTCCTGGTCGGCGCCTTGGTCGTCTTGTACGGCGACTTGATCGCTTTGCCGTTCACGGACGCCTTCTCGATCGACGTGATGACGCCCGGGCCGAACCAGTCCTTGCCGGCCTTGGTGATGTAGAGATCCCAGGTCAGCTTCTGTCCCTTGCCGGCGCGCTTGTGGAAGACGACCTTCGCCACGCCGCCCTTCTTCGCCCAGGTTCCGGAGCACGTCTTGAGCTTCGCCGGCGGCTTGATCGCGCCCGTTCCGCTCGTCGTGGCCGCGCCGGCCGGGGCGGCGGCGAGCACGGTCGCGCCGGCCGCAAGGGTGAGCGCCGAGACGGCAAGCCCACGGGAGATTCGCATCGAGAATTTCCTTCCGACAGAGGGCCGCCCGCCCGTCGAAGGTGAGGGACCGCCCTCGATACGCCCCGCCGGCGATCGGCCGATGACGGGGCCGCGAACAGTGACCCGATGAACTATCGCGATCACTGAACGGGCCCGCCAGAGTCCGCAGCACCAATCCGGATTGGTACGGAAGACCTACCGAGAGTCATCGCGCGCGGGTTGATCAGGAAGGAAGCAGGAGGGCCTTCCCGAGGATCTCGCGCGCCTCGATGGCGCGATGCGCGTCGGCGGCGCGGGCGAGCGGGAAGGTCCGCCCGATGACCGGCCTGATCCGGCCCGCCGCCGCCTCGTCCAGGGCCCGCTCGGCGAGCCGGTGGAACTCCTCGGGCCCGAACTGCACGTCCTGGATCCCCCGCACGGTGAGTCCCCGCCGGGCCGCCTCCTCCGGGTCGATCGGGGCGAACCCGCCGCTGGGCGCGCCGTGCGCGGAGATCCGGGCCCCGTCCGCCGCGACCGCGATCGCCGCCCGGCCGATCTCGCCGCCCGCGCCGTCGAACACGACCGCGGGGCCCGCGCCCCCGGTGGCCTCGCGCACGCGGTCCGTCCAGCCCGGCTCGCTGTAGTCGGTCACGACGTCGGCGCCCAGCTCGCGGGCCAGGTCGAGCTTGCGCTTGCCCCGGGCGGCGGCGATGACGTGCGCGCCGGCCGCCGTGGAGAGCTGCACGAGCAGCGAGCCCATACCGCCGGCCGCCGCGACGACGAGCACCCACTCCCCCTGCCGTACCCGGGCCGCCTCGAAGACGCCCATCCCGGTCACCCCGTCGTGCAGGAGCGCCGCCGCCGCGGTCAGGTCCAGATCGTCCGGCACGGGCAGCAGCCCGTCGGCCGGCACCACGACGCGGGACGCGTAGCCTCCGCCGGGCGTCCGGGTGACGACGCGCCGCCCGAGCCACGCGCCGTCCACACCCTCACCGACCGCTGTCACCTCGCCGGCGGCGCCGTCACCGGGCACGTACGGCGGCCGCACGTCGAAGAACTCACCGCCCCACCCGGACCGGATCTGCGTCTCGACGAACAGCGTGTCCGCCGCGGACACCGCCACGACGACCTGCCCGGGTCCGGGCTCCGGATCCGGGCGGTCCACCGGGACCAGTTCCTCGGGACCGCCGAACCGCCGTACCTCGATCGCCTGCATGGTCACTCCCTCCGTACGACTGCCGTCGTCGAAGAGCCTGGAACCTAAACCTTGGTTCAAGTCAAGTGGGCTCGGCCCGCAATCGCGCGAGCGTCTCCGGCGTGAGCCGCCGGGCCAGCGTCTCGAGCAGGGCGGTGACTTCGGCCACCTCCCCCGCGTCGTCCGTGCCGAGCGCGGCGGCGAGCGCGCCGTCGATGGGCGTCGAACGGACGACCGCGACCCGCTCGGAGACCTCGGACGCCTGCCGCACGAGCATCCGCCGCCGGTCCCGCGGATCGGGCGCCGTGACGATGGAACCCGCCTCGCGCAGCCGGGCGACGGCGCCCGACACCTGGCTCTGTGGCAGGCTCGTACGGGCGGCGATCTCGCCGATGGCGCTGTCCGGGTGCGCCGCGATGTCGCTCGCCACGATCAGGACCGTCCGGACGCTGGTCGTGTACTTCGGCAGCCCCTCCGTCGGCATGGCCTCCTCGCCGATCTTCATGAGGATCCGGCCCAGCAGGAACAGCTCCACTCCGTTCATGGCGGCACCCTACAACCAGATGCATCACTTTAGATGCATCGATCTTGATCCATCCATTTCGATGCTTTACCCGCCGGTGACGGTGGAGACGCACGCCGACGACGCCCGACACATCGCCAACCTGGAGTTCTTCTTCTCCCACGATCTCCCGGCGATGATCGAGGCGCCGTTCGACGCCGCCGACGTCACCGCGCTCAAGGAGACCCCTGTCCGGGTCGTCCCGGCCGCCGGCCGCGCCTCACGGAGCATCGCGAACTACCGGTGCGCCCAGGAGATGGCCGCCCTCTTCGGCACGGACGTCGTCGAGTTCCCCGGCGGCCACAGCCTGGCCACCCTTCGCCGCCCACCTGCACGAGGTCCTCACCGGCCGAGGGTGACGGGTCGTGGACACAACGCCAGGGCGGCGTTCGAGGGGTCAGCCGTTCGCCGCCTCACGCGTGGGCGTGGCGCCCGGGACGACCTGGGCGGCGCCCGCCGGGCGGGCGCTGCTCGCGATCCGGGCCCGCTGGGCGGCGAGGACGCAGACGAGCACGCCGGCCGCCGCGACGACGGTGCTCACGCCCGCGTGCTCACCGAGCAGCAGCCAGGCCCAGGTCAGTGTGAGCAGCGGCTGGGCGAGCTGCACCTGGCTCGCTCGCGCGACCCCCGCCTTCGCGAGCCCGGCGTACCAGGCGAAGAACCCGAGGAACATCGACACGACCGACACGTACGCCAGGCCGGCCACGGCCGCGCCGCTCCAATGGATGGGCGTGGCGGCCAGGAGGACCAGCGTGACCGGAACCGTGATCGGCGTGGCGAGGACGAGGGCCCACGACACGACCTGCGGGCCGGGCATCTCGCGGGCCAGCCGGCCGCCTTCGGCATAGCCGAGGCCGCACGTCAGCAACGCGCCGAACAACAGGGCGTCGGCGAGGGAGAAGTGCCCCACCCCGTTCCGCAAGGTGAACGCCACGATGAACGCCGCACCCGCCACGCTCGCCGCCCAGAACAGCGGCGAGGGGCGTTCGCCGGCCCGCACGACGGCGAACACCGCCGTCACGACCGGGAGCAGGCCGACCACCACGGCCGCGTGCGAGGACGACGAACCGTGGTCGAGGGCGAGCGTGGACAGGACCGGGAAGCCGAAGACGATCCCGCCGGCGACCACGCCGAGCGAGGCCCACTGGCGCCCGCGCGGACGCTGCGCGCGCATCAGCCGCAGCGCGACGACGGCGAGGACCGCCGCGATCGCCGCCCGGCCGACACCGATCAGGTACGGGTCGAACCCGCGCAGCGCGAAGGAGGTCGCCGGGAACGTGAAGGAGAAGGCGAGGACGCCGAGCGCGGCGGCGCCGAAGCCCGCCGGCAGCGCTACCGGGTTGCGGGGAGTAGCGTTATCCTTATTCCTCATGAACAACGATAGCAGTATCGCCACTTTGGCCGCCGAGCTGCGGGCCGAGGTGGCGAGGCTGCACCCCGGCGACCGGCTGCCGTCGAGCCGCTCGCTGATGACCCGCTACCAGGTCAGCCCCGTCACCGTCGCCCGCGCGATCCGCACGCTCACCGCGGAAGGCCTCGTGGTCGCCCGGCCCGGCAGCGGCACGTACGTCGCCGAGCGGACTCGCCCCGCCCCGGCCGAGCCGGCGGACCTCGACTGGCAGGCCGTGGCGCTCGGCGACCGCACGGTCGACGCCGACGGTGTGGTGGGCCTGCTCTCCCAGGCGCCCGAGGGCGTGGTCTCGCTGAGCGGCGGCTACCTCGCGCCGGGGCTGCAACCGGTACGCGCGCTGGCCACCGCCGCCGCGCGGGCGGGCCGCCGCCCTGACGCGTGGGAGCGGCCGCCGCTGTCGGGCGTGCGCGAGCTGCGGGAGTGGTTCGCGCGGACGGCGGGCGGCGACGTCACCGCCGCCGACGTCACGATCACCAGCGGGGGCCAGGCCGCGATCAGCCTGATCCTGCGCGCGCTGCTGCCGCCCGGGGCACCGCTCCTCGTCGAGTCGCCCACCTACCTCGGCGCCCTGGCCTCCGCCCGTGCCGCCGGGCTGCGCCCCGTCCCCGTGCCCGTCGACGAGGAGGGCCTGCGGACCGACCTGCTGGCCGACGCGTTCGCCGCCACCGGGGCCCGCGCGCTGCTGTGCCAGCCGACCTTCCACAACCCGACCGGCACGGTGCTGTCTCCCCCGCGCCGCGCGCAGGTGCTCGACGTCGCCCGTGCGGCGGGAGCGTTCGTGGTCGAGGACGACTACAGCCGCCACCTGGCGATCGACCCGCCTCCCTCGCCGCTCGTCGCCGCCGACCGGGACGGCCGGGTCGTGCACATCGCGTCCCTCACCAAGGCCACCGCGCCGAGCCTGCGGGTCGCCGCCGTGATCGCCCGGGGGCCGGTCGCCGAACGCATCCGGTCCGCGCAAATCGTCGAGTCGTTCTTCGTCGCCCGCCCGCTCCAGGAGACCGCCCTGGAACTGGTCACCTCCCCCTCTTGGCCGCGCCACCTGCGTACCATGGGCGAGGCGCTGCTGCGGCGGCGTGACGCCCTCATCTCCGCGCTCGCCGCGGCCGGCCTGCCCCCCGCCGTACGGCCGCGCGGCGGCCTGCACCTGTGGGTCGGCCTTCCCGGGGGCGTCGACGACGTGGCCCTCGCCGAGGCGGCGCTCCGCGCGGGCGTCCTGGTCAGCCCGGGGCGACGCTACTTCCCCGCCGAGCCTCCGAAACCGCGCATGCGGCTCAGCTACGGGACGGCGGCCGGGGAGACGGAGCTCACCGAGGGCGCGGCCCGCTTCGCCCAGGCGCTCGCCGAGGTCTCCTAGGGCGCGTCCGGTGGATCTCTGCCCGGCCGCTACGAACAAGATCCACCGGACGCATCCTCGGGGGTGTCCGGTGGATCTCTGTCCGGCCGCTACGAACAAGATCTACCGGACGCGCCCAAGCGACACGGAAACCGGTCATCACAGTACGCTGGTGTCGAGATGGAGGCTGGATGAGCGGCTCGGACAGTGCGCTGCTGCTGCGGGACTTCGTCAACACGTACGACGTCGACTGCGACATCGACGACTTCGGCGCGCCGTGCGACCTCGGTGGCTGGCTGATCGAGCGCGGGCTGACGCCGCCCGGCACGCGCGCGGACGACTCCGACCTGGCGATGGCGATCGCCCTTCGCGAAGGCCTCCGGACCGCCATGCTCGGCCACCACGACCCGGCCGCCATGGCTCCGCCGGCCGACCTCGACCGGCTCCTGGCCGCCCTGCCCCTGCGCGTGTCGCTCGACGGCCCCGCGCTGATCCCGCTCCGCGACGGTGTCCGCGGCGGGCTCGCGGCCGTCGCAGCGGCGGTCATGCGCAGCGCCGCCGAGGGCGACTGGCCCCGGCTCAAGGTGTGCCGGGAGGCGACGTGCCGGTGGGCGTTCCTCGACACGTCGAAGAACCGCTCGCGCAGCTGGTGTTCGATGCGGATGTGCGGCAACCGGACGAAGACCCGCGCCTACCGCGCCCGCCGCCGCGCCACCGCCTCCGACGCCTGACGGCACCCGGACCCGGCCGTGTCCGGCGGGTGCGCGGTACGGTCGTCGGCGTACGGGATGTGACAGGAGCGGGGGGCGAGACACCGGTGGGCGTGGTGGGCGTACGGGCGGCGTATCCGGGAGACGTGGCCGCCGTCGCGGAGATCCAGGTGCGGGCCTGGCGCGAGGGGTATCGCGGCGTGATCCCCGATGCCGCGCTGGCCGAGATGACGGGCCCGGAGGCGGCCGCCCTGTGGCGTGAGCGCTGGGCGGAGGCGATCGCCGCGCCGCCGAGTCCCCGGCACCGGCTGCTGGTCGCCGTGGACGAGGGCGTCATCACCGGGTTCGCCGCGCACGCCCCGGCGGACGATGCCGACCAGGATCCGCAGACGACCGGCGAACTGCTGACCCTGCTCGTCGACCCCGCCCACGGGCGGTCCGGGCACGGCAGCCGCCTGCTCGCCGCGACGGTGGACCATCTGCGCGAGGACGGCTGCGCCACCGCCGTCACCTGGGTCTTCGCCGCGGACGACACACTGCGGGGCTTCCTGACGTCGGCAGGCTGGGCGCCCGACGGCGCCCACAGCAAGGTCGACATGGGCCAGCCGGTCGCGATGGTGCGCCTCCACACCGCCCTCGCCTGACACGTCCTGGGCGCGATCCGGTGACGGACCGGCAGACACCCCTAGTGGAGCGTCGCGCCCGCCTTGCGGTACGTCTGCCGCGCCAGCCGCTCGGCCTCCGCGCGGGTGGCGTTCAGGCCGCCCACCTGGCAGGACGCGAAGTATCCGGCACCGACGAACGCGACCTCCCATACGCGCAGCCGCACGCCGCTGGAGGTCTCGTCCGTCTCGCGGACCCGTCCGCCCTCCCCGATGGCGTACGGATCGTCTGCGACGATCGTCGCGGTGGTCGCGGTCCCGCCGGCATTCGTCTTGAACGACCGGCAGGCCTTCGGGAGTGCCTGGGTGACGAACCGGCTCGTCCGCGCGTCGGAGGACGCGGAGAGCAGAACAGTGAAGAACATCTCATCCCGGCTGAATGACAGGAACGCGACCGGTGTCCGCCCGACGGCCCCGCGGCCTGCCGGGCCGTACGCCGGGCAACCCGGCGCGGTGGTGACCGTGGCCGAGGGGCCTGGTTCCCCAAGCCGGGAAAGCACCGTGTCGGCGGTGCCGCTTTCGCTCTTGACGTTCGTGGCGCGCGCGGGCGGCTCGACCAAGGCACGTTTGAGCTGCTCGGCCGTGTAGCGCACGCTCGGTGAGGGGGAGGCGGAGGCAGACGATCGGGCCGGGGACGACCCGGCCTTCGGCGCGTCGTCGTGCCCGCCGCCATCGCAACCGGCCTGCGCCACCACCGCCGTCGCGGCGATGATGGCGGTGGCCGCGGCCCTCGTCCTCATCACTCGCCCCCTCGCCCGCTGAGCGCGTCCTCTGAGAGGACGCGCCGACGTCCGGTGGGGTTGTCCGGCCCTGGGGCGTGTCTGACCCGCCGTATGCGCACACCCGGTCCGTCGGCCGGATCGCCCGGCGGTCGGCCGCACCGGCGGGTCCCGGAGGTGCGGCCGGTCCGCTGCTACGCCGGCGTTTCGAGCGTCCAGTCGATCTCGGGGAGGCCGGCGTCGGCGAGGGCCTTGTTGACCGCGCTGAAGGGACGGCTGCCGAGGAAGCCCCTGGGGTTCATCGGGCTGGGGTGCCCGGCCTCGAACACGGCGTGCTGCGCGCCGGTGACGAGGTCGCGCTTCTTGCGGGCGTAGGCGCCCCACAGCACGAACACCACGCGCTCGCTCTTGGCGTCCAGCGCCCGGATCACGGCGTCGGTGAACTCCTCCCAGCCCTTCCCCGCGTGGGAGCCCGCCTTGCCGGCGCGGACGGTCAGCACCGCGTTGAGCAGCAGCACTCCCCGCTCGGCCCACGGCGTCAGGTCTCCGGTGGACGGGACCGGGACACCGAGGTCCTCATGGAGCTCCTTGAAGACGTTGCGCAGCGACGGCGGGATCCGCACGCCCGGCCGCACGCTGAAGCTCAGTCCGTGCGCCTGGCCGGGCCCGTGGTAGGGGTCCTGGCCGAGGATGAGCACCCGGGCGTCGTCGGGCCCGCACAGGCGGAAGGCGCTGAACAGGTCGGGGAGCGGCGGGTAGACGGTGCCCGCGTCGTACTCGGCGGCCACGAAGTCGCCGAGACGGCGAGTCGCGTCGGGGTCGAGCAGCGGCTCCACGCGCTCGCGCCAGGCATCGGGCAGCAGCTCCAGCAGGTCGAAGGACATGCGCCGCAACCTAACACCACCCAGGGACGGATTCCGGCGATCTCCCGGGTGACGCCGTTCGATCGGTCAGAAGCGGTCGGCCCGCGCCGGATCGCCCGACGCGTCCTCGTCGTCCATCGTCTGGAAGCGCAGGACGGTGGCGAGGAGGAAGCCGCGTACGATCCGCTCGTCGGCCGGTCGCAGGTGGTCGAGCATCGGCTCCATCTGGCTGCCCGCCGCGTCCTCGGCCTGCTTGAGCTGCCGGCGGCCCGTCTCGGTCAGCGCGAGGCGGACGAGGCGGCGGTCGGAGGCGTCGCGGCGCCGTTCGATCCAGCCCGAGCGCTCGAGGTGGTCGACCGTGTGGTTGAGTGTCGAGGGGGCGATTCCACAGCGTTTGGCGAGCTCCCGCTGGGTGAGCGCCGATCCGCGTTCAAGGGAGGCGAGCACGGCCAGGCCGTGGGGGGTGAGGCCGTAGCTTCCCATGAGGCGTTGCCAGCGCATGGCGACGACGTGGCCGGCGACGGCCAGCAGGCGGGACAGCGACATGCGTTCGAGATCGGCCTCAGAGGTGCGCACGGCAGACATTCTCCGTGCTCGGGGCGCCGAGGGCCAGCGGGATCCGGCGCTGCGGACCGCAGGATCCGGCACCGCGGACCGCAGGATCGGGGCCGCGGACCGCAGGATCGGGGCTGCGAGCCGCAGGATCCGGTGGCGCGGACCGCGGGATCCGGAGCGGCGGCGCGACGGGATCCGGGGCCGCAGGGCAAGCGGGTCCGGAGCCGGACGGCGACCGGATCCGGGGCCGCAGGGTCGGCGGGATCGTGAGTCGCCGGACCAGCGGGATCGGGGGCCGTGGGGGCCTGAGGAGGGGGCCCGGCAGGGGCCGGGAAGAGCGGAGGTAGGTTTGACGCCGAACGATTCAGGATCGAACGAACCGCTCTGGAACCCTTCGATGACCTTGCGCTCGGCTCCCCTTCTGCCCGCATCCGCGACCGCCTCGCCCGGGCGTCGCCGGTGGCTCGGCATGGTGGTCATCAGCCTCGGGGTCTCGCTGATCATCGTCGACGCGACGATCGTCAACGTCATGCTCCCCAGGGTCGTCGGCGATCTGCGGCTGACCACGACGGGCGCTGAGTGGATCACCTCGATCTACTCCCTCGTGTTCGCGGCGCTGCTGATCCCGTTCGGGAGGGCGGGCGACGCGTACGGCCGGCGCAGGATGCTCGTCCTCGGCACCGTGGTGTTCGTCGCGTCGAGCCTCCTCGCCGCCCGCTCCGGCAGCGGCGCCGAGCTGGTCGCGTCCCGGCTCCTGCAGGGGGTCGGCGCGTCGATGATCCTGCCGGCGGCGCTCTCCACGGTGACGGCCGTCTTCACGGGTCGGGACCGGGCGGTCGCGTTCGGGATCTGGGGGTCGCTCATCGGGGGCATGGCCGCGCTGGGCCCGCTGCTCGGCGGCTGGCTCGCGACGTCGTACGGCTGGCGGTGGGCGTTCGGCGTGAACGTGCCGCTCGGCGCGGCGATCGTCGCCGGGACGCTGCTGCTCGTGCCCGAGACCCGCGATCCGGCGGTCCGCCGCGTCGGCGACTGGCAGGGCACGGTGCTGAGCACGGCCGGCCTCGCGGGTGTCGTCTTCGCCCTGATCGAGGGGCAGCGGTACGGCTGGTGGTCGGCCACCCGCCCGTTCTCCGCCGGTCCGGTCCACTGGCCCGGCGCCGGGATCTCGCCGGTCCCGGTGGCCCTGGCGGCCGGGGTCCTCGCGCTGGTCGCGCTGGTCGCCGTCGAGCGGGCGCGGGCGGCGGCGGGGCGGCCGGTGGTCCTGGACCTCTCTCTGTTCCGCATCCCCGACTTCCGGCGCGGCAACGCGGCGGCCTCGCTGATCAGCGTCGGCGAGCTGGGGCTGATGTTCGTGCTGCCGCTGTTCCTCCAGGACGTACACGGGAACTCCCCGCTGCAGGTGAGCGTGGCGATCCTGCCGCTCGCCATCGGCACGTTCATCGCCGGCGGGCTGTCGGCGCGGCTGTCGCGCCGCCTCGGCGCGGCCCGGATGCTGCAGGCCGGCATGGCCCTGGAGGTCGTCGCCGCGGCGCTGATCGGCCTGACCACGCGCGCGGACACCACGGGGTTCCAGCTGGCGCCGTGGATGCTGGTGTACGGCATCGGCCTGGGCCTGACGACCGGGCAGCTCACCCGGATCGTGCTGCGCGACGTCCCGCCCGCCAGTGCGGGCCTCGCCTCCGGGACCCAGTCGACGGCGCGCCAGGTCGGCTCGGCGCTGGGGATCGCGCTGATCGGCGCGGTGTTCGCGGTCGGGCTGAGCCACGCGATGACGGCGCGGGTGCGCGACGCGGGGCTGCCGGCCGGGCGGGGCGCGGCGTACGCGGAGCGGTTGCGCGACAGCGCGGGCACCTTCGCCCGTGACCTGCGGCAGGAGGATCCCCGGCTGTCCCGGGCCGCCGACGAGAGCCTGGCCGTGGCGACCGACCGCGCGGCCCTCGCCACGGCGGCTCTGCTGGCCGTCGGTCTGCTGCTGACTTTGAGGCTACGTCGCGACACCGATCCGGATCCGGAAGAATCACCCGCATGATCATCGGCTCCGCGAAAGGGCGATAGTGGCGACCCTCTCCCAGTGGGTCGCCGGGTCGCGACCCCGAACCCTCCCCAACTCCATCGTTCCCGTCGCCGTCGGCACCGGCGTGGCGATCGGTTACGACCACTTCGTGTGGTGGCGGGCGCTGCTGGCGCTCTTCGTCTCCCTCCTGCTGCAGATCGGGGTGAACTACGCCAACGATTACAGCGACGGCATCCGTGGCACCGACGAGGTCCGGGTCGGGCCGATGCGGCTGGTCGGCTCGAAGGTCGCGCCGCCGAAGCAGGTGCTCGCCGCGGCGTTCGGTTGCTTCGCGCTGGCCGCGGTGGCCGGGCTCGTCCTCGCCATCGTCACGTCCTGGTGGCTCATCCTGATCGGCGCGGTGGCGATCGCGGCGGCGTGGTTCTACACCGGGGGCTCGCGCCCGTACGGCTACCGTGCGCTGGGTGAGCTGTCGGTCTTCGTGTTCTTCGGCCTGGTCTCCGTGGTCGGCACGGCGTACGTGCAGCTGGAGAGCCTGCCGTGGGCGGCCTGGGTGGCCGCGGTGCCCGTCGGGCTGCTCTCGTGCTCGATGCTCGTCGTGAACAACCTGCGCGACATCCCCACCGACACCGCTTCCGGCAAGCGCACCCTCGCGGTGCTGCTCGGCGACGGGCGTACGCGCCTGCTGTACACCGGGTGCGACGTCGCGGCGTTCCTGTCCGTCGTCATCGTCGCGTTCTCCCGGCCGTGGGCGATCCTGGCGCTGGCGTCGGCGCTGTTGGCGATCGCGCCCAACGCGCGGGTGCTGCGGGGTGCGAAGGGTCGCGAGCTGATCGCCGTGCTCGGGGAGACCGGCCGGCTGCAGATCATCTTCGGCGCGCTCTTCACTCTCGGATTGGCCCTCTAAAGGGACTTCGCGTCCGTACGGCCCGCGCCCGTGCGGTCCGTACGGGCGGTCCTCCTGTGAGGTCCACCCGTGCGGTCCGCGCCCGTGAGGTCCGCGGCCGTGAGGCACGTCACGGCGGGAATAGTTGAATCTTCAATTAGTGTTGCTCCTGCCATCGGTGGAACGACCCACCGGACATCGAAGGAGGAGTGACCGTGAGCGAGCTGCTGAGCATCGACCCCACCGCCCAGGACCTGTTGTTCCGCGAGGCCCGTACGGCGAACGCCTTCACCGACGAGCCCGTGTCCGAGGAGCAGGTGCGCGCCATCTACGACCTCGTCAAGTGGGCGCCCACCGCGATGAACACCCAGCCCCTGCGCGTCGTGCTGGTACGCACCCCCGAGGCCCGCGAGCGCCTCGTCACGCACATGGCCGAGGGCAACAAGGCCAAGACCGCGGCGGCGCCGCTGGTGGCGATCCTCGCCGCCGACAGCGACTTCCACGAGCACCTGCCGACGGTGTTCCCCCACAAGCCGGACGCCAGGGACGGCCTGCACGGCGTGCCGGAGGTCCGTTCCAGGATGGCCGCGTTCAACGGCGCGATCCAGGTCGGCTACTTCATCGTCGGTGTGCGCGCCGCCGGGCTGGCGGCCGGGCCGATGGCCGGCTTCGACGCCGAGGCGGTCGCCAAGGAGTTCTTCCCGGGCGGCGGCCACCAGGTGCTGGCCGTCGTGAACATCGGCAAGCCCGGCCCGAACGCCTGGTTCCCACGTAACCCGCGCCTGGAGTACGACCAGGTGGTCACCACCGTCTGACCGCCGGGACCGCCGGCCCGCTCGACGGGCCGGCGCGGCCCGCGGCCGCCGGCCTCTCAGGTGAGGCCTGCCGCCTGGCAGGCCGCCGCGACCTCCCGGGTGCAGATGGCGCGCACGGTCCAGAAGCCGTCCTTCACCACCGTCTCCTTGACGTTGGACCGGTCGACGGCGACCGGATTGATGATCGAAGCGGGTACGGAATGGCCGGTCGCGTTGGAAACGGTGCGGTTGGACGGCGGTCTCCTCCCTGAGACGAGGGCCACGGCCGACCGGACGGCGTTCTTCGCCTCCTGCCGGATCGGCTTGTACACCGTCATCGTCTGCGTGCCGAGGAGGATCCGCTGGACGGCGTCGAGCGCGGCGTCCTGGCCGGTGAGCGGAGTGCCCGGCCGGACCCCGGTCTTGCGCATCGCCACGCTGACGCCACCGGCCATGGTGTCGTTGGCGCAGTACACGCCCACGATGCGGCGTGGACCGAGCGCGATGAACGCGGCGGCCGCCGCGGCCGCCGCGAGATCGGGCCGCCAATTCGGAGCGTCGTACGACCTGGCGATCCTGACCCTGCCCTGGAGCACGGACAGTGCCCCCTTCTTGAACTCGGCGGTGTTCGGGTCGGTCGGCGAACCGTTGATCATCACCATGTCGCCGCGTCTCGGGTCGCCGCCCTTCTTGATGGCGGCGAGCAGCGCCAAGCCCTGTTCCCGGCCGACCTGCACGTTGTCGAATGAGGTGTAGGCGTCCACCGGCCCGGCGGGAAGACGGTCGTACGCAACGATCTTGACTCCCTTCCGGTGCGCCCTGGTCACCGCCGACGCGATCGCCTTGTCGTCGACGGGGTCGAGGATGATGACCTTCACACCGTTGACGATCATCAGGTCGACCTGCTGGAGTTGCAGGTCCGCCTCACCGTTCGCGTCAGCGAAGAAGAGCCGGCACTTCGGGCACTGCGCGGCGAGCTCGTCCCGGATGTAGTGGCGGTCACGGTCGGTGCGCCCGCTCCCTCCGGGCAGCAGCAGGCCGACCCCGAAGCCGCGCTCGGCGGAGGCGACGACGCCGAGATCCCGGTCCTGTTCGACGCTTCCGCAGCCGGCCATCCCGTACAGCGCGCCGAGTGTGACGCCGCCGACGGCGCCGCGAACGAGTCGTGCTCTCATCACGCCCCCGAATACCGGCGCCGCCCGGTCCATCGCGGCCCGCGACGCGCCCCGACCCGAAAGACATCTCCCCAGGTCACAAGCGTACGCACCGCGGCGTTGCAACCGGTCACCACGGCGTCTCCCCACTGCCCGCCCCGGGGCCTGGCTTCTGCGAGGATCCCGAGCACGGACATACCGTATTTGCGAGCTACATAGTGGGTGATTTGCCGCTTCTGCGGCGACTACACTGATCTACGTGACGGCGTTCCGGATCAGTGAGGTCGCGTCCCTGCTCGGCGTCAGCGCCGACACGGTACGCCGGTGGATCGACTCCGGAAGACTGCCGGCACGGCGCGACGAGCAGGGCCACCGGATCGTTTCGGGCGCCGATCTGGCGGCCTTCGTCCGCTCTCCCGCCGACCGGGGCGGCGCGCCGCCGTCCTCGGCCCGCAACCGGCTGCGCGGCATCGTCACCGAGGTCGTACGCGACGGGGTGATGGCACAGGTCGAGATCCAGGCCGGACCGTTCCGCGTCGTCTCCCTGATGAGCCGGGAGGCGGCCGACGAGCTCGGCCTGGAACCCGGCGTGGTCGCCGTGGGGGTCGTCAAGTCAACCAACGTCGTCGTGGAGCTGCCCCAGTGATCAGTCATCGCACCACGTTCCGGACCGCGTCGATCGTCGCGCTCGCGGGCGTCCTCGCGGCCGGCTGCGGCAGCACCGGCAAGGACGGCAAGGGCACGTCCGGCAAGACGCGGACGGTCGTCGTCTTCGCCGCGGCCTCCCTCACCGAGACGTTCACCGCGCTGGGCAAGACCTTCGAGGCGAGCCATCCCGGCGTAAAGGTGAAGTTCAACTTCGGCGGCAGTTCGGCGCTGGCCCAGCAGATCGACCAGGGCGCGCCGGCCGACGTGTTCGCCGCGGCGAGCCCCGCCACGATGAAGCAGGTCACCGACGCCGGTCGGGCGTCGGGACCGCGCGTCTTCGCGCGCAACCGCCTCGAGATCGCCGTACCCCCCGCGAATCCGGCCAAGGTGGCGGCCCTGAAGGACCTGGCGAGCTCCAAGGTCAAGGTCGTGCTGTGCGCCCCGCAGGTGCCCTGCGGCGCGGCGGCCCTCAAGGCGCTGAAGGCCGCCGGCCTCACCGTCAAGCCGGTCTCCCAGGAACAGGACGTCAAGGCCGCCCTCACCAAGGTCCGGCTGAACGAGGCCGACGCCGCCCTCGTCTACCGCACCGACGTCAAGGCGGCGGCCGGGCAGGTCAAGGGCATCGACTTCCCCGAGGCCGCCAAGGCGATCAACGACTACCCGATCGCGGCGATCAGTAAGGCGCCGCAGCCCGGACTGGCCGGGGAGTTCGTCCAATCGGTGCTCTCACAGCAGGGGCAGACCACCCTGCTCCAGGCGGGGTTCGAAAAGCCGTGAACCGACGAGCGCCGTGGGTGCTGGTGCTGCCGGCGCTCCTCGGCCTCGCCTTCCTGGTCCTCCCCCTCGCCGGTCTGCTCCTGCGCGCCCCGTGGTCGACGCTCGGCACCCGCCTGGCCCGGCCCGAGATCCTCGAAGCCCTCCGGCTGTCACTGGTCAGCGCGACGCTCGCGACCCTGTTCTGCCTGCTCGTCGGGGTGCCGCTGGCCTGGGTGCTGGCCCGGGTGGACTTCCCCGGCCGGCGGCTGGTGCGCGCGCTCGTCACCGTCCCGCTGGTGCTCCCACCGGTGGTCGGCGGCGTCGCCCTGCTGCTCGCCCTGGGGCGCAACGGTCTGGCGGGGCGCTGGCTGGACCGCTGGTTCGGCGTGACGCTGCCCTTCACGACCGCGGGCGTGGTGGTGGCCGAGGCGTTCGTGGCCCTGCCGTTCCTGGTGATCAGCGTGGAGGGCGCGGTCCGCGCCGCCGACCTGCGCTACGAGGACGCCGCGGCGACGCTCGGCGCGACCCGGTGGACGACGTTCCGCCGCGTCACCCTGCCCCTGATCGCGCCGGGGGTGGGCGCGGGGGCCGTGCTGTGCTGGGCGCGGGCGCTCGGGGAGTTCGGCGCCACGATCACCTTCGCCGGGAACTTCCCCGGCCGTACGCAGACGATGCCGCTCGCGGTCTACCTGGCGCTGGAGAACGACCCGCAGGCCGCGATCGTGCTCAGTCTCGTGCTGCTGGCCGTCTCGGTGATCGTGCTGGCCGGGCTCCGGGGACGATGGGTCTCGTGATCGACGCCCGTCTCGTCGTACGGCAGGGGGCCTTCACCCTCGACCTGGCGCTGACCGCCGCGCCGGGTGAGGTCGTCGCGCTGCTTGGCCCGAACGGCGCGGGCAAGACCACGGCGCTGCGCGCGCTCGCCGGCCTGACGCCCCTGTCGGAGGGGCACATCGACGTCGACGGGGAGCCGTGGCACGACCGGCCCGCCGAGCGCCGCCCGGTCGGCGTCGTGTTCCAGGACTACCTGCTCTTCCCGCACCTGTCCGCGCTGGAGAACGTCGCGTTCGGACCGCGCTGCCAGGGCATGCGCCGGCGCGAGGCGCGGCGGCTGGCCGCGGAATGGCTGGACCGGGTCGGCCTCGCCGACCAGGCCGCCCGCAAGCCGCGCACCCTGTCGGGCGGGCAGGCGCAGCGGGTCGCGCTGGCCCGTGCCCTGGCCGTACGGCCTCGGCTCCTGCTGCTCGACGAGCCGCTGTCCGCCCTGGACGCGCACACCCGGCTCGGCGTCCGCGCCCGGCTGCGCCGCCATCTCGCCGACTTCGAGGGGACCGCCGTCCTGGTCACGCACGACCCGCTCGACGCGATGGCCCTCGCCGACCGGCTCGTGGTGATCGAGAACGGGAGCGTCGTGCAGGAGGGAGCCCCCGCGCACGTCGCCCGCCACCCGCGGACCGACTACGTGGCCCGCCTGGTCGGCCTCAACCTCTACCGGGGAACGGCCCACGGCCACACCGTCTCCCTGGGCGAGGGCGTGGGATTCGACGCGGCCGAGGCCCTGGACGGCGAGGTCTTCCTGGCGTTCCCTCCGTCGGCCGTCGCGCTGTTCCGTACGCGCCCCGACGGCAGCCCGCGCAACCTGTGGCAGGCGACCGTCGGCGGCATCGAGCCCCACGCCGACCAGATACGGATCTACCTGGAGGGCCCGGTGCGGGCGGCCGCCGACGTGACGCCCGCCGCGCTGGCCGAGCTCCGCCTCGCCGAGGGAGACCCGGTGTGGGCGGCGGTCAAGGCCGCCGAGACACATGCATATCCGGCCTGACGGCGACACGCGCATATCTGCCCCGACGGCGCGTTGTGCCCGGTAATAGGCGATGGGCCGTCCTAAAGTGGCCCGCATGCCCCCCAAGCCGCGTGTCGCCGTTCTCGCCGCGGTCGCCCTGGCGCTGGCCGGATGCGGCGTCGCCTCCGGCGACGAGCGCTTCACGCTGAAGGTGCTCGCCGCGTCCTCGCTGACCGAGGCGTTCGAGGAGCTCGGGACGGCGTACAACGCGGCCGACCGGCGTGTGACCGTGCAGTTCGAGTTCGCCGGCTCGCAGGATCTCGCGATGGACATCGAGGACCACGAGCCGGCCGACGTGCTGGCGACCGCCGACGGGGCGTCGATGGACCCGGTGGCGACGAAGGTCTCCGGCCGCCGCCTCTTCGCGTACAACTCCATGACCATCGCCGTCGCCCCCGGCAACCCGAAACGCGTCCAGGGGCTCGCCTCGCTCGCCGACCGCCGGCTGCGCGTGGTCCTGGGCGGGCCGATCGTCCCGGTGGGCCGGTACGCCGCGCAGGTCCTGGCCAAGGCGGGCGTCACCGTACGGCCGAGGTCGGAGGAGGCCGACGCGCGCACCGTGCTCACCCGGGTCCGTACGGGCGCGGCCGACGCGGGGATCGTCTACGTGACCGACATGCGGTCGGCCGGGATCTCGGCGAGCAGCGTCCCGATCCCGGCGCAGCAGAACGTCACCGCCACCTACTTCGCCGCCGCCGTACGCGGCAGCGCCCACGGTGCGGCCGCGAAGGCGTTCGTCGCCTGGCTCGGCTCCCCCACCGCCAAGACGATCCTGCGTAAATACGGCTTCCCCACTCCGTGACCCGAGCGTAAAACCGCCCGGATAGCCTTGTCCGGACATAGGCATGTTAAGGAGCGTGAAGTGGCCGGAGAGTCAACGCGGCGGCGCGAGTCACCCGCCCCGCCACGGAAGGACCCGAAGACGCCCTGGCGCTCCGAGGGCGTCCCCGACCGGCAGGGCCCGCAGCCGCCCGGTCAGGGACGGCTGCGGCCGCCGAACCGCCTGTGGATCTTCTGGCTGCTGCTCGCGCTGATCTTCGGGTCGAGCTACCTGTCGGCGTTCATGTCCGGGCAGAAGGCCGAGATCACGGTCCCGTACACCGAGTTCACCAAGCAGGTGCAGGCCGGGAACGTCAAGGACATCTACACCAAGGGCTTCTCCATCCAGGGAGAGCTGAAGAG
This sequence comes from Actinoallomurus vinaceus, assembly GCF_039542055.1. Taxonomy (NCBI): domain Bacteria; kingdom Bacillati; phylum Actinomycetota; class Actinomycetes; order Streptosporangiales; family Thermomonosporaceae; genus Actinoallomurus; species Actinoallomurus vinaceus. The sequence goes on from NZ_BAABHK010000004.1 coordinate 263,111, forward strand.
CTCGCAGCCGCAGCCCGACGAGAAGGGCAAGAAGTACCGCGACTTCCGGACCGAGCGGCCCTCCTTCGCCCAGGACCAGGTCTACGCCGACATGGTGGCCAAGGGCGTGGTCATCCAGGCCAAGCCGATCAACGAGCCGCGCGGGTTCCTCTCCAGCCTCGTGATGTCCCTGCTGCCCACCCTGCTGTTCGTCGGCCTGTGGGTGGCCGCGATGGTGTGGATCTCCCGGCGGGCCGGTGGCGGCGGCGTCCTGGGCAGTCTGAAACGGACGCCGAAGCCGGTCGGCGCCGATGCCAAGCGGGCGACCTTCGAGGACGTCGCCGGCATCGACGAGGTCGAGAACGAACTGACCGAGGTCGTCGACTTCCTCAAGCACCCGGACAAGTACCGGCGGCTCGGCGCGAAGATCCCGCGCGGGGTGCTGCTGACCGGCCCGCCCGGCACCGGCAAGACGCTGCTCGCACGCGCCGTGGCCGGTGAGGCGGACGTCCCCTTCTACTCCGCCGCCGCGTCGGAGTTCGTCGAGATGGTCGTCGGCGTGGGCGCGGCCCGCGTACGCGAGCTGTTCGAGGAGGCGCGCAAGACGGCCCCGTCGATCATCTTCATCGACGAGATCGACACGATCGGCCGGGCGCGCGGCGCCGGCAGCTTCGGCGGGAACGACGAGCGCGAGCAGACGCTCAACCAGATCCTGACGGAGATGGACGGATTCAGCGGGTCGGAGGGCGTCGTCGTCATCGCCGCGACGAACCGCCCGGACGTCCTGGACGCCGCCCTGCTGCGCCCGGGGCGCTTCGACCGCCAGATCGCCGTCTCCCCGCCCGACCTGGACGGCCGGGTGCAGATCCTGAAGGTGCACACCAAGGGCCTGCCGCTCGCCCCGGACGCCGACCTGACCGCGATCGGCAAGATGACGCCGGGCATGACCGGCGCCGACCTGGCCAACCTGGTGAACGAGGCGGCGCTGCTGGCGGTCAAGCGCGAGCGTGACACGATCGGCCGGGCGGAGTTCACCTCCGCGCTGGACAAGGTGCAGCTCGGCACGGCGCGCGGCATCGTGATCCCCGAGGAGGAGCGGCGCCGCACGGCGTACCACGAGTCCGGGCACGCGGTGCTGGGCATGCTGTTCCCCGGCGCGGACCCGGTCCGCAAGATCACGATCGTGCCGCACGGGCGGGCGATGGGCGTGACGGTGTCGACCCCGGATGGCGACCGCTACGCCTACGACCGCGACTACCTGCGCGGGCGGATCATCGGCGCGCTCGGTGGGATGGCCGCCGAGGACGTCGTCTTCGGCGTGGTCACGACCGGTGCGGAGAGCGACCTGGAGCAGGTCACACGGATCGCCCGCTCGATGGTCGGCCGGTGGGGCATGTCGGAGAAGGTCGGGCGCCTGTCGGTGCTGCCGTCGGACGGCGGGGACCCTGCCGGGGGGCAGTACCTCGCCCCGGAGACGCTGAACGCGGTCGACGAGGAGACCCGCCGGATCGTGGACGAGTGCTACGCCGAGGCCGTCCAGACGCTCCGCGACAACCGCGACAAGCTGGACGCGCTGACCGAGGCCCTGCTGGAGAAGGAGACCCTCGACGAGATCGAGGCGTACGCCGCGGCCGGGGTCGACCGCCGCCCGGAGCCCAGCGAGGTGGGAGCCTGACCGGCGTCCCGAGATGGGGGCCTGACCGGCTCAGAACCCGTACTGCCGCTGCGGGTCGTCCGGTCGCCACTCCACGATGACGGTCGTGGCGTCGTCGGCCAGCCGGCCGTGCTGGAAGTCGAGGATGGCGCGGCCCAGGCGACGCAGCGTCTCGGAGGCGGGCATGCCGGCCGCGCTGTGCCGGATGACGAAGTCGCCGAGACGCCGCACGCCGAACTGCGTGCCGTCGGCGGCCCGCCCCTCGATGACACCGTCGGTGTAGAGGAGGAGGCGGTCGCCGGGCTGCAACTGCTCGGTGTGGACGGGCGGGGGCGCCGCCAGATCCAGGTCGTGCCGGTCCTCGGGCAGGCCGAGCGGCAGCCGCGGCCGGCGGAACAGCTCCTTGATCACCTTGTTGCCGCGGATCAGCAGCGGAGGCGGGTGCCCGCAGGCGATCCAGCGGAACCGGCCGCCGGTGACGTCGAGGTCGCACAGCAGGGCGGTCGCGAACCGCGAGCCGCCGAACTGGCCCGCGATCGCGTGGTCGGCGCGGGCCACGAGGTCGGTGAGGTCGCCGCCGGCACGCCGGGTGTTCCGGCAGCTGGCCATGGCCACGCTGGCGATCAGGCCGGCCGGCAGATCGTGCCCGACGGCATCGAACACCGCGACGTGCAGGCGGTCACCGAGCAACGAGTAGTCGTACGCGTCGCCGCCCACCCCGTACACGGGTTCGATCGCGGCGGCGACGATGACGTCGTCCGTGGCGAACGTCGGCGGTGCCATGAACGCCCAGACCATCTCGGCCTGCAGAGCCATCTGCTGCGTCCGCCGCACCTGGGCGTGGGTGTCGCTGTAGGCGCTCTTGCTCACGACGAAGAGCCCGGCGAGTGAGGCGAGCGTACGGCAGCGCCCGAGCATCGCCTCGCTCACGTCGTCGACGAGGATCTCCAGGACGCCCAGCCGTTCGGTGCCGTCCATGAGCGGCAGCCACACGTGGTGCCGCCCGTCCGGGTCCGTGGCGAGCTGGACCTCAATGGTCCGGAAGGCCCGCCCGGCGAGGGTCGAGTCGATCGCGAGCACGGGCATGGCCCGGCCGTCCGCCCGGGGCATGGCCACCAGGTACTGCTGCCCGAGGTCGGCGAGGTAGACCGTGACCCCGCGGACGCCGAGGGGCTCCGCGGACTCGGCCAAGGCTTCGGCGACGCTGCCCGGCCGGAGCAGGTGCGACCGGCTCAGGAGCTCCGCGACGGCCTTCCCCACCGGTCCGTCCATCTCGCCGCTCCGAGGATCCCGGGCGATCGACGTCATCGCGGCCGGCCTCCCGTTCGATTCCGGTGCCCGCCGCCGGGCGCGTCGAGGCGACGACGCCGGGCGCGCGCGCTGACGAGACGGTGCGCAGGTCATGACGGGAATGCCTTGGGCACGTGCCGGGATGAACCGGGCGTACTCGGCCGCGTGATGACCACACCTCGGCCGCCGGCAGCGGCCGTGACCAACGCCTACCCGGACGGCATTTGCGATAAACCGGTACGGTCCGGCACCGACGGTGCCGGTGACTCGCCTGGCACGCGGCGGGTCGAAGTGCACACGGATGCCCAACGGCGCGACAATGTACGCCGCAGCGAACACTTCCCCCGTACGGAGTTCATCCAGTGGGCCTCGCCGACCTCGACAGCGTCGATCTCGTCACGGGTCCCCCCGGTGGCGACCAGGCTTTCTGGCTCGTGGCGGACGACTGGGCGCCGGAGCGCGAGGCCCTCGACTACGTCCTGCTCATGATCAAGGTGGCCGGCGCGCTCGCGCACGCCGAGCGGCTCGGCGGAGAGGGACGCCGCTCGACCGTTCTCGTGCACAGCACCGGCGAACCGCCCGGGAGCGTGCTGCAGTTCCTGTGGGACCGGGACATCGCGGCGACGATCGGCAGCGCCCTGCGCCCACGCCCGGCCACCGGGCGGCCGGCCCGCATTCCCAACCTGCTCGACGGCTCCCCGGACCTCGACGCGCTGCAGGGCGCGAACGCCGACCGCTTCGCCGCCCAGCATGGGCTCGACGGCTCCGTCGAGTCGCTGACGCTCCTCGACGACGCGCTCGAGGAGCGACGGCGCCTCCACGGCCTGCGCGCCGACGACGAGGACGAGAAGTTCACCGACGGGGACCTGACCGTGCTCGCCGGCGCGTACGCGGGCGAGGTACTGCGGCGGCATACTCGAGAGGCCGCCTGGTGGTTCGGACCGCCCGGACGCTCGGGACCACTGCACCTGCGAGCCGGCCTCGGCCACGGCACCCGCGTCGACGTACTCGGACGCGTCCGCGCCTACCTCCGACACGGCTCCCGCGAGTCCCTGCACGCGCTGGTCGAAACGCTGCTCACCCGCCTCAACGCCTGACCGCGCCCGGTGAAGCCCACCCCTGGCAGCTCTTCCAAAGGTCCGCCAAGCGCGAACCGGCCCTTCACCGTGCACGCCGGTACACAAGGCCAGTCGTCATGCGTTCTGTGGCGCGTGGGTCCCCGGTGAGTTCACCCCCGCAGGTCGTGGTCCAGGAACCAGGCGGTGATCTCGGCGGGGTACGTCTCGATCGTGACCAGTGTGTGCCCGCCGGGCGTGAAGGCGGCCACGAGGAGGCTCGGATCCTCCATAGGGCGTGTCCACAGCGCGCGCCTCTGGCCGTCGATCACCGTGGCGGCCTCTTCCGAGGTGAACAGGGCGCGTGGCCCGTCCAGCGACCAGGTGATGGCCCGGCACGTTCCCTCGGCCGGCACGCGCCCGGTCGACCGTCCAACGAGTTCCATGCCGCCGTCGCCGCCGACGGCGACCGTGTCACCCTTTGGTGAAAGCGCGAGCACGCCGGCGCCGGGCAGGGCCGTACGGTGCCGGGCCACCACCTCCCCGTCGGGCAACCGGTAGATCAGCAGGTCACCGGCGGGTCCGATGAGGGCAAGCCGGGCACCGGAGTGATCCAGCACGGCACCTCCCGCGACGACCGTCGCCGTCGTGAACATGACGTCGCCGGTCTCGGCGTCGGCCACCACGACATTCCGTTCGACGGCTTCGTCCCATGGAGAGGCGGAACTCACGGCCACGGTCAGCCTCCCGTCTCCGCTGAAGCCGATGTGGGAGTACCCGGCCTCCTTCCCCGTCCCCCACGAGCCCGCGGCCCACAGGCGCTCCGGCCCCGGGACGCGCCAGACGATCACCTGCCGGTCGAACCTGCCCGCGGCCGCGACGAGCGAGCCGTCCGGGCTGACGGCCACGTCCTCGCCCCAGCCGATGTAGCGATCGTCCTCTTGGACGCCGTCGGCCTCCCACGTTCCGGTCTCGGCGTCGAACACCTCCAGCCCGCCACTGGAGCTGTTGCCCTCGGCTTCGGAAACGAGCGCCGTCCAACGCAGGTCCGGGCTGGTCCCGATCGCGTTGAAGCCGCTGAAGAAACCTTCGTCGCCCATGGCCGAGGTTCCGTAGAACTCCTCGTACGCGTCGGGGTCCTCCATGTCGTGCATCTCGAAGTCGCCGAACAGGACGCGGTGGTCGGCCAGGAGGAAGCACGGCGCCCACTCACCCCGGGAACGCCGCTCCCACCAGCGGTACGGCATCGGGCGCCGACCCGGCCAGCCGGCCAGGTCCTCGATCAGCGCCCCGACTTCGTCCTCCGGCAGGTCTTCGGCGTAGCGGGTGATCTCGTCCCACGCCTCGAACTCGCGACCCTCGCCGGCCATGGCCTGCCACTGTTCGATCACCGGGCGAGCTCCCTCGTTTGCGCGGACCTGTCCGGGCCGCTGGACAGGCGGGCCGGTCGTACGGCGGTCAGAGGCCGAGCAGCGACTCGATGCCGATGGTGAGACCGGAGAGTTCGCCGACGCGGCGGACGGCGAGCAGCACGCCCGGACTGAACGACTCGCGGCTCAGCGAGTCGTGCCGGATCGTCAGCGTCTCGCCGTGCCCGCCCAGCAGCACCTCCTGATGCGCGATCAGCCCGGCCAGGCGGACGGCGTGCACGCGGACGCCGTCGACGTCCGCGCCCCGCGCGCCCTCCAGGCCGGTCGTGGTCGCGTCCGGGGACAGGCCGACACCGGCCTTCTCCCGCGCGGCCGTGACCAGCTCGGCGGTGCGCCGAGACGTCCCGCTGGGGGCGTCCGCCTTGTTCGGGTGGTGCAGCTCGACGATCTCGACCGACTCGAAGAACGGGGCGGCCTTCTGGGCGAAGTGCATCATGAGCACCGCGCCCACGGCGAAGTTGGGGGCGATCAGGATGTTCGTCCCCGGCCGCTCCCCCAGCCACCCGCGTACGGTCGCGAGCCGCTCCTCGTCGAACCCGGTCGTGCCCACGACCGCGTGCACGCCGTGCTCGACGCACCAGCGCAGGTTGTCCATGACCGCGTCAGGGTGGGTGAAGTCGATCGCGACCTCGGCGGCCTCGATGGGCTCCCGGGAGTCACCGGCGTCCACCGCCGCGACGAGCTCCAGGTCATCCGCCGCCTCGACCGCACGGCACAGCTCGGCTCCGACACGCCCACGCGCGCCCAGCACCCCAACTTTGACCACAACGTCCTCCCGTCCGCTTGACCAGCCGAGCCTATCGCCGAGCCCCGGACGTCCGCGCTTCGCAGCTCGCCCCGCGCAAAGCTTCGGCAGCGGATCGGAGGCCGAGCAGGTAAAGCATGGACAAGGCGGGGAACTGGTCTGGCTGGTATAAACGGGCCGTCCCTCGCGCCGAAGACCTCTACGACGAGTACCTGAAGGAACGCCGGATCGAGGAGGAACAACGATGACGAACTTCCCCAGGTGGAGCGACGTACGCGCCGACGTCGTCGCCGGAGCCGGCGGCGAGCGGGGCATCGCCGAAGCCCGCAAGCGCAACCAGGCCTACATTGACGGCCACTCGGCCTCTCGCAGACCGACGTTGCCGAGAAGATGGGCGTGACCAAAAGCCGGGTCTCCCAGATCGAACGCGGCGAGGTCTCCACAGTCGAGACCATCGCGCGCCGTCCAGGCACTTGGCGGCCAAATCCAGATTTCCGCCGTTTTCGGCGACGACCTATACATCCTGTGCGGCACCGACACCCACGCCGTCTAACCGACCGAAGGGCTGACTTAGGACTCTCGGGTGGCCCGCGAGCGGCGCTGACCCAACGACTCGGTCGACGCGGCAACGTTCGGCGGAGACCTTCACCTGCTAACAGGTGCCGTTCAGGGAGTTAATCCCCGCCGTAGGCGATCAACGCCTACACGCTCACGTTCGCCGGATTCCCGCTGACCGAGGGACGTGCCGCCGACGCCTTCGGGCTCCGCTGGACCCTGATAACCGGACTGGCCGTCTTACCGCGTCCCGGTTGGCCGCTGGCTTCGCCCAGGACCCGGCGACGCTGCTCGCCTGTCGCGCCGTGCAAGGCCTGGGCGCGGCGGTGCTCATGCCAGCGATGCTGACACTGATCATGTCGGCCCCGAAGGTGCCCGGCGGGCGCGTGCGTTAGCCATCTGGAGCGGCGTCGGATCCGTCGGAGCGCCCGCTGGCTCGGCCATCGGCGGAGTCGTCACCGACGCGGCGGACTGGCGATGGATCTTCTTCATGCTCGTCCCCATAGGCGTCGCCGGACTGTTGATCGGCCGGGATGCGATCCCCGCTCCGCGCGGAGCGGTGACCGCGCAGCGCTCGAATCTGCTGGACGGCACGCTGATCACTCCAGGTCTCGCCGCACTGGTCTACGGCATGGTGAGCACGAACGACCACGGCTGGACCGGAGCCTCAACACTCGGCTCGGTCGCGGCCGCGGCGGTGCTGATCACCCTGTTCGCCGTCCAGCAGGCCCGGTGAGCGAAGGACCCTCTCGTCCCGGTCCACATCCTGAAACGCCGCTCGGTGGATCACCTTATGGCCATCGATCATCTCGAAATCGGCCTCAATATTTACCAGCAGATCCGCGAGTGTTACCCCTTGCACGTCCCGCGAATTGATGTCGCAATAATGCATCCTCATGGGATTACCCCACTTTGAAGGAGAATGCATTGACAACTCTGCGATCATTGGCCGCAATAATCCTTATGCCCGTCCGCCCCTTCGCTCCAATTACCCTCTGCATATCGACCTCAACCTTGAAGGTATCATAGGCCCCATTTAGCTTGAACACTGCGCGGCCAGACCTGAGCCCCTCCGCAATCCACGACTGGGCTCGCCGTTTGTCTGCAGTTGCAAACTTGGCGTAGTTCCCATCGAATGAAGCCAGATGCGTGTCCTTCACAAAGATGCTCGCAGGGTCGTCGGCCACCTTGAATGCTGCATCAGACATCAATCACCGCAGGATAAGCTGAAAGTCAGCGAGAAAACCTCAGTTGCGGTAACTATTTTAGCATTTCTGGACAGAACCATGATTGGTCATTCAGCCATTCGATATAATGGCTATAGATACGGGCCATGCCATCTCGCTCATCCCTCTGCTCCAAAAATTCATCGAGCAGCCGAAAGAGTCGATCGAACCTCTGGGCTTCGACATCGGATTGCTCTTCGTTTTGCCCAACAAACTCGACACTAATTATCTGCAGAACCAAGCCTGGCCAGGACAAATTATTTCCATCATTGAGTCGAACGATGAGCCACTCTCTGAATCCAGACAGCAAGATCCCCGAAGTACCTGCATCGCAGCCGAGAATGAAGGCAACACCAGCCTTATAGGTGGCGTCGAGGCCGTGAAGTATCGGCCTACGCCGAACGGACTGGAACAGCTCTCGATAGTTCACAGCGCCTCTCAGAATGGGAACTCATTCGGATACAGATCAGTCCACAGAGATTTGTACTCGTCGATCGGCAGGCCGGTTCTACCCGTGAAGCCATCATAGACCCTGCCATCGCGAACAACGACCTCGTGGTGACGCCATTCGGTCCACTGGCCTCGATATCTACCCAGATTGCCGCCTGGAACTGGCGATTCAATCCGGCGAACCTCCCCGCCGATCTGCTGTTGGATCTGGCGTGCAACATCTTCACATCCAGTAGATCGACAGATCTCAGATGCAGGGCGCGGCTTCCACTTTGGACCAAGATCACCACAGTTGTGGACGAGGACTGGCGTGGCGCCTGCTTCTACATAGTAGGTGTGGAGGCCGTCGATGGTGAGGTTGTAGGTGACCATCGTGGCGGTGTGGCGGTGTAGGGCGACGATGGCTGCGGTGTGGCCTTGTGTGGTCTGGATACGGTCGCCGGCGTGGAGGTGGTCAGCTCGGGTCCAGGCTCGGGTGGTTGCGTCCCAGTACAGGTGGTGGCTGGTGCCGGTGATGGTGTACGGGCCGGTGGGGGTACTTACCGGGACGTCGGTGTAATCGCGGTCGGTTTGTGTGACATGTATGGCGGCGACCATATGGGTTTGATCGTGGGTACCGGGATCAGCGCCGGGTAGCGCATCACGTTTGCCAGCCGGACCAATGCCCCTGGTACGAAGCTTTCGGATCCAGCTTTCCACACATGCACGCCGTCGGGCCCAGTAACTACATCTGCGACGGCATCGGGAACGTCATCTTCCGACCACTGCTCGGGGAAACCGTCATCACCGAGTTCCGTGTGCGACCCCACATTCATTATGGAGGCGGATTGGTTTATGCGAGAATGAAACCAGCATCGATTCCTTGCGTCGCCGGCAGTCTTTCGAGCGGTGGCAGCCCCGGAGTTCGCAGATACTCAGCGAAGAAATGTCAACTTTAGAAAGTTGGGGTTATCGAGGATCTCCGGGTACTGCTCAACAGTGTCCACAACAGACTGCTTCGAGAATTGGAGGATGGCAATGACAAGCTCCTCATTCGCCACCCTCATTACCCCCTCAGCATAACTGCATCTTATTTCGACACAATCACCTCGACGGCGCATTACCAGATGCTCATCCTGCTCAAAGAACTGAAATTTCCCCTTGCCCGAAATAAGGGCATCAGAAATAGCTTCAGGGAGGCCGGTAAGCACACTAAGCATGGAGACAGATCCGAACTTCGTCGTAAAATCGACGGCGGCCGATCTAACCACAATATCCCCCATGAATAGTGAATACAGGAGCCGAACGGATGATGCAGTCGACAAGTCGACAGCATCACCGTTTGGCAGCACGTTTCCTGGCCGCCTACGGACGAAGTCGATGATGATGCTCATGGAATCTCCAGAGTGGGATGAATGGTCCCGAGCTGGCCATTGTTCATCCAAATCTTTCCACGAGTCGTCGGGATCCACTCCTTGCTACCTTTAGGCTGGACATACCCGATGTCGCGGTCGGGTCGGCTATCGGCATCGGGCCGGCGATCTCGCTGGTCATGGGCGGGGTTGGAGCCTGGCGTACTCGCGATCTTCGTTGATACGGAGGATTTTCTCGACGACGTCGGTGAGGTCGGAGTACGCGACCCGTACCGCCCCGGAGGATCCATCCGCCCAGGTGAAACTTCCGTCACGGCACCAGACGGTCATGTGCCGTAGGGACAGCACGGACTCGCTGTGCAGGTCGTTGTGGTAGATCCCGTCCACGCCGCGGGCCGTCAACTGGTCACGGAGGGCACGTACGGCGTCGAATGGACTGAGATGGATGGTGGGGGGCTTGGCGGCGAGCGAGGCGCCCGGGATGGGGATCGCGAACCATGCGGCCTTCCCGGATACGGGATGCGCCCCCAGCCGGGAGCGCGTCCGATAGAAGCCGTGCCGGCCGTCCGACAGCGCCCTGACGGTGTCGAGGCCTCGTCGGCCAGACCACCACTGCGGCGGAAGGCCGTCGATGACGGCGGCGGGTGACCCTGGCAGCGAGTTGTCCGGCAGGTCGCGGAGCAGTTGGTCGATAGCTGCGGGCGGCAGCGATTCCTGCAGCGGTTTGTCTGGCAACCCGGCCAGCGGGTTCGCCGGGATGGCTGCGACCACGGCATCGAGGTCGGTGCGAGGGTCGAAGACCGTGACGACCAGTTCGCCTGCCGTCTCTGGTCCGCGCCGATAGATCGCGAGTTCAGATCGTCCAGCGGCCGGTGCGTTCCGGTCGTCGAGCTCGACGCCCCGCAGGCCATGGAGCCAGGCGTTGGTGGCGAGCTCGCTCGCCATTAGGAGACAGTCGTCAAGCTGGTCAGGCACCAGATCGGCCAGCGTCGTACGGACGATCGCACGCGCGACCTCAGCGCATGCGCGCGTATGGGGAAGCGGCCATACGGGGCAGCCGCCCGTGATGATCGATGCGGAGGCGTTCGTCATCGGCTTCCCTGCCAGGGTCGTGGTCATGGCACCGCATGCGCAGGATCGGGGTGAAGGTGTCCCTGCGCATTTCAGATTCACTCTCATCGAGCACGGAATCTGTGAATCACAGATTAGGAAGCACAACAGCGGTTGCCAAGCGCTATCAATGAAGAAGTCGGATTGTCTAGACGAAGCGTCGGGGCTGCCCCGGTAGATCCGTATTTGAGCAACGCAAGGACCCTAAGACGTGGACAAACAAAAATCCCCCGGGCGGGTGGCCCGGAGGATCTCTCTAATACGTTGCGTAGCCAGCTAGACGTCGTAGGCGCCGGCACGGACGTCGTCCAGTAGGACGCGCAAAGCCGCGCTGGTCGCCATATGAGTGGCACCGCTGGGCCGGGTGCTGTCCCGCATGGCGGCGCTTCCTGGAGGCAGGTTGGTCGCCACCTCCACACACGCTCCGTTACTGCCGGTGCTGGCGCTGGCCTTACGCCAGATGGCCTGAGACAGGTCGATCACTTTCTACTCCATGGTCTCCACGAGAGAACTCAGAAACGCGCTACCCTCCGCCTCCGAGACGGCCGCGGAACGGATGCGCTCAAAGAGGTCCAAATAGGACCTCGCCTCATTCACGTCGACTTCCTTCGCCGACGTATCGGTCTCCAGATAGACCATGGGCGGCTCGTCGGGATAGGGGAAGGTGAAGGCGTTGATCAGGCTGTTCATCCCCGGATGGAAGCCATCCTGGAATCTCAGGATTCGGATCTCGACGTTGGTACGCTGGCCGGCCTTGATCAGGTGCTGTATTTGATCACGGCGTTCCTCGGCGCTGCCCCACCGGTAGCGCAGAGACGCCTCGGTGATGAGCGCGATCAACCTGGGTGCGTTCTCGTCGCGATCGAGAATCGCCTGACGGCGCAGCCGTCCACGCAGCGCACGCTCACACCATTCGGCGTTCCGAGTTCCGACTTCCATCTGCGCTCGGATGTACGCCTCAGTCTGCAGCAATCCGGGAAGGATCAGTGGCATGCAGGTGCGGATCTCGGAGGCGTCAGCCTCGAAGCCGGGGAACTCGCCGTCCTCGAAGACGTCCTGGTAATAGGAATCGCGCCACCACGCACGGGGCTTAGCGCGAATCGCGAGGTCTTCCACCTCGCGCCGGGTCGCCTCGTCTGCCTCATAGACGCGGAGGAGATCCCGGATGTCACTCATCTCCGGCCGCTTCCACGCGTTCGCCTCGAAGCGGCCGACCTTGCCACGTCCCCACGTCAACGTGTCACAGATGTGGTTGGCGGGATGCCCGGTCTGCAAGCGCAGGTCGGTCAGGATGCGTGAGAGCCGGCGCTTGGCGATCGTCGCCCCGTAGGCGTCACCCTCCACCGATCCTCCCTTGGCGTGGCGGGCTACCCAGCATATCGCGCAGAAAAACTTGTGATTCACGCATTAATGCGCGAGCCGTTAAGACAGCGGTCAGGTGCGCGCTGCCAGGACGATCACACCAGATCGTCGAACTCGCCTCGACGTACGCCGTCCAGGAAGCACGTCCATTCGTGCTCGCTGTAGACCTGGACGTCGGGCTTACCAAGAATGCGAACGAGTATCCAGGTCGCCTCATCCGCCCGGATGATGGCGACCTGGAACATGCCCTCGCCGAGGCCGGACGTCCGCCAGGGTAGATCATCCAGGCGGACGTCCAGTTGCACGCTGATCTCCTCAGCGGTCGGTTTGGCCGTCGTCATGGCTTCCAGGGCCTCGGCGCTCAGGGGTCAGTTGTTCTGGAGTAGCCGTCGCTCCCAGGCCGTTGATGTGAGCCGGCGTGCGATTCATCCGAGCGCCCCGACCAACGTCACTCAGGCGGAGCCGAGGTCGATCGTCACCGGGAAGGGAACCGAAACCTTGACCACGCCGGTGAATACCTCTCCGTCCCGGTACACCCTGGTCGCCGGGTCCAGAACATAGGTGTACAGCAGCGCGACACCGGTAGGGGCCTGCTCGACTCTCCAGTAGAAGGCGATACCGGCCTTGGCGTACTGGTTCACCTTCACGACCCGGTCGGTGGTTTCCGAGCCCGGTGACACCACTTCGACCACCAGCAGCACATGCTCGGGACGCGTCGGCGTGACATCGATCGTGTCCGCGCGGTACACGACGACATCCGGACGGCGATTGGTGAGCGGCACGTCCTGCAGCCGGACGTCGAAGTCCGTGTCGGCGTTCCACTCCGTGCACCCCGCGTCGTCCAAGGCGTTCGCCAGGATCCGAGCCAGGCGGTTGTGGCGCTTGGACGCGCTGGGACTCACGACGACCATCCCGTCTACGACTTCGATGCCCGCGCACTGTTCCTCGGGCCAGGAGTCGTACTGCTCCGCCGTGATCTGCTCATGCATCCAGGCAGGAGCGACCATCTCGGCAGTCATGTCGTACCTCCTGAGCCTGCTCAGCGGACCCGGCCCTGAACAACAGGGTACTGTCTCCCGCCCGACTCCGGATCCCCCGCCAGCTCACCGTCGCCGGACGTCCACCAGGACAAATTGTCCTGGTGGACGCCCAGCGACTCGCTGAGCTCCTCAGCCGTCGGTTTGGCCGTCGTCATGGCTTCCCAGGGCCTCGGCGCTCAGCAGGTCAGAGCGTGAAGTCGCGCCCCTCGAACGGGCCGATGACGGTCAGGGTCATCGGGCGGCCCAGGATGTCGCGGCCGACCGTGCGGACGTCGTCCAGTGTGACGGCCTCGATGCGGCCCAGGATGTCGTCGACCGAGAGCAGGCTGTCGTAGACCAGCTCGCTCTTGCCGATGCGGCTCATCCGGGACCCGGTGTCCTCCAGGCCCAGCACGAACGATCCCCGCAGCTGGCCCTTGCCGCGCTCGAGCTCCTCCTCGGTGATGCCGTGCTCGGCCACCTTGGCGACCTCCTCGCGGCAGATCTCGAGGACCTCGTCGACCTTGGCGGGCAGGCATCCGGCGTACACCCCGAAGATGCCGGTGTCGGCGTACTGGGTGTTGTAGCTGTACACCGAGTAGGCCAGGCCGCGCTTCTCGCGGATCTCCTGGAACAGCCGGGACGACATCCCGCCGCCGAGCGCGGCGTTCAGGACGCCCAGGGCGAACCGGCGCTCGTCGGTGCGGGTGATCCCGACCGTGCCGAGGATCAGGTTGGCCTGTTCGGTCGGCCGGTCGATCGACCGTACGCCGGCGGTCGGCGCCGCGCCGGGGCCACCGATCCGCGGCGCGCTGGGCAGCTGCCCGTCGCCGAGAACGCCCGCGAACGCCGCCTGCACCTGCCGTACGACCTCGTCGTGGTCGATGTTGCCGGCGGCCGAGACGACGAGGTTCTGCGGGACGTAGCGGTCCCGGTAGTACCGCGCGATGCGGTCCCGGCCGATTCCGCTGATCGACTCGACGGTGCCGAGGATCGGCCGGCCCAGCGGGGTGTCGCCGAACAGCGCCGCGGAGAACTCGTCATGCACCGCGTCGGTGGGGTCGTCGTCGTGCATGGCGATCTCTTCGAGGATCACGCCGCGCTCGGCGTCGACGTCCTGCGGCTCGATGAGCGAGGCGGTCACCATGTCGGAGACGACGTCGATGGCCAGTGGCATGTCGGAGTCGAGCACCCGCGCGTAGTAGCAGGTGTACTCCTTGGCGGTGAAGGCGTTCATCTCGCCGCCCGCCGCGTCCATCAGCGAGGAGATCTCCAGCGCGGTGCGCTTGCTCGTGCCCTTGAACAGCAGGTGCTCGAGGTAGTGGCTCGCGCCCGCGTCCTCGATCGACTCGTCGCGCGAGCCGACCCCGGCCCAGATGCCGAAGGCCACCGACCGGACGGTGGGCACGGTCTCGGTGACGACGCGCAGCCCTCCTGGCAGGACCGTCCGCCGGACCACCCCGGCGCCGTCGGCGCCGGGGTGAACGACGTAGGTGGAACCGGGCTCCTGTTCCCTGGCGAGCACCGTCATGAGTTGCGGTCGCTGTCGCCGCCGCGGCCGCTGCCGCCGCTGCTTCGGGTGCGTCGCCGGCGTGGGCGCTCGCCCCCGTCGCGGCTCTCCCGGCGCTCGGCCCGCTCGCCGTCCTCGGCGGGAGCCGGCGCCTCGCCGGAGTCGGAGTCGGAGGCTGAGGCGGGAGCGGCCTCGGCGGCCGCGGCCTCCCGCTCGACGACCTCGACCGGCACCAGCGACAGCTTGCCGCGGTTGTCGATCTCGGTGACCTCGACCTGGATCTTCTCGCCGACCTTGATGACGTCGTCGATGTTCTCGATCCGCGCGCCGCCGTGCAGCTTGCGGATCTGGGAGATGTGCAGCAGGCCGTCCTTGCCGGGCAGCAGCGACACGAAGGCGCCGAAGGTGGTGGTCTTCACCACGGTGCCGAGGTAGCGCTCGCCGACCTCGGGCATGTGCGGGTTGGCGATCGAGTTGATCGCCTGCCGCGCGGCCTCGGCGGACGGGCCGTCGGTGGCGCCGACGTAGATGGTGCCGTCGTCCTCGATCGTGATCTCGGCGCCGGTGTCGTCCTGGATCGAGTTGATCATCTTGCCCTTGGGGCCGATGACCTCGCCGATCTTGTCGACCGGGACCTTGATCGTGATGATCCGCGGAGCGTTCGGGCTCATCTCGCCGGGGGCCTCGATGGCCTCCTGCATGACGTCGAGGATCGCCAGGCGGGCGCCCTTGGCCTGCTTGAGCGCGGCGGCCAGGACCGAGGCCGGGATGCCGTCCAGCTTCGTGTCGAGCTGCAGGGCCGTGATCACGTCACGGGTGCCGGCGACCTTGAAGTCCATGTCGCCGAAGGCGTCCTCGGCGCCGAGGATGTCGGTCAGCGTGACGTACTCGTCGCCCTCGTTGATCAGGCCCATCGCGATGCCGGCCACCATCTGCTTGAGCGGCACGCCGGCCGACAGCAGCGACATGGTACTGGCGCAGACGGAGCCCATCGAGGTGGAGCCGTTCGAGCCGAGCGCCTCCGACACCTGCCGGATGGCGTACGGGAACTCCTCGCGGGTCGGCAACACCGGGAGCAGCGCACGCTCGGCGAGCGCGCCGTGCCCGATCTCACGCCGCTTCGGCGAGCCGACGCGGCCGGTCTCCCCGGTGGAGTACGGCGGGAAGTTGTAGTTGTGCATGTAGCGCTTGGTGCGCTCGGGGTTGAGCGTGTCGATCATCTGCTCCATGCGGAGCATGTTCAGCGTCGTCACGCCCATGATCTGGGTCTCGCCGCGCTCGAACAGCGCCGAGCCGTGCACGCGAGGCACGACGCCGACCTCGGCGGTCAGCTGGCGGATGTCCTTCACGCCACGGCCGTCGATGCGGACCTTCTCCGCGATGACCCGCTCGCGGACGAGCTTCTTGGTCAGCGCGCGGAACGCGGCGCCGATCTCCTTCTCGCGCTCGGCGAAGTCGGGGCCGACCTTCTCGGCGGCCAGGGCCTTGACGCGGTCCAGCTCGGTCTCGCGCTCCTGCTTGCCCGCGATGGTGAGCGCCTGGGCCAGCTCGGTGCGGACGGCGCCGTCGACGGCGGCGTACACGTCGTCCTGGTAGTCCAGGAAGATCGGGTACTCGGCCGTCTCCTTGGCCGCCTGCTCGGCGAGGCTGCTCTGCGCCTGGCAGAGCACCTTGATGAACGGCTTGGCGGCCTCCAGGCCCTCCGCGACCGTCTCCTCGGTCGGCGCGACGGCGCCTTCGGCGACGAGCTTCAGCGTGCCGGTCGTCGACTCGGCCTCGACCATCATGATCGCGACGTCGCCGTCCTCGAGCACCCGGCCGGCGACGACCATGTCGAAGGTCGCCTTCTCCAGCTCCGGGTGGGTCGGGAACGCGACCCACTGGCCCTCGATCAGCGCGACGCGCACGCCGCCGATCGGGCCGGAGAACGGCAGGCCCGCGAGCTGGGTGGACATCGACGCGGCGTTGATCGCCACGACGTCGTACAGGTGCTCCGGGTGCAGCGCCAGGATCGTCTCGACGACCTGGATCTCGTTGCGCAGGCCCTTCTTGAACGAGGGGCGCAGCGGCCGGTCGATCAGCCGGCAGGTGAGGATCGCGTCCTCACTCGGCCGGCCCTCGCGGCGGAAGAAGGAGCCGGGGATGCGCCCGGCGGCGTACATCCGCTCCTCGACGTCGACCGTGAGCGGGAAGAAGTCGAGGTTCTCCTTCGGCTTCTTCGACGCGGTGGTCGCGGACAGCACCATCGTCTCGTCATCCAGGTAGACGACGGCGGAACCGGCCGCCTGGCGGGCCAGCCGGCCCGTCTCAAAACGGATCTTGCGTTGGCCGAATGAGCCGTTGTCGATGACGGCTTCGGCGATCTTCACACCATCCACGATGTGAAACCTCCTTGGGTCAGGTGGACCCCGCATCCGTACCCGGAGGTGCAGCGCTCTGGTAAGAGGTGCCGGTCTTCGATCGAAGCCGTCGGATCGTCTGCGATCCGAGGGCCACTACCGAGGACCGGCCCCCGACACACCGTACGGGCGGCCGCGGGCTGTTGTGGAGTTATACGAAGAGAGGGAGCGGCATGCGCCGCTCCCTCCCGGACGTTATCGGCGGAGGCCGAGACGCTCGATCAGCTGCCGGTATCGGTTGATGTCCTTCTTCTGCAGGTACTGCAGGAGGCGACGGCGGCGGCCGACCATCAGAAGCAGGCCACGACGGCTGTGGTGGTCGTGCTTGTGGGTCTTGAGGTGCTCGGTGAGCTCGTTGATCCGCTTGGTGAGCAGCGCGACCTGGACCTCGGGCGACCCGGTGTCACCGTCGACGGTGGCGTACTCGGCCATGATCTGCTTCTTGGTGGCGGTGTCCAGCGACACGGCTCTCCTTCTCTATCGGGTACGCGGTATGGAGTTCGAATGCACCCGGAAACCATGCGTACCCACAGTCTCCTGGGTGGAGGGGCCGCGACTCGGTGAGTCACCTCGCCCTGCGCGGGGCAGCCGGCTACTGCCGGTCACTTCCCCAGCGGCAAATCACGGTACCACGTCATGTCGAGCAGCCCATTATCAAGCTCAACGCCTCGGTGTACCGGGATGTTCCCTCGGTCCGGTCAGGAGCCGGTGATCTCCCGGGCGCGCGCGACGTCGTCGTGCATCTGCTCGATCAGCGACTCGATCGATTCGAACTTCAGCGTGTCACGCAGCCGGGCGGTGAAGTCGACGCTCACGTGCTCGCCGTACAGGTCGAGGTCGTCACGGTCCAGGGCGTACGCCTCGACCGTGCGGTCCTGCCCCTCGAACGTCGGGTTGGTGCCGATGGAGATCGCCGCCGGCCAGCACGCGTCGGGGAAGCCCGCCGATTCGTCGCCCCGCAGCCGCCCGTACTCGGCGCAGTTCAGGTAACCGGCGTAGACCCCGTCGCTCGGGATCGCGGTGTACGGCAGGGTCTCCAGGTTGGCGGTCGGGAAGCCGAGCTCACGGCCGCGCCGCGCGCCGCGGACGACGACGCCCTCGACCCGGTGCGGACGGCCCAGCAGAACCGCCGCGCCCTCGATGTCCCCGGCGGCGAGCCGCTCGCGGATCCGCGTCGAGGAGATCGGCTCGCCGTTGGCGACGAGCGGGACGCCCTCCGCCTCGAAGTCGTACTTGTCCCCCAGCTCCCGCAGCAGCGCGACGTCTCCGCGCGCCTTGTGGCCGAAGCGGAAGTCCTCTCCCACGACCACGCGCGCCGCGTGCAGCCGGTCGACGAGCACCGACTGGACGAATTCGTCGGGCCCCATCCGGGACAGCTCCAGCGTGAACGGCAGGATCATGACCGCGTCGGCGCCCAGGCCCGCCAGCAGCTCGGCGCGCCGCTTCGGCGTGCACAGCAGCGGCGGGTGCGTGCCGGGCCGCACGACCTCGTCCGGATGCGGATCGAACGTGATCACCACCGCCGGCAGTCCGAGCTCGCGTGCGAACTCCGACGCCCGGGCGACGATGCGCTGGTGCCCCAGGTGCACCCCGTCGAACACCCCGATGGTGACGACGGACCTGCCCCAGTCGGCGGGCACCTCGTCGAGGCCATGCCAACGTCGCACCTGTCCACCCCTTTCGCGGTCGGTCTAAAGCCTGCCACACCGATGACAGCGGGTCGGTTTCGGCTCATGATCAGGCCATGCCCCTCGCCTGGAGACCCGTGCTGGCCGTCAGTATCGCGGCCGGCGTCGTACTGACCGCGCTGAGCGCCCGGTACGGCTACCACAGGGACGAACTCTACTTCCGTGTCGTCGGCGCGCATCCGGCATGGGGGTACCCCGACCAGCCTCCGCTCGTCCCGCTGTACGCGGCCGCCGCCGGAGGCTCGCTGATGCTGCTGCGCCTGCCCGCGACACTGGCGTTCATGGCGGGCGTGGTGCTGACCGCCCTGACCGCCAGAGAGATGGGCGGCGGCCCGCGTGCCCAGACGGTCGCGGCGCTGTCGTGGGCGGTCACGCCGGCGCTCGCGGTCGGCGGGCACCTCATGCAACCGACGATCTTCGACGTCGTCGCCTGGACCGCGGTGACCTTCCTGGTCACCCGCTGGGTACGGGTCCGCGACGACCGTCTCCTGCTCGGCGTCGGCCTGGTCACCGCGGTGGCGCTGCAGATCAAATTCATGATCGTGTTCTTCCTCGCCGCGCTGGTTGTGGGCGTGCTGCTCGCCGGGCCTCGCGAGGTGTTCCGCCGTCCGCTGCTGTACGCCGGTGCTGCGGTGGCCGTCCTCGCCTGGCTGCCGGGCCTGTGGTGGCAGGCCCGGCACGGCTGGCCGCAGCTGGAGATGGGCCGAGTCATCGCGGCCAAGGGGACCGACGGCGGCCGGCTGGGCTTCCTGCCCTGGCAGGTGATCGACACCGGTGTCTTCACCGCGCCGATCTGGATCGCGGGGCTGGTGCGGCTGTGGCGGGGGCCGTGGCGGCTGTTCGTCTGGGCCTACGCGTTCCTGCTGCTCGTCTTCCTGGTCACCGGCGGCAAGCACTACTACATGATGGGCGCGTACCCGGCGCTGTGGGCCGCCGGAGCCCAGGTCGTCGAGCGCTGGCGGCTGCGGTCGGTGATGTTCGGCGTCGTGGCGCTCACGACCGTCGGACTGCTGCTCCCGGTCTATCCGCTGCGGATCCTGCACGCGACGCCGGAGGCGGCGATCAGCTACGACGCCCGCGAGACGGTGGGCTGGCCGGAGCTGACGGCGGCGGTGGCGAAGGCGTATCGCCCCGGCTACGTCATCCTGGCCGGCGACTACGGCGTCGCGGGAGCGATCGACCGGTACGGCGCGAGGTACGGCCTGCCGAAGGCCTACAGCGGCCACAACGGCCTGTGGTACATCGGACGGCCGAAGGACGACGGCGCCCCCGTGCTCGTCCTGCCTGCACAGCGGGAGCTCCTCACGCGGTACTGGTCCGACGTCCAGATCGCCGGCCGGGTCGACAACGGCGTACGGATCGACAACGAGGAGCAGGGTCAGCCGATCTGGATCTGCCGTGGTCAGCGGGTGCCCTGGGACCGGCTGTGGCCGCAGCTCAAGCGGCTCGCCTAAAAGGCCCGGTCGGAGGCGTACGGGCGCAGGCGGACCTGAATCTCGCCGCAGACACAGCGGCTGTAGGTGACGACCCCCTCGGAGGTGAAGTGCCTCGAGAGGACCTCGTAGACGTCGGACTCGGGCCAGCCGCAGGTCGGGCAGTCGCTCACCGGGGTTTCCGCCTATGCGTCGCATCGGGTGTAATGGATTAGCTTGAGATGACACTTACATCCAAACACATCCGGGAAAATGGGGCAATGCGGATTACGGGCTACAAGAGCCATGGTGTGGGGGCCGCCGCCGCCCTCGTCAACGCGGTCACGAGCCGCGACGGCGACGACGGTGACGAGGCGCTGCGTGCGGTCCTGGGCGAGCACGGGTTCTTCGTGCAGCGCTTCACCCCGGCGACCGCCGCCGAGCTACGGCCCTGGGCCCGGACGCTCCGCTCCTTCTTCGAGGCCGAGAGCCTCGACGCGGCCGTGGCGCTGCTGAACGGCCTGCTGGCCGACGTGCCGATGCATCCGCACGTGGCCGATCACGACGAGCTGGGGCTGCACGTCCACTACGCGCCGCCCGAGGTGGACCTCGCGCACCGGGTCCGCGCGACGACGCTGATGAACCTCGCCGAACTGCTGTGCGACCACGGCATCGACCGGATCGGCGTGTGCGCCGCGGCCGACTGCGACCGGGTCTACGCCGACGACTCCCGAGGCGGGCGCCGCCGGTTCTGCTCGGATGCCTGCGCCAACCGTACGAACGTCGCCGCCTACCGCGCCCGCCGCCGCCAGCCCACGTGAACCGCTGATCGCCGAGGATCGTCGGTGTCAGCGGCCCGGGGATCCCCGACGCGGCCCGCTCAGCGAACGAGGACGGCGACCGGCCTCGCCGGCCGATCAGGGGACGAAGACCTCGACCGGCCTGGCGGCGAGGTCAGGGCACGAAGACCTCGGTCGGCCTGACCGGCCGACCAGGGGACGAAGGCCTCGACCGGCCTGGCGACGTGGTCAGGGCACGAAGACGGCGAGGGGCTTGGCGACGGGGCCGTGCTCCTCGACCAGGGCCAGCAGGGTGCCGTCGGGGCCGAACACCCCGATCGGGCCCTGGCCGAGCCCCGTCGCGGCCAGCCGGCCGCCGTGCGCGATCTTCCGTGCGTCGTCCTCGGAGACGTCGAGCCGCGGGAACGCGGCGGCGACGGCCTCCTCCATCGGCAGCACG
Organism: Actinoallomurus vinaceus; assembly: GCF_039542055.1. Classification (NCBI taxonomy): domain Bacteria; kingdom Bacillati; phylum Actinomycetota; class Actinomycetes; order Streptosporangiales; family Thermomonosporaceae; genus Actinoallomurus; species Actinoallomurus vinaceus. Next base: position 284,586 of record NZ_BAABHK010000004.1, read on the forward strand.
ATGAGCTCCTCGCTGAGCCGGTCGATCGTGTGCGCCATGGACAGGTCGTACGGGCCGACGCGGGTGCGGCGGAGGGCGGTCAGGTGCCCGCCGACGCCCAGGGCCGCCCCCAGGTCGCGGGCGAGCGCCCGGATGTAGGTGCCGCTGGAGCAGGTGATCGTCGCCGTCACGTCGAGCAGGTCGCCCTCGCGGCGGAAGTCGCCGAGCCCGAACTCGTACACGGTGACGGTGCGCGGCTTCAGCTCGACCTCCTCGCCGGCCCGGGCCCGCTTGTACGCGCGTTCGCCGTTCACCTTGATCGCGCTGACCTGCGGCGGGATCTGCTCGATCGGCCCGGTCAGGTCGACCACGGCGTTCCGTACGGCGTCCTCGGTCACCTCGGCCGCCGAGACGGTGGCGGTGGGCTCGCCCTCGGCGTCGTCGGTGTTGGTGGACTGGCCGAGGCGGATGACGGCCTCGTAGGTCTTCTCGGTGAGCGCCAGGTGCCCGAGCAGCCGGGTGGCCTTCTCGACCCCGATGACCAGCACGCCGGTCGCCATGGGGTCGAGCGTGCCGGCGTGCCCGACGCGTCGGGTGCCCGCCAGCCGGCGCATCTTGCCCACGACGTCGTGGGAGGTCCAGCCGGCCGGCTTGTCGACGATGACAAGTCCGTTCATGAGTGGGCGGCGACCTCGATCTGGGTCAGGAGCCCGCGCAGCCGGGCAACGGCCGGCTCGACCTCGCCGTGCAGGGTGAAGCCCGCCGCGGTGGGGTGGCCGCCGCCGCCGAGGGCCACGCAGGCCATGCCGACGTCGATGCGGCCCTTGGACCGCGTGGACACCTGCCAGGCGCCCTCGTCGTCCTCCTTGAAGACGACGGCGACCTCCGCCTCGTCCGTACGGCGGACGACGTCGATGACGCCCTCGAGCAGGTCGTACGAGAGGCCGTGCGCGGCGCGGTCGGCGCGCGTCACGGTCGTCCAGACCATGCCGAGCCCGCCCGCGACGTCCGGCTCCAGCCGCGCCCGGCCGAGCGCGGCCGCGAGCACCGGCAGGTAGCCGAAGGGCGCGCGGTCCCAGACCTCACGGGCGACCTGCTCGGGCCGGATGCCCGTCGCCAGCAGCCGCTGCGCGAAGGCATGGACCTCGGGGGTCGTCGTCCGGTACTTGAACGAGCCGGTGTCGGTGACCAGGCCGACGTACAGGTCGAGCGCGATGTCATGGGTGAGCGGGACACCCAGCCGGTCGATGAGGTGTTCGACGACCACGGCGGTGGCCGCCGCGCCGGGGTCGACCAGGTGCGTGGTGCCGAACCGCGTGTTGGACGCGTGGTGGTCGATGACGATCAGCTCCCCGGCCTTCCCGGCGTTGGCCGCCAGGCTGCCGAGGCGGTCGCTGCCCGCCGCGTCGAACGTGATCATCACGTCCGGCTCGGCGGGGAAGTCGGCCGGGTCGGTGAGCAGGTCCAGGCCGGGCAGGAAGCGCAGGATCCGCGGCACGACGAACGCGTCGCCGAACGAGGCCGTGAACGGCTTGCCCAGCGCGCGCAGCGCCTGCGCGAAGGCCAGCATCGAACCCAGCGCGTCGCCGTCCGGACAGACATGGCAGGCGAGGCACACCTCGTCGGTCCGCTGGATCGACTCGACCGCCCTGTCCCACTCGTCGGCGGCGATGGCTGGGTCCCTACCCGGCGCGGAGTTCACGACCGGGAGTATCCCGCGTCGTCGCCACCGTCGCTGTCGGTTTCGTCAACATCGTCCTCGACCAGCGTCTCCCGGTACGGGTTGGCGTCACCCGCGGGCCGGGCGTTCTCCGCCGCCTTGGCGACCCGCTCGTCGGAGGCGCGCGCCTTGGCGAGCAGATCGTCGATCTGGCGGGCGTTCTCCGGGAGCGCGTCCGGCACGAAGGTGAGGCTGGGCGTGTGCCGCACTCCGGTGCGCTTGCCCACCTCCGAGCGGATCACGCCCTTGGCGCTCTCCAGCGCCGCGGCGCTGTCGGCGCGCTCGGCGTCGCTGCCGTACACGGTGTAGTAGACCGTCGCGTCCCGCAGGTCGTTGGTCAGCCGCGTGTCCGTCACGGTCACGAAGCCGAGCCGCGGGTCCTTGATCCGCCGCTCCAGCATCTCCGCGACGATCTGCTGAATGCGATCGGCGAGCTTGCGAGCCCTCGCGGGGTCGGTCACAGTTCCTCCATTGTCGTTCGGCCGCCCGACCGGCTGGGGTCGGGGCGTGCCCTCACCGATGCCTCGCGAACGTCACTCACGACTCCTCCTCACTGAAGAGCCGCTGCCTGGCGGACAGGAGCTCGATCTCCGGCCGCCCGGCGATGAGACGCTCGCACGCCTCGAGCACCTCGACGCAGTTGCCCGCCGTGGCGGACACGACCGCGACGCCGAGCTCCGCCCGCCGGTGCAGGTCGAGGTGGCCGGTCTCGGCCGCCGCGACCGCCGGGAACCGACGTCGTATCTCGGCGACGATCGGGCGGACCACGGCGCGCTTCTGCTTGAGCGAGCGTACGTCGCCGAGCAACAGGTCCAGAGTCAGCGATCCCACATACACAACGGTCACCCCGCGCGATCCGTTCCGGTCATCCGCATTTCAATCACCGGCATGGGACGGCCGACAGCGAGATGGCGTGCGACAGAGCCGCACGCCACCGTGGAACCCACGCGGACCGCTTTCGTCCGCGTGGGCTCACTCCGTCTCGGAATCAGGCCGTCCGAGGCCTTCGAGGGTCAGATGCGCGGCTTCTCCCGCATCTCGAAGGTCTCGATGATGTCGCCGATCTTGATGTCGCCGTAGCCGACCCCGATACCGCACTCGAAGCCCTCGCGGACCTCGGTCGCGTCGTCCTTGAAGCGGCGGAGCGACGACACCGTGAGGTTGTCGGAGATCACGACGCCGTCGCGGATCAGACGCGCCTTGCTGTTGCGGTTGATCGTGCCGGACTGGACCATCGAGCCCGCGACGTTGCCGATGCGCGGCACCTTGAAGATCTCGCGGATCTCCGCCGTGCCGAGCTGGACCTCCTCGAACTCGGGCTTGAGCATGCCCTTGAGCGCCGCCTCGACTTCCTCGATCGCCTGGTAGATGACCGAGTAGTAGCGGATGTCGACGCCCTCGCGGTCCGCCAGCTCCTGCGCGTTGCGCTCGGGACGGACGTTGAAGCCGATGATGACCGTGCCCTCGGACGTGAGCGAGAGGTTCACGTCGTCCTGGGTGATCGCACCGACACCGCGGCGGATGACGCGCAGACCGACCTCGTCGCCGACGTCGATCTTGAGGAGCGCGTCCTCCAGGGCCTCCACCGAACCGGACACGTCGCCCTTGATGACGAGGAGCAGCTCCTGCACCTCGCCCTTCTCGAGGTCCTTGAACATCTCCTCGAGCGTGCGACGCCCGCGGCTGCGGAGCAGCTCGGCGTTGCGCTTGCGGGCCTGACGGCGGTCGGCGATCTGCCTGGCCATCCGGTCGTCGTCGACGACGATGAAGTTGTCGCCGGCGCCGGGGGTGGCCGACAGGCCGAGCACCAGGACCGGACGGGACGGGAGCGCCTCCTCGACGTTGTTGCCGTTCTCGTCGAGCATCGCCCGGACGCGGCCGAAGGCCTCACCACAGACGATGGAGTCGCCGACCCGGAGCGTGCCGCGCTGCACGAGCACGGTCGCCACGGAGCCGCGGCCCTTGTCGAGGTGCGCCTCGATCGCGACGCCCTGCGCGTCCTGCTCGGGGTTGGCCCGCAGGTCGAGCTCGGCGTCGGCGGTCAGCACGATCGCCTCGAGGAGGTCGTCGATGCCCAGCCGCTGCTTCGCCGAGATGTCGACGAACTGCGTCTGGCCACCGAACTCCTCGGCGACGAGGCCGTACTCGGTGAGCTGGGCGCGCACCCGCTGCGGGTCCGCCCCCTCCTTGTCCACCTTGTTGACCGCGACGACGATCGGCACGCCGGCCGCGTTCGCGTGGTCGATGGCCTCGGTGGTCTGCGGCTTCACCCCGTCGTCGGCGGCGACCACCAGCACGACCAGGTCGGTCGTCTCGGCACCACGGGCACGCATGGCGGTGAACGCCTCGTGACCCGGGGTGTCGATGAAGGTGATCTTGCGCTCCTGGCCGTCGACCTCGGTCGCGACCTGGTAGGCGCCGATGTGCTGGGTGATGCCGCCGGCCTCGCCGGCCACCACGTTGGCGTTGCGGATCGCGTCGAGCAGCTTCGTTTTACCGTGGTCGACGTGGCCCATGACGGTGACCACCGGCGGACGGGACACGAGGTGCTCCTCGCCGCCCTCGTCCTCGCCGAACTCGATGTCGAAGGACTCGAGCAGCTCGCGGTCCTCGTCCTCCGGGCTGACGACCTGGACGTCGTAGTCCAGCTCGCCGCCGAGGACCTGCAGCGTCTCCGCGTTGACCGACTGGGTCGCCGTCACCATCTCACCGAGGTGCAGCATCACCTCGACGAGCGACGCCGGGTTGGCGCCGATCTTCTCGGCGAAGTCGGTCAGCGAGGCGCCCTGCGGCAGCCGGATGGTCTTGCCGTTGCCACGGGGAACACGCACGCCGCCGATCGCCGGCGCCTGCATGTTGTCGAACTCTTGACGCCGCTGCTTCTTGGACTTGCGGCCACGCGCGGGACGCCCGCCCGGACGGCCGAACGCGCCCTGCGTGCCACCACGGCCGCGACCGCCGCCACCGGGACGCGGGCCGCCGAAGCCGCCACCGCCGCCACCGGGACGACCGGCACCGCCGCCGGCACCCGCCGGACGGCCGAAACCGCCGCCGCCACCGCCGGGACGACCGCCGCCACCGGGACGACCGGCACCGCCGCCGGCACCCGGACGACCGCCACCGCCGCCACCGGGGCGACCGCGGCCACCACCGGGACCGCCGGGGCCACCGGAGTCACGCTGCGGACGGGACGGCATGTTCATCGGGCTGGGCCGCGGGCCGCCGGGCCGAGGCGGCATGCTGCCCGGGTTCGGACGGGGACCGCCCGCACCCGGAGCACCCGGACGGCCGGGAGCCGCCGGACGCGGCGGAGCGCCCGCCGAGCGGTCGCCACGCGGCGCACCCGGACGGTCGCCACGCGGCCCGCCGCCGGGACGGTCGCCGCGCGGACCCGCGGGGCGATCGCCACGCTGACCGGGCGGACCCGGACGCGGACCCGGCTTGGGCGCCGAACCCATGCCCGTGTTGGTCGAAGAGAACGGGTTGTTGCCCGGACGGGGACGACCCCCACCGGGGCGCGGACCGGGCGACGCCGGACGCGACCCGCCAGGCCCACCGGAACCACCGGGGGCGCCGGAACGATCCGGACGCGGAGCCGGACCCGGCTTCGGCCCGGGACCCGGACGACCGGCCGCGGGCCCCGGACGGGGACCGGGCTTCGGCCCGGGGGCACCGCCCTGCGGGGCGGGGCGGGGCGTCGCGGGACGCGGCGCGGGCTGCCGGGGACCCGGCTTCGGCGCCTCGGGCGCGGCCGGCGCCTCGGGGCGCGCGGCCTCCGCCTTGAACTCGGGCCTCAGATCCTGCCGGATCTCCGGCCGGGGCTCCTGCTTGAGCTCCGGCTTGGGCTCCGGCCTCGGCGCGGCCGGCTTCGGACCCGGAACCGGCCTGTTACGCGGACCCGGCTTCGGAGCCGGGGCCACTCTCCTGTCGGCGGACGGCTTGGCCGGTCCGCCACCGAATGCTTCTTTAAGTCTGCGTACAACCGGCGCCTCGATCGTCGAGGACGCCGAACGGACGAACTCGCCCATCTCGTTGAGCTTGGCCATGACGGCCTTGCTCTCGACACCGAACTCCTTGGCGAGCTCGTACACCCGGACCTTTGCCACTGCACTCCCTACTCGGCCCGGGGAAACGCGTCCTCGGACCGTCGCTACCTTGCGGTAATCATCGCTGCGTGCTCATCGAGCGCTCATAGCAATCTCGACCTGCTTCCGACTAGACGTCGCTTACAAACCGTCCTGCTGTGACTCGAACCAGTGCCGGAGCGCACTGACGTCGAGCGGCCCCGGCAGGCGGAACGCCCGCGGAAACGCCCGACGACGCTCGGCCAGCTCAAGACATGCCAGGTCAGGGTGCAGGGAGGCGCCCCGGCCCGGCAGTCGCCCGTGCGGATCGGGGGCGATGGAGCCCTCGATCACGACCAGGCGCAGCAGGTCGGACTTGGCCGCGCGAACCCGGCAGCCCACACACGTGCGCTGTGGGGCCGCTCGGCCACGATTAATGAGTCTACCGCGTCGACGCGTCTGCGGGACCTGCCGCATGCTCCCCTTCGGTGGAAGACCCGGTCTCCGTGTCGGGCCGGATGTCGATCCGCCAGCCGGTGAGCCTGGCGGCGAGACGGGCGTTCTGCCCTTCTTTTCCGATCGCCAGGGAGAGCTGGTAGTCAGGCACGATGACCCGCGCGACCCGCCCCTCGGCGTCGACGACCTCAACGTGGTGAACCCGCGCCGGCGACAGGGCATTCCCGACGAACTCGGCGGGCTCGTCGGACCAGTCGACGATGTCGATCTTCTCGCCGTGCAGCTCGTGCATAACGTTTCGAACCCGGCTGCCCATCGGCCCGATGCAGGCGCCCTTGGCGTTGACCCCCGGCTTGCGGGACCGCACCGCGATCTTCGTGCGGTGACCGGCCTCACGGGCGATCGCCGCGATCTCCACAGTGCCGTCGGCGATCTCCGGGACCTCGAGCGCGAAGAGCTTCTTCACCAGGTTCGGGTGGGTCCGGGACAGCTTCACCAGCGGCCCGCGGTGCCCCTTCTTGACCTGCACGACGTAGGAGCGGATCCGCTCGCCGTGGTCGTAGTTCTCGCCGGGGACCTGCTCCTCCGGCGGCAGGACGCCCTCCAGCTTGCCGAGGTCGACGAGGACGTTGCGCGGGTCCTTGCCCTGCTGGATCACGCCCGCCACGATGTCGCCCTCGCGCCCGGCGTACTCCCCGAACGTCAGCTCGTCCTCGGCGTTGCGCAGATGCTGCAGGATGACCTGTTTCGCGGTGGTCGCCGCGATCCGGCTGAAATTGGTCGGCGTGTCGTCATACTCCCGGACGCCGACACCCTCCTCATCGGTCTCCGTCGCCCAAACGGTGACGTGACCGGTCTTCCGGTCCAGCTCGACGCGCGCCTTGACCGCCGCGCCCTCGGTCCGGTGGTACGCGATGAGCAGTGCTTCCTCGATCGCCTTGACCACGAGGTCGAGAGAGATGTCCTTCTCACTCTCGAGACTCCGCAGGGCCGTCATGTCGATGTCCACGAGGCCTCCCCCTAGTCCTCGTCGCCGGCGACGCCGTCGTCGTCGCCCCGGCGGTTGAACTCCACCTGGACCCGTCCGCGGGTGAGCTCGTCGTAGCCCAACCGGTGCTCGCGGCCGTCGCTGTCCAGGACGACGGCAGTGTCGTCGGCGCTCGTGATCCGGCCGGTGATCTCCCCGCCCTCGGCGAGCGTCGCATGGACGAGACGGCCGGCCGCGCGCCGCCAGTGCCGCGGCTGGGTGAGCGGCCGGTCGACGCCCGGCGAGGTCACCTCGAGGACGTACGGTCCGGAGCCCATCGCGTCGCTCTCGTCGAGGGCGTGCGAGATCTCCTGGCTGACGTCCGCGACGCCGTCGAGGCTGATCCCGCCGTCGGCGTCGATCACGACCCGCACCTGCCGGCGCTTGCCGGCCGGGGTCACGATGACGTCCTCCAGATCGAACCCGGCACCGGCGATCACCGGTTCGAGCAGCCGCATGAGCGCGGCCCGGGTCTCGTGCCCGGATCCGCGCCGGCCCGCCTGAGCGCTGCCACGGCGGCCGTCCACGCTCATGTGGGCCCTCCTCCATGCCTGATGGGACGGTGGCCGCCCGATGCGCCCACTCCGCACCCAAGACTATCCACAGCCGAGGGGGCGGGGTGCCCGCATCGCCAGCAGCCGGGTACACCCTTGTGGAATGCTTGCGCAGCGGAGTCGATCAGATCATGAACGGAGGCACGCTTGGACGCGCTGCGGTTCTCAGGTCCCACGCGGCGCGCGGCGATGCTCGGCGGCTCCGCGGCGGCGCTGACCGCGATGGCCGGATGCACCAGTGTGGGCCAGGCGCAGGCGCCGCCCCCGGGCCCCGACGTGTCGGTGCTGACCGCCGCCATCGAGAGCGAGGCGACCCTCATCGCCCTGTACGAGGCGGTGCTCGGCGCGCATCGGACGCTGGCCGACCGGCTCAAGCCGCTGCACGATCACCACACGCAGCATCTCGCCGTCCTGCAACGCCACTACGTCCCCGGCACGAAGACCGGCACCGCGACGCCGACCCCTCGGCAGACGGCCACCGCGCCGGACAGCGAGTCCGGGGCCCTCGCGGCGCTGCGATCCGCCGAGCGCAAGGCCGCCGCGGCCCGCGCCGACGACGTCCGCCGGGCCGGCGCGGCGCTGTCCCAGCTGCTCGCCTGCATCGGCGCCTGCGAGGCCGGCCACGCCCAGGCCCTGGCCGGAGGGATCCGATGAGCGAGTCCCGGGGACCGGTGGGGGGTGTGCGATGAGCCCGGTGCAGGACACGGTGGCCGCGCTGCAGGCGGCGCTCGCCGCGGAGCATGTCGCGGTCTTCGGCTACGGCGTGCTCGGCGGGCACGCCGGGCCGGCGCAGCGGGAGAACGTCACGCTGATCTGGACCGCCCACCGCAACCGGCGCGACCGGCTGCGCGGCTACATCCAGTCCGCCGGCGGCCGTCCGGTGGCCGCGGCGGCCGCCTACCGGCTGCCGTTCAAGGTCACCTCGGCGAGCAGCGCCGCGCGGCTGGCCGCCACGCTGGAGGACGGCGTGGTCGCGGGATACGCGGTCCTCGCCGGGGCGAGCGACCCGAACCTCCGCCGCTACGCCGCCCAGGCGATGCAGGAGGCGGCCGTGCGCGCGGTCCGCTGGCGGGGCTCTGCGCCCACGGAGGCCTTCCCAGGCCTCCCGCCGAGCGCCCTTTCCCCCAACCCGCGGAATAAATGACGTAGCCTGCCGGGACGACCGATTTGGGGGTTACGGGCTGACTTATGGGCGTGGCGGCGAATCGACTGCGAGAGACGTGGCGGACGCTGATCGGCGAGGTCTCCGCCGAACCGGTCGAGGAGGAGCCCGGCGACGCCGTCTCCCCCCGTGCCCTCGACCTCGTCCTGCGCGTCGGTGAGCTGCTGCTGGCCAGTGGCGAGGCGACCGAGCGTGTGAACGAGTCGATGCTGAGCCTCGCCGTCGCGTACGAGCTGCCCCGCGCCGACGTGGCGGTCACCTTCACCGTCATCACGGTCAACGTCCACCCCGGCAACGGTGCGATGCCGGTGACGGCGGGCCGGGCGATCCGGCGTCGCTTCCCCGCCTACTGGCGGCTCGTCGCCCTGCACTCGCTCGTCCAGGAGGCGTCGCTCGGCATGCTGGACGTCGAGGAGGCGCACCGGCGGCTGGTGGAGATCAAGCGGATGCCGCCGCCGTACCCGGCCTGGCTGATGGTCCTCAGCCTCGGCCTGATCGCCGCGTCCGCCAGCGTCATGGTCGGCGGCGGGCCGCTCGTGGCCGGCACGGCGTTCGTGGCGACGGTCCTGGGCGACCGGGCGGCGGCCTCCCTGGCCCGCCGGGGCGTCGCGGAGTTCTTCCAGCTCACCCTGGCCGCGGCCATCGGCGCCGCCAGCGCGTCGCTGGTGATCGCGACCGGGGCTCCGGCCTCCCACGCTTCGGCCATCGTCACCGGCGCGGTCCTGGCCCTTCTGCCGGGACGGCCGCTGGTCGCCAGCATCCAGGACGGCATCACCGGCGATCTGATCAGCGCGGGGGCCCGGCTGCTGGAGGTGTTCTTCATCGTGGCGGCGATCGTGTCGGGGCTCGGCCTGGTCGTGTACGTCGCCGTGCGTCTGGGCATCCCGGTCGACGTCAACCCGCCGGCCGCGCCCGTGTCCCTGCTGCCGGTGACGGTGATCGCCGCGGCGGCCGTGTCGCTGACGTTCGCGGTGTCCCTCGCCGTGCCCCGGCGCGTGCTCACCGCGGCCGCGCTGGGCGGCGCGCTGATCTGGGTGGTGTACGTCCTGACCCGCAGCGCCGGTGTGACACCGGTGCTCGCCTCGGCGATCGGCGCGGTCCTCGTCGGCCTCCTCGGGAACCTCATCGCCCGCCGACGCCAGGAGCCCGCGCTCCCGTACATCGTGCCCGCGATCGCGCCGCTGCTGCCGGGCACGGCGCTGTACCGCGGGATGATCGAGCTGAACCTCGGGCTGCCTCAGGACGGCGTCCTGAGCCTGATCGGCGGGATCTCCGTCGCACTGGCCCTCGGCGCCGGCGTCAACTTCGGCGGCGAGTTCGTGCGGGCCTTCCAGCGGGTGGGCCTGGGCGCGTCCGGCCGCGGGGCCCGGCCCGCCGCCCGCCGCACGCGCGGCTACTAGGGGGTCCTGGGGCGGCCGGCGCCCCGCGAGAACACGATCGATCTCCGGTGGACCCGCGCCACTCCCCTCTTGAGCAAGCGTTTGGTTATCATCGTGCGGTGAGCGACGAACTCGATGACCTGCGAGCGACCGTCCGCGCCTTCCTCGCCGAGGAGTGCCCGCCCACGGCCGTACGGCGGCTCATGGCCGATCCCGCCGCGCACGACGCGGCCCTCTGGGGGCGGCTCGCGGGCGAACTCGGGCTGACCGGGCTGGCGGTCCCGGAGGAGCACGGCGGCGCGGGGTGCGGGCTCACCGAGCTCGCCGTGGTCTGCGAGGAGCTCGGCCGGGCGCTGACCCCCGTCCCGTACCTGGCCACGGCGGTGCTCGCGGCGTACGCCGTGCGCGACGGGCGGCTGCTCGCCGGGATCGCGGACGGCTCCCTGATCGCGACGGTCGTCCTCGACGGCGATCTCACGGTGGATCGAGGCCGGCTGACCGGTACGGCGCCGTACGTCCTCGACGGGCACCTCGCCGACGTCATCGTCTGCGCGGCGGGCAACGGCGTCTACGCGGTCCGGGGCGCGGACGTCGCGCAGACGCCGTACGTGACGCTCGACCAGACGCGGCGGCTGGCCCGTCTGCGGTTCGAAAGCGCCCCGGCCGAGCGGATCGACGGCGACCTGACGCGTGTACGCGACGTCGCCCTGACCGCGCTCGCCGCCGGGCAGGTCGGCGGCGCGCAGCGCTGCCTGGAGACGGCCCTGGAGCACGCGAGGACCCGGGTCCAGTTCGGCCGGCCGATCGGCGCCTTCCAGGCGATCAAGCACAAGCTCGCGGACGTGCTGCTGCGCGTCGAGTCGGCGCGGTCGGCGGCGCATGAGGCCGCGCGCGTCGCCGACGGCGATCCGGGCTCGCTTCCGGTGTACGCCGCGCTCGCCGGGTCGTACTGCGCCGAGGCGTACCTGCACGCGGCGGGCGAGACGATCCAGGTCCTCGGCGGCATCGGCGTCACCTGGGAGCACGACGCCCAGTTGCACCTCAAGCGGGCGACCGCGGACGCGTGCCTCTTCGGAGGCCCGGAGTCCCACCGCGCCCGGCTGGCCGCGGCCGCCGGCCTGTAGCTACCTCCGCGTCCCGACCTTCCGATAGATGATCGTCAGCACCACCGCGAGGACGATGAGCGCGACGACCACGATCGCGGCTTTGACCAGGAGGTCCATCGCGAGTTCGCGGAGGATCCGATCTCCGTCGCCGTCCGCCGATCGGACCGGTATGCGGGGCCTCATCCGTCCGATCCCCTCTTGTCCCGCGCCGAGGCGTCCTCGAGGTATCTCAGGGCGGCGCGGGCCGCCGCCCGCCGCGCGCCGCCCCTCCCCGCCCGGCCCCGTACGGAACCGACCGGACGGCCGCGCCCGTCCCCCTCCGCGAGCGCCCGCAGCAGCGGCTCGGCGTACCGGCGGGCCTCCGGCAGCCGCCCGCCGCGCTTGAGGATCAGCACCGCGGTGAACCCCATGATGACCAGCAGCACGACGGCTCCCACGATGAGCGCGAACCTGATGAGCAGCAGATGCATGACGGTGCTCACGATCGCCCCCTCCTCATGATCGGCTTTTTTAGCATGACCTTGCTAAAAAGAATTTAGCACGGTGCTGCTACAAAGGGGTCATGCCGAAGAAGGTGGATCCAGAGGCCCGGCGCCAAGAGGTCGCCGAGGCCGTGTTCCGCGTCGCCCGCCGCGACGGGCTGGAGCACGCGTCACTGCGCAACGTCGCCGCCGAGGCCGGCCTGGCCATCGGCTCGGTACGGCACTATTTCGCGGGCCAGGCCGACATCATGATCTTCGCGATGCGGCACTTCGTGGACCGCGCCGGCGCACGCCTCATGGAACACGTGCGCACACGGCCGGCCCCGGACGCGCCCCCCGACCGGCACGTCGCCGCCTTCGAGGCGGCCCTCGCCGAACTGCTGCCGCTCGACGCGGAGCGCCGCGAGGAGACCGAGGTCTGGCTGGCCTTCACCGTGAGCGCGCGCACCCACGACGAGTTGCGACCGTACGCCGAGCGGCTGTACGACGAGACCCGCGGCCTGATCCGGAAGGTGCTGGCGTCCGCCGAGCGGGCCGGCGTGCTCCAGGACGGCCTGGACCCGGACGTCGAGACGGAACGCCTGTACGCGCTGGTCGACGGCCTGGCGCTACACGGCGTCCTGCAGCCCGGCCGGCTCGACGCCGACGCCATGCGGGCGACGCTGCGCCGGCACCTCGGCGAGATCATGCCGCGGGGCGGGCGACCGGTGACGTAGGCCACTTCCGTCGTTCGGGACCGGCCGGGGGGAATGCAGGCCCGCGCGCGGCTCGTTTTCCGAGCGAGAACCCCGTGAGGTGCCCCCTGTGACCGATCTCCTCCCGACACCGACCACGACGTCGCCGCCCCCGTCGGCGCGGCGTCGGTGGCTGCGGTGGGCGGGCCGGGTGGCGATGCTCGGCGCGATCGGCGTCTCGGCCTGGGCGTTCCGCGACCAGTTGCCCGACGCCGCGGCGCTGTGGCACGTGGCCGCCCACGCGAACCCGGCCTGGCTGGCCGTGATGGTGCTCTCGCAGCTGGCGTCCATGGCGATGTTCAGCCGGGTGCAGCGACGGCTACTGCGGGCGGGCGGGGTCCGGATGTCCCTGCCGCGCGCCCTGCGGATCACCTACGCGGGCAACGCGCTGTCGACGACGCTTCCGGTGGGGCCGGCGGTGAGCGTGGCGTTCGGTTTCCGGCAGTTCCGCCGCGCCGGGGCCACGCCGCGGCTGGCGACCGCCGTGATCGTGGTGGGCGGCGTGGTGATGAACGCCGGTTACGCCGTCGTCGGTCTGACCGCCCTGGTCGCCGAGCCGTACTCCCGGTCATTCGCGATCACGGCCCTGGCGGTCCTGGCGGGTGCGACCGGGGCGTTCGCCCTGCTCTGGAACCGGCAGCGGGCCGCCGTGAGCCGCCTGGCGCTGCGCGTCTTCGGGCCGCTGCTGCGGCACCGGCTCGTCGTGCCGGTCACCGAGATGTGGCAGGGCCGGGGCGCCCTGCGCCTGAGCGTTCGCGACTGGGGCGTCCTCGGCCTGATGGCCGTGCTGAACTGGGTCTTCGACATCCTGTCCCTCGCGACGGCCGAGCGCGCGGTCGGCGTGCACACGCCGCTGTACGCCGTCACGCTCGCGTACTTCGCCGCGCAGGCCGCCGGCAGCGTGCTGCCCCTGCTACCCGGCGGGCTGGGCGCGATCGAGGCGAGCCTGGCCGCGTCGCTGGTCGCCTTCGGCGCGCTCGCCGTCCCGGCCGGCGCGGCGGTGGCGTTGTACCGGCTCGTGTCCTTCTGGGGCGTGGTCGGCGCGGGTTGGCTCGCCTGGCTGACGATCAAGATCGCCGAGGACGACGTGACGCGGCTGCGCCTGCGGAGGGCGTTCGGCGATCTGGGATCGGCGCTGTACGCCATGTCGCAGACGACGGCGTACGCGGCTCCCGCTCCCCGGCCGCCGGATTCGTCAGAGTCGGCCTGACCCGCCGCACTCCCCGGCTCCGGACTCCCCAAGGGTCGGCCCGACCCGCCGCACTCCCCCAGAGTCGGCCTCACCCGCCGCGGCCTCACCTGCCCGACCGCCTCCCGTGGCTTGTTGCCGTACGATCCCGCTGCTACGCTTCCCAAGCGAGCGCTTGGTCATATTCGGAGCACATGCCGGAGGCGTGATGTCCCTACGGGTCAGCGTGGGTTACGAGCTCGAGGTGCGCGGGCGCACGCGCGAGGTCGAGCGGCGGGCCTTCGAGAACGTCGTCGACCAGGTCGTCCTGGCCGACCGCCTCGGCTACGACACGGCGTGGTTCGTCGAGCACCACTTCACACGCGGGTTCTCCCACTCGTCCGCGCCCGACCTCGTCCTCGCCGCCTGCTCACAGCGGACCGAGCGGATCCACCTCGGCCTCGGCGTCGTGCTGCTGCCGTTCCAGCACCCCGTCCGCACGGCCGAGCGGGTCGCGACCCTCGACGTCCTCAGCGGCGGGCGGGTCGAGTTCGGCACCGGGCGCGGCGCGTCCCCGCTGGAGTACCAGGCGTTCCAGCGTCCCTTCGAGCAGTCCCGGCAGATCTGGGAGGAGACCTTGGAGGCCGTGCTGGCGATCTGGAACGCCGACGGCGAGCCGGTCACCCGGTCCGGCGAGTTCTTCGAGGTCCCGAACGTCGCGGTCTACCCCCGCCCGACCCAGGAGCCGCATCCGCCGGTCTGGGTGGCCTCCACCTCGCTGGACGGCTACCTCGCGGCGGCCCGCAAGGGCTACAACCTGCTCGGCATGACGATGCTGAAAGGCCTCGACGACGTCGCGGAGGACATCGCCAAGTACCGGGAGTGCCTGGCGAGCAGCGGGTTCGACCCGGACACCCGGCGCGTCGCGCTGATGATCCCCTGGTACGTCGCGCCCTCGAAGGACGAGGCGATCTCCACGGCCGCCGACGCGATCCTGTGGTACATCCGCCGCCAGGTGAACCTCGTCACGCCCCCGGACTACTACGACGCCCGGCACGCGACCCACCGGGTGCTGGGCCAGCTCGCCGCCGGCCTGCCGCCCGAGGAGGCCATGGAGACGCTGCGGGAACACCACATGGTGGTGGTGGACGACGTCGAGGGCTCCCGCAAGGCCGTCGAACGCATCCAGGCCGCCGGCGCGACCGACCTGATCCTCCAGGCCCAGGTCGGCGGTCTGGCCAACGAGCACGTCACCGGCTCGATGCGGCTGTTCATGGACGAGGTGATGGCGTGACCGGGCCGAGCAACACCGGGATCGCGAAGGAGACCGCATGACCTGGACCACCCGCGAGGCCCTGACGACCCCCCGCGACGCGGCGGGGCTCCTGCTCGTCTCCCCCGAGGCCGACCTGATCGTGCCGCTGACCGCCGAGGACCGCGCGGCCGCGCTGGAGATCGCGACGACGACGCTGCGCGCGGCGGGCGTCGGCCCGTCCGACCGGGTCGTGGTCGCCCTGGGCAATGACGGCGAGGCGACCGGCACCCTGATCGCGCAGGCCTGTGCGGAGATCGCCCAGGCCGCGGCCGCGCCCGGCCCCAGGGGACGGCTGCGGCTGCACCACGCGCTGGAGGCCGTACGGGCCACGACGCTGATCGCGACGCCCACCGGGGCGATGGACCTGCTCGCCCGGCTGCACCTGGAGTTCCTCCTCGACCCGCTGGACCTCGGGCTGCGCCACATCCTGCTCACCGGAGAGATGCCCTCGCCGGGCGCGTACGGGCAGCTCGCGTCCGAGTTCGAGGCGGAGGTGGGCGAGCTGTACGCCGACCCGTTCTTCGGGCTGCCGACGGCGTACCGATCCGCGCGCGACACCGCGTACACGCCGGCCCGCGAGGGCCTGCTGGGCGTGGCGCCGCTCGGCAAGGACGTGCTGCTGGAGCCGCCGTACGCCTCCGGGAGCGCGGAGATCGTGGTCACGCCCGCCTGGCACTCCACGCTGGGCGGGACGACCCTGCGCACCGGGCAGGTCGTGCGCCTGGCCGAGGGCGCGGGGATCCCCGCCCCCGAGCAGACCGTGGGCGAGCACGTCCTCCTGCGCGGCCGGTGGCTGTCGATCCCGCGCGTGGCCGCGGCACTGGCCCGGATCGACGGCATCGCCCACTGGGACCTGCGCATCGCCCGCGAGGGGACGCTGGACGCCGCCGCGCTGCACGTCACGTTCAACCGCGCGACGCTCGTGAAGAACCCGATGTGGCGCTCGCGCATCCACCAGGCGCTGGTCGCGGTGACCCCCGTGACCATCGAGGTCGTCGTCGAGGACGACGTCGCCGAGCAGGCCCGGCCGGGTTCGGTGACCGATCTGCGCGGCCACCATCTCGGCCGCGACCGGTCGGCCGTCGTGGACTGACCCGGCCCGTTCTCCGACCGACAGGAGGCGCGTCATGGAACCGGTTCCGGACTGGGGGACGATCCCGCGGATGCTGCGCGACCAGGCGGCGCGCCACCCGGACGACGTGGTCGTCGCGGAGGGCTCCACGACGCTGACGGTGCGCGCGCTCCGGGAGGAGGCCGCACGGGTCGCGCGGGGGCTCATCGCGCTCGGCGTCGAGCCCGGCGACCGCGTCGCCGTCTGGGCGCCGAACTCCGCCGCCTGGGTCGTCATCGCGTACGGCGTCTGGGACGCGGGCGCCGTCGTCACGCCGCTCTCGACGCGGTTCCGCGGGATCGAGGCCGCCGGCATGCTCCGCCGGACCGGGGCGCGGGTGCTGTTCGTCGACGAGGGGTTCCTGGGCTTCTCCTATCTCGGCGCGCTGCAGGAGGTCTGCGGCGGCCCGTCCGGCGGGCGGCCGTTCGGCGACCTGCCGGAGTTGCGGCACGCCGTCACCCTCGCCGGGACCGGCGCGCCGCCGCCGGCCGTCTCGTTCGAGGACCTGCTGCAGCGGGGCGAGGGCGTGGCGGGCGCCGAGGACCGCGCGCTCGCGGTACGCCCGGACGACCTCGCCGAGATCATGGCCACCTCCGGCACGACCGGCGCGCCGAAGGGCGTCATGCTGCCCCACGCGCAGCTGCTGCGCGGCTACTGGGACTGGGCGTCGATCGTCACGCTGGGCCCGGACGACCGCTACCCGATCATCGCGCCGTTCTCCCACGGGTTCGGGATCAACGCCGGGCTGCTGGCCTGCGTGCTGAAGCGGGCGACGATGATGCCGATCTCGGTGTTCGCGCCCGACGCCCTGATGGACATGATCGAGCGCGACCGGATCAGCGTCCTGGCCGGCCCGCCGACGCTGTTCCACCGGATCCTGGAGGAGCTCGACGGCCGTGACGTGTCCTCGCTGCGCGTGGCGATCTGCGGGGCGGCGGCGGTTCCGCCGGAGCTGATCCGGCGGCTGATCGAGCGGGTCGGCCTCGATCGGATGATCAACGCGTACGGGCTGATGGAGGGCACCGTCGTGTCGATGACGCGGGCCGGGGACCCCGTCGAGGTGATCGCCGCCACCACCGGCCGTCCCGTGCCCGGGGTGACGGTGCGGATCGTGGACGACGAGGGGAAGGACCTGCCGGCCGGCGAGCGCGGGGAGATCCTCATCGGCGGGTACGGCGTCATGCGCGGCTACTGGGACGATCCGGAGCGTACGGCGGAGGCCGTGGACGCCGACGGATGGCTGCACACGGGCGACATCGGCGAGCTGACCGCCCGGGGCGACCTGGCGATCGTCGACCGGAAGAAGGACATGTTCATCGTCGGGGGGTTCAACGCCTACCCGGCGGAGATCGAGGCGCTGCTGCTGCACCATCCGGCCGTCGCGCAGGCGGCCGTGGTCGCGGTGGCGGACGAGAGGCTGGGCGAGGTCGGCTGGGCGTTCGTGGTCCCGGCCGCCCCGGTCGAGCCGGCCGAGATCATCGCCTGGGCGCGCGACCACATGTCGAACTACAAGGTCCCCCGCCAGGTCGTCCTCGTCGAGGCGCTGCCCGCGAACGTCAACGGCAAGGTCGACAAGCAGGCCCTCCGCGTCCGCACCGCACGGCACCGGACGGTCCGAGGGCTCCTCAGCCGACCTGATCCGTGACGCGGGTCGGGACGCCCAGCGGCTGGATCAGCCGATGAGGGCGGGCGCGCCGGGCATCTCGGTCAGCCGACCTGGTCCATGCCGAGCGCGGGAGCGCCGAGCGCCTCGGTCAGCCGACCTGGTCCGTGACGAGGGCCGGGGCGCCGAGCACCTCGACCGGCTCCTCGTCGTGCCGGGGCATGAGCATGACGACGACGATCGAGGCGGCGAACCCGGCCGTCCGCAGCGCGAGCCGGAGGGGATCCTGCGGCAGCGGCTCCCCGAAGACCGCCGTGCCCGCCATGACGGTGTACACGCTGCCGACGACGCTGGAGACGGGCACCACGATGGAGGCCCGGCCGCGCTGCAGGCCGGTCTGGAACAGCACCAGGCCTGCACCCGACAGCAGGAGGTACAGGTAGGGGTACGGCGAGGCCAGGGTCCGGCCGACGAAGCCGCCCGAGTGGTCGGCGAGGAACCCGGCGACGCCCTTCGTCTGCAAGCCGCCGGCGCCGTACAGCAGACCGGAGGCGGCGCCGTACAGCACTCCGGGCACCGGGCGGCCGGAGCGCCGCCCACCGCGCATCGCCGAGGCGAACGCGCCCAGGCCGAGAAGGACGGTGCCGGCCGAGACGGCCAGGAGAACGCCGGTGTCGGCGTGCACGCCGAGCCGGGTCGGCTCCATCGACAGGCACACCAGCATCAGCGACAGCGCGAGCACGCCGAGTCCGGTCCACTCGCGCGGCGTGGTGCGCTCGCCCAGGAACGTGGCCGAGAAGACCACGAGCAGCGCCAGCCCGGCGAGCTGGATCGGCTGCCCGACGCTCAGCGGCACCAGCGCCATGACCCCCACCTGGCAGAGCAGCCCCATGGCCATCACGAGGAAGCCCGTCACCCACGCGCGGCTGCCGCCCAGGACGCGGACGAGGTGGCCCACCCGATGCGCGCTGATCGGCGGCAGGTCGCGCAACGCCCGCTTCTCGAGAACGAAGCCGGCGTTGTACAGGACCGTCGCGATGAGCGCGAGGATGATGCCGAAGAACAAGCAGCCTCCTGGGCTACGGGGGAACGCGGGCGATATGGGGGCGCCGGGGTGATCAGGTGACGCCTGCGAGCTGGTAGGAGGCTGCGAAGACACGGCCTACGGCAGACGAAAATACCGGATCGACCTCAATGCGAAGCACTCACCCGGCGAAAAGCCCCGCCCGGCGCGGCGGAAATTCTCACCGCGGCCGCCATCTCACGAGGGCGAGGTCCTCGTCCACGTCCGTGAAAACGGCCCGTACCGGCATGCCCGGCGTCACGTCGGCGGGGTCCGCGCCGGTCAGGTCGCCGTACATGAACAGGTCGTCGGCGTCGTCGAGCCGCACGTGCAGGACCGCGTAGGGCACCTCGTCGGCGAAGGCGCGCATGAAGACCTGGTGGTTCACGATCCAGCTCGCCACCCGCCCGGTGCCTTCCACCGGGGTCCAGGTGCTCTCGCGCGACCGGCAGCGGCCGCAGATCGCGCGGGGCGGGAAGCGCAGCGTCCCGCAGCCGCCGCACTTCTGCACCAGCAACTCGTGCCGGCGGACGGCCTCCCACCACGGCGCGGAGTCGCGGTCGGCCTGCGGCCTCGGCCGCTCGGCGAGGCTCATCGGTCGGCCTTGAGGATCAGGGCGGAGGTCCCGGCGAGGACGTAGCCGGGCTGGGCCGTCGACAGCGCCACCTCGGCGCCGCTCACCTGCCGGTCCCCGGCCGCGCCGCGCAGCTGTGCGACGGCCTCGGCCACGTGGTTGATGCCGTGCACGTATCCCTCCGAGAGGAAGCCGCCGTGGGTGTTCACCGGCAGCGGGCCGTCCAGCCGGGTCGCGCCGGAGGCGGCGTACGGGCCGCCCTCCCCCTTGGTGCAGAAGCCGTAGTCCTCCAGCTGGACGAGGACCGAGTAGGTGAAGCAGTCGTACAGCTCGGCCACGTCGACGTCCTCCGGCCCGGCGCCGGCCATGGCGTACAGCCGGGGCGCGATCCGGGCGGCCTCCGAGACGGTGAAGTCGCCGCCCTGCCCGGAGAAGAAGCTGTCGCCGCCGCCCCAGACCGCGCCGGAGATCAGGACCGGCGGGTTGGCCAGGTCCCGGGAGCGCTCGGCGGAGGTGACGACGACGGCGCAGGCGCCGTCGGTCTCCAGGCAACAGTCGAGGAGCCGGAGGGGTTCGGCGATCCAGCGGGAGGCCAGGTAGTCGTCGAGCGTGATCGGGTCGCGTTTGAGGGCGCGCGGATTCTTCACCGCGTTGGCGCGCTGGCCGACCGCGATGTGGCCGAGCTGCTCGTGCGTCGTGCCGTACTTGATCATGTGCGCCCGGGTGGCCATCGCGAACTGCTGCGGCGGCGCGAAATAGCCGTACGGCGCCTGGTACTGCGCGTCGAAGACCGGCGCGACGCCGCGGCCGGTGCCACCCATGCGGAACTCCGACCGGGCGTTGATCGCGCGGTAGCAGACGACGGTGCGGGCCACACCGCTCGCGACCGCCATGGCCGCCTGCCCGATCACCGCGTGCGAGACGCTGCCTCCGCCGAACTGGTCGAGGTACCAGCTCACCTCGGGGATACCGAGGGCGGGCGCGACCACCCAGGGCGGCGTCGAGTCGCCGACGCGGTGGGTCGCGAGGGCGTCGACGTCGTCGACGGTCAGCCCGGCGTCGTCGAGCGCGGCGAGGATCGCGTCGATCGCGAGGGTGAGCGTCGAGACGCCGGAGTCCTTGCTGAACGGCGTGTACCCGACCCCGGCGATCGCCGCCCGATCCCGCAACCCCATACCTCTCCTACCAACCAAGCGCTCGGCCAAGTCCCTTGAAACCGTAGAGCCCGCCGTCCCGGACTGTCAATGATCACTAGGGTGGACCGGCACGTCGCCGAGCGGAGAGACCGAGGATGGCCGAGGAGAGGATCCCGATCCCTCGCGAGCGGCTGCGGCTGTGGTGGGCGGCGGTCGCACTGACCTCCGGGCCGATCGCCTTCGGCCTCGTGATGTACCTCCTGCGCGGCACGGCCGGATTCGCGGTCATGACCAGCGTCACGAATGTCTGCTACGGGTGGCGGCTGCAGGACCGGCTATTGACCGAACCCCTGTGGTCGCTCGTGAAGTCGGCTCCGATCATCGTCGTCGGGCCCGCCTTCGCGGGGTGGGCGCTCTGCCGCCGACGTGGTCTGAACCGCACGGCGGCGTGGATCGGCTGGGCGGCGCCGGTCTGCCTGCTTCCCGTGTCCCTGCTCGAGCCGGCGCTGGTCGCCGCCGACGGCCTGAGCGGCGCGGAATGCCTTCGCACCTGGACAGAAGGACCGTTCCTCGGCTGGGCGCTCGGCGACCTCTACTACCTGCTGCCGGCCGGCCTGGCCGTAGCGGCCCTGCACGGGCCACGGCGGCGCCCTCGGAGGCGCCCTCGGAGGCGCCCTCGGAGGCGGAGGGCGCTCGGCGCGGCGGTCACGGGCGTGCTGCTGCTCGCGGGCGTGACGGCCGATCGCGGCGTCGAGCGGCCGATCAGCGGTCCGGCCGCGTGCGCGCACGCCTTCCCGCCGGCCCCGCCCCCCACCGAGACGCCGGCTCATGCGGTCGCTCGGCTGCCGAGGGCACGGCGCGAGCTCATGTTCCTCTGCTCGGCGCGGGGACGCGTTCCGGCTCTGGGCCCGGGCGCCTACGCGGCATACGGCACGCCCGGCGGGCGGCGGGACGAGCGGCCCGACGATCAGCTGCTCGCCATGGGCCGCCGACTGTGCCGCACTCTCGCCGCGGCCCCACCTGGAGACCGCGCGCCGAGCCCGCTCGTGTCGGCGGCGGCCGCGCAGTTGACCGCGAGCGATCCGGTCCGCACGGCGGCGTACCTGTGCCCGGACACCGCCGCACGCCGGCTGCCGGACCTGCGGCGCTCGGCACGGCAGGAGGCCGAGGAGGCGGCGCGGTACAAGGCGCGGATGAACGCCGCCTGCGCCCGCCCGCGACTCGCGGGATCACCGTCACATCGGGCGACGGCCGCCGTCTTCGTCGGCGAAGGCGGCGGCTACTACGTGTCGGACGGACCGCCGACTGCCGGCGATCCGTTCAACGCCGCCATCGACGACGGGTTGATCAGCGCGGCGGGTAACGCGGCCGCCGTCATGACGGGCATCGAGAACGGCTACCTCTGCCTGACCGTCGCCGCCTACCGCGACGGCCCTCCGCTCATGTTGCGCGGCTGGGACCGCGTCGTCGAGGTCGGCTTGGACAGCCCCGACGGCCGGCTGCGCGTCACGACCATGGCGGATGGGAGTCCCCCGTTGCCCGTGCTGTCCCTGAAGGGCCCCGGGTCCTACCGCCTGCGCGTGTACGTCCGCGGCCGGGAGAAGGCACGGGCGTCGACGTCGGACCTACCGGTGGAGACGCATCTCATCGTCGTCTTCCCCGGCCGGTCCACGAAGACGACGGTCTTCCGGAACAGCGAGCGCTGAGGCTCCGACGTCGTAGGACTTTCGGCCGATTTCGCCTCCAGCCCGGAATCACGGACACGTGGCGGCGCTTTACTGAGACGTGGAGCAGGGGCGGCGACCGGTCAGCTTGACACCCGTCATGGGTGCCGCCTATCGTCCAAGCAAGCGCTTGGCTAAGAGAAAGGATCCGGTCATGCCCGACGGCGCGACCGCCGCCACGTCGATCCCCAGAGGCTCGGCTGCGCGATCCTCCGGCCAGAACACGCCACGGCGCGCACCCCGCTCGCCCAACGGAACGCCACTTGCGGGCACGACCGACCAGGTCAGCGACATCGACAAGATGCGATTCCGCAATATCCTCGGCCGCTTCGCCACCGGTGTGGTCGCCATCACCGCGATCGACCCCGAGACGGGCCGGCCCACCGGCCTGGCCGCCAACTCCTTCACCTCGGTGTCGCTGGACCCCGCCCTCGTCGCCTTCTGCGTCGCGCACACCAGCTCCACGTGGCCCAAGCTGCGCGGCGCCGACCGCCACTGCGTCAACATCCTCTCCGAGCCGCAGCGCGAGGTCTGCCTGCAGCTCGCCACGAAGGGCGCGGACAAGTTCGCCGGCCTGGAGTGGACCAAGTCGCCCAACGGCAGCCCGGTGATCGACGGCGCTCTCGCCTGGCTGGAGTGCTCCGTCGAGGCGGAGTACGCCGCCGGCGACCACGTCATCGTCGTCGCCCAGGTGCACCACCTCGACAAGCATCACGACGGCGATCCACTCGTCTTCTACAAGGGCTCCTACGGCCGCTTCGACGGCTGAGCCCATGGACGCCGGGTTCCGGGCCGAGGTGCGCCGCTGGCTCGAGGCCGAGCTCACCGGGGAGTTCGCCGAGGCCCGCGGCCTCGGCGGCCCCGGACGCGAGCACGAGGGATTCGAGCTGCGCCGCGCGTGGGAACGCCGCCTCGGCGAGGCCGGCTGGACCTGCCTCGGCTGGCCCAAGGCGTACGGCGGGCGCGACGCCACGCTGGAGGAGCAGGTCGTCTTCCACGAGGAGTACGCCCGCGCGAACGCGCCCCACCGCGTCGGCCACATCGGCGAGGGACTGATCGGGCCGACGATCATCGACTTCGGCACCGAGGAACAGCGGCGGCGCTTCCTGCCGCCGATCCAGCGCGGCGACGAGCTGTGGTGCCAGGGCTACTCCGAGCCCGAGGCGGGGTCGGACCTGGCCAACGTGCAGACGCGGGCGGAGCCGCACGGCGGCGAGTGGGTGATCACCGGGCAGAAGGTCTGGACCTCCCTCGCCCACGTCGCGGACTGGTGCTTCGTCCTCTGCCGTACGGAGCCGGGTTCCACGCGGCACCACGGCCTGTCGTACCTGCTCGTGCCGATGCGGCAGCCCGGGGTCGAGGTCCGGCCGATCGTCCAGCTGACCGGCACCAGCGAGTTCAACGAGGTGTTCTTCGACGGCGCCCGCACCGGCGAGGCGAACATCCTCGGCGCCCCCGGCGACGGATGGCGCGTCGCCCTCGCCACCCTCGGGTACGAGCGCGGCGCCTCCACCCTCGGCCAGCAGATCGGCTTCCGCCGGGAGTTCGAGCAGGTCGTCGCCGCCGCCCGGCGGACCGGCGCGATCGAGGATCCGGTGCTGCGCGACCGGCTCGTCCAGTCCTGGATCGAGCTGGAGATCATGCGCCTGAACGCGCTGCGCACCATGTCGTCCCTGGCGGCCGGCGAGCCCGGACCGGAGGTGTCGATCGCCAAGCTGTACTGGTCGGAGTGGCACCGCCGGCTCGGCGAACTCGCCGTGGCCGCCCTCGGCGACGAGGTCCTGGTCGCCGACGCCGGACCGTACGAGCTGTCGGAGCTGCAGCGGCTCTACCTGTTCAGCCGCGCCGACACCATCTACGCGGGGTCCAGCGAGATCCAGCGCAACATCATCGCCGAGCGCACTCTCGGGCTCCCGCGGGCCTGACGGCCGGCACTGGAGGCCGTGGTCGCCTCCAGCACCGTCTCCTCAGTCGTGCTCCCCCGTTGTGGCGAGCACCCGTATGACGCGTTCGACAGCATCGTCGAGATCATCGACGCGTGCGATCCGCTCGGCCCACGACCACCAGTACCACCAGCCATCGGTGGAGTTCTCGGCGAGGATGTGCTCGGCGAGAACCGACACCTGTGGGTTCACCACATGCAGGCTCGGTGGTCCGACCCGTGGAACCGTCAGCCGTACGGCGAAGCCCCGCCCCCGGAGCTCGTCGCCGAGGCTTTCGAGATATGTGATGCGTGTCCGCGCTAAGGCGGCGGTCTCATTCGACACGCTCGGATCACCCCTCCTGAAACGGATCCGCCCGACCGTGGACAGCATTCCGATGTGATGTACGCCACGCAATGCGCAGCACCGAACATGCATGAACTTGCCCCGTGCACGTTCACGCAGGGTGAAGAAGGTCCGTTCCAGTGGCACGTTTCCCCTCCCGACCGGCATGCTCGCTTGAATCGTTTTCGCCGCGATGTTCCGCCCTGCGCCAACTCGGCGGGCCGCGCGTACGTCATAGACGGCGGAAGAAGGAGAGGTGCGTACATGACACTCGACGCGGGATCACGGTCACCGGCCACGGAGAGCAGGTGGCACCGCTGGCATTTCCCGGTGGGCGTGTTCCTGATCGTCTTCGGCGCGACCAGGGTCGCTTCCCTGCTCGACTGGTCCGGTCGCCACCGCGACGCCGCCCGGATGCTCGGAGTGGGCGACGGGCCGGTGACGGCCCTGCTGGGCGCCTCCGCGGTCGCCGAACTGCTGCTCACCGTCGCCGCCGTCCTGGCCGTCGGCCGCCGCCGCGCCGTCTGGCTGCTGGTGGCGCTCGCCGGGTGGCTCGTCGAGTTCCTGGCGCTGGCGGTCGTCGCCGGCGTCGCCGGGGACGGCCCGCGGCTGGTCGAGCACGGGGTGTTCCTGCTGGCGTTCGGCGGCCTGCTCGCGGTGACCTATCGATCGATCAGGGCCACGCGGGAGGCCGGCGAGTCCGCCCTGCCCGCGCCGCCGGTCCCCGCTCTCGCGCAGTCGGCGCTCGCCGGCCTCACCCCGGCCGGCGCCTCCGGCCCCGCGCTCGCCCCGGAATCGCCCGGGACCTCCGCCGCCGCGCCCGCATGGGGGGCGCCGAAGCCCGCACGGCAGGCGCCGAAGCCCTCGGCCACACTGGCCCTGCCGGAGCCGCCGGTGGCGTCCCAGCGTCCCCCGGCCACTCTGGCCGGGCCGGTGCCCGCATCGCCGGACGCGCCCGAGGAGGCCGCCGTACGGCCCGCCGCCGACGCGACCCGCCAGGACCTCAGGGTCCGGAGACCTGACGCCGACCTCCGGGAGGCCGACGAGTCGACCGGCGACGCCGACCACGCCGACGCGGGCCCCGCGGAGAGCGACGTCACCGCTCGGGATCTCACGGAGCCCCCGAGCGACAGCACGCACCGAGACCTCGCCGAACCCCGGAGCGACGGCCCACACCAGGAACGCGTCGAACCCCCGAGCGACAGCACCCACCAGGACCTCGACGAACCCTCTGGCGAAAGCACGCACCAGGACGTCGACGAGCCCTCCAGCGATGCCACGCAACGGAACCTCGCCGCACCCCCGAGCGACGCCGTCCGCCGCGACGTCACCCCACCCGCGAGCGACGCCACCCGCCGGGACCTCACGGTCGGCAAGCGGGACGCCGTCGGCGGCGGGCCCGCCGCCAACGAGGGCGCCACGAGGACCGACCTACCCGTCCGCCCCCGGGACGCCGAGCCGCAGGCCACCGACGACGCAGAAGCCGACGACGACGCCAGCGCTGAGGCCGAGGCTGAGGCCGACGAGACGATGTTCGACCGGGACGAAGGCGACCCGGGGCGGCCGTGATCGCCGGATCGCTCGCCGGCTGAGCCTCCGCGGCGGCCGTGGTCCGGGAACCACGTCCGCCGCGTCCGCCTGCGCCCGGCCGACAGGCGGACAGTGGTCCGCCGCCGGCGTCCCGGCCCCGACGCCCCTCGGCCGTATCGGCATGGCGCCGCCTACGACGAGGCAGTGGCCTCGCCCCGCAGCCGTGCCACCGGTTCCAGGAAATCCGCCGGCTGGGGCGCGCTCTCGGGTGTCGGCGCGGGCGCCGGAGTGGCGTTCCTGCACCGAGGGCTCGGCCGCGGGCAGATGAGCGTCGTCGCTCCCGTCCGCGAGGTCTCCGCCGCCATGCTGCCCGTGGCCGTCGCCGTGGCGGTCCTGCATCTACCTCTTCGCGACACGGCAGCCGTTGGTCGCCCTCGCGTCGGTTCTCGCGTCGCTGTACCCGGCGATCGTCGTGCTGCTGTCCGTCGTCCTCCTGCGCGAGCGGCCGGCCCGCACACAGGCCGCAGGCCTCGGCCTCGCCGCCGTCGCGCTCGTCTGCCGCACCCTCGCCTGAGACAGGCGTCAGGCGTCAGGGAGCCTCGCCGAACGTCAGGCCGGCCGCGCCGGCGATCCGGTCCAGCGCCCGGCGGAGCGCCGCCGCCTCCGCTTCGCCGAGCATGCCGAGCAGCTCATCGTCGTTCTGCCGCGCCAGCTCGAGCGTCCGCCTCCGCAGGTCACGACCTGCCGCCGTCAGCTCGATGAGCTGACGGCGGCGGTCGGCGGCGTCCCGGACCCGGCGGACGGCGTCGAGCCGTTCGAGTTCGTCGAGCATGTCGACGACCACGCTCGCGGTCACGCCGATGGCGCGGGCGAGTTCGAGCTGGGCGCGCGGGCCGCCGGCGAGCAGTTCCAGGACGGCACAGTGCCGTGGGCGGAGGCCGAGCGGCGCCAACCGGTCGGCGAACCGAGTGTTCGCGTGCTGCCCGAGTTTGCCCAGCAGAAAGCTCACGGTCTCCGTCACCGAATCTTCCGACGCCATGCCGTCGATGCTAACGTCTGCCATATGATTCGGCACCCGAATGATATGGCCCCCTCACGGAATGCCCGCCGGTTCGGCGGCGCGGTCGCGGCATGCACGGTGGCGGCCTCCGGCTACTTCGCCGTGTCCGGCCTGGTGGATCCGGGCGGCCTGGTCGTCGGAGGCGGCCAGGCCGCCTCCCGCACGTACGCGGCGTACATGGCGATCCGCGGCGTCGTACTGCTCGGCGCGCTGGTCTGGCTCCTGGCGGTTCGCGCGTGGCGGCCGCTCGGGCTCCTCCTGGCCCTGAACGGCGCAGTCCAGCTCGGCGACGCCGTCATCGGAGCCGTCCACGGTCAGGTCCCGCAGACGGCGGGGCCGGTGGTGTTCGCCGTCGCCCTGTTCGCGGCCGCCCGGCCGCTCGGCGGGCTCACCGCGAACCCGGAAGAGCGGCCTACGTGATCAGGCGGGCGACGGCGGTCATCGTGCCGGGGGCGACCTCGGTGAAGCCACCGTCCCGTACGGCCACGTCGGCCTCCGCGACGCTCCGGTCCCAGTCGTCGGCCTCCAGGACGCGGACGCGCAGACCCGGCCACTCGCCGCGGGCGCGCAGCAGGAGCTGGGCGGCGTGCCCGCTCTGCGCCGCCGCCTTCCCCGTGGTCATCGCGACGTGCGGGTTGAGCGTGACCAGGGCGTACGGCGGCTCGGGCGGGGGTTTCGGCTCGTCGTCACGTGGCAGGTCGGTGCCTCCGACCTGCAGCTTGGAGATCTCCGGCGGGACCTCGGTGACCGGCCCGGGTACGAATGCCCGCGCCAGCGCGCCGTCGTGGTCCACCAGCACGCCGGGCAGTTCCGCGAGGGCCACCCAGCGGGCACCGCGCGCCCGGCGTGCCACCTTGCGGATGCGCCGCACCTCCCAGCCCGCGACCGCGTCGTACCACTCGCCGCCCGGGGCAGAGCGGGGATCGGCGAGCAGCCGGACGACGGCCATCGCGGCGGCCTCGCAGATCGCCAGGTGCGCCGGCGGCGCGGCCTTCTCGATACGCAGGGCGAGCTGCATCGCCCAGGCGGGCTCCTCCTCGGTCACGCTGAATTTCTACCAGCCCCGGAGCGCTCCTTACGCACGGCGGAGTCCCCGCAGCACGGGCTAGCCGTATATACATTTAGCCGTATAGCCTTGAGTCGTGAGCAACAACGAGACGCGGGACTTCACGCCCCGGTACTACGCCATCGAGCAGGCGCTGCGGGCCCGCGTCGCCGCCGCCCGGCCGAATGATCCCCTCCCCTCTGAGGCGGAGCTCTGCGAGGAGTTCGGCGTGAGCCGGATGACGGCGCGGGCCGCGGTCCAGCGCCTGGCCGCCGACGGGTTGGTGTACCGGGAGCCGGGCCGGGGCACGTTCGTGGCGCCGCCACCCGCCCACCGCCGAGCCGACAGTTTGGTGCGGTTCAGCGCCGAGATGCGACGCCGCGGCAAGATCCCGTCCTCGCGTGTGGTGGACGCGCGGATACGGCCCGCCGAGCAGCTGGAGGCCGACCGGTTGCGGCTCGGTCGCGACGCGCGGGTGGTCGCGATCCGCCGAGTCCGGTCGGCCGACGACGTGCCGATCGCCGTCGAGGAGGCGCTCTTCCCGCCCACGCTGGCGCAGCTCCTGAAGGCCGACCTGGCCGGAGGTTCACTGCACGAGGCGGTGGTCGCCCTGGGGCGCGTGCCGGCCCTGGGGCACGCGTCCATTTCCGCCGATCGTGCCACCGCCGAGGACGCCGACCTGCTCGCCGTGGATCCGGGCGCTCCGCTGCTCGTGGAGCATCGGCTGATCCTCGACCAGGACAGTCTCCCGCTGGAGCTCACCGAGTCCCGTTACGCCGGTGACCGCTATGCCCTCGACGTCACGTTCGACGTCGAGTCCCCCACCCGCTGAGGAGAAGCCCATGCCGTGGCCCACCGTCGAGTACGTCGCGAAGATGATCGACCACTCCCTCCTCCGCCCCGACCTGACCACCGACGACGTACGGGCCGGCTGTGCGCTGGCCGCCCGCTACGACGTGGCGTCGGTGTGCGTCCGGCCCGCGGACGTCCCACTCGCCGTACGCGCTCTCGACGGCACCGACGTGGCGGTCGGCACCGTCGTCGCATTCCCGCACGGCTCCTCCACGGCCCACGTGAAGGCGGGCGAGACGGCCGCGGCGGTCGGTTACGGGGCACGGGAGATCGACATGGTGCTGAACATCGGCAGGCTGCGCGCCGGCGACGACCGCTACGTCGCCGACGACATCCGTGCCGTCGCCGAGCAGACGGCGGCTCGGGGCGTCCTCCTCAAGGTCATCCTGGAGACCGCGTATCTGACCGACGCGGAGAAGGCCCGCGGCTGCCGGATCGCCGAGGAGGCAGGGGCCGACTACGTCAAGACCTCGTCGGGCTTCGCTCCGGGTGGCGCCACCCTTGACGACCTCCGCCTGATGCGGACCTCGGTGTCGGCGCGGGTCGGCGTGAAGGCGGCCGGAGGCGTCCGCACGCTCGACATCCTGCTGGAGATGGCCGCCGTCGGAGTGACCCGCTTCGGCGCGACGGCCACCGCCGCGATCCTCGACGACCTCGCGCGACGCCGTGGCGACGTGGCAGGGTGAACGGCATGAAGGTGGTCTTCGGCGCCGACGACGAGAACGACTGCACCCGCGCGGTGATCGAGCACCTCCGCGCGGTCGCCGACCTGCGTGTCATCGACGATCTGGAGAAGTGGCCCGACTTCTCGCGGGAGGCGGGCCGCGCGGTCGCCGCCGGCGAGGCCGACTACGGCGTGCTGATGTGCTGGACCGGCACCGGCACGTCCATCGCGGCCAACAAGGTCCCTGGCGTACGCGCCGCGCTGGCCTGGGAGCCCTGGATCGCGCGCAACGCTCGCCTGTGGAACGACGCCAACGTCCTCGCGCTGAGCCTCAAACGACTGGCCCCTGACGTCGCCGTGGAGTGCGTCAAGGCGTTTCTCGAGACGGAGCGAGAGGACCCCGAGGAGACCCCGAACATCGACCTGATCCGGGACCTCTGACCGCGTTACCCGGTATGCGCACCGGCCGACTCGAGCAGCCGGCACATGTCGTGGAAGCCCTCCACGCACGCGGCACGGACGTTCGGATATCCGCCGGAGGTCTCGGCGAACAGCAGCAGGAAGCCCGGATCGACGGCGTCCGGACGCTCAATGTGGGCCTCCACGACCTCGGCCCCGTCAGCACGTTCGAACCGGCAGTGGTCGCCGTGCGGCGAGAGCCACCAGTGCGTGCCGTCGACCTCGATCCGCTCGAACGCCTCGTCTTCGTCCCAGGCGGGCCCCGCCTCGGCGCGACACCGCTCGATGAGCCGCCGCGCGGTCCGGCGGAAGTCGGCGACGAGGGTCTCCAGTTCGGCGCGGCACCAGGTCAGCTCGGGCTCGCCGATGAGTTGTACGACGCGGATGGACGGCGGCCGGCTGGGCGACACGAGGACGAGGAGATCGTCCCGTGCGAGCTCCGCTCGCAGCCCGGCGGCCAGGGCCGCGGCCCCGGGCATGTCGACGGCCGCGTCGAGCGGGAAGACGGCGGACCGGCCTCGCGTGACCGACCGGCGGATCTCCTCCGGCGATGGAACGCCGTGCCGTCGCCTCTCTCCCATGGGACGTCAGCGTAGATGTGAGAGGCTGCTGAAGTGATCCAGATCTCCAGTCGCGTGGTGTACCAGAACCGGTGGATGACGGTACGGGAGGACGACATCCGGCACCCGGACGGCTCCCCCGGCATCTACGGCGTCGTGGACAAGCCCACGGCCGCGCTGATCATTCCGATGGAGAACGACGGATTCCACCTGGTCGAGCAGTACCGCTACACGCTCTCTCGCCGGTCCCTGGAGTTCCCGCAGGGCACCTGGCCCGATGATCGGGAGACGAGCACCGAGGAACTGGCTCGGGCCGAACTGGTGCAGGAGACGGGGCTGCGCGCGGCGTCCCTGGAACGTATCGGTTCCTTCTCGATCGGGCCGGGGTTCACCAGCCAGCGCTGCGACGTCTTCCTCGCCACCGATCTGACGGAGGGTGAGGCCGCCGACCGCGACCCGGAGGAGCAGGAGATGACCCAGCGCTGGGTCGCCCGCCCGGACTTCGAGCGGATGATCCGCGACGGGGAGATCGTCGACGGCTGCACGATGGCCGCCTACAGCCTGCTCGGGCTCCGCGGATCGGGAAGCGACGGGTCCCTGCCTTAGGCGCACGCCCGGCGACGGACCCTGCCGATAGAGGCGACGGACTCCGCCGGTGGAACCGTCCTGGCCCGATCGACCTCGTCGTACCGGCTCGGCGGTAAGGCCGATTCCGGCGATTGGCTATCGACCACCAGAAAAGGTCATGATCTGCTCCTTCCATGGCGGACCCGATTCACGAGCGTGACCTGACCGGTAAGGCCCTCGACCTGGTGGCGGAGGCCGCCGGTCCGTACCTCGAGTCGCTGACGACACGGCCGGTGAGCGACCCGGGGGCCGAGGAGTTGCTCGGTGAACTGGGCGGGCCGCTGCCCGAGCACGGCGACGGAACGGTGGCCGGTGTCGCGCGACTGCTGCGGACGGGCACCCGAGCGGCCACGCACTCCGCCGGGCCGCGCTTCTTCCACTTCGTCGTCGGCGGCGCCACTCCGGCCGCGCTGGCCGGCGACTGGATCGCCTCGTTGCTCGACCAGAACCCCGGTAACTGGGCGGCGTCGCCGTTCGGCACGCAGGCCGAGACGGTGGTGCTGGGGTGGCTGAAGGACCTGTTCGGGCTGCCGGAGTCATGCGGCGGGGTGCTCACGACGAGCGCGACCTCCGCGAACTTCACGGCGCTGTCGGCGGCGCGGTTCTGGTGGGCGGAGCGGCACGGCGTGAACGTGACCGTCGACGGCCTGGCCGGGCTGCCGCCGATGCCGGTGTTCTCCAGCGGGTACGTCCACGTCAGCACCCGGAAGGCCCTGCAGATGCTCGGCCTGGGACGCGACACCGTGCGCAGGTTCGCCCGGGACGACGCCGGCCGGGTCGATCTCCCGGCGCTGGACCGGGCCCTCACGGAGACCGACGGCCCCGCGGTGATCGTGGCGAACGCGGGCGAGGTCAACACCGGTGACTTCGACCCGATCGACGAGATGGCCGAGCTCGCCGAACGGCACGGTGCCTGGCTGCACGTGGACGGCGCGTTCGGGCTGTTCGCGGCGGTGTCGCCGCGGACCCGTCACCTGGTCGACGGGATCGAACGGGCGGATTCGGTGATCAGTGACGGGCACAAGTGGCTGAACGTCCCGTACGAGAGCGGGTTCGCGTTCGTACGGGACGCCGCGCTGCTCGGGCGGGCGTTCGGGGCGTGGGACGCGCCGTACCTGCCCGGAGACGGCGACGACCACGTCAACTACCAGTTCCTCGGCCCCGACTCCTCGCGCCGCGCGCGTGCGCTGCCGATCTGGGCGACGCTGCGGGCGTACGGCCGGGAGGGTCACCGGGCGATGGTGGAACGCCATCTCGATCTCGCCCGGCATCTCGGCCGGCTGGTCGAGGAGGCGCCGGATCTGGAGTTGCTCGCGCCGGTCCGGCTCTGCGTGGTCTGCTTCCGGTACCGGCGGCCGGGCGTCGAGGATCTCGACGGGCTGAACACCCGGCTCGGCGCGGAGCTGCTGGCCGACGGCCGGGTGTTCGCCGGCACGACGGTGTACCGGGGCATGACCGCGTTGCGGCCGGCGATCGTGAACTGGCGGACCACCGAGGCCGACGTCGAGCAGCTCGTCTCGATCGTCCGGGAGATCGGCGCACGACTCGCCGGGTGACCCCGAGCCTCGAACCGGGCGATCGCTCACCGCGCGACGCTCGCACCTGAGCCGTTCGTCCCGCGGACGGTCGCTCACACGGGTGACCACTCGGGTCGCTCGGGTCGCTCGGGTCGCTCGGGTCGCTCGGCCCGCGGGCGGTCGCTCACACGGGTGGCGCTCAGACCTTGGGCAGCTGGGCGAGGAGCGTGTCGGCGCGGGACCTGGTCAGGCCGCCTTCGCCGAGCCGGGTGAGGATCTTCGTCCGGAGTTCCGTCACCCGCTGCCGCAGGTCGACGCGCTGGCCGGCGGCCAGCTCGTTCGCCAGGTTGGTGATGACGTTGTCGAGGTCGACGGCCACGTCGGAGCGGACCTCCCGGACCGCCATGCCCTCGTCCACCGTGCGGCGCATCCGGGTCAGCGCGTCGACCGTTCCCGCCGGCGTCGGCGCGGCGTGGGACCGGACCTGCCGGGTGGTGGGAGGCGGCGGCATGGCCGCGTGGGTGGCCGTGGACGACTGCGCGGACCGGCTCCCCGCGGTGGCGGTGGGAGTGACGGGTCCGGGGGTGCCGGACGGGCTGGAGGACGCCGCCACGCCGGACGGGGAGGTCAGCGCGGCCTTCCCGCCACCGCCGGCGCCGGCGCTCAGCACGGCGACGATCACCGCCGCCGTCACCGCGGCGGCGGCACCGGCGGCCAGCGGTACCCGGCGCCGGCGGACCGCGGGCGCGGTGAGGACCCGCGTGATCGGGTGCGGACGGCGCCTCGGCGTGACGGCGTCGGGGTCGACGGCGGGCTCCTCGCCGACTCCGAGCTCCCGGGCGACCTCGGCGGCCGCCGGCCGGTCCGACGCGGACCGGGCGACGCAGCGGGCCTGCAGGCCGCCGAGGGTCTCCCCCGGCCTGGGACGGCGGCCCGTCACCGCCTCGAACCACACGACCCCGAGGGAGTACACATCGGCGGACGGCGACAGGTCGTTCTCGGGCGGGAGGTAGTCGGGCGTCCCCATCCGCGCGTCGCCGGCGATGCCGAAGTCGAGGACCTTCACCCCCGACGAGGTGAGGAAGATGTTCGTGGGCTTGATGTCCCGGTGGACGATACGCGCCTCGTGCGCGGCGGCCAGCGCGGAGGCGATCTGGCCGATGACCCGCTCGGCGTCGGGCACGGGGTGCACGTCGGCGAGGGTGGAGCCGGTCAGCAGCTCCATGACGATGTACGGGGTGCCGTCGGACTCGCCGTAGTCGTGCACGGTGACGATGTGCGGGTGGGACAGCGCCGCGGCGGAGCGGGCCTCGTCCCGGAACCTCCTCCGGAACTCCGGGTCGCGCGCCAGCTCCGGGTCGATCAGCTTGACCGCGACCTGCCGGACGAGGACCTCGTCCCGCGCCAGCCAGACGGATGCCATGCCACCACGGCCGATCCGCTCGCTGAGGCGGTACCGGCCGGCCAGAAGCGACTGCATCGGCCTAGTGTTCCCCAAGTCTCGCTTTTCGCACGGGCTTTCCAGCGCGCCCCCGAGGTTTCGCCCGAACTTTCTAGTGTGCCCCGGATCGGGCGCCGCCGAGGGAGGATTCGCGGGCCACCAGATGGGTGTCCAGGATGACGACCGGGCGCTCGATCTCCTCGCCGCGGATGCGGGTGACGAGCAGTCGCGCCATCTCCCGGCCCATCGCCTCGAGCGGCTGGTGCACCGAGGTCAGCGGCGGGTCGCTGTGGCGCGCGGTCGAGGAGTCGTCGAACCCCACGACCGCGACCTCTCCAGGGATGTGGATCCCGCGCTCCTTGAGCACCCGCATGGCCCCGAGCGCCATCGGGTCCGACGCCGTGAAGACCGCGTCGAGGTCCGGGTCGCGGTCGAGGAGCTCTCGCATTCCGCGTTCCCCGGCCTCCTCGCTGAAGTCGCCGTGCACGACCGGGCCGGTGAGCCCGGCCGCGGCGAGGGCGTCGTGGTATCCGTCGAGACGGTCGACGCCCACCTGCATGTCCTGCGGACCGGCGATGGTGCCGATCCGGCGGCGCCCCAGGCCGATGAGGTGCTCGACGGCCTGGCGGGCGCCGCCCCGGTTGTCGGCGTCCACGCAGGTCACCGGGCCGACACCGACGGGCCGGCCGCCGAGCACGGTCGGCACGCCGTTCTCCTCCAGGTGGCGTGGCAGCGGGTCGCCGCCGTGCAGCGAGATCAGCAGGACCCCGTCGACGTGCTGGCCGGTGAGGTAGCGCTCGAACCGCGCGTGCTCGTCCTCCGACTGGGCGATCACGAGGAGCAGCTGCAACCCGGTGTCCGCGAGGCCGGCGCTGATCCCCCGGATGATCCCGGCGAAGTACGGCTCGCCGAAGACGCGCTCCTCCGACTCCGACACGAACAGCGCGACCGTGTCCGTACGGCGCGTGACCAGGGCGCGCGCCGCACGGTTGGGGACGTACCCGAGCTCGTCGATGGCCCGCAGCACGGCCTCGCGCGCCTCCGGGCTGACCTTCGGCGAGCCGTTGATCACCCGGGAGACGGTGCCACGGCCGACGCCGGCGAGCGCCGCGACGGCTTCGAGGGTCGGTCGCCGCCCGCCCATCACGTGTCCTCCCGCCGCGGCGGGAGGACCGCCTTCACGTCCGGCGGGAGTGCCCGGGAGGACGGGCGTCGCGTGGGTCGGTCGACAGTGCTCACGTGCCCATTCTGCCGAGCCCGCCCTGCTCGATGACCGAGGAGTACCACCGGGCGCTGGTCTTGGGGATCCGCGCCTGCGTCAGGAAGTCGACGTAGACGAGCCCGAACCGCTTGGCGTAGCCCCAGCCCCACTCGAAGTTGTCCATCAGCGACCAGGCGAAATAGCCGCGCAGCGGGACACCTGCGCTGATCACCGTGTGGCAGGCGCGCAGGTGGGCGTCGATGTACGCGACGCGGTCGGGGTCGTCGACGTGCGGACCCTCGCCGTTCTCGCCGTCCGCGACGACGTCGTCGAACGCGGCACCGTTCTCCGTGACGTACAGCGGGACGGACGGGTAGTCCTCCGCGACGCGCGTGAGGACCTCGGCGAGGCCGGACTCGTCGATCTCCCAGCCCATCGCGGTGACCGGCCGGCCGACCTGGACGAAGCCGACGTGCTCGCTGCCCGGCCACGGCGACGCCTGCGCGAACGGCGAGGTGATCGCGGGTGCGGCGCCCTCCTGGCCGGTGACGAAGAAGCGGTTGTAGTAGTTGATGCCGAGCTGGTCGACCGACCCTCCGATGAGGTCCAGGTCGCCATCCTGGACGCCGAGGTCGAACCGGTCCACGTCGGCGAGGACGTCCTCGGGGTACCGGCCGTGCAGCAGCGCGTCGAGGAAGAAGCGGTTCTGCAGCCCGTCGATGCGCCGGGCGGCGTCGACGTCCTCGGGCGCCTCGCTCGCCGGCGACACGGCGTACAGGTTGACCGACGCGCCGATCCTCCGCCTCTCGCCGCGCAGCGCCTGCGCCGCGAGGCCGTGGCCGAGCAGCAGGTGGTGGGCGGCGCGCAGGGAGGCCTCCGGGTCGCGGCGGCCCGGCGCGTGGTCGCCGGACGCGTACCCGAGGAAGGCGGCGCACCACGGCTCGTTGATCGTCGTCCAGTTGACGACGCGGTCGCCGACGGCGTCGCACACGAGCTGGGCGTACTCGGCGAACCGGTACGCCGCGTCGCGCGCGGGCCAGCCTCCGGCGTCCTCGAGGGCCTGCGGCAGGTCCCAGTGGTAGAGGGTCGGCCACGGCTGGACGCCCGCCTCGAGGAGGGTGTCGACGAGCCGCCGGTAGAAGTCCAGGCCCTTGGGGTTGACCGGCCCGGTGCCGTCGGGCCGGACGCGCGACCAGGAGACCGAGAAGCGGTACGCCGTCAGGCCGAGGGAGGCCATCAGCGCGACGTCCTCGCGGAACCGGTGGTAGTGGTCGGTCGCGACGTCGCCGGTGTCGCCGCCGAGGACCTTCCCGGGCGTGTGGGCGAAGGTGTCCCAGACCGACGGGCCGCGCCCGTCCTCGGTGACGGCGCCCTCGATCTGGTACGCCGCGGTGGCCGCGCCCCAGACGAAGTCGGTCGGGAATCTGATCTCGGTCTCCGCCCGTGATTTCTGGATCGTCATGCTTTCACGGCCCCTTCCATGATTCCGCCGATGATCTGGCGGCCGAACACGACGAAGACGACGAACAACGGGATGGTCGCCACGAGGGTGCCGGCGAACATCAGCGTGTAGTCGTTGAAGTAGGCGTTGTTCAGCAGCGCCAGCGAGTACTGCACCGTCGGGTTGTCCGGGTTCAGCACGGCCCGCGGCCAGATGAACTCGTTCCAGGTCGACATGAAGGTGAACAGCGCCAGCACGGAGGCGGCGGGGCGCAGCACGGGTAGCACCACGCTCCAGAAGATCCGGAACGTCGACGCGCCGTCGACGCGGGCCGCCTCGATGAGCTCGTCGGGGATGGCCTGCGAGGCGTACTGCCGCATCATGAACACGCCGAAGCCGGTGACGAGGAAGGGGACGATCACCGCCTGGAGCTTGCCGGTCCAGTGCAGGTGCACCATCACCATGTACAGCGGGATGAGGCCCATCTGTACCGGCACCATCATCGTGGCGACGATGATGAGCAGTAGCGCGTTACGGCCGCGGAAGCGCAGCTTGGCGAAGGCAAAGCCGGCCAGCGACGCGAAGAACACGGTCGAGGTGGCGACGACGGCCGAGGCGATCGCGGAGTTCACCAGCGCCTTGGCGAAGTGGGCCTGCTCGTTGTCGAACAGCCGGCGCAGGTTGTCGCCGAGGTGCTGACCGGCGATGAACGGCGGCGGCACCGCGCCGACGACGGCGTTGGTCCGCGTGGCGACGACGAACATCCAGTACAGCGGGAACGCCGACAGGACGATCGCGAAGATGAGCACGACGTACGTCAGCGGGCTGGCGTTCCAGAGACGCGCGGAGCCCGCGACGGCCTTCCGGGAACGCCGGAAGATGGCCTCCTTCACTTCTCACCACCTCCGGCGAAACGGCGGATCAGCAGGAAATTGACGAGGGAGAACAGGAGGATCATCAGGAAGAGCATCCAGGCGACCGCGGAGCCGTAGCCGTACTGGAAGCGGTTGAAGGCGTTCTCGAACATGTACATCGTCACCGTCTGCGACTGCCGCAGCGAGCCGCCGTTCATGTACCCGAAGTTGAACAGCAGCGGCTCGGTGAACAGTTGCAGGCCCCCGATGGTGGAGATGACCGACACGAAGAGGATCGTGGGGCGCAGCAGCGGCACCGTGATCCGCCAGAACTGCTGTCGCCGTGACGCGCCGTCGATCGCCGCCGCCTCGTACAGGTCGCGCGGGATCGCCTGCATCCCGGCGAGGAAGATCAGCGCGTTGTAGCCGGTCCAGCGCCAGTCGACCATGGTCGAGACGGCGACCCAGGCGGCCCAGCGGTTCGCCTGCCAGTCGATCTTGTGGACGCCGAAGAAGTGCAGGATCCAGTTGGCCATGCCGTAGTCGCGGCCGTAGATCTGGGTGAACACGATCGCGACCGCCGCGACCGACGTGACGAGCGGCAGCAGCACGCCCATCCGGAACAGTGTCTGGACGCGCAGCCGCCGGTTCAGCGCATTGGCCAGCCAGAGCGCGAGCAGCAGCTGCGGCACGGTCGCGACGACGAACATGCCGAAGGTGTTGACGACGGCGTTCCAGAACTGGTCGTCGGTCAGCAGCCGGGAGTAGTTACGCAGGCCCACGAACTCGTGGTGGCCGATGATCTCCCAGCGGTGCAGCGAGACCCAGAACGTGTAGCCCAGGGGGAACAGCCCGAACAGCAGAAAGAGCAGGTAGAACGGCGAGATGTACAGGTAGGGCGAGACCTTCAGGTCCAGCCGGGAGAGCCGGGCGCGCCAGCCGCGCCCCCCTGGCGGGGCGGCGCGCGAGGCGACCGGGGAGGGCCGCAGGTCGACAGCCATGTCCGAGGTCCTTTCACGGAGACGGGCGAGCGTGGAGACGGGCGGCGCCGGCCGACGTCCTGGGGAAGGCCGGCGCCGCCCGTCGGTCTCAGCTGCCCGAGGCCTTCTTGGCGTCGGACACGGCCTTGCTCCAGCCGGAGCCCGGCGAGAGCTTGCCCTGGGCGATCGCGCGCAGGTCCGCCTCGACGGCCGTCCGGACATCCTGGTTGTCGGCGCCGAGGTACACCGGCTTGAGGCTGGTCGCGGTCGACCCGTAGATCTGGCCGACCGGGGCGTTGTTGAAGTACGGGTTGTTGAACGCCTTGACCGCCGGGTCGTTCAGCGCCTGCAGCGAGGACGGCAGGTTGTTGGCCGCCTTGAACGCGCCGATCTGGCCCTGCGCGCTGGTCAGGAACTTCACCAGCTCGGCGGCCTCCTTCGGGTGCTTGCTCTGCGTGGGCACCGCCAGCCAGGAGCCGCCCCAGTTGCCGCCGCCGCCCGGCACCCCGGCGACGTCCCACTTGCCCTGCTGCTCGTCACCGCCGAACTGCTTGATGAGCCCGAGCATCCAGGCCGGGCAGGGCGCGGTCGCGAAGGCGTCCTTCTTCAGGCCCTGGCTCCACGGGTCGGACAGGAACTGAACGCCGTTGGCCAGGCCGGCCTGGGACATCTTCACGGTCTCGTCGAACGCCGCCTTGACGGCCGGGTTCGACTCCATGACGAACTTGTTGCTCTGGTCGAAGTACGTCTGGTTGGAACCCTTGCCGGCCTCCTGCATGAGGATCGTGTTGTAGTACGTCTCGGGGCTGTCGATGAACTTCGACTTGCCGCCGACCTTGGACGTGTACTGCTGGCCGACCTTGATGAAGTCGTCCCAGGTCGGCCACAGCTTGGTGACCGCGTCACGATCGTCGGGCAGGCCCGCCTTCTTGAACAGGTCCCTGCGGTAGCACAGCGCCATGCTGCCGACGTCCGTGCCGAGCCCGATCAGCTTGGACCCGTCGGGGCTCATGCCTCCCTGCCACTTCCACGGCAGGAAGTTGCCCTGCAGCGAGCTCGCGCCGTACTGCTTCAGGTCGACGAACTTGTCGGGCTGGGCCTTGAACTTGACCATGATGCCCTCTTCGATCGCCACCACGTCGCCGGCGCCGGCGCCGGCCGCGATCCACTGCTGGAGCCGCGGGGTGTAATCGTCGAGCTTCGGGACGTTGCGTTCGGTGACCTTGATGTTCGGGTGCTGAGCCATGAACTGCTTGTAAAGGTCCTGGTAGCCGAACGTGCCGAAATCGTCGACCGTCAGCGTGATCTTCTCGTTCGCGCTGTTGGAATCGCTCTTGCCGTCGTCCCCCGAGCATGCCGTCGCCGCCGCGAGCGCGGCGGACAGCACGATCGCCAGGGCACCGACTCGCCCTCGACGCATGTTGACCCTCATGACGGACCCCTCTCAGGTCGTCTCCATAGGCGGGGTTCTGCCCAGGCTCCTCGGTGAGCCCGGTGGTGCTGTGGGAGCGCTCCCACGAAGCGAATCCGGCAGGCGTGGTGAGTGTCAATAGCCCGCAACACATTCGTTACGCGGACGTCATGGCGCCTTCGCCGGCCCGCGACACGACGCGTTCCCGGCCCACCGCCTGACGCCGGACGGCCGATACCCGTGGCAACCTCGAAGGATGAGGCTTCCGGAGCAGATCGCGCGCGCCCGTTTCGCGTCCGCGCGGGCCGTGCGCCTGGCAACGGTGGACGAAGAAGGGCGTCCGCATCTGGTCGTCGTGACGTTCGCGGTCGACGGCGACCTGATCTACTCCGCCGTCGACGCCAAGCCGAAGCGCACCCGGGATCTCAAGCGGTTGCGCAACATCCAGGCCGACCCCCGCGTCGCTGTGCTGGCCGACCACTACGAGGACGAGTGGTCACGCCTGTGGTGGGTCCGCGCCGACGCCACCGCCGAGATCATCGAGGACCCGGAGGCGATGAGCGAACCGATCGGCCTGCTCCGCGAGCGCTACCGCCAGTACCGCGCCCATCCCCCCGACGGCCCGGTCATCGCCATGACCGTCCACCGCTGGTCCGGCTGGTCCGCCTCCTGACCGAATCCGCTTGATGAAGCCTGACTCGAACGGCGTGAAGGAACGCGCGCCTGGCACGATCACCGTCGACACGTGTCGGGAAAGAGCGGCCATCCCCCGGCGGCGGCCCACGCCCTCCCGCTGGGGAGGGTCTTGCTTCACCTTGATCAACACGGCTGTTACGTATGGTGACAGCGTGAGCAAAAAGCATTCATGCGGAACGTGATATTCGCAGGTAGTGACGTCTCACGCTGCGGAAGGATCGTCGGCGCCGTCCGCCGGTCGAGGCGGCTGTGCGTGCTGACCGTGCTCGCTGCGGCGGCCGCGTTCATGGTGCCGGTGACCGGTGGTGGCCGGCACGCTCAGGCGGCCCCGGGACGGCTGGGCACGGTGGCGTTTCCGGCGGCGGGAGTGTCGACGGGGATCGATGGGTTCAGCCCGATCCTGTACACCGAGACGGGTGCGCAGGCCGGCCTCAAGGCGTGGTTCATCGCCCATCACGGGTACGCTTCGCCGACCACAGCGAAGATCACCTGCATCGCCGTGGCGACCGCGACGGTGTGTCCGGACAAGAACGGCTCCAAGTCGTTCCCACTGCCGCTCAACACCAGCGCGGTCAACCTGGACACCAACCAGGCGGGTGACATCGCCACCTCCGAGGTCCCGCAGTTCGCGATGGATCCCTCCCAGCCGAAGGTGTATTACCCGGCGGTGACGACTA
Source organism: Actinoallomurus vinaceus (assembly GCF_039542055.1). Classification (NCBI taxonomy): domain Bacteria; kingdom Bacillati; phylum Actinomycetota; class Actinomycetes; order Streptosporangiales; family Thermomonosporaceae; genus Actinoallomurus; species Actinoallomurus vinaceus. The sequence goes on from NZ_BAABHK010000004.1 coordinate 326,225, forward strand.
CGGCGAAGGCCGGTTTCCCGAACGGGTCGATCGGTGTCGGGTGCGTCAACCTGCAGACACAGGCCAACTGCGCCTACACGCCCCTGCTGGGCCTGACCAACAGCGCCGGTCAGAGCAACGTCAACGGGCTGACCGGATTCACCGTGCTCGGCACCCAGCTGTACGGCACCGCCACCAACGGCAAAGAAGTCTGCTACGACATGTCCAACCACCAGGCCTGCGCCGGCCAGCCGTACACCACCAACAGCCCGCCCAGCGGCGACAAGGCCGGCCTGGGCCCCACCGACCACTACGGCTCCACCGCGACTGTCAACGGCAAGATCTACATCACCTCGAAGGCGCCGGCCGGAACCACCACCACCTCGCACGCGCCCGCCATCAGCTGTTTCGACCCCGGCCCGTTCGCTCCCTGCACGGGTTGGAGCACCCCCAAGACCTTCACCGACCCGAACGTGGACTGGGCCTTGGCGGTCTTCCCCCGCTACAACACCGCCGTCACCCAGACCGGCGTGTGCGCCGTCGCCGGTAACCAGACCACCCAAGCACCGGTCCTGGCCTGCTACGACATTTCCGGTAACTCCGTCACCCCGCCTGCAGGCATGGCCGCCCTGTTCCCCACGGGCGGCACCGGCAGCGTGGTCTTCCAGCCGATGTTCGTCGGCTCGAACGGAACCTACCGGATCTACTTCCCCTTCTACACCGAAGGCGGCACCAACAAAGGATCCACGCTCTGCTACAACTGGACCGCCCAGGCCCCGTGCACGGGCTTCACCAACCCCGCCACCCACCCCAGCGTCAACGGCGGCGACACCCACGACTACGGCTACGCCTACGACAGCACCACCGCCTGCCTGTACGGCGGCGGAGACCGCAAATACGTGTTCGGCCTTAACCCACTCACCGGCGCGACCGGCTGCTGATGACGTACTCCGCCGACTCCGCGGACGTGACCGGACTCCGTGACCCCGACATCGATCGGGCTCGAACGGCGGACCCCTACAGCAGCGCGCGGACCTGCTCGATGGAGCGGAACACCTCGGCACGCATGCCGACCTCGCGGGCGGCCACGACGTTGACCTCGGTGTCGTCGATGAACAGGCAGTCGGCCGGGGTGACGCCGAGGCGTTCGGCCGCGATCTCGAAGGCGCGGTGGTCGGGTTTGGCCACTCCGATGGCGCAGGAGTAGGTCAGCGCGTCGAAATGCGCGAGCCACGACTCGTGCTTCTTCTCGAACATCGGGACCAGGTCGGCGATGATGTTCGACAGCAGGCCGAGCCGGTGCCCCCGGCCGGCGAGCTCGCCGATGAGGGAGACCATGGCCGGGTCGGTGTCCGTCCAGCTCGCCAGGTCGGCCTCGATCAGCGCGTCGATCGTGTCCGGGGCGAACCGCACGCCCAGCCGGTCGGCGACCGCCGCCCAGTACTCCGCGCTGGGCTGCCCCGCGTCGTACGGCTTGCGGAGCGCCCAGTAGGCGTCCCACAGGGCGTCGGGCCGGACACCGGCGATCTCCTCGATCCGGCGCTTGGCCTGGGGCGTCTGGGGCAGCGCGATGACGCCGAACAGGTCGAACACGATCGCAGACGGCATGCGGTCCTCTCCTCGGGCGGCGGCCAAGCGGTGACGCGAGCCTACTTCGTCGCGTTCGGCGGCCCGCCGGGCGGATCGTGCGTAATTCGGACAGTTGAACAAGCGGTTGGGCGGGCACGTCATAATGAGGGGGTGACGACCACGAGCAAGGACAACGGACGGCAGCGGGCCGACGCCCGCACCACGGGGGGCGCCCGCCGCCGCGCCAAGGGCTCGTCGACGCTCGCCTCCGAGCGCCGTGAGCATCTCGTGAAGCTCGCGGCGGAACTGTTCGCCCAAAAGGGATACCAGGCCACGACGGTCCGCAACATCGCCGACGAGGCCGGCATCCTCTCCGGGAGCCTCTACCACCACTTCGACTCCAAGGAGTCGATCGTGGACGAGATCCTCACGTCGTTCTTCGACGAGCTGGCCGCCGCCAACCAGGCGGCCCTGGCCAGGGGCGGCGACCCGCGGGAGGTCCTGTCCGATCTGGTGCGCATCTGCTTCAGCACGCTGGTCCCGCACCGCGCCGCGATCATGGTGCTGCAGAACGACTGGAACTACCTCAAGCAGTTCGAGCGGTTCGACTACCTCGCCAAGGCGGAGGCCGACACCGAGCGCCTGTGGGTCGACCAGATCAAGCGGGGGCAGGAGACCGGGCTGTTCCGCGACGACATCGACCCGAAGCTCACCTACCGGATGATCCGCGACACGATCTGGGTGACCGTCCGGTGGTTCCAGCCGGAGGGCCGGCTGGACGCCGACGGCCTCGCCGACCACTACATCAAGGTCCTGTTCGACGGCATCTCTCTGCACCGCTGAACCACTCTCGGGCGCCCCGGATCGGGGCGCCCTTCACCGAGCTTCTTGTACGCCTGTCCGACCAGCTCAGCGATCCAGGACGGACCCGTCATGCGGGAGCCCGCCGACGGCCGACTCCTCGACGGTCACCCGAGCCACCTCGACACAGTTACCACCCTGGCCGCTGCTCCGGCTGCTCTTACGCCACGGGGCGACCTCGACACAGTCGCCGCCCTGGCCGCTGCTGCGACTGCTCTTACGCCACGGGACCTCGTCGCTCATCGCACTCTCCGATCAGGTCGGCGATCATCCGGACGGAGTCGACGGGCGAGAGCGCGCAGGCACGCAGAAGGTCGAGAGCGACACGACAGTTCGCGACCTCCTCCGGGCGCCCGATGATCTGCCCGTCTCCGAAGCCCTCAGCGTAGACGAGCTTCGTCTCGTCGGCGAGGGTGAACAAGGCCATCGGGCCGCTGGTCCCCGCATGCGCACCGGCCGCGAACGGCAGCACCTGAAGCACGACCCGCGGGGACTGCGCGACGCACACCAGCCGGGCGAACTGGTCCCGCATCACCTCGGCGCCACCGAAGGGGCGGCGGAGCACGGCCTCGTCGAGGATGACCCACAGGTACGGCGGCTCGCTGCGGGAGAGGATCTCCTGACGGCTCAGGCGGGCGGCGACGTGCTTCTCGATCTCCTCGTCGGTGTCGTGGGGCCGCCCGGCGCGCAGTTGCGCGCGGGCGTAGTCCTCGGTCTGGAGCAGGCCCGACACGGCCTGCGGCTCGTACTCCAGGATCTCGGCGGCGTCGGACTCCACCTCGACGAACGGGCGGAACCACTCCAGGTAGGAATGCTCCATGATCCGCTTCCAGAGGCGGCCGAGCGCGCCGTGGGTGCCCAGGACGCCGTCACACGCCTTGATGAACTCGACGCGAGGGGCGCGCCTGCCCGTCTCGACCATGGCGATCATGGATGGGGACATGTGGATCGCGCGGCCCAGCTGTTCCTGGGTGAGCCCTGCCTGTTCGCGGTAGAAGCGCAGCTCGTCGCCCCAGTAGGCGAGCGCCGAGGTGCCGGAGACGGCGGCCGTGGCCGGTTTGCGGGATGTCGTCGATGCCATTGCCGGGCTCCTTACCTCGCGCTGACGAGATCCGACGTCGAATGAGCCGCCTTCACGGCTCCTTCGCTACGTATGCGAATGAACACTCAGAGTAAAACGATGACATCAGAGCGTGGTGCCATAACGACGATTCCACTGGCGAATCCCGAGGTCGGCTCGGGGAGTTCGCGGCGCGTCTGCTCCCGTACGCGAACGGTCACGCTCATCTGGCTGGATACGCCAGGCGAATGATCGGCGCGGAACCGTACGCACACAAATTCGGTCCCCGATGCGCGTTCCGGCAGGAAGACGGAGATCGCGGAGCCGGTTTGTGTGCGAACGGGCTCAGCGCCGGCGCGGGCTCGCCGCCGAGCTGGGCGATGCGTTCGGCGAGCATGTCGGCGTGCGACTGCTCCTCTGCCGCGTGCTCCTGGAACTCCTGGGCGACCGCCTCAGCGTGGATCCCGCGCCCGGGCCACCGCCCGCCCTCGGCCTGAGTCCGGGACGCCGTGGACGCCGTCCCGGATCCGGGCGGGGACGCACTACTCGACGCGTACGGGGACGGTCCGGGTAGGCGCGGGCGGCTCGGCGGTGGGCAGCAGGCGGGCGAGCGGGGCCGGCAGCCACCAGTTGGCCTTGCCGAGGAGCTCCATGATGGCCGGGACCAGCACCATGCGGACCACGGTCGCGTCGATGAGCACGGCCACGCCGAGCCCGAGGCCCATCTGCTTGACCGCGATGTCCGCGCCGAGGAGCACCGCCAGGAACACGCACACCATGATGGCCGCCGCGGCGGTGATCACCCGGGCCGTACGGGCCAGGCCCCGGGTGACGGCCTCCCGCGTCGCCGCGCCTCGGTCGTACTCCTCGCGGACCCGCGAGATGAGGAACACCTCGTAGTCCATCGACAGCCCGAACAGGATCGGGAACATGAACAGCGGCACCCACGAGGTCACCGGCATGCCCGTCGGGAAGCCCAGCTGCCGCCCCAGCCATCCCCACTGGACGACGGCCGTGAGCACCCCGTACGCCGCGCCGATGGACACCAGGTTCATCAGCGCCGCCTTGATGGCGATGGCGACCGACCGGACCAGCACGAGGAGCAGGACCAGCGACAGGCCGATGACGACCGCGATCAGCCACGGGAGCCGTGAGATCACCGCGTCGGCGAAGTCGATGGTCGCGGCGCTGGGCCCGCCGATGTAGACGCGCGGACCTCCCGCGTCGTGCCGCGCCGCCATGGCCGTGCGCAGCGTGTGGACGAGCTTCGGGGTCGCGGCGTCCTGCAGACTCGTCCTCGGGTACGCGACGAACATGGCGGTCGCGCCGTCCTGGCTGGTCCGGACAGGAGTCACCGACGCGACGCCCGGGGTGTTCCGGACGGTGTCCGCCACGGGCTGTACGTCCCCGGGCAGGCGGGTCACGACGATCAGCGGCGCGTCGTATCCGGCGCCGAACCCGTCGGCGAGGATGCGGTGCGAGGCGTAGGCGCTCGTGTCGTGGGGCTGGGTGCTGGAGTCGGTGAAGCTCAGCCGCATCGACAGCGCCGGTACGGCGATCACCAGCAGCGCGGCCGCCGAGACCACGACCGCGATCACCGGCCGCCGCTGGATCACCCCGGCCCACCGCTCGGACAGCGGGCGCCGCCGCCGTCGGCGGGCGAGGAACGGCAGGCCGAACCGGTCGATGTTCCGGCCCGTGAAGCCGAGCAGCGCGGGCAGCAGCGTGACCGCGGTGATCATCGTCATCAGGACGGTGAGGGACGCGGCGACGGCGACGGCGTTCAGCAGCCGCTGCCCCATGACGAACAGGCCCAGGAGCGCGACGACGACGGTGGTGCCCGCGAACAGCACCGACCGCCCGGCCGTCGCGATCGCGATGACCGTCGCCTGCTCGGGGTCGGCGGCATGCGGGGCCGTACCGCCGTGGTCGTCCCCGTGCAGCGCCTCGCGGTAGCGGGTGACGATGAACAGCGCGTAGTCCACGCCGACGCCGAGGCCGATGAGGCCCGCGACGATCGGGCTGAAACCCGGGGCGGGCAGCACGTGGCCGAGCAGCTCGATGCCGGCCAGTCCGGTGCCGATGCCGAAGATCGCGGTCACGATCGGCAGGCCCATCGCCAGCAGCGACCCGAACGCGATGAGCAGCACGATGACGGCGGCGAGCAGGCCCACGCCCTCGGTCGGCCCGCCCCCGGGCGTCTCGGCGCTCACCACCGCGCTGCCGCCGAGGGCGAGCGTCAGCCCGTCCCCGGACCCCTTGCGCACATCGGAGATCATCGGTGTGACGTCCTGCTTCGGCACGTCGTCGGAGCCCTTGTCGAGCTGGATCGGGGCGAACGCCGTCCGGCGGTCCGGCGACACCTGACCGGGCGCTCCGTACGGCGAGCTCACCGATGTGACGTGCCGGGCGTGGGCGAGTTCGCCGAGCACCTTCTCCACCCGGGGCCGTACGGCGTCGATCCCGCCGTCGGCGCGGATGGCGAGGGTCAGCGTGTCGCCTTCCTGGCTCGGGAAGTGCTTCTTGATCAGGTCCTGGGCCTGGGAGGACTCGGCCTTGCCTCCGGAGAAGTCGTTGTCGGCCGGCGCGGCGAAGCTGAAACCGACGGCGAGGACGGCCGCGGCCCCGACGATCCAGGCGAGCAGGACCAGGCGCCTCCGGCGGTAACAGAAACGGGCCAGCCGCGCGAGCGGTCCGTCGTACATGGGGATCACCTCGTGAACGTTTTAATGGCGTCCCGAGAGTGACGGCGAACCGTGTGGCGGCGCGTCCGTCCGGCGATGACACCGCGAAGGCGGTCGTACTCCCCGGGGCGTACGGCGCGAGCGGTAGCGTCCGGTCCCGGTCGTCCGCCGGGTGGAGGAGGGACCGGTGATGAGCCCGGACGCCCGCCGCCAGACCCGGGCAGGCGACATGGGCGGGTGGCCCCCGCGAACCAGGGAAGGCGCCGCGCCGTCAGGCGCCCTCGGAACCCGGGGGAAGCACCGGTCACCGCGTCGTCGGGCGCGCCTCGGAGCCGTGAGGGGCAACGCGGTCAGACGCCCTCGGAACCGGGAGGGGCAGCGCCGGTCACCGCGTCGTCAGGTGCCCCGGACGCCTCCAGAGCCGGAAGGCGGGCGGACACCGTGAAGCCTCCGGCCGACCCTCGTCCCGTGGTGAACGCACCGCCCATGGCCTCGGCGCGCTCGCGCATGCCGTTGAGCCCGTTGCCGGGGCACATGCCCTCCGACGGGCCCGCGCCGTCGTCGGTGACCTCGACGAGGAGCTCACGGTCGCCGTACGTCAGCGTGACCCGCGCCTCGGCCGACGGTCCGGCATGGCGCAGCACGTTGGTCAGCGACTCCTGGACGATGCGGTACGCGGCGTGGTCGGCCTCGGCGGCCAGCGTCCCGGTGCCGCTGGAGTGGACGTCGACCGTGAGGCCGGCCGCGCGCATGGCCTCGAACAGGGCGGGCAGCCGGGCGAGACCGTGCTCGATGAAGGCCGCCGCGCCGGTCGCCCCGCCGGTGCCGTCACGGAGCATGCCGAGGGTCGCGCGGATCTCGGCCAGGGCCTCCTTGCCCGTCGTCCGGATCGCCGACAGCGCGGCCCGCGATCCGTCGTCCCCGTCGCCGAGCAGGTGCAGGGCGCTGCCGGCCTGCACGGTGATCGTGGCCATGCTGTGCGCGACCGTGTCGTGCAGCTCCCGGGCGATCCGCAGGCGTTCCTCCGCGACGCGCCGGGCGGCCTCCCGCTCGCGGCTCTCCTCCGCCTGCCGCAACCGCTCCCGGGTCTCGGCGGCCAGTTCGCGGCGGCTGCGCGCGTACTCGCCGAACAGGATGATCCCGGCCAGCAGGGTGACCTGCGGCAGGGAGTCGCTGAGCGTCTGCATCACCGACTCGTCCTTGAGCGCCAGGGTCACGATGTACCCGGCGATCAGGTAGAACACCGTGATGCCGGTCGCCCAGCGCCACTTTCCGGCCAGGGCGGCGAAGCACAGCTGGACCGACAGCGCGTACGTCGGGGAGAACCCCGGATATCCGCTCGAGTAGTAGACGAAGAGCAGGGCGGAGGAGGCGAGGAGGACGCCGAGCGGCCACCGCCGGTGCAGCGGGATCGGCAGCGCGATCAGCGCGGCCAGGATGTACGCCCCGAGGTCCACCGGCCTCGAACGGGGCTCGCGGGCCACCGACACGGTGATGCACAGGCCGATCACCTCGCCGATCGTCAGGATCACGTCGATCAGCACGGCACGGGACAGGCGCATGCGCGAACCGTACGCCGCTCGACCGCCACTGGGTATGGTGCTGGCCCCCTCGTAAGGAACGTCAGCGGACCAGGATGGCGGCACTGCCGTAGGAGCCGCCGAAGCCGGTGCAGAGGGCGACCTCCGCTCCGGCGACCTGGTTCACGCCGTCGCCGCGGAGTTGGCGCACCGCCTCGGCGACGTTGTTGAGGCCGTGGACGTAGCCCTCCGAGAGCAGTCCGCCGTGCGGGTTGACGGTGTCGAGGCCCTGGTGCAGCGTCTCGGCCAGGTCGGAGCGGGCGCAGAGCCCGAAGTCCTCCAGCTGCCGGGGGACCAGCCAGGAGTACGCGTCGTAGAGCAGGGCGACGTCGATGTCGGCCGGCGTCATGCCCGCGGCCGCGTACAGCGGACCGGCGACGTAGGACGAGAAGATCCTCGTCACGTCGTCGGTCTTGTCCATGGCCGAGGCGCCCGGTCCCCCGCCGCGGACGACGGCGTGGACGCGCGGTGCGTCCGGCGCACGGTCGGCGGTGGTGAGGACGAGGGCGCAGGCGCCGTCGGTCTCCTGGCAGCAGTCGGCGCGGCGCAGCGGCGAGGCCACCGGCGGGCTCGCCCAGTAGTCCTCCTGCTCGCGGCGCAGCGCCCGCGGGTTGGCGGCCGCGTGCGCGCGGGAGCTTCGCACGACCGCGCACAGGTCCTTCTCGGTCAGGCCGGTGTCGTGGAGGTACCGCTGGGCGGCGAGCGCGAACTGCGGCACCGGTCCGGCGAGGCCGTACGGGTGGGTGAACTGCTCCTCGACGCCCTCCCCCAGCTTCAGGGAGAGGGTATTCATGCGCCGCCCGGACCGGCCGTTGAGGGCACGGTAGACGAGCACGGTGCGGGCGAGGCCCGCGTCGATGAGCATGGCGGCGTCCCCCAGGATCGAGGCGGACTGCGTGCCGCCGCCGTAGATCTCGTTGTGCCAGCCGAGGTCGATGCCCAGCTCGCGGGCGACGTGGATCACCGGGGCGGAGTCGCCGAGGTGGTAGCTGAGGATCGCATCCGGCCGCTGTCCGGCCTCCTCGATCGCCTGGCGGGAGGCCTCGACCGCGAGCTGCAGCTCGGTCCGGCCCGACCGCCGCGACAGGTCCGTCATGCCGACTCCGGCGATCGCCGCCTTCCCGGAGAACCCCTGCATCGCACCTCCCATCGGCACGTGCCAGTGTTTCACAGGCAAGCGCTTGTTCGGCAGAGGTCATCCTGTTGCGCAACAAAGACGATCTTGCCGGGCCATACTGGCTCCCGTGGCAGGCGACGAGGCGACCCCTCCCCCTTTCGACGTGACCATCCCGAGCTCGGCGCGGATGTACGACTACGCGCTCGGCGGCAAGGACAACTACGCCGTCGACCGGGAGACCGCGGAGCGCATCTTCGCCGCGTTCCCCGCACTGCGCGAGCTGGTGGTGGCCAACCGCGACTTCCTGACCCGGGCCGTGCGGTTCGTCGCCGAACAGGGCGTACGGCAGTTCGTCGACCTCGGCGCCGGGATCCCGACCTCGCCGAACGTCCACGAGATCGCCCGTGAGGTCCACCCGGACGCGCGCGTCGTGTACGTCGACCACGACCCGATCGTCGCCGCCCACAGCAGGGCGCTGCGCGCCGACGGGGGCGGCGTCGCCGTCGTCGAGGCCGACATCCGCGAACCCGACGCCGTGCTGTCCCGGATCGAGGACAAGGGCGTCATCGACTTCGCCGAACCGGTCGGCCTCCTCTTCATCGACGTGCTGCACTTCGTCACCGACGAGCAGGACCCGGCGGGGATCGTCGCACGATTCCGGGATCGCCTCGCGCCGGGGAGCCACCTGGCGCTCTCCGCCGCGTGCAGTGACGGAGTCGACCCCGAGAGCGCCGAGAAGGTCACCGCGGCCTACAAGAACGCCACGACCCCGCTGGTCCCCCGCACGGGCGCCGAGATCGAACACTTCTTCCAGGGCTTCGAGCTCGTGTCTCCGGGACTGGCGAACATGGCCGTCTGGCGCGCCGACGGGCCGGAGATCCCCGGCGGGCTGGCGGGCGTCGCCCGCAAGCCGGCCTCGTGAGCGTCCTCTGAGAGGCACCGCTCTCGCCGTGTCGCTCGTCGAATAAAGTTCGGCGGAGAGGGCGATGAGCCGACGCACCGCGTACGGTGTTCGGCTCGTGGCGACGAACGGAGATCTCCGATGGACGCGGTGGACCAGGCGATCCTGCGCCGGCTGCAACGGGACGGCCGGCAGACGAACCGGGAGCTGGCGGAGGCGGTGGGGATCGCGCCGTCGACCGCGCTGGAGCGGACGCGCGCGCTCCGCGCGCGGGGTGTGATCACCGGTTTCCACGCGGCAGTGGACCCGGTGACGCTCGGCCGCAGCGTGCAGGCGCTGATCTCGATCCGGATCCGCCCGCAGTCCCGCGAGGCGATCGAGAACACCCGCGACATCATGGCCGCGCTGCCCGAGACGCTCGGCGTGTTCGTGGTGACCGGCAACGAGGACATCCTGGTCCACGTCGCGGTCCCGAGCACCGCCTATCTGCGCGACTTCGTGCTCGACCGGCTGGCCCGGCGCAAGGAGTTCGTCGACGTGCGGACGACGGTCGTCTTCGACTACGTCCAGCCGGTGGAGCAGTCCGAACTTCCGGCGTCCGAAGACCGGTATCGCCGAAGCCCCTACGCCTGAACGGCTGCGAGCCGACCTCTGCTCGAACGAACGATGCCTAGCGGGCTGTGTTCCGAACGATCGGCGGCTGAAGGCCCTGCCGACCGCATGTTCTCCCTAGCGTCGGACGCATGGATCAACGAAACGACCTGTCCGGCGTGGCGCTGGTGCTCGCGGCCGGAGTCCTGTGGGGGACGGTGGGCCCCGCCCAGGTGTTCGCCGACTCGTCGGCCGCACCCGTGACGCTGGGCGGCGCCCGAATCCTGACGGGCGGCGTGGTGCTGGCCCTGACGGTCCTGCTGACGCGGCCGGGCGCGTTCCGTACGCTGACGCGGGCGTCGTGGCCTCCCCTGCTGGCGGCCTCGTGCGCCACCGGGATCTTTCAGGCGGCGTTCATGAGTTCGGTCGCCCGGACCGGCGCGGCGGTGGCCACCGCCGTCGCGTTCGGGATCGCCCCGGTCAGCACCGGCATCGTCGAGCGGATCGCGCTCGGCACCCGGCTCACGCGAGCGTGGGCGATCGGCACCGCCACCGCCATCGCCGGCTGCGCCCTGGTGATGACGCCGGACGGGCCGATCCACGTCGACCCGTACGGCGTGCTGTTCGGTGTCGTGGGCGGCTGCTGCTTCGGCGTCTACACCGTGTCGGCCAAGCGGCTCACCGGCAACGGCGTCAACATGACGGCGGCGGTGGCGGTGACGCTCCTCATCGGCGGCACCTTCCTGGCGCCCTGGACGCTGTCGGGTCTGCCGGAGCTCGGCACGGCGCGCTCGCTTCTGCTCGTCGCCTGGCTGGGGCCGGTGACCGCCGCGCTGGCGTACTCGTTCTTCGTGGCCGGGCTGCGCCGGGTCGCCGCGGCGACCGCGGGCACGCTCTCCCTGGCCGAGCCGCTCGTCGCCACGGCGCTGGCCATGCTGTTCCTGGGAGAGCGGATGTCCGTGCCGGTGGCGGCGGGCTCGGTGCTGCTGCTCGGCGGGCTGGCCGTCGTCTCGCTCCCCGGGCGCCCCTCCCGCCGCTCGGCGGGCGTGGAAGGGGCCGCGGACGGTCAGGGCGTCACAGTTCGTACTGCACGGCGGCGCGTTCGGCGAGGATCGGTGTGATGTGCTCGTTGATCACCGCGCGGTGCACCGGGTGGTCGCGATAGACGAGGTAGGCGTCCCGGTCGGCGAAGTCGGCGACCACGGCGAAGTCGTAGTTGCCGGGATTGATCCCGGCGTCACCGCCGACGTGGTAGGCCTCGATCTCGGGGATCGCCCCAGGCAGGGCGTTCAGCCCGTCCACCATCGCCCGCTTCCGCTCGTCCGTCGCGTTCTCGTTCCAGCGGAATATCACCACGTGCCGGAATCCGGCCATGTCGCCTCCTCGATCGGTCCCTCGCAGGAGACGATACGAGACGGGTCCCGGCCGGGACCGGGCGGCGTCCCCTGCCGCGCTCCCCTCATCACTCGCTCCGCGGCCGGATCGTCCCTCACCGGCCGCCTATCCGTCTCCAGCCCCCGATCGGGGCCCGCCCCAAGCCTCCGGCTCGCTGCGGGCACCCGGTTCACTCCGCCAGGTGCGTAGCCGTGCGTTCGGCCAGGTCGAAGGTGCGCCGGAGGTCGGCTCGGACCAGCCGGCCGGCCCGCTTGACGACCTCGCCGGCGACCAGGACGGTGTCGACGTTGCTCAGGTCCGCTGCGGTCACCACCGCGGTGATCGGGTCCCGGAGCGGTACGAGGTTGGGGGTGTCCGTCCGGAGGAGCACGAGGTCCGCCTGCTTGCCGGGGCGCAGCGACCCGACGCGGTCCTCGAGGCCGAGGGCGGCGGCGCCGTCGATCGTGGCCATCCGGAGCACGTCCGCCGCCGACATCGCCGGGTCCCCGGCCCGCCCGAAGGCGAACGCCGCGCGCATGAGACCGAACATGTCCCCGGCGACGCTGGTGACGGCGTCGGCGCCGAGGCTGGTCCGGACGCCGAAGGCGCGCAGGCGGTCGACCTCCGGGCGCCCGAGCCGCATCTGCGCCTCCAGGATCGGGGACACCGAGGCGGTGCCGCCGCTGTCGGCCATCAGCTTGAACTCGTCGTCGGTGACGCCGTTGACGTGGATGTACGTGGTGTCCGGGCCGAGCAGGCCGCGGTCGCCCAGCTGCTCGATCGGCCCCGGGCCGTTGACGTGGACGCTGATCCGCAGGCCCAGGTCGCGGGCGAGACGCCAGTCGGCCTCGGCGTCCTCCATGCTCCCGATGCCCGGGCCCCAGGCGGCGAGCGTCATCGCGACCCGGCCGCCGACGGCGTCGTGGACGCGGCGCACCTCGTCGGGCCGGCGTTGGTCCGGTGCGGGGTGGGCGTAGCCGAAGACGGCGCGGATGCCGGAGTCGCGCAGCGCGTCGAGGGCCGCGTCCGTGTGCTCGGGCGAGAGCTGGATGTGGGACCAGTCCAGCAGCGTGGTGATCCCGGTGTTCAGGCATTCCAGGGCTCCGAGGAGGTCGCCGGCGTAGACGTCCTCGGGCCGGAACCGGGGCGCGGCCCCGTACACGATCGCCTGGAGGTACTCCTCGAGAGAGGCGTACGGGGCGGTGGACCGGAGCACGCTCTGCCAGGTGTGCCGGTGGGTGTCGACGAAGCCGGGGAGTACGAGGTGGTGCCGTGCGTCGATGACCTCCGCGCCCTCGGCGGGCAGGTTCGAGCCGACCGCGGCGATCACGCCGTCCTCGACGAGCAGGTCGGTCGCGGGGGTGGCGTGCGGCGTCGGATCGGTGTCGACGACGAGGCCGCCCTGGATGAGGATGCGTGACATGAGGAAAGTCCCTTTCAAGAAAGCTTTTTGAAAAGCTATCAGGATGAGGTACTACGCTCAAGCCCATGGAACGCCCGGATCGCGTGGACGCGATGCTCGCCGCCTGGCGGGCGGAGCGACCCGAGATCGCCACACTGACCCTTGAGCTGACCAAGCGGATCGGGCGCCTGCACGCCTTCGTCGCGGAGGCGAGTCAGCGGGCCCTGGAGGGCTTCGGCGTCACGTACGCGGAGTTCGACGTGCTCGCGACGCTCCGGCGGTCGGGCCGGCCGTACCGCCTGAAGCCCAGCCGGCTGGCGGAGTCGTCCATGCTGACGACCGGCGGCACCAGCAACATCCTGCAGCGCCTGGGCGCCGCGGGTCTGGTGCGCCGCGAGCCGGACCCGGACGATCGGCGCAGTTCGTGGGTGTGCCTCACTCCGGAGGGCCTGGAGCTGACGGACCGGATCGTCGCCGCCACCGGCGGGGCGCACGAGGCGCTGTTCGAGCGCGTTCCCGAGGAGACCGGGCGGGCCCTGGCGGACCTCATGCGCGACGCGCTCCTCGCCTTCGGCGACGACGCGCCGAACACCCCCTGAGAGGCCCCGAACACCCCCTGACCAGCGAACGAGGGCGGCCGGAATCCCTGGCCGCCCTCTCCGCAGAACCTCTCAGGCCCAGGACACGCCGCCCATCGCAGCCTCCTTCCCCCGGACTGATCGCGGTCGCCGCTCCCGCATAGAGGCTAGGGAAACGATCACTGCACGCAAATACGTCGTTTGACATATTTTGTAGGCATCACTACATGTATGCGGCAATTCACGGCAGGTATCCGGGAACGCCGCCCCTGAGAGCCGACCCCGAAGAGGACTCCATCGCGGGCGATCGGCCTGCTAGGCTACCAAGCGAGCGCTTGGTACGGCTGTGCGCGGTCAAGCGGGAGAAGGAGCCCTATTCGTCATGAAGTTCTCCACCTTCCACCTCTTTCACCGGTTCGAAGGACAGACCGCCCAGGAGGTGTACGACTACCAGCTCGAGATCGCCGAGCTCTGCGAAGAGCTCGGCTTCGACGGGATCTGGGTGGCCGAGCACCACTTCCGCGACTACGGCCTCGTACCGAACATCTTCACGCTGCTGTCGTACCTCGCCGCGCGGACCGATCGGCTCCGCCTCGGCACGGGGATCGTCGTGCTCCCGCTGCACAACCCGGTCCACGTCGCCGAAGAGGCGGCAATGGTCGACCTGCTGTCCGGCGGCAGGCTCGAGATGGGCATCGGCCGCGGCTACCAGAGCGTCGAGTTCGAGAGCTTCGGCGTCGACCTGGGCGAGGCCCGGGAACGCTTCAACGAGGCCCTCGACATGATCACCGCCCTGTGGACCCAGGAGAACGTGCACTTCCAGGGCAAGTTCTACGGCACGGGCAACGAGGTCACTCTCATGCCGCGACCGGTGCAACAGCCGCACCCGCCCCTGCACGTGGCGGCGGTCAGCCCCGAGACCGTCGAGATGTACGCCGCGCGCGGGCTGCCGATCCTCGCCGACCCCGCCGCGCCGTTCAAGAAGATCGCCAAGGCGGCGGAGACCTGGCACGAGACGGCCCGGGCCAACGGCGTCGACACCGGCGGGATCGAGCTCGTGGCCAGCCGGTCGGTGTACGTCGCGCCGACCGTCGAACAGGCCCGCGCCGACCAGGCGCGCTTCGAGAGCTCCTTCGACCGGTCGCGCATCTTCAACCGGCAGAGCGCGCCGATCGACTCCCGGACCGGCCAGGTCGCCAAGGGCTTCGAGTACTGGCAGGACCGCTACCTCAAGGGCGGCGAGGTCGGCGCCGACTTCCGCTGGGAGCAGCTGGAGGTCATCGGCGACCCCGACCGCGTCATCAACCAGATCAAGATGATCCAGGAGTTCGGGTTCAGCAACCTGCTGTGCGACTTCGGCAGCACCCGGCCCGTACCGATCGAGGACATGAAGAAGGTCCTGCGCTTCTTCGCCGCCGAAGTGATGCCCGCCTTCCGGTGACCCGCGCAGACGGAGAGACCCGACGAGTTGGAAGGCAGGACGCGATGTCCGTACACGGGGTGACCCTCGGCGACGTTCTCGGCGAGCACCGGCGCGGCCGGCCCGACGGCCTGGCGGTCGTGGACGCGGACGTGCGCCTGACCTACCCGCGGCTGGACGAGCGGGTGAACCGGCTCGCCGCCGCGCTGGCCGCCGACGGGGTCACCCCGGGCGAGCGCGTGCTGTGGCTCGGGCGCAACTCCTTCCGGATCCTCGAGCTGCTGCTGGCCTGCGCCCGGCTCGGCGCGATCTGCTGCCCGGCCAACTGGCGGCAGAGCGCGGACGAGCTGACGTTCGTCCTCGACGACCTGCGGCCCGCCGTCGTCGTCTTCGAGGAGTCCGAGGCGGCCGGGCAGGCGCGCGCCCAGAGCGGCACGCAGGCCCGGTGGATCGTTGCCGGCGAGGAGTACGAGGCCTACCTCGCGGTCGGGACGCCGGCGGAGCCGGCCGTGGAGGTCACGCCCGACCGCCCCGTGCTCGCCCTCTACACGGCGGCGTTCGACGGGCGGCCGGCGGCGGCGCTGCTGAGCCACTCGGCGCTGATCGCGCACTCGATGGCGATCCTGCACATCCGGCAGATGGAGGACGGGTTCACCTATCTCGACTGCGGGCCGCTCTTCCACGTCGGCACCATGATGTTCTGCCTGGCCACCTTCCAGCTCGGCGGCACGAACGTCTTCACGCCCGCCTACGATCCCAAGGAGGTCTGCCGGCTGATCGAGGCCGAGCGGTGCACGCAGGCGTTCCTGTTCGGGCCGATGATCGACCAGCTCGTCGAGGCGAACTCCGGCGGCACGTACGACCTGTCGTCGCTGCGCTTCGTCTCCCACTCCCCCGAGTGGGACGCCATGATCACCGTCGACGACAGTCCCTGGTGCGCGTCGAAGATGGGCGGCTACGGGCAGACCGAGGTGGGCGGCATGCTCACCTTCCTGGGGCTCGCCCCCGGCGGGCAGGGGTACGCCGGCCGGCCCTCCCCGCTCGCCCACGTACGGATCCTCGACCCGGCCGGGAACGAGGTGCCGCCCGGCGAGACCGGCGAGATCTGCGCCCGCGGCGCCGGAGTGTTCAGCGGCTACTGGAACCGGCCGGAGCTGAACGCGGCCAAGACGGCGGGCGGCTGGCACCACACCGGCGACCTCGGCCGCCGCGAGCCGGACGGCACCCTCACCTTCATCGGCCCGCGGCTACGGATGATCAAGTCGGCCAACGAGAACATCTACCCCGCCGAGGTCGAGCGCGCCCTCAAGTCGCACGAGGCCGTCGCCGACGCGGCCGTGATCGGCGTGCCGGACCCCGAATGGGGCCAGAACGTCAAGGCGATCATCGTCCTGAAGGAGGGCACGTCGCTGACGCCCGAGGAGGTCGTCGAACACGTGCGCTCCCAGATCGCCTCGTACAAGAAGCCGCGCCACGTCGAGTTCGCCGAGTCCATCCCGAAGAAGGGCTACACCCCGCACTACGACGCCCTCGACGCGACGTACGGCGGAGGCGGCTACCCCGGCCAGTGACGCGGCCGCCAAGCGACGGCGACTCCCGCGGCCGGCTCAAGGGCAAGCAGCCGAGCATGCCCGCCTCATCAGCGCGTTCCCTCGAGCTGCGCGACCTGGTCGACTTCATCAACCTGGAGCTTGAGCCGCACTCCCTGTTCTGAGCCTCACGAAGCCCTGGGGAACTGGGCCGGCAGGCCGTCCAGCAGCTGGCTCAGCAGCGGGTATCCGCCATCGACGCGGATCACCTGGCCGGTGACCGTGGCGAACGCGCCGTCCACGAGCGCGGCGATCGGGCGAGCCAGGTCCTGCGGCCGCAGCATCGTACCGGTCACCGACCGGTCGCCGAAGTGGCGCCGGATGCCATCGGTGAACACCTCGGCGGTGGCATCGGTGCCAACCGCGCCAGGGGCGACGGCATTGACGGTGATGCCGTCCCGTATGGCCTCGCCGGCGACCTGCTGGGCGAAGGCGTTCACGGCGGCCTTGGCCGTGGACTGGGCGGCGCTGCCGATGATCAGCTCGGCCGCGGTGGCGGAGACGTAGACGATCCGGCCGGACCGCCGTTGGCGCATGACCGGCAGCACCCGCCGGGTCAGGTGGTAGACGCCGGCCAGCTCATCGCTCATCTTGGCCGCGAACGCCTCCCACGGCACATGCTCCAGCGGGCCGAAAGGCGGCGCCGCGGTGTGGGCGTTGCCCACCAGCACGTCGATCCGCCCGTGCTCGGCGACCACCCGGTCCACCAGCGCGGTCACCTGGGCCTCGTCAGTCACGTCGGCCTGGATCGCCTGCGCGGCGCCGATCTGCTCGACCACCAGCTCCGCGGACTCGGCGTCGCGCAGATAGTTGACGATCACGTGATAGCCGAGCCGACCCAACTCCCGCGCGGTCGCGGCCCCGATTCCCCGGCCGGCTCCGCTGACAAGCGCCACCTGCTTGCTGTTCATCTGTCTCTCCTGACTCGTCGTACGAAGACGCGAGAGACAATAGGTTTGGGGCTTACTCGTTGTAAGTACGTACCTTGAGGTAAGCCCTGGAGACGGCGGTAGGTGAGCAGGTGGATGAGAGCGACGCCCGGTGGATCAGTGACACGTTTCACAGCGACTGCCCCGGCCGGGAGGTGATGGAACATGTCACCGGACGGTGGGTGCCGCTGATCCTGGCCGCCCTGACGCCTGGGCCAATGCGCTTCTTCGAACTGCGCCAGCGCATCGAGGGCATCAGCGAGAAGATGCTCTCCGCCAAACTGCGGACCCTGGTCCGCGACGGGCTGGTAGAGCGCACCGTGGAGCCGACCACCCCGCCGCAGGTCAGCTATGAGCTGACCGAGTTGGGCCAAGGACTGTCCCGCCCGTTCGCCCAACTGGTCCGCTGGATTTCGGCGCACACCCCCGAGGTCATCGCGGCCCAGCAGCGCTATGACCACAGCGTAGATCCTGCGGGGCAGGCGACTCTTAGTCCGTAATGCAGATCGCGGCGATCTCCACCCGACATCATCCGCTGCCGGCCTTCCCGCACACCCCCAAGTGGCCACAACCCTCGGAGCGCCGAAGTACGGGCCTCGCAACTTGCGTCGCGGAGCGCGACCGGCACGCGCGGTGCCACACCTCCGTCTGATCACGGACTACCCAAGCAAGTGCTCGCTCGCTTATCGTTGCGGCATGCCGATCACCCTGGCGGACCTCGCGGGCCCGCGGCACACCGTCGTCCTGGTGATGGAGATGCAGCGCGGCGTGGTGGGCGATCTCACGAGCTTCCCCGAACTCGCCGAGGCCTGCGCGAAGCGCGACGTCATCCGCAACACCGCCCGGGTCACGGCCGCCGCCCGGGCCGCCGGAGTCCCGGTCGTGCAGTGCACCGCGGCGTTCCGGGCCGACCGGGCCGGCAGCCACACCGACAACGCCCCGTTCATCCGCAGGCTCCTGCGGAACCCGGCGCACATGCTCGAGGGGACGCCGGCGGTCGAGGTCGTCCCCGACGTGGCCGATCCGGCGGACCTGGAGTCGCGCCGATACCACGGCTTCTCGCCGTTCACCGGGACCTCGCTCGACCAGACGCTGCGCTCCCTCGGCGTCCGCACCGTCGTCGCCACCGGGGTCTCCCTCAACCTCGGCGTGCCGGGCCTCTGCCTGGAGGCCGTGAACCTCGGCTACCGGGTCGTGGCCGTCACCGACGCGATGGCGGGCGTCCCCGCCGACTACGCCGACGCCGTCCTGACCAACACGATCGCCCTGCTCGCCGCCCGCGTCACCGCGGACGAGCTCGAACGGACATGGATCTAGGAGGCCGGATGGAAGGGTTGTCGCTCGCCGGGCGCACCGCGCTGGTGACCGGAGGCGCCGGTGGGATCGGCACGGCGATCTGCGCGGACCTGGCCGCGCTCGGCGCCCGGGTCATCGTCGCCGACCTCGACGAGGGCGCGGCGCGCAAGACCGCCGCGGGCCTTCCAGACGCGGTCGCCGAACGGGTCGACCTGGCGGACCCGGCGAGCATCGAGGACCTGGCGGCGCGCGTCGGCTCTCCCGACATCCTCGTGCACAACGCGGGGATCAGCATCGTCGAGCCGTTCACCGACAGCGACCCCGCCGCCTGGGACCTCATGTGGAGGATCAACCTGCGGGCGCCCATGTACCTCACCCGCCTGCTGCTGCCCGGGATGCGCGACTGGGGCCGCCTCGTCTTCATCTCCTCCGACGGCGCGCGGGCGGGGTCGGGAGGCGAGGGCGCGTACGCCGCGACGAAGGCCGGGCTGTTCGGGCTGGCCAAGACCCTGGCGCGGGAGGCCGCCCGGCAGGGCGTCACCAGCAACGTGGTGTGCCCCGGTCCGACCGACACCGCGATGCAGCACGCGGTCGCCGAACGCCACCCCGGGCTGCTGGAGAAGCTCGCCCGGCAGATCCCGCTGCGCCGCATCGGACGTCCCGCCGACGTGGCGGGCCTCGTCGCGTTCCTGTGCACCGACCGGGCCGGTTACATCACCGGGCAGACCCTGTCCGTCAGCGGCGGCATCACGATGTGCTGACCGTACCCACGTCACAGCCGGCCGGGCGCGCGTCGTCCGGACCGCCGGGCGCCCGCTCGTCCCCAGCGCCCTCACAGACAGGCGTAGGCGGCCTCCAGAAGGCGGTAGGCGCGGACGCCACCGGAGACCTCGTCGCCCATGCGGTTCGGGATGTACGCGAGGGCCAAGCCCTTCTCGATGTCGCCGAGGCTGATCGAGCCGCCCAGGCCCGTGTGCCCGAACGCGGAGTCCCAGCCCGCCCTGGGCGTGAGGAACACCAGCGACGGCCGCATGAAGCCGAGGCCGAACGAGCTGTCGATGTACATCACGCGGTCCGGTCCGGCCACCCGCCGTACGACGGCGTCGCGCAGCGTCGTACGGCCGACGATGCGGCCGGCCAGGAGGTCGCGGTAGAACCCGGCGAGCGCCCGGGCCGTGGTCACCATGCCGAGCGCGGGCCAGCCCGCCCGCAGCATCTCCGGGTTGTTGTTGCCGCCGGGCAGGCGGTTGATGTCCGGGTTGCCGAACGTCCGGTTGAGCAGGCTGTTCGGGTCGCGGAACCCCGCCGTCATCTTCGCGAGGGGGTCCTCGGGGCTGAGGGGCCTGGGCACCTCGCCGGTCGCGCTGGGCCCGCCCTTGCGCGCGGCACCGCCCTTGTCGGTCTTCCGGCCCGCGCTGAGCCGGGCGGCGCGTTCGATCACGTCGTCCGGCGCGCCCAGGTGCAGGTCGAGGCCGAGCGGCCCGGCGATCTCGTCGCGGACGAACTCCCCGACCGTACGGCCGGAGCAGCGGCGGACGATCTCGCCGGCCAGCCACCCGTAGGTCAGCGCGTGGTACCCGTGCGAGGTGCCGGGCTTCCACTCCGGCTCCTGTGCCGCCAGCAGCGCCGCCATCGCCGCCGGGTCGTGGGCCTCGGCGACCGGCACGTCGCGGCTCAGCGCGGGCAGCCCCACCTGGTGCGACAGCAGGTGCTCGGCGGTCGCGCCGTCCTTGCCGGCCGCGCCGAACTCCGGCCACCACGACGTCACCGGGGCGTCCAGGTCGTACAGGCCGCGTTCGGCGAGCAGCAGCGCCGCCGTGGCCGTCACCGCCTTGGTGCAGGAGAACGCCAGGCACGGGGTGTCGCGCAGCCACGGCCGGTCGGACCGGCGGTCCGCGACCCCGCCCCACAGGTCCACGACGCACCGGTCGCCCACGTAGACCGCGACGGCCGCGCCGAACTCCTCACCTCGCGCGAAGCCGTCGGCGAACGCCGTCCGGACCGCTTCGAACGCCGGATCACAGTGACCTTCGATCATCTGCCTGACTCCTGGAAAGGACGGAATTGTGAGCGAGTCTAATAACTGGGGGCGGTGGGGGGACGACGACGAGCGGGGTGCGCTGAACCTCCTCGCCCCCGACGTCGTACGGGCCGCCGCGTCCTGCGTACGGGAGGGCCGGCCGCTGAGCCTGTCACTGCCGATCCGCGGCGCCACCTCGTCGCCCGCGCCGACCACCGTTCCGCACCTGCGCGGCCGTCCGCTGCCGCAGCACTTCATGTCGGTGGACGCGGGCGACTACGCCGCCGGCGCCCGGCCGATCGGGGCGGGCCTGAAGATGGCCGACGACGCCATCGTCGTCACGCCGCACGGCACCACCACGCACATGGACGCGCTGTGCCACATGTGGGCCGGCGACGAGCTGTACAACGGGCATCCGGCCGGGCGGGTCCGCTCGTACGGCGCGACGCGGTGCGGCATCGACAAGGCGGGCCCGGTGGTCGGGCGCGGCGTGGTGTTCGATGTCCCTCGTCTGCGGGGCGTCGATCATCTGGCCGCTGAGGACCGGATCTCGGGCGACGAGCTCGCGGCGTGCGGTGTGGACGTACGGCCCGGGGACATCGCCGTGATCCGCACCGGATGGCCGTTGACCTGGCAGGACTCGCCGGAGGCGTACTGGGCCGGGCAGCCCGGCCTCTCGGCCGACGGCGGACGATGGCTCGCCGGGCGGGACGTGGCGATGGTGGCGTGCGACAACGCCGCGATCGGTGGCCTCAACGAACGCCAGCTCGCCGACGAGCATCTCGACGACGACCTCCACCTGATCTTCCTGTGGCGGCACGGGATCCACCTGGCCGAGATGCTCTGGCTGGAGGAGCTGGCCGCAACCGGCCGTACGGACTTCCTGTTCGTGGCGGCACCTCTGGCCATCGAGGGCGGTACGGCCAGCCCGATCAACCCTGTCGCGGTCCTCTGACCGTCGCCACCGGCTTGCAACAGCGCAGGCTGCGTTGTTGTCGAGGTGCTGCGACGGCTTTTGCCGGGCATTGTGGAATTCATGAGCGAGGCGCACCCCCACGCAGACCACGCGGATCCCCGCGCGGACCACGCGCACCCTCACAAGGACCACGGCCACGGGCACGGGCACGGCCATGGGCACGGGCACGGCGGGCTGCGCGGCAGGATCGCGCATCTGGTCCGGCCGCATTCGCACGAGGCGGCGGACAAGGTCGACGCGGCGATGGAGACGTCCCGGGAGGGCACGCGGGCGTTGTGGGTCTCCCTCGCCGGGCTGGGCCTCACGACGATCGTCCAGGCGGCGGTCGTGGCGCTGTCGGGGTCCGTGGCGCTGCTCGGCGACACCCTGCACAACGCCGCCGACGCGCTCACCGCCGCTCCGCTGGCCGTCGCGTTCGTGCTCGGGCGGCGTCCGCCGACGCGCCGCTACACCTACGGGTACGGGCGGGCCGAGGATCTGGCCGGGGTGGCGATCGTGCTGACGATCGCCGCGTCGTCGGTCGTCGCGGCGTACACGGCGATCCAGCGGCTGCTGCACCCGCACGAGGTCTCCCACTTGTGGGCGGTGGCGGTGGCGGCGCTGGCCGGGTTCGCGGGCAACGAGCTGGTGGCCCGTCACCGGATCCGCGTCGGCCGCAGGATCGGGTCGGCGGCGCTGGTGGCCGACGGGCTGCACGCCCGCACCGACGGGTTCACCTCCCTCGCCGTGCTGGCCGGGGCGGGCGGCGTGGCGCTCGGGTGGCGGTGGGCGGACCCTGCCGTGGGCCTGGCCATCACCGCGGCCATCGTGGCGGTGCTGTGGCAGGCCGCCCGGGAGGTGTACCGCCGGCTGATGGACGCCGTCGACCCCGCCCTGGTCGACGAGGCCGAGGCGGCGTTGCGCGCCACCTCCGGTGTTCTCGCGGTCGGCGAGGTACGGCTCCGCTGGATCGGGCATCGCCTACGGGCCGAGTGCGCGGTCATCGTCGATCCGGCCGCGACCGCGGTCGAGGCCCATCGGGTGGCGGTCGAGGCCGAGCACGCCCTGCTCCACGCGATCCCGCGTCTCGCGTCCGCGATGGTGCACGCCGATCCGCTTCCCCAGGACGGTGTCGACCACCACGCCGTTCTGCACGGTCACCGGTGACCACACCCGGGCCGGGAGCGTTCGTTCTCGCGGCGACGGAACTATAGTTTTACGCTCGTTGATCGGACTTGAGCGGAGCGGTGTGGAAATTCCGGATCTCCCTTCCTGGCCGACCACGGTCCGCGAGGCCGAGGCCGTCCAGGACCGGCTGCGCTCGTGCGTCGACCTCACCTCGCCCGGCCCGGAGTCCGTACGGACCGTCGCGGGACTCGACGTCGCGTACGCGGAGGACCGGCTCGCCGCGGCCGTGGTCGTCCTCGACGTGGACCGGCTGGAGGTGGTCGAGGAGATCGTCGTCCGCGACCGGCCCTCGTTCCCGTACGTGCCGGGGTTGTTCGCGTTCCGCGAGCTGCCGGCGCTGATCGAGGGGCTGCGCCGGCTGAGCGTCACGCCCGACCTGCTGATCTGCGACGGGCACGGGCTGGCGCACCCGAAGCGCTTCGGTCTCGCCTGCCATCTGGGCGTGCTCACCGGGCTGCCGGCGATCGGGGTCGGCAAGACGCGGCTGGTCGGCGCGTACGACGAGCCGGGCGCCGACCGGGGCTCCTGGAGCAACGTGACGGACGGCGACGAGGTCGTCGGCCGCGCGCTGCGCACCCAGACGGGCGTGCGGCCGATCTTCGTCTCCGTCGGCCACCTCACCGACCTGGAGACGGCCTGCGAGGTGACCCTGCGGCTCACGCCGCGCTACCGGCTGCCGGAGAGCACCCGGCGCGCCGACCGCCTCTCCCGCCGCGCGCTCGCCGCGTCCTGAGCGGGGTCGCGCGCCGGCCCAAGCGAGAAGACCGGCAGACGCTCCTCACAACCGGCCACGGCCGGGGAACCTCCATCAGCGTGGCCGTACTCGACCAGGTCGTATGCAGCAGGTTCATCAGCCGTCCGGGCGCGGCTCACGCTGGTTCGCCGGAGGGCTTCCAGGACCTCGGCCAGTTCCCTGAGGGCGGCGGTGGGCCTTCGATCCCGAGATCCCTGCGCGCGCAGGCATAGAAGGCATCTCTGGCCTGGCTCGTGCGTTTGAGCGCGCTCTCCCAGCCGGTCGGGTCATCTTTCAGGCCACGGGCGTACAACTCGACGGCCCACACGGCTTCATGCCACATCCGGGCCGCGGCGACGGTGGAGGCGTCGCCGACCAGCAGCACGGACTCCCATTCGGCCGCGCGCCGGGACTCCGCTTCGGCGAGTCTCTGCAGTCCCTCATCCGGGTCCAGGGGATCCACAACATGGTCGAAACCGCGCGCTGCCCCGATGCGCAGTGAGATGCGAAGCTGAGCCTTCAGAGTGTTGGCGTAACCGGCGTAGGTCTGGAACCTTTGCTGATCCCAGCGTTCGGCGTGTGACCGCCGCCAGCGGGTTCGCTCGGTGAGACTCGATGCGGTGTACGAGCCGGCGGCGCCGACGATTACACCGACCAGGGCCGGCAACTGATCCATGAACGCCATGAACTACTCCTCACATCCCCTATCGGATGGTCGTGGAGCGGTTCCAGGTTCCACCGGCGGCGGTGACGTGGGGAGTGACCACGCGACGGGGATCCGCTGCCCCGGAGCGGAGAAGCGAGCCCGCGGCCGTCGCCGGCTTACAGGGCCTTGAGGAAGCGGGCGGCGATGGGGGCCGCCGCCTTGGCGCCGAAGCCGCCGTCCTCGACGACGACGGCGAACGCCACGTCGCTGCGGTAGCCCATGAACCAGGCGTGCGTCTTCGGCTTCTTGTCCTTGCCCTGTGCGGAGCCGTACTCGGCCGTGCCGGTCTTGCCCGCCGTGCCCGAGGGCAGCCCGGCCGGCTTGGCGGTGCCGGAGGTCACCACGGCGCGCATCATCCCCTCCAGGCTGCTCCTGGCCGTGGAGTCGAGCCGGGAGGGCTTGGCCTTCTGCGGCACCGCCGGCTGGGTGACGAACACCGGGGGCCGCCAGGTGCCGTCGGCGACACCGGCCGCCACGCCGGCCATCGAGAGGGCGTTGGCCAGGTCGCGGCCCTGGCCGAAGCCGGCGACCGCCTTCTCGGCGTCGCTCGTCGGCGTGGGGAAGCTGCCCGGCCGCACGGTGACGCCGGGATCGATCTTCTGGTTGAAGCCGAAGGTGCTCGCCGCGCTCGCCAGCTTCGGCGCGCTGAGCAGCTTCTGGGTCTGCAGGGAGAAGGCGGTGTTGCAGGACTGGGCGAGCGCGTCCTTGAAGGTCATGCCGCCGGCGCCGCCCTCGTCCTCGGAGTTGTGGATCACCTGCCCGCCGATGTTGGCGGTCTTCGGGCACTGCACCGTGGACGAGGGGGTGAGCCCGGCCTGGAGCAGGGCGTACGCCGTGACCACCTTGAAGGTCGAGCCGGGCGGATAGATGCCCTGCATCGCCCGGTCGAATCCGCCTGGGATGTTGCCGACCCCCAGGATCTGCCCGGTCGCGGGACGCAGCGCCACCATGGACGTCGGTTTCTTCTGGCCCTGGAGCGCCTTCGAGAGCGCCTGCTGGACGTGCAGGTCGAGGCTGGTCCTGACGTCCTGTCCCGGCTTGCCGTCGAACCCGCCGACGGCCTTGACCGTGCGGCCGGACGCGTCGGCGGTCGCGATGGTCGTGGTGGGCGTGCCGGCCAGCCGCTTGTCGAAGCGCTGCTGGATGCCCGACTGGCCGACGACGTCCCCCTTGGCGTGCGGCGTGCCGAGCTTCTTGGCCTGCTTGGCGGTCAGGGGCGCGGTCGTGCCGACGAGCTGCTGGATCGAACCGGACACGTCGGTGCCGTCGATGGCGGTGCCGTCGGCGGCGACGACCTTGCCGCGCTTCTGCCACTTGGCCGAGGTCGTCAGGTGCTGGCCGGCGTGCAGGTCGGGGTGGATCGCCTCCGGGCTCCACGCGACCTTCCACTCGCGGTGGCTGGTGACCAGGTGAAGCCGTCCCTGGTACTTCCAGGTCCCCGCGGCCAGGGTGAAGGTGGCGGTGAAGGGGGCGGCCGCCTGCTTGCCGTGCTTGGTGACCTGGCCGATCGAGGTGTCGACCTTCGTGGCGCCCAGCCCGGTGCGCAGCCCCTGGTAGTACTGGTCGAAGTCGCCCGGCGGCGTGGCCGTCGCGGCCCGCATCGCCGTCATGTCGCCGCGCCGCCACGCGGCGAGGAACTCCTCAGCCGTGGCCTCCGGGCTCCCCTTCGTGCGCAGCAGGACGTACGCTCCGCCCCCCGCGGCCCCCACGAGCACCACCGCGACGCCGGCGACGATCAGCCAGAGTTTCTTGTGTCCCATCAGCCCCGTTTTTCCCCTGCGTTAACGTCCCCCCGTCGGACAATCGTAGTGGCCGCCGTCAAAGCGGGCCGGACATCGAAGATCAGCACGTCTTGCCCGCCTACCAAGCGTGCGCTAGCTTGGCAATCGATGGACCCGCGCCCGCTGCCCCGGCCGAACGCGCTGACCTCGCCCTACTGGGAGGCGTGCCAGCGCGGAGAGCTCGCCGTCCAGCGCTGCCGCGCGTGCGGACGCCGCGTCCACCTCCCCGAGCCCGCCTGCCCGCACTGCGGCGCCACGGACCTGCCGTACGAGCCCGTGTCCGGGCGCGGCACGGTGCACACCTTCAGCGTCGTCTACCGGGCGTTCCTGCCCGGGTTCGCGACGCCGTACGTCCTCGCCTGGGTCGACCTGGAGGAGGGCGTCCGGGCGTTCGGTGACATCGTCGGCGACATCGCCCCGGAGGAGGTGCGCGTCGGCATGCCCGTACGCGTGTGCTTCGACGAGCTTCCCGGATTCGGCCGCATCCCCAACTGGAGGCCAGCGTGAAGATCGGCAACGTCCTGTACCCGGTGAGCGACGTCGAGCGGGCCGTCGCCTTCTACCGCGACGGGCTGGGTCTCGCGGTGAAGTTCACCGACGGCGGGCGATTCGCCGCGCTGGACGCCGACGGCACGACGTTCGCCCTGGCCGGACCGGCCGAGGACGTCACCGGCGGGGACCCCGCCGCGTCCTTCAAGGTCCCCGACGTGGCGGCCGCCGTCGAGCGGCTCACCGCCGCGGGCGCACGGCTCGTCGCGGGCCCGGACCAGGGACCGCACGAGACCAGAGCCGTGCTCCGCGATCCGGACGGCAACCCCCTCATCGTCTACGCGCCGCGCTGACCGCTCACCCCGACCGACCTTTGTGACCACCCGGCACCCGGCCGGGCTCGTGACCACCTGAAACCCACCCTCGGCGACCGCTCAACGCCCCACCCTCGACCAGGCCCCCGGACAACCGCTCCCATCGATCAGCCCCCTCCCCCGCATCAGGAGACTCCAGTGGCGCGATCACCATTCGGCAACTACGGGTACGCGATCCTCACCGCCGGCGCGCTGCGTACCCCGGACAAGGTGGCGCTCACCTACTGCGGCGAGACCAGCCTCACCTACGACGGGCTCAACCGGAAGGTCAACCGGGTGGCGCACGCCCTGCTGGAGGCGGGGATCGGCCCCGGGCAGCGCGTCGCCTCGCTGATGAACGAGACGCTGAACGTCGCCGAGGTGTACCTGGCGCAGATGAAGCTCGGCTCGGTCGTCTGCGCGCTCAACCCGTACTGGCCGGAGGACACCCTCGCCCAGGTCGTCGAGCACTCCGAGTGCACCGCGTTCGTGTACGACGCGAGCGTCGAGAAGCTCGTCGCGGCGGTACGTCCCCGGCTTCCGGGAGTGCGCCTGTGGCTCCGGGTGGGCGGGCCTGCCGAGGACGCCGTCGACCTCGACGCGCTGGCGTCCGCCGCCACCGAGGACGAGCCTCCGCTGGGCGGGTACGGCGACGACCTGATGGCGCTGTTCTACACCTCGGGCACGACCGGTCTGCCCAAGGCGGTCCGGCACACGCACTCCTCGAGCCTGGCCTCGGCGCAGATCTGGCTGGACATCCCCCACGCCGCCGACTCGGTCATGGGCACCGGCGCGATCATCTGGGGCATCGGGTTCCCCGCGCTGGTCGGCCCGGCGTTCTACGCGGGCATGCGGCTCGTGCTCGAGCAGGACTGGGGCCCGGCCAACTTCCTCAAGGTCGTGCCGCGCGAACGCGTGACCCACGTCAGCCTCATCCCCAGCTTCTTCTCCGCCCTGCTCGGGTCGGACGACCACGTCGACGTGGACCTGTCGTCGTTGTCCGCGATCGTGCTCGGCGGCGAGCCGCTGCTCCCGTCCCTCCGCGAGAGGATCATGAAGCGGCTGCCCGGGGCGGGGATCTTCAGCTACTACGGCCAGACCGAGGCGCCGTACACCTGCATCGGACGGCAGGACGACGGCAGCCAGGACATCTCGTCCGTGGGCCGGGCCCGCACCTCGACCGCGGTGCGCGTCACCGGCCCGGACGGCGAGCGGGTCGTGAACCAGGTCGGCGAGATCAACCTGACCGGGCCGAACCTCATGCAGGGGTACGACAGGCTGCCGGACAAGACCGCGCAGGTCCTCCGCGGCGGCTGGTACGTCGGCGGCGACCTGGGGATCATCGACGGCGACGGCTTCCTGACCGTGCTCGGCAGGCGCGAGGACGCGATCCTCAAGGGCGGCGTCTGGTCCCAGCCGAGCGGCCTGGAGGACGCGGCGATCGAGCTCGACGGCGTGGCGGAGGCCGGCGTCGTCGGCGTCCCGGCGCAGGCCGACGGCGAGGACGCCGTCGAACAGCGGATCCTCGTGGCGGTCGTCCCCCGCGCCGGAGCCGCCCTCGACGCCGACGAGGTGAAGGCCCGGCTCGCCGACCGGCTGCCCGCCCACCAGGCGCCCGACCTCGTCGTCGTGGCGGACGAGCTGCCGCACACCCAGGACGCGTCCGGCGGACCGGGCAAGCTGCTGCGCCGCGAGATCCGCGCCCGGTACGCAGGCCTGCTGGCGCGCCTGTGACGGACGGTATGCAGACCGAGGGAGTCGCGTGACGGATGGCATGGAGTCCAAGGAGGTCCCGGTGACGGACGGCGCGGAGTCCGAGGGGGTGACGGTGACGAACGGCGCGGAGTCTGGAGGGGTGACGGGCGGCGTGGAGCCCCCAGGGACCGCAGTGACGAGCGGCGTGGAACCCCCAGGCCCCGCAGTGACGGGCGGCGCGGAGCCCCCGGGCCCCGCGGTGACGGGCGGCGTGGAACGCCCAGGGACCGCGGTGACGGACCGGGCGGATGCCGTCCCGGCGCGTGTGGCGGCCGCCGAGCATGTGGTGAAGGAGTTCGTGTCCGGCTTCGGGATCGCCGTGCCGCGCGGGGCGACGACCCGGTCCGCCGAGGACGTCGCCGTCGCCGCGGGCGGGCTGACACCGCCCCTCGTCGTCAAGGCGTACGGTCCCGGGCTGGTGCACAAGAGCGAGGCGGGTGCCGTACGGCTCGGGCTCGGCTCGCCGGTCGAGGCGGCGCGGGCCGCGGCCGAGATCCGGGCGGCGCTGGTGGGATCCGGTGTCGCGGTCGAGGGCTACCTCGTGGAGGAGCAGGCGCCGCCCGGTGTCGAGGTGATCGTCGGGGCGGTCCGCGACCCGTCGTTCGGGCCCGTGCTCCTGGTCGGCCTCGGCGGGGTCTGGACCGAGGTGCTGCGCGACACCGCGCTGCGCCTGTGCCCCATCACCGAGGACGACGCCCGGCGGATGCTGTCGGAGCTGCGCGGCGCGGCCCTCCTCGACGGCTTCCGCGGGTCGCCCGCGGTCGACCGGGACGCGCTCGTCAAGGTGCTGCTCGCGGTCGGCGGCCCCGGCGGCGTGGTCGAGAGCCTCGGCGAGGGGTTCACCGAGTTCGAGCTGAACCCGGTCATCTGCACGCCGGAAGGGGCGGTCGCGGTGGACGCCCGCCTCCTGGGCCCCGCCGACGTCACCCCGCGTGAACGCGCGGAGGCTCCGGCGCCGCAGGACTTCGACCGGCTGTTCGCGCCGCGCGGCGTGGCGGTCGTGGGCGCCTCCACGAAGCGGCCGAACTTCGGCAACATGTTCCTCGGCTTCTACCGCGCGGCGGGCTACGCCGGTCGTCTCGTCGCCGTGCATCCGACGGCGGACGCGATCGACGGGGTGCCCTGCGTGCCGTCCCTGGAGGGGGCCGACGTGGACTACGCCCTGGTCGCGGTCCCCGCCGAGCGCTGCCCGGACGTCGTGCGCGAGGCCCGCGGCATCCCCTTCGTGCAGGTGATGAGCGGCGGCTTCCGGGAGACCGGCGCCGCCCGCCTGGAGGACGAGCTCCTCGCCGCCGCCCACGACGCGGGCGTGCGCCTGCTGGGTCCCAACTGCATGGGCGTGTACTCCCCGGCGGGCGGCCAGACGTTCATCGGCGGGCGGCCGGGTCGCCCGGGGCGGATCGCGCTGATCTCGCAGAGCGGCGGGCTCGCCGGGGAGGTCATCAAGGTCGGCGAGCACCGCGGCCTGGCCTTCTCCAAGGTCGCGACGGTCGGCAACAGCGCCGACGTCGGCCCCGCCGAGCTGCTGCGCCATTTCGCCGCCGACGACGACACGTCCGTGATCGGCCTGTACCTGGAGGATCCGCGCGACGGCCGGGCGCTGTTCGACGCGCTGCGCGCGGTGTCCAAGCCCGTGGTCGCCCTCGTCGGCGGGCGCTCCGCGCAGGGCCGCCGGGCCGCCGCGTCGCACACCGGCGCGATGGTCGGCGACGCCCGGGTCTGGGAGGCCCTGGGGAAGCAGGCCGGGCTGCCGCTGGTCACCGCCCAGGACGACCTGATCGGCGCCCTCGACCTGCTCGACCTGCACGCCGGGCGGCAGGTGCCCGTCTCCCCCGACGTCCTGGTCATCGGGCCGAGCGGCGGGGCCAGCGTGCTCGCCGCCGACGCGCTCGACCGGGCCGGGCTGCGGCTCGGCCCGCTGCCCGACGTGGACCTCGGCCTGCCCGTCGGCGCCGTCCC
Source organism: Actinoallomurus vinaceus (assembly GCF_039542055.1). NCBI lineage: Bacteria > Bacillati > Actinomycetota > Actinomycetes > Streptosporangiales > Thermomonosporaceae > Actinoallomurus > Actinoallomurus vinaceus. Next base: position 357,094 of record NZ_BAABHK010000004.1, read on the forward strand.
CGGCAACCCCCTGGAGATCCCGGTGGGCCCGCGCGGCAAACCGGACCTCGTGGGGCAGGTCGTCACGGCGGTCCAGCGGGAGGCGGACCGGCCGTACCCGGACGTGATCGCGCACGTGAACGTGCAGAGCTTCTTCACCTTCGGCGACAGCGCCGACCCGCTCCTCGCGTACGCGCGCGGCGTCGGGGAGCTGCAGCGCGAGCTGACCGGCACGCGGGTGACGCTCGTGCTGCGGAACGCCGAGTACGCCCCGCCGGGCGTCGAGGACGAGCTGCGGGTGATCGCCCGGGCGGCAGGGGTACCGACCTATCGGAGCGTGGAGGCGGCCGCCACGGCGGTGGCGGTGGCCAAGGTCCGCGACCAGCGGCGGAGGGCGTGAGGTGGCCATGGGCAGGCTCGACGAGAAGGTGGCGCTGATCACCGGTGGCGCCCGGGGCATGGGCAAGGCCCATGTGCGGCGGTTCGTCGCCGAGGGCGCCAGGGTGGTGTTCGGCGACGTCCTGGAGGAGGAGGGCGGCAAGCTCGCCGCCGAGCTCGGGGAGGCGGTGCGCTTCGTGCCGATGGACGTGACCCGGCCGGAGGACTGGCGGAACGCCGTCGACACCGCCGTCACCGTCTTCGGCGGCCTCACCGTGCTGGTGAACAACGCCGGGATCATCAGGCACCGGACGATCGAGGACATGACCCTGGAGGAGTGCACCCGGGTCATCGAGGTCAACCTCATCGGGCAGTGGCTCGGCGTGAAATCGGTCATCGAGCCGATGCGGGCGGCCGGCGGCGGGTCCATCGTCAACGTCTCCTCCACCGAGGGCTTCATCGGCGCGTCCGGGCTCGCGGCGTACTCCGCCAGCAAGTTCGGCGTGCGCGGGCTGACGAAGGCGGCGGCGCGCGAGCTCGGCGCGTACGGCATCCGCGTCAACTCCATCCACCCCGGCGCCATCCTCACCGCGATGTCGATGGACCCGGACGTGGTCGCCGCGACCGCCGACAGCGCCGAGGCGTTCTTCAACGCGCTGCCGCTGAAGCGGATGGGCAAGCCGGACGAGGTGCCGGCGCTGGTGGTGTTCCTCGCCTCCGACGAGTCCGGCTACTGCACCGGCAGCGAGGTCCTCATCGACGGCGGCATGCTCACCGGCGCCGGCTACTGACGGTTCCCCGGCACCCTCTACGGTTCGGAACCGGGAGAAGGGGCACTCATCACTCGTGCGCCCCGTCGAACTCCCAGCGGCGCAGACGCACGGCCCCAGGTTCCCACGGCGCTCGACCGGTCGACGTCATCCACGTGCCGTCACCGTCGCCTCCGACCCAGACGGCGTAGTGGTCGTCCTCACTCGGGGGATACTCGATGGAGGCGACGCGTCTCAACGTCAGGGCGTCGGCGAACACGTGGCGGTTCTCCCAGAGGCCGCCGGCGGCCACGACGAGCTCCGAGGTCACGAAGCAGGCGGAGTCCGCCTCTACATCCTCTTCCTCTTCCTCGTCGTCGGTCGTGAAGGGCGCGCGGTCAGGTTCGATGACGACGCCATCGGCGAAGTCTCCGATCACGGGAGTGCTCCCGGTCTGGCCGATCCATCGGCGACCGTCCGGGGACACCTCCAGCGGGCACCAGTCACCGGTACTGAGCACCGCCTCGCTCGTATCGTCGCAGCGAACCCAGAACCCCTCGTAGGCGTAGGTGTAGAACCCCTCGACGCCGTATCTGTGGGCACCGGCGAACCCGACGAGGTCCCCGCCGGGATGTACCACGATGTCGCCCGGTGGGAGCCCGGTGTAGGCGGACGGGACGACGGCCGTCACCCGCCAGTCGGCGACCGAGACCACGTGGCGTTCCGCACCTGTCGCCCGCGCGCCGGTGTCCGGGCTCGACGGGTCGCCGGCGGAAACGAACGCCCACAGCGCGGAACCATCGGGACGGAAGACCGCCGCCGCGGGCACCAGGTCGCCGTCGCGATCCCGGAAGCTCGGGTGTGCCATCCGCCAGACCACCCGTCCATCGGTATCGACCACCACCGTGCGATCGGTTCCGGCGAAAACCGCCCACCGCCCGTCCGGGCTCACGTCGACCCGGTAGTCCTCCTCCCGCGCTGGGCGCTCCGGCGAGCACCGCGGCAGCTCCTCGGGAACCGGGAACGTCGCCGAGACAGCCAGATCCGTCCCCAGCGCAAAGACCTCCGGGCCGACGCCCGGAACGATCCAGCCGCCGCCGCTCCACCGCCTCGCGGGACCGCGGACCGGCACGGCCGCCTCGGCGACCAGCCGAGCATCGACCACCGCGTCCGGATCATCGTTGTCGATCATGGCGGCGACGATAGCGTCCGCGGCATCCCGGCCGACCGTCTTCGCGCTTCTCCGCCCTGGGGGATGGCCTCTCGGCCGTGACCGGGGATCACCGCTCGTCCTCGTCGAGGCGAAGGACTCGACTTTCGTCGGTATCGACGCGTCGCCACGGCCTTGTACCGTTCGCCCGTGCGCTGGTCGGTCAGGGACATGCTGCTCTGGGGCTTCTTCGCGCTCACCGTGCTGCTGGAGAGGGCCGCGCAGGGCGGGGTGGGCGCGCCGTGGCCCGTGGTGACGGCGGGGCTGGTCGCCCTGGGCGTCATCGTCGCGCTCCGGCGGTCCCACCCACTGGCGGCGCTGTACGGGGCGGCGGCGCTCCCGCTCCTGCAGTGGGCGTACGTCGCAGTGCGCCCGGGGCCGTTCTCCTTGGCCTACGTCGTCGCGCTGCCCGTCATGAGCCACCTGGCGGGCCGACGGCTGCCGCGCGACCGGCCTGTGCTGCTGTCGTTCGTCGCGGTCGCCCTCCTGGAACTCGCCCTGGCCGTCGCGGTCGGGACCGTCGAAGGGTCCGCGACCCGGTGGGTGGTCGCCTGGTTCGACCTGACCCTCGCTCTGGTGTTCCTGATCATGTGCCCCTGGCTGATCGGCCGCTACAGGCGTCTCCAGCAGGAGCTCCTGCGCGCCGGGTGGGAACGCGCGGGACGCCTCGAGCGCGAACAGGGGATCATCGCCGACCGCGAGCGGCTGCGCGAACGCGCCCGCATCGCCCAGGACATGCACGACTCGCTCGGCCACGAGCTCAGCCTGATCGCACTGCGCGCAGGCGCCCTGGAGATGGCACCCGACCTCGCAGAACACCATCGAGCCGCAGCGGGCGAGCTGCGCGCGGGCGTCGCGTCGGCGACCGAACGGCTCCGGGAGATCATCGGCGTGCTCCGCGAGCCGCATGGCGTATCGGAGGGTCCGGCCGTGACGCTGGCTCCCGCCCGGGAGACCATCGCCGACCTGATCGAACAAGCCCGGACGTCGGGCATCCCGGTCGAGCTGCTGGACGGCGGCGGCGACGGCGGGCCGCTGCCGGACATGGCGGGTCACGCCGTCCACCGGGTCGTCCAAGAGTGTCTGACCAACGCCGCCAAGCACGCTCCTGGAGCCGAGGTGACCGTACGCCTGGTGCGGTCTCGGGACGAGACCGTCGTGACCGTGGTGAACGGACCGCCGCCCGACGGCTCGCCGCACGCGCCCGGCAGTGGCCTGGGCCTGGTGGGGCTGCGAGAGCGCGTCCGTCTTGCGGGCGGGTCGCTGCGCGCCCGCCCGCGAGACGGCGGGTTCGAGGTGCTCGCCCGGCTGCCGCACACGGCACCCGCCAGGTCGCCCGGCGACGGCGCAGCCGGCTCCGACTCCGCGTACGGGCTGGCGCGGGCGCGCGGGCAGGTTCGGCGCGGACTGGTCACCGCGTTGATGGTGCCGCTCTCCATCGCCGCGAGCCTGGCGATCGCCTTGGCCGGCTACTACCTCTACACGACCGAGAACTCCGTCCTCGACCCGGCGCGCTTCGACCGGCTGCGGGTCGGCCAGGCCCGCTCGTCGATCGACCTGCCGCCGGTGGAGATGATCGACGCCCCGGTGGGCTCCGGCCCCGCGCCGCCGCCCGGCGCGTCGTGCCGCTACTACCGCTCAGACGACAATCCGCTCGGCGTGGGAGACGTGTACCGGCTGTGCTTCTCGGGCGGCCGGCTCGCCGCCAAGGACGTCATCACCCCCGCCGACCGGATACGAAGGGACTGACCGATGATCCGGGTGCTCCTCGCCGACGACGAGGCCATGATCCGCGCCGGAGTCCGCGCGATCCTCGCCACGGACTCCGGCATCGAGGTGGTCGCGGAGGCGTCCGACGGGCGGGAGGCCGTGGAGCTGGCCCGCTCACAACGGCCGGACGTCGCGCTGCTGGACATCCGGATGCCCCAGCTGGACGGGCTGAGCGCCGTGCCGGAGATCCGGCGGGCGGTCCCGGACACCGCCGTGCTGATGCTGACGACGTTCGGCGAGGACGAGTACATCGCCCGGGCGCTCGGCGACGGGGCGGCCGGTTTCCTGCTCAAGGCGGGCGACCCGCGCGAGCTCATCGCGGGCGTACGGGCGGCCGCCGACGGCGGGGCGTACCTCTCGCCCCCGGTGGCCCGGCGCGTCATCACCGAGCTGAACCGGGGCCGCCTGTCCCGCGGCGCCGAGGCGCGGGCCCGCGTCGACGCGCTGACGGGGCGGGAGCGGGAGGTCCTCGCGCTGGTCGGCACCGGCCTGTCGAACGCGCAGATCGCCCGCCGTCTCCACCTCGTCGAGGGCACCGTCAAGGCGTACGTGAGCGCCGTCTTCACCCGGCTCGGCGTCCGCAACCGCGTCCAGGCCGCGATCCTCGCCTACGAGGCGGGCCTCGTAGGCGAGGACGGTCCGTGAGACGACGGGAGGCGCTGAGGCCTCCCGCCGATCGTCACCGAACGAAGACGACGTCCGGGTGACGCGGCGACGGGCCGTCGAGCAGGCGCTGCGGCCGGTGGCGCAGGTGCTCGTCGAAGAACGCTCCGAGGTATGCGCGCTCGGACGCGACGATCCGTGCGGAGTCGACCGTGCCGATCCAGCCGGTGATGAGGTCCTTCGACGCGTCGAAGCGCCGCGCGATCCGCAGCAGGGTCGCCTCGTCTTCGGTGAAGGTGTAATGCCTGGCCTGGGGGACGTTCAGGTCCAGCTTCCAGCCGGTACAGCGGCGAGCAGCCCGGCCACGCGCCGGCGCAACGTTCTCTCCCATTGGTGATCCTCCCGAGAGGCATGGGCCTCTCCCGTCGTGTCAGGTCGGCACGACCTTAGGGATCACCGGGGATCCGCCACAGCGCACGAACGGCGGTGGTCACCCCTGACCTTCGTCAGGCGCGGGTCTCAGCGCTCGGCGGCGTTGCGGAGGGCCAGGGTCGTCCGCGCCAGTTCGTCGGCGGAGGGAACGGAGCTCGCCACCACGCCCACCGTGGAGCCGTCCGCCCACGCGCACCCGGCTCCGCCGCGCGATCCGGGGGCACAGCGCAGGGCGCCGCCGAGCGGTCCCGTCGGGTAGTCCTTCGGGCCGGACAACGGCATGGCCGCGAGGGCGGAGTCGACCTCGGCCGAGGGCGGATTCGAGCGCAGCTCCTGGGCGATGGTCGGGTGGTCGCCGGCCGCCAGGCCGATGAAGGCGATCCGCTGGTGGGCGTCCCCGTGTCGCTGGAACACCGCGATCTTCATCTTGGCGGCGAACACCGGGTTCTGCTGGGCCTGGGCCTTGCGGATGTCCTGGATGACGCGCTGGGCGTCCGCGCTGGTCAGCCTGGTGTAGTCGGCGAAGGAGTCCGGGACCCGGATCGTGCGCTGCGCCGTCGGCGAGGCGGTGGACGTCGTCCCGTACGCCTCCATCCGCGCGCCCGGCGACGACCCGCACGCGGTGACGCCCGCGATCAGGGCGAGCACGCCGACGAGCAGCAAGCCGAGATTCCCCCTCGACCGCCCCCCGCCTCGGAACGCCGCCATACCCGCCAAGCTACGCGGCCCCATGGCCGGCGATTATCCGCAAAGGGAACAGATCACTTAAACGTGCCCCCAAGGGTTCCATGATCGCCGAGGGTTGCCTGGGCTATGGCCCCGGCAACCCTCGGCAGAAGACCCAGAGTTCGACGACTTCACGTCCTAAACGCATCGATCTCGGTGGCCGTCAGCGAGATGCCGGGAGCGGCGATGACGACATGCACGGTCTTGTTGTCGTCCATGCGTCGGGGTTTCCGTCGTCGACGGCTGACGCTCGAACGGCCGAGCTGAGCATTGGCGTCCGCTGCTTCCTATGGGCGGCGGACGCCGGTGATCAGCGGGGTTAGGACGCCAGGTCTCCCACGCTGGTCGGGAGTTCCGTCGGGCGGCGTTCCGGCCAGCGTTCGGCGGCTTCGAGCTGGGCGGCGAGGGACAGGAGGGTGGCCTCGTCGTTGCCCCGCCCCAGGAACTGCGCGCCGATCGGCAGGCCGGTGGTGCTGAGTCCGGCGGGCACGCCGATGGCCGGCCAGCCGAGGACGTTCCAGGCCCAGCAGAACGGGCACGCAGCCGTCGCGAGCTTGCCGGTCGCCCACCAGCCGCGGCCGCTGAGCGCGCCGATCCGCAGCGGGAGCTGGGCGGTGGCCGGGGTGAGGACGACGTCGGCGCGCTGGAAGATCTTCCCGATCCGGCGGCGCATCCCGGGTTCCGCGCGGCGGGTGGTGGGTACGAGCCGCCGTCCGATGTGCCGGCCGAGGAACGCCTCGGTGCGGGTGGCGGGCTCGGGGTCGGCGTCGGGGATGGTGTCGAGCCAGTCCGCGACCCCGGCCATCCCGCGCGGCAGGAAGGCCAGGCCGATCAGCCCGTAGTCCGGGTCGGCCGGGAACACGTCGTGCCCCAGGTCGGCGAGGACACCCGCGAGGCGCAGCACCGCCGCCCGGATCTCCGGGTCGACCGCGGACGGCACGCCGAACGGCGAACGGAACGACAGGGCGATCCGCAGTCGTCCGGGCTCCCGCACGGCGGCCTCGCGGTAGGGCTCGGCGGGCGCGGGCGGGCGGTGGATGTCGTCGGCGTGGTTGCCGGTCAGCACGTCGAGGAGCAGCGCCGCGTCCTCGACCGTACGGGTGAGGGGGCCGGCGACCGCGATGCCGTAGAACGGGTCGACGTGCGGCCAGACGGACACGCGGCCGCGCTGGGGCTTGAGGCCGACGAGCCCGGTCCAGGCGGCGGGGATGCGCAGGGAGCCCGCGCCGTCGGAGCCGACCGCTCCGGAGACCATGCCGGCCGCGACCGCCGCCGCCGAGCCGGCGCTCGACCCGCCGGGCGTGCGCTCGGAGTCCCAGGGGCTGCGCACGATCCCGAAGCCGACGGTCTCCCCGGTCGGCCACTGCCCGAGCTCGCTGGTGTTGGTCTTGCCCACGATGACCGCGCCGGCCGCACCGAGCCTGCGGACCACCTCGCTGTCGGCGGTCTTCGGCTGATGACTGCCGCGACAGCCGAAGGGGGTGATGTGCCCGGCCAGGTCGGTGTCGTCCTTGATCGCGACCGGGACCCCGAGCAGCGCGGGGCGCTCCTCCCCGCGCCATCGGTCGGCCCGGTCCGCGTCCTCCAGCGCCTGGTCGGCGCAGACGACGCGGAAGGCGCCGAGGGTGTCGCGCTCGATCCGCCCGAGGGAGTACTCCACGAGCTCGCGAGAGGAGACCTCACCCGCGGCGAGGCGCGCGGCGTCTTTGGCGAGTCCTTCGATCACAGGAACCCCCCGAGGTTCGCTATCGTTCGTTCGAACGAACGATAAACCCGAAGGGGCTTCGGTGAGAAGGGCCCGGATACGCCAGACTTGTCCTGCGATGGAAGACACACGAGAACGCATCCTGCTCGCCACCCTCCGCCTGATCGGCGAGCAGGGTGTCGGCGCGGTCACCAATCGGCGGGTCGCGACGGCCGCGGGCGTCGCGCTGGGGTCGCTGACGTACCACTTCCCCAGCCAGGCCGAACTCCTGCGGGAGACCCTCAGCCGCTACGTCGACGAGGAGATCCACCGGATCAGCGAGATCGCCGCGCGGCTCCAGGGCATCACGCCCGACGAGGCCGTAGTCGAGACCGAGCGTGCCATCGCCGAGCTGCCAAGCGATCCCGAGGAGGTCGCCACCCTCGAGCTGCACCTGCACGCCTCGCGCGACCCGCTGGTACGGGAGGCCGCGGTCCGCTCGATGGAGGCGTACGACCGGCTGGCGACCGCGATCCTGACCGCCCTGGGCATCCCCGAGCCGGAGGCCAAGGCACCCACCGTCGTCGCGCTGCTCTACGGCCTCGCGGTGCGCCGCCTCGCCACCGGCGATCCCTCGGGCACCGCGGAGGCCCTCCGCCTCCTGCTGTACGGCGCGGCCACACCCCACTCGGACTGACGGGAGGCGGGCGGCCCCGATCGGACCTGCCGGAGGTGCGCCGCTCCCGCTCGGAGCAGCCAAAGGTGGGCCGCCCGCCGCCGGGGCCTCCTCTCCCGGCGAGCCCAACGACGGCGGGCGCGTGCGCGATGCACCGGATCCGTCCCCTCTCACGGGTCCGGGCGAACCGGCACGTACGACCGCGGCCCGGAGCGGAAAGGTGACGCCCCGTTGCGGTCGTGGAACGTACGTTAGACGAGCCAGGGTTGCAAACAGGTTGCAATCGCTCGATGACCAACGGCGATGATCGCAGGTAGCCAGTTTGGCCGAACCGCTTGCGGCCGGGGTCTCCAGCCCCAATGCTCGGGGCAGACACGCCCCTGGAGAAGCGCCATGCGAAGCAGCCACGTGTGCGACAACCCCGCGAACTGTGATCGCCGGACCGCCGTGCTGTGCGAGGCGGCGGTCATGGCATCGGTCCTCACCGGCCGCCCGCCGATCCGCGAGTCGTGGCGCCGTTCGCTGGCGGCGGGCGTCGACCCGGACATGAGCGCAGCGCCTCAGGCGATCGACGCGGCCAGGGTGGCGGACGTCCGGTCCGCCCACCCGCTGGACCGGCACCTGCCGCAGCTCCGCGACACGCTGCGCGGCGTGGCCGACGCCACGACCCACCTCATGGTGATCACCGATGGCGACGCACGGGTGCTGTGGAGCGAGGGCCCGAGCGACGTACGGCGGTGCGCGGACTCCGTCGGGCTGATCGAGGGGTTCCGCTGGTCGGAGGAGGTCATCGGGACGAACGGCATCGGCACGGCGCTGAGCACGGGCGCCCCGGCCTACGTCCGGGCCACCGAGCACCTGGTCCGCGTGCTCCAACCGTGGTCGTGCGCCGGCGCGCCCATCGTCGACCCGGACACCGGCCAGGTGATCGCCTGCGTGGACATCAGCGCGACGGTCGACGCCCTGCACCCGGCCGTCGTCGCGCTGGTGGAGGCCGCCGCCCGCCTGACCGAGGCCTGCCTGGCCTTGGAGATGAACCACCGCGACGAGTGCCTGCGCGCCCGGTACATGCGCCACGTGCGCGGGGACACGCGGGCGCTGGTGACGACGACGGGACGCATCCTGGCGGCCGACCCCGACAGCTGGCGCGGCGGGCGGGTCGTCGTCCCGGAGGCCGGCGCCCGGGTGGCGCTGCCCGACGGCCGGACCGCGGTGGCGGAGACGCTGGGCCAGGCCTACCTCCTGCGCGCCACCGGCTCAGAGGACCGGTGCTCGCTCACCCTCCGGCTCCTCGGCGACGAACAGCCCTGCGCTTTACTCGACGGCCGACGCATCCCGCTGTCCCTGCGGCACGCGGAACTGCTCGCGCTGCTCGCGCTGCATCCGAGCGGGCTGACGGGCGAGCAGTCGTCGCTGTACATCTACGGCGACGAGGGCAATCCGGTGACCGTCCGGGCGGAGATCCACCGGCTCCGCGGGCAGCTCGGGAACATCGTCCGGGCCAAGCCCTATCGCCTCGACTGCGACGTCGAGGCCGACTTCCTGACCGTACGGCGGCTGCTCGCGGCCGGTGACGTCGCGGCGGCGGTACGCCTGTATCCGGGGCCGCTACTCCGCCGCTCGGAGTCACCGGCCATCCAGGCCGAGCGGGACGAGCTGGCCGCCCAACTGCGCCGGCAGCTCCTGCACCGCGGCGACGCCGAGGCACTGTGGTGCTACGCGCAGGTGGCGGACGACGACCTGGAGATCCTCGCCACGCTGGCGGGCGTGCTTCCGCCCGGGGATCCGCGCCGGGTCTCCGCGCAGCTCCGGCGAGACCGTGCCCTGCGCGACGACTGAACGTCATCCGGCAGGACACAGCCCGTACGGCGGACGATCCGAGTCCGCGGCGACGCACAACGGTCCCGCGGAACACACCGCGCACGGTGGCCCGCCAGCACCCACGGCCGAAACGGTCACCGTACGGCGGACGGGCCGTCGGCGCCGCGCACCGCAGGCGGGCTGTCGGTGCTCGCGCCCGACCCCGGTCGGCGCCGCGTACGGCGGACGGACCGGTCGACGTCCGCGATGGGCTCCGTTCACGTGCGGGTGAGGGCTCACGTGCGGGTGAGGCGGCGGACGGCCGCGAGTCCGCCGTTCTCGTCGCCGGGCCAGTGGCGGGCGACCGCCTCCGGTCCGGCCCGGCGGATCACCGAGCGCAGAACGAAGGCGACGAGGATCGCGTCGTCGGCGTAGCCGAGGACCGGGATGAAGTCGGGGACGAGGTCGATCGGCATCGCCAGGTAGGCGAGCAGCAGCCACAGCCGGATGCGCACGCCGCGAGGCAGCGCGGGGTCGCGCGCGAGCCGGGTGACGAGCCGCAGAAGGTCGGGCAGCAGCCGTACGGCCTCACCGAGCGTGGCGCCCTTCGGCCTCGCCAGTGCCAGGAAGACGACGAGGAAAAGCCAGAGCAGGAGCAGACCGGCCGCCGCCGCGAGGAGGCCGGTGAGGATCTCCGTCAGGAGGCCGGCTCGGACGGGCTCGGCGCGTCCTCCACCATGTCGTCGAACTCGCCGTCCTTGACGCCCAGGATGAACGCCTCCCACTCGGCGGGCGTGTAGTACAGCGCGTCGCCGTCAGGCTTGGCGGCGTCCCGCATGACGACCATGCGGTCGGCGTGCTTGTGCTTGATCGGCACGTCTGCGCCGTCGACGAACAGGATCTCGACGGAGCCGGATTCCTCGCTCATGCCGTCCTTCTTCTGCTCGGGGGAACGCTCGTGCCGCCGCCGGGGGGCGACGCGCACCAGGCTATCGGGCGCGCAGGTCGGCGCGGGTCCGAATACCGGTGACACTGCGGCCCGCAAATGCCCGGGGATGCGTCTGCGTCCCGTCTTTCACCGGGCGGCGCGGAGATGAGATGCTCATCCCAACAGTTACTCACCAGTAGCAAACAGGGGAGACGGCATGATCGAGCTACGACGGGACGGGGACGTACGGATCCTTCGCTTCGACGAGGGAGAGAACCGCTTCAGCCCCGGCTTCCTCGACGAGCTCGAGAAGATCCTCGACGAGCTCGAGGCCACGGAGGGGCCGAGGGCCCTGGTGACGATCGGCACCGGCAAGTTCTTCTCGAACGGCCTCGACCTCGACTGGCTGGGACGCAACCCCGACGAGTGGGGGCCCTACCTGGACCGGGTCCACGCCCTCTTCGCACGGTTCCTCACCCTGCCGATGCTTACGGTCGCGGCGCTGAACGGCCACACGTTCGCGGCCGGAGCCATGCTCGCGCTGGCGCACGACCACCGCGTCATGCGGACCGACCGAGGGTTCTTCTGCCTGCCCGAGGTCGACCTCGGACTGTCCTTCACCCCGGGCATGGCCGCCCTGGTCCAGGGCCGGCTGCCGAAGGCCACCGCGCACGAGGCCATGGTCACCGGTCGGCGGTACACCGCCGAGGAGGCGCAGACGGCGGGCATCGTCGACCGGACCGCATCGGAGGCCGAGGTCCTGGCCACGGCGGTCGGCCTCGCCGCCCCGCTGGCCGGCAAGGACGGCGGCACCGTCGCCAAGATCCGGACGGTGATGTACGAGACGGTTCTGGCCGCCCTCGGGACGAACTGACGCGGGCGACAAGATCTCTCGGGGCCTTTACATAGGATTTCCTATTGGTATAGTCGGAAATACGACCAGCGCTCCTGCGGCAGCCATCGCGGGCTGGTCTTGGGGACCGTCTCGGCGACTTCGCGCGTCCGGTCGGGTGAGATGGTCGGTGGGGTGGCCTCGAGTGGCAGCGAGGCCGCCCCGCCCTCCCTGTTCCGATCGCCGGCAGTCCACTCCGCCTGCGCCGATCAGTCCTCCCTCGGGTCCCGTTCAAGCAGGAAGCGGGTCAATTCGGCGGTGTTGCCGATGCCGAACTTGGCGCGCACCCGGCGCAGGTGCGTCTCGAACGTCCAGACGCTGATGCCCATCCGCCGGGCGGCCTGGGCGTGGGTGAATCCCTCCGCGACCCAGCGCAGCGCCTCTTCTTCGCGCGCCGTCAGCCGCGGTCGCGCGTCGTGGGGGTCCTCCGCCAGCAGGTCGGCCAGATGCGGCGAGAGATAAAAGCCCCCGTCGTGCACCGTCCGCAACGCCTCCACCAGGACGCCCTCAGGTGCGTCCTTCGTCAGGTAGCCGGACGCTCCCGCCCGCAGCGCCGCCAGCACGTCGAAGCGACGGGAGGACGCCGACAGGACCAGCACGCGGCACCGTCCCGACAGATCGCGGATCGCCTCCAGCGCCGGCAGGCCCTCCCGGAGATAGAGGTCGAGCAGAACCACGTCCGGGGCGGGCGACCCGGCCAGTTCCTCGGTCTCCGCCACCGCGGCGACGACCTGGAGGAGGTCGCGGGAGGCGAAGACGTGCTCGATCCCCCAGCGGGCGATCGGATGATCGTCGACGATTGCGACGCGGATCATGTCGGTATCCACAATTCGACCCGGGTCCCCTCGCCCGGAGCGGACTCGACGAGAAAGCCGCCGTGCACCGTCCCGAGGCGCGTCTTGACGGAGTCGGTCAGGCCCGTGCCCCACGGCACCGCGTCCGGGTCGAAGCCGCAGCCCGTGTCGACGACGGTGACCAGGACGCGAGCGGGTTCGACCACCGCCCGCATCACCGCGTACGCCGCGCCCGAGTGCTTGGCGACATTGTTGAGGGCCTCGCGGGCGGCTTCGGCGAGCGCGTGCACGCACGGCTCGGCGATGGCGACCGCCGGACCGCGCGCGGAGAACTCCACTCGCAGCCCCAGCCGCTCGAACTCCTCCGCCACGGACCACAGGCGGTCGGACAGGGAACCGTCCTCACGCCGGCCACCCTCCTCGATCAACCGGCGGAGCCAGCGCGCCTCCACGGCGACGTGCGAGCGCAGCCGCGAATCGGGCAGGACACCGTCCCGCGCGAGGGTCTCCATGGTCTGCAACACCCGGTCGTGCAACGAGGCCATGTTCTCGAGCCGTTCGCGCTCGGCCGCCAGCGCCGTCTCGGTGGCGGCCAGTCGAAGCGCCGCCACCTCCTGTTCGTGCCTCGCCTGCTCCCGGGCCTGGGTGAGCTGTTCCGCCTTGCGTACGGCCTCCTCCTGCATGACGTCCAGGCGTGCGCCGACCGCCCCCACTTCGGTGCCGAGCCATCGCGCGACCCAGGCGAAGGGCACGTAGGTCAGCATGTCGATGGAGATGTTGACCGCGTAGGCCGGGTCCATCTCGTGGAACCACGCCATGCCGGTGCCATAGGCGAACGCCAGCGTGGTACTCGCGATCATGGTGCCGCGTACGGTCGCGCACATCGCGGCCAGGACGGCGCCGCTCGACACGAGCGTGAAGGGGTACATCGCGTTTCCCCAGAAGTGCGAGGCGTTCGGAGGCGCCGACCAGGCTCCGAACACCAACGCGGCGACGCCGAACGCGGCGTCCGCGACGGCGACCATCGGCTTCGGCCGCCCGGGGCGGGTCAGCAGGACCCAGGAGAGCCACCCGCTCTCCGCGACGGCCGCCGCGATGAACAGCCCCTGGACGGAATGAAACCCCCGGTCCTCGACGAGTACCGCGAGGCAGAACTGCGCCAGCAGTGCCGCCCGGATCACCACGCAGGCGTGGGCCACCAGCCGATCGGCCTGCTGCACGCCGACGGGATCCGGGACCATGCGGCACTCCTCATGCATTCGCGAGACGCCTTCAAGATCGTGACAGCTCCGCCGCCGACGCCGTACCGCATCGGCCCACCGTGACGCACGGCGCGCCGGCCGTCATGTCCCAAGTTCTTGGGACATGACGCGGCGGGCCGTCGGCCGGAATTCTCGAAGCCGGTCGCCGACGGGCTCACGGCCACCTTGGGATCGAATGGCGCCCATACTCAGCCAGGACCACGCCTTGGTCGCCGGCTCACCATGGCGCACGGCACAGCGGTCTGTCATGTCCCCCAATTTGGGGACATGACGCGACGGCTCGGCGTCGCGATCCTTGGGACCGACCGCCGGTGGGCGGTCGCGATGCCCGTGTGACCCCGAATCCAGCGGAAAAGGTGCGCGTGGAGTCCAGATTCTTCCCATTGGGACCGGACGACCCCCGGATGGTCGCCTCCTATCCGCTGCACGCGCGGCTGGGCGCCGGCGGGATGGGAAACGTGTACCTGGCGTTCACGCCCGGAGGACGGGCCATCGCCATCAAGGTCGTCCGCCCGGAATTCGCCGCGGACGAGGAGTTCCGGCGCCGGTTCCGGCAGGAGATCGCCGCTGCGCAACGCGTCCAGGGCCTGTACACCGCAACGGTCGTCGACGCGGACGCCGACGCGCCCACGCCGTGGATGGCCACCGCCTACGTCGCAGGCCCCTCGTTGCAGCAGGCCGTGGCCGGACAGGGGCCGTTCGCGGCGTCGATGGTGTTCCGGCTGACCGGTGCGGTCGCCGAGGCGTTGTCCACGATCCACGCCGCGCGCCTCATCCACCGGGATCTCAAGCCCTCGAACGTCCTCCTCGCCGCCGACGGTCCCCGGGTGATCGACTTTGGGATCGCCTGGGCCGCCGACGTCACGGCGGTGACGCGTCCCGGGGTGCGGGTCGGGACCCCGGCCTTCATGTCCCCCGAGCAGGTCCGCGGCCGGCCGGCGACGCCCGCCACCGACGTGTTCGCACTGGGCCAGCTGGCGGTGTACGCGGCGACCGGCCGGCCGGCGTTCGGCGAGGGTCTTGAGGCCGCGTTGCTGTACCGGATCCTCAACGAGTCTCCGGACCTCGACGGCTGCCCTCCAGCGCTGCGCGACCTGGCCGCTCGGTGCCTCGCCAAGGACGCGGAGGCACGCCCGGACCTGGCGGAGATCATCGAGGTGGCGCGCGCCGAGTCCGGCGATCCGACACCGGATCTCGCCGGATCCTGGCTGCCGGACGCGCTCGCCGCGACGCTCCCGGCCTATGACCCCGTACGGCCGCCGGAGGAGCGCCCGGCGACGCCCGAACCCGGCACGGCCGGTGCGCGCCCGGCGCCGGCCGCCTCACCGCAGCCGCCGACCATCGCCCCACATGCGTCCCCGCCTGCCGCCTCGCCCGCGTCTCCACCTGTCACGCCGCACGCATCGCCCGCCACCCTGCCGGTGGCGGGTCCCCCGCCGAGACGGGGGGTGCCCACAGGGGCGGTCGTCGGGATCGCGGCGGCGTCCGTCATCGGTACCGCCGTCGTCGTCGGGGCCCTCACCTCGGGGCCCGGCGGTCATGGCCCGGGCCCCACGTCCTCGAGCGCGCCGACCTCCGGCGCGGCGGTCGCAGGGAGCGGCGGCTCCCCCGCGACCGCCCCGACTCCGGCCCCCACAGCCACCTACCTCCAGGAGTTCACCGGCGTCCGGTTCACCCTCCCCGGCGGGGGCTGCTTCACCAACGGCTTCGACTTCGACGAGCAGGGGCCCACGGTGAACACCGACGTGTCCGGCGCGGCCGGCATGCCGCTCGAGTACATCGGTTGCGGATTCGGCTCCCCGTCCATCCAGGTGCACGCCGGCGAGGTCGCCATGGTCACGGGCGACCTGGACGGGGCCGCCTGCGAGACCGCGGTGACCCGGCAGCCCGCGGGCGGCGGGCCCTCCTTCAGCGAACTGCGCCGCGGCGCGGAGATGTGCTACATGAACGACGATCGCGTCGTCTTCATGAAGCTCGTCGCCAGGTCGCCCTCGTCGTACGCGCTGACGTGGACGGCGACCAGCTGGTCACGCCCGAAGAGCGGCTGACGCGGTTCCGTGCGCCCTGGCGCCGGCTGCCGCGCGGGTGCCCTGGCGCCGCTCGGCGGCGCCGATGAGGCGGCGGCTGCGTGCGGTCGGCCTGCT
Source organism: Actinoallomurus vinaceus (assembly GCF_039542055.1). Taxonomy (NCBI): domain Bacteria; kingdom Bacillati; phylum Actinomycetota; class Actinomycetes; order Streptosporangiales; family Thermomonosporaceae; genus Actinoallomurus; species Actinoallomurus vinaceus. Next base: position 373,121 of record NZ_BAABHK010000004.1, read on the forward strand.
CCTCGCGGCGCGACGCTGAGCGGCGCCGGCGCGTCCAGCGGCGACGACAGGCGGCCATGTGACCGATGCCGACCGCGACTCCGGACCAGCACGCCCAGCGACGGCGACAGACGGCACCATGCCGATGCCCGCCACAGCCCCGGACCAGCACGCCCCGTACCCGCCGTCCGTTTTCGGTGGACGGCCGCGCCACGACCGGGACGCGTACATCGAGTCGTCGTGACGTCGGCGAATCAGCGACCGCCGATCTCGTACTGATCGGCGAAGCGTTTCAGGCCGGTGAGGGCCTCGCCGGTGCGCGTCCAGGGCCGTACGATCAGCCGGTCCACGCCCAGCTCGGCCCACGCGCCGACCTCGTCCGGGCCGGACAGCTCGTACGCGTGCGCGGTGATCTCGAAGGGCCGGTCGTTCGGCCGTTCCGCGCGGAGACGTCGGAGCCGCTCGAGCTGCGGACGGATCGACTCGACGGTGTGCGGCATGCTGATCCACCCGTCGCACCGGGTGACCGCGCGGCGCAGCGCGGCCGGTGACTCACCGCCCGCGAGGATCGGAATGCCGCGCGGTTTTGGCTCGAAGGCGACCTCGTCGAAGTCGAAGAACTCCCCGTGATGTTCGACGACGTCCTCGGTCCACAGGCGGCGGGCGACATCGATGGCCTCGTCCAGCCGCCGTCCCCGGCTCGCGAAGTCGATCCCGGCCGCATCCCACTCCCCCGCGTACCACCCGGCGCCCACCCCGGCGACGGCGCGCCCGCCCGAGACGTGGTCCAGCGTCGCGAACGCCCGCGCGCTCACGAACGGATGACGCAGCGCGAACAGGTGCACGGCCGTGCCGAGGCGGATCCGTTCGGTGACGGCGGCCAGCGCGCACAGGTAGGCGGGCGCGTCGAACAGCGGTGTGGACGGCACGATGCCAGGCCGGTCGGTCCCCGGGTACGTCGCCGTCGACAGGTCGGTCGCGAAGACCAGATGTTCGGGCATCCATACCGACTCGAAGCCGAGCCGGTCGGCCTCGACGGTCAGGTCCCGCCAGATGCCCGGGTGCACGAGACCGAGCGGGACGCCGAACCTCACCGGGCCACCCTCCCATCGAGAAGTTCCCGCCGAACGCCCAGGACCACGAGGCCCAAGATGACGCCGAACCTCACCAGGTCGGCCTCCCCTCGAAAGGGTCCCGCCAGATGCCCAGGTCCACGAGACCCGGGGACGCTGAACCTCACCGCGTCGCCCTCCCATCGAAAAGGTCTCGCTGTACGGCCTCAGGGTCGCGCTCGGCCGGGTCGCCGTATCCGCCGCCGCCGGACGTCTCGATGACCAGGGCCTCGCCCGCGCGCAGGGGCGAGCGCGTCGCCTTGGCGGGGAGTGGTTCGCGGGTCCCGTCGAGGCGCTCGCGATGGTAGCCGCCCGCCCGGCCGGGCCCGCCGCCCGCCGCTCCGGCGGGCGGGTGGCGGAGCCGGTCCCCGCGTGTGTCGACCCGCGCGTCCTCCAGCACCCGGATGACCGTACGGGTGCCGAGCCCGCCCCGCCAGCGGCCTGGTCCGCCGGAGTCGGGGACGAGCGCGACCTCCTCGACCCGCACCGGCAGCCGGGCCTCGATCGGTTCGACCTGCGGGATGATGTTGCGGCCGCCGCCGAACAGCGCGCCGGTCGCGTCCGGCCCGTCCCGCCCGTACCGCGCGCCCATGCCGCCGAGTTCGAACGCCATGTGCAGCCACGGGCTCGTGGCGCCGCTGAGGCTGAAGGCCTGCAGGATGCCGGAGGCGGCCGCGCCGCGACCGGGCAGCGCCCGCGTGAGCGCCGCGAAGATCGCCTCCTCGGCGGCGGCGACCGTCCCCCACCGGCCGCCGCCCGGGTACGGCTTCGTGCAGTTGACCAGACTTCCCTCGGGCATCCGCACCTCGACCGGTGCGAAGCAGCCCTCGTTCATCGGCAGCGACGGGTCTACGAAGCAGCGCAGCGCGTACAGGACACCACCGAGAGTCTGGGAGAAGCCCGAGTTGACCGGCTTCGGGACCTGGGGGTCGGTGCCGGTGAAGTCGACCAGCACCCCGTCGCCGTGGACGGTCACCGCGACGCGGACCCAGTGCCGCTCGTCCCCGTCCTCGACGGCGTACTCGCCCTCGTAGGTCCCCTTCGGCAGCCGCGCGAGCTCCGCGCGCATCCGCTTCTCGGTGTGCGCGAGATAGGCGTCGATCCCGGCCGCGAGACCCTGACCGGCGGCGAGACCTTGACCGGCGGCGACACCCTCACCGTCGCCGAGACCCTGATCGGCCGCGAGTCCCTGACCGTCGCCGACGCCCTGACCGCCCACGACGACTTGGCCATCCCCGACGCCCTGGCCGGCGACGCCCTGGCCGTCCCCGAGGCCCTGGCCGCCGACGCCCTGACCGACGCCGACGCCCTGACCGTCCACGACGCCCTGACCGTCCACGACGCCTTGGTCATCCCCAAGGCCCTGGCCGGCGATGGCCGGTCCGGCGGCGAGTTCCTCCAGGCGGCGGGCGGCGACGTTGACGCCCGCGACGAGCGCCCGCAGGTCGCCGAGCAACCTGTCGGGCGTGCGGCTGTTGGCGGCGAGCACGCGGGTCAGCCCGTCGTCCCAGCCGTCGGCGGTGGCGATCCGGACCGGTGGCAGCTGCAGGCCTTCGAGGAACACGTCGGTGGCGTCGCTGGCCATGCCACCGGCCGACAGGCCCGACAGGTCCGCCACGTGGATGAGCGTGCCGGTGAAGTAGGCGGGCGTCCCGTCGAGAAAGACCGGCCGGAAGACCAGCAGGTCGTTGGCGTGGACCCCGCCCTGGTACACGTCGTTGAGGCAGAAGACGTCGCCCGGGCGCATGGCGTCGAGCGGGTAGGCGTCGATGACGTACGGGAGGGCGCTGCGCAGGCTCGCGCACTGGATGAGCGCGGTGGACAGCGAGTGCGCGACCAGGCGCCCGCGGGCGTCGAGGACGGCCGCCGCCGCGTCCGCGCCCTCGACGATGAAGGTGGAGTACGCCGAGCGTACGACGACGATGCTCGCCTCCTCGGCGGCGACGCGCAGGGCGTTGCGGAGGATCTCCGCGGTCAGGTCATCGGTCACCTGCGGTCTCCCTCTCCAAGGACACGGCGCCGTGCTCGTCGACCAGGCCGGTCCAGCCGGGAGGTACGAGCAGGGACGCCTGCGGCTCGGTGATGACACACGGCCCGGTGAACCGCTCCCCGGCGGCGCAGCCGGCCCGTTCGCGCACCGGGACGTCGCGGAACGCTCCCCCGAACCACGCCCGCCGGGCCCGGTCCGGCGCGGGTCGTGACGTGTCCGCCGCGCGGACGTCCGCGGCGCCGGCGGGCAGGGACACGCGCGCCCGGGCGACGGTGAGCTCGGCCGGATCGCGCAGATCGATTCCGTACGACTCGCGGTACCGGGCGTAGAACTCCGCGACGGCGGCGTCGACGGTCTCGCGGGTCACCGTTCCGGGGAGCAACTCGACGGTGAAGGCGTGCGCCTGTCCCGCGAACCGGAGCCCGACGGAGCGCGCGACCCGGCATCCCGCGTCGCGTACGCCGAGGTCGGCGCGGCAGGCCGTCTCCAGGTCGGCGAGCGCGGCCTCGAGCGCCGCCGGGTCGATGTCGGCCGCCCGCGCGAGGAAGGTCCGCGACCGCTCGATGGCGAGGTCGGCGTGGAGCAGCCCGGCGGCCGATCCGACGCCGCAGCGGGCGGGGACGAGCACCCGGCGGATCCCGAACCGCTCCGCGAGGCCGACGACATGGGTCGGGGCGGCGCCGCCCAGCGCGACGAGGGTGAAGCCGCGCGGGTCGATGCCGCGCCGGACGGTGACGACGTGCACCGCCGTGCCCATCTGCGCGCCCGCGATGTCGTGGATCGCCGCGGCCGCCTCGACGACCTCCACGCCGAGCGGCTTGGCGACGTGCCGGGCGATGGCCTCTTCGGCGAGGTCGGGACGGAGCCGGAGGTCGCCGAAGCCCTCCGGGTCGAGGTAGCCGAGCACCAGGTCGGCGTCGGTGACCGTCGGCAGCGTGCCGCCCCGCCCGTAGCACGCCGGACCGGGCGCCGCGCCGGCGGACCGCGGTCCGACGCGGAGCGCGCCGGACTCCACCCAGGCGATCGAGCCGCCGCCCGACCCGACCTCGGCCAGGTCGATCGCCGGCACCTTGATGGGCACGCCGGTGCCCGGCCGCCGTCCGCCGAAGCTGCCCTTGCCGCCGACCTGGAACTCGTGGGTGACGCCCGGCCTGCCGCCGCGTACGAGGCCCGCCTTGGCGGTCGTGCCGCCCATGTCGAAGGAGATCAGGTCGGTCAGCCCGCGCCGGGCGCCCTCCCGGGTCGCCGCGACGACGCCGGCCGCCGGACCCGACTCGATCGTGTAGACCGCGCGGGAGGCGGCCAGCTCGGCGGGCAGCACGCCGCCCGCCGACTCCATGACGTGCACCGGCGCGGTGATGCCCAGCTCGCCAAGGCGGTCGCGCAGGCGGCGGAGGTAGGCGGCCATGACGGGGCCGACGTACGCGGACATGAGCGTGGTCGTCGCCCGTTCGTACTCGCCGAGTTCGGGCCAGACCTCCGAGGAGATGACGACGGGGGTGCCGTCGGGGAGCCGCTCAGCGATGAGGGACGCCAGCCGCCGCTCGTGCGCGTCGTTGGCGTGAGAGTGCAGCAGGCAGATCGCCACGGCCGCGACGCCGAGGCCCGCGATCCGCTCCGCGACCCGGCACGCGGCGGCCTCGTCGAGCGGGGTGAGGACGGTGCCGTCGGCGGCGAGGCGTTCGGGCACCTCGAAGGTGTGCGTCAGGGGCACCGGCGGCTCGCCCGGCGAGAACGCCAGGTCGTACCGCTCCTCCTCGACGCGCGCCTGGCGGCCGAGCGCGAGCATCGAGCGGAAGCCGCGCGTCGTGACGAACGCGACGGCGGCGCCCCGGCGCTCGAGGATGACGTTGGTGGCGAGCGTGGTCGCGTGCGTGAACCGGCCGACGGACGCGGCCGCGACCCCGGCGTCGGCGAGCACGCGGCGGACGCCGCGCAGCAGGCCCTCGGTCGGATCGTCCGGGGTGGTCAGGGTCTTGGCCACGTGGACGCGGCCGTCCGCGACCAGGACCACGTCGGTGAAGGTGCCTCCGATGTCACTGGCCAGTGCCGCCACGCAGAACCTCCACCCAACCTAGCGCCCGCTTGGTGAGCGTAAGGAGCCGCCGAACGGCTGTCAACGCCGCTACCTGTCAGGTAATCGACCGGATGACCTCCCACACGCGAAGGTTGCCGCATGACGACGACCTTGGAACGCCCGGTCCACCGCAGGACGGCCGCCCCCGGATGGGCGCCCCTGCTGGTCCTGCTGACGGGCACCTTCATCACCACCCTCGACTTCTTCATCGTCAACGTGGCCATCCCGGCGACCCAGCGGGACCTGCACGCCGGACCGGCCGCGATCCAGTTCATCGTCGCGGGATTCGGCCTGGCGCTGGCCGCGGGCCTGATCACCGGCGGGCGCCTCGGCGACCTGTACGGGCGGCGGCGGATGTACGCCCTCGGCCTCGGCCTGTTCACGCTCGCGTCGCTGGCGTGCGGCCTCGCCCCGACCGCCGGCGTCCTGATCGGCGCGCGCGTCGTCCAGGGGGCGGCGGCCGCCCTGCTGATGCCCCAGGTCCTGGCCATCGTCAACACGGTCTACACCGGGGAGCACCGGGCCCGGGCGTTCAACGCGTACGGGCTGGCGATGGGCCTCGGCGGAGTGTTCGGACAGCTGATCGGCGGGCTGCTCATCCACGCCGACGTCGCCGGGCTGGGCTGGCGGGCGATCTTCCTGATCAACGTGCCGATCGGCGTGGTCGCCGTGCCCGCCGCCCTCAAGGTGGTGCCCGAGTCGCGGGCCGGCAACGGCACCCGCCTCGACCCCGTCGGCGCCGCGCTCGTCTCGACCGGCCTGGTCCTGGTCGTCCTTCCCCTGGTGATGGGCCGGCAGCAGGGCTGGCCGCTGTGGACCTGGCTCTGCCTGGCCGCCGCGCCGGCGGTGCTGGCGGTGTTCGTCCTCCACCAGAGGCGGATCGGCGAGCGGGCCCTGGTCCACCTCCCGCTGTTCCGCGGGCGGGCCTTCGCCGCCGGGGTCGGCCTCGCGCTGGTCAGCCAGCTGGCGGTGGCGTCGTTCTTCCTCGTGCTGGCGCTCTACCTGCAGGACGGCCACGGACTGTCCGCCCTCCAGTCGGGTCTGATCTTCGTGCCGCTCGGCGTCGGCTACTTCGCGTCCTCCGGCGTGGCGGCCAGGGCCGCGGCCCGGCTCGGCCACCGGGTCCTGGCGCTCGGCGCCCTGACCCTGGCCGCGGGGTACGGCCTGCTCGCCGCGACCGCCGCGGAGACCGGCACCGCGGGGAACGTCGCCTGGCTCATTCCCGGGCTGGTCGTCGCGGGCGTCGGCATGGGGCTGCTGCTCTCCCCGCTGGCCGCCGTGGCCCTGTCGGAGGTCGATCACCGCCACGCCGCCTCCGCGTCGGGGGTCGTGTCGACCGCCCTGCAGTCCGGAGGCGCGATCGGGGTGGCGGTCGTCGGGGTGGCCTACTACAACGTGCTCGGAGCGGGCCGGTACACGGCGGCGTTCACCGTGAGCCTCCTCATCATCGCGGCGATCTGCTGCGTCACCGCCGCGATCACCCGGTCGCTGCCGTCCCGGCGGTCCGCACCCACGGGGAGCCCGCGGACGGCGTCCGGAGCCGAGCACCTCGCGGGATGACGGCGCGCGAACACGGCCCTCACCGACAGGACGTCGGCGAGGGCCGTATCGGCGTTTCGTCAGGCTGCGATCACCGGCGGGTACCCGCGGTGGCGCTCGGGTACTTCTTGGTGGTCGGCAGCGCCCCGGGCCCCTGATGCTCGACGGCAGGCTTGCGCCCCGTGATGGCGCGGGCCGGGCGTACGCCCCTGGCCTGCGCCCCGCCCTTCGGGGCCTTCGCGGTGGTCTTCGGCCAGCCCCTGGTCTCCCAGAACTTCCAGCCCTCCCGGATGGTCGGGAACGTCGCGACCCCGGAGTTGATCCGCAGCCGGCCGCAGTTGTGGAAGATCCGCCACTGGTCGAAGCCGACCCTGAGACCGAACACCCGGTAGCGTATATGCCCGATCATGTCCTTGGAGACGTGGGTGGTGTACTGGTGACCACTCTCCACCACGTGCTCTTCTTCGACCTCCGGCCGCAGGTTCTTCCTGATTTTCGCGATGAAGTTCTGAATATTGAAATCGGTGTCCACTTCTTTTTCGAGCTCGACGTGGAGCCGGACCAGATGCACCCGCCGGATCCAGACCTGCATGTCACCGCCCGGGCCATCCACGTAGTAGGAGTTCGGGACGAACATGTCGACCGGCTTCTGGAAGTGAATGGAGAAGAAGACCCCCGGCTCGCACGGCGGCACCACGAAGGTCTTCAGCCGCGGACGATGCGGGATGGGGAAGGCCGTCGGCGTCGGCGACGCCGACCCGCTGGGCGTCGCATCGACCGAGACGTTGATCCCGCCCGCGCTGCTGGAGGCCGACGCCGAAGCACTTGCCGATGCGCTGGGTGAGGCCGTCGCGGTCGGCGATGGACTGGCGGTCACCGTCGAGGTCGCGGTCACGGACGGGCTGGGCGTGGGCGTCCGCGTCCGGCCCGCCATGACCGCGCGCACCCCACGGTGGCGGTGGAGAGCCTTGCGCACCTTCGGCCAGGCGCCCGCACCGGGCTGGTGGGTGTCGGGCCACGGATCATGGCTCGCCGCGGCCGCCTTGGGCGGCCCGTCCCCCGGAGACGCGGTGGCGGGGCTGAGAGAGGAGACGGCTGCGGCAACGATGACGCCCAGAGAGCCGGTCGCGACCGAAACCGTCACCCTCTTCGCCATCGAGGGTGGGACCGCGGTGGTCATCCGGATATTGCGCATGATGCATCTTTCCTTTGAAACGCGGCTTCCACCGGGGAAGGCCGTACCGACGGTTGTCGGGCCTCGGTCACCGGATGCCTGTGACATGGCGGCGCAGCGGCCCGCCGAATCCCGCGGTCACCTCACCGAAGAGACGGTTCTTGCGTCCCTTGGGAGCACCTGCTGCTTTCTTCTTCTCGGCCTTCGGCCAGGCCCTCGTCTCCCAGAACCTCCAGCCCTCCCGGATGGTCGGGAACGTCGCGACCCCGGAGTTGATCCGCAGCCGGCCGCAGTTGTGGAAGATCCGCCACTGGTCGAAGCCGAGCCTGAGGCCGAACACCCGGTACCGCATATGCCCGATCATCCCCTTGGAGATGTGGGTGGTGTACTGGTGCCCGCTCTCCACGGAGTGTTCTTCTTCGACCTCCGGCCGCAGGTTCTTCCTGATTTTCGCAATGAAGTTCTGAATATTGAAATCGGCAGCGGCCTCCTTTTCCAGCTCGACGTGGAGCCGGACCAGATGCACCCGCCGAATCCAGACCTGCATGTCACCGCCGGGACCGTCCACGTAGTAGGAGTTCGGGACGAACAGGTCCACCGGCTTCTGGAAGCGAATGGAGAAGAAGACCCCCGGCTCGCACGGCGGCACCACGAAGGTCTTCAGCCGCGGACGATGAGGTATCGGGAAGGCCGTCGGCGTCGGGGACACCGACCCGCTCGGCGTCGCATCGACCGAGACGTTGATCCCGTCCGCGCTGCTGGAGGCCGACGCCGACGCGCTGGGCGACGCCGACGCACTGGCCGACGGACTGGCCGACGGACTGGCGGTGGCCGTCGAAGTCGAGGTAGCCGTCACGGACGGGCTGGGCGTCGGTGTCGGACGCCTCGTCCGGCCCGCGATGAAGCCTGGGGATACATGGTGGCGGTGGAGCGCCTTGCGCACCTTCGGCCAGGCGTTCGCACCGGGCTCATGGGTGTCGGGCCACGGATCATGACTCGCCGCGGTCACCTTGGGCGCTCCGTCCTCCTGCGCGGTCGCGGAGGCGAGGGATGAGGCGGCCGCGGCAACAATGACGCTCAGGGAGCCGGTCGCGACCGAGACCGTCACCCTCTTCGCCACCGAGGGTGGAACCGCGACGCTTATGCGAAAATTGCGCATGGTGCATCATTCCTTTTGAAACGCGGCTTCCCACCGCGAGTACCCGCTGACCGAAACGCCGTTAAGACGCCCCCGCTCACTCTTTGCAGCGAAGATCAAGTTACTCTCCGTGGCAGACGGTAGCACGGCGTCACGGGAAGTCACGGAAGGCGCGTCGCGCGTTTTCGTGCCGACCATTAATAGAAATTCCGCCGCCTTGCTGGTGATCCATCCCAGAAGGTACCTAGGGGCCCCAAGCTAGCGACCGCTTGGTATGATGTGGCGTCGCTCGTCCCGGGAGGTCGCGTGCTGGCCGGAAAGATCGCAGTCATCACCGGGGCCGGTCCCGGACTCGGCCGCACTCTCGCCGCGCTGATGAGCGAGGAAGGCGCGCGCGTCGTGGTCTCCGCGCGCTCCCGGGACACCCTCGAGAAGACGGCGGCGGAGACGGGGGCCCTGGCGGTGCCCGCGGACGTACGCGACGCCGAGCAGGTCAAGGCCCTCGCCCGGACGACGATGGAGCGTTTCGGACGGATCGACGTACTGGTCAACGCCGCGTTCCCCGGCACCCACCGCAAGAACGTCCTCGACATGGACCCGGACTACCTCGAGCTCTGGCGCTCGGCGGTGGAGACGGCGACGTACGGCACCCTGCTCGCCTGCCGCTACCTCGCCCCGTACATCATCGACTCCGGCGGCGGTTCCATCGTCAACGTGACCTCCATGTCGAGCCGGACGGGCTACGCCGGGCGGAGCGACTACGCGACCGGCAAGGCGGGCGTGCACCTGCTGTCCCACTGTCTCGCCGACGAACTCGGCCCCTCGGGCGTCCGGGTGAACTGCGTCGCCCCGGGCTGGATCGCCAGCGACACCCTGACGGCGTGGATGGAGACGCGGGCACGGGACGAGGGCACGACGTTCCAGGCGATCCACGACCACGATGTAAGCCGGATGGCGCTCCGGCGGATCGCCACCGAGGAGGACGTCGCCCGCGCCGTGATCTTCCTGGCGAGCGACCAGGCCAAGGCGATCACGGGAGCGACGATCGACGTCAACGGCGGCCAGCAGTTCACCTGACGCCCGGTGTGAACAGCGGCCGGCAGTTCACCTGACGCCCGGCGTGAACGGCGGCCGGCAGTTCACCTGACGCCCGACGAAACCCATATCGTCGGGGTCGCGTCTTACGATGGTGATCGTGCCGGGGTCGTACACGTGGTCGCGCCTGTCCGAGGCCGACGTGGTCGAGTTGCGCGACCTCGTCTCCGGCCGATCCACCGTGCTGCGCCGCCCGCCGCCCGACCTGCTGGCGATGGACGACATCGTCCGGCTCGAGGCCCTCGCCTTCCGGGAGGGCACCGGCTCGCAGGCGGAGCTGTTCGGCGCGCTGGACACCGATCCGCTGCGGGTCCTCGCCGGAATGAACTGGCTGATCGCCTTCTGGGCGGTGCTGTGGGACCTGCGCGCGAGCGAGCCCGCCGGCGACCTGGTCCGTACGCTCGACTACGACGGCCCGTGGCGCAAGGGCGCCGGCCCCGAGCAGGAGCAGGTGTGGCGGTCGATGAGCCAGCGGGTGCGCACCGGGGTGTTCGCGGCGCTGACCGGCAGCCCCGAATCACACCGCGTGTACGCCGCCGAGGTCCGCCGGCTGGCGCCGGACGTCTTCCTGCACGTCACTTTAACGATCATGGATGGGCTGAGCCGCAACCTGACCCGGCAGGGACTCGAACTGGCCGGGATGGCGGACGAGCTGGAGAAGCGCACCGAGCCCGGCCATCCCACGAGCGGACCGTCCTTCACCCCGCCCCGCTGAGCCTGCAGCGCGTTCCGGTGCGCGCCGTGAGGCTCAGCGCGTGGGCATGCCGACGTCTTCTCCCGCTACCTCGTCGGCATGATGAAGACCGCGGTGGCCTCCGCGGTGGCCCGCCCGTCCGGTCCGATGATGCGGCTGTCGACGAACGTCTTGCGGCCGTCCACCCGTACGGCCTTGGCCTCCGCGGACAGGGGCACGCCGAGCGGCGTGGGCCGGCGATAGCGCAGGTCCAGCCCTGCGGTCATGCCCGGGGTGCCGTTGGCCGACGCGGCGCATCCGGACAGATGGTCGAGGATCATGGCCGACACGCCGCCGTGCACGAATCCCGGCGGCCCCTCGTACAGCAGGCCGAGCGTGAACTCGCTGCGCGCGGTGCCGTCGTCGCCGATCCGGATCTCGATCGGCGGGGCGAGCGTGTTGAGCAGCCCGGTGACCGGGCTGCCCAACTGGCGGACGACGCCGCCGTCGCCCACCTCGGCGCTCGGCGGGATACCCCTACCCGCGGCGGCGAGCCGCGCGGTCAGCAGTTCGATCTCGCGGGTGACGGCGGCGATCTCCATCTCGTCGGCCTGGCTCAGGATGACCAGCTCCGACAGTTCCCGCACTCGGGCCGCGAGCTCCGCGAGCCGGGCGACCCTTCCCTCGTCGATCTCTTGGCGCTCGCGTTCTTCGAAGACACGCTGCATGGCCGCCCAGGCCCCGGTCATCCGGCCTCCCCGCCTCGATACCGAACTGAATTCTAGACGGCTGAGATCGATTACGTCTCGGCCGCATCTCGACCAAGCAAATGCTTGGTGTTAACGTCCGGTCCATGGCTGGAGATCTGACGGCCCGCGCGGCCGTGGTCCGCGAGTTCGGCGCCCCCATGGAGATCACCGACATCCGGGTCTCCGCTCCCCAGAGCGGTGAGGTCCTGGTGAAGATCGCCGCGTCGGGGGTGTGCGGCTCCGACATCAAGGCACTCGACGGCCACAGCCCCGTGGCACGGCAGCCACCACTGGTCCTCGGCCACGAGAGCGCCGGCGTGGTCGCCGAGGTGGGCCCCGGCGTCACGAGCGTACGGCCGGGCGACCACGTGATCATCGCGATGAACGGCCCCTGCGGGCGCTGCCGCAACTGCTCGCGCGCCCAGGTCCACCTGTGCTCCGGCCCCGCCCGGCTGAACGCCATCATGGGCCTGATGGCCGACGGCACGACCCGGCTCACGGTCGGCGACGTCCCCGCCCGCCCGATGATCGGCATCGGGTCGTTCGCGGAGTACGCCGTGGTCGGGGAGGCCGCCTGCGTCAAGGTGAGCGCCGACGCGCCGCTCGACCTGCTCGCCCTGACCGCGTGCGCCGTCGTCACCGGCGTCGGCGCCGTGCTCAACACCGCCCAGGTCGAGGCCGGTTCGAGCGTGCTGGTCGTCGGCTGCGGCGGCGTCGGCCTCAACGTCGTCCAGGGCGCGGTCCTGGCGGGCGCCACGACGATCGTCGCGGCCGACGTCGTGCCCGCCAAGCTGAAACTGGCCGAGGAGTTCGGCGCGACGCACACGGTCCTCGCCGAGGATCTGCCCGCCCAGGTCGGCGAGATCGTCCGGGGCGGCACCGACTACGCCTTCGACGTCACCGGCAATGTGGACGTGCTCGCCAAGACGTTCGCCGCGACGCAACCGGGCGGCACGACCGTGATGGTCGGCAGCCCGCCCGCGGGCAGGCCGCTGTCCATCGCCCCGCAGACGCTGTTCGCCTCACGGCGCCTCATGGGCACCCAGGGCGGCGACGCCGTGCCCCGCCGCGACCTCCCGATGCTGGTCGACCTGCACCGCCGCGGCCGCCTCAACCTGGCGGGCCTCGTCAGCGAACGCGTACCGCTGGAAAAGATCAACGACGCCGTCGACCACGTACGCGGCGGCGCCGTCGCCCGTTCCGTCATCGTCTTCGACTGAGGTCCGGCTCAGTACGTCCCGCCGACATGGACCCGGCGCCCGAGCGCCTCCCGGTTCCGAACGTCCTGCCCCTGCTCGATGTAGACGGTGAGCCGCCGGAGCCCCGCAAGCGGCGCGAGGTCGATCCCCGGGGCGACGTCCTTGATGTAGAGCTCTCGCAACCTGCGCAACCCCTTCAGCGGAGTCAGGTCGACGACACCGCCGCAGTGGCGGAGCCAGAAGGTCTCCAGGTCGACCAGCCCGGCCAGCGGCGTCAGATCATCGATTCCGGTGTCCTCCAGATCGAGGAATCGCAGGCCGGAGAGTTCCGCCAGCGGGGTGAAATCGGTGATCCCGCGGCAGCCCCACAGACCGAGGTTCGTCAGATCCAACCTGGTGAGCGGGCGAAGATCATCCACCCAGGGCGAGTGGTTGAGCTGAAGCGCGCGGAGTTTCGGCGCCCGTCGCACGAGTTCGTCCAGCCCCGCGTCGACGGACGAACCGGGGATCTCCAGCCCCGTCAGGCCGTCCAGCAAGGGCAGCGAGTCGAGCTCGGTCAGTGCGGAGCAGTCGTGGAGGCTGAGGGTCTCCAACGCGGTCTGTGCCCGTAGCGGGGACAGATCGGTGACGTCCTCGAGGTGCGCCAGGTGCAGTGTGCGCAACGCAGGGAGGTCGCGTACGAAACCCAGGTCGGTCAGACCCGGGGTGCGCAGTACGAGGCTCGTCAGCCTTGGGAGCCGGCACAACGGTGTGACGTCCTCGACGGTGACGGACGCGGAGATGTGCAACCGTTCGATGCTCTCGGCGCAGGCTGCCAGCGGAGACAGATCACCGGACTCCATCCCCGTGACCCGCAGTTCGACGAGCGGCAGGCCGAGGTCGTGGAGGAAGGACAGGTCGGTCACCGTACCGCCGCCGAACGAGGTGAGGAACCGGAGGCGGGTGACGTGCCGGGCGGCAGCAAGCAGCCGGGGCGCCGGCGCGGAGAGGCGGCCGTCCACGAGTGGGGTATCGGCCAGGACGCGCCGGGCGTAGTCCTCCGGGTCGAAGTACTCCCAGCCCTTGACGAGTTCCTCCTGCACCGGCTCGCGGGGATCGGTGCCGTAGCCGGTGAGCAGGTCGAGGGCCCGGGGGCCGTTCACGAGCCAGGCCGTACGGACGACGGCGCGCGCGGCGGCGGGTGTCAGGCCGTCCAGGCTCCGGGGAAGGCGGTCGAGGACCGTCTCACCGACGTTCGACAGGGAGCGCGCCGACGCCAGGTCGCGGGGCGGGACGAGGTCGTCCAGGCACGCGTCGATGGCACCTCGGAGCTCGACGGGGATCGCCGGGAGGGTCTCCAGGCAGCCGGCGACGAGCAGCTTGAGGCGGCGCGCGTTGCGCGGCTCGGCCTCGATCCGGCGGAGCAGGCCTGTCAACAGCTCGGCGCGCTGCGGGGCGTTCGCGTGGCCCGCCGCCATGATGATGGTCTCGCGCCACTGGTCCTTGTGCGCCTGGGCGATGAGCGGCTCCAGGTCACCGTCGTCGGCGAACTGCTTGGCGGTGAGGTACTCCTGCACGGTGCGGTGCACGAAGTCGATGCGCCCGGGAACCGGCTCGCGCAGCACGCCGCTGCGCTCCAGCAGGTGGTCCAGCACCGCCGCCGCGTCGGCGGGGGCGCTCGGCATCGAGTCGAGTCTGTTGCCGATCCAGCGGACCACCGCGTCCTTGGGCAGCTCCGTCCGCCCGGTGACCGACAGCCGCCAGGCCAGATCCTGCAGGATGAGCATCTTCTGGGAGCGTTCGAGAACGATGTCGTCGTCGAGCGCGATCTGCCGCTCGACGTCCCGGCGTTCGAGCAACAGGTCCAGGGCCGCCGCGTACAGGCCCATCCGGTCACGCGGCAGCTGCTTCTCCCGGTCGAGGTTGAGCGCGCAGAGCATCGCGGCGAGCAGCGGACTGCCCGCGAGCGCCCGCAGGTGCGGGGCCGACTCCATCCGCGCCAGCAGCGCGGTTTCAAAGCCCGGTAGCTGTTCCGGTGCGCAGGGCAGGTCGCCCGCGTCGCGTACGGCCTCGTGCCAGTGCCGGATCAACTCCTTGACGTCCGCGGGGGTCATCCGCTCCAGCAGGGCGGTCGCGAACCCCTCCCCCGCCAGCCAGTCCGCGCTCGCGGCGGCAGGCCGGGAGGTGACGACGGCGCGCAGACCGGGGTACGCGGCGAGCAGCCCGCTCAACCATTGCCGTACGGCGCGCCGCCGCGCACCGGGCAGCTCGTCGACCCCGTCGACCATGAGCAGCGCCCGGCCGCCGCCGAGCACACGGTGCACCCAGCCCGCCGGCATCAGCCCGGCGATCGGGTCGGCGACGCCTTCGAGGAAACGCTCCGGCGGCGGCAGCGGCCCGCTCGTGTGGCTGCGCAGCTTGATGAGGAAGGGAACGCAGCCGTTCCAGTCGGCGAGGTCCCCGGTGAAGGTGCCCCGCGCGGCGGAGATGGCCAGCCAGCGCAGGAGCGTGCTCTTGCCGGAGCCCGCATCCCCACGGATCAGTGTGAGCGGCGCCCGGCCGAGCGCGGTCTCGACGCGCAGCGTCGCTTCTACGGCCTCCTCGTCCTTCCGCCACGCTTCAATGCCGAGTGCGTTGCCCGACGCCCGCCGCGAGCGCCCTCGTTCTGCCGTGTCCTCGTCGGTGGACACGCTGAGGCTGATGTAGGCGACGCTCAGCGTCGTACGGGGCCGGTACCGCTCGACCCGTACGCCGAACAGCTCCAGGACGTCCAGGGTCGTGCTGACGTGCTCGAGATACCTGCGCCGAAAGGCGTCGTCGGTGGCAGTGCCCTCCGGCGCCTCCAGGGTGCGGACCGGCAGCCGTGCCAGCAGCTGGGACACCTGGTCGGCGACGGCGGACAGCCGCGCCAGTGTCTCGGTGGACGCCCTGGGTCCGAACTGCGGCAGCTGCTGGACGATGCGTACGAAGCAGTCGCAGCACTCGTCCAGCACGACGTCGTACAGCCGCGCCCCGGCCTCCCCGAGCTGACCCTCGATCGTACGGCGCGGTAGCCCGGCCCGTACATGCGCGGCGAGGCGCGTGGCGTCGAGGTCGGTGGCGAGCAGGGCCTGATCGGACAGGTCGGCGTCGGCGAGCGTCTGGACGACCTCGGCGAGCGCGGCGGCCTTGTCGTTCTCGCGCAGCCCGCCGTACTCGTGCCCGCACAGGGTCAGCAGCCGCTCGGCGACCTGGTCGGCGATGTCGGCGATCTGCCGCTCGAACCGGCGGCGCGCGATCCGGTCGGGGAACCGCACCTGGATGAGGTCGACCAGGTCGCGCTTCCGATCGCGTTCGGCGGACCACCCGGCCAGCCATGCCTGGGCGAGGTGACGGCTCAGCGCCTGACCGGCGGCGACGGCCGCGGCCTCCAATGCCATGCGAAGCCTCCCATGACGACCCGCCCGCATTATGACGGAATACAGCGCCTTAGACGCCGCTCCGCCCCGCAAGGCTCCGGGCCGGAGACCGCGTGATCGCCGCCATCTCGCTGTCCGCATCCGAGGACCAGGCCCCGCATCGGTGCGTCATGGCGCTCGCTCGGCGGTGCGATCACGGCACGGTGTAGTCCGTTGAGTCCTGCACAGCCTGGTAGGTCGCCTTATCAAGCCAATGGCACCACAAATTACGCGCGCTCTTGATGGATAGGCGCCTGTTGTGCCGACCGTCGGCACCCCACGCGGCCACCTCTGGTCGTGGTGCGTGTACCTTCCCATGAGCCATCTCGGCGACTTCTTCGAGAGCAGGCTTGAGATCCGTATCCGTGGACATCAGAATTCCAACATCATACTGCCCGCGTTCCGCCATAAGCGCATAATCAAGAGCAATCTGGACGTCTATCCCCTTTTCGGTCGGCTTCTCTCCGGGAAGGCCTCTCGTCGGCCATCCCGACGGGTACCGCAGCGGCCGCGTCACAAGGTGGACATACGGGGATCGAAGCCATGCCGCATGCTGGCGCCGGCTCGCACCGTAACCCTTCGGGTCGAGCTTGCTGTCAGGCTGCCCGCGATAGATGCGCACCTGGGCCAGCTCACGGTCGAAAGGGCTGTCCGCCACGAGGTGCAAGGCCAGTCGGACAGGGTCCACCTGCCCTTGCCAGTGCGGCGCGCCGAACACATGGAACGCCGAGCGGGCCCCCTGGTACATGTTCTGGTAATCAAGAAAAACGATCACCCGGTCAGGCATCACTACCTCCACAAACCAAAGACCAATACAAGCGGAGGCAATGAGCATACCGAGGAATACCCAGGAAGGACTTACTCGCCTATCGGGCGAAGCGCCCGATAATTAGGCAATATCGACAGAGGAATCAACGCAGTTGAAGCACAGCGCGGAACATAACGGACTATCGACCCAAAAAATAATCCCCGCCAGTGCGGGAAGACCCGGACGGCGGGGAGCAGTGGTTTGAGGCTATCAGATCGCTTGCGGATACTCCATCAGCCCGACGGGCCGTCGCCTGCCCGGACTGTGACGGCCCACGCCCAAGAGCGTCACGGTGATCGCTCGGCGTGCGCGGTCGCGTAGCGTCCGTGCGGGTCGGCTGTAGACTCGCCGGTGACCATCCCTCATCGAGGAGACTGAACGTGGCGGGTGACGTAGACATCGAGGGCTGATGCCCGCGGTGAAGGCCACTGGCCGGTGCGTGGAAGAGGCGCCGCCGTCGGTGGCCGGATTACGTCTGCCCCTCGCCCGTTCTCCGCCGGGTCGCCCCCGACGCGCCCGCGGCACACGCAAGGTCTTCGCGCATGTCCGACGCTTTCATCGTCTGTTCCCACCTGTCCTTCTCCTGGCCGGACGACACTCCGGTCTTCACCGACCTGTCCTTCACCGTGGGGGGCGGCCGCACCGGCCTCGTCGCGCCCAACGGCTCCGGTAAGAGCACGCTGCTCAAGCTGATCGCCGGGGTGTACCGGCCCACCGCCGGTTCCGTCTCGGTGAGCGGCGTCCTCGGCCATCTCCCCCAGGACCTGCCCATGGCCGGCGAGCGGACCGTGGCCGAGGTTCTGGGCATCGCGCCCGTCATCCGGGCCATCGACGCCATCGAGTCCGGGGACGCCGACGAGGAGCACTTCGCCACCATCGGCAACGACTGGGACATCGAGGAGCGCACGCGCGCCCAGCTGGACCGGCTCGGGCTCGGCGGCGTCTCCCTCACGCAGCGGCTGAGCACCCTCAGCGGCGGCCAGGTCGTCTCCCTCGGTATCGCGGGGCAGCTCCTGAGACGCCCGGACGTCCTGCTCCTCGACGAGCCGACCAACAACCTCGACGTGGACGCGCGTCACCGGCTCTACGACGTCCTGGAGGAATGGCGCGGCTGCCTGCTGCTCGTCAGCCATGACCGGGCGCTGCTCGATCGCATGGACCGCATCGCCGAGCTCGACCGGGGAGAGGTACGCCTGTACGGCGGCGGTTTCACGGACTACGAGGAGTCCGTTCGCATCGCCCGCGAGGCCGCCGAACGCAGCGTGCGGACCGCCGAGCAGGAGCTCAAGCGCGAGAAGCGGGAGATGCAGCTCGCCCGGGAACGCGCCGATCGCCGGGCCGGCAACGCCGCCCGCAACCTCAAGAACGCCGGCCTGCCGAAGATCGTCGCCGGCAACCTGAAGCGCAGCGCCCAGGAGTCGGCGGGCCGGGCGGGCCGGACGCACGCCGCGCGGGTCGACGACGCCCGCGCCCGGCTGGACGAGGCGGGCCGGGCCCTGCGTGACGACCAGAGGCTCACACTGGAGCTGCCCGGCACCCATGTCCCGGCCGGCCGTAACCTCTT
The DNA here is from genome assembly GCF_039542055.1 of Actinoallomurus vinaceus. Lineage (NCBI taxonomy): Bacteria > Bacillati > Actinomycetota > Actinomycetes > Streptosporangiales > Thermomonosporaceae > Actinoallomurus > Actinoallomurus vinaceus. Next base: position 391,634 of record NZ_BAABHK010000004.1, read on the forward strand.
CATCGGCGAGAGACTCCGGGTGCGCTTCGGCGACCGGGAACTGTTCGCCGGGGACGGCGCCGACCTGGTGATCCGGGGCCCCGAGCGCATCGCGCTGACCGGCCCCAACGGCGCCGGCAAGTCCACCCTGCTCCGTCTGGTCACGGGCGACCTCGAGCCGGAGAACGGAACCGTCCAGCGGGCCGACGGCCGGATCGCCCACCTCACGCAGCGGCTGGACCTGCTCGACCTCGACCGTACGGTGGCCGAGAACCTGGCCGCGTTCGCACCCGGCATGGCGGAGGCGGACCGGATGAACCTGCTCGCGCGCTTCCTGTTCCGCGGGGACCGCGCGCATCTGCCGGCGGCGGTGCTGTCGGGCGGGGAACGGCTGCGCGCGACGCTGGCGTGCGTCCTGTGCGCCGAGCCGGCACCGCAGCTCCTGCTGCTCGACGAGCCCACCAACAACCTGGACCTGGTGAGCGCCGGGCAGCTGGTGAGCGCGCTCGGCGCCTACGAGGGCGCGTTCCTCGTCGTCAGTCACGACGAGCGTTTCCTGGACGAGATCGGGATCGACCGCCGCCTGGAGTTGCGCGACGGCCGGCTGCGGGAGACGTGACTCGTCACGGGGTCCGGTCGGCGCGCGCGGTCACGTACGTCTCGGCGTACGTGTCGAGGACGGGAAGGACCTGGTCGCGAGGGCCTGAGGGGACGCGGAGGACGACCTCCTCGATGCCGAGGGAGGCGTAGTAGTCGAGCTTGGCGGGCGTGGGCTCGGTGCCGAAGGGGATGACCGGCACCGGGTCCCGGCCGGCGCGGGCGCAGGCGTCTCGTAGAGCGGGCAGGGCCTCGCGGATGCCCGCGCCTCCGATGGGCAGCCAGCCGTCGCCGTACTCCGCGACGTGCCGGAACAGCGTGGGGCCCGCCGCGCCGCCGAGGAGGACCGGGACGCGGCGCGCCGGTTTGGGCCATGCCCAGGAGGGTGCAAAGCGGACGTGCTCCCCCTCGTACGACGCCTCCTCCGTCGTCCAGAGCGCGCGCATGGCGAGGACGTGTTCTCGCGCTCGGTCGCGGCGGCTCTTCCAGAGCACCCCGTGGTCGGCGGCCTCTTCCCGGTTCCAGCCGAAGCCGACGCCGAGGGCGACCCGGCCGCCGCTGAGGAGGTCGAGCGTCGCCACGGCCTTGGCGGTGACGATCGGCTCCCGCTCGGCGATCAGGCAGACGCCGGTGCCCAGCGTGATCCGCGACGTGACCGACGCGGCGGCGGCCAGCGCGATGAGCGGGTCGAGCGTGCGGGAGTACTCCTCCGGCAGGACCGTGTCGCCGGTCGGCGGCGGGGTCGCGCGGCTCACCGGGATGTGCGTGTGCTCGGGCACGTACAGGGAGGTGAACCCGCGCTGCTCGGCCTCCACGGCGAGTTCCGGGACGGGCATCGCCCGGTCGGTGGCGAACATCGTGACACCCAGCCTCATCGGCCCTCCGAAGGTTATTCGACCAAGCGATTGCTCGGTCATTCTAAGTTGTTGTAGCGTGCGCTTGTTCGGTTGGTACGGACGAGAGGGGCGCCATGCCGTTCGCGGACCTCGCGGACCCGGGCCGGCCGGGAGGCGACGTTCGGCTGTTCTACACCGACGACGGAACCGGCGACCTGCCGCTCCTCCTCGTGCACGGCTGGGGCTCGGACTCCCAGGAGTGGACCTGGCACCTGCCGGACCTGGCGACGCGATACCGCGTGATCACGGTGGACCTGCGCGGGCACGGGAACTCCTCGGTGCCGCCGAGCGGGTTCCACCCCCGCGACATGGCAGGCGACCTGGTCCGGCTGCTGGATCACCTCGACATCCCGCAGGTCGTCGCCGTGGGGCACTCGATGGGCGGCCAGGTCGTCAGCATCCTCGCCGTCGAGCACCCCGATCGCGTACGGGCCCTCGTCTGCGTGGATCCGGGCTACGGCCACTCTCCGGAAGTCGCGGAGGACGCTCCCGCGCGCGTACGGGCGTTGAAGGCGGACGCCGGCGCCGCGCTGCGGATCGACAAGTGGTGCTACACGCCCGTCACGCCACCCATGATCAAGACCTGGCACGCCCGGCGGCTGCTCGCCATGCCGCCGCACGTGCTGGCCGAGGCGTTCGCCGGGCTCTTCCTCGGCGACGGCTCGATCGGCGTCCGGCCGGCGTCCGACGAGTACCTCGTGCGCCGGGAGTGCCCGGTGCTGACCTTCCGGTTCGACCCCGCCGAGGCCGCCTGGGAGGAGTCGCTGTTCAAGCATCCCGCCTCGACGACCGTGACCTGGCCCGGCTCGGGCCACCGCCTCCACGAGGAACGACCGAGGGAATTCCTGCTCGTCATGAACCGATGGATTAAAGGGGTAACGCAGTGAAGTTCGCCATCTTCCTCAACCCGCAGATTCCGGGGTCGGGTTACAGCGCCGAGGAGAACGCCAAGGCGAAGCGGCCCATCGGGCGGGACACCGAGTCGTACCAGAAACTCCTGCACGAGGTACGGGAGATCGCGGTCCACGCCGACCGGATCGGCTTCGACGCCCTGATGATGACCGAGCACCACTTCCACTCGGAAGGCATGGAGTTCTCGGTCAACCCGCTGATGTTCCTCACCGACCTGGCCGCCCGTACCGAGCGGATCCTGCTGGCGCCCCTCGGCCTCGTGCTCCCCGCCTGGGACCCGATCCGCGCCGCCGAGGACGTCGCGCTGCTCGACCAGTTCTCCAAGGGACGGCTGCGGCTCGGCGTCGCGCGCGGCTACCAGAACCGCTGGATGAACGTCCTCGGCCAGCGCTGGCACGCCGCCGCCGCACGGTCCGACGGATCGGCGTCCGACAACCGCAACTTCGACGTCTTCGGCGAGATCCTCAAGATCATGAAGATGGCGTGGACGCAGGACACGCTGAAGTACAAGAGCGACGTCCTCGACTACGAGGTGCCGTTCCCGCACGACGGCATCACCGGCTGGCCGGCCACCGAGTGGACCCGCACCTTCGGAGCACCGGGCGAGATCGACGACGAGGACGTGATCCGCTCCGTGGCCGTGTGCCCGCGGCCCTACCAGAACCCCTATCCGGAGCTGTGGCAGCCGTTCACGATCAGCGACCGGTCCGTCATCCGCGCGGCCCAGGAGCACATTCTGCCCTGGCTGTTCACGCCGAACCCCGACGACCACGCCGCCAAGGCCCGCCTCTACCAGGAGGAGTCGGCCAAGTGCGGCCGGAACTACAAGCTCGGCGAGCACACCGGCATCCTCAAGATCGTCGGCATGGCGGACACCCGTGAGGACGCCATCGAGACGTACGGCAGGAACATGCCCAAGGACTTCGCCGCCTTCTTCGGGCCGTTCGGCTACCTGGAGGTCATGCGCAAGAAGGAGGACGACAAGCACGTCCCGATCAGCCCGGAGAAGGGCGATTTCAAGCGCATGAACGACGTCGAGATGGCGCTGCTCGGCGGCCCGGACGACGTCAAGCGCGGCATCCAGCGGATGCTCGACCGGATGCCCGACCTCGAATGGTTCGGCCTGTACATGCAGGGCCAGCAGGGTGTGCTGCCGCTCGACACCGTCAAACGGAACCTCGAGCTGTTCGCCACCAAGGTCATCCCCGAGTTCGCGGACTGACGCGGTGGAGTTCTGGCTGGCCGGGTTCTGCGAGACCGGCGAGTACATCGGGCTGGCGCAGGCGGCGGAGCGCCTGGGCTACGACACCCTGACCGTCTCCGACCACCTCTTCCACGCCGACTACGAGTCCCGGTACCCGTACTCCGAGACGGGCGCCCCGCCGTACGACGCGAACACCCACTGGCCGGACGTGTGGGTGACGATCGGCGCGATGGCGGCGGTCACCTCGCGGCTGAACTTCGCCACCAACGTCTACGTCGCCCCGGCCCGCGACCTGTTCACCGTCGCGAAGGCCGTCTCGACGGCGGCCGTGCTGTCGGGCGACCGCGTACGGTTCGGCGTCGGCGTGGGCTGGTGCGCGGACGAGTTCCGGCAGACCGGACAGGACTTCCACACGCGCGGCCGGCGACTCGACGAGATGCTGCCGGCCCTGCGGACGCTCTGGCGGGGCGGGCCGGTCGAGCACCACGGGCGGTGGTACGACTTCGGCCCGCTCAGCATCTCCCCCGTCCCGTCCGCACCGATCCCGGTGTACGTCGGCGGGGACAGCGACGCGGCGCTGCGCCGTACGGCGCGCTTCGCGGACGGCTGGATCGGCAACCGGATCTACTCGGAGGACCAGCTGTCCGAGCTCCTGGAACGCCTGTCCCGGCACCTCGCCGACCACGGCCGCAAGCTCGACGACCTACGGGTGATCGCGCCGATCGGCGCCATGCCCAGCCCCTCGCTGTACCGCAAGTGGCGGGAGCGCGGCGTCGACGGCACCCTGGCTGCCCCCTGGTGGCTGGCCACGGCCGAGGAGAAGCAGCGCTGCTCCGGCCTGAGCCTCAAGATCGCCACCCTGGAGCGCTTCGCCGAGGAAGTGATCGCGAAGATGTGAGCGGTCAGCGCGGTCCGCCGACGCGCTGGCGACGCGAACCGATCATCGACTTGCCTCGGCACGCTACGCTTCTCCTAAGTAGCTTAGTTTTTATGGCGGAGGTGCACGGTGGCGACGGCGAAGAAGGATGGGCGCGGCGGAGCAGCGGCGCGACGGAGCGCACGGGAGCGGCTCGCGGCCGAGCGGGCGGCTGCGGAGCGCGGGCGGAGACGCCGCCGGGTCCTGACCTGGACGGCGTCCGGGGTCGTCGCCGCCGCGCTGGTCGCCGGAGGCGTATGGGCCGCGACGTCCGATGGCGGGTCCAGCAAGGCCAAGACGACGGCGTCCGGTGCGACCGGGGCCCGCGACGCCGCGGCCGCCGCCACAGGCCTCCCGCCGTGGCAGCGTCCGGACGACACGGCCGACCGCGCCCGCGCCGAAGGGCTCGCCGTGGCCCCCATGGAGGGGACCGCGCGGCACTTCCACACCCACCTGGACATTCTCGTCGACGGCAAGGCCGTCACCGTCCCGGCGAACCTGGGCATCGCCGCGTCCGGCGACGCGATGTCCGAGCTGCACACCCACGACACCACCGGAGTGCTGCACATCGAGGCGCCCACCACCGACAAGCACTACACACTGGGACAGTTGTTCACCGAGTGGAACGTCCGGCTGAGCGCCACCGGGCTCGGGGGCCTCAAGGCCGACGGCTCCCGCACGCTGACGGCCTACGTCGACGGCAAGAAGCAGACCGGCGACCCGGCGGCCGTCGAACTGACGGCCCACCGGGAGATCGCGCTGGTGTACGGACCGGCGAACGCCGGCGTCCAGGTGCCCTCCCGCTACGCCTTCCCGGACGGCGAGTAGCCGCCACATGTACTATCCGGCTTAGGTGATCGAGCGAGGAGGGCGGATGCCGCAGTTCGGGGAGCTCGAAGCGGCGATCATGGAGGTGGTGTGGTCGGCGGACAAGGCCATCACGGTCCGGGACGTCCGTGACCGCCTCGGCCGCGAGCCGGCGCCGGCCTACAACACCGTGCTCACCGTGACGGAGATCCTCTACCGCAAGGGCTGGCTGGCCCGGGAGAAGCACGGCCGGGCCTTCCGCTACTGGCCGGCGGGCAGCCGGGACGACTACACCGCCCAGCTGATGGCCGAGGCGCTCGACTCCGCGCAGGACCGGGCGGCCGCGCTCGTACGGTTCATGGAGAGGATGGAGCCGGGAGAGATGGCCGAGATCCGCCGCGCCCTCGAGACGGCCAAGGACGCCGAGCGGCGGCCGCGATGACCGTGACGCTGCTCCTCCTCGGCTACGCACTGCTGCTGGCGACCGCCGGGACCGCCCTGCTCCGGCGGGCGTCGTGGCCGTCCCGCGCTCCCCTCCTGGCCATCGCCGCCTGGCAGGCGCTGTCCGCCTCCGTCGTCGGCTCGGTGATCCTCGCCGGGCTGACCGCGACGACGGCGGCCACCCGGGCCGGCGTCGTCTCGGGACGGTGCTACGGGCCGGTCGAGTGGCCGTGTGCGCCCGACACCCTCTCGGTCGCGGCCGTGCCCGTCGCGACCGGCGCGGTCCTGGCGCTCACCGTGGCGGCCCGCGTCCTGTGGTGCCTGTGCAGCGCGTACGGCGTCGCCTCCCGCGAACGGCGTCTCCGCCGCGACGGGCTCGCGCTGGTCGGCCGCCCCGACGCCCGGCTGGGCGTGACCGTCGTCGACCACGACGCCCCGGCCGTCTACTGCGTCCCCGGCCGCCATGGCCGGATCGTGGTGACCAGCGGGGCGCTGGCGGCGCTCGACGAGGATCAGCTGGCCGCCGTGCTCGCACACGAACGCGCCCACCTGCGCCAGCGTCACCACCTCGCCCTGACCGCCGCCCAGGCCCTCGCCCGGGCGTTCGGCCCGCTCCCCGTCTTCACGGCCGCCAGGGAGCAGATCGCGTTCCTCGTCGAGTTGGCCGCCGACGACGCCGCAGCGAAAGGCTCCGGTCGTCTCACCGTCGCCGAAGCCCTGCTCGCCCTGGCCGAGGCGATCCCGGCCGGTGCGATGGCCCCCGCGCTCGCGGCGGGCGGCACGACGACGGGCGCCCGCGCGCGCCGCCTCATCACCGGCACCCGGCCGCTCGGCCGTACGCGGGCCCTGCTGGGCCTCGCCGTCGCGACCGCCGTGCTGACCGCCCCGCTCGCGGCCGCCGGACCGACGCTGACCGCCGCCGTGGCCTGCTGCGGCTCCGCCCCGGCCGCCGGTGTCCCGGCGCACCCCGGTCATGCCCTTTGCCGCCCGGGATGTTCCGGACCTGCGGCCTGAGCCCTCAGCCGGCGATCAGGGCGGCGGTACCACTCACCCGGATGCCGGCGTCGAGTCACGTCCTGTGCGCGCCGGGCCGTTCGGACGCGACGGCCGGAACCGTCAGCCGACGATCGGGGCCGCGGTACCACTCACCCGGATGCCGGCGTCGGCTCCGGGCGTGACGTCGACGAGCAGGCGGCTCGGGCGGCCCATGTCCTCGCCCTGGTGGATCGTCACGCGGGCCGGCGGGGCGACGAGCTCCAGGGAGCGCAGGTACGCGCCGAAGGCGGCGGCGGCCGCGCCGGTGGCGGGGTCCTCGAAGACGCCGCCCGGCGGGAACGGGTCGCGGGCGTGGAAGACGGTCTCCGTCTCGCGCCACACCAGGTGCACGGTCGTCCAGCTCCGGCGCGCCATGAGGTCGCCGAGCGCGTCCTGGTCGTAGTCCAGGTCGGCGAGCCGCTCGCGTGAGGCGGCGGCGAGGACGAGGTGGTCGTTGCCCGCGTTGGCGATGCGCGGCGGGAGGGCCGGGTCCAGCTCGGCGTACTCCCAGCGCAGAGCGGCCAGCGCCGCGGCGAGGTCGGCGTCGTCCACCGCGCGCACTGCCGGGGCCACGCTGGTGAGCGTGGCGAGAACGCGGCCGTCCTCCTCCCGCGTCGCGACCGCGACCTCTCCGGCGGAGGTGAGGAACACCAGGTCGCCTGTTCCCTCGCGCTCGGCGAGAGCGACGGCGGTGGCGATCGTCGCGTGGCCGCAGAACGCCACCTCGGCCAGCGGGCTGAAGTACCGGATCCGGAAGCGCCGCTCCTCCTCCCTGGTCAGAAAGGCCGTCTCGGAGTAACCGACCTCGGCGGCGATCTCCTGCATCCGCGTCTCGTCCATGCCTCGCGCGTCGAGCACGACGCCGGCCGGGTTGCCGCCCTTCCCGTCCACGTCGAAGGCGGTGTAGCGAAGGACGGCCGACGGCAGGTCGCGGCCCTGGCTTTCCAGTGCGGTGTTCGTCATGTCCATGATTCTGCTGGCCGGGATACCATCGCGTCCAACGATGAATTCCGATGAAGGGGATCGCGGTCTTCGATGGACACCCGTCTTCTCCGGAGCTTCCTCGCGGTCGTCCGTACCGGTGGGATCACAGCGGCGGCCGCCGAGCTGGGATTCGTCCAGTCGACGGTCACCACGCACGTCCAAGCCCTCGAGCGCCTCACCGGAACCCCCCTCCTCGACCGGCACCCCGGCGGCGTCTCCCCCACGCACGCGGGCACACTCCTCGCCGAGCGCGCCGAGCAGATCCTCGACCTCGAAGAACGCATGCTCGCCGAGCTCACGGCCGACCCGGAGCGCCCCGCCGGTCCCGTACGGCTCTGCGCCCCAGAGTCCGTGTGCGCCTACCAGCTGACTCCGCTCCTGCCCGCGCTGCGGGAGCGCTTCCCCGACGTGGACCTGTCGCTGTTCCCCGCCGACACCCGCACCGCGCTGACCGCGATCGCCGACCGCCGCGCCGACCTCGCCCTCACCCTCGAGCCGTCGCTGAACACGCCCCAAGCAGACGTCGTGGACCTGGGAATCCAGGAGATGTCGCTCGTCGCGCCCGCCACGACGGGCCTCCCCCGCGACCGCCCCGTCACGCCGGCGGAGCTCGCTGCCGCAGGCGTCCTCCTCCTGGAGGAGGGCTGCGCCTACAGCGACGAGCTCGCCGCCCTGATCGCGGCCGCCGGAGCCCCGGTGGCCCAGCCCCGGTTCGGCGGTGTCGAGACGGTGAAACGCTGCGTCGCGGCCGGCCTCGGCGTGGCCCTGCTCCCGACCGTGACCATCGCCGAGGAACTATCAGATGGCCGACTCGTACGACTCCGGCCGCCGGACCTGTCCGAGCAGCGCCTCTGGCTGCTCCGCCCCCGGTCGCGCTGGGTCTCCCCCGCCGTCCAGGCCGTCCACAGCCTGCTGAGCGAAAGCGTCGCGTCCGCGCCCTGAGGGCCGCGCCGGTCAGCGTCGGCGGGTGCCGGGCAGGCCGCCATCCCCGGCTCGGGCGCGAGCGCTGAGAACCGCGCCGGTCAGCTCCTCCGGATCGGCCGCTTCGATGAGCCGCCACCGGCCGCGAGGGCCTGATGGCTCGTGCCGCGGATTTTCGTTGCTCCAGCCACGGCAATCCACGGCGATCACGGCGGCCGTGGCGTCGGCCGCCAGCTCATTCCACACCGTCTACTCACACAAGAAATCTGCTCGCCCCAGTAGACACCGCAGGACGAGACGCCTCACCGGTCGGGGTCCGTGCCGCCAGGATCGCGAGCGACAGTCGGTCGTGACCCGCCCCTGCCCGGCCAAGCCGACCCGCCGGCGAGGGCCGGTCACGGGATGAACGTCTTCAGCTTCGCCTTGCCGTGCTCCACCGCCGCGTTGCCGCGTTCGAGCAGGTCGGCCTGGTACTCCCCGAGCGCCGCCGTCAGGTCGCCCTCACCGCGCCCGGTTTCGGACAGGCGCGCGGCCAGCCGTACGGCGTCCTGCATGGCGGTGTTCGCGCCGTTTCCGCCGCTGGCCAGCGTCAGGTGCGCGGCGTCGCCCAAGAGCGTGACCCGGCCGACCGGCCAGGGCGGCATCGGCCGGTCGAAGATCCGGGATCGGCCGCTCGCGCTCATGTCGGCGGAGCGCACCAGGTCCAGCAGGTCGGGATGCCAGCCGTCGATGAGCTCCAGCACCAGGTCCCGCGCGTCCTCGATGCGCGGTCCGGTCGCGGCCGGGTGCTCCGGCGGGACCATCAGCACCCACCTCACGTAGCTGTCCCGGTAGGGCATGGGCAGCTCGGGGGCGAGCTCGGCGGCGGCCTCGGACGGTTCCCTGTCGAACTGCATGCGGCCCAGCATCAGCGTGACCTCAGGGCCCCTGACCATCGTGCCGCGCCCCGGCACGAGCCGCAGGAAACGGTCGGTGAGGGACGTGCGGCCCATCGCGCCGCAGAGGTCCGAGTCGACGAGCCGGACCTCGGGCACCAGTTGCCGCCGCACGACCGAGTTCCCTCCATCGGCGCCGACGAGCACCTGGCCCGTCGCCTCCGTACCGTCGGCGAAGCGCGCGGTCACGGTCCCGTCGGCTTCGGTGAAGCCGGTCAGCCGCTTGCCGTACGTGATCCGGTCCTCCAGCGCGCCGAGAAGGATGCGCCGCAGCACCTGCCGGTCCACCGCCCGGGCCTCCGCCGGCGGCCCCTGCAGGTCGCGGCTGAGCACGTTCAGCTGCTCGTCGAACATCAGCCCCGGCCCGGTCAGGCCTCCGCTGGTAACCTCGACCAGCTCGTAGAGCCGTTGCGGCAGGCTCGCGCGCAGCGCGTCCATCGCGGGCCGCCCGAGCCCGATCCGGTAGCCCTGGAGCCGCTCGTCGGCCCCGTCGTCGGCCTCGTACACCCGCACGTCGACGCCCGCGCGGATGAGGGCGTGCGCGAGCGTCAGCCCGCCGAGCCCCGCCCCGATGACCAGTACCCGATCCGTCATGACATCCCTCCGCTTTCCACGTGAACAACGTTCACGTGTACATTGTTCACCTAGACCGAGGCGATCTGTCAACCGGCCAGGAGGAGTGGATGGGGCAGCGGCGCACCGAGGTGCTGCGGGCGGCGATCGAGCTGCTCGACGAGGTCGGGCTGGACGGCCTCACCATGCGGCTGCTGGCGAGCCGGCTCGGGGTGCGGGCGAGCGCGCTCTACCGGCATTACCCCAGCAAGCAGGCGCTGTTGGACGCGATGGTCGCGCACCTGATCGTCCCGCCGGACGGGGCCGCCCCGCCGGTCGAAGGCCCCTGGGACGAGCGGCTTCGTGCCGTCGCGATCGGCGCTCGCGAGGTCATGCTGGCGCACCGGGACGGCGCACGCCTCTTGGCCGGCTTCCAGCAGCCGAGCGACGAGGCGGTCGCCGCCTTCGACGGCCTCGTCGCCGCCCTGGTCGCCGCCGGCCTGTCCGAAGACGGCGCAACCGTCGCCGTGGACACCGTCTTGGCCTACGTCAACGGTTCCACGATGGAAGAACAGACCCGGAAGGCCGGCACCTGGCCCCGGGAGAAACGCGACCGCGCCTTCCTCGCAGGCCTCGAACTGATCATCGGCGGCATCCGGAATTCCCTGCCGTGACACGGTCCTTCCGACTGAGGCGTCGCCGCTCTCGACCGACGCACCGGGCGGCTGTGAGGTGGGATCGCTAAGGTGCGGGAGATGAGCGGCGTCGCGTCGGTGGTCTCCCTCGTCGAACTGCTGCGGGGCAACCCCGAGTCCTGCCGGTGGACGGGCGGGCTGAGCCCGGCGGACCTCGCCGGGGCGGAGCGGAAGCTCGGGGCGTCGTTCCCGCCCTCCTATCGCCGCTTCCTCGCAGAGGTGGGTTCCTGCGAGGTGGACGGCACGGACTTCCTCGGCGTCTACCGGACGCCCGCCATGGGAGACACGCTCCTCGGTACGGTCAGCGGGACGCTCGACGCACGGACGGATCCCCGCTTCCCGGCGGACCTGCTGATCATCCAGTACGACGGGATGGGCGGGCTCGTGTGTCTCGACCTCTCGCGCCGGGACGGCGCCGGGGAGTCACCGGTCGTCGTCTGGGACCCGGGCTCGGCCGATCGAGGCGGTTCCGAGCGGCTCGCCGACGACTTCGGCTCGTACGCGCTGCGGCAGTGCACTCGGGCACTCACCAGCGGCGGTTAACCGCCGCGTCGCCCGGACGACGCGAACCGTCCACCCATGATCGGCACAATCCGCAAGGCAGATTCGCACCGTCCATGGGAGAGACCTCGGATGAACCGTCGCGCCGTCGCGGCCACCGCCGCCGGAACACTGGCCCTGTCCCTTTCCGGCGCCGGGATCGCCACCGCCGGCGCGTCCCACCCCTCGTTGCGGGCGCGGGACGACGCCTACCGGGTGCGCGCCGGGCGGAGCCTCGACGTGCGCGGCCACGGTCTCTTCCGCAATGACAGCGGGCGGCCGATCACGCTGATCTCGCACACCTCGCCGACGCACGGATCGCTGAGCCTCAACCCCGACGGTTCGTTCCGGTACACGCCGGCCGCCGGGTTCACCGGGACCGACACCTTCCGTTACACCGTCACCGACGCGGTCCGGCTCTACGCCATCCACCTGCCGCCGCTCGCCACGATCGGCGGCGTGAAAGTCACCGCCGGCGCGTACGGTTCCGCGCTCGCTCCGGTGCCCGGCTCGCGGGACGAGTTCTACGGGCTGACCGACCGGGGGCCGAACGTCGACGGCCCGAACGGCGAGAAGATCCTGCCGCTGCCCGGATTCACCCCGTCCATCGGGCGGTTCCGCCTGCGGGACGGCAAGGCCGTGCTCGAGCGGACGATCCCGCTGCGCGCCGCCGACGGCACCCCGTACTCCGGCCGGGTGAACCCGCAGGCGACCACCGGGGAGAACCTCGTCGACCTGAACGGGAACCCCCTGGCGCCGAGCGCGAGCGGGTACGACTCGGAGGGCCTGGTCGCGATGCGGGACGGGTCCTTCTGGGTGTCGGATGAGTACGGGCCGTTCATCACGCACTTCGACCGGACCGGCCGCGCGCTCGAGCGGCTGTCCCCCTTCGACGGCTCCCTGCCCCGCGAACTCGCGAACCGGGTGCCGAACAAGGGCATGGAAGGGCTGACCATCACCCCCGACGGCAGGACGCTCGTCGGCATCATGCAGTCGGCGCTGCAGCAGCCTGACGTGACCGCCAAGCCGAAGAACATCACGACGCTGCGCATCGTGACGTACGACCTGCGCACCCGGGCGACGCACGAGTACGTCTACCTGCTCGACGACCCGAAGAAGAACAGCGGGGCGGTCAGCGAGATCACCGCGATGTCCGGCACGAGGTTCCTCGTCGACGAGCGTGACGGGAACATGGAGCCGGGCGCGTACAAGAGGCTCTTCACGATCGACCTGGCGGGTGCGACGGGCGTCGGGCCGCGGGCCTCCGTGCCCGGCGCCGTGTACGACGCGGCCAAGGGCGGGCTGCTCGTCGGCACGGACCACAAGACGATCGACGCGTACGTCGGCTCGGACGACACCGCGACGTCGCGGTCGCACCTGGCCGCCGTCGGAATCACGCCGGTACGCAAGAGCCTTGGCCTCGACCTCGGCGGGCTGCTGACCGGCCTGGACCCGACGGGCGGCTTCTTCGGGCACGACAAGGTCGAGGGCGTCGCCACGACCGACGGCGGGCGCACGCTCGTGATCAGCAACGACAGCGACTTCGGCGTTGACGGCGTCACGAACGCCACGCCCCCGTACGCCCTGCACGTCAAGACGCTGCCCGACGGCCGGCAGGACGACGGCGAGTACCTCGCGATCGACACGACCAGGCTGCCCGCCGCCACGAGCACCGCCACGGTGACCATCACGGTGACCGCCGGCTGAGCGGCGGTCAGCCCTCCAGGAACGCCGTCAGCGCGCGGGCGAGGAGGTACGGGTCGTCGGCACCGCACAGCTCGCGCGCGGAGTGCATGGACAGGATCGGGACGCCGACGTCGACCGTGGTGATGCCGTGGCGGGCGGCGGTGATCGGGCCGATGGTCGTGCCGCACGGCATCGCGTTGTTCGACACGAACGCCTGCACGGGCACCCCGGCCCGGTCGCAGGCGGCGGTGAAGACGCCGCGGCCGACCCCGTCGGTGGCGTACCGCTGGTTGACGTTGACCTTGAGGATCGGCCCGCGGTTCGGCATCGGGCGGTGGGTCGGGTCGTGGCGCTCGGGGTAGTTCGGGTGGACGGCGTGGCCCGTGTCGGCGGAGACGCAGATCGTGCCGGCGAACGCCCGCGCGCGGTCGTCGTACGAGCCGCCCCGCGCGTGGACCGACCGCTCGAGGATCGCGCCGAGCAGCGGGCCGCCCGCGCCGGTGTCGGCCTCGCTGCCGTTCTCCTCGTGGTCGAACGCCGCGAGGACCGGGATGTACGGCAGGTCGGGTGAGCCTGCGGCGACCGCGAGCGCGGCGGTGCCCGCGTGCACCGACAGCTGGTTGTCGAGCCGCGCGGCGGCCAGGAACTCCTGGTCACGGCCGAGGTACGCGGGCGGCTGCACGTCGTGGGTCATCAGGTCCCAGCCGACGATCGACCGCGCCTCGACCCCCGCCTCCTCCGCGACGAACCTGATCAGCGCGCCCTCGTCGACCGCGCCGAGGGCCCAGATCGGCTGCGTGTGCCGCTGCCGGTCCAGCTGGAGGCCCTTCTCCCCGATGGCCCGGTCGAGGTGGATGGCCAGCTGCGGCACCCGCAGCAGCGGCCGGTCGACGGCGACCAGGCGCGTGGTCCCGTCGCGCAGCACGATCCGGCCGGACAATCCGAGGTCGCGGTCGAGCCAGCTGTTGAGCAGCGGCCCGCCGTAGATCTCCACGGCGACCTGCCGCCAGCCGTACGCACCGGAGTCCGGGAGCGGCTTGACCCGCAGGTTGGGCGAGTCGGTGTGCGCGCCGACGATCCGGAACGGGGTCTCGGGGCGCGCGTGCTCCGGGACGTACCAGGCGACGATCGCCCCGCCGCGTACGACGTAGCGCCCGCCGGTCTCACCGGTCCAGGCGTCCGTCTCCGCCACCTGCCGGAACCCGGCCTTCTCCAGGCGCTCGGCCGCGCTCGCCACCGCGTGGTACGGGGACGGGCTGGCGGCGATGAAGCCGGCGAGGTCGTCGGTGTGGCCGCGGTCGAACCGGAGCTGGGTGGTCATGCCTCAAGGATAGGGAGACCTGGTCCGGCGAAGGTGGAGGCAGCCCCACCATCGGCGGGGTGCCACCTCCCCGCCGGGCCGGGGGCTCACCGGCTGGGAGTCGAATCGCCGGATTCCTACCGTCATCAGCGACGACATGAACCCGCCGGACGGTGAAGGGGACGGGGATGAAGGACAACGTGGCCGCGCGGTTGGGCGGCTGGAGCGCCCGCCATAGAAAGACCGCGATCTTCGGGTGGCTGCTGTTCGTGGTCGCGGCCGTGCTCATCGGCGGCATGGCCGGACAGAAGCAGCTGACCAACGGCGAGCAGGGCACCGGCGACTCCGGGCGCGCGGTCCGCATCCTGGAGGACGCGGGCATCAAGAGCCCGGCCACCGAGATGGTGCTCGTGCACAGCGCCGCTCCGGACGGGTTCCGCGCGGCGGTCCCGGACGTGACCCGGGCGATCCGCGACAGCGGCCGGGCGGCGACCGTGCGCGAACCGCTGGTCTCCCGCGACCGCCGGGACGCGCTGGTGCAGTTCGACCTGGCCGGCGATCCGAAGACGGCCGCCGACCGCGTCGAGCCGGTCCAGGCCGCGGTGGCACGGGCCGGGGCCCGGCACCCTGAGGTCCGGGTGGAGGAGTTCGGGGACGCGTCCGGCGAGCGGTGGTTCAACAAGACGCTGGGCAGGGACTTCTCCCGCGCGGAACTGACCGCCGTACCGCTGGCGCTGGGCATCCTGCTGGTCGCCTTCGCGGCGCTGCTCGCCGCCATCGTCCCCGTCGCCGTCGCACTGACCGCGTTCCTCGCGGCGAACGGGCTGCTCGCCGTCGTCAGCCACGCCATGCACGTGGATGGTTCGGCGAACTCGGTGATGCTGCTGATGGGCCTCGCCGTCGGCGTCGACTACTGCCTGTTCTACCTGCGCCGGGAGCGCGAGGAACGCGCCTCCGGGCGGGACCGGGAGACCGCGCTGCGCATCGCCGCCGCGACGTCCGGCCGGTCGGTGCTGGTGTCCGGGCTGACGGTCATGGTGGCGATGGCCGGGATGTTCCTGTCCGGGATGCTGCTGTTCGAGGGCTTCGCGGTCGCGACGATCCTCGTGGTCCTCATCGCGGTGATCGGATCCGTCACGGTCCTGCCCGCCCTGCTGTCGCTGCTGGGCGACAAGGTGGAGTTCGGGCGCATCCCGTTCCTGCACCGCAGGCGGTCGACCGGCCGCTTCTGGAACGCCGTGCTGCGCCCCGTCCTGGCCCGCCCGGGCATCGCCGCCGCGCTGGCCGCCGCCTTCCTGCTGGCGCTGGCCGCCCCGGCGCTCGGCATGCACACCGAGAAGCTCCGGATGGAGCAGCAGATCCCCAAGAACGCCGCCCTGATCCAGACCTACCACCACATCAACGCGGCCTTCCCCGGCGGCCCGGACCCCGCCCTCGTCGTGGTCAAGGCGTCGGACGTCCAGGCGCCGCGCGTCCGGCAGGCGATCCGGTCGCTCCAGGACGCCGCGCGGCAGAGCGGGGAGTTCGGCCGGCCGGTCCGTACGCAGGTCCACGCGGCGGCGAACGTCGCCACGATCAGCGTGCCGCTGGCCGGGAACGGTTCCGACGCCACGTCACGGCACGCCCTGGCGACCCTGCGGCAGCGCCTGGTGCCCGCGGCGTTCGGCGGGGTCGCCGAGGCGCACGTCACCGGCACCCTCGCCTTCTCCACCGACTGGAACACCCAGCTGCGGCGCAGCATCGTGCCGGTCTTCGTCTTCGTGCTGAGCATCACCTTCGTGCTGATGCTCGTCTCGTTCCGCTCGATCCCGATAGCCGCCACCGCGATCGTGCTCAACCTGCTGTCGGTGGGCGCGGCGTACGGGGTGATGGTGGCGATGTTCCAGCACGGATGGGGCGCCGGTCTCGTCGGCACCCACGGCGTCGGGGCGATCGAGTCGTGGCTGCCGCTGTTCGTCTTCGTGGTGCTGTTCGGGCTGTCGATGGACTACCACGTGTTCGTCGTCTCCCGGATCCGCGAGGCCCACGACCAGGGCACGCCGACGGCGCCGGCGGTGGCGCAGGGCATCCGCGCGACGGCCGGCGCCGTGACCAGCGCCGCCGTCATCATGGTCGCGGTGTTCGCCGTCTTCGGCACCCTGTCGATGCAGGATTTCAAACAGATGGGCGTCGGACTGTCCATCGCCGTGCTGCTGGACGCCACGATCGTCCGCGCGGTGCTGCTCCCGGCGGTGATGACGCTGCTCGGCGAGGCGAACTGGTACCTCCCGCGATGGCTGTCCTGGCTGCCCGGTCTGTCCCACAGCGAAGCGCCCGCCACCGTCCCCGACCTCGTGCGGCCGGCGTACGTCCCCGCCGACCGCTGAGCCTCTTATCGAGGGGCCGGATCAGATCCGGCCCCTCTTCCAGATCAGCCGAGGGCGAGGGCGGCCAGGGCGGCGTTGACGATGGAGCCCGGGAGCAGGTCGTGCAGCTCGTACAGCTCGGCGATCGTCCCGGACTGGCCGAACTGGTCGACGCCGAGCGGCACGCTCGGCACGCCGAACGCCGAGCCGAGCCACGCAAGCGCGTGCGACGCGGCGTCGTGGACGGTGACGATCGGCGCCCGCACCGGGAAGGCGGCGCGGAGCGCGCCCGCCTCCGAGGGGGTCGTCGCCGTCCGGACGCCCTGGCGCAGGGTCCGCTGCCACGCGGAGTAGAGCCGATCCGGGGAGGTCACGTCGACGACGTGCGCGGCGATTCCCTCCTCCTCCAGCTCGCGGGCGGCGGCCAGCGCCTCGGGCAGGACGGCGCCCGAGGCGGCCAGCTGCACGGCGGGGCCGTCGACCTCCGACCGGTGCAGCAGGTACGCCCCGGCGAGCACCTGGCGGCGCAGCACCGCGTCCCCGAGCCGCTCCCGCGCCTGCTCGAACGGTGTCTGATCGAGGGGCCGGGTGGTCAGGCGGAAGTAGTACGCGCCGTCCTCGGCCGGGACCGCGGTGGTCGTCTCCGCCGGGCCGGCCGCGATCCGGCCGAGCGCGTCGCACAGCAGCCAGTCCAGGGCGGTGGCGTAGGCGGGCTCGACGTAGGTGACGTTCGGGAGCTCGAGCCCGATCGAGGCGGTGATCGTCGACTGGTGCGCCCCGCCCTCCGGCGCGAGCGTCACCCCCGACGGCGTGCCCGCCACGACGAACCGCGCCCCGGAGTAGACGCTGTAGATGAAGGCGTCCAGGCCCCGGCAGACGAACGGGTCGTACACCGTGCCGACCGGCAGCAGCGGCTGCCCGTGCAGGTCGCCGGCGAGCCCGAGCTGGCCGAGGAGCAGGAAGAGGTTCATCTCCGAGATGCCCAGCTCGATGTGCTGGCCCGTCGGCCCCTCGGTCCACTTCAGCAGCGGATCCACGCTCCACGCCCGCTGCTCGGCGGGCGCGAACACGCCCGTGCGGTTGATGAACCCGGCGAGGTTGGTCGAGGTGGCGACGTCCGGCGCGGTCGTGACCAGGTACGGCGCGACCTCCTCCGCCCGGGACAGGTCGACGAGGATCTTGCCGAAGGCGTCCTGGGTCGAGACGGGCCGCGACGTCCGTACCCCGGTCGCCGCCGGAACGCTCACGCCGAGCGCGCCGGGAACGGGCGTACGGCGCAGGGACTCACGCCGCTGGTTGCACAGGATGCCCTCGGGCGTCGCCGGGTCGAACCGGGCCCACTCGTCGCCGGGCACCCGCAGGGCGCCGCGCAGCGCGTCGACCTGCTCGCCGGTGAGCAGCGCGGAGTGGTTGCGCGGATTCCCGGCGATCGGCAGGCCATGGCCCTTGACCGTGTAGGCGAAGATCACGCTGGGCCGGTCGGTGACCGCGTCGCACTGGGCGTACGCCTCGAGCATGGCGACCAGGTCGTGGCCGCCGAGGTCCTGGACGAGCCCGGCGAACTCGTCGTCGGGCACGTCCGCCACGGCGGCGACGACCTCGGCGGGCGCGCCGTCCAGGAACGTCTCGCGCAGCTTCGCGCCGGTGAGCCCGAACAGCGCCTGGTAGTGCTCGTTCGGCATCGCGTCGATCCAGCCGCGCACGGCGGCGGGCGCCTCGCGCAGCCGCCGGCCGTACTTGACCTCGACGACGTGCCAGCCGGCCGCCTCGAACTGCCCGCGCCACTGGGCGATCCGCACGCCCGGCACGACGCGGTCCAGCGACTGCCGGTTGAAGTCGACGACCCACATGACGTTGCCGAGGCCCTGGGTGGCCGGGTCGGCGATGGCCTCCCAGACGTTGCCCTCGTCGAGCTCGGCGTCGCCGAGCAGCGCGACGAACCGCGCCTTCGCGGCGGAGTCATCGCGCCAGTGGGCGTCGACGTAGCGGCGGACGGCGGCGGCGAACAGCGGCGCCGCCGCGCCCAGGCCCACCGAGCCGGTGGAGAAGTCGACGTCGTCGGGGTCCTTGGTGCGGCTCGGGTACGACTGCAGGCCGCCGCGGGCGCGCAGGGTCGTGAGGTAGGAGCGGTCGAGGTCGCCGAGGAGGTACTTGATCGCGTGGAACACCGGGGAGGCGTGCGGCTTGACGCTCACCCGGTCCTCGGCGTTCAGGTGCGCGAACCACAGCGCGGTCATCGCGGTGACGAGCGAGGCGCTCGACGCCTGGTGCCCTCCGACCTTCACGCCGTCGCCGGTGTCGCGCTCGCGGTTGGCCGCGTCGACGATGCGCACGGCCAGCCAGAGCACGCGGCGCTGGATCTCCTCCAGCACGTCCAGGTCGACGCCGGCCAGGTCCACACCCGCGACCTCATTGTCACGAACGTCCTGCATGTCAGCCCCTCAGCGGAAAAGCGCGCTGTATCCGTTCAGCGCGGGTTGCCCTCCCAAATGAGCGTAGAGGACGGTGGATCCTGCCTCTATCTCCTGGTTCGTCACGAGATCGACAAGTCCGGCCATGGACTTGCCCTCGTACACCGGGTCGGTGATCATCCCCTCGAACCGCGCCGCGAGCCGCATCGCCTCCAGGGTCTGGTCGTCCGGGATGCCGTACGTCCCGGCGTGGTACCGCTCGTCGAGAATGATCTCGTCGTCGCGGACCTCCGTCCCGATCAGCGAGGCGGTGTTCCGCGCGATCCGGGCGATCTGGTCGCGCGTCTCCTCCGGCTTGGCGGAGCCGTCGATGCCGATGATCCGCCGTCCCTTCCCCGCGAAACCGGCGACCATCCCGGCCTGGGTGCTGCCCGTGACCGAGCAGACGACGATGGTGTCGAAGAAGACGCCCAGCTCGCGCTCCTGCTCCTCGACCTCCCGCGCCCAGCCGGCGAAGCCGAGGCCGCCGAGCCGGTGGTCCGACGCGCCCGCCGGAATGGCGTACGGCTTGCCGCCGCGCTCCCGGACGTCGTCCAGGGCCTTCTCCCAGCTCTCCTTGAACTCGATGCCGAAACCGGCCTCGACCAGCCGGACGTCGGCGCCGAGCAGGCGGGACAGCAGGATGTTGCCGACCCGGTCGTAGACGGCGTCGGGCCACTCCACCCAGCTCTCCTGCACCAGGACGCACTTCAGGCCGAGCCGGGCGGCGACGGCGGCGACCTGCCGGGTGTGGTTGGACTGCACGCCGCCGATCGACACGAGCGTGTCGCAGCCCTGGGCGAGTGCGTCGGCGACCAGGTATTCGAGCTTGCGCGTCTTGTTGCCGCCGTAGGCGAGCCCGGAGTTGCAGTCCTCCCGCTTGGCCCACAGGTTCACCGCGCCGCCGAGGTGCTCGGTCAGCCGGGGCAGCGGGTGCACCGGCGAGGGCCCGAACAGCAGCCGCTCGCGGGGGAAGTCGTCCAGCGTCGTCATCAGATCTCCTTGTCGAGAAGGTCGCCGAGCGTGGCCCAGATCTCGGCGGTGGCGGCCACGGCCGCCTCGGCGTCGCCCGCGGCGCAGGCGTTGATCAGGCGGTCGTGCAGCGCGATCGAGCGCCGCCCCGGAAGGGAGCCGAACCGCAGCCGCTCCAGCCGCCGGATCAGCGGCAGGTAACGCTCGATCGTCGCGGCCACCGCGCGGTTGCCCGCCGCGGCGACGGGCACGTCGTGCAGCTCGTCGTCGGCGGCCAGCGCCGCCTGGACGTCACCGGTGTCCAGGGCGGCGGCGAACCGCGCGTTGGCCACGCGCATCGTCTCGAGGTGCCGTTCCGTCAGCACCGGCACCGCCGTGCGCACGGCCAGCTCGTGCATGGCCCGGACGACGACGTACGCGTCGCGGACGTCGCGCACCACGAGCGGAGTGACGCGGGTGTAGGCGTGGGGCTTGGTCTCGACGAGTCCTTCGTCGGAGAGGCGGGCGAGCGCCTCGCGGACCGGCGTGCGCGACAGGCCGACCCGCTCGGCCAGCTCGCCGTCCCGGATGATCTCTCCCGGCGCCAGGTCGCCGTCGACGATCGCGTCGCGCAGCATGCGGTACGCCTGGTCGCGGAGCAGGGAGCGGTCGAGACGGGGAAGCCGTTCAGAGGGCATGCAATATATTAGATATTGGTTCGTTCAATGAGTCAACACGGTGTGTGACATCTGCATCATGCCTGCTCGGCGCGCGTTCATAGGATCTTTCTCGGCACCGGAGCGTGTGCGCAGCGGGGCCGGCATGCGCGTACGTCGTGCACGCGTGCCGGCACACGCCCGGTACGGTTGGCGCGTGCTGACCAACGTCACGGCCACGCGCTACGTGACCCCCCTCCGGGAGGGCGGGTCCCTGCCCGCCATCGTCGAGGCCGACGACCTGGGCACGTACGTCGTGAAGTTCCACGGCGCCGGGCAGGGCCGCAAGGCGCTGATCGCCGAGATCATCGCCGGTGAGCTCGGCCGGCGGCTCGGCCTCCGAGTGCCCGACCTGGTGACCGTGGACGTCGAACCGGTGATCGCCCGGCACGAGCCCGACCCCGACATCCAGGACCTGCTCAAGGCCAGTCCCGGGCTCAACCTCGGCGTCGACTACCTGCCCGGCTCGCTCGGCTTCGACCCGCTGGCCTGGACGCCCGAGGCCGACTTCGCCGCGTCCGTCCTGTGGTTCGACGCGCTGATCGGCAACGTCGACCGGAGCTGGCGCAACCCGAACCTCCTCGTCTGGCACGGCGACGTGTGGCTGATCGACCACGGCGCGAGCCTGTACTTCCACCACGCGTGGGCCTCGGCGGACAAGCTGATCTCCCGCCCGTACGACGCGAGCGACCACGTGCTCGCGACCTTCGTCGACGACGCCGGGCTGGCCCGCGCCGGCCGCGACCTGGGCCCGAAGGTCACCGAGGACCTGCTGCGCGAGGTCGTGGCGCTCGTTCCCGAGGAGTGGCTGGCCGACGAGCCCGGCTTCGACTCCCCCGCCGAGGTCGCGGAGGCGTACGTCGGGCACCTTCGCACCCGCGTGACGACGTCCGACGTCTGGCTGCCGGAGGTGGGAGAGGCCCGGCCCGCGGCCCCCCACACGGACGAGCGCCCGTCGGCCCGACCCAACTGGCTCTCATGAAGATCTTCGAGTACGCCGTGCTGCGGGTCATCCCCCGGGTCGAACGCGGCGAGACCATCAACGTCGGCGTGATCCTCTACTGCCAGAGCGAGGACTTCCTCGGCTGCCGGACGCACGTGGACGAGACGCGGCTCCGCGCGCTGGCCCCGGACCTCGACGTCGACGGAGTGCGCGCCGCCCTCAAGGCGGTCGACGGCATCTGCTGCGGCGGGCCCCAGGCGGGTCAGGCGGCGGGCGAGTCCCTCGGCGCCCGCTTCCGCTGGCTGACCGCGCCGCGCAGCACCGTGGTGCAGCCCGGCCCGGTGCACTCCGGCCTGACCGCCGACGCGGCCGCCGAACTCGACCGCCTGCTCGACGTTCTCGTCCGCTGACCTTCATCCGGAACGCCTCATCGACGTCCGGGGAGCTCCTGGTCCTGGATCTCTTCCGCAGGGGATGTCGGCCGCGGATCGCGGGTGAGAAAGGTCGTGATCCCCCGTTGGAAGTCGTCGAAGGCGACGGGAGGCCCCGCGGCCTGTGCCTTCGCCGCGGCCCACGCCGGCGTGAGCACGGCTCCGACCGCGTGCTTTGCGGCCCGGACGGCCGCGCTGGGATGGCGGGTGATGTTCAGCACCAGCCTGCGGGTGGCCGTGGCCAGCTCCTCGTCGGGAACGCAGCGGGTGGCGAGCCCGAGGCGCACCGCCTCGGCCGCGGGGACGAGACGGCCGGTGTACAGCAGTTCCCGCGCGACGCCCGGCCCGGCGAGCACGGCCAGCCGCGCGGCGAAGGCGGGGCTGACGAGGATGCCGAGCCGCGCGATCGGCATCCCGATCCGTGCGCTCTCCGCCATGACCTGCAGGTCACAGGCGAGGGCGAGCTGGCAGCCCGCTCCGGCGGCGACGCCCTCGACCTGCGCGATGACCGGCACCGGCAGATCCTCGATCGCGGTGAAGGCGGCCTCCATCGCGGCGAAGCTGTCGGCGACGCCGGTGACGTCGGCCTCGACCCATTCCCGCATGTCCGAGCCCGAGCTGAACATGCCGCCCCGGCCGCGGACGACCACCGCCCGCAGGTCGTCCTCGCGGGCGAGGTCGCGGAACGTGCGCTCGAGCTCCCGCCAGTCCCGGCTGGACAGCGCGTTGCCACGACGCCCGTCCCCGACGGCCACCTCGGCGACCTCGACGTCACGGTGCAGTCTGACCTTCATCGGATGGCCCCCTCCTCCCTCATCGCGGCGATCTCCTCCGCGGTCAGGCCGAGCTCGGCGAGGACCTCGTCGGTGTGCTCGCCGAGGCCGGGCGGCGCGGACCGGACGGCCGGCGGCTGCGCCGACAGCTTGATCGGCGAGCCCAGCATGCGCAGCCGTCCCGCCCTCGGATGCTCGGTCTCGACGACCATCTCCCGGGCCAGCACCTGCGGATGGGAGAGCGCCTCGGGCACGGTGTTGATCGGCCCGGCCGGAACGCCCGCCTCGGTGAGGATCTCCGCCCACTCGGCGCCGGTCCGCGCGGCCATGGCCTCCTCGAGAAGGGCCAGCAGCTCCTCCCGGTTCTGTACCCGGTCCGGGTTGGTGGCGAAGCGGGGATCGTCGGCCAGATCTCCGAGACCGACGGCCGCCGCGAAACGCCGCCACAGCCCGTCGTTGCCCACGGCGACCATGAGATGGCCGTCGGCGGTGGGCAGCGCCTGGTAGGGCACGATCGACGGGTGCGCCGAGCCGTACCGGCGCGGCGTCTCCCCGCCGGCGAAGTAGCCGCCCGCGACGTACGTCAGCCAGGCGACCTGACCGTCGAGCAGCGAGATGTCCACGTGCTGCCCGCGGCCGGTCTGCCGCCGGGCGTTGAGCGCGGCGAGGACGCCGATGACCGCCCACATCCCGGCTCCGAGGTCCGCGCCGGACGTGCCCATGCGCACCGGCGGGCCGTCGGCCTCGCCGGTCACGCTCATGATCCCGCTCATCGCCTGGGCGACGGCGTCGTACCCGGCCCGTTCGGCGTACGGGCCGGTGTGGCCGTATCCACTGATCGACGCGTATACGAGGCCGGGGTTGCGGGCCGACAGTTCCTCGTAGCCGAGGCCGAGGCGGGCGGCGGTGCCCGGCCGGAAGTTCTCCAGGAGCACGTCGGCGCGGTCGGCGAGCCGCTGGACGGCGTCACGGCCCTTCTCCGTCTTCAGGTCCACGCTGATGGAGCGCTTGTTGCGGTTGACGGACAGGAAGTACGCCGCGTCGTCCCCCTGAAAGGGCGGACCCCATTGACGGGTGTCGTCGCCCTTCCGGGTGTCCTCGACCTTGATCACGTCCGCGCCGAGGTCGGCCAGGATCATGCTGGCGAAGGGGCCGGACAGGATCCGGGACAGGTCGAGCACCCGCACGCCCGCGAGCGCGCCGTTGAACATCGCGTCTCCCAATTGGTTGGACCACTGGACCTTACAACCAATGGGGTAGAGTGTCGTGAACTACCCCCCGAGGCGTCAAGAGGGCGAAGTGTCCGAATCTCTCCGTCCCCTGGCCCGGCCCCGCCTGTACGAACAGGTCGCGGCCAGGCTCCGTGAGTACGTCGCCGATCAGGGCCTGGAGGCCGGAGACCGGCTTCCCCCGGAACGCGAGCTCGCCGACCGCCTGCAGGTCAGCCGCACCTCCGTCCGCCAGGCCATCGTCGCCCTCGAGGTCCAGGGGCTCATCGAGGTCCGGCACGGCGGCGGCAACTACCTGCTACGGGACCGCCTCGAGCCCGAGCCGATGGAGAACCTCCTCGCGCGCAAGCGGCGGCTCCCGGAGATCCTCGAGGCGCGTGACGCGGCCGAGACCAAGCTGGCGTCCCTCGCCGCCGAGCGCCGCACGGACACGGACCTCGCCGCCATCGACACCGCCCTGGCCACGATGCGTGCTGCCATCGAGCGCGGCGAACTCGGCGTCGACGAGGACGAGAGGTTCCACGGCGCGGTCATCGCGGCGGCGCGCAGCCCACTGCTCGCCGACTTCATGACCCACCTGTCCCGGGAGATCGCCGAGAGCCGGCGCGAGTCCCTGCGTCAGCCCGGCCGACCGGCCAACTCGCTGCTCCAGCACGAAAAGGTCGCCGACGCCATCCGCGCCGGCGACCCCGCCGCCGCGGCCGCCGCCATGCACGCGCACGTCCAGAGCGTCGGCGACGTCAAGCTCCTGAACTGGTCCCCCGAGCACTGACCAGCCGGAGGCAGGCCGACGTACCGAAGTCTCGGTGATGGCGATCCCGGAACGGGTGCTGGCGGACACCTGGGAGTGCGGATAGATGGTCGTGGAAGTGTCGGCTGGCGGACAGTGTCTGTGCTGGTGGGCGGACGGCCGAGTGCGGTCTGGCGGACAGCGAATGTGCTGGTTCAGACGGGGGTCTTGTGCGGGGGTGAGCGTGGCGGCGGGGCCGGATCCCTGTCGGCGGCCCTGGCCGGGCGAGTGGATGCTACGGCTCGCGGGCGAGGAGCTCCGCGCCCGCGAGTACGGGCCATGACCGTCGGTGGGATCAGCCCTTCAGGCTGTAGAAGTGCATCGGTGAGTTCGGCTTGAAGCCGATACGTGGGTACACCGGCGCCCCGGCGACGGTCGCGTGCAAGGTGGCGCGGGTCAGTCCGGTGGCCTTGGCGCCCTCGTACAGTGCCTTCCGTGTCACCGCCTCGCCGTAGCCCCTGCGCTCCCACTGCGGGTCTGTGGCGACGAGCACGACGAACAGACGGCCATCTGCTTCCACTGTCCCGGCACACGTCACCGGGACATCGTCACGCATGCCCAGGTAGGCATGCACGTGGTTCTTCCACAGCGTGGAGCCGACGAGTCCATCGCGGCCGTCTTCCAGGGCGAATCCGTAAGCGCGCGAGTTGAGGTCCGCATAGGCTCGCAGCTGTTCGTCACTGGTCACGCGCACGAACGTCAGGTCCGGGTGGGTCGGCTCGGGGATGGGCAGCAGGTCTCCGGCCATGCCAGTGCCGGGGAAGGCGTGCTCGAGGCCTGCTTTGTCGGCCGCTGCGCCCAGCGCTGCGCGCGCCTCCTCATCGAGGAGGTCCTCGAAGAGCCACAGGAAGCCCGGCTGCTTCTTCGAGCGCATGATGTCCGCTGCCTGGATCAAACGTTGCTCGGCGAGTCCCGCGTCCGCGCCGACGTCGGTCAACGTGATGCAGTTCCAAAAGGCGAACCGGCAGTCGGCCCAGCGAACGGCGATACCTGGCAGGTCCCGTACGTCCGCACCCGCATCCCGGTCGAGAACCATGGCACGCCATACCACAGCGAGCTGCTCCATCGATTCGATCGAGTCCGTAAGATCCGTCACCGAAGCCCCCAAATTGTTCACTTATCAGGGTCCCTCCGTGAGAGGTGTTCGTTGAGTGATATCACCGAACCCAGGGGACCCCGAGCCATGAACACGCCCCCTTGATCAACCCCGACCCGATCACCGACCGGCACTTTCCCTGTCCGCCTACCAGCACCCGCTGTCCGCCAGCCAGCACTCAGCCTGTCCGCCAGACCACACTCGGCCGTCCGCCCACCAGCACAGACACTGGCCACCAGCCACCACACAGCTGTCCGCCTACCTGCACTTCCGGCTGTCCGCTAGCAACGGGGCAGACCACCCGGCATCACGACTCCGCTCCGGCCTTTCACCGAGCGATCCGCCCGCCCCTTCCAGTAGTCGAGCGCCGAAACGACTTAAATGCTGGATCCGCATGCCGGTCGGGGCCGTCCGAGGTGCAACGTGACGCTTATGCGCCATCCGGCGCGTTAGTGTCCCGCCCGACGGTCGCAATGCAGAGGTCGGCGACCTCGACGCAGTCTCCGCCCTCATGCCCACTGGCGGTGCTCTTGCGCCACTGGACGGCCAGCAGGTCAGACGCGTTCATAGCTCTCCATCACTTCTTTGAGCAGGGCTCGTGACCGGACCACGTCAAGGGTGTGGCCTTGAATGAGATCCCAGGCTATGACCTTGAGTGCAACCCTGTCGCGTCCTTCCACGAGCTTGCCCTCTCCAGCGGACTCGGTATAGGCGACATCGGGCTTATCGTCGAATCCGAGAATAGTGAATCCGCCCGTAAGACCAGCGTAATACCCCACACCGCTGGGGACGATCTGGATCTTGACCTTGCCGCCTTCATCGCTGAGTTCGAGAAGGTGCTCCAGTTGCTCGCGCATAATCTCGCGGGTCCCAACGGTCCGGCGGATCACTCCTTCATCAAGTATGAGGAAGACGTGCGGAGGGTTGGCTTGGAAGAGGAGTTCCTTCCGCTTCATGCGTGCCGCGATCGCACTGTCGGCCGCGTCAGGCTGCAAGGAATGGCCCATGATCGTACGCGAGTATGCTTCGGTTTGGAACAGGCCGGTGATCAGCAGCGGCTCAAACTTCTGGATCTTCGAAGCCTGCTTTTCGAGCTTCACGTACTTCTCGAAGCCCGGCGGAAGCGTGGTCAGGTGGCGTGTGTCGTTGACCAGCTTCCAGAGCTTGTAGAACTGCTCACCGGCCTCGAATAGGGTATCGAGATCTTGAGCGAATGCCTTCGATGGCGTGTTCTTCGCCACCTCGATCTGGCCGACGTATTGCGGCGAGCATCCGAGCTTCTCGGCAAGTTCGTTCTTGCTCAGCCCTGCTGCGGAACGCCGCGCCTCAAGCGCGATGCCGAACGCGCGGATTGCCGGGGCTTCGTGCGCGTCACGCTGTGCTGCCATCGGGGGATCTCCGGAGGTAAGTGGCGAAACCAGTCGGTGCGCCCGCCGATCAAGCTTGCGCGGTTCGCGTCAGGTTCCGCTGCGGTAGCCGGCAGTTAATAGCGTAACGTAACGCGCCGTGCGAGTTTTGTCACCGAAATCACCGTGACGAATCAACGGAGATCAATCGTGAAACCGTACACATCGGAACATATGCTGCCCGGGGTCGACGACGTGGAGGAGCTGGTTCGGTCGATCAAGAACGTCGTCGCGATTCCGGAGCGACGATGACGACACCCGAAGATCGGCTCATGCGCTCGCTTTCCACGCTCCGCGCACTGGTCGACTCATTGGCGACGCGCTCCCCTTCCGCAGCCAACGAACTGCTTCAGCTTGATTTCCTCGTCCGGAAGTATCCGGCCGCCGCGCGGAAGAGCCTGCAGCTCCAGCAGCGGGCTCGTACCGACCTACCGGCGCCTCCGGGCTGGTCACCAACGCCGGACGTCGACGGGCTACCGCTGTGGCGGTGGGCCGGCGGCCAGGTCTGTGTGGCGACCGGCGACATCGACCAGCTCCGGTTCCTCGGCGTGGCCCTGGCACGCTTCGATGAGATGACCGCCGAAGAACTCCACACCTACCTGCAAGGCTGACCCGGGCGGTCCGGCGCGAGTCTATGCCCATCGCGTGACCGCCGCCTGAAATACCCGCACGGTCGGTGAACGCCGGTGCGGGAAGCTCCCGCACGACCGGCACCGGACCGCCGCGCCACTCCATTCGAACGGAGCGTCATCCGTGGACACCGCTCTCAACGCCGACCTGCTCGCCGACCTCTGCCAGGCCGCTGGACTGCCCCTCCCGCACAGAGAGCGGATACGGGTCTGGTCCATGTCCGGTGTGGAACGTCTCGCCTTCCCCGACGGCACCACCGCCGTCTTCAAATACGCCACCGAGCCGTTCACCCGAGAGGATCAGGCCCTTAGGATCGCCGCCGGGCGTGGTGTTCCCGTACCTAAAGTGATCGCGTCCACTGTCGCGGGCGGCCGGCTCGGGATGCTGCTGGAAGACCTCGGCCCCGCGATTCGCGACGCGGGCGATCGCGATGGCGTCGCCGCCGCCGTCGTCCTGCACCGCGCCGACAGCGCCGCCGAACTGCCGGTACTGGACGAGGAAGCCTTGCGCGCCCTGCCCGGCCGAGCCTTGGGGCATCTGCACGGACTCCAGGAGGCCGGACGATGGCAGAACACGTCCGCCATCGGAGAGGCATTGTTGCGGACCGCCGACGCCGCCGAGCAACGCGCCGCGGGCACCCGCACGGCCCCGTACGGCTGGGTGCACTCGGAGTTCCATCCCACCAGCGTCCACATCGGCGAGCGAGGCCGGCACCTGCTGGACTTCGCCCGCGCGTTCACCGGGCCGGGACTGCTGGACCTGGCCAGCTGGTACGGCACCGTGGGCGACCCTGAACCGGCCCGTTTGCGAGAGCTCATCGAGTCATACATCGACGCGGGTGGCCACCCCGACGCCCTGGCGCGGCGTGGGGGCCTGCAAGCGGAAGCATGGGCGCTCGGCTGGCACCGCGTCTGGGCGGTCGAATGGTTCATGGAACAGGCCATCCGCTGGATCAACGACCCGGACGCAGACCCCATGTACGTGAAGGTCGTGCACCGACACCTGGACGACGCGGTGCGCCTGCTGGAGGCGTGAATGCGTCGGACCCGATCCCGCTGGCAAGCCCACGCCATCCAGCGCACGGCGGCGATGCGGCGTAGCTCGTCGAGTGCATCGATCTCCTTGCCGGCCTGGTGGCATCGTTCCTCCAACTCGGCCAGGAGCTGATCGAACCGCGCGAGGTCATCCGGTGAGAGCAATGGCAGCCGGAGCTCTTCGAATCGCTGGACGGCACCAGCTACTGTGCGTCCTGATCAAATTCACAGGAGTCGGGTGGGCTGGTGGACAGGGTTCTCGTCGCGGGCATCTCGGGAGCCGGGAAGACGACGCTCGCGCGGAAGCTGTCCGAGCGGTAAGGCCTGCCGCGCTATGAGCTGGACGCGCTGCACCACGGCCCCGGCTGGGTCAGGCGTGCGGAGTTCGAGTCCGACGTGAAGGAGTTCAGCGAGCGGGATCGCTGGGTTACCGAGGACCAGTACCACCGGGCACTCGGCGACCTGCTCTGGGAACGTGCCAACACGGTCGTCTGGCTGGACCTGCCCCGCCGTACGGTGATGTGGCGGGTCATCCGGCGGTCCATCGCCCGCTCCATCACACGACGGCTGCTGTGGAACGGCAACCGGGAGAGCTTCCGCGACTGGCTCGACGCCGACCACCCCATCCGCTGGGCGTGGACGCAGTTCGACCGCAAAAGGCGAGAGACCACCGAACGCGCCACCCGCCACCCCACCGTCACCGTGATCCACCTGCACACCGCCCGCCAGGCCCGCCGCTGGCTCGCCAGCGAAAGGACCGACGGCTGATCAGCCGAGGCGCCTCACGCGACACGCCGCCGGCGGCAGAAGTCAGCCGTTCAGAAACACGTCGTCGATGGACGTCGCCACCGCCACCCGCCTGAGCCAAACATCGAGTTGTTCCAGATCCGTGCACTCGCCGACACGAGCACGGACGTCTTCCGGCACCTCGAAACCTCGGCTGGCAAGAACGATCAGGATGGCCCGAGCCCGCCCTCGGGCTCGGCCTTCCGCTCGAGCTTCCGCCAGGCCTTCCGCCTTGCCGCGATTGAAATGTTCCTTCGCGAAGGGGCTGTAGACAGGCCAATGGTCCGTAGGCACGGATTTCCTCCACGATGAGTCGGACCGCTGCGGCGGTCATACGGCAAGCAGCCTCATGCGCTGCAGCAGAAAACGCCGAGAGCGCCGGCCGCCTGTCGGCGGAGGCGATCGGCAGCGACGAGCACCGCTCGCCGCTGAAAGCGCGGCTTAGTCGAACAGCTCGTCGACGGTCTGGACGACCCCCGCCTTCTTGAGCCACGCATCGATCTCCTGAAGGTCCGTGCACGCATGGATGCGTGCACGAGCGCTTTCCGGAACCTCGATGCCCCGCGAGTCCAGAACCGTCAGAACGGCGTGGACTTCTCCTTCCGTGCGGCCTTCCGCTTTGCCGCGGCCGAAGTGTTGCTTTGCGAAGGGGGTGTAGACGGGCCAGGACGTAGAAGACACGAGCTCCTCCAGGATGCGTCGGACCGCCGCTGCGGCCATGTTGTAAGCGTACTCAAGGTATTGCGGACCGTAATCGGGCTCAACCAGTTCGAGCGCGTCGACGAACGCCTTCAGCACCGGCTCCTGTCGGCCGTGCATCATCACCCCCATCGCGGCCAGCTCAGGGTGAGCCGCGACCTCGGCCGGGTCGGTGATGATGGGCACGTCCTTCGGACCGAGCACCACGGCCTGGAAGATGTAACCGGGTAGCTCGGTCGCGATCGGCTCGGCGTAGTACGCCGCCGCGTCCGCGTCCGGGCACACGCATAGCACGGTCACCGGCCGGCGCAGCAGCAGCCACAGCTGCGCTGCGTACGGGGCAGCTGCCGCCGCTTTGACGCGGCCTTCTCCTGCTGGACTTCCACGATGATCCCGTGCCGTGTCTCCTGCAGAGGACCCACCGTGATCACCGTGTCCGGCTGGAAGTCCTTCGACGGCCGGTCGTTGAAGTCGTTGGACTCCACTTGCACCGGCGCGGCATCGGGCACCTGGACGCCCTTCATCTCGCGAAGGACCTTCACGGCGAACTCCGGGCGCTTGCGGAACATATCGTTGATCGCGTCATGTCGGGGGGACGGCATGTCACGGAACGCTACAACATGATCGCTGTTAGTGACGCATGTTTTTCGAACTTCGATTCGAACCGACCATCAACAGCGGTCAGAACATCACCGACATGAAGGTGTCGACGTCGTGGAAGCCGACGCGGCGGTAGGTGGCGCGGGCCGGGGCGTTGAAGTCGTTGACGTAGAGCGTCACCGCGGGGGCGATCGAGCGCAGCGCCTCGATGACGACCGCGGCCATGCCGTGCACGGCGTAGCGGCGTCCGCGCAGCTCCGGGTGGACCCACACGCCCTGCACCTGGCAGGCGTAGGGGGTGACGGCGCCGATCTCGGCCTTGAACACGACGCGGCCGTCCTCGATGCGCGCGAAGGCGCGGCGGGCGCGGATGAGCTCGGCGACGCGCGCGCGGTACAGCACTCCCCCGTCGCCCGACTGCGGGGAGACGCCGACCTCCTCGGTGAACATCGCGACGCAGGCGGGGTACAGGATGTCGAAGTCGTTCATGGTGACGCGGCGCACGGCCGGGTCGGGCTGGACGGGCGGCGGCGCGACCGTCGACATCACCGGCTGTGCGGCGCGGACAGCGCGGGGCGGGCCCCAGGACGGGCGCAGGGCGTTCCACATCTCGGTGACCGCGGGCACCGGGCCGACGATGGAGGAGCAGCGGCGCCCCTGGGAGCGGGCACGGTCGGCGAAGTGGCGGGCGGCCTCCCGGTCCGCCGCGACCGGGACGAGGTTGGCGCCGGAGTAGCAGAGGGACGTCAGGCGGCCGCCGCGGTGGAATCCCCAGATCTCGGCGCCGAGCCGCCCCGGGTCGACGCCCGCGCCGTACACGCGGGATCCGACGAACACGTTGGAGACCGGATCGGCGTCCAGGATCTCCAGGACCGCGTCACGGTGGCGGTCGTCCAGGAGGCGCACCGGAGACGTGCGCAGCATCGGACTCACGTTGGCTCCCGGGCTGAGGATCCGGTCTTCGGTGAGGCGGGTCGCCGTGGAGGCACGTTCGCTCCGCTCACCCTGTAAGGGTACGGGAGGATCCCGGCAAGATCGGTAACCAGGTCCGGCACACCGCGTCCTGCCTCGTTCTCGGCATAAGTCCGCCTCGTTCCCGGCATAACGCGAAGGACCCCCGGCCGGGGCCGGGGGTCCTCACGCGATCCCGATCAACGGGATGAGCGCGTCACAGCGTCACGGACGGCCGATGAGCGGGCGGGCAAGCACCTTCGGGGCGACCGAACGCGCCACGCTGTCGGTCGGAACCGGGTCCGGAAGCGCCTTGCAGGTCACGTCCGGTCCGCTGCCCGGCTTGTTCTTGGGCAGCGCGCCGGTGCTCAGGTAGGCCGCGACCTTGTCGTCGAGGCACGCGTTGCCGTTGAGCGTGTTGGCGTGGGTCTTGCCGCCCTGCTCGGCGACCAGGCGGGACGGCAGCAGCTTGTGCATCTCCACGCCGCCCGGGTACGGGGTCGCCGCGTCCAGCGTGGACTGCACGAGGAGCGCGGTGGCCATGCCCTTGGCCTTGATCTTCAGCGCCGGGCCGCCCTGGAACGGCCAGTACGCGATCGGCGCGTTGAACCAGACGTTGCTCCACGTGTTGAAGTGGTAGCCCTGCTTGTAGAGCTTCGCGGCGTCGCCCCGCCACTTGCTCCAGTTGCGCGGCCACTTCGCGTCCGCGGCCTGGACGGCGTTGTAGACGGCGAAGCCGTTGTCGTCGGCGGTCTGGATGTAGTTCGTGTAGAGGCCGACGAGCCCGGAGGCATCGTTCTTGGTGGCGAACGCCGAGAACGCGTCGGCGACCGGCTGGTACCAGCCGGTGCTGTAGCCGGCGTTGAGGAAGGTGTCGTCGAGCTCGTCGCCGCCGAGCTTGCCGCCGATCGGCTTGGCGAACGCGGCGGAACGGACGCTGTAGTACTTCTTCTCCACCGCCGCGGCGGTCGTGCCGAGGTGGTAGCGCGAGTCGTACTTGGCGATCCAGCCGAAGAAGAGCTTGATGTTCCGCTCGAACGCCTTGTCCTGCGACAGCTGCGCGTCGTACCAGACCTCACGGACGTCGACGTTGCCGTCGAGCACCATGTGCTTCACGCGCTTGGGGAAGAGCGTGCCGTACGTCGCACCGAGGTAGGTGCCGTACGAGAAGCCGTAGTAGCTGATCGTCTTCTGGCCCAGGGCGGCGCGGATGGCGTCGATGTCGCGGGCCGCGTCGGTGGTGCGCAGGTGCGGCAGCAGCCAGCCGTACTTCTTGGCGCAGTCCTTGGCGTACGCCTTGGACCTGGCCTTCCAGGCCGCCTCCGCCTTCGCCGAGTGGGGGACGTAGTCCGCGCGGATCGGGTTGGAGTAGTTCGGGTCACAGGTCAGCGCCGGCTTGCTGAGTCCGACGCCGCGCGGGTCGAACCCGATGATGTCGTACTGCGCCGGGATCTCCTTGTGGCCCACCCCGGCGAACCAGCTCGCGAGCGAGCCGGCGAGGTACAGACCGCTGCCGCCGGGACCGCCGGGGTTGGCGATCAGGGCGCCCTTGTAGTGCTTGGTGTCGGTGTGCTTGAGCCGCGACACCGCGATCGAGATCTTCTTGCCCTTCGGATGCCGGTAGTCCAGCGGCACCGTCAGCTGCCCGCACTCGGCCTTGGCGAGGGAGGGCTGGTCGGTCGGGCACTTCGACCAGGCGATCTTGGCGGTGGCCTGCGCCGGCTCCGCCTGCGCCGGAACGGCCACCGCCGCGCCGGAGAGTCCGACGCCCGCCGCAGCGGTGATGACCATGAGTCTCTTCACATGACCCCCTTGCGCACGGGCTCACGAACGGGCCCGCACTGGTAGGAATGCGAAGAATTGTTGCGCTAGGGAGAAAAGGGACGGAAGAGACTCAAGGAACCGTTGTTGGATCGTGACGGCTCGCCCGTTGCGGCCGCCGTAATGCGCTGTCCCCGGCGACCGGAAAGGCCACCGGGGACAGCGATCTCAGTACCTCACAGCCGGCGCAGCACCCCCCCGGCGACCGGAAAGGCCGCCGGGGACACCGGTCTCAGTGCCTTACGGCCGGCGCAGCACCGGCGGGAACCGGTCCGTGGTCAGCTCGCG
The DNA here is from genome assembly GCF_039542055.1 of Actinoallomurus vinaceus. NCBI lineage: Bacteria > Bacillati > Actinomycetota > Actinomycetes > Streptosporangiales > Thermomonosporaceae > Actinoallomurus > Actinoallomurus vinaceus. The sequence goes on from NZ_BAABHK010000004.1 coordinate 425,973, forward strand.
CGCCGCCACGGTGGACGGCGGCACCGGTTCCGGCAGGCGTGCGCAGTGCGACCGGTTCGCCGGAAGGGCGCCGGTCGCGAGAAAGGCGGCGAACTTGTCGTCGACGCAGGCGTTGCCGCGCTCCACGACGCCGTGCGTCCGGCCGCCGTCCTCGATCACCAGCCGGGAGCCCTTGAGCCGCCGGTTCATCTCCAGCCCGCCGGCGTACGGGGTGGCGGCGTCAGCGGTCGCCTGGAAGAGCAGGACGGGGGGCAGGGCCGAGACGCCGCCGACGTCGATCGGACGGCCCGCCCTGGCCGGCCAGAAGGCGCACGGCGCGTTGTACCAGGCGTTGCCCCACGTCTCGAACCGGTACCCCTGGGCGTACAGCCTCCGGTTGTCCTGACGCCACCGGGCCCAGTCCCGGGGCCACGCCATGTCGGTGCACTGCACGGCGTTGTAGACCGCGTAGCCGTTGTCGTCCGTCGTCTCGCCGAACGTCCGGTAAGCGTTGATCAGCGGCGCCGTGTCACCGGCCTTGTAACGGGCCAGCGCGCTCGCCAGGTGCGGCCAGTACGACCCGAGGTCGATGTACCCGGCGACCAGGAAGGCGTCGTCGAGCTCGTCGGCGCCCACGATGCCCTCCGCCGGAGCGGCCCCCAGCTTCTCCCGGGTCGCGAAGTAGTAGTCGCGGACCTCCCGCTGGGTGGCGCCGAGGTGGTAGATCGCGTCGTACTTGGCGATCCAGGCGAAGAGCGCGTCGATGTTCCCCTCGAACGCCCGGTCCTGGTCGATGTTGTCGTCGTACCAGACGCCGCTCGGCCGGACGTTGCTGTCCAGCACCATGCGCCGGACCCGGGTCGGGAACAGCGTGCCGTACACCGCGCCGAGGTACGTCCCGTACGACGCCCCGAAGTAGTTGAGCTGCCGCTCACCCAGGGCGGTGCGGATGGCGTCCATGTCCTGGACGGTGTCGATCGTCCGCATGTGCGGCAGCACCGACCGGTACTTCTGCCCGCAGGCCGCGGCGTAGCCCGCCGACCGCCGCAGCCAGGCCGTCTCGATCGACGCCGTACGCGGCACGTAGTCGGGCCGTACGGGCTTGAAGTAGCCCGTGTCGCAGCTGAGCGCGGGGCTGCTGGCGCCGACGCCGCGCGGGTCGAAACCGACCACGTCGTACGCGGCCTTGAGGGCCGCCGGCAGCCGGCTCGCGACGCGCAACGCGAAGTCGCGGCCCGCGCCGCCGGGTCCGCCCGGGTTGACCAGAAGTGCGCCCTGGTAGCCGGTCGTCCCGGTGTGCCTGGCCCGGGACAGGGCGAGGGTGATCTGCGGGCCGCGGGGAACGGCGTGGTCGAGCGGCACCTTCAGCGTGGCGCACTCGAGTCCGCTGAGGCTCTCCTCGGCGCACGGCGACCAGGTCAGGCCCGTGGCGGGCTGGGCGGGATGCGCCTGCGCCGTGAGCGGCGCGAGGCTCAGCGCGACCAACCCGGCCCCGGCGGCGGCCGACGTGATGACGAGCTTGTTCACGTAACCCCTTTCTCGCGGGAAGCGCAGGAGGGCTCCCCGCCGTGCGTGACGCACGATGGTGGTGATTCCGGAAAGCGGCCGGGAGGGGCGCGGCCATGACCGACCAGGTCGGAGCGCCGCCGCGAACTGCGAGAGCCCCCGGTCGGCAGGACCGGGGGCTCTCGAGACTCTACTCAGTGAGCCCTACTTCGCGATCGCCGCCGCGTCGGCTTTCGCGGAAGTCGCCTTCGCGGAGGCGCTGCCGGGCACCGGCAGCGGCGGGGCGTCGCACTGCGCGTCCGCGCCGCGTTTGTTCGGCGGCAGCGCGCCCCAGCCGAGATAGGCGGAGACGAGGTTGTTCGCGCAGGTGTCGCCGTTCGGGGTCAGCGCCACGCCGTGGTTGATCCCGCCGTTCTCGACCAGCAGGCGGGAGTTCGGGAAGCGCTTGTGCACCTCGACCCCACCGGCGTACGGGGTGGCCGCGTCGTTCGTGGCCTGGACGATCAGGATCGGCGGCAGGCCCTTCTTGCCCTTGATCGTCACCGGGGTGCCGCCGGGCACCGGCCAGTACGCGCACGGCGCGTTGTACCAGGCGTTGCCCCAGGTCAGGAACTTGTTGCCCTGCCGGTAGAGCTGCCAGTTGTCCCGGTCCCACTTCTTCCAGTCGGTGGGCCACTGCCGGTCCACGCACTGCACGGCGTCGTAGACCGCGTAGTTGTTCTGGGTGAGGAAGTCGTCGGTGGGGAAGCCGCCCCACTGGTCGAGCAGCGGCTGGGCGTCGTGCTTGACGAAGTAGTCCGACAGCGCCTGCGCGTGGTCCACCCAGGTGTAGTCGCGGTAGGCGTCGGCCTGCATCGTGTCGTCCAGCTCGTCCGGGCCGAGCTGCCCGTTGACCGGGTTCTTGGCGAGCGCCGCGCGGGCCTTGTAGTAGTTCGCCTTCACCGCGTCGTGCGTCGCGCCGAGGTGGTAGACCGAGTCGTACTTCGCGATCCAGGTCAGAAAGATCTCGAAGCGCTTCTGGAACGCGACGTCCTGGTCGAGGTTGTCGTCGTACCAGACCCCGCTGGGCCGTACGACGCTGTCCAGGACCATGCGGCGCACGTGGGTCGGGAACAGCGACGCGTAGACCGACCCGAGGTACGTCCCGTAGGAGTAGCCGTAGTAGCTGGTCTTGTGCTGGCCGAGCGCCGCGCGGATGGAGTCCATGTCGCGCGCCCAGTTGGCGGAGGTCATGTACTTCAGCGCCGAGCCGTACCGGCGGCCGCAGTCCTCGGCGTACGCCTTCGCCTTCGCCCGCCAGGCCAGCTCCTCCGCCTTGGAGGCCGGCGTGTAGTCGGGGCGGGCCTTGCCGGGCGCCTGGAAGGACGGGTCGCAGATGATGCCCTTGCCGCTGCCGTCGATCGAGCTGGCGCCCACGGCCCGCGGGTCGAAGCCGATCCAGTCGTACGTCGCGCCGACCGACGTCGGCAGACCGTACGTCCCTTTGGCGAAGCGGGTGGGCAGGTCACGGCCGTGCCCGCCCGGCCCGCCCCGGTTGAGCAGCACGATGCCCTGGTAGTGCTGGGTGTCGGTCGCCTTGGCGCGCGTCAGCGCGAGCGTGATCTGCCGGCCGTGCGGGTGGGCGTAGTCGAGCGGGACCTTCAGCGTGCCGCACTCCAGGCCCTGCAGCTTCGTGCCCTCGATCGGGTCGTTGGCCGGGCACGGGGTCCACGCGACTCCGGCGGCCACGGCCTGCGCGGACTCTCCCGCCGGGGCCGGCGTGGGCGTCGGCTGACGCCCGGCGGCTCCCGCCACCCCCACTCCGGTGAGGGTCAGGCCGGCGGCGGCCGTGACCACTACGAGCTTCTTCACTTGTCCCCTCCTCCGCGCGAGCTCCCCACTGAGCCCCGCAATTCGGTGGATGCCGGGGCATTGTGCGCGTGCGGCGGGTAGGGCGATCAAGACCTGCGAATCAAGGATGCGGAATCGTGACAAATACAGAAATGTCAGGCACGAATTCGGGCGTGACCGAACTCTTCACGTCACGATTGCGAAAGGTCACCGCGCGCAGCACGGTGACCTTTCAGGAGACGGCGGCTCTCCCGGTTCAGGAGATGGTGACGTCGGCGCCCGGGCCGTCGCCGGTGACGTCGACGCCCATCTCCTCGGCGATGCGGACGGCCTCCTCGATGAGGGTCTCGACGATCTGCGACTCGGGCACCGTCTTGATGACCTGGCCCTTCACGAAGATCTGGCCCTTGCCGTTGCCGGAGGCGACGCCGAGGTCGGCCTCGCGCGCCTCGCCCGGGCCGTTCACGACGCAACCCATGACCGCGACCCGGAGCGGCACCGGGAAGTCCTTCAGCGCGGCCGTGACCTCGTCGGCCAGGGTGTAGACGTCGACCTGCGCGCGCCCGCAGGAGGGGCAGGAGACGATCTCCAGGCCGCGCTCGCGGAGGTTCAGCGACTCCAGGATCTGGATGCCGACCTTGACCTCCTCCACCGGGGGCGCCGACAGCGAGACCCGGATCGTGTCGCCGATGCCCTCGGCCAGCAGCGCGCCGAACGCCACCGCCGACTTGATCGTGCCCTGGAACGCCGGGCCCGCCTCGGTCACGCCGAGGTGCAGCGGGTAGTCGCACCGGGCGGCGAGCTGGCGGTACGCGTTGATCATGACGACCGGGTCGTTGTGCTTGACCGAGATCTTGATGTCCCGGAAGTCGTGCTCCTCGAACAGCGAGCACTCCCACAGCGCCGACTCCACGAGCGCCTCGGCGGTCGCCTTGCCGTACTTCTCCAGCAGGCGCTTGTCCAGGGACCCGGCGTTCACCCCGATACGGATCGGCACGCCCGCGTCCTTGGCGGCCCGGGCGATCTCACCGACCTTGTCGTCGAACTTCTTGATGTTGCCCGGGTTGACCCGTACCGCCGCACAGCCCGCGTCGATCGCGGCGAAGACGTACTTCGGCTGGAAGTGGATGTCGGCGATGACCGGGATCTGCGACTTACGGGCGATCGCCGGCAGCGCGTCGGCGTCGTCCTGGGACGGAACCGCCACCCGTACGATCTGGCAGCCGGAGGCGGTCAGCTCGGCGATCTGCTGCAGTGTCGCGTTGATGTCGGCGGTCAGGGTCGTCGTCATCGACTGGACCGACACCGGAGCGTCACCGCCGACCGGCACCGACCCGACCATGATCTGGCGCGACTTGCGGCGCGGGGCGAGCGGCCTGGGCTTGGCCTGCGGAATTCCAAGATCGACGCTCATCGGCAACGCGGCGCGGAGCCCATGCCCCGATACGCCGCGCCCTCCTTCCAGTGGGTGCTCGACAGTGGTACCAAGCCTAGGCAACCGGCGGGGATGCTGCACACGCCAGGGCCTACTGGGGAAGTTTGAGCGGATTTATAAGGTCGGCAAGAATCAGTAGAACACCCAGGCCCACCAGCAGGACCACGAAGGCGTACGTCACGGGCATGAGCTTGGTCAGGTCGACCGGACCTGGATCGGGCCGGCCGCGCAGGCGGAAGATCCACACCTTGATCCGTTCGTAGCAGACGACCGCCAGATGGCCGCCGTCCAGCGGCAGCAGCGGGATCAGGTTGAGCAGCCCGACGAACAGGTTGAGCGACGAGACCAGCAGCAGGAACATGCCGATCTTCGTGCGCCAGCCGTCGCCGGAGGAGAACACCTGGCCCGAGACCTGGGCTCCGCCCACGACGCTGCCGGCCTGGCCGCCCGGAGTGCTGGCCCGCTCGCGGGAGAACAGCTTCGGGACCGCCTGCGGGATGTCGACGACGATGCCGCCGATGGAGGCCGCCATCTGGCCGGTGAACCGGCCCGCGAAACGCAGCGCCGCCACGGGACCCAGTGTGCGGATGCGCGGAACCGGTTCCATCCCGAGGTAGCCGTGCCCGTCCAGTCGCCCGATCCGGACCCACACGGTCCTCCGGGATCCCTGCCGTTCGACGATGACCGGCACGGTGGTGCCCGGCGGGGTCCTCTGGATCAGGCCGGCCAGGCCGTTCCACTCGCGCACGGGCGTCCCGGCGAACGAGACGACGCGGTCCCGCGGTCGCAGACCCGCGGCTGACGCGGGCGAGATCGGATCGCGGGTCGTGCAGGCACCGCCGCTCGCCGGGACACACGGCGAGACCTGGCGTACGAGGGTGGTGGCGTCCTTGCCGTCCGGGACGCCCACCGCCACGGCGAGGACCACCAGCAGCAGGAACGCGAGGACGATGTTGACCACAACGCCCGTCACGATGACGATCGCCCGCCGCAGCGCCGGCTGGCGGTAGAACGCCCGAGGCTCGTCGGCGGGCGCGATCTTCTCCAGCGGGGTGTAGCCGACGATCCTCACGAAGCCGCCGAGCGGGATGCCCTTGACCCCGTACTCCGTCTCACCCTTGCGGCGCGACCACAGGGTCGGGCCGAAACCCACGAAGAACTGCGTCGCCTTCATGCCGAAGCGCTTGGCCGTCATGAGGTGCCCCGCCTCGTGCAACACCACCGAGAGGAGCAGCGCGAGGACGAAGGCCAGCGCTCCGAGCAGATAGGTCAACCAGACGTCAGCTCCCGTGCCCGGGTCCGCGCCCACTGATCGGCGGCGAGCACGTCGTCCACGGCGAGCCCGCCACCCGGATCGTCCCTGTTCAGGGGGCCCGGACCATTCGTGTGCTCGGACACTACCCGCGAGACCGTGTCGACAATCGCCGGGAACGCCAGCCTTCCGGCGAGAAAGGCGGCGACGCACTCTTCGTTCGCGCCGTTGTAGACCGCGGGCGCCGTGCCACCGGCCTCTCCGACCTCCCGGGCCAGCCGCACGGCGGGGAACGCCTCGTCGTCCAGCGGGAAGAGCTCCCACGTGTGGGCCCGCGACCAGTCGAGGGCGGGCGCCGCGTCGGGCACCCGATCGGGCCAGCCGAGGCCGAGGGCGATGGGCAGGCGCATGTCCGGCGGGCTCGCCTGCGCGATCGTCGACCCGTCCGTGAACTCCACCATCGAGTGGATGATCGACTGCGGGTGCACCATCACCTCGATCCGGTCGAACGGCACGTCGAACAGCAGGTGGGCCTCGATGACCTCCAGGCCCTTGTTGACGAGCGTCGCGGAGTTGACCGTGACCAGCGGCCCCATCGCCCAGGTGGGATGGGCGAGGGCCTGCTCGGGCGTGACGTCGGCCAGCTCGGCGCGCGTCCGCCCCCGGAACGGCCCTCCGCTGGCGGTGACGACCAGCCGGCGCAGCTCGCCGCGGGTACCTCCGCGCAGGCACTGGGCCAACGCGGAGTGCTCGGAGTCGACCGGCACGATCTGGCCCGGCTTGGCCCGGCGCTTGACGAGCGGGCCGCCGATGATGAGCGACTCCTTGTTCGCCAGGGCGAGGGTACGCCCGGCGTCGAGGGCGGCCAGCGTGGAGCGGAGGCCCGCCGCGCCGTCCACGGCGTTGAGCACGACGTCGCACGGCCAGGCGGCGACTTCGGCGATCGTGCCCGGCCCGGCGAGGAGCCTGGGCAGGCGGTAGTCCCCCGAGGAGTAGCCCCGCTTCTGGGCCTCGGCGTAGAGCGCGAGCTGGAGATCCTCGGCCACCGAGCCCCTGGCGACGGCGACCACGTCGGGCCGCAGGTCGAGGACCTGACGGGCGAGCAGGTCGACCTTGCCTCCGCCGGCGGCGAGGCCGACCACCCGGAAGCGGTCGGGGTTGCGGTGGATCACGTCGATGGCCTGAGTGCCGACCGACCCGGTCGAACCGAGGATCACGACATCTCTGCGGGCGGCTGCGGAAGGGCTGTCGTCGGGCATCACGCCCCCATTGTCCCCTGCCCCGCCCCACCCCCGACCGCCCACCGATGCCCGATCGCGATAACGCTGCGAACCGGAGCAGGACGCCTATATGGCGATTTCTCTCCGTAGTCATGTGAACACTCTTCGCGCTAGGGTTCGCCCACCGTCTCTCGATCGCGGCCGTCTCCCCGTGGCGACCGCAGAAGGGCACAAGGGCCATGAAGAACTCCCCCCGCCTCGCGGCCGTGTCGGCGGCGGTCGGCGCGCTCCTGTCGGTCCCCCCGGCCCACGCGGCACAGGCCGATCCGGCACGCCCCGGCCTCCGCGCGGCGGCCCCCTCCGGCTCCGACCGCACCGGCCACCATCCCGTACGCGAGGGGCGCCGGGGGGCACCCGGCCGCCCCGGCGCGTCCTCCGATCGCGCCAGGACCGTGGTTCCCGGCCTTCCCGGCGCGTCCCTTCCCGTACGTTCCGGGGGTCCCGCCCTCGATGCCCAGGACGTGTCTCCGGCCGTCCACCCGATGGCGGCGTCCCGGATCGCGCGTGATCGGCTCGAGCGCTGGTGGACGCCCGACCGCATGCGCCGCGCGGACCCATTGGACGATCTCGCCGCCGTCCCGATGACCTGGCGGCCCGTCCCGGCCGGACGCCCCTCCGAGACGCCGGCGACGACGCCGTCGACCGGGGCCGCCTGGGTCTCCGGCGGCAAGGTGGCGCAGACCGCCGGCCGGGTGTTCTTCACCTATCAGGGCCACCCGGCGTCGTGCTCGGGCGACGCGGTCACCAGCGCGAACCAGAGCACGGTCATCACCGCGGGGCACTGCGTACGGCTCGACGGCGCCTGGCACACCGACTGGGTGTTCGTGCCCGGTTACCACGACGGTCAGGCGCCATACGGGAAGTGGACCGCCGTGCGGACGCTCACCACGGCCCAGTGGGAGGCGCGCGAAGACCTCGACTACGACGTCGGCGTCGCCACCGTCGCCCCGCTGAACGGCCGCAGGCTGACCAGCGTGGTCGGCGGCCAGGGCATCGCGTTCAACCAGAGCCGTCACCGGCCGATGCACGCCTTCGGCTACCCCGCCGAGGCCCCGTACGACGGGTCGAAGCTGACCTACTGCAGCGGCACGCCGAAGGACGACCCGGGCAAGACCCACGATCTGGGGCTGACATGCAACATGACCTCCGGGTCCAGCGGCGGTCCGTGGTTTCTGAGCTTCGACGAGAAGACCGGCGTCGGCACGCAGACCTCCGTCAACTCCTTCAAGTACGACGCGATGCCGAACGTCATGTTCGGGCCGTACTTCGGCACCGCCGCCAAGGCCCTCTACGACAAAGCACAGAACACCTGATCGGGGGCATCGCTTTACACCAAGTCACGATGCGACCACGCATGGTCCTGCACACTTTCGATCCATGCCCACGCCCGCCCGCATCGCCTGCACCGTGTCCACCATCGGAGCCCTCCTCGGCACGCTCGGCACCGGGGCGCCCCGCCCCGCGCCGGGCGTGGCGGGGGTGACCGACCACGTGATCGCCACCAAGCGGTCGGCGGTCCTGCGGTACTGGACCGTGCGGCGGATGCTGCGCGCCGTGACCCCGCCCGAGCGGCTATGGCACCGCCCGCCGGTCGCTTCGCCGCCGGTGAGCCCGCCGGTCACGGCCGCCGTCACCATGACGATCGCGCGCCCGGCCGCCACCGTGCCGGACCGGGACACCACCGACACCCCGGGCCGGCAGGGCGTCGCCATGACCGGCCGGCGGGTCGTCGACGCCGCGGACCGGTACACCGTCCACGGTGCTCCCGGCTCGCCCTGGGGCTTTTCCGGCGCGGTGCGGGCCACGACCGGCAAGGTGTTCTTCACCATCAACGGCGGCGACTACGTATGCTCGGCGGGCACCATCGCCGGCGCCAACCGCGACCTCGTCGTCACGGCCGGGCACTGCGTGCAGGACGCCGCGGGGGCCTGGGCCCGCAACTGGCTCTACGTCCCCGGATACGACGAGGGCCGCCGGCCGTACGGCGCGTTCACGGCCCGGCATCTGTTCGTGCCGACCGCCTGGTCCGGACGGCACGACGAGAACCACGACGTCGCAGTCGTGGCGCTGGCCACCGTCGGCGGCAGCCACGTCACCGACGTGGTCGGCGCCCAGACCGTGGGGTTCGACCAGCCGCGGGGCGCCGTCGTCTACGGCTTCGGCTACCCCACAGGCGGCCACTATGACGGAGAGCGGCTGGCCTACTGCAGCGGCCGGACCTATCCCGACGCCCATCGGCTCACGCAGGACCAGGGCCTGCGCTGCGACATGTCCGAGGGGTCGAGTGGCGGCCCGTGGCTGGCCGGTTTCGACCCCGTGACCGGCAGAGGCGTGGTCACCTCGGTGAACAGCTTCAAGTACTCCGACGATCCGGCGACGATGTACGGCCCGTATTTCGGCGCGGCCGTCCGCCGGGTGTACGAACAGGCACAGCATGCGTGACCCGCAAATCCCCCGCGCAAGGTCGGCGGATTCTCTACTCTGGCCCGGCATGATCAACAGCCCCCGCGTGGAACTGGTCGAGACCTCCTTCGACGATCCGATCGTGACGGGTCTGCACGTAGAGCAGGCGGCCGAGCTGGCCGCCCGGTTCGGCGCGGACGCCGACCGCCCGCCGGTGGCCGAGCCGGGAACGGTCTTCCTGGTCGCCCGTGAACGCGGTGAGCCGATCGGCTGCGCCGGGGTGCGGTGGGTCGCCGCGGCGGGCGGGCAGCCGTCCGGAGGGCAGGGCGCCGAGGTCGGCCAGATCTACGTCCGGCCGGAGTACCGCGGCATCGGAGTCACCCGGCTCCTGCTGCGCGGGGCCGAGGATCTCGCTCGCCGGCGCGGCTGCCGGATCGCGCGCCTGAAGGCGGCGGATCTCCGGGACGCGGGCCTGTACGAGTCCAGCGGGTACGTGCGCATCCCGCCCTTCGGGTCCCACCCGCCGCGAAGCCTCTGCTTCGAGAAGACGCTCCGGGCGGAGGCCGGCCCACGACCTCCGTCGCCGTGACCGGCCGGTGTGGTCACCCCGTCGAAACGGGGAGCCCGCACCGGCCGGACCCCGTCAGCACGTATCGGCCGGCCTGCGAACACGACTCCGAACGCGGGTCCCGCCGCTCGGCTCAGCCGGACTCCCGGAGGGCGACGCGGGCGTGCAGACGCCGCAGAGGTGCGGGCAGCCACCAGTTGGCCCGGCCCAGCAACCGCATCGTCGCCGGCACGAGCAGCGCCCGTACGAGCGTGGCGTCGACGAGCACGGCGACCAGCAGGCCCACGCCGATGAGCTTGATGAAGGAGATGCCGGACGTCGTGAACGCGGCGATCACGATGGCCAGCAGGAGGGCGGCGTTGGTGATGATCCGGCCTGTGCTCTGCAACCCCGCGGCCACGGCGGCGGTGTTGTCCCGCGTCCGCTGCCATTCCTCCCGGATCCGGCTGAGCAGGAAGAGCTCGTAGTCCATCGACAGCCCGAACGCCACCGCCAGGATCAGCACCGGCTGCGACGCCTCGACCGTGCCGGTGGAGGTGAAGCCGAGCACGCCGGCGAGGTGGCCGTCCTGGAATCCCCAGACCATCACGCCGAACGCGGCGCTCAGCGACAGCACGTTCATGAGCAGGGCCTTGAGCGGCAGCAGCACCGATCCGAGCGCGGCGAACAGCAGCGCGAACGTCACCGCCCCGACGAACAGCGCGGCCCAGGGCAGGACGTGCCCGAGGCTGCTCAGCAGGTCCACCAGCTGAGCCGTCTCCCCGCCGACGTACGCGGCGCCGGGCGCGGGCAGCGACCGGATCCGCCGGACCAGGTCGCGGGCGTCGCCGGACTGGGGGTCGGCCCCGAACCGTACGGCGATGTGCGTCGCGTCCCGTCCGGTGTCGGCGATCGCCGCCGCCGTGACCCCGGGGACGCCGCGCAGCCGGTTCACGTAGGCGTCGGTCTGCGGACGGGACACGGGGCCGGCGACCACGACGTCGATCGGGGAGAGCGCGCCGTGCGCGAAGTCGCGGTCGAGGGTCGTCGCGACCGTACGTCCCTCCGCGCCGCTCGGCAGGGCGCGGACGTCGACGCTGCCGAACCGGATGCCGAGGAAGGGCGCTCCCAGGGCGAGCAGCACGATCGTCACACCGACCGCGTACGCCACGGGCCGGCGCATGACGCTGTGCGCGAGCCGGAACCACGGCCCGCGCTCCGCGCCGTCCGCCCGCCGCCGGGGCAGGACGCGGAGCGCGTCGACCCGCCGTCCGAGGACCGCGAGCAGGGCCGGCAGGACGGTGAGGGCGGCCACCATGTCGACGAGGACGACCGCGATGCCGCCGAGGCCCATGGACCGCAGGAACATCTGCGGGAAGAGCAGCAGGCCGCCGAACGCGATGGCGACCGTGACGCCGGAGAAGGCGACGGTGCGGCCGGCCGTCGCCATGGTGCGCGTCAGGGCCTCCCGCTCGGAGTCCGTGCGGCCGAGCTCCTCGCGGAAGCGCGTCACGACGAAGAGCGAGTAGTCGATGGCCAGCCCGAGCCCCAGCATGGTGATGATGTTGATCGCGAACGTGGACACGTCGGTCGTCATGGTGATCAGGCGCAGGACGGTGAACGCGCCGAGGATGGCGACGCCGCCGATCGTGAGCGGGAGCAGCGCGGACACCACGCTGCCGAAGATGACGACGAGCAGGACCAGCAGGATGGGCATCGAGATCATCTCGGCCCGCGCCAGGTCCTTCGAGGTCTGGTCGTGGAGTTGGCTGTTCACGGCGACGGTGCCGCCGCGCAGGGTCGTGAGGCCGGGCGCGGCGAACCTGTCGCGGACCTTCTCGTAGGTCGTGACGCGTGCGGGGACGTCGGCCCCGGCGAGCCGTACGGCGACGTAGGTCGCGTGCCGGTCGCGGGAGACCAGCGCCGGCGAGCCGGTGCTCCAGAACGTCGTGACGCCCCGGACCTGGTCGCGGGGCAGCCGGCCGAGGGTGCCGGTGACGGCGTCGCGGAAGGCCGGGTCGTCGACGGTGCGCGACGCGCTCTCGTAGAGCACGACCAGGTCTCCGGCGGGCGGGCCGATCCGTTCGTTGATGAGCGCGGTGGCCCGGGCCGACTCCGAGTGTGGATCCTCGAAGCCACCCCCCTTGAGCGCCCCGAAGACCTGGGTGCCCCACACGACGGCGAGAACGGCGAAGACGGCGGCCGCGCCCAGGACCCACCGGCGTCGGCGGTGGGTCAGGCGGGCGAGTGATTCGAGCATGGTCGGCTCCCCCCGGAGTAACCTGTTATCGACGATCAGAAGAGTTAACACCGTTTATCCGTTAACGCCGTTTACCGAAGCATACGTCGTTAACAAATGTCAAGGGAGCAGCGTGACGACCCGCCGCGAACGCATGCGCGAGGCCACCGTGCGCGAGATCCAGGAGGCGGCGCGCCGGCACCTGCGGGCCCACGGCCCCTCGGGCATCTCCCTGCGGGCCATCGCCCGCGACATGGGCATGACCGCGCCCGCCCTCTACCGGTACTACGCGAGCCTGGACGACCTCATCGCGGCCATGATCGAGGGCTACAAGGGCGAGATCCGCGAGACGGTCGAGGCGGCCCGGGACACCATGCCGGCCGAGGATCTCAGCGGCCGGCTCGCCGAGGCGTCGCGGGCCTTCCGGCACTGGGCGCTCGACCACCGGCCGGAGTTCACGATGATCTTCGGGGCTCCGCTCCCGGGGTACGAGCCGCCGGCGAAGGACGGCGGCCCCTCCCCCATGGGCTTCGGCGCCGTCTTCTTCACCATGCTCGCCGATCTATGGGAACGCGAGCGGTTCCCCGTGCCCGCCGACGAGGACATCCCGCCCGCCCTGCGCGACCAGCTCCTGCACTTCGCCAAGGCGTGCGGCCTCGACCGGGCCGGTATCCCGCTCGGCCTGATCCGCCTCTACGCCGCAGCCTGGGTGCGGCTGTACGGCCTCGTCGCGATGGAGGCGTTCGGGCACGTGAAGTTCATGCTGGACGACGGGGCGCCCCTGTTCGAGGCCGAACTCGCCGACATGTTCACGTCCCTCGGCTTGGAATCGCCCGCTCCCCCGGGTCACAGCCCCTCGGCGAGCGCTGCCCAGAACGCCGACTCGTAGGCGTGGAGCATGCGGGCGGCGCGCAGCGCCTCCCGTGGGTCCTCCCCGGCCGCCAGTCCCTGCTCGATGACCGCCGTCGCCTGCTCGGCGAAGCCGGGCGGCGGCGCGGCGAAGTAGCGGAAGAAGGCGACGCCCTCCTCGGCGAGGTCGTACCGGGAGGCGAGGGCGTCGGCCGTCCGGCCGCAGTACGTCCCCCACTCCTCGAGGTTGGCCAGCATCGCGAGCGCGAGGCCGCTGCGGGTGCCCGACAGGGCGCTCCACGCGAGGTACGCCGGGTAGGCCTGCGCGAGCGGGCGCGGCTCGTACGCCCGCAGGTCGTTCTCCGTCCAGCCGAGGGCGCCGGCGAAGCCGGACAGCAGGTCCAGCGCGGTGCCCTCGCCGCCCGCCAGGGCGAGGAAGAGGTCGCCTGACGGCGGGTCCGGGAAGCGGGCGGCGAAGAGCGCGAAGCTGCGGCGGTCGCTGCGCACGATGTGCCACTGCTCCCCCGCGAGCCAGGTCAGCCGCTCCCGTGGCACGGCCGAGGCCTCCAGCAGGTCGAGGAAGCGGTTGCCTCCCGGCGGGTTCTCCTCGCGGGCACGGCGGACGAGGTCCTCGGCGGCGGTCATGGCCTCAGCCGAACATCCGGCCGCCGCCCGCGTCAATCGGGACGCGCGGAGTCGTCCTCTTCCAGAGGCCGGACGGGATGGCGCCCGTCGAGACCCAGGCGATCGCGGATCTCCCGCTGCACCGCCTCCGGGTCGCGCCGCGCGTCGATCACGAAGACGAACTCCTTGCGCCGGAAGAGTTCCAGGACCGGGTTCGTCTTCTCGTGGTAGTCGTGCAGGCGGGTCGCCAGCGCCTCGGGGGTGTCATCCTCGCGGGTGACCAGCTCGCCGCCGCAGACGTCGCAGAAACCGGGCCGTTTCGGCCGGTCCTCGATGAGGTTGTAGTCCATGCCGCACACGGAGCACAGCCGCCGCGCGAGGACCCGGCGGCGGACCTCGGAGTCCGGCAGGTCGAGGTAGATCACGCCGTCGATGTCGTAGCTCTCCAGGAAGAACTCGGCCTGGCGGCGGCTGCGCGGGAACCCGTCGATGATGAACCCGTAGTTCCAGTCGTGCTGGTCCAAGCGGTCCCGGACGATCCGCTCGACGAGGTCGTCGCCGACCAGCTGGCCGGCGGCCATGACCCGGCGCACCTGGGCGCCGATCTTGGTGTGGTTCTTGACGTGCCACCGGAAGACGTCGCCGACGCTGATCTGCACGAGGTCGTATTCGCGCGACAGCATGGTGCTCTGGGTGCTCTTGCCGCTCCCCGGCACTCCCATGATGACGTACTTGCGCACCGTCAGCAGGATGGCACAGCGTCCGCTCCGCTGTCAGCCGGCCAGGGACTTGACACGCCGCCCCGGGCGAGCGTAGTAACAGTGTTATCAGCAAATAACGCTGTTTTTGAGGGAATCGTAGATGGCAGAAACCCCCTACGCGCAGGCCCAGGGACGCGGACAGTCCGCCCTGCGTACGGCCCTGCTCGACATCGCCGGCGAGCTCCTGGCGACCGAGGGGCCCGAGGGGTTGTCCATGCGGCGCATCGCGTCGGCCGCCGGCTGCTCCACGACGGTCCTGTACACCCTCTTCGGCGGGAAGGACGGGCTGGTCGAGGCGCTGTACGTCGAGGGGTTCTCCCGCTTCAGCCGGCGTTTCGAAGCCGTCCGCGAGGAAGACCCGCTGTACCGCCTGTACGCGCTCGGCCACGCCTACCGCGCCACCGCGCTCACCGCACGCAACTACTACGACCTCATGTTCGGCCGGCCGATCCCCGGATGGGAGCCGAGTCCCGAGGCGATGGACGTCGCCCAGGAGACCTTCGGCCACCTCGAGCGCGCCGTCACCGCCTGCCTGGAGCAGGGCCGCATCCCCTCGGGTGATCCGAAGGTGATCGCCGAGTCGCTCTGGTCGGTGGCCCACGGCGTCGTCAGCCTGGAGCTCGCCGGCCACCTGTCCGATCCGGACGCCGTGTTCACGGCGGCCGTGACCGCCATCGGAGTCGGCTTCGCGCCGGCCGAGGAGGACCGATGACCAATCGATTCCTGACCGGCGCGTTCGCGCCGGCCACCGACGAGGTGACCGCCTTCGACCTACCCGTGACCGGACGCATTCCGGACGAACTGAACGGCCGCTACCTGCGCAACGGCCCCAACCCGCTCGGCCTGGAGGACCCGGAGGCCTACCACCTGTTCCTCGGCGAGGGCATGGTGCACGGCGTCCGGCTGCGCGACGGCCGCGCCGAGTGGTACCGCAACCGGTGGGTCCGGTCGCGGGAGGTCGCAGGCCGGCTCGGCGAGGAGTGGTCCGGCGACCCCGACACCGAGGACTTCGACTTCGCGGCCAACACGCACGTCCTCGCCCACGCGGGCCGCACACTCGCGCTGGTCGAGGCGGGCCCGCGCCCGTACGAGCTGTCCTATGAGCTGGACACGGTCGGCCCGTGCGACTTCGGCGGCACGCTGCCGGGGGCCTACACCGCGCACACGAAACACGACCCGCGCACCGGCGAGCTGCACGCCGTCGCGTACCACTTCGGCTGGGAGTACGTCCAGTACGTCGTCGTGGACGCCCGGGGCGCCGTCACCCGCACGGTGAACGTCCCGGTGCAGGGCGGCCCAATGATGCACGACTTCGCGCTCACCGAACGCCACGTGATCCTGTACGACCTGCCGGTGACCTTCAGCATGGACCTCGCGGCCGACGGCGCGCGGCTGCCCTACGCCTGGAACCCTTCGCATCCGGCGCGGGTGGGGATCATGCCCCGGGACGGCGACGGCTCCTCCGTGCGCTGGATCGACATCGATCCCTGCTTCGTGTTCCACACCCTCAACGCGTACGAGGACGGGGACCGGCTCGTCGTCGACGTGGCGCGGTACCCGGAGATGCTGGTGGCCGGCCGGCTCGAGGACGTCCCGGCGCCCGCCCTGGACCGCTGGACGATCGACCCCGCGGCCGGGAAGCTCTCGTCCCAGCGCGTCGATGACCGGCCGCAGGAGTTCCCCCGGGTCGACGAGCGTCGCGTATCCGAGCCGCACCGCTACGGCTACACGGTGAGCGCGGCGGAGCTGCTCCGCACGAAGGCCGGCGAGGCACTGCTCAAGCACGACTACATGACGGGCGTCGCCGAGGTCCGGGAGTTCGCGGCGGGCTCCGCCGTCGGGGAGGCGGTCTTCGCCCCGCGCTCGCCCGACGCCGCCGAGGACGACGGCTACGTAATGGCCCTTGCGTTCGATCCCGGACGTGGCGCCACCGACCTCGTCATTCTCGCCGCACAGGATTTCACCGGCGAACCGGTCGCTCGGGTCCACCTGCCGATCCGAGTTCCGGCCGGCTTTCATGGCAGTTGGGTGCCTGACCAAAACTGAGCGCTAATCCCGGAGAATCGTATGCGACCGGCAATTCTCCAGGGTTTTGCCCTTCCTTGTGGTTTCCCACACTGATGCCTCACCGACCCACCGGTAGAAATGGAGGCCGAACGGAGCCGAGAAGTTTGGGGGGACGTCATGGCCCGTTCCACACCGACATTCGATCCGAAGGGTCTCACCATCGAGCAGTGCTGGGGTGAGGCGTGCGTGATCTGCCACAAGAGGTGGCCTCGGCCTCGTGTCCACGTCGGCCGGCTGCCGGACGACTCTCGCGTGTTCGCCTGCGACGACTGCGCCCCCGCGCTGCGCATTCCGGTCCAGCAGACCCGGGGCCGGCGCGCGAAGATCAGAGCTTAACCGGAAAAGGAGCGTCCTGGGTCCGGGGGGAGCCCGGGACGCCCGATGGGGGACGCGCGCTCGGCGGGGGCGGCCGAGCGCGCGTCTCCTCTTTTCGGTCATCCGGCGGATTCCGCGACCGCTCAGTGGCGGATGTTCCACCCAGCGGGCTCATGGCGCTTCACAGGGTCATGACGTTTCGCGGATTCCGGCTTTTCGCGGGCTCATGGGTGTTTCGCCGGACACGGCTCAGTGGCGCGCGGCCTGCCAGGCGCGCGTCCAGGCGGCGTAGTCGGCGCAGTCGCCACCGGCCCCGCCGCAGTCCTTCGTCGGCGTACGGGCAAAGATGATCTTGTCGAGGTACGACCGGTCGCCGACGTGGTAGGCGCTGCAGAACTGGGCACGCAGCCGGTCGTGCCCGCAGGCCTCCGGATTGGCCGGGGCGACGCCGTCCCACTCCGCCACCTGCTGCTGGACCTCCGGGGAACTCGCCCAGTTGAGCCACTGGTACATGCAGTTGGGATGGTCCCCGCGGGCCCCGATCATCCAGGCGTCCATCCAGCCGGTGACGCCCTCGCGCGGGGTCACCCCGGCGACGGACCGGCCGCTCCGGCTGAGGACGTCCACCTGGTAGGGCCAGACCTGACCCAGCGCGGCCTGCCCGTCGGCGAACGGCGCGATGGCGTCGGACGGATTGAGCCAGTACGTGCTGACGTACGGGTGCTGCTTGTCGATGACCGACTGCGCCGCGGCGAGTTGCTTGGCGGTCAGCGCGAACGGGTTCTTGATGTGCAGCTTCGGATCGTGCGCCTTGAGGTAGAGGGCGACGTCACCGAACGTCAGCGGGCTGTCGCGGACCACGAGACGGCCGGCGTACTTCTTGGCCTCCGCCGGGTCGAACAGCGCGCCCCAGCTGTCCGGGGCCGTGCGCACGACCTTCTGGTCGTACATCAGGAGGTTCGCCCCCCAGGTGAAGGGCACTCCGTAGGGCTTGCCGTCCTTGGTGAGCTGTGCGCGGAGGGCCGGTTCGAGGTCCTTGTACCCGTCGATCAGGTCGGGATTGACCGGTACGACCTGGCGGTCGGCCACGAGCTGCCCGGCGATCTCCGGCGGCGCGGCGACGCCGTCGTAGTGGAGATTCGGCTTGGACATCAGCTGGAGCATCTCCTGCGCGTTGGCCGCGTACTTGACGTCCACCCGGCACCGGGTCTTCTTCTGGAACGGCGTGACCCAGTCGACCCGGGGGTCGTTGGAGCCGTCCTCGGCGTAGCCGCTCCAGGTCAGGAGCGAGACCGAGCCCTCGCCCGGTCCCATGGTGTCGGCCGCCCGGACCTCTCGTACGGGGTGGCCGCCGTCCTTACCGCCTCCGCTACAGCCGGCCAGGCCGAGCACGGCGGCCAGCACGGTCGCCGCCACGGCTGCCGCGCGCCGTCGTGAACCCCTCATCCCGCTCCCGTCTCATCGAACACGTCTCTCGCGAGCGTAACGACATGTGCGGGCGGGTGCGGACCGGACCCACGATGAGGCGGGGTGGAGGTCCGGGCAACCGTGCCGGGGGCTACACGGTTGCCCGGACTCCTGCGGCCTCAGGAGAGCGCCCCTCTGCGGTCACGCCTGTCACGGAGGTGTTGGAGGGGGAGGCGGCGTGACCGACAAATGCTCGCCTGAGACCGCGGCTTCGGTGCGGCCATCTCGGGTCGCGTACGGCGGCGGGTCATCGGAACGACCTGCCTGGTCGGGAAGCGGCGGGAAGCCGTCCCGACGCGGTGCCCGGCGGTGGACCGCCGGTCTGGTAGGGGATTCGGGGGCGCGCTTTGAGCGCCTCGATCGACTCGACCAGTTCCTTCACGGTCGGAGCCTCGATGAACTCGCCGGGCCCCCGGTCGTGGGGAGGGAGCGCCCACCAGTGACCGGTGGCCTCGCCGAACCAGATCGTCCACTCCGGGTAGCGCGCCGCCAGCACGGCGAGCAACGAGAACGGCGTCTGGTCGGGCGAGTCGTCGGCAGACATGGGGTGCTCCCTGGGAACCGGGGAACTTCTGAAGTTTGCGCCAACAGCTATCGACAAACGCAGTGTGTCGTATGCCACAGAGCAGGTCAAGAGCTCCGGCTAGTATTTGTAGTTTTGGCTGTCAAGCTGCCACGTCAGGGCAAACCAATACTCGCCAAAGCTGAGAGATTTTCAAGATGATCGGATGCTCGCGATGGACGCGCGAAGATGATCTTGTTCAATCCCCCGCGGACGGACCCCTCGCCCCATCGTGACCCACCCCGCCGCCCGAGGCCACCCTCCGCCACCCCGCTTTGACCTCCAGGTGACAACCACCCGATTTCACGCCGTCCGGAAATCCCTTTTAACGTGAATTGAAAACAGGCCGCCGATATCGAAATTCAGCGACCTGCACGATGAAACGGGCATCAGACTCTTTAAAGCCGAATAACGGCACGCGTGACGAGCGGTTTGGAACGCACCATGCCGCCCTTTCGTCACCAGGCCGGCGCCAAGCGTCCCTCGCCTCGTGAGCACGCTGCCCGGCCCGGCCGCGTGACCGCACCCGCCGGCGCGGATGCGATCACGCCGACGCCGGTCAGCCGTTCGTGGGGAACCCCAGGTTGACGCCGCCGTGGGACGGGTCGAGCCAGCGGGAGGTGACGACCTTCCCGCGCGTGTAGAAGTGCACGCCCTCGGTGCCGTGCACGTGGGTGTCGCCGAACAGCGAGGCCTTCCAGCCGCCGAAGGAGTAGTAGGCCATCGGCACCGGGATCGGAACGTTCACGCCGACCATCCCGACCTCGACCTCGTTGGTGAACCGCCGGGCCGCGCCCCCGTCGTTGGTGAAGACGGCGGTGCCGTTGCCGTACGGGTTGGCGGCGATCAGCTCCATGCCGGTCTCGTACGACGACGTCCGTACGACGGACAGGACGGGACCGAAGATCTCGTCCCGGTAGCAGGCCATCTCCGGCGTCACGTGGTCGAGGACCGTCGGGCCGAGCCAGAAGCCGTCGCCGTCGGGCAGGCCGTGCTCGCGCCCGTCCACGGCCAGCGTGGCGCCCTGGGCGACGCCGCCGTCGAGGTAGGACGCGACCTTGTCCCGGTGCACCCCGGTGACCAGGGGGCCCATCTCCGAGCGGTCGTCGTCGCCGGGTCCGACGGTCAGCTTCGCGACCCGCTCCTTGATCTTGGCGACCAGCTCGTCGCCGACCGGGTCGACCGCGACGACCGCGGAGATCGCCATGCAGCGCTCCCCCGCCGAGCCGAACCCGGCGGAGACGGCCGCGTCGGCGGCCAGGTCCAGGTCGGCGTCGGGCAGCACGAGCATGTGGTTCTTCGCGCCGCCGAGGGCCTGCACCCGCTTGCCGTGCGCGGTACCGGTCTCGTACACGTAGCGCGCGATCGGCGTGGAGCCGACGAAGCTCACCGCGCTCACGTCCGGGTGGGTGAGCAGCCCGTCGACGGCCGCCTTGTCCCCGTGCACGACGTTGAAGACGCCTTCGGGGAGCCCGGCCTCCTTCCACAGCTCGGCGATGAGCACCGAGGCCGACGGGTCCTTCTCCGAGGGCTTGAGCACGAAGGTGTTCCCGCAGGCGATGGCGAGGGGGAACATCCACATCGGCACCATGGCGGGGAAGTTGAACGGCGTGATGCCGGCCACCACGCCCAGCGGCTGGCGGATGGAGAAGGAGTCGACCCGCGTGGAGACATTCTCCGAGTAGCCGCCCTTGAGCAGGTGCGGAATCCCGCAGGCGAACTCCACCACCTCCAGGCCACGGGCGACCTCGCCGGCCGCGTCGGCCCGTACCTTGCCGTGCTCGGACGTGATCACGGCGGCGAGCTCGTCGCGGTGCCGGTTGACCAGCTCACGGAACGCGAACAGCACGTTCGCGCGCTTGGCGAGGGACGCGTCCCGCCAGGCGGGGAACGCCTCGCGCGCCGCCGCCACGGCGGCGTTCACCTCGTCGGCCGAGGCGAAGTCCACCCGCCCGGCGACCTGCCCGGTCGCCGGGTCGTACACGTCGCCCTGACGTTCGGCGGTCCCGGTCCAGGGCTTGCCGCCGATCCAGTGCGTGATCTGCTTCATGACGAGATCGCCTCCAGGGCGTCGATGAGGATGCCGAGCCCCTCGTTGCCCTCATCCTCGGTGAGCGTGAGCGGCGGGGCCATCCGCAGCGTGTTGCCGTACAGCCCGCCCTTGCCGACGAGCAGGCCGCGGGCCTTGGTCTCCTCCAGCGCCCGTACGGCGAGCTCCGGCTCGGTCAGCTCGACGGCGAACATCAGGCCCTTGCCGCGCACGTCGGTGACGATCGGCAGCCGGGCGGCGGCCTCCCGCAGGCCGTCGATGATCTGCCCGCCGACCTTGGCTGCGTTGGCCTGCAGGTCGTGGTCGAGGATGTAGTCGAGCGTCGCGTTGGCGGCGGCGGTGGAGATCGGGTTGCCGCCGAACGTCGACAGGCCGGTCGCGTGCAGCGAGTCCATCAGCTCGCCGCGGGCGACGAGGCCGCCGATCGCGAAGCCGTTGCCGAGCCCCTTGGCGAACGTCATCATGTCGGGCGTCACGCCGTGGTTCTGGATGCCCCAGAAGTTCTGGCCGGTCCGGCCCCAGCCGGTCTGCACCTCGTCGGCGATGAACAGGATGCCCTGCTCGGCCAGAACCTCCTGGTACGCCGCGTACAGCCCGTCCGGCGGAACGGTGTAGCCGCCGACGCCCTGGATCGGCTCGGCGATGATCGCGGCCACGTCGCCGCCCGTGACGGTGGCGAGGTTGTGCCGCAGGTCCGCCACGCAGACCTCGATGAAGTCGGCGTCCGAGAGCCCCCGGAACTGCGGCAGATGCCGGTCGCCGCCGTGCAGGAAGTTCACGGTGAGCGGGGAGAGCGCGTTGTTCTTCCAGGTGCGGTTGCTGGTGATCGCGGTCGCGCCGAACGACCGGCCGTGGTAGCTCTGCCGCATGGCGAGGATCTGGTTGCTCTTGCGCGCGTACGTCGCGAGCAGCAGGGCCGTCTCGTTCGCCTCGGTCCCGGAGTTGGTGAAGAACACCTTGGCGTCGTCGATGCCGGAGAGGCGGGCGATCTTCTCGGCGAGCTCGACCTGGCCGCGCATCAGATAGAGCGTCGAGGTGTGCACGACCCCGGTACGGAGCTGGCGCTCGACGGCCTCGCGCACCTCGGCGAGGTCGTAGCCGAGCGTGTTGGTGACGATCCCGGCGAAGAAGTCGAGGTACGAGCGGCCGCCCGCGTCGGTGACGCGGTTGCCCTTCCCGCTGACGATCTCGATGGGCTCGTCGTAGTAGAGGGCCATCCAGTTCGGCATGACCGCGCGATGACGTGCAAGCAAGTCCGACATAACACGAGTCTTCCCGCTGAACACCCCAAAGCGCCAGCCGACAGACTGTCAACGTCGATACGCCGCATCTGGCAATGTGTCGGGCGTGCCGTCACCGTCAGAGCTCGTTGAGGTGGCGGGCGAGCCGGAAGTCGTACTCCGTCAGGCCTCCGGCGACGTGCGTGCTCTGCGTCAGGGTGACCTTGTTCCACCGGATCGCGATGTCCGGGTGGTGGTTGTGCTCCTCGGCGACCTCCGCCACCCGGTTCACGAACGCCATCGCCTCCTTGAAGTCCTTGAACGTCACCGTCTTGACGATCGCGTCCTCGGCGAGCTCCCAGCCCGGGGTCGTCGCCAGCTCGCGGTCGATGGCATCGCTGTCCAGCCGGTCCATCTGGCTCCTCCTCGCGTCGGTTAACTAGCATCACAATTGTGCTGCCCACTCTGGCCGACGTCTTGCGGCTCGACGCGGTCCGGCGGGGCGAGCCCCGGATCATCGCCGGCGCGGACCACCTCGACGCCCGCGTGCGGTGGGTCCACGTCGCCGAGGTCACCGACATCGCCCACCTGCTGCGCGGCGGCGAGCTGGTGCTCACCACCGGAATCGCGCTGCCGGACGATCCATCGCGCCTCCGGACGTACGTCGCGGAGCTGGCCGATGTGGGCGTCAGCGGCCTCATCGTCGAGCTGGGCCGTAAGTACGCGCGCGAGCTGCCCGACGCGTTCGTCGCGGCAGCCGAGGAGCACGGCCTCCCGCTGATCGCCTGGGCCCGGGAGACGCCCTTCGTGGACGTCACCGAGGCGGTGCACGCCCAGATCATCGACGCCCAGATCGCCGAGCTGCGCGCCTCGGAGAAGCTGCACGAGGTGTTCACCCAGCTGTCCGTCGACGGCGCGCCGCCGGCCGAGGTGGTCCGTCAGGTGGCCGGCCTGGCCGGGCATCCCGTCGTGCTGGAGAACCTCGCCCACCAGGTGCTCGCCGCCGAGATGTCCGGCTCCGACCCCGCCGAGCTGCTGACCGGCTGGGAGATCCGCTCGCGTGCCGTACGCCCCGAGGAGCGCACCGCGTACGACGAGTCCTCGCGCTGGCTGGTCACGGTCGTCGGCGCGCGCGGCGAGGACTGGGGACGGCTCATCATCACCTCGATGGACCCGCCGTCACCCCGCGACGTCGTCCTCGTCGAGCGCGCGGCGACCACCCTCGCCCTCGGCCGGCTGCTCGACCGGCACGCCGAGAGCCTCGAACGCCAGGCCCACGGCTCGATCATCAGCGGCATCCTCGCCCACGCGTACGCCGACCCGCAGGAGGCGGCCGCCCGCGCCCGCGCCCTCGGCGTACCGCTCACCGGACGCCGCCTGCTCGGCATCGTGGTCCTCCCCCGGCCGTCCGCCCGGCCCGCCTCTCCCCCGGCCTTCGGCCTGGCCGACGGCGGCGCCACGTCGTCCGCCGCATCGATCGCCGACCTGGCCGAGGCGACCGCCGCCGCCTGCCGGGAGGCGAACCTGTCCGCCCTCGTCGGCGCCCTCGACGAGAGCTCCCCGCAGGCCCGGGTCGGCGTGCTCGCCTCACTCCCCTCCCGCGCCGTCGAGGACGACGTCCTGTGCGAGGTCGCGCGCCGTCTCCGCGCCCACCACTGCGGTGCCGCCGTGACCGGGCGCGACCACGGCGGCCGGTCCGCCCGGGCACGCGGCGGCGCGGACGCGTTCGTCATGGCCGTCGGCTCGACCGTGGAGTCCGTACGCGATGTCCGCCGATCGTTCCTGGAGGCCGAGCAGGTCGCCGACGTCGCCGCCGGGCGCACCGACGACCGGCTGTTCTACCGCCTGCCCGACCTGCGGCTGCGCGGCCTCCTGCACCTGCTCCGCGACGACGCGCGCCTGCAGACGTTCACCGAGCGCGAGCTGGAACCGCTGCTGACGTACGACGCGCAGCGCGGCAGCGACCTCGTCCACGTGCTCGGCCTCTACCTGGGGAGCGGGCGCAACAAGGTCCTCACCGCCCAGCGCGCCCACCTGTCCCGGCCGGCGCTGTACGAGCGGCTGCGCCGCATCGAACGCGTGCTCGGCGTGGACCTGGAGGACGTCGAGTCGTGCGCCTCCCTGCACGTCGCCCTGCTCGCCCTCGACGCCCTCCGCAAGGACCACGCCTGAACGACCACGGATCGGTACCCGAGGCGGCCACCTCGGGTACCGACGACATACATGGACGGAGCTTCGCGCCGCGTCGTCAGCCGGATGAGCGGACCGTGAGGATGTCCACCTCGTCGGGCCGCAGGCCGTCGACGGGGGCGACTTCGACGCAGCCCCCTGAAGCGTTGCTGCGGATGGACTTGCGCCATGCGAGCCTGAACTGATCGATGCGGGTCATCTGAGCCTTCCCTAGGGTTGTGACGCCGCCAGCCGACGAAGGACGGCGGCGGATTCGTCGATGCCGATGGCCTCGGCGACAAGTCGGTTGAACACGAGCGAGTAGGCATGGACGTCGGCGTCGTCCTCGAGGTACAAGGCGCTGTTGAATGCCTCGATGTACCCCACCTCGGGCATGTAACGCTCTGGGAACTCCAGGATGGCGAACGTGCCCGCCGCGCCTGGATGCGCGCCGACGTCGTGCGGCAGGACTTGAAGGGTCACGTTGGGGAGCTCGGCGAGTTCGGCGAGACGGGCGTATTGGGCCCGCATGACGTCCGCACCGCCGATCATGCGGCGCAGGACGTTCTCGTCGATGACACACCAGAGCTCCAGCGGAGGCTTTCGCTCGGCGAGAAGCACTTGCCGGTTGAGGCGCACCTCGACCCGCCGCTCGACCTCGGAGTCGGGGGCGAGCTGCATGAGCCCGGCTCGGATCACCTCCCGTGCGTAGTCCTCGGTCTGCAGCAGTCCGTGGACGACCAACGCGTCGTAGCACCGCAGTGAGCGGGCCTCGGCTTCCAGGGCGATATAGGTGGCGTACGCGGCGGGCAGGGTGTCGGTGTAGCGATGCCACCAGCCGCGTTCTCGTGCGCCGCGGGCCAGCTCCACGAGGTCGGCGCGGCGCCGGCCGTCCACCTTGTAGGTGTTGAGGAGCCGTTGGAGCTCAACGGGTTTGATCCGTCGGACGGCGGTCTCCATCCGGCCGAGCGTGGCACGGCTCCACTTGAGCCGCTCCGCCGCCTGGTCGAGCGTGAGACCGGTCTGTTCGCGAAGACGCCGTAGCTCGATCGCGATTCGGCGTTCGCGGATGGTCGGTGAGGGATCCGGCACGAGCCCAGTGTGGCGACGTCACTCAGTGCAAGCAATCGGTTTCAGATTGTTACCGAACGGTACATTGTGAGAATTCTCAGCGAATCGCTTGCGTGGATGAGCAGCGCGGAGCACTATGCGTAAGAACCCGAACACGCCATGTGATCGAGGGGGTCGCTCGAGTTGGGTACGGCAGGGAATCGCAGGCGCGCCGCTACGTCACCGGCCGCTTGAATCACCACCGCTCCGGCGGGGCCGGCCCCCGACCCGCCCCTCGGGTCCGTGTCGTGCTCCCCGGGACCACTGGGAGATCGACCTGTCTCCCCGTGCCCTCGGCACTCACCCCATCCGACGGGAGGGCGCACCACCGTGACCGCCACGCTCCACGAGACGATGTCGACCGCCACCACGGCGCTGATGTACTGGCGTCGTACGTTCCCCGGCCGCCCGGACCAGGCTCGGCTCGTCCGCCGGTTCGTGGCCTTCCTCCTCGATGACTGCCGGCACGCCGACGACGCGGTCCAGGTGGTGGCCGAGCTGGCCGGCAACGCCCTCATCCACACGCGCTCCGGTCGGCCCGGCGGCACGTTCGTCGTCGAGGTCCGCCGCTGGGAGGACGGCCTCGCGGTCTCCGTCACCGATCAGGGCGGGTCGCTCGAGGACAGCGGTCCGCACCGAAGACCGCAGGACGACGACCTCGCCGAGAACGGCCGCGGCCTCCCCATCGTCGCCGACCTCGCCACCCGCGTCACCTGGACCGGCGACCCCGACCACGGCCACACCGTCACCGCCACCTTCACCTGACCGCCCGCCGCTCCCGTACGCTCCGCCCCATGCGCGTCCGCGGCGCCCGTCTGCCCTTCGACGCTGCGATGTCAAAGGGCAGCGGTCAGCTTCTTGTGATCCTTCCGTCCATCGGAGCAGACGACCAGACGATCGCCGAGCTTCCAGCTCTCCTCGGTCGGGTGGATGTACCTGAGGCTCACGGGATGCCCGCTCGCATCATGCTTCGGGAGCCCCTGGCGGCAGCCTTTTTCGCTGTCGCTCTTGATCTTCTCAAGGCCAGGCCACGCACCGTCGGGCAGGCTGAACGTCGAGGTGACCTCGAACTGATGCGGCGCGGAGCACCCCATGACCGTTACGGAGTACAGCGCCGCCCTCATCGGCTGATCGAAGCAGTCACCCTTACTCAGATCGTCGACGTCCCGCCAGTAGATGTACGTGGTCGTCAGCTTTTCGCCGTCCTTCCGCTCGATCGAGCACACCACATGCCGGACACCGTGCCGCCACGCGACGGCGTTCGGGTAGACGAATCGGACCTCGAGTGCGACACCGTCAGGCTGATGACTCGGCGCGTTCGCCATGCGTTTCGTGCACTCGGCCTCCGCCCGCGCCTTAATCGTCCCGCCTCCCGGCCAGGAATCGCCAGAGGCGTCGAACACCGCACCGACCTGACCGTCATGCGGCTCGTCACATGACCGAGCGACACTGGTCTTGATCAGCTTCTCCCCGTGCGGCTGGTCGTAACACTGCCCGACCAACAGAGTCAGTGCCGCCGGCGCATGGTCCGACCCGTCGGCCTGATCAGACGCGGTCCCGTCCAAGGCCCAGGCAATGAGAGCCAACGCCACGAGATTCATAAACAGGGCGTAGAACAGCAGCCCGGCCCCACGATCCGTACTACGGCGAACCCGCTGGAACGCCACGATCACGAAGACCAGAGACACCGGGATCAGTCCGACCGTGGCGAACACCGCAGCCAGCACCGCCGCCCGGCTCCGGGCTTGCCCCGGAAGCCGAACCGGCTCAAACGAAGTAGAGACCTTATTCACGAATTTTTCTATCTAAATCCGATGGGACAATTTTCGAGCTGTCAACCTTGGAACGAAAAGAGTGAACATCGCTTTCACCAGCCAGAAATTAACCCCTTCCGCAATGACGTTTCTTCACTCCTAGAACCCACCTCCACGTCAACAGAGATAGCGTATTCCAAAAAGGCATCAAGCAAATCGTATTGGTGTATGTCAAATTCAAGCCGACGCATCTCCGGGACAACCCAATACCATCGCCAAGAAAGGTCAACCAGCGACAAGACGGAAGAATCGAAGCCGAGCGCAAAAGTCGGCTCTGCAAACCAGTTCTTGCCCAATTGCGCCTCAAGCTCGGCGATCCTCGCCTCCGCCCGCTCCAGCCGAGCCGACAGCTCCACCACCAACGCCGCCAACTCCTCATAGGAGGGCTTGTCAGCGGCGGGCACCCGACCATGATCGACAGTCAGGCAACCGAGATCAAATCGGACTGCTCGAGAAGAGCTGACCAGTCACAACGTCACAAACGTATATCGCAGGCGGCCCTGGAGGATTATCTCATTGGCTGGCCCGTGCGCCTTTGATACTCGATTCGAGCGAGATAAAGCAGCGTCTCAGCCGCCTGGAGCCTGGGAGCGACAAAGTCACTGAAGCGCTCCGAATCATCAAGCACCACCCGCACCTCCTCCCGCCCAGCAAGCAAGCAAGCGCACCGAGCGTAAAGGAAGTGATCGGCGGTTTGCTCCAGAACCAAACCTTCCGCCAATTCAACCTGGATGGACGCAAGAGAACTCAAATCCAGCGCATCCAGATTCTGATCAAGCTGCTCTTGAAAGCTAATCAGGTCCGGCAGGTCCAGCGTACGCAGTCGCCGCTCAACCTGCCCCACTGCCGCTTCGACGTCCGCCCGACCCGTAACAGCATTCGAGCCGATCACTGACCAAAAATCAGCAACCATTATTGACCCCATTCCTCGGCGCCGGGAAGCATCGGCCGGTTACGCCTATCAAGGATGGTCTTCCCAGGAGAATTAATGTCATTCGACAAGGGGACGCCCTGTTTGCGCAACTGCTGAATCCTCAGGTGTTCAGCCACAAACACGTCGTCCTCACATCCGCACACATGCGTGATCTTGACGTCATCCATGCTCGCCAACCGACCACTACGGAGGTGATCTCCCAGCCGATTCGTCAAGTTTATCGACTTGCCGACATAGGTCTTGCCGGGGTTGTGCATGTCCGGGAACTCATAGATCCCTTGGTCTTTCCCGCAGTTGTGTACGAGCACCGGCGTCGCGCCGGCGAGCACATAGTAGGTGTGGGTGCCACTAACTGTAAGATCACGGACGGCCGGATGACCCGAGAACCAGGCGATTCCTACGACACGCAGGGGCGTCCCGCTCGCCGCTCGGAGGTTGAGACCGGCTGTTAGGTGATCTGCCCGGGTCCAGAGGCGCTTCGTCTTGTTCCAGAACAGGTGATGTTCCGTGGCGATGATGATGCCGGTGCGGTTGCCGCGTTTGCCGTCGGTGTCGACGGTGATCTGTATGAGGTTCTTGTAGTCGACGCCGCCGAAGGAGGCGATGACGCGTTTGGCGCTGGTCTTGCCGGTCTTCGGGTCGGTGGCCAGGACCTTGTCGCCGACCTTGACGTCCTCGATCTTCTTCGACTTGCCGTTGGCGAGCAGCACCTTCGTGCCCGGCACGAAACTGTTGCAGCCCGAGGGACTACTCGGCTCCTCAGTGGCATGAGGCGTGTCGTGCGTGGCGGCCTTAGCCCCCGCCGACACCTCGCCGCCCGCACCGTCCTCCTCACCCCGGGCCACAGCGGAGGCCGCCTTACCGACGGCCCCCTTGGCCTTGGAAGCGGCACTGGCGATGGCCTTAGAGGCGACACGACCTGCGGCCGTGGTGGTGACCTTGCCGAGGAGGGCGCTGCCGCCCTTGGCGACGCCCCAGGTCGCGGCTGCTGTAATTGCGCCGACGACCTCGGCTTTGAGCGCCCCGCCCAGTGTCTGCTGATCGGGTGGGGTCGATACCGCGTATCCGGCGTAGCTGCCGGCCATCCCGCCCACGACCGCGCAGCCGAGACTGCCCGCCCCGCCGGTCGCGGCCTCGCATCCGGCGGTGACGACGATCGTGACGGTGACGTTGACGATCGTCGCCTTGTGCTTGTTCCAGGAGTTCCGGGCACCGCACAGCCAGCTGCAGTGATGCTGCGTCGGAGCCGGAGGCGAATAATGCGGCCCATCCGAGTGGCCGTCGTTGTCGTTGTTACCCCCACCGGTAGTGGTGGGGTAACACTCGCCTGGGGTCGAACAGGTGGGAATGTGCAGGCCGCTCGGGTCGCTACGAGTAGCGGGGTCGTTGTCGGCGTAGGCGTAGCCGTTCCACGACTGTGGATCGGATTGGTCGAAGACCGGGTCCACGGACAGGAATCGGCCCGTGTTCGTGTCGTACTCTCGGGCGCCGAGTTGCGTCAGTCCACCGAGAGCCGTATCGATCGTGCCGCCGACGAACCCGCGGGTGCCCGGCCAGGCCGTGGGCTGGTCGCCGCGAATCTGCCCGAACGGGGTGAAGCGGCGGCGGGTGACCGTCTGCGTGGCGTCGTCGCTCACCGAGACGTCGCTCGTGCCGTGCGGGTCCGAGACCAGCCAGGTCAGCGACGCGGTGGTGCGTGCGGCGATCGTCTGGCCGCCGAACGAGTAGTACCGCGTGCAGGTCGCCGCGTTGGCGCCGGCGGCGAGCCGTACCTCCTCACCCGCGAGGTAGAGGGTGCTGGCGTCCGGCGCGTGCTGGATGAGGCGGTTGCCGTCGGCGTCGTACACGAAGGACGTCGTCTGTCCGCCCTTGTCGACGCTGGACAGGTGGCCTTCGAGGTCCCAGGTGAAGTCCTGCTCGGGTTGCTGCTGCGGACCTGACGAGCCGATCTGGCGGGTCTTGGTGTTCCCGTCGTCGTCGTAGGTGAACGAGTCGGTCTGGCCGTCGCGCGCCCCGCCGGTCGTGGTGACCGAGGAGAGGCTGTGCGGATGGGGCTGGTCGGCTGCGGGATAGGTGTAGGTCTGCGTGACGTCTTTGGCGGTGGCGCCCGTGACGTCGTGGTCGACCGAGCTGGTCCGGTCGCCGACCGCGTCGTACTTGAACGACTGCCAGTACGGCGACGCGCCGCCGATGATGGACGAGGCGCTGTCCTTGGTCGGCTCGGCGGCGCAGTCGTCCGTGGCCGTCCACGCCTCGCTCAGTCGCTGCAGGTGGTCGTAGGAGAAGCACTGGACGTCGGGCGTCTGCCCGGTCGGTGTGTCCGCGATCTTCGTGACCTTGCCCGCGTCGTCGTACTTGTAGTTGACGTTGTCGACGGGGGTCGGTGCGGTCTCCTTCTCGTCGGTCGTCTGCATCAGACGGTTGGTACCGTCGTCGATGGTGTTCGTGCGCAGCAGACGCTTGCTGCTCCCACCGGTCCACATCATCTGCTGGATGAGCTGGCCGATCTTGTCGTACGTGGAGCCGGTGACGTAGGTCGACAAGCCCTGGAGGGTCTTGACGTCACCGAGCTCGTCGTAGCCGTAGGTCAGCGTCTCCGTCGGCAGCCCGCCGGCTCGCGGGATCGTCGTCCGGTACAGCGTGCCGTCGAGGTTGTACTCCGTTGTGGTGCTGTACGTCCCCGCGAGCTTGCCCTCGGCGGACGGGATGGTCACCGAGGTGGTCTTGGGCCGGTAGGCGTCGTCGTAGGAGCCGACGGCGTTGACGTAGTCGGCGATGCTGCCGTCGCTCTGCTTGACGTGCCGGGTCGAGGAGGCGGGCTGGCCGAGGTCGGGTTTGCCGGTGGTCGCGTCGACCGCGGTGTCGTACGCCCATTCGGCGAGCTTGAAGCCGTTCGTGTCGTTCTCGTACTCGGCGGTCTTGCGGGCCAGCTCGTCGTAGGTGAAGAACAGCTTGTGGTGGCGGGCGTCGGTGACCGTCTCGACCAGGTCACGGTTGTTGTATGTGAAGGTCGTGGTGCCCTTGTCCGGGTCGTCGGCCTGGCTCTGACGCCCGATGAGGTCGTAGTGGTACGTCCAGGTGCTTCCGGCGGCGTCCTTGACGGTGCCGAGGCGACCGGCGGGGTCGTACGTGTAGTGGACCGCGTCGTGATCGCCGCTGGCGTCGTCGCCCTTGTACTGGTCGATCTCGACCGTACGGCCCTGAGCGTCGGTGATCGTCGTCGTGGGCGTTCCGCCGTTGGGCGGGATGACGCTGATCCGCTCGCCGTCGTACTCGGTGGTCGTGCGCCACTTCTCATTGGCGTGCGCGCGGAGGATCTGCGCGGTCGGCCATTCCATGCCGTTGTACGTCGTCAGCGTCTGACTGGGGACGTCCGCAGAGCTCTTCGGGGTGTAGAGCGTCGTCCCGGGATCGTCCTCGTTGTAATAGTCGCTGTCCGTGGCGGTGACGAGGCCGCGGCTGTCGTAGAAGGTGTCGGTTAGGACGCGTCCGCCGCCCGGCGCGGGCCCCTGCGACTGCCGCTTTCGCAGCAGGCCGTCGTACAGGGCGTAGCCGGTAAAGCTGGAAGCCGCTGTTGACGCTGCCGGCCTGAGCGGCGACCGTCGCCGTATGACTGCTGTCGGTGAGTCGTACCCACGCCGAGACGGTGAAGCCGGCATCGGTATGCGTCACCGGACCGCTGGTCTCCCCGTAGTTGGTGGAGCCGTTGAGGTGACCGCCGCCGCCGATCCGCCCGCTGCCCCACGTCGCTCCGCCGGTCCACGTGATCGGGTGGCCGCCGGACGCGGAGTCAGCGGCCGTGTTGCCTGTGCCGTCATCCAGCGCCCAGTGGCCGACCGGAGCCCCGGAGACTGACAGCGGTTTCACGTAGAAGTCATATTCGGCGTACCTGGTGCCGACGTTGCCGGCCGCGTCGACCGGATAGACGAAGCGTTTGTTCACCCACTGGTGCTTCGGGGTGATCTGAACGGGTGTCGACGCGCTCACCTGCGTTGCGGCGGTTGCCTGGCCGGCGTAGTCGAGTGCGTACCGGTACGCCGTGACGCCGGTCTCGGCGCTTCCGGGAGAGAAGGTGAACGTTCCGGCCCGTCCGACTCCGCCGTGCCAATCGGCCGGATCGGTGGGCTCGTCATCCGGATAATCCGTCGAGCTGATCTGGGGGACCTGATCGGGGGCCGTGGAGTCGACGCCGAACTCGCACCAGGAACTCCAGGCGCTGTTGTCCGTGCCGTCCCAAGCCCACACGTGCCAGCGATAGACCTCTCCGTTCTTGAAAGAGGCCGCGGGAACATCGACGGAGACCGTGCTCGGCGAACCGCTTGGGATGAAGGAGCTGTAGAGGCGCGCTCCGACCATTTCCCACGTCTTGCTGGTCGCGTTGTAGTGGTTCACCTCGTACTCGGCCCGTACCTGATCGTCCGGGTTGTGGGTCTTGATGTCCTTGTCCGGGTCGTACAGCTGAGTCTTGAGCGTGAGTTTCTTGGCCGGAGTGCTGTTCGGGTTGATGACCGGGCGGTTGGCGCCTTGCGTACATTCCGTACCCGGGTTGGTCGCCTGCCCGTACGGGGTCTTCGGGACGGTGTTGTACTTGATCACCAGGTGGGGGTTGGAGCTGAAACCCTTCCAGCCCCAGTCACTGCTGGTGGTGTCGTCACGATCTTTCAAACCGAACGTCGTATTCGGCAGACCCTTCCTGGCGGCCGTCACGACGGCCGAGGTGACGTTGAACTCGTCGTCGTCATCCGGACAGGACGAATCGTGGCCCGCGTCCTTCGCGACACTGTCGAGCGGGCTGCCCCACGACGGCTGGCGCTTCCAGGTGGTGTAGCCGTGGATTCCGCCGGTGAAGTAGATCTCGGTGGCGCTAGGCGTCTTGGTGCAGCCATACGAGTACGTCTGCTCGATACGGAAAGTCGCCTTCAGGATGTGCTTTCCGTTGACGTTGTCCGAGTCCATCCGGAAGAAGGATCTCTTGATGCCGTGGGCACCGGTGTCCGGATCGGTGTAGGCCCCGACCTCGGGCCTATGGCTGGAGTCCCAGTAGGTCTCCGTGGAATGGGCCTGGTCGATCATGACCCAGTGCTGCTTGCTTCCGGACCACTCGGGGGTCGGATCGCTCAAGGCGATCACTACGGGAAAGCGAGTGTCGGAACTCCCCAGCATCTTCTGGTCGGGTACCACTGCCATGGTTCCGGCACCGGTCTCCAACGGCAGCACGCTCTCGTGTGTCCGTTCGACGGGACCGGTCCTCCCTGTGGAATCCCGCATCCGTGCCGGCGGTAGATGGGAAACGGATACGCCGTTCGCCGCGGTCGCGTCGATACCACCCGAAGCGTTGGTGTGGAAGGAGATGCCGCTTCCTTGCAGCCCGAACGTGAGGCGCTTCAGTGCTGGGTCGGCAGTCGCCTTCCGGCTCTTGATGACGATCTCTTGGGACACGTTCAGGGCGGAGACCGTGAGCCGGAGATCCACGCCGGGGCGCACTGCGTAGGTCGCCGTGTTCCCGGAGAGCGTGGGTTTGGGCAGTCTTCCCTGCCAGGTGAGCGTGATGGAGCGCCCGCGGTCGGTGCTCTGGAGCAGCGGTGCCCGGCCTCCGCCGGAGAGCCTGATTCGAACGGGAACGGCTTTGGGCATCACCGTCCCGTCCTTGGTCGCCCGCAGGGTCGGGTCGACGGGCTGCCATGTGCCGTCAGGTCCCTTCACCCAGCGCGGCAGCAATGACTCGTCCGAGCTGAACGTACCGTCCGGCTGGGCCATGACCTGGCGAGTCTCGGTGCGCTCAGCGAGGACCTCGACCGGCGAGTCGCTCTCCTTCGCCTTGCGGACGGCAGCCGCTTCAGCGCGTTCGATTGACGGAGCTTGCTGCGCGTGACGCGGCACCGGCCGGCTCGACGCTCCGACGGCGGCGAGGCTCGGCGTCCCCAGGCTCACCGTCATTGACGCCGAGAGCGTGAAGACGGCGACGCCTGCGGAGACCACGCCCGGGGAACGCCGTTTCCGCCCACCTCTATAAACGCGCACACCAGGCAACTTGGCCCCTCACAAGGAGTCAGAGCGAGCAAAACGATCAGAACGTAACATCCCTCCTGCAAGTTCCCTAGAGGCGCACGAGTGATCTAGATCACCCACTTTGCGATGGAATGCCCCGTTTTCGTTTTCACTCACCGTGACCAGACGAGGTCACTCGCCGCGACGGAGGCAGCACGAATCTCGTTTTGATATCGCGTCGGACAATTGCAGCAATCCGGTCTAGCCTCTGCTGCTTGTGCGAAGAACGATGTTGAGCCTGGCGGCCGTGGGACTCACCGTCATCGGTGCTGCCACGTCCGTCCAGGCCGCTCCCCTCTCCCCTCAGCGATCAGCGGCTCGTCCGCTGCGCCTCGTAGATCTTCCCCAGCGCTTCTTCATCGCCCATCGGAACGCCGGAGCGTTCCTCGCCCCGGAGAACACCGAGCAGGCCCTCAAGGCCGGCGTCGCCGATCCGGACGCCGATCTCCTGGAGTTCGACATCCAGGTGCTCAAGGACGGTGTCGGCGGGGTCATGCACGACCCGACCGTCGACCGGACCACCACCGCCACCGGAAAGGTCGCCGACTACGACAGTGCGGCCTTCCAGCAGTTGGTCATCGACGCGCCGTCCTGGTTCGGCGGCAGGGCCGCCCCGGCACACCCGCTGCTGTTCGAGCAGGTGCTGGACGAGTTCGCGGGTAAGAAGCTGCTGCTCGCCCATCCGAAGGACACCGCGGCGATGAAGCTGGTCATCGCCGCGATCACCGCGCGCGACCTCACCGGCAGGGTGATGGTGCAGACGTTCTCCCGTTCCGACGCCGTCCTGGCCGAGCAGGCGGGCATCACCACGCAGGTGATCGTGGGCGGCGCTCAGCAGGCCACGATCGACACGCCAGAGGCGATCAAGTCGGACGGTCTCAAGCGGGTCTCCCTGTGGGCCGCGTTGCCCGACAGCCTGATCTCCTCCTACGTCCACGCGGGACTGATCGTGACGTGTTACGACGTCAACCGGCAGTACCGCCGGGACCAGCTCTACCAGCTGGGCGTCCAGGGAATCGACACGAACGACCCGCCGTACGTGCGCGGTGACGTCGCACGCTACCGCCGCACCCGCGACTCATTCGGCACACAGAACTGGTGGTACGGGCAGATCAGCCAGTCGCAGTTCCCCGAGGCCCTCGGCGTGCGGCAGCGTGGCCGGTTCGTCGCTCCCAACTGGTGGCGCATCGACGTCGGCGACTATCCCCTCCTGGCCCTGCAAGGCTGGGCGGCGCTGTCCAAGTCGTACACACTCCACATGAACATGCGGTGGGACGCTCTCGGCAACGACAAGACCCGCTGGGGCGGAACGTACTTCTCAGCGATCCGGGACTCGGCGTTCAGCAGCGCGGACTCGCCGTTGAACGGCGGCTACCTGGCCGTTCTGCGCGGCGACGGCACGCTGATCCTCTACCGGAAGGACGCCGGGCACACGACGCGGCTGAAGAGCGTCAAGACGCCCGCGCCGAAGAAGGGCACCGTCGCGAAGCTACGCATCACGGTATCGAAGTCGTCGATCACCGTGACCCGCTACGACGGAGCTGACAAGTCGGTCACCGTCAAGGATGCGCGCTACCGCGGCAAGTATCTGTACCTGGGCCGTTACGCGAGTACGGGCCACCAGGGCCCGGGCCTCTCCTTCGGCGGTATCACCGTTCAGTAGCCCGCACGGGAAGCGTTGAGTGCGAGATCATCGCCCCTTCACACGACCGTCAAAGGGGCGATGATCCTGCGCTCAATGCGATGGGCTCACTTCGTTCGTGACGGGAAGCAGCTCGGTGTCGGGGGTCGGGAGCCGGTCGGCGGTCTCCGGGCGGCGTCGGGCCCAGGGCATGGCGAGCACCAGCAGCGGGATGATCGCGACCGAGCTCATCGCCCACCAGCTGTGGTTCTCCCACCATCCGGTGTCGTCGAACTGCGTCAGGTAGATGTACCCGATGCCCGCCCAGACCGCGCCGAGGGTCATGGCGGGCCGGCTCCAGCGCGTCGGTCGCGCGCACAGGAACGGCACGAACCACAGCAGGTACTGCGCGCCCATCCGCGGCGTGACCACCATGAAGGCCAGGAGGATCGCGGAGGTCTGGTCGATGCGATCCGCTCGCCACCACATCCATATGACGAGGGCGATGGTGGAGTACAGGATCAGCTGACCGACTTTGGCGGCCATCGGCGCGAGGGTCCAGTTGCCGTGCGTCATCAGGGCGGTCCAGCCCCATTCGCCGACGATGGGGCGTACCTCGCCGAGGTAGCGGGCGACGTTGAGCATGTCGGCCCAGGAGGAGCTCACGACCAGCGGAAGCGTCGCCAGGAAGAAGACGGGGACGGCGCCGGCCGCGACCAGCCCGTACAGGCGCTGCCGCCAGTTGGGCAGCATCGCGAGGACCACCGGAAGCAGGATGATCGGCCAGCTCTTCGCCGACAGCGCGAATCCGAACAGGGCGCCCGCCCACGCGCCGTTCGGTCCGGCCCCGCCGTTCTCCGCGCCGGCCCGCGCCGAGCGCGCGAGGAGATAGGCGGCGACGAGGAAGACCAGGGAGATCGGCTCGACCTGGGCGTGGATGACGGCGACCATCAGGGCGATCGGGTTGCAGGCGTACTGGAACCGCGCCGCCGCCGCATACTTGCGCCCGGCGAGGCGACCGACCAGGACGATCAGCACGACGTCCGCGATGATGGTGCAGAGCCGGCCGGCGATCTCCCACGGCAGGCCCGTGGCCAGCGCGAGGGCGTAGAAGTACGGGATCATCGGCAGGAAGTGCCACGATCCCTGGCTCGCCAGCACGGGGTCTTGGTGGTGCAGGATCGCCTGACCGGCCGCCCTGAAACCCTCGTTGAAGTCGACCGGCTGCCAGGAGTCGGTGGACGCGGAGATCAGCAGGGTCAGCCGCAGGCCGATGCCCACCGCGAGGGCGGTGCGCAGGGACGGACGCCAGCCGCGCCACTGCGCCGCCGCGGCCAGAAGCAGGCCCGCGACCAGGACAAATGCTGTGAATTCCGGATGGTCCATTGCTAGCCAAGACTCTCATATACCGACGCCGTTACCACGCTCGGCCCAGGGACTCACAGCGAACTCTCAGGTTCCCTTGACCTTCACAGCCCCGG
Source organism: Actinoallomurus vinaceus (assembly GCF_039542055.1). Taxonomy (NCBI): domain Bacteria; kingdom Bacillati; phylum Actinomycetota; class Actinomycetes; order Streptosporangiales; family Thermomonosporaceae; genus Actinoallomurus; species Actinoallomurus vinaceus. Next base: position 463,536 of record NZ_BAABHK010000004.1, read on the forward strand.
TCCTCCCACCGGTGGAGGAGCGGCACGCCACCCCCGCGCGGTGACGCGGCGCACGGCGGCCGCCTGGAAGGTCGCACACCCAGACCACGACAGGCGGTCCGAGTGCCCTGACCTCGACCGTCGCGAAGCGCATCGGGCACCTCGGCCACGGCGGCATCAACGGTACCGCCGACCGCGTGGTCGACGGACCGTACCGGACGGATGACGCGGCGCACGGCGCCCGGTGGAGGCGGAAAGTCCGCCGAAAGCGGAGCGGCCTGGTTCGCCCTTGCCGCCTCGGCCCACCCTTGCCGTCTCGGTACACCTTGCCGCCTCGGCCCGCCCTTGCCGTCCCGCTTCGCCTTCGCCTCGGCGGGCGGCGGCCAGAACCGTCGACCGCCCGGGCACCGTCGCTGACCGGGGACTTGACCAGGGTCATGACTCCGCACCCGCTTCGGCGCTCACCCGACTCGGATACCGAGTAGTATGTGCCTGCTTATGGGGTGACCGATTCCGGACTAACGTTTGACCTTGCGGCTTTTGACTAGGTTTGTGAGGATCTGGCGCAGGCCAGGTAATCGGATCTCGACCCCGCCCGGGCGGGCCCCCTCCGCCCGTGAGCCGAGCGCCATTGCCACGCCGTCCCTCGGACACGCCACCGGGGCGTGTCCGCCACCCCTGAGGGAGGCTCGTGTGAGATTCACTGCTCCCCGACGTGCTGGACTGATCGCGGCCGCTGTCACCCTGATCGGCGGTTCTCTTCTCGCAGCATCGGCCCAGGCGTCCGTCTCGCAGCCGGATCCGTCGCACACCGCCACGAAGCTCGCCCAGCGGCTCGGTTCCCGCTCGGCAGGCTCGTACCTCGACCACTCCACGAAGAAGCTCGTGGTGACGGTCACCTCGAAGTCGGACGCCTCGGCCGTGCGCCAGGCCGGCGCCGTCCCCAAGGTCGTCCCGTACAGCGGAGCCCGGCTCCAGTCGGCGATCAACGTCCTCGACCGTACGGCGAAGGTCCCGGGCACGGCCTGGGCCGTCGACCCCACGACCGACCAGGTCGTGCTCTCCGTCGACAGCTCGGTGACCGGGTCCAAGCTCGTCCAGGTCACCTCCGCGGCCCAGCAGCTCGGCGGCGCCGTCCGCATGGAGTACGTGCCCGGCGTGTTCAGCACCAAGATCTCCGGCGGTGACGCGATCTACGGCGGTCAGTACCGTTGCTCGCTCGGCTTCAACGTCGTCAGCGGCAGCACGTACTACTTCCTGACCGCGGGCCACTGCGGGAACATCGCGTCCAGCTGGTACAGCAACTCGAGCCACACTTCGTTGATCGGCACGACCCGGTCCAGCACCTTCCCCGGCCACGACTACGCGATCGTCACCTACGCCAGTGGCGTCTCGCACCCGGGCCAGGTCGGCAGCCAGGACATCACGTCGGCCGGCAACGCCTACGTCGGTGAGTCGGTGTCGCGCCGGGGCAGCACCACCGGCATCCACAGCGGATCCGTCACCGCCCTCAACCAGACGGTCAACTACTCCGAGGGCACCGTCACCGGCATGATCAGGACGAACGTCTGCGCCGAGGGTGGCGACAGCGGCGGCCCGCTGTACTCCGGCAGCACGGCCGTGGGCCTGACCTCCGGCGGCAGCGGCAACTGCACGTCGGGTGGGACGACCTTCTTCCAGCCGGTCACCGCAGCGCTCAGCGCGTACGGGGTGAGCGTCTACTGAGTCCCCCTCGCTGAGCCCCGCTCGCGGGCCCCTGGAAGTGCGGCATCTTCCAGGGGCCCGCCCCTTTTCGGCGAGGCGTATACGCGTCGACAAACCCCGGCGACCGACCGTACGGCAGTGGAATTCCTCATTCCGGTCGGCGCAAATATCGGAAAAACGCATCCCCAACAGGGATGGCTACCCAATTGGTTAGAGCCCACCGATGCCCGGCATGACACAGTGAGCTCATGGCTGAGGATTCCGGCGAAGGACGGCCCGACTGGTGGCCACTGCTCAACGCACCGACCGAGGTCATCCGGCGCCTTAAAAACGAGCCCCTCCTCCTCGTCGGTATCGGAACCGCCGTCGTCCTGGCCGTGATAGCCGTTTACGCTCCCGATCGCGGCCGGTTCTATGCACTCCTGCTGACCGGCCTCGTCCTCATTCTCTGTCTCATCCGGGCGTTCACCATCGGTACGCGCCGGAAGGACACTCCTCCCCCGACCACCGAGTCCGATATCCGACTCGGCGGCAGGAGCCAAGTGGAGGACGTGCACATCAACACGTGGGGTCCCTCGGCGCGGACCAGGTTCAGGTCCAGACGGGGATCCAAGATCAAAGGTGCGCGCTTCAACACGGGCATGCGGAATCACCCCGATGAGGCTCCTCCTCCCGGTGACCGCTGATCAGTGGGTGAGGACATGGCCGTGGACCTTTTCGTCGGCCGCCGCGCGGAACTGCAGGGTGCCCTGACGACCCTGCGGGCCGCCGGTGATGGGATCGTTCAGGACGTGATCGGCGTCCACGGCATCGGTAAGACGATGTTCCTGGAACGGCTGGCGGACGAGGCGCGCGCACTGGACCGTGCTCAGGTCTTCACCTTCGACATGGCACGCCACGGACTGGGCGAGGGCTTCTTCGACGATTTTGGACCCGCCGCCACGGCGCAGGTCCTGTGGGCGACATTCGACTGCTCGCGGCGGTTGATGCGTCGCCTCGTCGACCACGCCGGGACGGATGGCTTCAACCGATTCCGGCTCGCTCATCAACAGCAGAGCAGGCTGGCCGACAGCTTCTTCGTCAAGACCGACGTCGCGCTGGGGCGGGGGTCGCACTTCGAAGACAGCGAGATCGTCAACGCCGTCAGTCTGGGAGACGAATACATCCGACAGCGCATCCGGGAAATGCAGAGCGCGCTGGACGAGGCGTTCATCAGCGACTGGGCGGCCTACACCAGGCACCGCCGGGTACTCATCACGGCCGACACCTTCCAGGGCGTGGCCAACGATGAGCTGGGTCACTGGATGGCGCGTACCGCGCTGCGCCTGCCGAACACCCTGCTCGTGCTGGCGCGCACGCCGTCCGCGCACGTACTCGCCGATTCGGACCGCTTTCACAAACACCACCTCACGAATTTCAGCCCGGACGAGGTGCACGACTATCTCGCCCGGCGCTTCCCCGATGAGAAACCGCGGCCACAGGTCACCGACGTGGTGCACACGTTCACGGACGGGCACCCGGGCGGGGTCAAGCTGGCCGCGGATCTGATCGGCGAGGTCGGCCCCGCCGACCTCAGCGCACGGCGGCTGCGGCGGATCCTCGAACACCTCCCCGCAGCACCGAACGAACGCTGGGCGGAGCTCGTCCACCTGATCCTCCGGGCCGTCGACGAACCGCGGCTGCGGGAGGCCGTCGACGCGGCCGCGCTGACGACCTCCTTCGACGGGCCCCTCCTCGCGCAGCTCCTCGGGGGCGACGGCGTTCCCCGGCACCCGATCGGCGATGTGATCTCCAAACTCCGGGCCTACCGGCTCGTCAAGCCGGTGCCGGTGATGGCGGGCGAGCCGGCGGACCGCTTTCGCCTGCACGAGTTCATTCGCGTGTCGGTCGCGGGGCGGCTGCGCACCACGGACAAGGAGCGATGGCAGCACTATCACCGCCTCGCCGCCCAGTACTGGTTCGAACGCCTCGAGCGGTGGGAGGACGAAGCGTACGACAGCTACGGCTCCTGGTTCCGCTACGAGGACGCGGAATGGCAGGCGGCCAAACGGGAGTGGCTCCGCCACTCGAGTCGGTTCACCGAACGGCGGGAGATCACCCGTGCCCGCTTCACCTTGGTGTTCCTCGACGCCTTCTGGTGGTGGGGGGTCTACCTGCCGTTTCCGTTCAACCGCCGGCTGCTCGACGACTGGGAACGCAGCGCGGCGATATGGCGGGCCTATGCGCAAGGACGACCTCTGCCGATAGAGGAGAGCGACTCACCGGATCGGCAGCTCCTGGACGCGCTCACCTTCCTGCTGGACAACTACCCCACTGGGTACATCAAGCCGCAGGACGCGCCCTGGGACGAGCTGCGCGACCAGATTCTCCTCATCAAGGACCTGTGCGAACTGGACCGGCCGCACCGCCGGGGGCTGTCCGACTCGGAACAGCTCGACAGGGCACGGGCAGGGGCGCTGACCGACGTCATCCTCGCCCATACCCGTCGATTCCGCGACCCCGCCGACCCACGGGCCGACCTGTATTACCAGAGGTCGCTCGAGGCATTCGACCGGCTCGGGAGCGACTGGGACGCGGCGTGGGTCCTGTTGGAGTCCGCCGATCTGGCCGTCGAGCGAGGCAGGCCGGACGAGGCGGCGGAATTCGTGTCGAGATCGGCCGAGCGGGCACGCGACCTCGCCGCCCGGACGGATGAGTGGGACCACGAGATCCTCGCCAACCTGCACCGGATACGAGCCGACGCGTCCTGGCTGAGTGGCGATGCTCGCGAGGCCGCGATCGCCTACGGCCGCGCGGTATGCCACGCCTACCTCTTCCACGGCGATCCGCATCCACCGGATGAGTACACCCGGCAGGTCTACATCGAGATCACGACGAGAGCGGGTCAGGCCATCGAGGCGCTGCCGGACGGCGACGACCGGGATCGGTTCGTCGCCACGCTACGCGGCGAACTCCCGCCCGGATGGGCGGCCGGGCGACGGACGCCCGACCCCCACAGGGCGGAACCGAGCGCGTCGCTGTTCCCGCGTGGGCCGGCCGAGGACGAACTGCGCACCAAGAAGTCGCCCTTCATGAGCGAATGGCGGCTGCTCGCCGAGGACGTCCCCGATCCGATGGCCGGCCTGAAAGACCTCATCGGGCGCGACCGTCCCCCGGCCTGACGGACCGCGCCCTCCCCGCCTCAGGAGGAGCGATCGAGCCGCAGTCTGGTCGCCAGCCAACCGGCCTGCCAGGCGCGTTCCGCCGCATAGGGGTCATCCGACTCGGCGGTGGTGCGCTGGTCGGCCGCCCGGGCCGCGATGTAGGCCGTCGACGCGACCGGGTACGCCTCCAGCGCCTCGATCGCGTCCGATACGTAGCCGCACAGCGTGACGGCCTGCCAGGCACCCTTCGCGGATGCCTGCTCGGCGCAGTGAGCGGCGGCCACGGCGATCTCCGCGTCTTCGGCGTCCCGCAGGCGGCGCGCGATCTCACGCAGGCCGGCTTCCGCCAGCTCGGCCACCGCGTGACCGATCGTCCGGGCGACACACGCGGCCCCCAGGTCGCGCGCCGCCGCCGGCGTCCACGCCTCGACACGGGAGAGCAGGCGGGCTCGGCGCGCCACGACCTTGTGCCGCGACTCCTCGACGGGCGCGGCGAGCTCCACCTCCCACAGCTCTTCGCCGAGCCAGTACGGAAGGTGGGCGAGCGCGCAGGCGTGGAAGCCGCTTCGGCAGAGGTCCGTGGCATCCACAGACACCCATTCCCCGACCGGCCAGACGTATCGGGTGAACGGGCTGACGGCGCCCGGGCGCAGGAACTTGAAGTACGTCACGGCATCGGCCGCAGAAGGGCGACGAGGTCACGGCGGAGGTCCGCGGGCACCGGCTCGCGGGCGGCCCGGGCCAGGGCCGTCAGGGCGATCCGCGCCTTGTCGTTCTGAACCATGCAGGGCGGGCAGAACAGCAGGTGCTGCTCGTACGCGTCCCGGTCGCGGTCGTCCATGACGCCGTCCCACCACCGGCTCATGAGCCCCGCGACAAGGTCACAGCTCATGTCCGCGGCCCGCATCCTCGCGCCACCTCCTCATCGACGTACGCGACGTACGCGTCCCGCGCGGCCTCCAGGGCCGGCGCCTGCCGGTCCGAGGGGCGATTGACGATCCGTTCGGCCTGTGCCGCGGGCAGGTGCGCGACGTCGCGCACCACGAGCAGAACGCGAAGGCTCAGCGGGATGCGGCGCAGGACGGTCAGCACCTGGGCGGGAGTGGGTTCGGCGCCCTCCGGCCAGGGGACGGGCTCGTCGGCCCACCAGCCCGCCCAGCGGTCGTCCGCGGCGAGGAACGCGCCGCGTCCCGGCAGCGCGGGCGTCCGCGCCGTATCGAACTCACCACGATCGTCCAGTGCGAAGATCACACGCTCCAGCAGGGCGGCGCGCAGGCATCCGGTGACCAGGCCGGAGCGGATGTCCTCGATCAGCGTGGCCCAGGCGCTCTTCAGCGCGCCGTCTCCGACGCTCTGCGCCGACGACGCGCGGAACAGCAGGTCGGCCACCGCGTGGTCACGTTCGAGCAGTTCGGAGACTGCCGACGCGTCGCCACGCCCGATTCGTGCGCACGTGTCCTCATCCGTGACGGGCAAGCGGCACCTCGCTCAGGCGTGACATCGGCCATAGCGGCACCTCACCGGGCCATGACTCGATCCGCTTACGGAGCGCCAGATACTCCGCGTCGGAGCGAACGGCCTCGGGGCCCTCGCACTCGGCGAGGTAGCGGTCGAGAAAACGTACGAGGTGGGCGCCGGGAACGGCGGCCCCGTCGAGGGCATGGCCGATCAGCAGCAGCCCGCGGACCCTCGGCAGGCCCTGTCCCAGGGCGGGCTGAAAGTACGGTACGGGGAGCAGCCGCCATCCGACCCGTTCGTACATCCGAAGCCGGGCCGCCGGATCCCCGTACGGACCCGCTTCGTAACAGCGGGGATCCTCGACCTCCGCCAGGACGGCCACGGGACGGGCGTTCTCCCGCCAGCGGGGCAGGGAGTCGGACAGCAGCGCGCTGCCCGTTCCCCGGCCTCGCTGATCCGAACGCACGGCCAGGTAGCCGAGGAGAAGCACCTCGCTCGCGGCGTCGTACTCGGCGAGGGCGGCGGCCACCGGCTCGCCGGACCGGAGCGCGATCGTGCCGAATCGGCCGGGGAAGGGAGTGCGGAAAGCCGTCCGCATGGCATCGAGGGTGTCGAGCTCCGCGGGTCGAAACGCCGGCTGCAGCACGTCCCGGTACGTCCGGTCGAAAACGCCATCATCCACGTCCGAGCAGTCCACGAAGACGATCCCGTTCGGGCCGCGGCGGCTGATGTTCGTCGGTGCCACGGGCTCCATCGTCGCCTGCTTCCACGGCGTTGGCCAGCCCGTCTTCATTCGCGCTTCAGGGCAAGCTATTCATTCAATGAATACATCGAGTGTATAGTCGAGCCATGTCGACCGGGCACATCCTGCTCGGGCTGCTCACCGAGCGCCCGAAGCACGGATACGAACTCAAACGCGAGCACGACGAGCGGCTTCCGGGCGCCCGGCCGCTCGCGTACGGGCAGGTCTACGCGACCCTGCAGCGACTGGAGCGCGACGGCCGGGTGGCCGTCGCCGGGACGGTGCAGGAGGCCGGTCCCGAGCGCACCGTCTACGAGATCACCGAGGAGGGCACGGCGGAGGTCCGCCGCTGGCTCGCCGAGGTCGAGCCGCCCGCGCCGTACGTCTCCAGCCCGTTGTTCAGCCGGGTGGTGATGGCGCTGGTCGCCGAGGGCGCGGCCGACACCTACCTCCTGCGGCAGCGGGCCGCGCACCTGGAACGGATGCGCGAGCTGACGGCCCGCAAGCGCGCGGCAGGAGTCTCGGTGGGCGAGCTCCTGGCAGCCGACTACGCCCTGCACCACCTCGACGCCGACCTGCGCTGGATGGAGACGGCCCGGCAGCGTATCGACGACCTCATTCAGGAGATCCGGTCATGACCTTGTTGGAAGCCCGCCACGTCGAGAAGGCCTTCGGCCGCACGCACGCCCTGCGCGGCGTCTCCCTGACCATCGAGAGCGGGGAGACGGTCGCGATCACGGGGCCGAGCGGATCGGGCAAGTCGACGCTCCTGCACTGCCTGAGCGGGATCATGTCGCCGGAGAGCGGTGAGGTGCACTACGCCGGGCGGCGGATCGACGATCTCGACGAGACGGCCCGCACCCGGCTCCGGCGGGAGGACTTCGGGATCGTCTTCCAGCTCGACCGGCTCGTTCCCGAGCTGACCGCGGTGGAGAACGTCGCGCTGCCGCTGCTGTTCGCCGGGCGGGGGCGCGCCGAGGCGACGACCGTCGCGCTCGGCCGGCTCGACGAGGTGGGCGCCGCAGACGTCGCCGAATCCCGTCCGGCGGAGCTGTCCGGGGGCCAGCTCCAGCGGGTGGCGATCGCCAGGGCGCTCGTCACGACCCCGAAGGTGATCTTCGCCGACGAGCCGACCGGCGCGCTCGACTCGGTCGCCGGGGAGCGGGTGCTGTCGCTGCTGATGGGCGCCGCGCGGGCGAACAAGGCGACCGTCGTGATCGTGACGCATGACAACCAGGTGGCGGCGCACGCCGACCGGGAGATCGTGCTCCGCGACGGTGCCCTGGTCGGTGGGGTGATGGCATGAGGGCGCTCCTGACCGTGGCGGGAATGCTCGGCCATGGCGGTTCACCGCCGGAGCGCGCCCGTGTGCGGCTGATGGCGGTCGGGGCGGCGCTGGCCACCTGGTTCCTGTTCGGCGCGGCCAACGTGCTCGCCCTGCACGGGCAGCTCGACCAGCGCTTCGGCCCGATCGCCGACCCGGGCACGCGGGGCGGCTCCGCCTTCGGGATAGCGCTGCTGCTCCTCCCGGTCGCGGCCTTCCTCTACCAGTCGGGACGGCTGGCCGCCGCCGACCGGGAGCGACGGCTGTCCGCGCTGCGCCTGGCGGGAGCCACGCCGCGCGAGGTGCGCGTCCTCGGGGCGATCGAGGTCACCCGCACGGCCGCGCTCGGCGCGGTCGTCGGCGCCGCGTCGTACCTCCTCCTCCAGCTGGCCGCCCGCAGTCTGCTGCCGCCGGGATCGCGTGCCGACGTCGACGTCCCGCCCTTGTGGGGCCTGGCCGCGATGGCGCTCGTGATCGTCGCGGCGGCGATCTCCGGCATGCGCGCCGGGGGCCACGTCATCGCCACGCCGCTCGGCGTGACGCGTCGCGCCAACGTCCGTCCGCCGCGCTGGTACGGCCTCCTGCTCCTCGTGCCGCCGTGCACGATATACCTCGCGGTCTGGCTGCTCGCCGCCCTGGGGGATGCCGGCTTCTTCTCCGACGGCGCACGGCTGTTGATGACCCTGAGCCTGGTCCTCGTGCCGGTCGCCCTGATGCGGTCCGCCGCGTGGATGGTCTGGTTCGCGGCACGGTGGGTCGGGCGCAGGGCCGGCTCGGCGGAGACCCTGCTGGCAGCACGCGCCCTGGAGGCCGACGCCCGTCCGTGGGGCCGGGCCCTCGCCGTCGTCGGGCTCACCGTCTCGGTCGGAACGGGGGTGGGCCTGGTCGAGGCGGACTTCCTGGCCATCGGCCGGCACCCCGATCCGTTCTGGGTGACGAGTTTCGTGCTCGTCAGCCTGGCCCTGCTGGTGGCGATCGTCGTGGCGGCCGCCGCCCTCCTCGTGCACCAGGCCGAGTCGCTCCTCGAACGCGGTCCGGTGCTGGCCGCCCTCCGCGCCGGCGGCGCGTCCGAACGGGAGCTACGCCGTGTCCTCACCCGCCAGGGATTGATCGCCTCCGTTCCCGTCTGCGGCCTCGCCGTGGCCGCCAGCCTGGTGACCCTGGCCGGGGGTGTCGCGATCCAGGGCGTCTGGTCCCTGTTGACGATCGGGCACTCGCTGCTCATGGGCGGGCTGGGCGTCGTGGCCGCGGTCCTGGTCACGACGGCCTCCCGGCGCCGGCTCCGCCGCGCGATCGCGCCCGAACGGCTCCGCACCGAGTGAACCCGTCACCCGGTGGACCGTCACGGCGCGCGGCGGTTCACCGGGTGACGTCCGAACGGTCCCGGTCGACCGGGTGGCGCACGTCGGGCATCGCGGTTCACCGGGTGGCGCGCAGGTCGGGGGTGGCGCCGGGGCGGTTCAGGACGACCCAGCCGTCCCGGCTCAGGACGACGTGGTAGCCCTTCCGCAGCAGGTACCGTACGCGGCCGCGCTGCTCGCCCACCCACGGGAAGGGGAACGTCGTGCGGGCCGTGTCGGCCACGACCCAGGGCGCCCAGCGAACCTTGGTGTCCCACAGCAGCACGCGGGTCCGTCCGGACAGCTCGGGCCCGACGACGTTGGCGGCCTCGACCAGCACGCCGCGGGGTACGACGGCGACCGCCGCGGCGGCGGCCTGCGCGTGTGCGTCGCGCCGGTAGAACGCCGGTTCGAAGAAGTGCTTGAACGAGAAGCGCGGAACGACGAGGGCGGCGGCCAGGAGCGCCGCCACCGGCCACACGAGGTCCACCCGCAGCCGCCGCCCGCGCAGGCCGGGCGGCCGGAGCCGGGACAGCCGGCAGGCCCCGTCCACGCCCGCCGCGACGAGCAGGGCGGTCAGCGCGACGTTGTAATGGAACCTCGGCTCCCACCAGTTCCCGAAGCGGTTCGCGAGCATCCGCTCGGCCAGCAGGGGCAGCACCGCCAGAGTGATCGGTGAGGCCAGCGGGACGAGGAGCAGCGGCAGGATGAGCCATCCCATCGTCGACGCCTTGACGCCCGGCGTCACGAGCAGCTTCAGCGCCGTCCACGGGTGCGTCAGGGCGTGCAGGGCGGCGTGCGGCAGATCCTTGCCCAGCGCGTCGTAGGCCCAGTAGTAGTCCGCCGAGCCGCCGAACGCCGGGATCAGCACCCGGGAGGCCAGCCAGGTCCACGCCAGGCCGGCGCCCACGAAGGCGGCCGCCAGGCGCCGCTCCCCCGGACGCGTCAGCAGGTAGAGCCCGAAGCCGGCGACGAGCAGGCCCATATCCTCCTTGACCAGCAGCAGCGCGCCCGCGGCCAGCGCGCACTGCCACCGCCGCCCGGCGTCGTGGCGTTCGAGCATCAGCATGGACAGGACGGGCGTGAACGCCATCTCGTGGAAGTCGAACGCGACCGTCTCGGCCACCGGCCACGCCAGCGCGTACGCGCCCGCGACGCAGTGCGCCGCCCACACCCCGAACCGCCGCCGCGTGAACGCCCACAGCGGCACGATCGTCAGCGCCAGGAGCACCGCCTGGGCGATGAGGAGCGTCTGCGGCCCGTCGTGGATCCAGTACAGCGGCGCGAGCACGGCGAGGATCGGCGAGAAGTGGTCGCCGAGCACCGTGAAGTGCGGGCCGAAGCCGTTGTGCACGCCCTTGACGATCGCGACCGGCAGGTGAAGGTGGCTGTACGAGCGCACCGCCTGATCGAAGATCACCAGGTCGTACGTCGTGGTGCGGAAGGTCCAGTACCGCACGAGCGCGAACACCGAGTACGCCGCCGCGGCGGCCACGACGAGGGCCCCGACGGTAACCGCTTCGCGGCGGGGGCGTCCCGGCCGTACCTCCGGGCCGGCGGTCTCGGCCGACATCGTGATCATCCGAGCGCACCGCGGAGACGGTCGGCGTACGCGCGGGCCTCGTCGTCGGAGTCGTACTTGGTCCGAGGCCAGAAGAAGCCGCGCAGGCCGTCCTTGCGGTTCCTGGGCACGACGTGGACGTGCAGGTGGGGCACGCTCTGGCTGATCCGGTTGTTCACCGCGACGAAGGACCCGGCCGCGGCGAGCGCCGTCTCCATGGCGACGGACAGCCGCTGCCCGGCGGCGAACAGCGGCTCGAGCAGGTCGGCCGGCAGATCCGCGAGGGTCTCGTAGTGGGTTCGCGGCACCAGGAGAGTATGCCCCTTGAACAGCGGGCGGGCGTCCAGGAACGCGACGACGGGACCGTCGTCGAGTACCACGTGAGCGGGCCGCTCCCCCTTCACGATCTCGCAGAACAGGCAGTCCATGATGGGCATTCTTCCGCTTACGGTCCTCTTATTCGGCGCGAATAGGCTCCTGGCCTGTGCGCTTCGATCAAGTCGCCTTCCGCTATCGCCGTCGTGCTCCGTGGGTGCTGCACGACGTGACGCTGACCGTACCCCGTGGCCGGATCATCGAGGTGAACGGCCGCAATGGAGCGGGCAAATCAACGCTCCTCCGGCTCGTCGCCGGAGTCGTGCCACCGGTGCGGGGAAGCGTCACCGGCCGCCCGTCCGCCGTGGGGTACGCGCCGGAGCGGTTCCCGGCCGGTCAGCCGTTCACCGCGCGGGCCTACCTCGGGCACATGGCCGCCGTACGCGGCGTGCCGCCGGCGCACATCGGCGACTGGGCCGAGCGGCTGGGCTTCACCGACCTCCTGGACACCCGCCTGCCCGACCTGTCCAAGGGCAGCGCGCACAAGGCCGGGCTCATCCAGGCGCTGCTCGCCGCGCCCGGGCTGCTCATCCTCGACGAGCCGTTCGCGGGCCTCGACGCGCGGACGCGCACAGCGCTCCCGGCCCTGCTGGCCGAACTCGCCTCCGAGGGGTCGACCGTCATCGTCAGCGACCACCAGGGCGACCTCCGGGAGGTTCCCGGGGTGATGCGCTGGCAGGTCGCCGAGGGGACGGTGACCGACGGAGACCTCACCGAGGAGCACGCCGTGGTCGAGGTGGTCCTGCCCCGCTCCCAGGCCGAGGACCTGGTGACCCGCCTCAAGGCGGACGGCTACGAGGCGAGGTGCCGATGATCGCGGCGATGCGGTTCCAGCTCAGCGGGTACGCGCGGTCGACGCGGGCCCTGCATCCGGTGCTCGCGCTCGCGCTCCTGCTGGGGATCGTCTTCTCCGCCCCGCTCGGCGGCACCACGGCCCAGGTACGGTCCGGCGCGCTGACCGCGTTCGGTGACCTGGCCGCGCTGAGCTTCCCGATCTACGCCTGGGCGGGGCGCGGGCTGCTCGACACCGAACCGGACGCCCAGCGGCAGATCGGCGCGGTCGCCCTCGGATGGTCGCGGGCGGCGGCCTGCGGGCTGATCGCGGCCTCGGGGTTCGCGGCCTGCCTGGCCCTGGTCGCCTCGGCGTATCCCCTCGCGGAGGCGATGCGGTACGGCGTCCGGCCCTCGGTGCTGCTGCTGGCGGTCGGGCTGATGCTGCTGTCGGCGCTGGCCGCGACGGCGCTCGGGGCGCTCACCAGCCGGGCGATCATCCCCTCCCCCGGCCGGTCGATCCTCGTGCTGCTCGGCGTCTACGTGGCCGACCTGCTGCTGGGACTCGGCCCACTGCGGGTCCTCACCGTCCCGATGATCGAGTGGATGGGTGCGGCCGGTCGCGGGGCGTCCGCGTTCACGAGCGGCCTGCCGTGGTTCGCCCTGCGCACGCTCGCCTGGACGGCGCTCGCCGCGGCGCTGTACACCCGGCTCCGGCGCACCCGCGCCTGACTGACCTCTAGCCCAGGCGGTCGATCTCGGCCGCCAGGTGCTCGAGGAAGCCGTCGACGTCGGGCTGGCTGTACCCGGGCCGGAACCGGGTCGTCGCGAAACGCGCCGCCCGTACGTCGGCCGACCGTGCCGTACGGCCGCGCAACGCGACGAGCATCGTGTCGAGGAAGGAGTCGACCTCCCCCTCGTCGTATCCCTCCGTCAGCCGGGTCGTGACGAACCGGACGTTGCGCACCAGTCCGGCGAGCCGGTCCGCTTCGGCGGCGGCCAGGCGGCGCCGCCTGGCGTTCTCCTTCGTCTCGAACTCGCGCAGGTACTCCTCGAGCCGCTCGTCGACGGCGCTTCCCCGGTAGCCGCGCAGGGTGACGGCGAACCGCACCTGGCCGATCTCGGCGACGGTGACCGGCGGCGCGAACAACTGCGCGCGGCCCAGAGTCCCCTCGACGCGGGCGATGAACGCGTCCACCTGGTGACGGTGATAACCGCGAAGGGCGATCGGGAACTCCGGCATAGCCGCATTCTCACCCAAATCAAGGTGACGACGGCACCGCATGGCCGAAAAAGGGGTGTAGCTGCCGGACCTGGGGAAATCTGTCAAGGAGGTCGTCACACGGACCGGGGGGACTGAGGTATGACGACGGGGAACACAGCCGGACCGCAGAAAGTGGTGCTCAGCGGCTACACGAGCCACGAGGCCGCGCAACGTGCGGTGGACATACTGGCGGAACGCAACTTCCCGGTGGAGCACGTCTCGATCGTCGGTTCCGGGCTGAGGCTCGAGGAGCGGATCCTCGGCCGGTGGACGCTCGGCAAGGCGCTGCTGGCGGGCTTGAGCTCCGGCGCCTGGATCGGCCTGCTCATCGGCGTGGTCTTCTGGATCGTCAGCCCGTGGGTGGTGGGCGCGGTGATCTCCGCGATCGTCCTGGGCGCGATCTTCGGTGCGATCTTCGGGGCGGTGACGCACATGGTGCGGCGGCGGACGTTCGCGTCGACCAGCGCCGTGGTGGCCGAGCGGTACGACGTGCTCTGCGACGCGGAGTTCGCCGCCGAGGCCAGGCGTCTGCTGGCCGCCGTACCCGCCACGGACCAGCCCCACTGACCCGGCGGGACGTTACTCGGGGGCGGGAAGCCGGCCGTTCTCAGGGAGCGGCCGGTCCGGCAGGACGGGGAGCGCCCGCTCCGGCAGGACGGCGACCGGCTGCTCGATGCTCTTGGCCGCCAGCTGGCCGCACGCTCCGTCGATCTCCTGACCGCGCGTGTCGCGTACGGTGACGGGGACGCCGTGGGCCTCCAGGCGGCGGACGAACTCCGTCTGGTCCGACGGCCGCGACGCGGTCCACTTCGAACCCGGCGTCGGGTTCAACGGGATCAGATTGACGTGCACCGGGTGGCTCTTGATCAGCCGGCCGAGCAGGTCGGCGCGCCACGCCTGATCGTTGATGTCGCGGATCAGGGCGTACTCGATCGACACCCGGCGCCGGGTGCGGTCGGCGTACGCCCACGCGGCGTCGAGGACCTCCCTGACCTTCCAGCGGGTGTTGATCGGCACGAGCTCGTCGCGCAGCTCGTCGTCGGGCGCGTGCAGGGACACCGCCAACCGCACCTTGAGGTCCAGGTCGGCGAGCTGGTTGATCTTCGGGACGAGACCCACCGTGGACACGGTGATGTTCCGCTGGGAGATGCCCAGTCCCTGCGGGCTCGGGTCGCTGAGCCGATGGATCGCCCGGACGATGGCGGAGAAGTTGGCGAGCGGCTCGCCCATGCCCATGAAGACGATGTTGCTGACCCGGCCGGCGCCGCCGGCGATCTCGCCGCGGTCGAGCGCCCGGGCGCCCGCCATGACCTGCTCGACGATCTCGGCGGTCGACAGGTTGCGGGTGAGTCCCGCCTGGCCGGTGGCGCAGAACGGGCAGTTCATGCCGCAGCCGGCCTGGGAGGAGACGCACATCGTGACCCGGTCCGGATAGCGCATGAGCACCGACTCGACGAGCGTGCCGTCGAACGCCTTCCACAACGTCTTGCGCGTGGCGCCGTTGTCACACGTCAGATCGCTCACCGAGGTGAGCAGGGAGGGCAGCAGCTCGGCGACGAGGCGGTCCCGGAGGGCGGCCGGCAGGTCCGTCATGTCCGACGGATCGTCGGCGAGCCTGCCGAAGTAGTGGCGCGACAGCTGGTCGGCGCGGAACGGCTTCTCGCCGAGCGCGCCGACGGCCTCTCGCCGCTCGTCCCAGGACAGGTCGGCGAGGTGACGTGGGGGCTTCGCCCGGCGCGGAGCGGCGAAGGTGAGCTGAGCGGGCATGTCCGTTCCAGTGTGGCAGACGCCGGGGAGAGCTTCGTACGTCGGCGCGTCCGCGGGCGGACCCTGCCGGGAGCACATTTCATCGGGGACGACGTCAATGCCACGGCGGGGGCCGCACACTCACTACAGTCCCCTCTATGCCGGTATTGCGCAGAACGCCGCAGGAGACTCGTGTCCTGATCAGTGACACCAGCCCCTACGGAAGCCGTGTCCTCGAAGTGGAGTCCGATCACGTCGCGACGGCGGCGTACCTCCGCAGGAGCGACGGGCATACCGTGGCCGCGGCCTGGATCGCCAACCACCAGGACGCTTCGTCCCACCCCGACCTCGCGCGGCTGAACGCCGGGCTGGTCCCCGCCATGCCGACGGGCCACACCAAGCACGCCAAGGGGCGGTCGGCGCCCGACCCGCGGTCGCTCACGGTCGTCTGGCTCGAGGAGGGCGACGGCGCGGCGCTGCTCGAGGACGGGCAGCCTCTCTGCGTGATCCCCGGTTGGTCGGACATGGACCGCGGACTGCCCGGGTACAGCCGGGAGGCCATCGGCCAGAGCCCGTTCGCGTTCGCGCTGGACGACGAGATCGAGGACCTGGGGCCGCGGATCCTGCAGGCGCAGGCGTTCTGGGAGTGGCGGAAGGGAGAGGGCGCCTGGGAGGGCTTCCAGCAGTCGGTGCTGGGGCATCTGCTGGGCCGGCTCGGCCCCGGCGGGTACTACTGGCACGACGTGGGCCGGCAGTGGCGGGCCCGCGCGGGCCAGGGACCGGGCTCCGGAGGCGAGCAGCCCGTCGTCGGGGTCTCCGAACGTCCCCCGATGGACGACCGCTCCTACCGGGTGCTCAGCACGGTCGGCATGAGCTGCCAGCGGATGCCCACCGTCGAGCTGTACGAAGATGACGTGACCGAACACGCCCGCATCGAGCTCGCCGTGGCGACCACCCTGCCCAGCCAGCGCGCCGGCAGCATCTTCCCCTGGCTGGCGCAGTACCCGTGGCGCGCGGTCACGTCCTTCGCTCCGGGCGACAACGTGAAGTGGTACCACGAGGCGAAGACCTTCCCGCTCGGACCGAGCTGGGAGGGCGTGCTGCTGCTCGACGACCCGAGCCGTCTCAAAGGGCCGGCCGCGCCGGACATGAGCGGCTTCTCGTTCGGCGGTGACCCGGTGCACTGGCTGTGGCTCGTGCCGATCACCGAGGCGGAGCGGCAGTTCGGCAAGGACGAGGGCCCGGACGCGTTGATCGAGCGGCTGTCCCGGAAGGGACGCAGCTGGGTCGTCGGCGAGGACTGACCGCCGCAGAACCGGCGGTGGGCGGCCGGGCCGGAGCGCCGGGCCGCCCAAAGTGCGGTTACGCGGGGACGAACGCCTGGAAGAGCAGCCACACGACGGGGACGGTGGCGAGGAGCGAGTCGAGGCGGTCCATCACACCGCCGTGCTCGGGCAGGAGGGTCCCCATGTCCTTGATGCCGAGATCCCGCTTGACCATCGACTCGATGAGGTCGCCGAGCGTGGCGGAGCACACGGCGGCGGCGCCGACGATGACACCCTGCCACCAGGTGCCGTGCACCAGCCAGGGCAGCAGCACCCCGCCCACCGCCATGCAGGTGAGGGACGAGCCGGTGAACCCCTCCCAGGTCTTCTTCGGGCTGATGGCCGGGGCCATCTTGTGCGCGCCCAGGAAGGTCCCCGCGAAGAAGCCGCCGATGTCGCTGGCGATCGTCACCGCGATGAAGGTGATGATGCGGTTGGGACCGTCGTCCGCGTGCAGCATAAGGACCACGAACCCGGCGAGGAACGGGGCGTACGCTGCGGTGAAGACGCTCGCGGTGACGTCCCGGACGTAGCCCTCCTGGCCTCCGGTCAGCCGCCACAGCAGGATCGCCAGCACCGTCAGGGCGAACGTCGCGACCAGGCCGGTGGTCCCCCAGACGTACGTGCAGACCAGTATCGCCAGGTTTCCGGCCAGGAGAGGGACCGGCTCGATCCGGATGCCGCGGGTCCCGAACGCCCGGATGAGCTCCCATACGGCGACGCCGAGGAAGACCACGACGACGCCGAGGAAGATCTCCTTGACGGTGTAGAGGGACGCCACCACGAGGCCGCCCAGCCCCAGGCCGACCCCGACGGCGATGGGGAGGTTCCGGCCCGGCCTACGCTTCTTCTTGCCCGTATCTTCCGCCTGTGCCTCCGGGATCTCCGGTGCGGGCGTGGGGGCCTGCTCGAGTCCCACTAGACCTCGAGCAACTCGGCTTTCTTGTGCTCGAGCATCTCGTCGATCTTGGCGACGTGCTTGTGCGTGAAGTCGTCCAGCTCCTTCTCCCCGCGGCGCACGTCGTCCTCGCCCGCGTCGCCGCCCTTGGCGAGCTTGTCGAGGGCGTCCTTGGCATGCCGGCGGATGTTGCGGATCGAGACCCGCGCGTCCTCCGCCTTGTGCCCGGCCACCTTGATGAACTCCTTGCGGCGCTCCTCGGACAGGTCCGGGAACACCACGCGGATGATCTTCCCGTCGTTGCCCGGGTTGACACCGAGGTCGCTCTCGCGGATGGCCTTCTCGATCGCGCTCAGGGAGTTCGCGTCGTACGGCTGGACGATGACCATGCGGGGCTCGGGCAGCGTGAACGACGCCAGTTGGTTGATCGGCGTCGGCGTGCCGTAGTACTCCGCCGTGATCTTGTTGAACATCGCGGGCGTCACCCGGCCGGTGCGGATGCCGTTGAAGTCATCCTTGGCGACCGTGACGGCCTTCTCCATCTTCTCCTCGGCTTCGAGGAGGATCTCGTCGATCACCTTCGGCTCCTTGTTCAGCTCTCCGCCGGACTTACCAATGTGCCGATCTTCTCACCGCGGACGGCCCGCACGATATTGCCTTGCCCCATCAGGTCGAAGACCACGATGGGCAGGCCGTTGTCCATGCAAAGGCTGATCGCGGTGGCGTCCATGACCTTCAGACCGCGCTGCAGCACCTCGCCGTACTCGAGCCGGTCGAACCGGAAGGCGTCCGGGTTCTTCTTCGGGTCGGCGTCGTACACGCCGTCCACCTGGGTGCCCTTCAGCACGGCGTCGGCGCCGATCTCCAGCGCCCGCTGCGCCGCGGCCGTGTCGGTGGAGAAGAACGGCTGGCCGAGGCCGGCGCCGAAGATCACCACACGGCCCTTCTCGAGGTGGCGGATGGCCCTGCGCGGGATGTACGGCTCGGCGACCTGGCCCATCGTGATCGCCGTCTGCACCCGCGTGTCCAGGCCGAGCTTCTCAAGGAAGTCCTGCAGCGCGAGGCAGTTGATCACGGTGCCGAGCATGCCCATGTAGTCGCTGCGGGCGCGGTCCATGCCCTGGGCGGACATCTGCGCGCCGCGGAACATGTTGCCGCCGCCGCAGACCACCGCGACCTGCACGCCCTCCCGCACCACCTCGGCGACCGCCTCGGCGATGTGCTGGACGACCGCGGGGTCGATGCCGAGCGCGTCGCCACCGGCGAACGCCTCGCCGGAGAGCTTGAGGAGCACCCGCTTCCAGCCATGGTGGGACGACGAAGCCGCCGTCGTGTCGGTGGTCTGATCTTCCTGCACGGCGGCGGCTCCTTCGTTGTCTCTCAGCGGCTGGGCGTCCTCAGGGCGGGTCTTAGAGCTGCCCGACCCGGAACCGGGCGAACTGCTTGACGTTCACCCCGGCGTCCTGGAGGACCTTACCGACGCTCTTCTTCGGGTCCTTCACGAAGGGCTGCTCCACCAGGACGAAGTCCTTGAAGTAGGCCCTCACACGACCCTCGACGATCTTCGGGATGGCCTGCTCGGGCTTGCCCTCGTCGCGGGTGATCTGCTCGGCGAGCGCCCGCTCCTTGGCGACGACGTCGGAGGGGACGTCCTCGTTGGTGAGGTACTTCGGAGACATCGCGGCGATCTGCTGCGCGATCTCCTTGGCCACCTCGGGCGCCTCGCTGTCGAGCTCGACGAGCACACCCGTGGCGGGCGGCAGCGACGGGTCCGACTTGTGCAGGTAGCTGGCGACGTA
This sequence comes from Actinoallomurus vinaceus, assembly GCF_039542055.1. Classification (NCBI taxonomy): domain Bacteria; kingdom Bacillati; phylum Actinomycetota; class Actinomycetes; order Streptosporangiales; family Thermomonosporaceae; genus Actinoallomurus; species Actinoallomurus vinaceus. Next base: position 482,965 of record NZ_BAABHK010000004.1, read on the forward strand.
CGCGCCCTTGAAGTGGGCGAAGCGGCCGAGCTCGAGCTTCTCCCCGATCTTGGCGCTGTTCTCGTCGATCAGCTGCTGGACGGTCTTGCCCGCCTCGATCTCGGCGGCCAGCAGGGCGTCGCGGTCGGCCACGTCGCTCTTCGCGGCGAACTCGACGATCTGGTCGGCCAGCGCGATGAAGCCCTCGTTCTTGGCGACGAAGTCGGTCTCGCAGTTGAGCTCGAGGATCGCGCCGTCGCCGGAGCCGTTGAAGAACTCGGCGACCAGGCCGTTGGCGGCGGTGCGCTCGGCGCGCTTGCCGACGTCCTTGGCGCCCTTGAGACGGAGCAGCTCGACCGCCTTGTCGAAGTCGCCCTCGGCCTCCTCGAGGGCCTTCTTACAGGCCATCATCCCGGAGCCGGTGGTGTCCCGGAGCTTCTTGACGTCGGCGGCGGTGAAGTTCGCCATTGTGGTCTTGTCTCTCTCGTCGTCGGTCGTGGGCCGTCAGGAGTCCTGACCGGTCTGCGGCTGCTCGGCCTCCGCGGCCGGCGCGGCCTCTGCGGCCTCGGCCTGCGGGGCCTCCTCGGCCTGGGCCTCCGGAGCCTCGGCCTGCGGGGCCTCGGCCTGCGGGGCCTCCTCGGCCTGGGCCTCCGGAGCCTCGGCCTGCGGGGCCTCGGCCTGCGGGGCGGCCTCGGCCGTCTCGCCGGACTCGTCCTTCTTGCTCTGCAGGAGCTCCCGCTCCCACTCCGCGAGGGGCTCCTCGGCACCGACGGCGGCGGGCTTCTCGTCACCGGAGGGCGCGGCGCCGGCGCGGGCCATCAGGCCGTCGGCCACGGCGTCCGCGACCACGCGGGTCAGCAGGCTGACGCTGCGGATGGCGTCGTCGTTGCCCGGGATCGGGTAGTCGACCTCGTCCGGGTCGCAGTTGGTGTCGAGGATCGCCACCACCGGGATGCCCAGCTTGCGGGCCTCGTTGACGGCGATGTGCTCCTTCTTGGTGTCGCAGATCCACACCGCGCTGGGCACGCGCGCCATGTCGCGGATACCGCCGAGGGTGCGCTCGAGCTTGTCCTTCTCACGCTTGCGCATGAGAAGCTCCTTCTTCGTCAGACCCGAGCCCGCGACGTCGTCGTAGTCGAGCTCCTCGAGCTCCTTCAGACGGGTGAGGCGCTTGTGCACCGTGGAGAAGTTGGTGAGCATGCCGCCCAGCCAGCGCTGGTTGACGTACGGCATGCCGACGCGCTGCGCCTGCTCCGCGATCGACTCCTGCGCCTGCTTCTTCGTACCGACGAACAGGATCGTGCCGCCGTGGGCGACCGTCTCCTTGATGAAGTCGAAGGCGCGGTCGATGTAGGACAGCGACTGCTGCAGGTCGATGATGTAGATGCCGTTGCGCTCGGTGAAGATGAAACGCTTCATCTTCGGGTTCCACCGGCGGGTCTGGTGACCGAAGTGGACGCCGCTCTCGAGCAGCTGCTTCATGGTGACGACGGGTGCCATGCCCGTGGTTCTCCTGTCCGGCCCAGTATCGGGCCACGTCCCGGTTGTTTGCCTGCGCCCGTGCGCCCCTGCCATGACGAGTGGTCATGGACCGAGAGGGCCGCCCCACCAATGCTCGGTGGCCGGCGGACGCGTGAATTCGGTCATGCGACCGTTGAGGCAAGTGTACCGGCGGCTCACCCCGCCGTGGACTCCACGCCTCCAACGCCGGGGTTTTCCCCAGATTCGGCCTGGGTCCTGTCGGAGGACGGCCGGGGGCGCGCATGCTCGGTGCCATGGTGTGGTCCGGGTTTCTCCTGGTCGTGGCGGCGTTCTTCCCCGGCGGGGCGGACGCGGGCTGGCAGTGGCCGTTACGCCCGCCACCGCCGGTGCTGCGCCGTTTCGACCCGCCCGCCCATCCGTGGGAGGCCGGGCACCGGGGAGTCGATCTCGCCGCGCCTCCCGGCCGTCCGGTCTTCGCCGCCGGCGCGGGACGGGTCGCCTTCGCCCACGACCTGGCGGGCCGCGGTGTGGTGACGATCACTCATGGCGCCCTCCGCACGACCTACCTGCCCGTACGCCCCACCGTGCGCCCTGGGCAGATCGTCGCGGCCGGCGCCCGGATCGGCGTCGTGGAAGGGGTGCTCGGCCACTGCGGGCAGGAGAGCTGCCTGCACTGGGGGCTCCTGCGCGGCGGCTCCTACCTCGACCCGCTCTCGCTCCTCGGCCTCGGTCCCGTACGCCTCCTGCCCTGGTGGCACGCCGCGTCCCCGGCCGCCGCTCCCCCAGAAGCCGTTCCGTGGCCGCAGTCTCCGCCGCCACCCGCCTCCGGTGCCGACCTTGGCGACCCCTGGGCGCCGCCGACGATCCGGTCCCTCCGGCCGTCCGAGACGCACCCGCCGACACGACCACCCGCCGAACCTGCGAGGACACGGCCGACCGTCACAGCGCCGGTGACGCGGCCGGTCAGCGCCGCAACGGGCATCGGCCCGTCGGCCGGCCCGATCGCCATCGCCGGAGCGGCGGCCATCGTGGTGTCCCGGATCCTTGTTCGCCGTCGCGGCCAGATCCCCGCTCGCCGTCGGCGCCGCCGCCGGAGCCCGCTCGCACGGGGTCCCGATCACACGGGCCCGGGTGATCGGTCCTCGGTGACGCCGGCAGGGCCACAGCGGGCCCAGCGAGCGGTCACCGATCCGCGAACCGCCCGCCGGTGACGTCGGCGGCGCTGAGGCGATAACCCTCTGAAGCGGAGATATGGGGCGGAGTCGGGCCGCGGGCACTGCCGGAACCGCTGGCGTCGGACGTGGGGACGTACCTAATGCTCGGCAATTGCAGGCCCACATCCCCGCGCACGGGATATTTCTCGGTTCGGCTGGAACCGTTGACCGGGCATTCCGGCCGGGAGACGTGGATCGGTCGAGATGGAGCGGCCCGCCGGACATGTCCGTGCCGGAGACGGGGTTACGCCCGGGGGTGGGCCTGCCGGTAGGCCGCTCTGAGCCGCTCCGCGCTGACGTGGGTGTACACCTGGGTCGTGGCGAGAGAGGAGTGTCCGAGGATCTCCTGGACGCTGCGCAGGTCCGCCCCGCCCTCCAGGAGATGGGTGGCCGCGCTGTGCCGCAGGCCGTGTGGCCCCATGTCGGGCAGGCCCAGCTCCGCGAGCCGCCGATGCAGATCGCGCCGGACGACGGTGGGATGCAAGCGGCCGCCGCGAGTGCCGAGGAAGAGCGCAGGCCCGCTGCGATCACGTACGAGGCCGGGGCGGCCCCGGCACAGCCACGCATCGACGGCCCGCGCCGCCGGCGCGCTCATCGGGACCGTCCGTTCCTTGTCGCCCTTGCCGATCACCCGGATCGTGCGCCGGGCGAGGTCGACGTCGTCGACGGCCAGCCCGCACAGCTCCGCGATCCGGATGGCGGAGCCGTAGAGCAGTTCGAGCACCGCCTGATCCCGCAACGCGACGGCGTCCACGCCGCTTTCCGGAGCTCCGCTCCCCTCCCCCAGCGACCCGCCGTCGGAGTTCGCAGCGCCCCCAGGGGTGCCCTTGCCATGACCGCCCGCAGCGTTCGCGGAAACGCTCCCCGGGTGACCGGCCGCGCCCTCCCCGCGGCCACCCGTTCCGTTGTCCGAAGCAGGCTCCTCGTGACCGTCGGTGCGTTGCTCGGAGTCGTACGCACGGTCGTCGGCGGCGGCCGTCCGGCCGCGGGGCGGTCTGCGGTCGAGTAGTGCGGCGGCCTCGTCCTGGCGCAGCACACGCGGCAGCGTCCGCCCCTGTTTGGGAGTGCCCAGAAGCGGGCCGGGGTCGATCGGCAGCAGCCCCCGGCGATGGGCGTACGCCGTGAACACCCGTACCGAGGCCGTACGGCGGGCGAGCGTGGCCCGCGACCGGCCGAGCGCGTGCTGCGCGGCCAGCCACGCCCGCACCATCCGCACGTCCAGGCCCGCCAGGTCCCGCAGCCCCATGCGATGGGCGTGCGCGAGCAGATCGGTGACGTCTCCGAGGTAGGCGCGGACGGTGTGCGCGGACAGACCGCGCTCGGCGCGCAGATGCCGTTCGAACTCGGCCACCGCCGCGCCGAACACCTCAGCGGACTCGGTGCCGATCTCCTCGTTCGCTGCCATCTGCTCCCTCGCGGACTCGTCTCCGGCCGGAACCCGGCGCGGGATGACACCGGCGCCGTGCATGCCCCACCGTGCGCGACCTGGCCCGGTGAATCAAGCGACCGCACCGGCCCTGCCCGGTTATCCACAGAATGCGATTCGAGCAACACGGAAGGTGGCCGGTACGGAACCGTCGTCGTCGGAGGTGAGCGCATGAGCGAGCGGAGCGCTCGAATCATAAGCACAGCGCGCCCGGCCACTCCTCCGACGCCGGGAGGTCGGCCGGGGTGGGTTGATCGGGCAAGGAGCGAGGCCGTATGAACGCGAAGGACGCACTCGGACGGCAGGGCGAGCAGGCGGCGGCCGAGCACCTGGCCCGGCTCGGCTGGCAGATCCTCGATCGCAACTGGCGATGCGGCGAGGGCGAGCTGGACATCGTGGCCCGCGACGGCGGGGAGCTGGTCGTGTGTGAGGTGAAGACCCGCTCCAGCACCGTCTTCGGCACGCCCGTCGAGGCGGTCACGCCGGCCAAGGCCGCGCGATTACGACGCCTCGCGGGCCGCTGGCTCGCCGCCCACGGCGTCGCTCACGCCACCGCCCGCGTCGACGTCATCGGCCTGCTCGCGGACGGGCCCGGCCGCTTCACCGTCGACCATCTGAAGGGAGTGTGCTGACGATGGCCCTGGCCCGTACCCGTGCCGTCGCGCTCCTGGGCGTGGACGGGGCTCTCGTCGACGTCGAGGCGGCGATCACCAGTGGCGTCCCGGGCCTGCACCTCGTGGGCCTGCCCGACGCCGCGCTGAACGAGGCCCGTGACCGCGTCCGCGCGGCGATCCTCAACAGTGGTGAGGAGTGGCCCAACCGGCATGTCACGGTCAGTCTTTTTCCCGCGAGCATGCCCAAGCGGGGCAGCGGCTTCGACCTCGCCAAAGCGAGGATGGGGCGCGTTTACCGAATCGAGGAGCCGACATGACCGCCGCGACGCTCACGCCGTCCGCGACAGCCGCCGATCTGCTCGACGAACTCCGCCAGCTCCTGGGCCGCCACGACGGCGCGTCCACCCTCGACGACGTCGACCGGCTCGCCGACGAGCTGACCGCCGCCCTCCGGCGCGCTCGCGGGCGCCTCGCCCGGCTCAAGCGCCAGGCCGCCAAGCCCGAGCCGAAGCATGAGCCCGAGCCGCCAGCGGCCGCCCGGGCCGCGAGCGCGCCGGAGGGCGAGCGTCCCGCGCCGCCGGCCGAGCGCCCGCGGCCGACGTTCGCCGCGCCGGCGCCGCCGCCACAGCCGATGGTGATCGAGATCCGCCCGGACAAGCCGACATCGGACCCGCCACCCCCTCCCCAACCCAGGGAACCTGAGGCCACGCCGGACCGCCGCGACTCCCTGGCCGCCGCCCGCCTGGTGCTTGCCGTGCTGGCCGTCCTGTGGCGCACGCTCACGGGCCCTACGCGCCTCACCCTCCGCCCGGTCGCCCGTGGCGCGCGCAAGGCCGTACGCCGGGCCGTGGCCGACGTCCGGCCGTACGCCCGCCGTGTCCGTGCCGCGGCGCGCCGGGAGCTGGACAGGTGGCTGTCATGAGCGGCACGCCGAAGGTCCGCGTCGTCCGGGTCCGCCTCGACGGCCAGGACGACGACGCCGGCGCGGTCGCCGAGCTCCTCGCCCAGCTGCTGCCCGAGCTCTCCGACGGCCGCGTCCAGGCCGGGGAGATCTCACGGCCGTACCAGAACCGGCGCGGGCCCGGCGCGCGGCGGTACGTCGAGCTGTACCTGCTCGACGACTCCCCGGGCCGCGACGCCGACCAGCCACGCAACAGCCACCGGAGCATCCAATGACCACCCTCATGGACTACGGCAACGACCTGGCCGAGGGCGTCTGCCCGATCTGCGAGCAGCCGGGTTGCTCGCTCGCCCACCTGTACGACCGGCTCGTCGTGCCCGCGGTGAACTTCACCGCGCGCTGGCTGTCGCGGGTCTTCCTGCTCGCTGGCGTCTCGATCTTCGTGGCGATCTTCGCGGGCTGGATCAGTCCGTAGCCGGATTGCCACATTCCGCTAACCACCGCCACCCGGACTCCGCCGGGCGGCGTCCTACACCTGCCTCCGACCGAAGGGATCCCCATGCGCATCATCGCCGCCGCCATGCTCGCCGTCCTCGCCCTCGCGGGCTGCAAGGCCACCGACGACACCGACCCGAACATCGCCACCCCGCCCGCGGCCGGCGGATCCGCGCCCGCCTCGGCGCCCGTGAAGGCCGCCAAGCCGAAGAGCAACCTCCGCACGATCACATACCGGGTCGGCGGCACCGCCGACTCCGCGGACGTGACCTACTCCACCGCCAGCGGCCAAGAGCAGCAGCAGGGCGCGCACCTGCCGTGGACGAAGTCCTTCAAGGTGAAGCGCGACGCGTTCACGATGGTCGACATCTCCGCGCAGAACCAGGGCAGCGGCACGGTGACGTGCGAGATCGACGTGGACGGGGTCAAGGTCAAGGCGGCGAAGTCGAGCGGGCAGTACGCGGTGGTCTCCTGCGATCACAGCCTCGGCTTCTGATCCACATCTGTCGGCCCGGCGGGGTACGCTGGACGCGGCTAAGGTACGGAAAAGGGGCCACCGGGCGAGCACCGGGGCCCCTCTTCCTTTTCTGGACTACTCGTCGTCGGAGCGCACGGTCAGCGTCGCGACTTCGACGCATGAGCCGTTCTGGGTGCTCCTGATGCTCTTCCTCCAGGCAGCATCAGACAGATCTTGGGGCGTTGGCATAGGTACGGCTTCCTATTCGGTCCACCCTCACCGGTTGGTGAGCATGTCCAGCGTATTCGCTGGACTCGCGGCAGCGCCGACGAGATTCAGGAACGCCGCGTGGTACCGCTTCACCTCGGCCGGTTCCTCGATGAACATCTCGCCGGCGACCAGGTCGACGAACACAGCGTCGAGATCGCCGGGCTCGGGGAACTGCAGGATGTTGAAGCTGCCGGACATGCTCGCGTGCGCGCCAGCGTCGTACGGGATGACCTGAACGGTGACGTTCGGGCGCCGGGCAACCTGCCGCAGGTGCTCAATCTGGCCGCGCATCACCTCGGGATCGCCGACGGTGCGGTGCAGTACGGCCTCATCGATGACCGCGACGACCTCCAGCGGCGGATCCTCATGCAGCGCCTTCTGTCGTCGCATCCGGACGTCGACACGCGCCTGGATCTGCTCGTCGGGCAGCTTCGTCGCGCCACCGCGGTTCACGGCGTCGGCGTACTCCGGGGTCTGAAGCAAGCCCGGGATGGCCAGCGCCTCGAAAACGAGGACGCTCGCCGCCTCAGCCTCCAGGCCGATGAACGCGGTCGTCGCTTCGGGCAGCACCTTGTCGTACGGGTCCCACCATCCGCGCTTGCGGCCATCACGGGCAAGCTGCACCAGGCGGTCGCGCTGAGCATCGTCGACCTCGTACACCTCGCACAGGTCCCGGATGTCGCGCGGATCCGGCCGCTTGCCCTCGTTCCGCTCCATGCGGGTGAGCTTGCTCGGCGCCCACTCCAGCCGCGCGGCAACCTCAGCACTCTTGAGGCCGGAATCCTCGCGCAGATTGCGGAGCTGCTGCGCGAGGCGACGGCGGCGCAGGGTCGGACTTTCGCGGGTTGGCATGGGTGTCTCCGGTAGCTCGGAGTGGCTAGGTGAGGTGATGGTAATGCACTCCGTAATCACGTTCATGGAAACCCGACATTCGTGACTATAGGTGCGCGACTCAAGTTAGGTCTTGCGAGTTAGGTATGCCGGGAGCATGATAAGCCCTGTACCTAAGCCGCACGCTCGGCCTTGCCAGCCGGGCACCCCTACCTGGGGAGTTGATCCCCCGTGACACCTGACCCTGCGGTCCTCACCGACCGCCCCGCTTCCCCCACCGAACCGGCGCCGATATTCCTCCCGCTCCATGCGCGGCCCGACGCCGTACGCCAGGCCCGCCAGCACGCCGCCAAAGCCGTGGCCGGCCACTCGGCGCACGACCCATACGACATCGCCCTGATCACCAGCGAGGTCGTCACGAACGCGATCGTCCACGGCTCCGGGCAGCGGGAGTGGACGGACGACCTGTGGCCGGTCAGCGTCGAGGTGACCGTCACCGCCCGGTACGTGCACCTCGCCGTCACCGACCCCGACCCGCGCCCCCTCCACATCCCCGCCGTCGGTGACCTGACCGCCCTCAGCGGCCGAGGCCTGGGCATCGTCTGCGAGCACGCCCGCGATGTGTGGCCCACCTACACCGAGCACGGCAAGACCGTGCACGTCCTGGTCGTCGCGCCCGGCGTGACGCTGACCAAGCGGGAGCTGCATGAGATCGGGGTGCCGCGATGATCCGCCGATTCCTCGCCGCTGTCGCCTGGCTGCTCGTCCGGCCCGGCCCGGCCCGGCGTCCGATGGTCGACGACACGATCGCCGACATCCCGGCCTGCGCCCCCGACCCAAGCCCCGAGCAGCTTGCCGAGATCCAGGACCTATGTCGTCAGTGGCTGGTCATGTGGTGCCGGTACCGCCGCGAGTTCGCAGCGTTCGCGCTGTTCGGGCATGAGCCGCTGATCATCTGCGACCGCAACCGGCAGCGACTCCTGTACCGGTGCCGCGCCGCCGAGCTCGAGCAGATCGGGGCACCCGCGTGAGCGTCGGCCCCGAGCACATGCGGCGCATGGTCGCGCTCGCCGACCAGTACAACGACTTCGTCGACACGCTGAACGCGCTCCCTATCGCGTACCGCAGGGCGCCCGATGAGCAGCCGAAGCGGCGACGAGGCGAGACCTACTGGGATGAGCGGCTGCGGCAGATGATCGCCGAGGAGCCGGAGAAGGCCCGGAAGTTCCTCGCCGATCTGGAGAAGGACACCTAGACCCCCGTACGGCCGATCGCCCCCGTGTCTCGGCCGTACGGGCCAGATGTCCCGGCAGGTACAGACGCATCCACTGCCGGGACCACGCCGCCGGGTCGAGCGCGGGGAGTGGAAGCCCAGCGCTCCCCGGCGGCCCCCAGGCGTCCCGGCAGCAATCGACCGCTGCGCCTGCCGGGCGACGGGCCGCCGAGAGGGGACTTCGGGACATTGCGACCTCTCGGCGGCCCCATGCCGCGGCCCCGGTTGTTTTCGCGGGCGCCGGGGCCGCGGTCATCACCGAACCGAACAGAGAGGACAAACATGATCACCACCATCGATCAGCACGGCGTCACCTGGGGCAAGAGCGACCGCAGCGGCAGCAACGCATCCTGCGTCGAGGTCGCCGCCATCCGCCGCGGCGTGGCGGAGAACCGATGACGACGATGACGCTGGCCAAACGGCTCGTCTACACCGGCAGACAGCTCGAGGTCCTGGAGCAGGCCGCGCGGACGGAGGCCAAGCCGAGCGACCTGGCGGCGCTCGCCGAGCATCTGCGAGAGCTGGGCGATCGCGGCCGGCAGATCCAGGTGGTCATCGACCGTCTCTTCGAGTACACCGGGCCGGAGCACAACGACGCGCAGCTCTACCTGGCGCATGCGGGCAACCTGTTCGAGGCGGCGCAGACGTACGCGGGCATTGCCTTCGCGCAGTTGAGGGATACGAGCGCCGCCCCGTCCTGACCGCCACGGCCCCGGGTCGCTGCGCGGGCGCCCGGGGCCGTGGCCAGATCTTCACTAGAAGGAGCCTCGGATGCATCATCAACAGATGCGGTTCATGTGGTTAGAGATCACAGGTAAGTGCCAGCTGCAATGCGACCACTGCTATGCCGGATCGGGCCCGTCCGGCACGCACGGCACGATGACCGTGCCGGACTGGCGCCGGGTCATCGATGAGGCCGTCTCGCTCGGCGTTGAGCTGATCCAGTTCATCGGTGGGGAACCCACCCTCCATCCGGCGCTGCCCGAGCTCGTCGACCACGGCCTGGAGCGCGGTCTGGACGTCGAGGTGTTCAGCAACCTCGTGCACGTCCGCGACGACCTGTGGGACACCTTCACCCGGCCCGGAGTGAGCCTGGCGACCTCCTGGTACTCCGACGATCCCCTCGAGCACGCCGCCATCACCCGGCGACCGGGCCACCTCCGCACCCGCGCGAACATCGCCGAAGCCGTGCGCCGGTCCATCCCGCTGCGGGTCGGCATCATCGGCGTCCTCGACGGCCAGCGCACCCGCCAGGCCGAGGCCATGCTCGCCGACCTCGGCGTCACCGACATCGGGTACGACGACCTGCGGCAAATCGGCCGAGGCGTCCGCGACCGTCCGCAGGACGTTGACCAGCTGTGCGGCGCTTGCACGAGCGGCAACGTCGCCGTTGGCCCGGACGGTACTGTGTGGCCATGCGTGATGGCACGCTGGCTCCCGATCGGGAACGTCAACGACAGCACGCTCAGCGACATCGTGGCCGGCCCGCAGATGGCGTCAGTGACCGAACACCTGGACGCGCACTTCGAACCGATCGAGGCGCCGTGTACCCCGAAGATGTGCAACCCGCAGTGCGGACCGAGCTGCAGCCCTGCCTGCAACCCGCAATCCAACTGCCGTCCGAAAGGGACCTGCGCCCCGTCCTACACCTGTGGGCCGTGTAGCCCGAAGGATCGGACGTGCAGTCCTGACATGAGCTGCCGTCCGAACCAGTGCAGGCCAACACGCTAGACACCAATCGGGGGATCGATGACCGGCGAGCAGGCCGAGGAGGAGCCGCAGCGGGCTTTCCTACGTCGCGTGCTGGCCGAAGCCGCTGACCGGCTGGGCGCGCGGCTGGCAGGTGAGGCGGTGTTCGGCTGGCGGGACCGCACGATAGGCGCCCCCGCTCTGAAGGAAGGGGAGCCGGTGTGGCTGCGGGCTACGGCCGAGCATCGCGACTGGACCACCAGTGAGGAGTGGACCGGTAACCAGGACGCCGCGCACCTGACCGGCATACCCAAGCCATCGCTGCTGGACCGGATCGAATGGGACGAGGCGGAGGTCATGATCTACGCGGAGCTCATGACCTTCGTACCTGACCGGCCCTGCTCGCCGACACCCGAACTCCGCCAGCCTCTCGACCTGCCTCGCTCGTGGTGGAAGAGCTTGCGTGGCGCCCTGGACGCCCTCGCCGGGCAGACAACCCGCCGCGGCGCGGAGAACCCCGGCTGGTACGAGCCGACGCTACGGGTCTTTTTCGGCGCCCGCGCCGACCACCTGCGCCCGGCATGGAGTACCGAGCACATGGATATGCACTGGGCCAATGTCACCTCGCCGCGCCTGTGGGTCCTGGACTGGGAGCACTGGGGCCGTGCCCCGGCCGGGTATGGTGCGGCCAGCCTGTACTGCCACAGCCTGCTCGTACCGGACATGGCGCGGCAGGTGCGCGACACCTTCGCCGACGTCCTGGAGCCGCCGGAAGGCCGGTACGCACAGTTGTGCGTGATCGGGCACATGCTCCGCCGTATCGACCGAGGTGACTACCTCGACCTGGCCGTACCGCTGCATGAGCACGCCGACCGCATCCTGGATGCCTGATGCTGCTGACCCGTATCTACCTCGACCCCGACGACCGGCCTGCGTGGCCATTCACCCTGCCGCCGGTCCAGCACCTCGCCGAGCACGGCTTGTCGTTCGAGCGACCTGTCACGTTCTTGGTCGGGGAGAACGGGTCGGGCAAGTCCACGATCGTGGAGGCGATCGCCGGCGCCTGCAAGATCTCCTCCCAGGGCGGCAAGGCCGGCACCAAGTACGCCAGCACCGGCGAGTCGACCCCGCTCGGCGAGGTGCTGCGCACCGATCTGACCTCGAACGGGCTCAGACTCCTCAGCGGCCCGCGCCGCCGCCGTTCCGGATTCTTCTTCCGCGCCGAGACGCTGTTCAACCTCGGACAGAACGTCTCGGGGATGTACGGCTTCTGGGAGGAACCCCTCACCGAGCAAAGCCACGGTGAGGGGTTCTTCACCGTGCTGGAGGCCATGTTCAACGACCCTGGCCTGTACCTGATGGATGAGCCCGAGGCCGCCCTGTCCTTCACCTCCTGCCTGCGCCTGGTCGCCCTCATGGACCACCTCGCAGCGGTCGGCGGGCAGATCATCTGCGCCACTCACTCGCCGGTCCTGGCGGCCACGCCCGGCGCGGACATCATCGAACTCGACGACCATGGCCTCCGCCGCACCGCCTGGGAGAAGCTGCAGCTCGTCGACCACTGGAAGCGGTTCATGGCCAAGCCCGACCTGTACCTACGGCACGTCACCGGCTGAGAGCGCCAGGCGCTGAACCCCCAGACACGAAGAAGCCGCCCCGCCCTCCGAAGAGGTGCGGGGCGGCTCTCGTTTGTGGAGGCCGGGGTCGACTACGGCCGCGGGTAGTGGCTCTCCTCGACGCGGCCCGGGATCACCTTCGTCTGCGCGTTGGGCACGAGGTACACCAGCGCCGCACCGACGGCGGCGATGACGGTGTTCAGGACGAGCTCGGGCGTGCCATGCAGCAGACCGGACGAGGCGACGACGCCGGCGGCGGCCAGCAGCGCGGCATAGAGCTTGGCGTACTTCATGAGGTGGGTCCTTCCTGGGCGGTGTCGAGGGAGGCGCGGACGAAGCAGTCCTTCGCCTCCAGGAGCTTGCGCAGCCCGGCGGTGAGCTCCGGGCCGTCGGGGAGATCGCCGATCATCTGCTCGGCGAGGTCGTGGCATCGCTGCGAGACCTGCCGTAGCGGGGTCTTCAGGTGCGCGTACTCGAAGTACCGCGCGATCTGCTGCGTGGACAGGTGGCGCTCCGAGAGGTCCCGCATGCTCACTCCTTGCTAGTTGACATGGTTGTTGGCATGGCCGCGCGGGTCAGAGGCCCTTGGCCGTCAGCCAGGTCTTCAGCGCCCGGGCAGCGTCGGCGTTCGTGCCGCGGTGCCGCAACCTCAGCCACGGCCGGACAGCATCCGCCAGAGCCTGGTCAGCCACGTCCACAGGCGCCGGAGAAGGCCCGGGCGCCGGGCCGGGGGCGGGCTGGACCGGAAACGGGTTGGGTTCGCCGGTCATCGCCGTGAACGCCTCACCCAACGCGGCCACGTCGAGCCCTTCCGGTGAGGTCCCTTTCTGGCTGATCCACTCCGGCGTGACGACCACCCACGCCTCTTCGACGTAGCGGCCCCAGAAGGCGGGCGTCATCTCCTGCACGCGGCCCCAGGTGATGATCCGGTAGTTGCCGTTCGCGGCCCGGCCGACGAGCTGCGGCGGGTTGCCGAGGACGTACCCGAGGTCGATCGCGTGGCCGCCCTCGATCCCGCCGTCGTTCTTCACGACGTCCCACGGCTGCCCGGCGTCGAACTGGTCCATCGCCACGGCCGGGAAGTTGATGCCGAGCTGCAGGTGCCCGAACAGCCACAGCGCCGCGTCGACCTCGCCGGGGTCGTGGATGTCGACCTGCGCGAACGCCAGGATCTGGTGCCCGCCGACGCCGGTCTTGCGCCAGTAGTCCAGGGCGTCCTGGATCACCGTGCCCTGGTCGGTGGACGGGTCGACCGGGTCGAAGCCCGTGACGTCGCTGTAGCCGCGCAGCACGTCAGCCTCGGAGACCTTCACCGTGCGGCCCTGGCCGTACGCGGTGGCCGCCTCAATGGTGTGGCCGATCATCGCCCACACGCAGTCGCCGTACTGGTCGTTGCCGTACATCGGCCACTCGTCGACGGCGCTGACGTAGTCGACCTTGACCGGCGGCTTCGGGTACGTCCCGGTGAGGAACGGCCCGAGATGCAGCCGCGGCCGGGCGTCCTCCGAGTGTGGCGGCCGCCGGCCACCGCGGAACGTGATGCTCATCTGGCTCCAGAGATGACGAAGCCCCGCGCGCTGGCGGGGCGAGGGGGACAGGGAAGGTCAGCAGTCGCGCCAGGACGGCCGTTCGCCGCCGACCCAGAAGCCGTGCACACCGCAGTTGTGGCACAGGATCGAGGGCGTCAGCCCGCCGTCGCCGGTCCACTCCCAGCCCTGCGGGCCGAGCGGCAGCGTCACACGGGCCACCGGATCGAATCCCGGCGACGTGCCCGAGCAGTAGTGAACCCAGACGGGGTGATCGTCCTCGTCCCGATCGACGCGCGGCAGCTCGTCGGCCATCGCGTCAGTACTTCAGCAGGGCAGCCTTGAAGGCCCCGCCGGTCACGGTGATCGGGTAGTCGTTCGGGTTGTGGATCCACACCCGTCCGCGCGTGTCTCCGTCGAGGGCGAACTGGTAGGAGTGCACCGCCCGCGGCCGGTCGAACGTGCACCGTGAGCCGCCGCCGTCGTCCTTGTACGACCAGGCGTCGTCCGCCTTGGCTGGCCGGGACACCCGCGCGAACTCCACGTCGTAGGTGTCGCCGGGCTTCAGGCCGGTCACGTCGATGGTCGTGGTGAAGTACCCCCACAGCTTGTCGGCCACGATGACGCTGAGACCGTTGTCGCCGTGGTGGGCGTGCGCGTCGGAGAACTCCTTGGCCCAGGTCACCTGAAGGACGCCCTTGGCGGGCACCTCCTGGCCCGCGCCGACGCCGAGGCTTACCGCATCCGCCATATCGTCCTCCTGCTGAGCTATCTGTCCGAGCGCACGCCAGGCGGCGGCGTCTCCGTTGAACACGTCGCGGTCGATACCGCCGGTTTCGCTGTACTGATGCATCACCCACGACGTCCACGGGCCCGGCACCCGCGGCTGCCCGGCCGGGCGGGACGGGTCGGCGATCCACAGCGGCCGCCCGCCGAGCCCGGCGCAACGGCCCTCCTCCGCGAAGGACAGGAACGTGTACACGATCGGCGCCAAGCCGCGGAGCTCGAGGTGGGCGGTGAACGCCTGCGCCCAGCTCGAGCACCGGCCGGGCGACTGGCCATCGCTCGCCTCGTGGTCCAGGACGACGAGGTCGCCGTCCTCGAGCACGGGTCCGATCACCGAGTAGAAGAACTCCGCTTCGGCGACCGGGTCGTTCTTCGGGTGCCCGAAGTGGTAAGCCCCGCGGACGAGGCCGACGCGTTTGAGCTCGCGCCAGTTCCGGGCGAACTGCGAGTCGCGGATCGTCAGGCCCTCCGTCGCCTTCACGATCCCGAACGCCACGCGGTTCCGCTTGGCCTTGCCCCAGTCGTAGGCGCCCTGGTAGCTGGAGACGTCGACACCTGTCAGCATCCGAGGCTCACCACCTCGAGCACGTCGTCCGCGCTGTCGACGGCTTCCCAGTCCGGCGAGCCGTAGCCGACGACGATGCCGGCCGGGGTGCGGACGCGGCGCAGGCAGGCATCGGACGTGTTGAACTCGATCGTGACGATCCGCCCGTCACCGCGTACGGCCTCGACAATGCCGACGTGCTCGATCTCGGTGATCGTGAGGGGCCCCGACCAGCTGTAGAAAACCAGGTCACCCGGGTGCGGAGTGTGGCCCCACCGGCCTTGCTGGGCGAACCACTGAGCGTGCCACGGGGTGTAGGCGTACTCGCCGACGACCGCGCCGGCACCGATCTGCGCGGCGCACCAGGAGGCGCCCATGTCGCACCAGTTGGCGTCCGCGAAGGCTTGGTCGTGGTGTCGGTCGGCGTACCACTGGCCGTACTTCGTGTGTCCGTTGGCGGCCTCGTGGTAGCCAAGCTGAGAGCGCGCCATGTTGAGGAAGGCGTCGCGGGCGCTCACTCGCCCTCGCCCTCGTCGGGCACGACACTGCCCGGCTCCTGGGGGACGTCCTGCGGGCCGTCCTCCGGCCGCACAGGCGCCAGGCCCCGCGCGTTGGGCGGTATCGGTTCGCTCACCTGGATCCTCCGATCGTGACGGCGCACTGGGGCAGCACGCCGAGGGGTAGCCGCACGGACAGGACATGACCGGAGTCGCACCGGGACGGCTGCATAGCGGGCGGCGACGTCGACGGGCCGGGCGCCGGCCGCGGGGCCGTGCTCGAGCGGGTGCCGCCGCCGCGCCGGGTGTTCGCCGCCGCGCCTCCGCCGCCCGTGCCCGGCCGTGCCGCGGGCTCGGCCGCGACGACCGCACGCTCCCGGGCCGTACGAGACGGCGACGGGGCCGGCGTCTGCTCGGCCTGCGTCGCGGTCACCGTCACCGTCGGCTGCGGGCCCGGCTGGGCGGCCTCACCGCCGTACGAGCCGTGCTGGACACCAGTGAGCGCCAGCGTCGCCAGGGATCCACCGATGACCAGCACCGCCGGGGCCGTGAAGTACCCGGCGCCCTCGATCGCGTTCCTGCGTGTCAATGCCCGCCGCCCTTCGTGGTGATCAGCCATGTGATGGCCGCACTCGCGAGCACACCGACAAGCGTTCCGGTGATCGCCAGCAGCGCGTTCCGGCGCGACGCCTTGTCCTGCTCCAGGCGCAGCACCCGGTCGGTGAGGCCGCCGAGCATGGTGAGCACGAGCTCCTTGGTGATGTAGTCCCGGCGGAATTCGCGCAGTTCGACGTCGTGCCGGTCAACGAGGCGGCCCAGCTCGTCCGGGGATCTCGCATTGGTCATCAGACCCCTTTCAGGACTAGGGACGCGAGGTAGACCACCAGCAGCACGAGGACCACGATCACCAGAGCGCGTTCGATGGACATGGGGCCTCCTCAGGCGATCCGCAGGTACTCGATGTAGCTGTCGGCGCGCAGGATCGTGCCGTTCGCGGCGTCGACCGTGTTCTGCGCGAACTGCAGCTGCAATGTCCCGGCCGTGCCGGTCGTCTGCACCGAGATGTCCTCTTGATAGGTCGAGAAGTTCGCGGTGCCGTCACCGCCGGCGGGCGAGGCCGTACCGGAGCGGCGCCGCATCTGCACGGTGGTCGCGGAGGTGTCGGTGGTGCCGGACGTCGGCCCGATGATGTACCGCTGCACGGTGGCGCCCGACGGCGACGTCCACGAGAACTTGACGTCGCCGGTGGTTGACGCCGAGTACGACGCCCGCAGCCGTACGAGGTAGGTCGCGTTCGCGGCGACCGGGATCGACAGGTCGGTCGCGTTCACGAGGGTCGTCGAGTTGCTGACCGTCTGGTCGGACAGTTTGCGCACGAGGTTGACCTGCATCGCCGACAGCAGGGCGGCCGTCAGGCGCTGCCCGGCCGTGAACACGGGGTACGGCAAGGGGGCTCCTACAGGGCGAGGATCATCGGCTGGGCGAGGCGCACGTCCTCGCCTGCTGGGTGGCTCTTGCTGACGCCGTTGACGGCGCGGGTGACGGTGAGCTGCTGTGTCGCGGCCAGCGAAAGGTCATCCCAGCTCAGCGTCACCGGCAGGGTGTTGGTGTTCGTGGAGGGCACGAACGCGCGCATCCCGACCTGTCCGGAGGTGAGCGTGCTGTTGGTGCCCGCGACGGTCCATGCGGGTGGCTCCGTCGCCCCGTCCACCCAGACCTTCCCCAGCAGCGTCCCGGACTGGACGGAGAACCGGGCCCGGTACCAGGTGTTCGCGGCGACGGTGATGGTCGGGATGGCGACCTCGGCGGCGATGAGCGTAAAGGCCGGCGGGCCGCCTTCGATGGCGACGCCGATTGCCCCCCCGGCGTACACCTGGATGCGCAGCGAGTACCAGCCTGTCGTGATGCTCTGGAAGTGGGACAGGACGTACACGAACAGGCTGTCGCCGGTGGGCACCGCGCTGAGCTTCCAGCGGACGGTGATGTCCGACCCGTACACGGTCTGGCCGAGGGTGGCGATGCGCTGGTCGTTCCTCGTCGACAAGCTCATCGTCGCGGCACCAGAGGCGACCGCGTAGTCGGACGCGGAGCCGCCCGCGACCGTCCAGGCCGGGCCGTACGCCGCGCTTCCCCAGCCGTTGGAGACGGTGCGGGTGAAGTCGTCGCCGAGGGCGGTCGTGCCGGTGACGGTCATCTGCTCGCCGCCGATCGTGATGTCGAACGGCATTTCGGCGGGATCCGTGGTCCACGGCGGCCCCGAGTAGGTCGACACTCGCAGCGTGGTCGCTGTGGAGGTGACCGGGTCGGTGAGTGCGCAGCCGTCGGTGTCGAGGCGGCCGAGGACCGTGTCGTCGAGGACGGCGACCCTCCATGGCTGCCCGGGACTCGCGTTGATGGTGGCCGTCCAGGAGACGAGGTCGATCGCCTCGGTGTAGCCCTCGGCGAAGGTCGCGATGGTGCCGGGCGGCAGGTCGTTGCTGGGGTTGGTGACGGCGATGGCCTTTCCGGCGTCGAGGGCGAGCCACCCGGGGAGGAGCGAGACGGCCTTGCCGTTAAGGTTCGGGCTGATCGACGGGTACCGGTAGTCATCGGCGGTGCCGAGGTGCACGCGCCAGCCGGCCTGGTCGTCGAGTTGGTCGTCGGACGCCACGTTGACGGCGATGCTCTCGTCGTACAGGCCGACGGTGTCGATCGAGTCGGTGTCGACGACGCGCGCCGCGCCGCCGTCCGGGCGGGAGGCGGTGACGTCGTTGCGGGTGCGCTGGTCGTCATCCTGCGGTTCGAACGGCGGGGCGGTGTGCCCGGCGGAGTGGTCGAGCGTCAGGACCGCTGCGGCGTTGTAGCGGGAGGAGCGGGTCCGGTACGCCAGGCGGCCGCCGCGCGCCTCATACAGCTGCCCGCCATCAGCGGCCTCACAATCCCGAAGAATGCCGAGCAGCTTGTCAACGGGCTGCGGCCCCATCGGCTCGGAGGTGCCGTCGTCACCGACGATGACGAGCGGTAGACCCTCTTCGTCAGCGATGCGGCGGGCCCTGTCGGCCGCGCGCTCCCCCGTATATCCGGTCCCGGCGTTGTACTCCCAGGTCGGGTCGTAGTTGAACGGGTCGTTGTCGATCGACACCAGCAGGTGAGAGATCGTGCCCTTTGGGGTGGGGTTGTTGTTGGCGTACTGCCCCAGGTTGATGCCGATCGAGTTGACCGGGAAGACCGTGTCAGCGGTCGCGAACGTGTAGACGCTGTCGGTGAAACCGTCTCCGGCGATCTTGATCCCAAGGGCGACGTCGCTGCCGCTCGGCTGTGCCCACGCGGTGACGAGGACGGGGCCACGGCCACGCAGGTCGACGTTTCCGACCACAGCGAACTCCGACACGCCGGATTGGAAGTTGTCGATCGCGAGCTTGCCGCCCTGTCCGGCCGGGACGTAGCAGAACCACTGGTCCGCGTTCGATCCGGAGGTCGTCCAATACATCATGTTGCTGTAGTCGTTGGCGGCGTCGAAATCACTCGGGATGTCCAGCCACCAGCTGATCCGCCACTTGTTGATGTTCGGCATGCCGACGACCGTCGCCGACGCCGTGCCGGTCGAGTCGAACGTCATCGCCCCGGCCGATCCTGCCGGACCGCCTGAGGTGAAGCTGCTCGGGCCGAGCAACCGCATCGGCGCGGCACCGGGAATGCCCGCCGCGGGATCGGACTCCAGTGGCCAATACGCGGTGTATCCGCCGCGCGCGGTGATCGCCCGGTACAGCGCGCTGCGCAGGGTCTTGCCCTGGTTCATCCGGCGGACGATTCCGGACGCGGTGATGGGCATGTGCTGGTCGACGCCGCCGCCCTGCTGCCGCGGCGGCCACTCGCTGACGAACCCGGTGTATCGCAGGTCCCATCCGCTGCCCGGGTTCACCCAGAGCCGGATGGGAGTGTTCTTGCTGAGCTTCCCGTAATAGGGGCCGGTCGGGTTCAAGCGGGTGTACTTCCCGGCGGCGTTGGTCACTTCCAGCGACATGGTGCTGGGGCCGACCGTGGACGCCTCATCCGCTCGGCCGCGCGTGATCGTGATCGGGTCGCGGGCATACACGTCGCTCGTGATGTCCGTCCAGGTCGCCGCCCAGGTCGCCGGGTCGGCGTCCGGGGACGCGCCGAGTGCAAGCTCGGCGCGGACCTGGAGCGACTGATTCGGGAACGTCACCGCGCCCGTGGCGTCCCGCGCCACGACGGATATCGCAGCCCAGGGATTGGCCACCGACGCCGTCGCCGTGCGCGTCGAGGGGCCGTGCGCGGTGATGGTCTGCTCGCCAGCACGCGACGTCGATACCGTGCTGTCCAGCTCGGCACGGGCCGTCAGCGGGCCGAGCGAGGTGTAGTCCACCACACCCCCCGAGAGCCATGCGCCGATCAGCAGACCCGAATCGTCCGGGGCATACAGAGCGACCGGCTGACTCACCGCCGAGGTCGCCGAGCTGGCCGCACCCACGGAGAAGACCTGGAGGGCGTCGTCGCCCGGCCGGGTGCCCCGCACGACGTACAGATACGAGTGCAGTTCTCCGCCATTGGGGGCGTCCAGCGAGAGATTCCGCGAGTTGGAGTCGATGAGCTTGGTCGCCCAGGCCCGCCACTTCGGCAGACCGACGCCTGCATCGACCGCGGCGAGGAGCTGCCAGGCGCCCGCCGGCCAGCCACCCTGCTTCTTGCCCGGGTCGCCGCCCATGTCGGCGAGAGTGCCGATGTTGTTGCCGTGCAAGACGATGAGCCAGTCGCCAGCACTGCCCGAGACAGGGCTCCACACGACGCTGCCCGGATCGTGGTAGACGCTGGAGTAGAACTGCGTGATCGTTACGGCCATCAGCTGTCCCCGAGAGCAAGCTGCACGTTCCCGCCGCCGTGGACCCGCACGGCCTTACGCAGCAACTCCACCAGCAGGTCGTCCACCTTCGAGCCGCCGGAGCGGACCTCAAGCACCACCGTGCCGCCGCCCCCGCCGGCCGCCGCAGTCACACCGCGCGGAGCTCCTGCAGCGGCGCCCGCGGCCGCCGGCGCGGCCTGGACGCCCGCACCCGGCAGCGCAATCGCGTTCGTGACGCGCCCCAGCGTCGACCGCAGCGCAGGAATCTGCGAGGCGATGCCCTCGCCCAGGCCCTGCATGATCGCGACACCGGCCGGGGTCAGCAGCCGCCGGTCCTTCTCCGGCGGGCCCTTGATGCGCGGGATCAAGTTCGTGAGGTCACGGAATCGGGCGACCAGCCAGTTCCAGAGGCTGGCGACGCCGTCCCACAAGCCGATCATGATGGCGCGGCCCGCGTTGTACAGCCAGCTTCCGGCCCCGGCGAAGGTCCGGGCGATCGCACCCGGGATCCCCGAGACGTACCGCAGTAGCCCGGCCGCCTGGCTGATCGCGCCGGCCGCCATGCTGTAGAAGATCCCAGCCACTCGGCCCGGCAACTGCGCGAACCAGCTGATGGTGCCGCGCACGATGTCCGGGATGATGCTGTGACCCAGCAAGATGTCGAACAGGTCGCGGAAGAGGCGGATCACTCCGTCGACCATGGCGGCGACCAGCTTGAGCGCCGTCGTCAACCCCGTGCCCAGGTCACCCGCCAGCGCCGTCGAGATCCGGAGTATCCAGCCGACAACCGGCACCGCCATGGCCACCAGATCCACCAGTAGCTCCACAAAGTGGATCAGCGATGGGAGCAGCAGCGGAAGCGACTGCGCGAGGTTCTGAGCGAGTACGACGCCGAGCTGGATCAGCTGCGGCATCAACGGCTGCAAGGCGGTCAGCAGATCAACCAGTGCCGGAACCAGGCCCTGAAGCAGCTGCGGCACGATCTGCAGCAGCGGCGGAAGGATCTTCACCAGCGCCTGCCCGAGCTGCTGACCGAACTGCGTTGCGATCGGGGCCATGGCCACTGCGAGCTGCGAAAACGCGGCCGCGATCTGCGGAAGGATCGGTGCGAGGCTCTGCGCTAGGGCGGAGATCACCGGTCCGAGCACCGCGAGCAGCGTCGTGACCGACGCCGCCAGATTCTTCGCCAAGAGCGCTGCGAGCTGACCCACCACCGGCAGCAGTGGCGCGGCCGCGATACCGATCTGCGCGATCGCCTGACCGAGCGCCGGGAGTGCCCCGCTGGCGGCAATCGCCGTCACCGCCTGAGACAGCCCCCCGAACAGGGCCTGCAAGCCGGGCGCAATCAACGCCAAGGCCGGGCCGAGGGCGTTGATCGCTGTCAGCAGGATCGGGCCGACCAGCTGCGCCAGCTGGCCGAGCGGCCGCGCCAGCGTGCCCACCTGCGTGACCAGCGCGCCGATCACCGGCCCCAGGGTCGTGCCGATCGCCCCGAGCGTCTGGAAGATTGAGGTGAGCGCCGCCTGTCCCTGCGCCGTCTTGAGGAAGGCGTTCAACTGGGCGAGGGCGGCGCCGAGAATGCCGAGGAACTGCGAGCCGCCCGCGCTTGCCGCGCTGAAGACGCTCTTCAAGATGCCGCCGACGTTCGACAGCACGCCGCCGATCTGCTTCAGCGTGGCCAGGGCGTTCTGGATCCACGCCGTTGCGCGGCCCGTCGCGACCGCCCGCTGCAGCCACAGCCCGAACCGCTGCGCGATCACGCTCACCGACCCGGCGATCTGCGGCAGGAACTGCAGGCCGACGCTCGCCAGATTCCGGAACCCGATCAGCACCGGCTGAAGGGCCGGGATCAGCTGATGGATCGAACCCGCGACGGTCGAGAACGTCTGCCGCAGCACCGCGGCCGTCGCCGTCTGCCGCAGAAACAGAGCCGCCTGCCGGGCCACCAGCCCAAACTGCAGGCCGACATCGGCCACGCCCTGTTTCACCGGCCCGACGAGGACCTTCGCCACGGCCGTCAGCTGGCCGTGCAACGGAGCGAACAGGTTCTGCGCGGCCGTCGCCTGGATCGACTTCAGCTCCGGGGCGAGCTTGTGCAGCTCGGTCGCCACCGACCGGGCCGCCGGCGGCAGAGTCTTCAACGCCTCGGCGTATTTCTTCGGGTCATTGCCCAACGCGGCCTTGAAGCCTTCACTGACGCCGCTGATGGCGAGTTTCAGTGTGCCGAGCGCCGCCGCAGCCCCCAGGGCCGCACCAGGGATCAGCAAGTACAGGCCGGCCAACGGCGCCAGCGCCGTCGCCGCCTGGACGACGGTGTTCAGGCCACCGGCGGCTGCGGCCAGGACGGCGATGCCCTTCCCTGCCGTGATCGCGGCGCTGCCGAGCTTGGCCAGGCCGCTGCCGCTGATCTTCCCAAGCTTGCTCAGGGTGCCCGACAGCCGATTGCTGCTCTTGTCGGCCTTGTCGGCTTCCTTGGAGGTCTTCTCTAGCTCGCCGGTGACCTTCCGGATCCCCCGGGAGGTGTCCTCCTCGACGCCGATCCTGATGAGGAGGTTCTTAATCGTCGCCACCGGGCTCGTCCTCCTCGTCGTCCCATCGAGCAGGCCAGTCCGGCATGAAGTCGCCCGGGGTCACGGGGGTGGACTCCGGGTCGCGGTTGGTGTTGGCGATGGTGGCGGCGAGAATCGCCGTCAGCGTGTCGGCTCGGGCTGGGCCGAGGGGGCCGTACTGCCGTTCAAAGGCCATCCACTCGGTGAGTTCGCGGGAGGAGATGCGGGCGAGGAGCTCGGCGACGGTGCAGCCGAGGCTGAGGGCGAGTCGGAAGTAGGCGGCTCGCTCTGGCCTTCGCCGAAATTTTCCTCCAGCTCCTTGACGTCACCGTCGGAGATGCCGGACAGGCGGCAGGCGGCTTCGAAGAGCCTGTCGAGGGCGCCCGCGTTGCGGCGGCCGAGGGCGGCGGCGTCGTTGGCATCGAACAGCGGCGCGCCGGTCTCGTCGACGGCGGCCAGGACGACGAGCCGGGCGCGGGCGTTGCGCAGGTCCTCGACCTGCTTGCCCCCGACGCGTTTGACCATGGACGCCTCGTACCGGTCGCGTTCCTCGCCGGTCAGGGAGCGCAGGCGGACGGTTCCGCCCCACTCGGGGACGGCCACGTCCTCGTATCGGCGGTCGTCCGCGCCGAAGATCGCTTCCTTGGACAGCAGGGTCATGCGGGTTCCTTTCGACCTCCGCAGCGGGCGGAGGAGCACGTACAGGAAGATGAGGAGCGCGGCAGCGTCGACCGCCGCCGTAGGCCATTGACCGGCACCAGCGCGCAGGCCGGTCAGGGCGGCCATCACCACCAGGCCGAGCGCCGGCGCGGGCTCGATGCGGCGTCGGCTCACTCGTGCGCCTGGTCGACGATGGGGATGGTCAGGCGGTGCGTGGCGGCGTCCTTGCCGTCGGCCGTCCAGCGCCACGCGGGCGTGCTGGCCGGGCGCTCGCTGGCGTAGACCTCGACGAGTACGGCCGCGTCGTCGAACGACAGGCCGCACACGTCGGTGGGGTCGATGCCGAGGGCCCGGATCGCTTCGGCGACCTGGGCACGCGAGACCGACGCCGGGATGCCATGGATTGTGATCGACGGATCGCTCACGGGATGGTGACGTACTCGGCGGGCTGGTCGGTGATCGCGTACATGATCTCCACGGTGGCCGCTTCCTTCGCCTCCGTGCTCCGGGGCTTGCTGTGGCTCGCGACCCGCACCGGGTAGACGTCCATCTTCCGGCCGGTCACGTCGCCGCCGTCACACCACACGATGAACCCGTTCGTGTCGGCCGGCATCAGCGCCCGGGCGTCCGTGCCGCCCAGGTCCATGTACATCGTCAGCGACGAATCGTCAGCCTGGATCCGACCGGGAATCTTCGGGGTGAACCGGTTTGCCATGGTCGGCGTCTCGACCAAGTCGGTCTTGACGGTCCAGCCGCTTGCGGCCGAGTTCTCACCGACAAGGTTCGTACCCGCGTTCAGCTCCGACCGAGTCGGGCTGTTCTTGTTCGCGATCGTTGGCACCCAGTACACGACCGTCGTGTTGACGTTGACGTACCGGCTGCTCGCGGAGATCGGCGTGGCGACCATCAGTCCTGCTCCTTCTTCTCCGGCGCCGCGCTGGCCCGCGCTCGCCCGCTCTTCGGCTTCTCGCCGCCGTCGACCTGGCCGCTGTCGGCGCGGTCGCCGGCGGCCTGCTCGCTGTCGTCGTCCTCGACGACGACCCATCCGGCCGTGGCGTGGAACGGCACCGCCGACTCGGCGACGGTGATGATCTGCTCCTCGTCCAGCTCCGGGTGCCGCATCCGCACGCCGCTCACGGGACACTCACCACGCAGACCGTGACCGTCGTGGTCGCCGAGTAGGTGATGGACGCTAGACCGGTCGCCGGGTCCTTGTAGATGTCCCGCAGCGGGATCGTGAACTCGCCCGTCGTCGCTGGAACGGAGAACGTCCTCCCGGCCACGGTCTGGTCCCCGTCGTATTTGCCTGGGAAGGCGATCGTCACGGTCACGGCCGAGCCGCTGCCGTTCTTCACCCGCAGCTCGACGCCCGAGCCGGTCGGCGCGGTGTCACCGCCCGCCGAGGCGGCCACAAACAGCGTGTCCACGCGGAGCCCAGCCGGGCCCGCGACGTTCTTGGTCAATGCAGCCACATGCCGCTCCCTATTTCTCGAAGTCGGCCCGGATCACCCGGTCGACGGCGTTCTCGATACGTTTGGCGGCCTCGCCGGCGCGGGCGTCCGCCGCGGGTTCCAGGAACGGCCGCGCCTCCTGAGGGACCCAGCGGTCGCGGTGGCCGTACACCGGATGGCGGAACTCGCCTTGTCGGCCGCCATGCTCGAACGGGCGGGCATGCGGCGCCTTCCGCCGGTCGACGACCACCGACACGCCCGGCTTGCGCTTGGCGAAGCTCACCGACACCCGTGTCGCCCGGGGGATCCGCGTCGACCACGAGGCGTTGACGCGGGCCTGAGCCGCGACCAGCTCGCCGGCCGCGCGCAACTCGGGGCGGATCTCTTTTTTGATGTCCTTGGGGACGTCGCCGAAGTGGCGGATGAACCGCGCGATGTCGTCGGCCACTGCGTCACCTCAGATGCGACAGGAGACTGACCTGGTAGACGATCTCGGCGCGGACCTCTTCGTCGTACGGGACGACGTCGGCCTCACCGGAGGCGATCTCCGCGAACAGCAGACCCGGCACGCGCTCGCCGAGACGCGGGTCAGCGGTCAGGGCCGCCTCGATCAGAGCGCCGATCTGGACCGCCCGCGTCTCCGCTTCCTCGGCCGAGCCGCCGGGGAATGCCACGCCGACATGCAGGTCGATCGTCAGCGTCTCGGCCGGATCCGCGGCCATGTCGGCGTTCTCGCGCTCGAAGCGGGCCTTCCCGCAGAAGATGACCTCGCGCTCGGCCTCGCCGGTCCACTGGTAGAGCGCCTGGACGCCTCGAAGTGCCGGAGTGTCGGCGACGATCGCCAGCAGCGCCTTCTTGGCTGCGACGACGTTCGTGCCGGGCATCAGCGCGGCCCGCCGTGCATCAGCGAGTTCCGCTGCGGGTCGTAGTCCAGCGTCCGGGACGCAGGGATCGGCCGCCCGCCCGCCGCCCCGGCGCCAGAGCGCCGGGAGTACCGGGCGTACACCGCGTCGACCGCCGGGAGGCCGGTCTTCCACGCGCCCGGCATGTCGAGCCGGTACGTGCCGCCATCGCCCGCCGTGAAGCTCGATGCCCGATCAGGGATGCCGGTCTTGTTCGCGTTCAACAGGGACCGCAGGCGCCCCATGGCTGCGCGCTTCAGTTCGAGCGCTGGCCCGTCGAGGCCGTACTCGTACTCGACGACGACGTTGCCGTACCCTTCAGCCCAGAACAGCCCGTCGGAGCGGGAGACCAGGCTGTCGCCGCGCACAACCAGCGCGGCCAGCTCGGCGGAGGTGAACGCGACCGGCACGCCGCCGGAGCGCTGCGCCATCGACACCGACCGGATCGTGCGGACGTGCGCCGCGGTACGGTCCGGGTCCGGATGCGGCAGCACCAGATCGGCCGAGCCGGAGCCATCCACGGTGACGCGGGCGTACCGCGGGACGAAGCTGCGGTCGCAGATCCGCTCGCACTCCTCCTCGACCTCCAGCCGCTTGGCGTCCAGGTCGGCCGTCGGGTACTTGTCGCGGTCCGCGAGGGAGGCGTCCGAGTTGCGGCCCTCCGACAGGGTGAACATGAACCCGCCGACCACCTCAACGGTGTCGGTCTCGACGACCGCCGCGCCGCCGATCGTCGCCGACCAGGCGACCGCGAGCACCGTCAGGGCGGCCTGTGGCGGCAGGGCGTACGTGTACGTCCCCGTCGCGCCGTGCGTGGCCGTCCCGGACGCCACCGTCGCGCCGGACGGGTCCGTCACCGTGACCGTCACCGCGGTGGTCGAGTCCGTGGCCGTCTCGCCGACCTCGAACCGGTGCGTCAGGACCGACGCCGACGTGCGCATTACCCGGGTCTTCATGCTCACCCCCGCAGCACGTCGGCGACCGTCAGCACCTGCATCGCGTTGGTGTTGACCTTGTCGACGATGGAGTTGAAGTCGGACTGCAGGACCTTCGTCGTGGCGTCGACCGTGCCGGTCGTGCCCTGATGGAAGACCAGGACCACCCAGGAGGCGTTCGCCTTCGCCACGTCCAGCACGCCCGTCGAGGTCGTCGTCAGCGACGTCGGCGTGATGCCGCCGGCGAACGTGGAGATACCCGACAGGCCGCGGATCCGCAGCGGGTCACCCGGCACCGTGTGCTCATGCTTCGTCCGGGACGCCGTGGTGCGGGCGTAGGCGAAGTACCGCTCGACGATCGGCCCGGTCGGCTGCCCGTCCACCGTGCGCCCGAACTGCCCGAGCGGGTAGGCGTACCCATCCCCGTGCAGCCCGTTGTCCCGCATCTGCGCCTTCAGGGACCGCAGATCCGCATCCACCTGCGCGGCCGTCATCGAGGTGAGCGTGGAGGAGTGGTCGGCGTCCGTCGCAGCGTGCCCGCTGATCTCCCAGCCGCAGGAGTCCTGAAGGGCCCGCAGCTCCGCCCAGGTGAGCCGAGCAGCCGCGCCGACGCCCGTACCGACGATGTCGGCGATCACGTACACCGACGCCGGGTAGCCGTACAGGTCCAGGCGAGGCTTCAGCAGGTCCCACACCGACTGATAGGCGTCATCGAAACAGAAGCTGACGAGGCCGTTCGGGTAGGTCGCCGACGGGTCTGCGACCAACTCGACGCTCTGGAGGTGGACGGTCACCGCGTTGCCGGTGTTGTCGTCCCATGCCTGCAGCTGCGCGTCCGTGAGACCGCTCCGCGCCGGCGTCCCCGTCGTGGTCGCGTCGCCGAAGTTCAGCACGACCGTGACCCAGTCGCCGGAGGTGACGAGCGCGCTGGCCCCCTGGATGTGGAACTGCCACTTGTAGTTGCTGCCGAGGCTCGATGTCCCCAGGTAGAAGTCGAGCTCGTTCAGGTGCGTAATGTCGTCGCAGCGGACCCGCAGGCGTACGGCCTTCCCCGTGGTGTCGGGGATCGTGCCGGCAAATTTCCGCAGGTTCGATTGGGCGCCCCCGCCGCCGGTGGTGAGGCTGGCGCACTGGGTGCCGATGACCGGCAGGCCCGCGGTCGTGTTGTTGAGGTTGGAGGTCACCCCCGTGCCGTTGCTCGTCCAGCCGTGCCCGGACTGCAGCTGGGTGACGACCGAGGACGGCTGAAGGTACTTCGCCATCCGCCACGTCGGCGCATAGTACGCGGTGTAGCGCCCCGAGGATCCCATCAGCCGATCCGCACGCTGCCCGCGACCGTCCCGGACACAACCTGGACGTAGATCCCCTTCGTCGCCCACACGCCGCCCGGGTAGTACTCCCGGGCGGACTCGTTGGCGGCGAAGCCGATCTCCTCCAGCACGGTCCCGGACGCGGCCGAGGGGTTGTCCCAGATCCGCACGACGGCCGTGGACCCGGCGGTCTCCCGGATGCTGAACCCCGCGTAGAAGGCCGGGGTCGCGCTGACCGCCTGGTTCGAGCCGGTCAGCGCGACGGCGCCGGTTGCGGTCATCAGCGCGCCTGGTAGCTGATCCGGACGGAACCGGCCGGGATGACGACCCCGGACGCGGTGTGGATCATCTGGACGGTCAAGACGTCGCCGGCGTTCACCAGCAGGTCCGATGCCGTGCCGGACAGCGTGCAGTCCTCCGGCACGAACTGCGAGCTGTTCGTGGCCGCGTACGAGCGGGTGGCCGGCAGCGCGGACCCGGAGGCGTCCGCCTTGCGGTTCCGGACGCTGAGCACCGAGTAGTTCGTGCCGTTCGCGGTGACGGCCGCCGACGGCACCCACTTCACGGCGGTGACCTTCGCGTTGAACGGCACGACGAAGCCGAGCTGCTCGTTGTCGGTCGTGGCGCTGGCCATGGCCGCGACCTGCAGCGTCACAGTGTGGTCGCCGCGCATATCCCTGAGTGCAGGCATGGTGATGTGCTCCGATCTGTCGAGTTCGCCCAGGGGCCCGGTCAGAGGGTGTTGCGGTAGACGCCGCGGTGGTCGAGGACGGCCAAGCCGTAGATGTGCCTCGCCTTGTAGGTGACCTTGTCGGCGTCGAACATCGAGCCGACGGTCGGGTCGGCCTGCGTGAACAGCTCCGGGTCCTGGCGGCCGTTGTAGAAGCCCACCTCGATCGTGGGGACCGCGCTCGGGTCCGCGATCGCGTACCAGTCGTTCTGGTCGCTGTAGTAGTCGACGACGATCGGCGGCGACATCCGCGAGTGGATGTTCGGGATGTCCGAGGCGGCACCGGTCGGCGCGCCCGCCGGCATCGCGACCAGCGACGTCGCGAGCTGCCAGGCCAGTTCCTCCAGCGCCGACGGCACGATAAGCGTCTGCGGCGTGATGCTGAGGATGTCCTTGTTGTCGCCGTAGGCGGTCTGCTGCCGCATCGCGGCCCGCACCGCGCTCAGCGCCGACCCCGACAGCGCGGACGTGCCGGTGTTGCCGTGGTTGGCGTGGAACAGTGTCACGCCGTCGTAGGTAGTCGCGGCGTTCGTGGTGAAGGTGTCGAACACGAACCGGTAGAGGGTCTGCGCGGCGGCCCGGCCGAGCGCGGTCGGGATCTTCGAGATGGCGCGTACGTCGTCGTTCGCGATCATCTCGAAGGTGATCGACTCGATGCCGCCCTTCTTCGACGGCGCGTAGGTGACTTCCTCGTTGCCGGGGCTGGTCAGGTCCTGGTACGGGGCGCCCTGGTTGACCGTCGGCAGGGTCCCGTAGCCGCCGACGCGCTCGATTCGCTGGGTGCGGAAGTCGTTCAGCGGAACGATCGAGCTGACGACATTGCGCCAGATGCTCAGGTCCGGCCGGGAGTACTCGGCGATCATCCGGCGGGTGATGCTGTCGCCGAGGACGAGGTTCCAGGAGGTGGAGTCCATGCCCTCGCGGACACGGGCGACGCCCTCCTCGACGCGCATCCGGTCGCCGGAGTCGTACAGGCCGACCGACTCGCGCAGCATCACGCGGTTGACGTCGGCGTCCCAGGCAAGCGGACGGTGGCCGGTGATGTCGGCCCACGCCTGCTTGAAGGACCGGTAGCCCTCGCTGAACTTGCCTGCGAAGAACGCGTCCAGCGCCTTGACCTTTTTGTCGTGGGACTCCTGCGTGACCTTCGTGCTGGCCACGGACGGCATGAGCTGCGCCCGCTCCATCAGGCCCATCGTGCCCTTCAGCGCGGCGATCTGGTTGTCGACGTCGGCCTCGGTGAACCGGTCCGGCAGAGCGTCCCGGACACCCTCGACCACAGCAGCGGGCAGGCCTGCGTCCTCGACCTTCGCCTTGACCATCAGGCCGCCCATGAAGGAGGCCTTGTCCACGCCCGCGGCCTCGGTCTCCCGCTCGGCCTCCGGCTCGCCCTGCTCGCCGCCCGCCTCGACCTTGCGGGTCAGGCCGGCCTTCGCCAGCTCCTCGTCGGTCGCCTCGGCGAGCACGCCGAGGATGTCTTCCTTCGTCGGGGGCACGTCGTCCTCCTCATTCTCGGCGGGCTCGGTGCCCGTACCGTCCGTGTCTTCGATTCCGCCCGCGACCATGCGGGTCGCCAGGCCGCCAGCCGCCGGGTCGGCGACCAGGTCGGCACTGTTGACCTGGGTGATCGCGGTCGCTTCCTGAATCCGCAGGCCGCCCTCGGTGACCGGCTTGAACCGGGCCATGACGTCATGGGACAGCCCGATCAGCGGCGGCAGACCGGCTTCCTGCGCGGCGACCGTCGCGTCCAGGGCCTCCGCCGCGTGCGTCGCCGACGGCAGCAGGTGAAGATCCGCTTCGATGCCGCCCTCGGTCGCCTCGACGTTCCGATACGAGCCGACCAGCCCGGCGATCGTCGAGGTACGCAGCTCCTCATCGGTCCTGTGGTGGTCGTACGCGCGGGCGCCCTCGTACAGGTGCGCAGCCTCCCGCATCACCGCTTCCGGGTACCGCCTGCGGTTCTTGCTGTCCCCGTAGGCGATGATCCGCGTCCGGAACACCCGGCCGCCGTCGGCGTCCTCGCCCTTGGCCTCCAGGATCCGGCCGACGAGCTGGGCGCGCTCTTCAGCCTCGCCCGCCTTTGCCGACGTTGCCGTCATCGCCTTCACCTTCTTCTGGCCGGACCCAGCTCGGGTCGCCTTCGCCGTCGAGGCCTTCGTCAGGGACTTGCTCGAGCGCAGACGCTTCAGCAGATCCGGGGTGACCTTGCCGTCCTGCTTCAGACCGAGCGCCTTCTGCGCCTTCTTCACCGCGGCCGTGGTCAGCGGGCCCAATTTGCCGTCGACGGCCAGCTTCTTGCCGTTGCCGTCGGTCAGGCCGAGGCGGTTCAGGGCCTCCTGCAGCTGCCGGACGTGCGCGTCGCCCTTCGCGCTGCCGTAGCCGGTCCCGGTGTTGGACTTCGAGTCGTAGGACAGCGGCGCAAACTGGCCGCCGTTCGTGCTCCCGGCCGGCGCGCGCGGATGCGCCTGCGCGTTCCACGCCTCACCGGCCGCCGCGTCCTCCCCGTCGCCGTCGTCGTCCGGCGCGGTGAACTCACCCTGCATCACGTCGTCGTCGTCGTCACCGTCGTCGCCCTCCGCGGGCGCCGGTGCGTACGTACGCACCACCTCGACCGGCTCGCCGAGCGTCACCGTGCCGGCCTGGTCGATGGCGTAGGGGCACTGGAACAGGTCACCGCCGTGCTCATAGACGACGTCCGTCGTGGTGATGTCCGCGACCCACACGTCGGCGTACGGCTGCCCGGTCGCGGCCACTACCCGCTTGCGGATTGCGTCGGTGACCTCGCCGACGATGTCGGAGAACGACATCTCGCCGTCGATCATCGCCTCGGACGCCTGATCGGCGATCTGAATGCCGAGCTTCTTGGCCGCGGTGCGGATCTTCGCCTGGATCTTCGACAGCTGGTCGGCCGAATACGGCTTCTGGTTGTCGGCCTGGTTGACGTAGCTCCAGGCGGCCTTGACGTGGGCCTCTGAGTCGAGGGGGTACCGCTTCTTACCGTCCTTCTGCCACCCGGGGTCGGCGTACTCGACGTCGCCGTACGGCTTCTTCGGGTCCGACGCCTCGAGGTCGCGGCGCCCGGCGATGCTGTCCGTGGCCTCGGTGACGCGCACGGCCGCGCCGACCGGCTCGAACGTGTGCCCGCAGCTCGGGCACCTCACGGCGCCCGTACCCGCCTCGCCGCGGAAACCGGCCGTCGCGGCCTCCTGGCAGCACTGCGGGCACAGCGGATCGAAGTCCTCGCCGTGCTGGCTGTGATCGGTCGCCATCAGGACTCCGCGAGCTTCCGCAGCTTCGAGACGAGCGTCGAGCGCGGGTGCTCCCGCTCCACCTCGACCTCGAGGGCCCGGGCCGCGCGGTCGCGGTCCTCCCCGACCCAGTCCAGGACTGCGTCGGCGTTCCCGTCCGGGACCTCGCCGCCCTTGCCGTCGCGGTCCTCGGTTGACTCGCCGGCCGTCGGCTGCTCGTTCGGTGCCGCGGCCTCGCGCGCCTCGGCGAGGGCCTCCGCCGGGGCGTCGGAGCCGTCCCATCGGCGGAAGTTCGCGGTGGCCGGGTGGTCGTTGAGCGCGAACACGCCCTCGTCGGTGACGAGGCGCTCACTTCCGTCTTTGACGCGTACCGCGGTGCCATCGGCCGTGTCGGTGACCGTGACCACCTCGGTGTCGGCCAGGCCCAGGTGCCGCGCGGCCTCGAATCGATCCATGTCAACCTCTCCCTACGGGGTTCGTGCCTTTGCGCGAGCCGGCCGGGTAGCCGAACACATCCTGGAACCACGCCGACGCTGTCTTTTTCGACATCTCGACGTCGCCGTCCATGTGCTTCAGCAGGTGCTGGTACAGCTCCGTCCACGGGTGAGCGGTGCCGACCCACTTGGACAGGCCCACCGGGTCTCGGGTCCAGTAGTGGTGGAGGGTCTCGGGGTTCCCGCGTGTCGACCGGCGGCGCCGTCGCGCCTCGGCGGCCTGCGCGTCGTCGACCGCTGTGGCGACGTCGTCGGGATTCGCCTCCGGGGAGTCCAGCTCCGCGGTGTACGGGATGCCCATGTAGGACTCCCAGGCCTTCTTCGCCGCGACCCGTGCGGCCTCCGGCGACAGCGCCCCGATCTGCTGCAGCTTCTCTAGGCCCGTCGACAGGTTCAGCAGCACCTGCGCGGTGATCTGTGCGTCCGCCGCTGCGATCTCCGGGCCCGTCAGCGTCACCGTCTGCGACGCCGGGATCTCGTACGTCTGCCCGGTCCGCGGGTCCGTCGCCTCGACCATCGCCGGGATCCGCCGGGCCCGTACGGCCTGGTCGACCTGATACCGGGTCAGCTCAGCCTGGTAGCCGAGCCACAGGTTTTGGACTCCGCCCACGCGGCGCCGTACGGGCTCGGCCATCGTCATGCTGGTCGCCCTATTGGCGCCCTCCGGTTCGGCCAGCCAGTGCTTCGTGAGACCACTTCCCGCAGCGATCTGTGTGAGTACGCTCTGCGCCGCGGTGGTGTCCTCGAACGCGCCCGTGCTGACGGTCTTCGGCTCCCACTTCACGGCGGCGTTGTGGACCTCGACGGACCCGGACGGCGGGATGTGCGTGCCGCGGCGGCCCGCGACGAACTTGTCGACCTCGTCCTGGCCGCCCTCGACCGTGACGTCCCAGACCATGTAGCGGGCCAGCGCGGTCCGGTCGATCAGGTTGGACAGCACCGTGTCGTAGGAGTCGAGCTGATCCAGGATCGGGCCGAGGAAGCTGTAGCCACGGACGTCGGTGTCGAGGGTCTTGAAGCTGGCCCAGAACTGCGCCTGCCCCTCCCGAAGCCCGGTGAAGTCGTTCACCTCGACGACGCTGAGCTCTCGGCCGCCATCGCCGCCGGCCGGGCGGTCCAAGCTGACACCGATCGGCCACCAGGCGTTCCCGCCGCGCAGCTGCACCTCGCTGATCCGGCCCGGCTCGATCGGTGACAGCCGCACGACGCCGGAGATCGGCCCGGTCAGCATCTCCAGCAGGCTCTCGCCGAGCAGCAGGTGCGACCGCAGCATCAGGTCCTGGCGGTCCTTCAGTGCGTTCTTCGGGTCGGTCCAGAACTGATCGACGACCTGCCGCACGGCCGGATTCGTCACCTGGTACGACACACCGGAGTCACCGACGCAGAACGAAACGAACGTATCGATGATCGCCCGCGCCATCGGGTTCGCCCGGTACGCATTGACCGCGTAGATCCGCGCCTTCTCCGCCGTCCACCACGGGATCTCCCGGGTACCGGCCGTACCGGCAGGCCGGAAGCCCACGTCGCCGTCGATCGGGTCGACGCCGTACTGGCCGCCCAGAGCACCCGTCGCGATGAGCTGATCGGCCGTGACCGCCTCACTCGCGCGGCGCGCCGGCACCAGCCAGGGACGCATCAGGACGCCCGCGAAGCCTCAGCGACGGCGACCGGCCGGCCCGCAGTACGCCCCGCCGCCGCCCGCTCCGCCTCGGCGTGGGTCTGCGCGACGTAGGACAGCGCGGTCGCGACCACCCCGGCCGACAGCAACGACCACCACCAGTTCCCGGTCAGCCCGCCGATCGCCAGCACCACCGCGACCAGTCCGACCAGACCGACGACGTTCGCCAGCCCGCCAGCCGGGATCCGCGGCAACCGGATCTTGATCTCCATCGCGTACTCCTCAGATGTTCAGTCGGGACGTCGGCCGGTACAGGCCCCCGCCGGTCGGTACCGGTCCGGGCGGCGCGGCCGGGGCCGTCGCCGGTACGGGCGCCGGTTCGGGCTCCGGCCGGGTCGCGAACCCCCACAGCGCCAGCGAGCCGCCCACCAGCGGGCAGATGTCCACGGACAGGCCCTTGCGGGCCCACAGCCACATGTCGCCGATCTCGCGCTTCTGCGCGCCCGCCAGCGCCGCGGCGAGCGGCGCATCGTCCAGGTGCGTCAGCGACTTCGAATCCATGACCGCGTCGTAGAAGCCCTGCGCGGCGTGCGCGGCCTCCCGCGTCGTCGGCTTCGTCACCTTGACGCCCAGCGGCTCGAGCTTGCGCTCCAGATCCGGCAGCAGACTGCCGGCCGGGCCGCCCGGATCGAGCACGACCGCGCATGGCGACCAGCGCTCGGCCAGCTCCACCATCCGGTGGACCACCCACCCGGTGCCGGGCCGGTAGTCCACCGTCTCCACGTGCCGGCCGTCGCCGCCCGGCCGCGCGCCCGCCATCAGGATCGCCGCCGCCGAGCGCTCCGGGTTCGCGTCGATCGCGAACGCCACCGGGTCCGCCGCCTCCGACGTCGGGTCGAGCTGGCCGTTCCAGGCAGCCTGCGGGATGACGAGCCACTCATCCGGCGCGTCATCCGGCCACTGGTTCAGGTACGCCCG
This sequence comes from Actinoallomurus vinaceus, assembly GCF_039542055.1. Classification (NCBI taxonomy): domain Bacteria; kingdom Bacillati; phylum Actinomycetota; class Actinomycetes; order Streptosporangiales; family Thermomonosporaceae; genus Actinoallomurus; species Actinoallomurus vinaceus. Next base: position 518,280 of record NZ_BAABHK010000004.1, read on the forward strand.
GCGGAACTCCGCTAGTGCCATGCCCTCGAACTCCGCGCGGATCGCCTCAAGGCTGACCGTGTGCCCGAGCGCCGGCATGCACGTCCGCCACGTCGCCGGGTCCGCCGGGTCCAAGCCGTCCTCGCCGCCGGGCGCCGACCACTCGAAGTAGGCCACCGAGTCGGTCAGCCCGAGCTCGCAGCGCGCCCGGCCCGCGTCGACCTTCTTCCGCAGGTACGCCGAGCGCCTCGTGCCGGCCGTCGACACGACCCATAGCTGCGGTTGCGGCCGGGTGATCATCGTCGGCCGCAGGCCCTGCTCGAGCCGGGCGTCCTCGTGGGCAAAAGCTTCATCGATGACGCCCATGTCGAGCGTCTCGCCGTGGCCCGCCTTCTCCGTGGAGGACGTGATGCCGTGCATCGAGCCGTTCCGCCACCGGATCGCCTCGGACCCGTTGCTCTTGCGCACGGTGAACAGCGGCCGGAGCGGCGAATGCTCCAGGATCTGAACGTGCTCGTCCTCCCACTTGCGCCGCGCGTCGTTCCGCGTCTGCGCGGTGTAGAGGATCCGCTGCCGTCGGCCGAACCCCTGCGCCCGGTGCACCATCGCGCACAGCAGAAGCAGCGTCTTGCCGCTCTGCCTCGGGACCGTCAGGTTCACCTCGCGGTACACCAGCAGGCCGGTGTCCGGGTCGACCTCCAGGGCGACGTCGGCGACGTGCCGCTGCCACGGCATCAACGGCTGGCCAATCAGCTCAGCGATCGCCGCGACCTTCGGCCCCAGCGTCGGCCGGTCAGTACGAGCCGTCCCCCACCGCGGAGGACATGAAAGCTTCGAGCTGGGAGGCAGCGTCACCTGCATCGGATGCCTCCTTGATCGCGGTGAGGGTTTCGCGCAGCTCCTTGGCCGTCGCGCTGATCGCCATGCCCTTCGTTCCGCTGTCCAGCGCCCGCGCCAGCCGGTACGCCGTCTCCGCCAGCGCCTTCTGCACGTCCGCGAGCTCACCGAGCTCCGCGATCGCGCCCCGCGTGGCCGCCTCAACGTCACCGAACGCAGTCGCGTCACCGTCCGTAGCGCCCATCGCGGTCACGCACCCCCGGAAAAGTGACTTTTAGTGAGGGAGAAATTTTGGAAGCGTTGGCGGCAGGTCATCCGGTCGCCACTCAAACGGACTTTGACCCGGGGGCCTGACCTGCAATAACTCTGCATCGATGCTCTGAGCTGCAGGTTTGCGGCTGCATCGACGTGACTATGAGTGATGCTCACTCTTCGTGACTTAAGCACCGAGGGTCACCAGGCTCGGGATGCCTGCTTGAGGGGCGCGCCTGCGAGTCGTGTCGCGTACCAGCGCTCTGCCACCTTCAGCGCCTCAGTGCTACGCATGCGCTTGCACCTCTCGAGCACGACGTCGCGTCCAGGGTCGAGGGTGATGATGCGTGCGCTGTGCGCCTCGTACTTCTGCCTGGCCTGTGCGCTGGGCTGGGTGTGGATGACGTATACGTCTGCGGCGTCGACGTGGCGCAGGGCTTCGGTGATGGCGGCCCACCTGGCGCGCTGGGCGACCCGGTAGACGGTGGGCGCGTGATCGTGGTCGCCTGCTGTCGGGCTGGTCATGGCGTGGGCGATGCGGTCGAGGTCGATGACGACGTCGGCGGGTCCGGCGTGCAGGTCGACCCACGATGTCTTGCCTGAGCAGGGCGGCCCGGTGACGACGGTGAGGCTCACCAGACCCTCGAGTGCTTGGGTGCTGACCAGGTGAGCTGGTCGCTCTTCTCGCGGTTGCACTTCCTGCCGCAGGTGTCGCAGCCCTTGACGCCGTGGGCGGGCCGGAGGTTGGTGATGTCGAGCTCCAGTTCGGGCGCCACGGTGCGCGGGATGACGTGGTCGACGTCGGTGGCGCCATCGTGGCCACAGAGCCAGCAGACCCGTGAGCCGCCGTGCGCCGGGTCGAGGACCTGCGCGCGGAGCCTGTTCCACGGGCGGGCGGAGATGCGGCGGGCGCTCACCTACGCCACCTGCTCGAGCAGATACCGGCCGCCGGACAGGACGTTGCAGGCGGCGCCGACGTGCTTGGCCTGCACGGTGAGCGTGCCGGCGGCGCTGACGACGATGAGGCCGTCGATCACCACGCCGCAGTTCGCCGACGCGGTGGTGACCGCCGTTGCGCCGGTGCCCGTGTTCGACAGGATGCTGTGAACCTGCGAGCTTGACCCGCCCGAGCTGGAGTTCGTTTGGATGCTGCACCGGTAGTCGACGAGGGTCGCCGTGCAGGTGCCGCCCATGGTCGGCTGCATCTGCGCGGCAGTCGTGCTGCCGGTGTAGATGTAGTACGCCCGGAAGACGTATGTCCCACCGGCGGAGACGGTGAAGGTCAAGTTCGGGATGTCCTGGAAGGACGTCGTGGTGGTGAGAGCACCACCGTTCGTCAACGTCTGCAGCATCGCTACGCCTTAATGAGCCCGATCATCGGGCATGACCCGACGACCGTCGCACCGGACGGGAACACGCTCGGCAGCGTGCCTGTGCCCTGGCCGGACAGGTACCAGGCGATCGGATTCTGATTGACGGCCATGGTCGCCCCAGCGCCGACGGTCGCCCCGAGTTTCGGCATGATGCCCCAGCCGTCCGGGCCGCCCATCCACGTGTACGTCGGCACCGTCCCACCGCCGACCACCGTCGTTTTGACGACGATCCACCACAGGCCCGGGTCCAGCGGGTAGTACAGGCCGGTCTGCTCTTTCAGGCCCGCGGCGAGGGTGATGGACGCGGCGCCGCCGATGGTTGCCTCATCCCACAGGCACTGCGGATACCCCTTGTACTCGGGGTCCTCGTAGATGCCCCAGCGGATGCTCGAGCCGGTGGTCGTCGCCGCGGTGACCTGGTTGATGGCGAGGCGTACGTAGATCTCGCGGGCCTCGGTGACCACGAACGGCATCGCGTACATGTCGCCGACGGCGCCGAGGGTCTGCACGCTCGTGGACTGGAAGTCCGTCGTGTAGTACTGGTTCGCGAACCGTGGCTTGCGGATCGCGGCGGCGACCGCCCCGGCCGTCGTCATCGACGCCGAGGGGTACGTCGAGTTCACGGGCACGAACTGGTTCACGGCGTTGTAGCACGCTGCGGCGGCCAGTCCTGCGCCGATCTCGTTGGGGTGCAGGCCGTCGCTGGCGATGTAGGTGGCGTTCTTGTTCAGGGCGGAGTCGATGTCGGCGATCTGCACCATGCCGTCGAACTCCGCCACCACGCTCGCAACGGCCGTGTTCAGGGCGGCGACGTCGGTGTCGCCGAAGCTCACCGGATAGTTCGCGTAGCCCGTGCTCGTGAGCCGTGCCGTGTTGCACACGAGGATCGGGTTCGGGGACTTGGATTCCAGGCCCCAGTAGTCGAACCTGACGGTGCCGCCGGAATCGATCGCGGTGACGGTGCAGATGATCGTCTGGCCCGCGTTCGCGCTGGTCAGGGTCGTGATGCGCTTCACGACCGGAACCTGCGCGATCCCGGCACCCGTCGGGAAGATGTTGCTCGTGCTCAGCGCGCCTGTCACCCCGGCCGTACCGCTGAACGTGATCGTCCCGCCTTTGACGCCGGCGTTCGCGATGAACTGCAGAACGACGGTCTCACCCGCGTAGTCGGACGGCAGCGTCAGGGTGATCGTCGCCGACGTCGTCGAGGTGGCGTCCCGCAGTGTCGACCCGGAGGAGAAGTCGCTGGTGCCGGTCGTCTGTGTGAAGCCCCCGCCGTAGGTCGGCTGGCCGACGGTGCCGGACGCGGGCACGTAGTTGTCGTCCCACACCACGCTCGTGCGGCAGCGGGCCAGGACAGCGCGGAGCGCCTGCTGGAATGCGGCCCGCGCCTGCGCCTGCGTCAGGCCCGTGAACGCGCCGATGTCGTTGATGCCCCAGCACAGCAGGTACGCGCCGTTGTCCGTCCAGTACGGCGCGCCGTGGATGTTCTGGCCGCCGATCTGGTAGTGCGTCACCTCCTGCATGACCTTCGCCCAGCCGGCCTGCTGGCGGCCTTCCTGGATCAGGTGCGCGCCCGCCTTCGCGTACGACCGCCAGTTCGTGAACTCCACATCGAGCATCTGCCGGAACTGCTGATCCATACGGCCGGTGGTGAACACCGTGCCGGACACGTACTGCAGGTAGGAGTGCCCGAACGCGTACCAGATCTGCGGGGACGGCGGCTTAGAGATGTAGTCCTTCGCGCCGTTGGAGTCGAGGCGGAGGAGCTTGCCGTTCGTGTCCATGTAGAGCGCGTCGAACCCGCTGGCCGGCGCGGATGGCGTGGCCTGGCGGGGGAGCCGGATGGGCGCGAGCGGCTTGGGCATCGGTCAGCCCATCACGACGACGCGGTATTGGTTGCTGGTGGGCGCGGTCGCGAACACGATCGTGACGTTGTTCGTGTCGGTGTGGGTGACGTCAGGAAGGACTTCCTCGAACGTGGAGTTGTCGTAGCAGGTGACGCCGACGTCGCGGGTGCCGAGGTTGTGCGTGACCGCGATGCTCGTCAAGGAGCCGTTCCCGATGCTCGCGGCGTACTTACGCGGCACGATCGACGTGTCGATCGAGACGGTGTCCGCGCCGACGGAGATGCCCGTGCCGGCGCCGACGTCGAGCGTGGAGCCGGTGAGCGTGAGGCCGTTCCCTGCAGTGGGGAGGGTGCCGCCGCCGACCTGCGCCCACACGATGTTCGAGCTGCCGATCGTCGGCGAGTCCGTGGTCTGGGTGTAGGCCTTGTCCGCGTTCGTCGTCCCGGACGTGACGTACACGGTCGCGGACTGCAGCTCCGCGGTGGAGTCCGCGTCGGTGGCGCGGACCGGGGATCCGGAGGACTGGACGATATAGATGCCGTTCTGGCTCTGCGTTGTCTGGTCCTTGAGCAGGATCCGGTCGCTCGTCGCCAGGGTCACGCCGTCGATCGTCTGCCCGGACGCGAACGCCGTCGCCAGGGTGCCGTTCGTGGTCGTGGCGACCCGCACCGGCTGCTTCCATGACAGGCCGGCCACGGCCGCATCAAGCTGCTGCTTGGTGACGAGATCGGTCGGGTTGGAGGCGTCGGCGGCGTTGACGGCCCGCTGGCTCTGCAGGTCGATGCCGTTCATCATCTTGCGAGCCATGAGCTATCCCACCAGCGCCTTTCCGGAGGTCGGCTGCGCGAACGTGATCGTGCAGGTATTCGGGCTGCCCTGAGCGACGTCGGCGGTGATCTCTTCGCCGGAGTCCAGCACGACGGTGACGTGCACGAGCCGGTTCAGGTTGTGCGCGATGATCCAGGTGGACGCGGGGACGCCGTTCCGGTCGTAGACGAAGACGGCGCCGCCGGCGGGCCCGATCGGGCCCTGCGGTCCGGCCGCTCCCTGGATTCCGGGGGTGGCGACCTGGAGGGCGTAGGTCGGTGTGGCGTCGACGGTGACGGTGCGGCCGGTGTTGTCGGTGACGTCGACGGTCCAGCCCTGGGTGACTTCGACGACGGTGATGTCGCTCACCGGGTCACCTCGGGGCTGAGGGCGACGCGGCCTTGCAGGAGGCGGGTGACGTCGCCGCCCGGAGCGGTGAGTTCGAGGTCGTAGACGGCGCCGGTCCAGTTGATGCCGGTGGTGGCGGTCGCGGTGATGACCAGGGCGATCTGTCCGGCGGGGCCGGTGATGGTGATGCCGCTGCCGGTGGCGAGCTCGAGCAGGACGGTGGTGGACTCGACCGAGGGCCGGATCTGCATGCGGGCCGAATAGCCGGTCAGGTCGACGGCCGCGCCGGTGGCGTCCTTCACCGTCAGGGTGGTGCGCCAGGTCGCGCCCTGCTCGATGGTGATGTCGTAGGGCGCGGCGGCCATGGTCACCCCCGCTTCCGATTCATTCGAACGCGTGAACGATGATGACCGGGTGCCCCGCCTTGACGACACGTTCGCGCCTGTCGTCCGCCTGCGCCGTGACCGGCGGTACGTCTACCTGCTCGAATGGGAGCAGCGCCCCGACGGCAGATGGCGTGCACGGGTCGTGTGGGTGACGCGCAGCCCGGCGGGCGTGTGGCAGGCGCCGGAGGCGTGGATGCCGGCCGAGGACCTCGAGCCGGTGGAGGGGCAGGACTACGGGCGGGTACCGCGCCGGCCTGCGGAACCGGACTTCTGACCGCGGTTGCGGCGGCCGGCCTGCTCGGACAGCTTGGCGGCCTGGACGATGTCGACGAGGAGGCGGTCGCCGTCCTTCGCCGTCGTGAGGCGGCCGGTGCGGGCCCAGGTCTGGATCGTGCGGTACGAGCGGCCGGTGACGAGGGCGGCGTCGTTGATGGTCCGCATGCGGGTGAGCTGGCGCGGCATCGTCACCTCCCGGGCATGGAAAAGGCCCGTGAGCTGCGCTCGAACGGGCCTGATGGTCACGGGTTTCTGGCTGAAGAGCTACTCCCGCGCTCAAATGATGATTTAAGCGCGTTGATCATGTCAACTCGACACGCTCACGAGGCGGTGAGCCCTCCGATCATCGGGCGCGGGTCGGTCAGCTGCGCGCCGAACAGGAAGCGCGTACGGCGCCGGAACTCGGCCTCGTCCCACTGGGAGGCCTGATCCGTGATCGTGAAGCCGCCCGGGTCGATGGGCGGCATGTCGGCCGCGGTGACCTCGACGACCATGTCGTCGTCGAGCCGTACGACCGCCTGGACGACCTCGCCATCCTCGTCGCGGATGACGACCTCGGGTCGTACGGCGTCGGCCGGCGGCGGCCCGTGGCGGACAACGCCGTCGAGGATCTGATCGCTCACGGCTTCCACTCCTTCGGGAGCTGGGTGTCGCAGGTGGTGCACAGGTGCGCGACGATCTCGCCGCCTGATTCGACGGGCACGACTTCGAGGTGCTTGCAGGGGCCACGCACATACTCGGGGTCGGGCTGGCCGAACCGTACGATCTCGACCCACTCCCAACGTTCGTCGAGCGGCCCGCGCTGGATTCGATAGTGCTCGGTGCGGGACGGCAGGACGGAAGCGGGGTCGTCACTCGCGGCCTCATCGTGGGTGAATGCGATGTCCGGCTCGGGATCGGCGGCCGGAGGTTTGCGGACGAACTCCGCCCTAACGTACGGCTGTTCGCTCATGCACTCGGCCCTCCATCGCCGCTCCTCCTGATCAGCAGATACACCCGTACACGTCCCTCGGGCACCAGTTCCGTCGTGCCGTCGTCGCGGCGTGCGGCATGGCCGCCGATCTCGATCTCGGGGTGCTTCCAGTGCTGAGCGCCGGTGATCCGCTCGAGCATCCTGATGACGAACTCGGCGGAGAAGGCCATCCTGACGCGCGGATGCCGGTCTACTGATTCCGTGTGGGGTTTGAGCTGTGCCCTGACTTCGAGCAGGGAGGCTCCGTCGCCGAGGCGGGTGTAGGTGATGTCGGGGTTACCGGTGACGGCCTCGATGAGGATCTCGCCGAGGGCTGCACGCACGCCTTCAATGTCTTCGTCCAGGCCGAATTCGCGGCTGAGCCAGGCGAAGATCTCGCCGAAGTCCTCGCCTTCACTCATCGGCCAGCTCCGCGAGATTCCGGGCCGCCTCGGCGACCCTGGCGCGCTGCTCGGGGGTGAAGCCGTCGAGCGCCTCACGGGCCCGCTCGGCGTTGCCCTGGACCATGAAGCCCATAGCGCCCTGCGCCCTCGTCACGAAGCTGAATTCGCCCAGCGCCTTGCCGATCTCTCGACCGGCTTGGGCGAAGGCTCGTTCGAGGTCCTGCATCTGGCGCGGCTGCTCGCTCATGCGCTCGGCCCTCCGTACTGCGCAGCGATCTCGCGGAAGCGTTCCTCGCTGATCGGTTCGTCGTTCAGGTAGTAGGCCGTGCGGCCGGGGGCGTACTCGCGGAACAGCGACGGGCCGACCTTGCCCGGCCTGATGCTCGCCGCATTGGCGGCATTCGAGGTGGGCTTCTTCCATCTCGTCGCCGAACTCGTCGATGTACCGATCGTCGACCACGCGGACGAGGGTCGGATAGCCGTCCTCGTAGCGGTGCTCGTGGCCGTTTTCGTCGGTGTAGGTCCAGTTCGGGTCCGGCTTCGGCAGGCTGCTGGTGACGTCGATCATCTCGGTCTCGACGCGCAGCTCGCCGAAGTCGCCGGTGAAGATGCTGGTGCTCATGCGCTCAGCCCTCCCAGCCGCTCGCCAGTCAGCCTGGCCAGCGCGTCGGCCGCCTCGCCGAGTTCGCGTACGACCTCATCGGGCAGGGCGTCCAGCGCCATCCGGCCACGGTTCACGAGGTCAACGCTCTGCGGCGTTCCGTTCAGCGCCACCTTGAACACGTCGATGCAGACGCTCAAGCGATCCGGATCAATCGTGGGCATCGGCTTGAACGTAGGGTTCTCCATGTCGACTCCTAGGGTCGGCCGGTCCCGGGGCGTTCGCTGCGCCGCCGGGACGCTTCGTTCATCGTCTCAGGACTGCGGGACGTCCACGAGGCCATCGAGCACGACGGGCACTTCCCAGTGTTCGTCGTAGACCAGGGCGCTCGGGTTAGATCGGTTCGCGGCCCGGCTTCGGTCGTCGTCGGGCTCGACCGGCTCGTTCGGTGTTGCCTCCTCCAGCAGCTTGACCCAGGATCCGCGCGGCCACTTGGCGGCGCACCGGGCCCACCCGATCGGCCACGACTCGCCCTCAGCGGCCGGGCCCTGGATCGGAAGCATGCCGGCGCACCACACCGCTGACGAGGCGTCCGCGCGGACACGGAGCTCCCCGCCGCACAGCGGGCAGTACACGTCCCGCAAGGGCACGATCGGCGCGTCGTACCCGGCGGCGATCCGCGCCCGAGCGACGAGGCCACGCAGGCGCGCGGCGATCCGCCGGCCGGTGTCCTCATCCGCCAGGGCGATCGTGATGAGGGTGTCCGGGGCCCGCCATCCTTCGGCGTGGAGTTCGCGGCCGAGTGCGGCGAGTTCGTCGCGGATCTCGTCGCCGGTGTGCCAGGCGTCGGCGATCGGCTCGGCCGCTTCCGGCTTCCCGCCGCCGGCCATCGGGGACAGAGCGCCGTCGGCGTCCCAGCCGGGCGAGCCGCCGGGGAGCGCGGCGCCGGTGGTGATGACGCCGGTGACGGGCCGCTGTTCGGTGCGGACGTGGACCCACCGGCCGTGTCCGCACACGCGCGGCGCGTCCTCATCGGCGGCGCGCTGGCATGGGTCGTTCTCGTCGGGTACCCAGTGGAAGACCTCGACGGGCACCGTGGACGCGGCGGCCTGGACGGTGCCGAGCTGGGTAAGGAGGCCGGGCCGGCGGGTGCGGTGTATGACGAAGTCGGGGACAACGGCGTCGCGGCGGCCGCGGTTGACGCGCCGGTAGCGGAGGACTTTCTCGTCGGTGCGGACTTCGGTGTGGAGCTGGGTGAGCAGGTCGGTGATCTGTTCGGCGGCGCTGGCCTGGCGCTCGTGCTGGCCGGTCGCGCGGGTGGCGGTGTGGGTCAACGGTCCTCCTGGCGTACGACGGCGTCGAGTCGGTGGGCGATCCATCGCACCTGGCACCACGCGCGCAGTGCCTTGTCGTGGAGCGCGTAGGCAAGGGCGGGCGGCTCGGCCCCACGACGGACGGCGCGGTCGTGGAGCGCGCACAGGGCCGACAGTGGGGGTGGCATGCAGCGCAGCTTGTCGCGGCTCACCGGTCGCCTCCGAAGGTCTCGATGGCGGCTGCCCAGGGGTCACTGTGCTCGGCGATGGCGTCGGCGAGCTCTTCGAGGGCGATGTCTTCGCGGTGCCGCTCGAGCTCGGTGTAGGCCGCTTCGTAGTGGGTGTGCGTGGGCTTGGTGGGGTCGGGCTCCTCGGGTTCGGCCTGGGTGGTGATGACGCGGATGAGCTGCGGGGGCTCGACGTTGCCGAGGCGGGCGGGCACGGGCTCCTCGGCGGCGGCCGGTTCGGGCGTCGGGCCGGGCTTGGGTTCGGCGGCCGGGGGTGTACGGCGGCCGATCATCCCGATCAGCCATGTGGTCAGGTCGCTCACTCTCCGCCCTCCTCGCTGGTAGACGCTTCCGGGTCGACCGATGCGGACGGCGGCACGTAGCCGGGCGGCAGTTCGGTGGCGATGACGATGGCTCCGGGGCCGGGCGGCACGGGCGGGCGGCGGCGCTGCTTCGGCTTCACTGTGCGGCCTCCTGGGCGTCGTGGGGCGGGTGGGGCGGCTCGGTGCCCGGGGGAACGCCTGTTCGACCGCTGGCGGGGCTCTCCGGCGGGTTCCCAGGGCAGATGAACGGGTACGGCGGGTTCGTTCCCTGGCAAGCCGGGCAGTCCTCGGCGTTCACTCGGCCGCCAATGTGGCGCGGCTTTGCGAGGGTGTCCTCGATCCGGACCTCAAGCCCGGCGGGCCCGAACCACGCGCACGACGTGATGCCTTGCCGGAACCGACTCGATGAGTCGTTCTTGGCGTCCCGCCAGTTTTCGGGCGTCCACTGCGTGGTCAACGGAACGTAGGGGTTACGCGACACGGGCCCCTGGTCTCTGAGCTGTTCGACCAAGCTGGCCGCGAACTCCCGAGCGTCCTCAACGGATCCGGTGAACACGCGAAGATCGTGGGTTCGTGACGCTACGACCACGACCTTCTCAGTGCTGGGCTCACTCAGGTCCGCGCCGCTGGGGGCGTCCAGGGCGGCTTGGAGGATGGCGAGGATCTCGCGGTGGAAGCGGTCGGTCTGCTCGCTGGTAGCGCCGAAGAGGTGCAGTGAGTGGAGCCGCTTGAATGCGCTGCGGATGGCGGCGTGGGCGGCGTCTAGCTCGGCGGTGAGGTCGTCCCAGGCTTGGCCGTCGAGGCGGCTCTCGGCTTCCTCGGCCCGGACCTTCCATCGGTCCCGTGCACCCTCGACGTCGCGCCTTTCGGCGTCGAGCCTGGAGTAGGCGCCTTCGGCCTTACGGAGCCGGTCGAAGTAGTCATCCCGCTCCTCCTCGGCCCGCTCGGCGCGCTGCATGAGTTCGCCGACGCCAGAGTCGATGGCTCGGACGATCAGGTTGGCTTCCAGCTCCCGGACGCGGTCGCGCAGCCGCTCCACCTCGGCGTCCCGGACGGCGAGCATCGTGTCGGTGTCGCGCTCGGCCGCCTTGCGGGCCATGGCCTGGCTGACGGGGTCGTCGGCGATGGACCATGAGGCGAGCAGGGCGGAGATGAGCCGGTCGCGCAGGTCGTCAGTGGGCATCGGTGGTCTCCTTCGCGCAGCGGCAGGCGCAGGGCTTCTGCTCGGCGATCTCTGGCGGCAGGGGCCACGGGTGGCCCTCGTGCTCGGCGTCTTCCTCGTCCATCCAGGTGTGAGCTTTGGGTGGGTCGAAGTGGTGGCCGAACTGGCAGGACCAGCAGCGGCTGTAGCAGACGATGGCGGTGACCGAGTCAGGCATCGGTGGCCTCCTCGGCGGCCTCGTGGGCGCTGATCGCGGGACACAGGTCCGGCATGTCGAGGCACGCCGCGACGACGCTCCGCAGGATGGCCGAGTCGGGCGGGACCTCGGCATCCCGCGATGCCTGCCTGCCCTGGACGTAGCCCATGACGGCGGCTTCCTTCATCAGCGTCCGCTCAGCCGGGGTTCGTTCTGCCAGGGCATTGGCGACTCGCCTGGCGCGGTGGCGGTCGCGCTCGGCCAGATACGCAACCAGCCCCGCGGGGATCTCGGTCGGATCAGGCATCGGTGGCCTCCCTCGGCGCGTAAGCGGTGTGCCAGGTTTGCCCGCACGCGCAGTCGTGCCAGCCGTCGCTGTCGTGGCCGTCGGGCAGCTGGCAGACGCAGGTGGCGAAGTCGTCGGCGAACTCGTCACCGCACGCGTCGCCGTCGGGCGGGTCGTGGCGGACGGGCGTGGTCACGGGTGGTCCTTCCGGGTGGGGGTGGCCTTCGCAGCGAACTTGTCGCTGGCGCGGGCGCAGGCCTGCCGGGCGGCGTCGAGTTCGTCGGCGTGCGGGTCGGGCGGCGCGCCGGTGCCGGCCGCGGCGATGACGGGCGGCGGCGGTTCGATGTGGTGCCAGTGCTCGGCCTTGAGGTCCTGGATGAAGCGCAGGGCGAAGGCGTACGGGTCCTTCAGCGTCGTGACGGGCTCGAGGCGGCGGGCGAGTTCGCGGGCGGCCCGCTCGCCGTGGGTGTCGAGGTCCGGGGCGGTCATGGTCACCTACCGGCAGTCGCTGCACGGCTCGGCACCGCACAGGCTGTGGTCGCGTTCGATGGCCCGGTCGATCGCGGGGCGCACCGCGTGGTCGACGGCGTGGCCGATGCGGATCTGGTCGAGCATGCGGCGTTCCACGGCGGCCTGGTAGGCGTTGCGCTGCTCGGCCGGCGGCATGTCCCAGTGCGCGGCGTACCAGTCGATGGCGGCGTTCCAGCAGGTCTGCTCCATGACGTGGATGTCGGCGTGAAGCAGGCACGCAGCGGGTTGGGCGGCCATGGTCAGGCTCCGATCTCAAGCTGTTCGGGCTGGGGGGCGTGCGCGGTCTTCCACGCCTCGTAGGCGGCGTCTCGCTCGGCGGTTCGCTGGGCGCGGATCCGCTCGATGATCCGGGTGACGCCCTTAGCGAGTGCGCCCATCGGGTCGTTCTGCTGCTCCAGGCACGGTGGGCAGCGGTTCTTCAGCGACCCGGATCCGCACGGACACAGGTCGGCCTCGGTGGGGGCCTGCGCGGCCTGGCGTGCCAGAGCGTTCGTACGGCATGCCTGCGCGCTGGTCATGAGGCTTCCTCGTTTCGGAGGGGGTGGCAGAGCGGGCAGCGGTGGATCACGCCGTCGACCTCGACCTGGCGGGTGCGCTCGTCGCATTCGCCGCACCAGGCCGGCCGGGGCGGGCGCTCGGCGGCGAGGCGGATCGTCCACCAAGGGCCGTCGTGGGCGAGGCGGCCGGGGTGCTGGCTGGCGGGGTCCCGGGCGACGGCGAGCATGGCGGCCGCCCGGAGCGCGGCGGGACGCTCGAGGACCTCGGACCGATTCAGGGCGCGGGTGATGGATGCGGTGGTCCAGTCGGGGCGGAGTTCGCGCACCTGACGGATCAGGTCGAGGTCGTTGATCTGGCTCTGGCCCTCCTCCCCCTCCGCCTGTGCGCCGGCCGTCGGATCGGGGGCGGATCCGGTCGGATGGGGGCTGGGGGGAGGCGGATCCGAAGGATCCGACGGAATTGACCTATGACCTATGTCCTCTGACCTATGACCTATGTGGATTCCGGTCGGAGTCCGAAGCGGATCCGACTTGGGATGACCCTCAACTGCCCTACGCTGGGACGACTCCGTACGGTTACCAATTTCCTGTGATCTCGTTTCAGTAACGGGCAACGTCGGCGATGCGCCCGTTATCGATCCGTGACCGTTTACCAAGTGATCACTTACGTTTGTTGCATCGTTGTCATGGGTCCCACCGTCATCCGGTTTGGGATCCGAATCGGATCCGTTCTGGCACCACTCGCAGTCCGGCTTGGTGACCCCGCGCTCGACGTGCCAACGGACGTGATTGGCCTTCGCGCCCGAGCGCTTCTTCTCCTCCGACCGGTCCCGCACGGCCTGACGGCTGCGGTTCCGCTTCAAGAAGGCAGCCACATACCAGGAGGCGCCGCGGCGCTGGATCAGCCCAACCTCGGCGAGCCGCTCAGCGTCCTTCTCCCCGACCTTCGGAGGGTCGGGGTAGGCGAGGACCCCGATCTGCTCGGCCGGCACGAGGCCGTCGGTCAGGTTCTCCTTGCAGTAGCAGATCATCTGCACGTAGAGATCTCGGGCACGGCGAGCGTCCCGGCCGTACCGCGCGAGCGCGCGGACCTTCGGGTCGTCGGCGAAGTTCACCGACAGCTGCACGTAGATCTCGCCATGGGCCATGTCAGTCGTCGTCCTGTCCGGTGATGCGGCGGGCGAGCCCGGCGGCGTACCGGGCTCGCTCTGGCGGCAGAGGGTTGGTCACTCGGTTGCGTCTTCGTCGGGCTTCACGAACGCCTCACGCAGCTCGTCCTCGAGCGTCAGCGGGAGCACGGTCTTGCCGGTGCGCTTCTCCAGCGCCCGCTCCATGAGCCGCCGGGCCTTGGTCAGGTCGTCGTTCAGCAGCGCCTCGATGCGGCGGATGCGGACGGTGGGCACGACCTCGCCGGTGTCGGAATCGGTGGTGATCTTCTTGCAGTCGACGATGGCGAGCACGACATGCAGCTCATGCGGGTTGGTGACCAGGTCGGTGACGATCGGGCCGAGGCCGTTCGCGTCTCCCTTCGGCAGGGAGCTGGTCAGCTTGGCGTCGCTCATGGGCGTTCCTCTTCTGTCGTGTTGTTCGCCACGCCGAGGGCTTCGGCGAGGGTGTGGATCAGTTCCTGCATCAGCTCCGCCACCTCCGGCGACAGCTCCGGCGGCGGAGGTGGCGGCGGCAGGCCGGGCAGCGGCGGGTAGAAGGCGACCTGTAGGCCGAGGGCGCCGGCCCAGCAGATGAGGCCGGTCATGCTGGGGTCGTCAGAGCCGGTCTCGTAGCCGCCGATGCTGCTGCGGGTGTATCCGGCGCGGCAGGCGACCTCGGCCTGGGTGAGGCCTTGGCGGCGGCGTTCCTCGCGTAGGGCGGTGACGAGCGGCAGCGGGGCGGGCATCAGGCCACCTCCAGGTCTTCGCCCGTGATGGCCTCGACGAGGGCGGAGACGATGAGCTCGGCGACCGGCGGGGTGACGGCATTGCCAAGCTGCCGGACGCGATCGCGCTTGGCGGTGCCGCAGATGATGTAGTCGTCGGCGAACGCCATGGCGCGCTGGATCTCGTGCGGCTCCAACATCCGGAACCGGACCTCGTTGATGTCGATCTGCTCGGCTGCGGTGGCCAGGGCGTACCGGTCGCGGGTGGACAGCGTGCCGACCGGGTCGGTGACCGGGCGGGCGGTGCCGTTGGTGTAGTACGGCACGAGCAGGTGCTCCCAGGTGATCAAGGACTGGTGGCCCTTGGTCGTCATCGTGCGCAGCGGCTCGGAGACGGGTGTGCAGTGCTCGCCGCCGTCTCCCCGGCTGCCGTTGTTTCGGACGACCATCGCCGGGACATCGAACATCGGCTCGGGCAGCGCGAGACCGTGGTGGTTCCCGCTGGCCGTGACGGTGCTGAGCGCCTCGTCGATGCTGCGGGCGCGGTCCTTGTCGCCGCCTCCACGCAGGGACACGAGGAACGGCAGGTACGCGATGCCGGTCTCGTTGCGTGCGGTCTGGGTCCGCATCGGCTGGTTGGCCGGCGCGGCCGTCTTCCCGGGCCGACCCTCGACGGGCACCATCAGCGACGGTGGCGTCGTCACGCCGTAGTGAGCCTTCGTGGTCAGGGTGCCGGTCGGCTCACTCACCGGGTGTGCGGCATTCCCGCTGTAGTACGGGATGAGCAACGGCGGCACGGCCACGCCGTCGCTCTCGCGGGTCAGCCGTGTGGGCATCGGCTCGTCGACTGGGACGGCCTTGTCGCGCCAGGTGCCGCCTGCCGGGGACAGCAGCGGGATGGCGTGCTTCTTGAACCCGGCCCGGACGCGCGCGATGGTGTTCGGCGCCAGCGGCTCCAGGCCGTGCTCTTCGCGCTCGCCGATCGGGATACCGGCGATGGACCAGTCGATCGCCGTCAGTGCGGGCAGCGCCTCAGGCTCGACGATCTGCCCCCGGCAGGCGTGCGATGGGCACTTGTAGACGTACTGGCCGTGGCGGCCGTACCGGCCCATGTCATTTGCGGGGTTCTTGAAGACCTGAAGCGCGTCGATGACCTGGTCGCAGCTCGGGCAGTACGCGTGCGGCCGGAGCCATTTGTCCCAGTCCGGGCGCCGGCCGAGGGCCTTGAGCCAGTACGCCACGTACAGCCGGTCACGGCTCTGCGGCGCGCGCTGGGAGCGGGGCGCGTTGGCGTGCATGGAGTTGTACGCGATGAGGCGGGTCTCGTAGCCGAGCGACTGGATCCCCTCATGCAGCCAGCGGCGCCATTCAGCCCACTTGCGGCACTGGATGACGTTCTCGACGACGCCTGCGAGCACGGGCTGTCCGCGGTCTGCCCAGTGGCGGAGGTAGCGGGGGATCTCCTCCATGAGCTTGCGCGCGCGCATCGTCTGCTCGTCCGGGCCGGTGCCGTCATCGGGCATCCCGTCGAGCGTCTGATAGGTCGACTTGTCGAAGTCCCGCTTCTTGCCGCGGGCGTCGGTCCACGGCGGGCATGCCGGGGACGCCCAGAAGATGTCAGCGCGCGCGAAGCGGGTGATGCGCATGTCGAGGACGTCGCCGAGAATGTGGTCGACGCCGGGATAGTTCGCGCCGTGGGTCTCCAGCGCGAGTGGGTTGTGGTTCGCGGCCTGGATCGGCTTCACGCCGGGTACGGCCGCGGCGCCCTGAGTCGAGCCACCCGCGCCGGCGAACTCGTCGTAGAGGGTCAGCACGGTGCCACCTCCGGCCATGCGACCTTGGCGAGCGCCTCACGCTGCGCCTTCGGCAGGTCGACGAACGGCAGGCCGAGATGTTCGCGGCCCATCGCGCCGAGCCACCAGGCGTCGACCTTGTTGTCGTCGCCGAGCTCGACGCCCCAGCGCTTCTGGACGGCGACGGCCATGGCGGTCTTGTCGGCGTTCCCCCTGCCTGTGGCGTACTTCTTCAGCACGGCCGGCGGGACGACGGCGAGCGGCCAGTTCGGCTGCGACAGGATGCGGTCGACGACCAGCCACCACAGCCCGGCCCGATCCCACGTTCCGGCGCCCTTGGACCCGTAGGAGGGGCCCTCGACGACGACGAGGGCCGGGTGCGGGCCCATGAAGGCGATGAACTCCGTGACCTCGCGGCCGATGTGGCGAAGCCGGGCGTTCTGGCTGTCGACGGTATTGCCGTACGGCGTGCTGCGGATCGTCTTGGTGATGACCTGGCCGTCGTGGGCGAAGTCGGCGATGCCGGTTCCGGTGAGCGACAGGTCCAGGCCGATGACGCGGGGCTTCACATCTCCTCCAGGAGGGCGCGGAGTTCGTCGGCGCAGTCGCGGAGCTGCCGGATGCGGCCGCGGGCGACGTTGGATAGGCCGTGGACGCCGTGGCTGTGCCAGAAATCGCGCCAGGCCTGCTGTCCGGCGATGTCGGTGTCCCAGGTGGCAGTGAGAGCGCGCGCCTTGGCGCGGAGCCGGTCGAGCTCGAGGGACTCCTCACGGAACAGCGGGCCGCCGACGCGGACGGCGAGGCGGTACCGCCAGATCTCGATGCGGCGGCGCCGGCGGGCGCGGCGGAGGGCTCGAGCGATGGCGGGGCCCGCCGGGACGACGTCCGTCCCGGCGGGGGTCTGGTCGGTGGTGGTCATGCGGCGATCGGCCTTCCTCGGGTCACGGGCGGCAGGCCGAGCCGCTGCCGGATCGAGCGGACGCCGTACGGGCCGATGTCGAGGTGCTCGGCGATCCAGGGGTCGGGCATCTTCCGGGCGTGCAGGGCGCGGACGACCAGCTCCCGCTCGGCGAAGGTGAGGTGTTCGGGCGGGTCCCCGGCGACGGCACGTTCGACGGCGATCTCGTCGACGTCCCGCGACGGCAGAACAGCCGGGGTGGGGGTGCCGTAGCGGTACCAGCGCCAGTAGTGGACGTAGCAGTAGTTCCGCGCCAGGTGCTCGGCGTTGCAGCCGGGGACAGTGCAGGCCCTCACGACTCCTCCAGGGCCTGCTTGGCGAATTCGTCGGTCATGAGCCGCCGGAACTCCTGCTCGTGGCGGCGGGCCAGCTCGGCACGGGCGCGGTCCCAGCGGCGCGGGTGCTTGCCCTGGGCGGCGATGAGTTCGGCGTACTCGTCCGGGTAGCGGTGGACGAGCTGGGTGCGGGCACGGTCACGGACCCGCGTGTGGCCCTGGCCGCGCTTGGCGGCTGCGTTCGCGGCGCGGCTCATGGCCGCCCGGTGCGCCTCGGTGCCCTCGGTCGTCTCGGCGCTGCACGGGCAGTCCCGGACCAGCTCCCGCCCGGAAGTCGCGACCCCGAGGCAGCCGAAGGCGTGCTTCCGGCCGCGCTCGCACAGCCGCTCCGTGCAGCACTCGCAGTTCGGGCACGGCCCGGCCGAGGGATCGACCCAGGTGTGGAAGTCGCCGGCGGGCGTGCCGTGCATGATGCGATCAGCCACGGTCGCCCCCGTCCTGCGCGGGCGTGCCGGGCCGGTACGGGTCCGGCGCCGTCGGCGACTGGCCCGCGACCGGCTGCGGGCGGGTGGCCAGTTTCGCCTCCGCGATCGCGTCCAGCTCGGCGGCGGCCAGGTCGCACTGCTCGGCGTCGTACTCCGCGCGCTGCAGCACCTCGTTGACCCGGTCGCGCACGGCGGCCAGCTCGGTCTCCGCGTTCTCCTTGGCCGCACGGCGGATGTCGGCGGCGCGGGCACGCATCCGCTCGGCCTGATCCCGCAGAGCGGGGATCGTGTACGTAGACTCAGACATGGTGAATCCCTTCGGGGTCAGAGGCGGCGTCCGTTGCAGCGGGCGCCGCTTCGTTTTCCAGCTCGGCGGCCAAGGCGGCCTCCAGCTCGATGACGTGGCGCAGGACTTCTCTCGTGCGGGTGAGCGCATCCCGGCCGGCCTGTCCGTAGGGGCGGCGGCCGGTGTGCGCGTCGCCCTTGCGGTAGACGCCGAGGTCGCACGCGGCTCGGCGCAGCGCCGTACGGGCCCGGTGCAAGGCCGCCTCGGTGGGGGGCTTGGCGGTCATTCCGGCCGTCCTTCCGTGCGGGTCTGGATCGCCTCCAGGCCGTGAGCGGGGTCGAGAGTGTTGCCGGTGAGCTGGAACAGCTCCCGCACGGTCCGGCAGCCGTGGTCGATGGGTAGGGCGGTCCCGCACCAGCTGCACGGGGCGACCGGCACGGCCAGCGCGAGACGGCCCTCGCGGGAGGCGACGAAGTAGACCGGGCCGATCACTTCGCACCACCGACCTTGGCCAGTGCGCGCTGAGCAACGGCCACGGCGCGTTCCAGCTCGGCGATCCGAGTCAGGTACGCCATCGCGGTCGCGTCCGGGTTGGCGACGACGCCGAGCATCGAGCTCAGGTCAGCGCCGAGTGCGGTGGCGATATCGCATGCCTCGTTCAGGCGCAGCGGGCGGCTGGCGGCCTCCAGCTTCGCGATCGTCGACTGGTGGCGCGGCACGCTGGTTCCGGCGAGTGCGCGGGCGAGGTCTTCCTGAGACATGCCGCGCGCCTTGCGGATGCGTCGGACCTGTTCGCCGAAGTTCTTCTCCCAGCTCACGCCACACCGCCCCAGCTGTCGGGGTGCTGCACCGTCCCGTCGTCCATCAGGAACACCCAGCCGTAGGCGGCGTGAGCGACGGGGATGTCGGCCGGGTTGATGCCGCGCTTCACCCAGAACCCGAGCTTCCGCATCGCCGGGTCTCGCTCTTCGCACGCGAGGTGGCAGCCGCCCGGCGAGGTCGCCGACCCGCACAGCGTGACGAGGTTGCTCGGCCTGTTGATCGCCGGGTCCGTGGTGCCGCCCATGCCGCGCGCCACCCGATGCTGAAGGCTGTACGGGCCGTACAGCACCGACCGGCCGCAGTGTGCGCAGGAGTAGTGGTCGCGTTCGAGCACGAGTTCGCGAGTGACCCGGTCCGGGCCGGTATGCCGCGGCCGACGCCCCTTCTGGCGGCGGGTCGGCAGCGGAGCCTTCCGGCGCAGATCCGCGCGGCGCTTCACGGCTGGCCGCCGTTGGAGACCAGTTCCGACAGCCGTATCGCCGGATCCGGATCGGCCGTGATCTGCTGAAGGGTGTCGATGACCGTGGAAGCCTCCTTGCGGGTCATCTCCGTCGCGCTCGTCAGGTCGCGGCCGACGATCACCGATGCGGCGCGCAGCCGGTCGGCCTTGTCGGTCCACTCGGCCTGGCTGAACAGGGCGTGCAGCTTCTGCAGCTGCGGCTTGGTGGCCTCGCGATCGCTGGTGGCCTCTGGTGCCTGGTTGGCGGCCGGAGCGCGCCACGCTGACCGCTGGCTGTTCCGCTCGGCTTCGGCCTGTGCGGCGTCGTCGTCGTCTTCGGGAGCAACACCCGTCACCGCGCACAGGCAGTACCGGCGCGCGTAGGTGATCGCCGACCCCACCGTCTGCGGGCTGCCGGACGTCGGCAGCGGGTACTCGCCGTCCTCGGATTCGCCGGAGACGTGCAGCAGCTTGTACGCCAGGACGAACCGGCCCTCGATCATCGTGGGCTTGGCGAGGAACGACAGGCCCAGCTCGCCGAGGATCGGCATCAGCTCGCGGGTGATCTGCGCGAGGTCGGCGTAGGTGTAGCTGTAACGCGCCTTGTCCGTCTTGACGTCGGCGGTCTGGGTCTTCTTGATCTCAGGGAGGCGGGCCTGCAACATCGCCACCGCCTGCGCGAGGTCCTTCGTCTCGGTCACGCGTACTCCTCGGCGCGTTCAGCCCACGGGGGCAGGGAGATGACTTCGATGTCGGTGGCATGGCCGGGCCAGATGCCGGCGGCGGTGCAATCGCGGTAGATCTCGATCGCGCGGCGGTTCCGGAGCCACCCGACCCGCAGGGCGGGCTGGTCGAGCTCGACGACCGTGACCAGGTACGGCGGCGTCTTCTCCTGGAAGATGAACTTGAACGCCGTGTCGTCGGGGTAGCCGACGCTGTCGACGGCGTCGAGGTACCAGGCGGCCTGCTGGTGGTAGCCGTACCGGAGCACGGAACTGCGGATCGCGCCCAGGTCGGCGCTGGTCGTGGTCTTGTAGTCGACGATGGTGGGCGGCCCGTAGCCGCCCGTGGGCAGCCAGTCGATCAGGGCGCGCCGCCACACCTCGGTTTCCGTGTCCTGCCAGAAGATCGCCTGTTCGGGCCGGCCGTGGTCGGGGTCCAGGAGCACCCGTGCCAGGTCGTCGCGGTGCAACACGTCGGCCATGGCGTGAACCTGCTCGTACTCGGCGGTCAGCAGCGGCACCGCGCCGTGCTCGTACGCCTCGTCGCGCTTGTCCTGGGCTTTCTTCGTGCGCCAGTCCTTCGCGTCGATCCGCTCCAGCTTCGGGCCGACACCGAGGACGAGCTTGTGCGCGGCGGTGCCGATGTCGAACTCGGACCGACGCTCGCCGCCGTGCTCACGCTCGTACGCGAACTTCGCCGGACAGGACGGCGGCAGTAGCTTGCGGGCGCCACTGCTCGACAGCGACCCGCCTGGGACGGGGTCGGCGTGGTAGGTGTCGGCGTCGATGTCGTACACGCCGGCCTCGGCGATCGAGGTCATCGCGACCACCCGCACGAGCAGCGGAACCAGAACCGGCGGCCGCAGACGGTGCAGAGCTTCCTCACGCGTCCCCCTCGGTGTGCACGGCGCCGACGGCCTCGGCGAGCACGGCCAGCTCGTCGTCGGTCAGCTCGCGGCCGGACATCTCCCGCATCGCGTCGGCGATCCGCTGGGCGTCCTGGGCGATCGGGTCGGTCTCGGTGCTCACTGGCCGCACCCCTCGTGGCAGTCGTCGGTACAGGGCAGGCCGTTGGCCATCCGCTCGAGCGCCTCGCCGTCGGGCCAGTCCAGGCCCATCGCGGCGGCGAACGCGGCGACCTTCGGCGCGCCGTACTGCGGGTACTCGGCGGCGTCCATCGCTGCGATGACGTCGTCGCGGCCGAGCAGCCACGCGTATTCGGTGAGCTTCTCGACGGAGCGGCTCGCGCTGATGCCCCGGTGGTCGCGGATCTTCCCGAGCGCGAACTCGTAGTAGCTCCGGGCCGCCGACTCCCAGTCGCCAGCGCAGACCTGGACGCCGCTCCAGTCCTCGGCCGTGGTCTCCGGCTTCAGGAACGATCGGGCGTGCTCGAACTCCAGGGCGGGCAGGAGCACCTCGCGGCGGAAGCCGAACATGTCGTCCTCGCGGACGGCGTCGAGGCGGGCGAGGATCTCCTCCTGCGTCCTGCGCGGGCTGGCCGGGGCGCCCATCAGGCACCTGCCGGGGTGGGGATCGGTGACGGCGTCATCCGCCGGGCCATGACTTCGATCCGCGCGCGGGACTTCGCGCCGAGCTCCTTGGCCACCCTCTTGCCGCGACCGTTGCGGCGGCCCCGCCACCACAGCCACGTGTAGAAGGCCGCCAGAGAGCCGTCGAACACGGCCCAACCGAGGTCGCCGCCGACCGCCTGGTAGATGAAGCTGAGCCAGTTCCCGATCGCGTACAGGCCGTAGGCGAGATGACGGGCTTCCAGGTCAGACCAGCGGAGGATGACCAGGGCCAGGCCACCGAACGAAAAGGCGGACCCGGCGACGGACAGGGCGGCCATGACGGCGCTCATCGGGCACCGCCCTCGAAGGACAGGCCGTGCTCGTCGACGAACCCGAGCGTCGAACCGGTGTCGAAGCGGACGCGGCACCGGAAGTCGGTGTCGGTGAGGCCGATCACCTCGCCAGGCTCGCCCCACAGCGACGCGTCGTTGCCCCGGTAGACGAACCGGTCGCCGCGCGCCACCAGGTGCCAGCCGACCACCGGCGGCACGTCCACCAGAGCGGCCGCCGCGCGGTCGCCGAGTTCGATGCCGGCCAGTACGGCGCGATGCAGCGCCGGGGTGTGCTCCTTCAGCTGCTGCATGAGTGCGGTGGTGGCGATCGGGCCGGGCGTTCCCGGGCGGATCATCGGGGCGGTCACGACTCGTCCTCGCCGAGCGCCGCGAGGAAGTCCTTGTCGCTCGGCAGCTCGGCCAGCGGCCAGGACTTCGCCAGCGCGACCGGGTAGTAGCCGCCGCTGACAAGGCCGCTATTGCCGTGCTGCTCGCTGCCGCGACCCGCGAACCGGCCCTTGCTGTGCGGGCCCTGCTGGAAGCCGACGTACGCCTCGAAGACCTGCGCGTCGAGGTCGACGACGTAGCCGTACTCGGCGAACAGGGAGTCCAGCGGGAAATCGCTCGCGTCCTCGATGATGCCCGCCTGAAGCATGGCGCCCGGCTTGCCCTGCGTCTCGCGCAGCAGGACGTACCAGTCGTCCAGCTTCCTGCTGCCGACGTCCTGGCGGGCGAACTCGGCGAGGCGCTCGACGTCCTCGGCGGTCGGTTTCGAGTTGGGATCGACGACCCGGAGCGCGGCGACCCTCTCCCGCAGCGCGGGGACGTCGGTGGCGGCGAAGCGCAGCCAGTTCAAGACGTCGACGCCGAGCCCGTCGGGGTAGCTGTCGCAGTGGTTGTAGACGGTCTTCTCGACGCCACCGGCGACGAAGGTAATGAAGCCTCGGGTTCCCATGTCAGCGGTCCTCGCTCTTGGTCTGGTCGGTGGCGTCGGCCTGCGCGCGGGCGGCGGAGAGCTGTCGCATCGCGAGGCTCAGCGCCTCGGCCGGCGTCTCGGCGGACCCGGTGTACGCCTGCTCGCCGCACCACGCGACGACCGTGAACACGTCGCCTTCGTGGGTGAACGCGACCCGCTGCGCCGTGTGCAGCGCCTTGACGAGCAGGTCGTTCAGCGAGCGGCCGTTCGCGGCCTCGACGTCGGCGCGCCGGTAGCGGCGGTGGCCGCCCGGGGTGCGGACGCTCGGCAGGCGACCGGACGCCGCCCACCGGCTCACGGTCTTCGGGTCGACGCGGAGGTAGGCGGCGACCTCTCCGGGCTTCAGCAGGTCCTCGGGGCTGGTCTGGGCGGTCATTGGGCACCGCCTCGGCGGGCGAGGATGATGCGCCGCCACTCGGCGGTCAGTTCGCCGAACTCCTCGCGTGCCGCCCTCCCGCTGTGGACGCTGTTGAAGCCGTGGGCGGCCTCGACGTGCACGCCGCTCTCACGGCCGAACAGCCGGTTGGCGTGCAGGAAGAACGGGTCGTCACCGTGCTCGACCTCGCCGTCCCAGGTCTGGCCGAGGATGCAGTTACACGGGCTGGACAGACGAAGCTGGTCCAAGTCGATGCGGTCGTGCCAGCCGGGGAGCTTCTCGTCGAGGAGCGCCGCGCCCTTGGCGACGCGCTCGGGGATACTGGGCATTGGCCCTGTCCTTCCTGGTGTGGTGATGGGGCCTGGCTCTCGGCCGTGACGGCGGCCGGGAGCCGTCTACGTCAGGCCGCGTCGTCGGCGGCGTGCTGGCGGGCCTCGACGCGCTCACGGATGCGCGCCGGCCAGTCGTGCAGGATCAGCCGCAGCTCGGCGATCTGCTCGGGCCGCAGCGGCGGCATCGCGTCGACGGCGGCCTGGACCTCGGGGCGGATTGTGAAGGCCATCACGCGCCCCCGATCGACAGCTGCTCGCCGAACTGGACCGGGGCGACCCCGCCGAGCTGGTGGTGCAGCTCGCGGACGCCCTTGACGGTGATGCGGACCTGCGGGGCCGCGAGAGCGATCTCGCCGGTCTGCGGGTGCTCGTAGGACTGCGGCAGCTCAGAGAGGCGACCGGAGTCGACGTAGCGCTGGTAAGCGCGCCACCGGCCGTCGCTGCGGGCCCGGTAGATCCACGCAGCGACGGCAAGCTCGGTGAACAGGCGGCGCTCACCGATGCTGATCGCCGGGTCGCGAGAGAGGATCTTCGCCGCGTCGGCCACGCTGTAGTCCCCGGCCCCCGAGGCGAGGACGTTCCAGGAGTGCGCAGGGCCCTCCAGCTCGGCCGCGCGGCGCTTTGTCTCCTCGTGCGCCTCGACCTCGGCCGCATATGCGCGCAGCGCGTCCGGCAGCGACTTCGGAACCTCGAAGGCCGGTGCGGCGTACGAGCCGGTACGGCGAATCGCGGGGAGCACGTCGTGGGTGACCCACCGCTTGAATGCGCGGGCCTCGGGCTTGCGGGAGCGCAGGATCAGCGAGTACAGGCCAGCCTCGTTGACGATCGTGGCGTTCTGCGGGCCACCAGGGGTGTCCACTCTGTAGACACCCCTCTCGTCGTCATCCAGCAGCGCGAGTGAACTGCGCGGATTCCCGAGGTCGAGCACGGCGCACACGTCGGCGGCGACGAACCAAGGCTCGCCGTCGATGAGCACCGTGCGCACCGGCTGACCGGTGGCGGGGAACGTGAAGGGTGCGATCTCCGTCGACGCGGCTGGGAGCTGACAGGAGCGGCATCGCGTGCGGCTGGACTCATTCCAGGTACCGCAGATGCAGGTCCATCCGGACTGCTTCGCAGGCGTGGGGCTCATCGGGCCGTCACCTCGCGCTTGCGCTCCAGCACGACCAACGGGCAGTTCAGCGCCTCGGCGAGCTTGATGAGGTTCTCGGGGGTGGCGTTGCGCCAGCCGCTCTCGATCTCGCCCATGAGCTGTTCGGAGATGCCAACCCTCTCCGCGAGCTGCCGTTTGGTCAGGCCGGCCTTCGTGCGTGCGTAGGTGACCGCCTCGGGTTCTTGATTCAGAGGCGTTTTCGGCCGCTTCCGGGAGGTCGTCATGGCATGACCATAGTGCGTGGTAGCGCGTAGAAGCAAGCACTACGCGCGTACTGCGCGCAAATGTCTAGGTCATGCAGGCCAGGAAAGGCTTACCTACAGTCAGGGCGCGAGTAGTGCGTAGTTGTGCGAAGATGTGGCCGTGAGCGAGCGACCGGAGCCACCCCCGGAAGGGCAACTGATCACGGCCGCGCTCAAGCGGGCAGGACTCTCCGCCCGTGCGGCCGCAAAACGCGCCGGCATCAGCGATGCGCGATGGCGGCAGATCACCAGCGGCTATCAGACCGTCAGCGGGACCCGCGTCCCCGTCCGCGCCCCTGCGGAGACTCTCGCCCGCATGGCGCAGGTCTCGGGCGCCACGGCCGAGCAGCTTCGGCAAGCCGGCCGGGCGGATGCCGCCGAAGCGCTCGGCGAACTGCCGGAGATCGAAGCTCCGAAAGAGGAGCCGACCGTGGCCGAGCTTGCTGCCCAGTTGCGCGACCTGCAAGCCCAGTTCGACGCGCTCCAGGCGAAGTTCGAGGAACGCCGCGACGCTAGTTGATCTACGTCAATTTTCACCGTTGTTAAATGACAGTTAAACGCTGTCTCAAATGGTGATAAAACGCTCACCCGTCACGCTAGTGACAAGCGGGCCACCTGCGACGACGATATGTAACCCGGAGTAACAAGCGCGTAGCCCCGCGAATGCGCGCCCCGAGACACCGCTGTCTACAAGGGGTGACGAATGCCTGACGAACTCGACGACCTGAAACGACTGGAGGCCTGGGCAGAGGACTTGCTGAAGAGCATCAGGATCAAGATCGAGAAGCGCGAGAACACTGACGCCGACGAAGAGGCCCAACGCCGGCGGCGCCGATTCCACGTCATCGCCGTGATCCCCCTCGCAGCCACCGCCACGACCGCGGCGATCCGCCGGAACCCCGGCCTCGCCGCCGCGATCACCACCACCGCCACGGCAGCCGCGGCCACGGCGGTCATCCTCCTCCCCCACTTCGACAGCAACGACACACCCGGCGGGAACGCTCCACGGGTCATCACGCCCGCACCCACTCGCCCCAGCCCTGCGCCACGGCGTACGAAGAAGCCCGGGACGGCGCCGACCGTCCCCGGCGTACCGTCACCACCGGCGCCGTCGACTTTCCCTGCTGAGACGACACGGATCGTTCCCCTCGTCGGCTCGATCACATCCTCGCCGCCACCGGTGTCGCTGCCGATCTCGCCGCAACCGTCAACCCTGCCGAGGCCGGCGATCACCATCACGGGAGCACCTCCGGCAACCCGGCCGAACTGCCTCGTCGACGTGCGGAAGCCCGTCGCCCTGCGGGTGTGCCCTCGGCGCTCATAGGGGGCGGGTGTACGTACATAAACGTCCAGGGACGTAGCGCGACGTAGCGCCACGTCCCTGTTCGTTTACGGTCGTGGGCGTGGATGATCTTGATCGGGACAGCGAGGTCCCGGTGTACCAGCAGATCGCCGATTCGATCGCCGAACGCATCGAGTCCGGCGAGCTCCGGCCGCGGCGTCCGATCCCGTCCGAGAAGACGCTGATGCAGGCCTACCCGGGCGTAGCGCGCGGCACCGTGCGCCGCGCCGTCGAGCATCTGCGCGACCGCGGCCTGGTCTACACGGTGCCGCAGCGCGGCACCTACGTCACGCCACCCGAGGACCGGCCGGGCGACTAGACCGGCTCCACCGCGACCGACTCGGCGTGGAAGTAAGGCTGGCCCGGCTTCCAGCCCGGCGGCCTCCCCTTCGGCGCCGGGTGGATCGTCACCGTGAACAGCGCGCGCAGCACCGCCTGCTGACGGTCGAGCGGCGTTTCCAGCCACGCCTCCCCCACGTCGTCGGCCTCGATCAGGTGCCGCAGGATCGCCGCCCGGTCCGGCCGGATCAGCTTCCCCTCGACCTCGGTGATCTCCGCCGCCAGCAGATCGGCGACCTCGGCGAGCTTCCGGGCCTCTCGCACGCTCCGCGCCGGCGTCGACTCCGCCTCCTGCAGCTCGGCGCGCAACTCAAGCAGCCGCGCCTCCAGCTCCTCCCGGTCCGCCCGGTCATCATCCATCAGCAGGTCCCGCGCGTCCGGCCTGGACAGCCGCCCGACGACGTGCTCACCGACGTATTCATCCAGTGGCCCGGCGGCCCGAGACACGTGCACGCCCTGCCCTCGGCACCGGTACGTCGGGTATCCGCCGTTCGCCGTACCCACCCGCAGCCGCGCCTGCTCGCACACGCCGCACACATACAGGCCTGATCCGAGCCATCGCCGCTCCGGGCCCGGCGTCGACCGGCGTGCCGGGTCCTCCAGCACGCGCACCATCGCCCGCCACTGCCGCTCCTTGACGATCGGATCCCACGACGCCTTACCGACGATCTCGCCGCGCCAGACCATCAGGCCCGCGTTCCGGGCCCGCAGCAGCACCCGGCGGACCTCTGTCGGGTCCCACTCGTTCCCGCCCGACGTGCGCAGCTCAGCCGCGTTCCACTCCCTGGCGATACTCGCCAGGCTCGTACCGGCCAGCACGTCCTTGCATGCCTTCGCGATCGCGGCGGCCTCGCTCCTCCTGTGCCGGGTGCCGTCCTTTTTGAACCCGAACGGCCGGCGGCCACCCAGCCAGCGGCCCTCCGCCGCGGCCTCGGCCTTGTGCGCGTCGATCCGCTCGATCATGTGGTCGACTTCGCCCTCGGCGTCGCTCACGTCGTCGCGGAAGCGCTTGCGGTTGTTCGGCAGCGACAGGTCATAGCTACCGCAGCGGGGCGTGTCCACGAGATGTCCGCCCTTCACGCACACCGCAGCGAACGGACGGACCTCGCCGCTGTTTCGACTGAGGCGATCGACGTGCCATGCGAGGATGCCCAGCGGAGGGTTGCGGTCGTCGCGGCCGAGGAACTCGATCATCTTGTCGAACTCCGGCCGGGGCGCATCCTCCTCACCGATCTTCGCGAACGCGGTTGTGTCGGGCTCGGCGAACTCGGCAACGATCCGCCAGCCGATCCGGTCGGCGTAGGCGCGGTTCTCCTTGCGCTGGCGGGTGATCCCAGCCTTGCCCTTGGATTTCCGTAGGTACATGACGCAATCGCGGCCATAGCTCTGTCGTTGCGGCGGCATGGCCTTAATAATGCCATATCTTGACTTTCGCGTTGGCCATCGCGGTGGCCCTGTTGGGCGCGGAGGGCGCGTTCTCCGCCGAGGCGTGTGCGGGCATGGTGCTGATCGGTGAGCTGGGGCTCGACGGACGGGTCCGCCCCGTGGCCGGGGTGCTGCCCGCCGTGCTCGCGGCGGCCGACGCGGGCGCCGAGACGGTGGTCGTGCCGAGGGTCAACCTCGCCGAGGCGTCGCTCGTGCCCGGGGTTCGGGTGATCGGGATCCGCACGTTGCGGGCCCTGGTGGCCCGGCTCCGTGACCTGCCGCCCCCGGACGAGGAGGAGGGCGAGGAGGGGACGCCTCCGCAGCCCAACGGTCTGGCCGCCCGCTCCCGGGCCCGGCGCGGCGATCTCGACCTGGCCGACGTGCGGGGCCAGGCCGAGGCGCGCAAGGTGCTGGAGGTCAGCGCCGCCGGCGGCCACCACCTCCTGCTGACCGGCCCGCCCGGGTGCGGGAAGACCATGCTGGCCGAGCGGCTGCCCACCCTCCTGCCGGAGCTCGACCACGACGCCGCTCTGGAGGTCACCGCGATCCACTCGGTCGCGGGCGGTCTCCCGACCGGCCAACCGCTGATCACCGATCCGCCGTTCTGCGCTCCGCACCACACCGCGTCCCGGGCCGCACTGGTCGGTGGCGGGAGCAACCGGCTCATCCAGCCCGGAGCGGTGTCGCTGGCGCATCGAGGGGTCCTCTTCCTCGACGAGAGCCCCGAGTTCGCCGGTGGGGTGCTGGACGCCTTACGCCAGCCGCTGGAGGTGGGAGAGGTGGTCATCGCCAGGTCGGGGGCCACGGCCCGGTTTCCGGCGCGGTTCACGCTGCTGCTGGCGGCCAACTTCTGCCCGTGTGCGGCGGCGAAGAACCGCGACTGCACCTGCCCACCCTCGATCCGGCAGCGGTACCTCGCCCGGCTGTCGGGGCCGTTGCTCGACCGGATCGATCTGAAGTCGGAGCTCAAAGAGGTGTCCCGTGCGGACCTGCGGTACGACCTGCACGTCGCCGAGTCCAGCGCGACGGTCGCGGAGCGGGTGCTGGTCGCCCGTGACCGTGCCCGCGAACGGTTGGCGGACCTGCCCTGGCGCACCAATGCCGACGTGCCCGGCCGGGAGCTGCGGCGCCGCTTCGCGCCACCGCACGGGGCGCTGGCGGCACTCGACCAGCCGTTGGCCGACGGACGGCTCAGCGCACGCGGCCTCGACCGAGTCGTCCGCGTCGCCTGGACCCTCACCGATCTCGCCGGTAAGGACGCTCCGAGCGCCAGTGAGATCGATGAGGCGTTCGGTCTCTGGCAGGGACACTGACATGAAGGAGACACGATGATCTCAGCTGAGGAGCGCCGTGCCCGCGCACTCCTGACCCGCATCGCAGAGCCCGGCGATGAGCTGTTAGGCCGGCTGCTCGCGGCGGAGGGAGCGATCGGAACGCTAAACGTCATCAACTCGGACGCCGTTCCGGATTCCTGTCCACCGGATTCCCGTCCGGCGGATTCGGGCAGGGGCGACCCGGGCCGACGGTTCGCCGCGTGGCGGGCCCGGCTGCCCGATGCCGAGCCGGAGCGCCTCCTCTCCGAATGCGATGCGCTCGGCGGGCGGCTCGTGTGCCCGGGAGACGCGGAATGGCCGTCCCAGCTCGACGATCTCGGAGACCGGCGGCCGTACGCGCTGTGGGTGCGCGGCGATGAGGATCTGCGGTTCTCCTGCCTGCGGTCCGTGGCGATCGTGGGATCCCGGTCGGCCACGTCCTACGGCGTCAACGTCGCCGCCGAGATGGGCGCCGAGCTGGCCGACCGCAAATGGACGGTCGTCAGTAGTGGTGTAGCAATGTGGATCTTCCACGGGATTCCGCAATACCACCCCGCCAGCTAGCGGGGCAGACGCGCGGAAACCATCGCTGCCCTGCGCGGAGGCCACCATGGCGCTCGCCACTACCACGACGACCGAACCCCTGTACTGGCTCAGCTACGACCCCGAGCCCGAAACGCAGCCACGGCCGACGAAGCCGTCGATGACTCGCCGTCTCGCGCGCGAGGCGCGATCGATCGTGCGGGACACCTTGGTCCGCGGCCTCTGCTTCACGGCTGTGCTCGTCCCCGGCTATGAGTTGCTGCGGGTGTGGACCGGCCGATGACCGAGGCGTCAGCGGAGACCCGGTGCGCAAAGACCGAGACCCTGCTCGCCGTCATGAACGAGGACGACGAGCGCCTGGACCAACTGGTCGACGAGATGCTGGCTGGCGAACTGCGTGTGCTCCGGGACCATGCCGTCGGCCTCCGGAAGGCCATCGACGGGCGGCTGCGGACCCCCACCCCCTCGACCGGCGAGGACCGATGATTACTGAACTTCAGCGGATGCCTCTCGACACGACCGAGATCATGGAGCGCGCCCGCGAAGCGAGACAGCGTCACGGCGCGAACTGGGACCATGACGCCACCGAGGCCGAACGCGACCGCGCCACTCTCCTTCGCGAGGTCGCCGACCTCGGCTGGGACAGGCGCGCGCTGGCTGAACGCGTCGAGCGGCAGAACCAGGCCGCGGAATGGATCCGCACAATCGCTGGTGGCGGCGGCCCGCTGCCATCGAACTGGGCGACGCCGTGGCGCGAGCGCACCGAGAAGGCAGAGCAGCAGGCCGAGACGCGCCTGGTGTTCATCAAGACCGCGCTCGACCTGCTCAACGGGGGCACAGTCGACGTCGCTATGGAAGTGCTCCGGTCCGCCATCAAGGCCGCCCACCGCCCGCGCGAGACCGGCGAGGAGGCCAGCAATGGATGACGCGGCGTACGAAGCGGCGCTGAAGCGAGCGCGCGAACTCGCGGACATCCTGCACGGCCAGGCGGTGATCGCCGAAGCGGAGCTGGCCGTCCGTGGGATCCATCCGGTATCGGTCGTCCATGGCGACGCCGTTGACCAGGAGACCGACAACCTGATTCACCGGGTGCTGCCGCGTCTGGCCCGTGAGGCAGGGACGCTCGCAGGCACGCAGGGCGGGAACGACTACACGACCTACCTCTTCGCCGGCCCGGACGCTCAGCAGGCCGCCGTACGGTTCATCGCCGCAGCGTCCGAGGAGGCCGAGAGCTGGTGGAAGATCACGCCGACGGCGCAGCCGAAGTTTCGCTGACCTGCGCAACCGTCCACTGACAAGCTTGTCCGGACATGTTGACAGCATCGACCCACACCCTTAACCTTGTCTGCACTAGGTAGTCAAGGTTTCAAGTGAGGAGCCAACCGCGTGATCGTCACCCCAAGGTTGAACCTGGACGAGGACGAGGTCAGGGCCGCGTTGTACATCGCGGCCAAGCACGACCGGAGCCTGCTCGACGCCGACCCCACACGCGCTCAGGCCCGGATGCTGATTACCCGCACCATCGAGTCCTACGGACTCGCTACCGAGGGCCTGGAGAACGGCCTGTCCGACTACGAGGCCGCCGCCATCAACGGTTGGTCGGACGCCCAGACCCGCCGCGTGGAGTCCGGATCATGAGCGACCAGAACAGCGCGATGGCCGATGAGCTGCTCGAAGCGCACACCATCGACGACGAGGCGCAGCCCGGCCAGCCTCCGGCCCTGAAATGCAGCTGCGGCTGGACCGGGACCTCCCTCGACGAGGGCGGCCAGCATGCCCGCGACAACGGCCTGTGCGGCGAGTGCTGGGGGTCCGGCGAGACGGCGGACTTCCTCTCGCCGGACGACTCCGGCATCGGCCCGTGCCCAGCATGCAACGGACGCGGCACCGCGGCGGCCGAGGACGCGAACGCAAGGGCGGCCGAGGAGTTCGACCGACTCATGGCCGACACGGGCGCAGACGAGGAACTGGACCGACTGACGGCCGACGCCGAGGACGCGCAGGCCTGCCGGGATTAGCTGTCCCGCCGGCCGCCCGCGCCCGCCGACCAGAGAGAGCGAGATGCACGACTACGAGACAGGGATCGAGTTCAGGACGAGCCACCCGCTCACGCAGGGCACGGCGATGGCGTTCTGGGAACACGGCACCGAGTTTCAGACCACCGGCTCGAGGAGGTATCGGTTCCAGATGCGGATCGCGGCCGATGAGGTCCTGACCGCGCTGGTCCGGATCGCCCAGGTGGCGAACACCGTCGTCGCCGAGTCCGGGCTCAGCACGCCGATCGACCTGCTGTCCGCGACTGCCACGCGCTGCGCCGAGCGCAGCGCGCAGGCCGAGCGGGTTGAGCAGGACGGCGCGATCAGCGGCACGGAGAGCGGCCAGATCTCCAGCGTCGAGATGGCCCGGATCGCGCCGAACACAGCGGCCCGCATCTTCCTCCGGGCCCACACCGGGGGCGGCGACGCCTGGGGCGCCTGGTGCGTCCTGACGGAGGCCTTCGGCCAGGCCGGGGCGTGGCGCCTCCTGACCGACGCGATCCTGGCCGCAAGGATCGACCAGGTCACGTCGCGCGATGAGGCGCTGCGCAAGGCGCACACGATGGTGGACGAGGCCAAGGAAAGAGCTTCCTGACGTGCGGGGATGAGTCCCAGCACCACGTTGTCCAGACATATTGACAGGGATCACTCCCAATCATAACCTTGTCTACATAAGGCAGACAAAATGTCGCCCTCCAACCCCGAAGGAGCCCCCCATGGCCACCACCGGCATCCGCGTCAACAGCCTGGTCATCTACCGGGGCTCCTTCCGAGACTTCCACGGCATCCTCTTCCGCGTCACCCGGGTCGAGGACTACTTCGGCGACACCCGGTACACCCTCGCCTACCGCGGCGAGGACGACACGGTCCTGCTGCACGTCCGTCCGAAGTCCATCCGCCGCGTCGTCGCCAAGGACATCCTCTGGCGGACCTGCCAGAAGTGCGACGCCAACTACTGGTACGAGCGCCGCTGGGCCCGGCCCTGCCCGTGCTGCGACACCGGCGCCCACTACTGGCGGACCACCGTCCTCGGCGTCGAGATCGAGCGCGCCGCCGAGGGCTGGCAGCGGGTCAACACCCCCGACGGCCTGCACCTCGGAAGCGTTCAGGAGACGCCCAACGGCTGGGTCCACGTCGGCCCCCAGGTCTCGCCCCGCCCCACCGCCCGCCCCTGCAAGTCACGCCGCACCGCCGTACGGCGGCTGCTCCGCGAGTGCGCGGCGGCGGGCTCCATCACCCTGAACGAAGGAGCAGTACGTGTCTGAGACCTCCGACAGCTCGGTCCGCTCCAGCGGACCGAGCCACCCCGGCGGCATCAGCGACGAAGAGCACGACTTCTGGCAGCAGGCCGCCCGGCGCGCATACGAACATGCCAAGAACCGCATCGACGAGGCACTGGACGGCCTCGACGGCCTCACCGACCGGGAGCGAGGATTCCTGCACGGAATCGCATGGAACGGCGGCACCGACGAGCTGACGTCGCTCTTGCGCAAGGTCCGCCGCGCGGCGCGCCGGCCGACCACCAGCACGCCCGCACACGACGAGGACATCACCCAACTCGTCGATCGCCTCCTCGGCGCGGACGGCGTCGACGGCGGCGACCTGGACAAGCTCACGGACGCCGTCAACGGCCTGCCGACGGACGACCTGATCGACCTCCGCGAGGCCGCCGACGTGCTCACGACGGCGATCGACCGAGAGCGCAGCGAACGGGACTGGGTCCGACGCCACGAGGGCTGACCCTCGCCACCCCTGGGGGCCGCGCCACGGCGGCCCCCGGACATCCACCGACCAACCACCCCGACCGCTGAGGAGTGTCATGAGCTACTACGCCCGCAGGGAAGCGGCCGAAGCAGCCGACCGCGAACGCCAGCGGCGGATCATGCTGGCGGCCGGCCACGACTACGACGCCGCAAGCCGCGCCTCGATGGTCGAGTGGCTCATCGAGACGGCCGACCGGTACGACGCCGAGCTGGGCGCTCAATGCCGCCAGATCGCCGTGAAGGCGATCGCCAAACTCCGCACCTATGGCCCCGTCGGCTGCACCTGCCAGCACCAGTACTGCATCGAGACCGACGCGGACCGGCCGCGAGCGGAACGCGTTGCCGCCGACGTCGCCGCGCGCTGGCCCGAGTACCACCAGCCGACCAACAAGGAGCCGCAGTGACCACCGCCGAATGGCCGTACGACGCCGACCGGGACGACCCGCTCACCCAGCTCCGCGTACCCGTCGCGCCGCTCAAGCCGAACACGCCGTACCTCGTGTCCTTCGACCGGGGCAGCGCGGCCCGGCCGAACGACGTCGAGGCCAGCGTGATCGCCTCGTACATCGACTACGAGCGGCAGTACTGGTTCCCGGTCGACTACCAGCGGAGGCTCCAGGAGAGCCCGCTCGACGTCGACGACTACCACAACACCATGACCCTGCATAAGTACGGGCCGGACCACTGGGCGTATCGCAGGGCCACCTGGGAGTACCCTCATCCGCTGCTCGACCCCGCCAAGGACCAGACGCCGGACAAGCACCTCAGCATCGTCGCACTCCTCGACCAGGTCCGCGTCGGCCCGGAAATCCGGTGGGCCCGCTGGAAGCGCCAGCGCCCCGAGCTATTCGAGATCGCCGCATCGGCGATCACCAGCCCGGCCGAGCTCCTAGCCCTACCGCTCCAAGCCCGCTACGACGGCATGATCTTGGCCCATCGCGTATGGCCGGACGACGTCCTGGACACCACACCAGCCAAGGACGCCATCGCCCGCGAGGACCACGACGCCCTGATTCGCGCCTTCGGCGTGCCCAGAGCCGTCACGTTCACGAGCGACGGCCGCGACGCGCACCCGAAGGCATGGTGCGAGTGCCATCCCGAGCAGGACGGCGCGCCGTGGGTGCGCTACGAGCGGTGGACCTCTGACGGCCGCGAGGCGCACGGCTACGTCTGCCCGACCATCACCTGCCGCCGGCTGCTCCAGTCCGGTTGAACAACCCCGAGGAAGGACCACCTTGAGATCTAACGTGCGCCGCGCACGCACATTCGCGGTGGGCGACCGAGTGAAGCTCACCTTCGGTGTCCACGGCGTCGTCACGGCGGTCGTACGGCGCTCGAAGCCCGCGTTCTTCGGCTACATGATCTCCATCAAGGGCGGCGAGCCCCAGGAGTTCCCGGGCGACTGCGTACACGAGCCGGACCGCCCACTCCTCGCGGAGTGGCGACGCTGGCAGGACAGCGACGACCTCGGGCCGTACTTCCTAGCCGCTCTGAGCGCCGCGGACCTGGCGCAGTTCCGGCGTGAATACGCCGAGGCGAACCCGGCCATCGCGCGCCGCTTCCCCGAACGCATCCCCGGCCGTGGGGACGGAGTCGAGGAGCTGCACCACGTCACGGTGTCGGTCGAGATTAGCCGGTACGAGGCGTGGTCGAGCAACGGCGCGCACCTGCGCAGGCGACATCGCAGGTTCTACTGGTTGCGCTGCTCGTGCCGACAGTTCGTGGCGGTCCTGGACGGCATACGCGAGGAGGCGTGGCGTCGGGAGCTGGAGCACTACGACGGGCACCCGGGCGGGTTGCACGGCTGCGGCCGGCCGTTCGCGGCGCATGATCGCAATGTTGTCTGGACGTGTTGACATGGCAGACGGCCCGCCATAACCTTGTCCACATAAGGCAGTCAAGGAATTGAGAGCGAGGACCACCATGGCCACCACCCCCCTGCCCCCCAGCATCCCCCCGGCACTTCTCGCCTACCTACTGGAAGCAGGGGCCATGGTCCGCCACGACGCTCCGGCCGACGACTCCGACCAGCGCGCACTCGCCGCGCTCAAGACCGCCCAGGTCGTACGGCGCAGCCGCAGGAAGGTCGCAGAGCTCCCCGCCCTCCAGGACGACCCCACCGCCCTCCTCGAACTCGCCCGCTACCTCGACGGGCTCGCCGACCTCGTCAAGGACCGCCACATCACGGCCGGCGAGGTCGGCCTCGGATGGGCCCGAATCAAGGAAGCCGCGGACGCCCTCGCCGCCAACTGACCCGCCCTCCCAGCGGGGCCGGATCACCCCGGCCCCGCTCACTGCGTCCGACACCGTCCACCCCTGTCCGATCGGACAGCCCTAAGAGCCAAGGACCACCAGGCATGACCAAGGACCACCAGCCGTTCGTGCTGGTCCACCACCGCCCCGGCCGGGCCGGGGCCACCGCCCGGCACGCCACGCTCGACGAAGCCGAGGACCTGGCCGCCGAGGTCACCCGGGAGGGCGGCGACGCCCGGCTGTACTGGGAACGCCCCTCCGGCCGGGGCGACCTGCTCGGCACGTACGGCCCGGCCATCACGCACACCGTCATCGTGAACGGTGAGCGGTGGAGTTGCCCCTGCGGCCGCCGCGGCGCCCGAACGGCCGATGAGGCCTCGCCGGGTGAGTCGCACCTTCGGCGCTTCGACCCGACCGGCACGAATGCCTGAGCCCATGGCCAAGCGCAGTCACGGCGACATCCTCGACTGGGAGCTCGGCAAAGTCCGGGTGCTCAGCAAGAAATGCGGCACCTGCATCCTCAGGCCGGGGAACCTGATGCACCTCGCACCGGGCCGACTGCAGGAGATCGTCGAGGCCAACCTTCGAGCTCAGGCGCTGCTCACCTGCCACCAGACGCTGCCGGACGGGGACCACCCCGAGGTGCCCCCGGCCGCTTGCGCGGGTTTCTGGGACAGCTACCACCTGCGCACCGTGGTCGGGCTACTCGCCGAGGACATCGGCATCGTCCGCGTCGATCCTCCTGAGCCCTTCACGGGCGACGAGGGGGAAGGGTGACCGGTTACTCGTCGGGCAGTTCCTGCGCCTTCCGTTCCGCCCACTCCGGGCGGGGCGGCGGATGTTTCCGCAGGCCCAAGAGGTATTCGGCGGACTGGGTGAGCCACTCGGTCATATTGGCGGATACCGCTTTGGCGGCAGTGTTCGCATCCTCCAGCTTGACCCGATCGGGCCTTGGCCTCCACAAGAAGCCCTTGCGCTCTGGCGCGTGCCGATCTTCGGGCCGAGGCTGCTTGTGCCGGTCTGCTGATCGAGGTTTCCGCTGCTGCTCCGCCATATCGCCCGCGATCGTCTCACGGCGTTGCACGCCGGTCCACGACCGTCGTAGTGTGAATCTGGTGGGTGGATATCCACCCACCATCATCAGGCAACGGGAGAGCACTCCCGGAAATAGAAACAGCAGCCCCCCGCCGTGCGATTGGAACCCGACCGGCGGGGGGCGCGAATCGAGAACCTTGCGAAGGAAGGCGCTCGACGTGGGTGACTGTACCCAGCCGAAGGCGTGCAATGGCACGCCGACCCGACACGTTCACTCCGCGACTGCCCGGTGGTCGTCATGACCGTCCGCCAGCTGCGTCGAGTGCAATCGCTCTGGAGTGACGCCACGCCACCCGTGCTCCTCACGCTCCCGACCGAGGAGTGGGATTGGAAGAAGCGGGGCGTGTGCGCCTCCGTCGACCCTGAGCTGTGGTTCCCCGAACGCGGCCAGCCGGGCAACCAGGCCAAGCGGATCTGCCGCGACTGCCCGGTCCGCGATGAGTGCCTGACGCACGCCCTCGACGAGCGTGAGCCGTACGGCATCTGGGGCGGCCTGTCGACCCGTGAGCGCAAGGAGCTCCTGAAGGCGCGCGGCGTCGAGCTCGACGAGGACCTCGTCGATGACGGCTCGGTCGACGAGCGCCACGAGGCGGTGGCCGCATGAAGCTGCTTCCTCGTCGCCGGCGCCGCCCGACTGCCGCCCCGACTCGACTCAACCCGATCGTCTTCCCCGGAGCCTGGGACATGCGGACCCGACAGCCGATCGAGTCGGATCCGACACCAGCCGACCCGACCCAACTCGACTCCATGCCAGTCGACTGGAGCTTGCCTGGGCGGGCTCCAGTCGACCCAGCTGAAGTCGACTCGACTCCGTTCGACTCGACTCCGCTGGACTCGACTGCAGTCGATCCGATCGAGTCGGCTCGACTCGCCGCTGGCCGACCCGACCCGACTCCCGCCGAGTCGATCCCGACCCAACCCGATTCCACTCCGGGCGAGCCGATCCGACCCGACCCGACTCCGGTCGACTCGACCGACAACGGGCGCGACTGGGTAGTCGACCTCGGCCTCACGGCGGCCGGGAGCGGCGCGGTCGCCGCCTCGTACTCCGCGCTGAAGGGCCTCGCGCACCTGACCGGCTGGGGCTCCCTGGACTGGCTGCTGTGGGTCTGCATCGACATCTACGGGCTCACCGCGACCCGCGTCTGGCTGTCGCGCCGTACGAAGTCCCGGAAGGTCCGGCGCTTCGCCGCCTGGAACGCGATCGGCGCGATCGGCCTGTCCCTGGCCGGAAACGCCGCCTACCACGCCATACACGCGCGCGCGTGGGACCTGGGCGGGCGGTTCTGGATGCTTGTGGTCGCGGTGTCCTCGGTGCCGCCGATCATCATCGGGTTCATCGGGCACCTTGCGGTCCTGCGCACCCGCGACCGCGACTTCGCCGAACTGGAGTCGACTCAGGCCCGATCCGACTCGACTGCCGCCGAAGTCGAGTCGACCCCGACCCGATCCGACCCGGCCCCGGCCCCGGCCGAAGTCGGGTCGATCCCGGGTCGACCGGAGACGAAAGGCGAGTCGACCCGACCCAACTCCCTGCCTCCTGTCGACTCGGCCGGACCCGACTCAGCCCCGATCGACTCGACGTGTACGTCGACCGGAGCCGACCGGGCCAGCGAGCAGGCACCGGCCGACGACAAGTCGGCCGACGGCGAGCCGGACGAAGACGACCTCAGGCCCGAGCTGATCGCCAAAGCCCGCGAGCTGCACGAGCACCGGATGGCCACCGAGGGCAAGAAGGCGACCGCGGAGTACATCCGCACCCGACTCCGCATTGCTCCGCCGAGGGCCCGCCGCCTCCGCGACCTGGTCACGAACGTCCACGCCGTCACCAGCGAGGACCGGTCAGCATGAAGCGCTTCGTCAGCACGATCTTCGGAGCAATGCTCCTCGGTGCCGCACTCGCCGCTCCGACCATGCTCATGCCCTGGAGCATCAAGAAGTTCCTGGCCGGGGTCGCAGTGGCCGTCGTCGCCGTATACGGAATGGTCGTCTACCTGCGGAAACAGGGCCAAGGCTCGAAGGGCGGCAAGACGTCCCCATGACCGAGAAGGGTCGCCGTACTCCGCTGCGCCAACGTCGCGAGGAACGTCGGGAGCGCACCGCTGCGGCGCGTGAGGAGCACTGGGCGGTCCGGTTCGCGGCGGCCGACACCCCATTGGAGGCTGTGCGCGCGACGTGGGAGCAGTTCCGAACGCGTTGCATTCAGCGCGAACGGAGAGCCACCGCTCGGGTCGAGCGGGCGAAGACGTCGGCCGCGCGGGAGGCAGCCGAGCGGCGACTCGCGGCGACTCGGGACGAGATCAGGGCCGTCTGCGAACAGGCGGCGAGGACGCTTGCGGAACTGACCGACCGGATCGAGAGGAGGTGACTCTCCGTGGCCATTCCCGAAGGTGCAGATGACCATGCACTGCACGGTGCTTCGGCTAATGATGGCCTCTACGCGCAGGCGTCGCCCGCGCCCGCGCGTACGCGCGCGCGAGGCAGCGTAGCAAAGCCCGCGCGAGACGCAACCTCTCTCACGGAACGTAACCTCGCTCGGCTCCAGGAGAGGTGGGGGACCCCCATCACCGAACCCGTCGACGACCCCACCCCAGAGGACGAGGACGACGTCCCGTTCGGCATACGGGAGGTCCTGCACGGCATCAGCGTCCACCTGCATCTGATCCGCGACCCGCTCCCGTCCATGCGAGCCGTCAACGCCGACTACAAGGTCGGCCTCGAACGGGCCCAGCAGCAGTCCGCGACCGCAGCCGGCCTCTACCGGGCGGTCGGCCGGGCCGGGCACGCGGCCGGGTTCCTGTTCAGGTTCCTCGCCGCGAACTGCGACAGGCCCGGCCGGTTCGCCGCGCTGCTCGTGATCCTCGCGCTGTTCACCGGCTCCGCGTGGTGGGCCGGACTGATCTTCTAACCCTGTCCAGGAGGTATCCGGTGATCGCCATCACCACACCGACGCCCATTCCGAAGGCCACCGGCCACCCGGCGCACAATGCAGTGCATCACCACGGCGGCTTCACGGTGCCGCACAACTTCACGGCCATTTCGCTGTACGTCGCTGGGATCGCGCTCGTCCTGGCGCTGCTGCTCCGTTGGAAGAAGCTGGCCCGGCTGAACTTCTTGATCCCGTACTTGATCATCCTCGCCGGGATCGGCGCGGCCGGCGCGTTCCTGGCCGACTGGGCGCACTTGCTTGTCACATGGGGCAGCAGCGCCTTTCCGGGTGGCGGCTCGCTGATCGCGAAGGGGTTCGCGGTCGCGCTGATCTACATCGTTGCCTACGACCTGTGGCCTGGCCATCCGAGCAACCAGACAACGGAGGTCGCCGCATTCCTGGTCCCGGCATTCGGGCCAGAGGTCGGCGGCGTCGTCGGATCGACCCTCGCTACCGCCCTGTCGTGGCTGGAAAGCGTCGGGACATTCGCCATCGTCGGACTGTTCGGGAAGTGACCGATGGACTTCGTCATCGTCTTCTGCATCGGCTGGGTCCTACGGCATGCGTTCGACGAGAAAACGGACGAATATCGCCATTCCCAGGAGGCACAGCGCGAGCGGTATCTGGCCCAGCTCTCCAAGCGCCACCCAACGTGGGACGGCGAGCGCAAGGAGCGGTACCTGAAGAACGCGGCCCGCCGCCAGGCCGCTGGCCACTTCGCGTACCTCCTGCGGCACGGCTGGTGGAGCACCGGCGCCGACATCGTGCAGGGCTGGGAAGCGGCCAAGGCCGAGCACGAGCAGTGGCGCGAGGAGCACCCGAAAGGCGACAAGCCGTCTCGCTGGCGCACGTTCCAGGCCGGGTGGAAGCGGGCGAAGGAGACCCGCCCCGAGACGCCTAAGAGGCCCGAGCAGCCACGGATGCCCGAGCCGTCGACGACTTTGAAGCCGGACCCGGCACCGACGGCTGAGAGGCCGTCTCCGGAGCCCACACCGGCCACGAGCGACGACCAGGCCGTTCCCGTCAGCGGCAAGACCCACCGCTGGCTGTCCGACGAGGAGGCACGCGACGCCGAGGTCCTGCCGAGGCCCTCACAAGCCGACTTCCCCGAACACGCAACAACCCCCGGCGCTCCGGCCGGGCCAACGAATGGGAGCAGCACTCCGATGGAAGCACCGAAGCTCGTAGCCGCCCGCGCGGCCGTCAACCAGGTCCGCGCACAGGTCGCCACCCTCGCGGCGGGCCTGGAGCAGGTGAAGGCCGACGCAATGGTGGGCGGTCTGGCCTCCGACTCCGAGTCGATGGCCACCCTCGTGCGTCTCGAGGAAACGCTGAACACAGCGGTGGCACACGCCAACGCGTTTGTGACGGGCTCGACCGCCCGTCACCAGGACGGCGAGGAGTACGCGAACCGCGAGCATGCCGTCACGAACATCGACTACCTGAAGCACCACTGACCATCCCGAACTGACGGAAGGAGGCTCCGATGGCCCGGCGCGCGCGCGACGCGACACCCGCCCCGCAGCGGGAGGTGTACGCAGGCGTGCACGCCGGGCCGCCCGTCCCGACCCAGCCAGCCCGCTACTACACCGACACCACGCCGCCCCAGAGCGCGCTACCTGAGCGGACCTCCCCGCCCGAGCGTCCGCTCCGGCGCAGGCTCCGGGACCACACCCACCGGAACCGCGCCCAAGTCAAGCCGTGGCTGTGGCTGTTCCTCCCCGCCCCCGCCCTCCTCGTCCACGGCCTGCTCGCCACACCCTGGCTCCACCGTGCACGCCCGTGGGTCCTCCTGGCGCTCCTCGCCGTCGGCGTCCTGATGGGCGTCATCCAGTGGTTCCGGCAGCCCCGTACGGCCTTCCGCATTTACGCGCTCGCCTGCACGGCGGCGGCCACCGCCTGGACATCCTGGACGGTCACGTACGCCGTCTGGGGACGCCCCGGGAAGTACTCGCCGCTCGCCGGGCTGTGCCTCTGGCTCCCGCTCGCCTACCTGTGGTGGGACCGGCACTCCACCCGCATCCAGGACCAGGCCGAGCCCAAGCGAGAGGCCGACCCTTTCCTTACCGCCTGGGCGGCGAAAGTCGAACCCGTCCTCGGCTGGACTGCCGGACACGGCGAGGACATCGCGGCCGGCCGCCGGTACCGCGTCCGGCTCAAGCCCGGACAGACCATCGAGGACGCCGAGGAAAACCGCCGCAAGATCGCCTCGTACCTGGGCATGAGCCGTAAGCGCCTGACGTTCGAGCCGCTGACAGGCGACGGGCCGGGTGACGACGGCGACGAGTCGCTGATCACGCTCATCGTCACCGCGGCGCAGAATCCGCAGCGCCAGGAGCAGACGTGGCGCGGCCCGACGCTCGATCGCGCCACCGGCCTGTACCGGCACGGTGTCTACCCGGACGCCGCGGCGTTCATGAGGCTCTTCAAGACCGAGGACGGCATCCCGCACCGCGCCGTGAACGGCCTGTGGACCGGCGCCACCGGCTCCGGCAAGAGCAGGGGCCTGGCCATCAAGATCGCCGAACACATCCACTCCGGGATGTTCGCCGTCTGGTACGCCGACGGGAAGGAAGGCGCGAGCGCGCCCGAGCTCGAGGATCGCGTCGACTGGTACGCCACGAGCGTCGACGAGACGATCAGGATGTTGCGGGCGGCCTGGAAGGTGATGAAGGTCCGCAAGCGGATCACCAAGAACCTCAACCAGGCCGCGTTCCGAGGCGAGGACGTCATGCGCCTCGGCGACCCCGGCCTGCCGTTCCTCCAGGTCGTCCTCGATGAGGCACAGGAATTCCTCCGCCACAAGATCGCCGCCCGGCTCGTGAAGGCTCTCCTGCGAATGGGCAACGAAGTCGGCATTGGGCTCGACTTGGCGACGCAGGTCCCGCTGCTGAACGAGCTCGGCGCCGAAGCCGGCGACGGCGGCGCGGAGGTCATCCGAGGCATGGCCAAGAGCGGCAACCTCGCCGTGTACCGAGCCGAGGACTCCTTCACCGGCACGGTGACCGTCTCCAACGACCTGAACGTCAACCCAATGTCGCTGCCGAACATCCCCGGGTTCTGCTTCGTGTTCGGCCACGAGCGACGGCCGGTTCCGGTCCGCACCTACCACGCCAGCAAAACCGCGCTGTTCGGATGGCTCGTCGAGGTCGACGTGGTCACGCTCGACGAAGCGTCCGCGCGGGCGGCAGGGGAGGACTACGCGACCCGCGCCGAGCGGGCCCTCGAAGCCGACGTCGCGCCGGAAGAAATCGACCTGGATGATCTCGACGTGGAGCTGGCCATCCTCCTAGGAGAACCCCTGCCCAGCCAGGAGAGCGCCGGAGACGACGCGACGAGCCTCACCGTCAAGGAGGCCGTGTTCCAGGCTCTCAAGGCCCACGGCGGGCCGATGAAGCGCGAGGAGGTCATCGCCGCGGTGGCGGCCATGGGCAAGGAGGCGTCGGACTCTGCGGTGGCGCAGGCACTGAAGTGGTGGTGCGATGCCGGCCACGTGACGCCGACCGGGCAGCACGGCTTCTACGACCTGGCGAACCGGGAGAGCATCACCGGCCCTGTCGGGGCAGGGGTGTGATCTCGGGTTGGCATCCAGGACTCCACGCCATAACATTGTCTACATATTGCAGTCAAGGATTGGAGAGTGAGACATGAACGAAGACAGCACCGCCGAACCGGCCCCCCGGATCAAGCAGCGAGCCACCTGCCCCGATTGCGCGGCCGCCAACGGCGAACCGCACCACGAGCAGTGCGACGTTGCACGCTGCCTCTGGACCGGCGCCCAGCGCCTGGCGTGCACCGCCTACGACCGGACCACGCGCTCCATCGACCACGACTGCGGCCAGGACACCTGGACCGGCACCTGGCCGGGCGACGAATACGCCGCCCGGCTCGGATTCTGGTGCCGCTG
The DNA here is from genome assembly GCF_039542055.1 of Actinoallomurus vinaceus. Classification (NCBI taxonomy): domain Bacteria; kingdom Bacillati; phylum Actinomycetota; class Actinomycetes; order Streptosporangiales; family Thermomonosporaceae; genus Actinoallomurus; species Actinoallomurus vinaceus. Next base: position 562,400 of record NZ_BAABHK010000004.1, read on the forward strand.
GGACAACGGCTGGCAACCGACCAGCGCAGACGACCCGAATGCCCTCCCCAACCTCAACCGCCTCTACACAGACGCGACCTGGAACCGGGAGGAGCGCCGATGGGATCCAAAGCCGACGCAGCCATAACCACACTCAGCTCACGCGACCTGTCCAAACTGGACACCCAAGAAGAAAGATCAGGGATGACCCGCAAGATTGCCCTCGCCATCGCGACCGGTACCGCAGCCCTCGGGCTGACCGCGTGCGGCCACACCCGCCACACCGTGGTCCACCACCACATAACTCATCACCACGTCGTCCACCACGTGGTCGTTCACCACCACCACCGCTAACCCGGGAGAACCCGGATCTGGCCTGGCGGCCGGCCGAACGTCGACCGCCAGGCCAGCCCTCTCCAGGAAGGAAGCCGAGTGGCCGGATACGGCGAGGTCATCCTCAGCACCCCAGACGGAAAGTGGTACTGGTCGCACGTCCTCATGGACTGCAGCTACGTTCCCAAGGGGAACCGGACCAGGATCATTCCGCTCGGTTACCGGGAGAACAGTCCGGACGCCGCGATCTGCAAGGCTCTGAAGGCGGAGCTCAAGGCCCGGCAGACCAGAGCCCGCAGCGCCCCCGAAAGACAGTCGCCAGATGCCAGCGCCACAGTACAGAGAGGACTTTGAGCATGAGCAAGCCGAACCACCAGGATCGGATGGCCGAGCTGGTCCGAATGGTGACCGCAGTGGTCGACGATCACTTCCAGGAGCGCGCTGACCGCGTTCTGAACGCATACCGACCGCAGATCGTCGCGGACGTCGGCGAGGACATCACCCGCCAGGTGACGGAGGACCCTGGCTTCAATGCCTTCCTCCTGGCCGCCTACGACGAGGCCGAGCTGGAGCCGGAAGTGGCCACGCACGAGGCCGCCGCATGGCTGCGCGATCACCCGGACGCAACGCCCGAGCAGGCATTCGCCGCTGTCCGAGAAGCGTGCAGCGGATGCGAATGACCGCTTTGGGCGGCATCCAGCCCCTCAGCTGGTGAGTCCGCAGAATCGCAATTCTCAAAAGTCACATGATCGTTTGAGGTCTAGGTGCCCGCGACCCTCACTCCCCTGGTCGGCCCACCGCCCGGGTTCTACCTCGGCGGCGAACCCGAGATCAGCCCCGTACACACGTACATCGACGGCCTGGACTCGGCGGGCTCGCGCCGGACAATGAACCAGGCCCTCGGCCGCGTCGGCTCGCTGATGGCCACGCTCGTCGAGGGCGAACCCGCGCCCCCGCCGTCTCACTACGCCTGGTGGTCGCTCCGCTTCGATCACACTCAGGAGCTCCGCACCGCCCTGCGTGAGTGTGAGACACCCACCTGCGACCCCTGGGCCCCCTCGACCGTCAACAAGCACCTGGTCGCGTTGCGCCAGGTCCTCCGCTCCTGCATGCGCCACGGCCTGATGCCGGCCGAGGACTACATCCGCGCCAGCGACGTCAAGCCCGTCACCGGCTACCGGGAACCGGTCGGCCGGGCCATCCCCAACGAGGACGTCGCCAAGCTCCTGCAGAAGTGCCTGAAGGACCACTCCCCCGCTGGCGTACGCGACGCAGCCATCGTCGCGCTGATGCACTCGACCGGCCTGCGCCGCTCGGAGGTCGTCGGCACACGCCGATCGAGCTACGACGCCGCGGCCCGCACGCTCCAGATCGTCGGCAAGCGGAACAAGCAGCGGACGGTCTACGTGAACGCCCGCGCCGCCTCGTGGGTGAACGCATGGCTCATCCACGTCCCGGCCGGCAACGGCCCGCTGTTCTGCCCGGTTCACTGGTCCGGGAGCATCCAGCACCGCCACATGACCGGCGAGGCCATCGGCGAAATACTCACCCGGCGCTGCACGGAAGCCGGGATCGCCCGCATCCTCGCCCACGACTTCCGCAAGACGTTCATCAGCAACTTCCTCGCGATGGGCGGTGACCTCGTCCTCGCCCAGCGACAGGCCGGGCACTCCGACGTCTCCACGACCGCCCGCTACGACCGCCGCGGCGACCTCCTGCTTCAGCAAGCCGTCGAGGACCTCTGGTTCCCCCTGCCTGGGGAACTACAGTCCTTGCAACCGACCAGCGCGACCGGCCTGGTGGCGCACGGAGAGATGACCGACCTTGGATGACTTGAAGACCGAACTGGACGCGATCACCGACCGCCTGGCACAACTAGCAAAGCGCGTCCACGCGCTGAAGCCGCTGAGCACCGCAGAGATGGACCTGCTCGCGGCGTACATGGGCGAGGTCGCACACCACGGCTACCAGATCGCGAACGATCTCGCAGACGCCGGCGAGAAGGCGGTGCCCGACTTGGACGTCGAGGCGGACGCGACCCACGCAGCGAACGTCTTCGCAGCCGCAGAGGGGTTCGCCAACCACACAACCAAGGCGCTCCGACGGATCCCCCGCGAGCGCCCGTAGAACCCCTCCAGGACTGGAGAGAGAGCCCCATGGGTAACCAGATCATCCGGCAGCCGGACGGCAAGTACGCCGTGTTCTCCAGGGTGAGCGACCAGCTCGTCATGTGGGATGCGACGGAGGACGAGGTGATCGAGTACTTCGCCGAGGAAGCCGCCGAGGCTACCCGGCGTGACGTCCGACGCAAGCTCGAGCACGTCGCCGCTGGCGAGCCGGAGCGCGCCTACCACCAGTTCGCCATGACATGGGAGGAGGCGCTGCGGAAGGACCGCGAACACGGCGGAGAGGCGTGGGCGCAGCCGTCCGCAAGCTCGGCGGCCCGCTCTACCTGATCCGTCTTCTGGCGTGCGCCGCAGCCAGCTGTCGTACGCTCGTCATGTTGCTGCCCGCCGTTCTTCGGAACTGGCGGGCCTTTTTCGTTCCCGGGCCGGCCTCTGCTCCGGCACCGCAGCCCTGTGGTTCCCGACGTCCGACGAGTTGGCCCGATGGCGCCGATCCTCGCCGTGACCGATCTCGAACGAGCGTTCTATAGCGAAATCTACGAAACCCGCGAGACTTCCTCAGAAAGGCGAACGCCCTCAGTCTCCGTCCGGGGCCCGAGGGCGTTCGTCAGTGCACGCACGGCTCAGTGTAAAACTGCGACTGGCCGACGTCGGCAAGTTCGCACATATGCCTACAAGTCGGTGTACGGAGTGGAGAGGATCGCGAGTATGACCGAACCCGCGCTGCTTCACCTCGACGGCCCTGCGACGATGAACCGACTCGACGAGATCCGGAAGGTCTACGCCACCGCATTCCCCGGCAACAGCGTAGAAGACCACCAATGGCGTACCTCACGGCAGGCGAACTCACCCGGCTTCGAGACCGTCATCGCACAACTCGACGGCCGGATCATCGGCTTCGTGTACGGACTCCCCTTGGCCGCTGGCAGCGGATGGTGGAACGGCCTCACCCCGGACCCCGGCGATGGTTTCACCGCCGAGACCGGCACCCGGACATTCGCGGTCATCGACCTCGCCGTCCTCCCCGACCACCGGGGCCAGGGCCTCGGCCGGCGTCTCATGGACGAGCTGCTGCGCGGTCGGCATGAGGACCGCGCGACGCTGGCAACCGACCCGGCCGAGACCGACAACCAGGCGATGTACGACCGGTGGGGCTGGCGACCGGCGGGTCAGGTACCTGGAGGGGAACACGAGACCTCGGCCGCCTTCGACCTCTACGTGATCGCCTTGCGCAGCGACCCGGACGCCACCAGCAGCTCGCGATAGCCCTCGGCCGCCGGTCCCCGTCGCCGCTCAATGGGGATCGCGTTCCATACGTCACCGGCCAATTCGGTCACGAGCGCCGTCCTCTGATTGGCCGGGCACTGCTCGTACGTCGATATAGCGCGATCGATGCCCGCGGCGACATCGCCCGACCGGACATAGCCAGCCGCCTGCAACAGCTTGACCTGCGTCACGCTGCGCAGCTGGTCGACATCCTCAAGCAGCTGCACCGCTCGATCCGCTGCGACATCGAGGGGGGCGCTCTGCCCCAGGTACGCGTACACCCACGCGGTCGAGTAACGAATCCGGTCCTCGCCGTAACACCAATCCGACGCGATGTCGTTCGTATCGGTGGCCGGCAACGACGCGAAGGTGTCCTCAGCCCTTCGCAGCTCGACGACCGCATCATCCGCCCGCCCGACCACGGCGAACAGTTGCGCCCGCATCGTCTGAATGTGGAGAAGGCCAGCGCACGCCCTGCCGTTGGACGATTCCGCCGCTGTGGCGGCCTGGCGGAGCAGGACGGGCGCGGGACGCCGCTCGTACAAGCCGCGTATCAGCCGCTCCCCCGCTATCCACATACTCAGGTCGGTATCGCCTGAACTGTCGGCGGCATGCTGCGCGGTCGTCCACCAGGTGCGCGCCGGCCGACCGTGACCCGTGTTCGCCAACGTTTTGGCCATGAGCAGCGACAGACCCGCCGTCACACGGAACCACCGCGCTCGCTGTGTGTCACCTGCCGGAATGCGCTGTTTCAATGCCTGCACCGAGACCAAGTCGGCCGCGAGTTCGCCGATCAGCCGATCCGGTGCCGTGGCGAGATAGGAGTACCCATACTCGGCGACCGCTTCGTCCCAGTCATCCATTTGGGCCGAGATGTCCCGACCGAGGCTTTTCTCAACGTGTGTCTGGATGGTGTTCAGTGCCTCACTTATGGGCGAGACCGTTGCAACACCGAGCGTCGCCAGGGCTTGCAGAAGTTGCCGCCGCTCCACGTCGTCCTCGTCCTCCCCTCGCGCGGCCCCGGTTTCGGTCGCCCGGATCTTCTTTTTTCTGGCCTTCCGATAGGGACCGAACAGGTCGTCCTCGGTCTTTCCGGTGGCGCGGCAGTAGAGCAACCGGTAACGCTCGCTGACACCCCATGTGTCGGCTTCCCAGTTCCGTATCTTCCGGGCGATGTCTTGGAGTTTCGGCAGGGTACGGCGCTCGCGTTCAGGAGCGGCGTCACGTAGAGCCTCAGCCATCCCCGCGACGCTTAATCCCAGGTCGGTGCGTTCTTTGCGCAGCCTTACACCCAGTGTCGTCGCATCGGCAGACATGTTGCGTGCACCTCGGCCGGATGATTCCGGATGACGAACCGTCATCCGCTTCCATCCCCCAGTATCACCGTGATTTCCCCCGGCCGCAGCGGTTCTATGACTGCCATCACGTCAATACCGCGACGAAGAGGGGATCAGCGAGTGCACGCACACATGCGCGATCCAGACTCCGCAGATACCAACGCAACGGAGGGGCCGGCAAGGGCCACCCCCACAGAACTGCTGAACCACCTCCAGGCGCTCCGCGTAGCGCTGTTGGAGCAGGGCTTCGACGTCGGGATCTCATATCCCGTCCTCACCGCCCGGAACAGCGCCGTCACCGGCGAAAGCGAGGCCGGCCGCCTCCTGTGCCCCGGCCTGTCGCAGAAGGTCGTCGTTGAGTACCGCGACGGCCAGCCATGGTTTTCCTGGGTCTGGCCGCCGCCCCGCAAGGGTCACCGCGACGAGGCCCCCGGCGCTACCGAACACGAACCACTGTGCCCGGCATCCGACATCACCGAGGCGACGGCTCGCGTAGCCAAGGTCATCCGACTCCGCAAGGCAACCCCCGATGACGGGCTCCGGAGCGTGGCCTCGTGAACCTGTTCACTCGCAGCACCTCGGCTGAATCGACTCCAAAGAGCCAGCTCAAGCCGGTGCAGTATGACCCGAGCCAGCCCAACGCGGCTCGCATGTACGACTACTACCTCGGCGGTAAGGACAACGGCCCGGTCGACCGGGCCGCCGCAGAAGCGGCAATTGCCGAAGAACCCCTCATTCCTCTAATGGCCAGGGAGAACCGCGCGTTCCTCCGCCGAGTGGTCAGGCACCTCGCCGGTAGAGGGATCCGGCAGTTCGTCGATATCGGCAGCGGGCTGCCCACGCAGGCCAACACGCACGAGATCGCCCAGGAGATCGCGCCCGAGGCCCGCATCGTCTACGTCGACAACGACCCGCTCGTCCTCGCGCACGGCCGCGCTCTACTGGTGACGAATGCCCGCACGACGATCATCAAGGCCGACCTGCGTGAACCGGACGCCATCATCGGCCACCCGGAGCTCAAGGAGCTGATCGACTGGTCCCAGCCGACCGCCGTCCTGATGATCGCAGCTCTGCACTTCATCCGCGACAGCGACGACCCGTACGGCATCGTCGCGAAGCTGCGATCGGTGGTGGCACCTGGCAGCTTCCTGGCGCTGAGCCACGGAGAGCGCACTCGCAAGATGAAACGTGCCGCGAAGGCCGCCTACAGCAAGGCGAACGCGCCAGGAGTACCCCGCCCTCGCAAGGCCATCGAACGCTTCTTCACCGGGTTCGAACTCCAAGATCCCGGACTTGTTCCCGTCACGCAGTGGAGGCCCGACCTGGTGCCCCGCAACCGCGTCATCCCGTTCTTGGGAGGCGTCGGGCTCAAGCCGGTGGAGGCATCTCATGGCTGAGCTGCAGCGCCCACGCATGTTGATCGACCTGCTGTCCGCTGCGCTCGTGAGACGAGGTTTGCGCGTACAGGTGCGCGGCGACCTGGTGACAGCGATCAACCCACGAGTTCGCTCTCAGGGGGTGCGGCTCCGCGAGACCCCTGACGGGTTGATGTGGTGCTGGGTCTGGGTCGGCCTGCGTCCGGCCGACCGCGGTGCACGGATGCCGGCGCCGGACGTCGAGCCGTTCTGTCCGGCCGGCGAGATCGGGCAGGCCGCGGATCGCATCGCGAAAGTCGTATCTGGCATCGGGGAGCCCGCCGATGCGTGACGAACGGCTGGCGGCGGTCGCCGCCGCGGTGCAGCGCCACCTTCCCGGTTGGGTCGTCATTCCGGCGCCATACCACGGCGGCTTGAGCGCGTTCGGGGCTTGCACGCGAGAGACCACGGTCATCGACGCGTCTGACCCGGAGACCCTCATCAACCTCTGCCGCGTCGCCGAGCTCGCCACCGCTTCCGGCGCACATCGCGCCCCATAGACGTGGGTGCGCAGGTCAGGCCCGGCAGTCGTCATCGTCCCCCGATGCCACCGGATGCCGGCCTGCGCACCCACCATCCCCCGACCAATGGCGCAGATCGAGACGGAGCATGATGACCAACAACCAGCCCAGCGGCGCGACCGTCGGCGTTGCGGTGCAAGCCCGCGACATCCACGTACACGCTCGCGCCCACGTCGCCCTGCGGCAGCTGATCACTGATCGCGTCCAGAAGCAGTCCGGGTAGGCGCGGATGGACGATCCTCCATCAGCCGTAGCCCAGATCCTCCAGGCCGTCCTCAACGCAGAGGCTGTGACGCTGCGAAAGGTCGTCGCGGCAATTCTGGACGATCACTCCACGCAGTTGGACGTGGCTCAGATCCTCAACGCGGATGACGCCGCGTTGGCCGATCTCGTCTCCACAGTCCTGAAGGAATACAACGAACTAAAGCCGATCCGAGATGACACAGAAGCAAGCACGAACACTCGCCGCGCACACGATCGTCTTAACTGAACTGACGGCCGGCGCCTCAATGAGGGAAGCGTGTCGTCGCGCCAAGGTCAGCCCTCAAACCATTACAGAGCATGCCCGAACCGACGATACGTTCCGCCGCCAGTTGGCAGCCACCGGCTGGCGGCCGGGATCGCCAGTCCGCGATACGTCGTGGCACCCGATGGTGCTGGCCGCTATCGCAAACGGGGCCACCATCCGCGAGGCGGAACGTCAGGCCGGCATCGGAATCGGCATGATCAGTAATCGGCGCAAGGCCGACCCACAGTTCTCCGCCGCCGTGGCAGTGGCACGCCGTGCCGGTGAAGCGACACGAAAGGCTCGCACGGCGGCCAAAGTCGCCGAACGCCGCCAGGTGCAAGGGTGCGGTACCCCTGCCGCCTATGAGCGGCACCTGTCCAAGGGCGAGGAGCCCTGCCCGCCATGCCGGCGAGCGAACTCCGAAGTCACTCGCAGCCGCCCCTCATACAAGGCCTACGAGAAGGCGGCGTATCAGGCACGCAAGCGACTCGCCGCCACACACAAGGAGGAACTGCGGACTCTCACAGCTCGCGAACGGCTTCGCACAGACCGCTCCCCCCACAACGCAAGGGGGCGGGCGCTCTCGACCCTGGTTCGCCTGCACAAGAGGGAGTACCGCGCTCTGTTCGCTGAAGAACGGAAAGCGGTCCGCGCCGACGCGACCCCAGAAGATCAGCCGCAGAACGAACGAGCTCCGCCGCCGCGAGGCCGTCGTTGAGCTTGATGGCTGGCCGTCTGCCAGGCCGATAACGGTGCCTGCGCAACCGTCCCGAGGGCCGCCGAGGGGCAGCAGTTAGACGTTGCGGTCTCGCGGCGGCCTGCCATGGCAAGCATCAAGAGCAGGCGATGACACCAGAAGCAAACATTTGATCGACAAATAGCGTCAACGAATTAAAGCCTCACGTTATCGACAACCCCGACGCGAGGACAATTCTCCATGCACAAATTCAGGCCAACTAGGAAGTCTGGTTGCAAATATTCGGGGTTGACGACCTTGACGGACCAATGGAACATGGCGCCAAGCCAGAAAGGACGAGACGTGAAAGTTTTAATGACAGACGAGCGGGCGTCAGAAATTCTTTCCTGCTTCTATCGGACTGCACGAGTCGGCCAGGTGAGGTTGTCGGACGGCGGTGGCCCGTTCGGGTTCGACATTCACCTCGCGCTGCTGTTCGACGACATCGTCGCCGTGTACCGGCCGTCCGCGATCGTTGAGACGGGCAGCTACCTCGGTGACACCACCGCCTACCTCGCCAACGCCTACCCGAGCCTGCCGGTCATCACTTGCGACGTCGACCCCAGCCACGCTGGGTACACCGCAGCGCGGCTCCGACATGCCGACAACGTGGCGGTCCACCATGCCGACTCGCCCACAGTCGTTGCTGAGGCCAGCCGGGAGCACGCACCCGCCGTGTACTTCCTCGACGCGCACTGGGGCGAGCAGTGGCCGCTCGCACGCGAACTCGCCGAACTCGCCAACGGCCCGGGACCGGCGGTCGCGGTAATCCACGACTTCGACATCGGATATCCGGGATTCGGCTACGACGTATACGACGGTGTCCCCTGCGGCCCCGGCATCCTCACAGGCGTTCCCGGCCTGCCCGACGTCTACTTCACCTCCAATCCGGAGGCGACATACCCGCTGCCGTGCCTACAGACCGGCCGCCGCACCGGCGTCGGCGTCATCCCGATCGGGCTGCCTGCCGAACCGCTCGCGGGGATCCCTCGGCTGCGCCAGCACTCTCGGACGGCGACGACGTCGGCGGTGACGTCATGACGACGACAGCGGCCGTGAGGCTGCCGCTCACCGAGCTCGGCGGAATGCCGCTCATCGACGACGGGTTCGTCCCCGGCCGGCTACTCGCCGCTCTCGCCGCGGCCCGTAGCGTCCGGGCCCGACGGCTCGCGCTCGTCACCGGCGCAGACCCTGATCCACTGCGGTGGGTGCGGCCCCAGGAGGCGATCCGGCTCCGCGACGACCCACCGCTGATCCCGAGCCTGCCGTTGACTCCCAGTGAGGAACGTAAGGTGGCCGCCGTGCTCGACGAGGCCGCAGACCTCGTCCCGGTCTGGCGTCCGCTGCTCGCTCTGCCGATCCAGTACCTGCTGTACCACCCGGACGGCGGGGCTGCCTCAGCCAGCGCGGTCATGTGGCCGCAGCACATCCTGCTCGCGAAGGTGGCGTTTACGACGCCGGCGACCCTGCGTGAGCAGGTCATCCACGAGCTATGCCACCAGTGGCTGTACGCCATACAGGAGCTGTGGCCGTTGGAGGCCACCGACCCGCCGCCTCGGGTCGCGCTGCCGTCCGGGACGCCGAACCGATCTCCCGGCGAGGTCATCGGCGCTGCGCACGTCATGGCCGCGCTGCTGCGTCTGCACCGCGCCGACCCAGCCCGCCCATCGGTGTTCGACGCCCCGCACGAGCGCCACATCGCGGGCCTGGCCGCCTACGCGCGCGGCTGTTTCCAGACGCTGGACTCCCTGCAGGAGCACCTCACCCCAGCCGGGCTGCAGATCACCCGACGACTCAAGGAGGCGATATGACCAGCACGTCCGCCATGGCGATGACCCTGTGGCCCACGCCGGTGTACGAAGCCGACCTGAACGGCCTCGGCGCTGGGCAGATGAACCCGCAGCTACGCGACCTCATCCTGCAAGCCGAAGCCAAAGCCAACCACACCTTCGGAGTGATCTCCGCCGCCAAGACAGCAACCGACCTGCTCACCTGGCAGCACCCGGCCGTCGACTGGCTCAAGGCACGGATCCGCGACGCCATCGACGCGATGAACCGCGACGTCCTGGAACACGTCGCCGACCTCAACACCCACCCGGTCAAGGCCGAAGCATGGGCGGTGGTGTACCGCGCCGGCGGCAGCCACCGCGAGCACACCCACCACGACTCGGTGTACTCCGGCGTCTACTACGTCCAGACCGGAGGCGTCGGTGAGCAGGGGGGCGGACGCCTGCAACTCCTGGACCCGCGGCCAGCCGCGATCGCCCGGTCCGCGTCCTCCGGAGTCACCACCATCCGGCCTCGCCCCGGGATGATGGTCGCTTTCCCCAGCTGGCTGCCGCACAGCGTTCAGGCGACCCTCCCTACCGAAACGGCCCCGCGGATCTGCATCGCCTGGAACGCCGGATACCCCGAGGAGTCAGCGGCATGACCATGACACCAACCGCCCCGCCCTCGCAGGGGGCCGTCACCCGCCTGTGGGCGACCCCCGCCGCCGTGCAGACGATCGACCTGGCCCCGATCGTCTGGAACGACGGCGTACGCGACCACCTGACCACCGCGGGCCCCGCCTGCGAGACAGTCCCCCCGCGGACCGTCCTGACCGACACGGACGCCCTGGAACAGCTGTTCCTGGACACCATGACCATGCTCGCCACCCGCACCGCCGACACCGGCGCGCCGACCCGCGCCCCAGACACGGTGGCGCTGACCGCGCAGGTGTGGCGCGGCGGCCACGAGAACCCCATGGCGGCCTGCGCAGCCGACTACTGCGGCTGGTGCGTGCTGGCCGCCACCCAACCCGCGTCCGAGGGCTCCGGCGACATGGCGATCCTCGACCCGCGCGCCGGCTGCGCGATGACCGCCGCACCCGGCCTGCCGTGGGGGCGGGCACTGGCCTTCCGCCCCCAACCCGGCGGCCTCCTGGTCATACCGGGCTGGCTCACCAGCTCGGTCCGCCCACTCGAAAGGAGACAGACGATCATCGTCGTGGCCGCCGAATCACGGCCGTGACACCCCGGCAAACGCACGAACCTCTATGAAGGGAGAACGACAATGCAGGAGCGAAAGACCCTCCTCCTCGACCCCGGCAACCTCGGCGTCGACGTCGACCCGGCCGACGTCGACCACTACACCGAGTTGGCGGCCCAGGGCCTCATCAGCGTGAAGGGCTGTAACGGCCCCGCCGTTCAGGACGACCTCGCGTTCCGTACGCGCAGCACCGTCGAGCTGTCCTGACCCAGCGGCGACGCGCCTCCGTACCGTGCACCGCACGGCGCGGAGGCGCTCGTCATTCCCGGACTACAACTCACCCCGGAAGTACGCCTCAGCTTCCGCGTCGACGGCGGCCTCATCGACCCGGCGAGCCTGGGCCGCCGCGACCCATCGGCCGAGCAGCACGGCGAGTTGGCCGATGTTCGCGTCGCTCGCCTCCGCATGCACCGTGAAGAACGTCACGATCGGGCCGGCGGCCGGGTCGTCGGCGTCGCAGCGGGCGCACACGATCAGCTCCCGGAACCCCCGTACCTGCACACCGTGGGTGTTCGTCCAACCGTGCGGGACCCGCAGCGACGCCAGCACCTCCGCATCGCAGCGGGGGCAGCATCGCTCGGGGCTGGACTCCACGGCCAGCCCAGCCATAGCGGGCATGCTGACCGGCGCGGAGCGGCGGGGGACGGCGGTCATGACACGCCGATCGCGTTCGCGCCCAGCAGCGACTTGATGTCGCCGTAGAACGAGGTGTCAGGGGTCACCTGGAACCGGTCCAGGTTCACCAGCAGATGCTTGTCGCCCGGCCGCTGCGGCTGCAGCCGCAGGTGCACCGGCGCGCGGCCCGGATGGGAGTCCAGGATCCGTTTCAGATCATGGACCAGGGGCGGGTTCACCCGCGCTACCGACAGGGAGATCACCACCGGTGTCTCCTCGCCCATCGCCTGGGACACATCCAGCACGTTGAGTTCCTCGCCGTAGATGTTCACCGTCTCGTCCCGGACATTGATCCGCCCCCGGATCGACACGACCTGGTCCTCCGCCAGTGACGGCGCAACGAGCAGGTACGCCTTCGGGAAGAACAAGCACTCCACTGACCCGTCATGGTCTTCGAGGGCAACGATCGCCCACTGGTCACCTTTCTTGGTGACTTTGCGCTGCACCGAGGAGATGATCCCCGACACCTGCACGAACCCGTCCGTGCGTTCGGACGCCAGCAGGTTCGCGATCGTGAGCTCGCGGTTGGCCTCCAGTACCCGCTCCGCCCCGTCCAGTGGATGCGAGGACACGTACAGGCCAAGCATCTCCCGCTCGAAGCTCAGCAGCGTGCTCTTGTCCCAGTCACCTTCCGGGATGGCGACGGCGAACATGTCGCCGCTGCTGTCGGTATCGGGTTCGTCGAACGCGCCGAACAGCGAGTCCTGCCCGCGGGCCTCGTTGCGTTTGACGTCGATGACCGAGTCGACCGCCTGCTCATGCACCATGACCAGGCCCTTACGCGGGTGGCCGAGGCTGTCGAACGCGCCAGCCTTGGACAGGGACTCGATGACCCGCTTGTTACAGACGCTCACCGGGACCTTGTTCAGGAAGTCGGTGAAGTCGACGAAGGCGCCCTTCTCTTTCCGGGTCTGCACGATGGCCTCGACGACGTTCGCGCCGACGTTGCGGATCGCGCCGAGCCCGAACCGGATGTCGGTGCCGACCGCAGAGAAGTTCAACTCGGACTCGTTGACGTCCGGGGGAAGGACCTTGATGCCGGCTCGGCGGCAGTCCGACAGGTATACCGCCATCCGGTCCTTGTCATCGCCCACCGAGGTCAGCAGGGCGGCCAGGTATTCGGCCGGGTAGTTCGCCTTCAGGTATGCGGTCCAGTACGACACGACGCCGTACCCGGCGGTGTGGGACTTGTTAAACCCGTACCCGGAGAATGGCACCAGGACGTCCCACACGGCCTTGGTCGCCTCAAGGGAGTAGCCCTTGCCGGCCATGCCGGCCGAGAACGTCTCCCACTGCTCGTCCAGGACCTCTTTCTTCTTCTTGCCCATCGCCCGGCGCAGCAGGTCCGCGCCGCCAAGGGAGTAGCCGGCGAGCTGCTGCGCGATCGCCATGACCTGCTCCTGGAACACGACCAGGTGGAAGGTGTCACCAAGGATCGGCTCGAGCGCGTCCTTCAGCTCCGGGTGGATCGGCTCGACGTCCTGCTTACCGGTCTTGCGGAGCGCGTAGTTGGTGTGGGCGTTCATCTCCATCGGGCCCGGCCGGTAGAGCGCGGACGCCGAGGCGATGTCGGTGAACGTCGACGGCTGCATCAGCCGCAGCAGCGTCCGCATGCCCCCGCCGTCGAGCTGGAACACGCCCAGGGTGTCGCCGCGCGCCAGCAGCTCGTAGGTCTTGGTGTCGTCCAGCGGCACGCTGAGGATGTCCAGATCCTCGCCCCGGTTGGTCTTGATGTTCGCGACGGCGTCGTTGATGACGGTCAGGTTCCGCAGGCCCAGGAAGTCCATCTTGAGCAGGCCCATGTCTTCGGCCTGCGTGAACGGGAACCCCGTGATGATCGGGCCGTCCGCTTTGGGCTTCACCAGCGGCAGCACGTCGATCAGCGGGTCCTTGGACAGGATCACGCCGGCAGCGTGAATGCCGGTACCGCGAGTCAGGCCCTCCACGCCTTTCGCGGTGTCGATGATCCGCTTGACGTCAGGTTCGTCGTCGTACAGCTGCCGCAGTTCGGCGGCTTCCCCGTACCGGGGGTGTTTCTCGTCGTGGATCGCCGCGAGCGGGATCTCCTTGCCGCCGACCGCAGCCGGGAACGCCTTGGTGATCTTGTCACCGAGCGCGTACGGCAGGCCCAGCACCCGGCAGGAGTCCTTGATCGCGGCCTTCGCCTTGATGGTGCCGAACGTGACGATCTGGCAGACCCGGTCGTCTCCGTACTTTTTAGTGACGTAGTCGATCATCTCGTCGCGGCGGCGGTCATCGAAGTCCAGGTCGACGTCCGGCATGGTGATGCGCTCGGGGTTCAGGAACCGCTCGAAGATCAGGCCGTGCTCGATCGGGTCCAGCTCGGTGATGTCCGTGCAGTACGCCACCATCGACCCGGTCGCAGAGCCACGGCCAGGGCCCAGGCCGATCCCGTTCCGGCGGGCATACCGGCAGATGTCAGAGACCACCAGGAAGTACCCGGGGAACCCCATGTTGTTGACGACGTCGAGCTCGTAGTCGATCCGCTGCAGGACTTCGGTCGGCGGGTCACCCTTGAACCGGTTGCGGGCACCGGCCAACGTCTCCTTCCGCAGCCACGACGACTCGGTCTCCCCTTCAGGCACGGGGAACTGCGGCATCAGGTCCCGATGGGCGAACACCTCGCTGTAGTCGCCGACGCGCTCGGCGATCAGCAGCGTGTTGTCGCAGGCGCCAGGGACCTCGCCGTCCCACAGCGCCCGCATCTCCTCAGCGGTCTTGATGTAGTAGCCGCTACCGGAGAACCGGAAGCGGTTCTGATCGGCGAGCTGCTTTCCGGTGCCGATACACAGCAGCGCGTCGTGCGCCGCGGCCTGGTCCTCGGTGACGTAGTGGGAGTCGTTCGTGGCCAGCGGCGGGATACCAAGCTCATTGCCGAGCCGCAGCAGGTCCTCACGGACCCGGCGTTCGATCGCGAGGCCGTGGTCCATCAGCTCCAGGAAGTAGTTGTCCTTCCCGAAGATGTCCCGGTACCGCCCGGCGGCCTCCACCGCCTTGTCGTACTGGCCGAGACGGATCCGGGTCTGCACCTCACCGGACGGGCAGCCGGTCGTAGCGATGATGCCCTTGCCGTGCTCAGCGAGCAGCTCGTCGTCCATGCGCGGGTACTTCTGCACGTGCCCTTCAAGCCACGCCCGGGACTGCAGCCGGAACAGGTTCCGCAGGCCCTCCGCGTCAGCGGCCCACATCGTCATGTGCGTGTACATGCCGCGGCCGGAGACGTCACCGCCCTCACCGGTATCATCGTTGGACTTACGCAAGCCGAGGTTGTCAGACCAGAACACCGACTGCTTGTGGAACCGTGACGCCGGCGCCACGTAGGCCTCAATCCCGATCACGGGCTTGACCCCGGCCTTGTTCGCCGAGTGGTAGAACTCGTACGCTCCGTGCACGTTCCCGTGATCGCTCATCGCCACGGCCGGCATCCCCTGCCGGGCGACCTCGCCCATCAGCAAGCCGACCTTCGCCGCGCCGTCAAGCATCGAGTACTCAGTGTGAACATGCAGGTGAGCGAACGAGTCAGCCACTCCGGTACCTCTCGCGACGGGGGTCTATCAGCGTCCCAAGACTCTAGTCCCACATCGGTGGCATGGCTTGCGACACGGTCAGCAAGAGCGGATCTGGCGCGACGTGAGGCAGCACGAACAGCTCATGAGCAACGGTCTACGAGGTGGTCCCATTCGTCGACGCCGAGTCGGCGGCCAAGATCCTCGCGCTCACCAGCGAGACATGACGAAGCCGCTCCGCTCAGTGCGCGCGTACCCGCCGCATCGCAGACCGATCGTTGTTGGCGCTCTCCGGCCTTCAGCGAGTGCGGCGTTCGAGGACCGGACCGGACAACTCTGAGGGCCGATGCCGATTCACCCAGCGCCACAGGCGCAAGCGCACACCATCCGCGGGTGAGAGCTTCACGAGCGCGGCTTCGGCCCGGACCGCATCCTTCTGGAGTTCGGCTCCCACGGCAGCGAGCCACCACTGCTCGGTTCGCCACCACAGGACGAGCGCTGCCGGTGCGAGCACGAGCCCGCCGCAGTACGCCAGCAGCACGGCCGCGTCGCGCAGGTCACGGATTCGCCCGTGGTTGAAGCAGAGCCCGAGGAACGCCGCGCTCACTGCAACTGCGTTGAGCCCCCAGGCGATCGACACAATAGTGACCGCTCGGGGATGGTCACGGCGCGCCCAGGTTCGGAACGTCAGGGACTGGGCCCTAACGGCAAAGCGGCTTGCCACCTGCTGCATTCGCCGCGTCCACGCCAAGGCCTCCGCGTAGTCGCTCGGGACCGTACGGCAGGCAATGCACCGTGCGAGCCGGTAGCGCGCCAGCGCAAGTCCCCCTCTGCGGTCGGTGGCCTTGCGGATCAGCCGTACGCTTCCTCCCGCCAGGATGATCGGCGATGCGGTGACCAGGAACATGCCCCACGCCCACTTGGCAACGCTGGCGTTGGAGTCGGTGATGAAGTTGATGCCCACGCCGGCCGCGGCTGCCGAGCTCGCCGAGATCATTGGCGCGTGAAACAGGGACAGCGACAGGTCGGTCGAGGCTCTTTCAATGTGCCGTCCCCAGGAGTACCGGCGCTGCCGCGTGGCTCGAAGGACGAGTTCGATCAGGATGAGCAGGTAGATGAACCCGGTCGCAGGCAGAGAGAACGCCGTGATGATCGACGCAACGTCCACCACGCCTCCCGAGATCAACTGCGTGCTTCGACGGGCGGTCTGGGGCACAGGTTCCCGGGGGCGGGCGAGTTAGCCGAACGCGACCCAGAAGCCCGGCCATGGCCGCCTGACCGTAAGAACCGGAGCGCCCCGCGTCCTCCGAGCCAGGGCCGAACGTGGGGCGCGCTTCATAACCCCTAGCGGATGATCTGCTCTGCGGTCGTCCAGTCGGTCATGATCGCCTTCTGCGCGGCAGCGAGCGTCACCGTGCCGGCGCAGACGGCCTTGTACAGCTTGAACTCGACGTCGTCCTTGGGGTTGGGGTTGCCGGGTTCAGGCCACAGGTTGTGTGAGTCGCGTGGTGCGCCGCCGAGGCTCAGCGGGATGAAGTGGTCCTCCTCGTAGTCCCGCGGGTTGGTGTCCGTGTAGCCGTATTCGCGGATCTGCTGCCGCTTCAGCGCGTCGGTGTAGGTGACGGGCGGGCGGATCGTCTTCGTGTATCCCGGCACGCACACCGTCTGATGGATGTTCGCCTGCATCACCGCTGGATTGAGCGCGCCGGGGGTGCAGCGGGGGTCCGGGTGGGTCGTGTTCGGATCGAGGCTGGAGGCGCGACAGGACCCCGGCGGAAGGCTGCCGGTCGGCACGGGAGCAGCCGTGTCGGTCAGCGGCGACACCGGCTTCTGGGAATCCGCCCGGTGGTGGTGCGATGAGGCCTGCGAGGCAGTGGAGCTGCAGCTGGGCAGCAGCAGGAGTGCGGCGATAGCGGCCGCCGTAGAGCGGAGCGTCAAGGGGACCTCCGAGACCGGGGCTTCCATCATGCAGGCCGATGCGTGATCGTCTCAGGGGAATGGTCAGCCAGGCAACGTTTGCCCGCCTGGCGCCACTCAACGAGCGCTCTCCTCCTTGGGGAGACTGCGTCTCGTGTTTGTTGGGCTGGCAGACGCGACGTTCGGGGGCCGTGGTGATCGCCATGCCACAGATTGCGACTCGTGACCTCAGTGAGACGTGAGATCCTAGAGGTGTAGCAAACGCCCTGATAATATCAGCGCCATGGCTACACCTGCCGATGAGGCGTTCCTCCGCGATGCCGTGATCTCGCTTTGCGGTCCCCTCCACGACGGCCTGGAGACCGCTCGTGAGATCGCAGAGTCTCACTTCGACGAGTACGAGATGACGGATCCGGAGTACCGGCCCGGAGTCACACACCTCACCAGGTTCCACCTGCGGCGAATCCTCAAGGCCACGGATCTGGGGCCCTGGGAGGTAACCAGCCCACGCCCGAACGGCCAGGTCAAGCTGAGAAATGATCTTCTGACGTTGCAACTCCTGCATGAGTGGCCGTCGGACGATGTGCCCCCTCCCGGCAAGAACGAAGCGCGCATCGACTACTACCGCAACCCCGATCTCCAACTGTACGGAACGAGCGCCAGCAACCTGATCGGTGTCTGGCGCAGACTGCCGGACGGTGAGGTTGGGGTTCGTATCGTGCGCCCAGTCAAGCAGTGGAAGGTGGGCAAAAAGGCCATAGTCGACATCGATTTCCCGCTCCCGAGAGAAGAGGAGCTCCTGAAGGATCTTGAATTCACGCCGAATGACGTCGGCATGGAGCTACTCCTTCCCGTCGAGGGCGGAATTGAGGGGGGAATTAGCGATGCCAACGATGCTAACAGGTGAACGCATCCGCTCACTGCGGCATCTTCTTGGCCTGAGCCAGGAGCAGCTAGCGGCGGCTGCCAATATCGGACAGTCACGACTCTCCGAGATTGAGAATGGACGCCTTGATGCATCCAATGAGATCTTGGAGAGGATCGCGCGAGCGACCGGAACACCTCTTTCATTCTTCGAAATTATTCCACCAGATATCCCTTTGGGAACACTTCGGTTCCGCAAGTACGCCACCGCGCGGCGCACCGAAGAGAAACGCATCAAAGCACTCTACGACGAGGCTTATCGAATCACAGCCGATCTTCTCGTTAGGGCAGGATACGACGGCCCGGATCTCCCCATGGTCTCCGGCGATGCATCCAGCAACGACATTGAAAACCTCGCTGGCCAAGCGCGCGAGGCGCTGCAGATCGGAGGTGACGGCCCCATCCGCCATCTGACGAGGGCATGTGAACGCGCTGGGATCGCCGTCGTCCCTCTGACCCTTCCAGGCGAGGAGGACGAAGCTCATGCGGTCGGACACTTTGGAGTGAGTTACTGGCCAGCCCGTCATGAGCCCGCAGTAATCGGCTACTTCACTGGCGGGCCTGGAGATAGACAACGGTTCACAATAGGTCACGAGCTTGGCCACCTCGTTCTCCATAGTCGCCGCAGAACCGCAGAAGATCCAGAAAATGAGGCAAACCTGTTCGCAGGGGCACTGCTACTACCGAGGGATCGAGCAGTCGAAGTATTTAGCGGATCAGTCACTCTGAGCCATCTAGCTCGAATGAAGGCCATATGGGGGCTTTCGATTCAGGCTCTAATTATGCGAGGGTCACATCTCGGGTTTATCGACGAGCAACGGAAAACTTCTCTCTTTAGGCAGTTGGGTGCGAGAGGCTGGAAAAAGAACGAGCCGGTTCCAGTCCACCCTGAAGAACCGTTGCTTGTCCGGAAGATGCTGGATAGCACGTACGGTCCGTACGTGTCGGAGCCGCAAATCGCCGACCGCGTCGGCTTGAGCGCAATGGTCTTGCGTTCTTTTGCTCCGACGGCAGCTTAATTACGGCACAACGACGCGCTCTTCCATCCATCTACTTCCATGAGTTTGAGCGGCCTGGCTGGCCGTGAACGGGGCGGACACACGGGCAGCACTCCCCAGGATTCACCGATTGCCCGCGACGCCTGCCTGATCGGTACTAGCGTCGTCCTCGTCGCCCTCGGGCACACCTCGCTGTCAGCGCTCGATCACGTCATCGAGGCAGCGGAAGGAGGTGTTCGGGATGAGCGTTCGGCAGGCCGCCCGCTGGCGGCGGCGCTGTACGACGACGGCGACCCTCGCTGTGGTCCTCGCGTTCAGCTCGGCCGGCGTCGCCGTCGGCATCGGGTACGCGTTGACGACGGCAAGGCGCGGTCGGCCGGGCCCGCGGGCCTAACGAGGACCCGGCCGCCGCATCCAACCGGGCGGGGCGCTTCCACGTGGAGGCGCCCCGCTCCGTGTTTCCCGCCTCCGCAAGGAGTGCGGGAGTCTGGAGGTGGTAGAAGAACCTACTCCATACCGTTTGGCATCGAATGTTTGCGTCTCTACCTTCGCCAACAGTAACCACGACCGGCCGCCTGTGGCGGCCATTAGTGCAACTCCTAAGAGCTCGACTGCCGCGACTTCGACGACCCGGCCATGTGCACCGGCCGATGGGTGCCCACCCGGGCTGGCAGCAGGACCCGGCCGAGCACCGACCAGCGCTGCTCGAGGAACCTCACCGCGCTGACGGATCCTGTGACCACATACGGACTCTTGGCCACCCAAGATCGGTATCGCACCGTCCACCATCCTCGATGGATCACTGGATGGACTACGGCGACGATTGGCCTCCTCCACCGGAGAAGCCTGCGCCGGGGCCCCGCCGTCTCGTCGTCAGCGCGGTCGCGAGGTGTTACGCGTCTACGGCATGCCGATCGCGGTGTATGCCATCGGGATCTGGCTCATGGGTGAGCTGGTCATCGCGCTCTGGCACTGAGCCCCTTGAGGACGACGAAAGAGCCCCGCTTCCCCACTCGCAACGAGTGGAGAAGCGGGGCTCCTCGAGGATGAGTCGGCGCGATGCTACCCGGCTGATGTGATCGAGGCTGGCGCAGTCGGCTGGGAGATGACCACCGGGGACACAGCCTGGTGCGTGAAGAACGCGGCCGCCAGGACGATCCCGCCATCGATGATGCTCGTGATGGCCGGAGAGATATGCGCACCGACCCCGACCGCGACTGCAATGAGCGCGTTGCCGGCCCCGACGAGCAGCGGCACCGGGTACGGACGCGTCTTGTACGCCGTCACCGCCGCGGCGACGGCCGCCACCGCGGCGTTGACGAGACCGACCTCAACCCTCGTGAACGGCAGCCCGAACCCGACGAGCAGGTTCAGGCCTGCGGCGACGAACGCCACGATCAGCGACGGGTAGCCGAAGACCGCGAGCTTGGGTTTCATGGGTCCTCCAAGAGAAGAGCCCGCGCATCGGCGCGGGCCGTACGGGGTGTGGGGCAACTCCAACCGGTTGCGCCCGATGCCTCCCAGGGGCTGGGAGGCGCACCGTTAACTGCCGCCGTCGGCGTTACGGCGGGGTCTCTCGGCCTGCCACTGGCCGAGTGTCCGGTCGCCCTGGCGGTGCCGGGCCTGCGGGATGTTGTTGGCCGGGATACCGACGGGTGTCGGGCCGTACACCGCGAGAAGGTCCGAGCGGTCCTGGGAGTGCCAGCCCGCCGCCTCGATGGACTCCGCGTCGGGGAAGACGTCCGCGACGCGGTCGGCCTCCAGATCGACCAGATGGTCCTCGGTGCCGCCGAGGCTGTAGACCCACCGGAAGGTCTTCGGCGGGTCCGGCTCGACGAGTTTCTTGAAGCGCGCGATCTCCTTGGTGTACGCGTAGAACCGCACATGACGGGCCGACGCCATGACCCGAAGCCAGGCGAGCAGGTACTCGTCGCTGAAGAAGTCGCCGCTGTCGTGGATCCTGACCCAGGCGTCGCCTCCTTGGAACCGCATCTCGTGCAGTTCGTCGGTCATCTGCCGCCGCCACCCGTCCAGGTCCGCGAGCACATACTCAAGGTTCGCCAGGTGCCGCGCCTGCACGGAAGGGAACCTGTACGTCCCCTGCCTGGCGTAGCAGACCTGCGCGCACACCCCAGCGGCCGGGCAGGTACGTACCGTCGATCCGTCTCGGAGCCGCGCCGCTAGAGCGGGCAGGGACCAGTTCCAGACCTTGATCCCGGCCAGCTCACGGTTCTGCCCGAGAAGCCGCCGCGGCGGACGCTTCCCGTCCTTGGAGGGCGGCGGTCGGCGGCCTCCCTTGGACATACGTCCTCCAGATATGCGAAAGCCCCGCGCGCTGGCGGGGCGACCTTGCTCGGCGAGGAGGAACCCGAATGACCGCGGTCAGTACTTCAGGAGCGTGAGCTTGGCCATCGCCCCCTGGACCGTGATCGGGTAGGCATTCGGGTTGTAGACGCGGACGCGTACGGGGTTGGGCTTGTCGACGCCGAACTGCGCGGACAGTTGCTCTCGTACGACGCCGTCGGCGTTGGCGTGGAAGGTCGTGCGCCAGGCGTCGTCACCGATCACCCAGCCGCCCTTGCCGTCGCTCTTCATGCGAGTCCACGCGATGTCGACCGGATCGCCAGCCTTGAAGCCGTGCAGCTCGACGATCGCGTCCGCGACCGCCCAGTACGGCCCGTCAGGGTAGACACTGAGCGCCTTGCCGTCCTTGCCGGGGCTGACGAACTTGTGCTTGTCGGAGAAGACCTTGCTCCACTGGAGCGATGCGTCGTTGCTAGCCGGGATCGCCTGGCCATCCCCTGCGCCGAGACTGCTGATTGCCGCCATTTCGTCCTCCTGGCTGTGCTGGGTGTCCCAGAGCGGGACCGAGTCGTCGATGAGTGATGCGTCGTAGTCAGTGCCGAGCAGCTGGTCATCCGCCCACTGTGTGGCGACCGAGCCCGGCTCGAGGTGCGGGGTACCGGTGTAGTGCGCCGCCCACACGCCACCGGACGTACGCGGGTTGCGGAAAATCGCGGACAGCGACCCGTACTCGACCGTCACGTAGCCGGCTGCGACGATGTCCGCGTCGAACGCCCGGACGTACGAGGCGTTGACCGCCATCTCCAGGTCCAGCGACACCGCGCAGCCACGCGGCGCGCCGAAGGCGTGCAGCTGCGCGATGGCCTCGGCGGCGTCCACGTGCGGGTCGTGGCTGTCCGGGTTCGAGCGGACGTAAATCGGCAGCCGATACCGAGCAGGCTGCGCGGCAATCTCCTCGGCGGTCCACACGTGGGGGGTGTCGCCGCCGATGTAGAAGGCGACGACCTCCCACTTCGGCGGGTGCGCGGGCGGATCGGCTGCGTCGTACATGCGTTTGGTCATGTCATGCCCCCAGACTGACGACGATGGCGAGGTCCTCGTCCTGGGCCGGATCGGCCGGCCAGGCCGGGTCCGCGAACCCGTACACGAGGCTCAAGCTGCGGGTTCGTGGCGCGCACTGGCCGTTCAACGTGTTGAACTCGATCGTCTCGATCGTCCCGTCGTGGTTGTCCTGCAGCACGGCGCCGACGTGCGCCGGTCCGCCGCTGCCGAAGTTGAAGAACACGATCCGGCCTCGGCCGGGCTTGTCGGTCGTGCGCCCCTGGGCGTGGAAGTGATCCCACCAGGACGGGACCCACGCCCACGCGCGGTTCCCGCCGCCGAGGACGTCGAGCTGGCCTGTCTGATCGGCGCACCACAGCAGACCCATCGCGCAGAAGTCGCCGGCCTTGAATGCCGCATCGTGCACGAGCTCGGCGAACCAGGTGCCGTACGTGGTGGTGCCGTTCGCCTTCCGGCACATGCCACGCTGGGACAGGGCTTTCGCGAGGAATGCGTCGCGTCCATCCATTTGGTACCTCCTAAATCGCATTGGCCACAGCGCATTGGGCAACCGCAGCCCCGAGCACCCGATACTCAGTGACGCGGGTAGAGCAGATTGATCACGGTCACGGTGGTGGCGATCGCGGACAAGGCCGTCGGTACGATCCAGCGCCGCCAGCCCGTCACCGCGCGTTCCTCGGCCCGCCAGGTCTCTAGCCGTCGGATCCGCGCGGACAGGCCACGTGCGTACGCCCACGATCGAGACGACCGGCGCTCGGGGTCTTCGTCACGGCTGGCCATCGATGCCGCCGGTCATGAGATGAGGTTCCGGATGAAGTGCTCGGCCTCCCAGTCCGCGGCTGCAGCATGGTGGATGCCGCCGAGTCCGCGGTGGTGCTTCTCGCAGAGCCACATCAGGTTGTCGGCGGATCCGTTGACCCACTCGCCGACTTCGCCTAC
This sequence comes from Actinoallomurus vinaceus, assembly GCF_039542055.1. NCBI lineage: Bacteria > Bacillati > Actinomycetota > Actinomycetes > Streptosporangiales > Thermomonosporaceae > Actinoallomurus > Actinoallomurus vinaceus. The sequence continues at coordinate 585,997 of NZ_BAABHK010000004.1, forward strand.
GACGGACACGCCGGGGTATCGGGCCTCCAGGAGCGCCAGGTCGACCGCGTTGATCAGCGCGAACTCGATGTGCGCGTGGTGGAGCTCCAGATTGCCGCCGCACTCGCTGAAGTCCCCGACGCGATCCACGCCGAACTGGCATTCCGCGCTGGCCCGGGTCCGGTGCCGGTACGCCTCAAAGTCGCGGTAGTGCGGGTCGGTCTCGCGCGGCTCGTGCGCCGGATAGTGGATCCGGTATCGGTGGGTCACGGTCTGGTCGTGGGCGGGCACGACGTTTTCGGGCATGACGAAGTTCCCCTTGGTGGCTGAGGCGGTCGGGACCCGCGAGTGCAACGTGAGCAGCGGCAGGAAGAGAGCGGGCGGATCCGCGGTCAGTGATGGATGAAGGCCACGACGACGCCGAGGATCGTGGCGATGGCGGCGAGAAGGCCGACGATCAGCGGCCAGAGCCAGCGGCGATGCTCAGTGCGCTCCTGCGCGTGCTGGGCATCGCTCTGGAGCTGGTGCACGACGTCGGTGAGCCGCGACTCGGTAGCGCCGACGCGCTTGTCTAGCTCCGTGACCTCGCTACGATCCGCCTTCCTCTCGACGCGCTTGTCCAGCTCCACGAGCTCGGCGCGGTCGGCCTTGAGCGCGAGCGTGTCGACGAGCCGGTCCAATTTGCTTTCGAGTCGGCCGAGCACCTCCCGCAGGCTGTAGCTGATGTGCGGCTCGTCTTCGGGCACACAGAGTCCTTCCGTGCGGGAACAGGGCTGACGTCGACGCAGCCGTCAGGCGGCTGGACATGCGCGGGGTGGGCCACGACAGCCCGGCGGGACAGCGTCGTCACACGCTCATCCAGAGGAGTTCGATTCGGCTCTGCACGCCGGCTGTGGTCTGCCAGGTCGGGTTCGCGGAGGGCTCGTTCGACACGTAGCAGTCGAGGGCGATCTGGTCGCCGGCGATGCAGTACGCCTCCCAGAGGGCGGTCACGCACTTGGGGTCGGACGCGCCTGTCGGAGGGAAGATCTCCGGCCCTTCCCAGCCCACCGTTCCCTGCCCGGTCGGGCTGCTGCCGTTGATGGACAGCGAGGGGATCAGCACGGTGCCTGCGGCTCCGGTGCCAGCCAGGCTGACAGTGCCGCAGCAGATGTACCAGCCGGACTGCTGCACGGTGTAGGCGGCAGGGTTGCCTGCCGCCCACCCGCCGTACGGGTCCTCATCCACGGAGTCCCAGGGGATCAGCGTGTGTGCGTTCCGGGCGACCGTGCCGGCGCCAGCCCTCCTCGCCCGGAACGCCACTCTCGCGAGGAGGAAACTGAACGCCTGACTCATGGCGTTCAGCTGCGGCGTCGGTGGCTGCCCGGCGTAGAACGTGAGGTTCGCAGGGACGGCGAGGCCGCTCATTTCGCCAGCCAGACGACGTTCATGCGTGAGCAGTTGTTCGCCGCGGCAAGAACGGTGAGCGCCGCTCCCTGGGTCTGCTGCATCTGGGTCTCGATGGCGTCCCCCACGCTCAGCCGGACGAGCGCGACGGCATAGATCGCGGTGCCGATCGTGCCGGACGTAAGCGGGAGCACCGTCCAGCCCGCGTACGCCTGACTTCCACCTCCAGCGAAGGTCTGTAGCAACCGCGCGGCCCTGTACCCGCTGTTGGTGCCGGGGTCGCTGGTGCTCACCAGCCCGGCGACGAGATACAGACCCGCGCGCTGGCAGACGTAGCGGGACGGGTTCGCGCTCGACCAGCCGCCGTAGTTATCGACCGTGATGCCGCTGGCGGCGAAGTTGATCGACGTCCAGGACGTGCCAGACGGGATGGTCTGCGAACCACCCTGGCTGGTCAGCCTGGCGATCGGCGGGTTGTGCAGGAATCGGATCAGGTCGCGGACCTCGACGTTGGCGGGGACCTTCCCGCCGCCGGTCGCCGAGCCCGCCCAGATATCCGCATCCGTCCACACGTGAGGACTGGCCGGCAGGGCGGGTGTGAGCGCCCCAGGCCATGCCTGGTCGACGGCGACCCACCGGACTGTCAGCGTCGGTGTTTTCCCCGAGAAGGCGGTGTTGAGGGCACCGGCCCCGGTTTGGTACGCCGTGAGCTCGACGTAGTCGTTGTTGGCGCCGGACATCTGGATCAGGTCGATGACCATGGTGTCCAGGACATGCCCGGCGCCACCTGGGATCTTGCCGCCTTCCAGGACCGTTCCGCCGTTCTTGCGGAGCCCGGCGATGAACGCGGTCGCACCGAATCCGGTCGCGTTGAACGGCACATATCCGCTGCACAGGTACCAGTCGCCCCCGGAGGTGTTCGAGTTCGTCCATGGCGCGTAGTACCTGCCGGTGTTCGTCGCGTCGCTGTGCCCGCCCCAGTTGTCGATCATCTCGGCCATGCCGGTGACCGGTATCCAGGTGCTCGCAGGGATGGACTGCTGAGCAGTCTGCATCCCCTGGAACAGAGGGCGCTGACGATGCCACAGGGCCGCGCTACCGGCGTCCAGCTCCAACAGCGGCGCACGCAGCGGATCGCCTTGCACACCAGGCGCGGCGTCCGCCCAGGTACGAGGAGCACGCGGTTCCCAGACTTCTGCACCATCGGTGAGATAGACGCGCGTCTCGGTGCCCATCACGCCCCCAATACGGTGCCGCCGAGGACGCCGGCGGCAGGGTCGCCTGTGATCGGTACTGGCGCTGGCGCGGGCCCGAGTTGAAGGGTCCACCTGGCCAGGTCCGCGCCGAGGTCTGGCTCGACGCGCAGGACCCGGCAGCGTGCGGAGATCATCGGCGCGCCGATCGGTCGGCGGTTCACGATGAGGATGTCGCCGACTTCGACGCTGAGGCAGAACGCCCACGCGGCCGGGTTCGATGCGGGCTCGATGACGATCTGATCCACCATGATCTGCGGGTAGGCGAACCGGCTCAGGAGCCACCAGCTCAGGTGCCAGGCGTCGGCGGCGTAGTACAGGCGGGTGTCGCGCGACAGCGTGCGGGATCCGTACCGCTGGGTGGAGGTGTCATCGACCGCAGTGAGTGTCTGCGCTGCCATCTCGCCGCCGCCGACGTACTTCGTGTTGGCGATGGTGACGTTGTTGTAGACGTACGTCGTGTTGTAGCCGTACGTTCCGCCCGGTTGGAAAGGGATCTCGCCGGGTCCGTCCCCGAGGGCGGCCCGGACGGCCTGGTAGTAACTGTACTGGCGGGATCGGACCTGGAATTGCCCGGCAGCATCAACGAAGATGGCCGCGTCCTCGGCACCGGTCATGTCGGTGGCAACCTGAGTGATCGAGCCGTTCGCTGAGGCGTCTTCGACGTCCATCACCAGCGGACTGGAAGTGATGGCACGCGCGCCACGCCAGGCCACCGTGTCCAGCTTGCGCTGTACGCGCCGGGAGGTCGTATCCCAGCCGCTGATGTTGCCGGTTGAAAGCGGAATCGCGTACCGGCTGGCATTCGTCAGTTGCAGGATCTCCGCGTCCGTGAGGATCCGCGGAAAGATCGCAATGTGCGCGTGGATTCCGTTGAAAGCGCTCCCGGCGAAGAAGGCGTCGGCCTCACCACCGACGTCGATCGTCGAGAAGCTGGCCGGGAGGTTGCAGGCACCGGACCAGCTGGCACCGTCGATGTATGCGGTCCAGCTGGACTGGTTGAAGGTGATCGCCCAGATGTCCGGGTCGCTGGAGGTACCGCCCAGGCCCGTTCCCGCCGGCCCGCTCGTCGTCGTGGCGGCGTGGGTGTTCTTGTCCCAGGTCATCACCTTGGTCACCCCGCCCTGCGGGTGCGGGATGAACAGCTTCAGCAGGGAGCCGCCGCTGCCCTGGCCGGGGTTTCCGTTGCGGACCATCATGAGGGTGCAGTCGTATGAGCCGCTGCCGATGGTGTTGTCGGTGCCGATCGTTGTGCCGATGATCGTCACGCCGTTGGCGATGCTGGGGAAGTCGCTGCCCTGCGCGACGAGCGCGAACCCTTTGTGCGCGGCGCCATCGGCCTGCGTCAGGCCGGACTGCTGCCAGCCGGTGCCCGGGTCACCGACGATGGACGTTTTGAAGCCCAATCCGGAGTCCACGCCCTGCGTCGCCGCGCCGAAGTCGGCCGTGTTGGACGCGCCCGCACCGTACTTGCTCTGTACCTGCTGCAGCGCGACGTTGGAGAAGCCGGAGGCGTTCGCGGCATACCCGGTGCCCGACGGATCCGAGCACGGCCAGTAGTGCGTCGGGGACCGCCGCATGATCTCCCCTGCCAAGGGTGACAAGTTGGCCGCGGTCAAGGTGGCGAGCGCGTCGATGCCGGTCGCCGCGGCCTCGCCCCAGTGCGCGTCCTCCCAGGACTGCGGCAGTTCGCCGAGCCAGCCGGTGGCGACCGTGTACCACTTGCCCTGCCAGTACATCTGCATCTGCCAGGGGATGTAGAGGTCGATCGGGATGCCGACGAACTGGTCGCCGGCCCCGGTCGCGACGGCCGCTCCGCCGGGGGTGCCGTCCGCGCGTGTGAAGGTGATGGTTGTCGTTCCGCCGACGGTAGAGATGCCGGTGACCTGGAAGACCGTCAGCTCCTTCAGCACTCCGCCGTTGGTCTGGAGGCGGAAGAAGTCGCTGCGGTTGATGTTCGCCGTCTGGGCGGTCGGAACGAGGATCGTCGTCGTCGTGCCTGCGGCGGTAGCGGTCGCCGCCCCGGAGTGCCTCGGGCTGTACGCACCGTCGTCGTTGCGGATGCCGATCGTCGCCTGCTCGGACTGGGCGATGCCCTGGTCGTACGGGATGCCGCGCGGAGCGTGCACGACGGACCGCCCAGAGTCGTCGGTGAGCCGGGTCGTCTGGTCGGTCCACCACACACGGCTCAGCGGCGTACTGAGCTGGTAGCCCAGGCCGACGTTCAGGCGGGTGATCGGCCAGTTCGGATTCGGCTGTGACGGCAGGGCCCCGACCGTACGGAACGAGACCGCGACGCCCGCCCAGTTGACCTTGGTGCTGCCGCTGCTCCACGTCGCGGTGGTCGCGCCGGTCGCCGCCTGCCACTGCGAGGTGGCCACCACGTTCGGGCCGCTGCGGGAGACCTGCGTCAGGGGCGTGAAGCCCACGCCGGTGGCCGTGATCGCGGCCGGCGTGCCGTTGTCCGTCGCCGCCACGCCGAGCACGACGTTCGTACCGGAGGGCGGCGCAGGCACGGGGAGCGACAGGGACGTCACCTGGGTGGCCGTCCCCGTCGCGATGGCGTCGACCGTGAGCTGCCCGTTGCCCATCCCGGATAGCTCGATCACGTTCACCGCGACCGAGCCGACATCCGAGGCGCTGATGGCCATCGCCGCGGCGTACACCGGCAGCCACGGCCACCCGTCATATCTTGCCGCCGGGCACGCCCACACCTCCGCCTGGATTTGGCCATTCACTGCGCTCGCGGGGCCGCTAGCAATGGCGAGGAGCTGCCAGATGTTCCGGGCCGGGTCGGACAGGCCCAACAGTGGCGTGGTGCCGTCCACGCACCGGGCCGCGACGATCGCCACCAGCCAGTTCCCCGGCGCAGGGTTGGTGATGACCTCGGTGTCCCAGTTCGCGCCGGTCGCCGTCCACTGGCTTGCGACAGCGACCGGCATCAGATCCTCCTTGGCACGCTCGCGCCGTTGCCGGCGTTGTAGACGCTGCGCTGCGCCAGTCCCTTGCGCACGGTCTCGACCAGGTCCCGATCAGCGCGGACACTCCCCTCGACCTTCACCTGCACGTTCGTGATGTGCTGCACGACGGTGCCATGTGACGAGCCGAGCGTGGACGGACCGCCGTCGAACCAGCCGCCGTACTGGTTGCGGCGCATCGCCTCCAGCGACTGCTGCGCGGCCATCGCCGCCAGGTACTCCCGGCGCGCCAGCACCTTCCCCGACAGATGCAGGCTCGGCTTCGCCTTCTTGGGCGTAGTCAGCTTGAGGTACTCGTCGTGGTACTGCTTGTACAGCTTGTGCTGCGCGGCGCCGAGCTTGGCGTACTTGTGCATCTCCTCGAGCACGTGCTTCATCGCCCGCGCGTACCGGATCGAATGGTGATGCTGCTCGTATTCCTTCTTGTACTTGTTGTAGCGCCGCCGCCACTCGTCCTCTTCGCGGTCGTACCTTTTCTCCTTCTTGGCGGCGCTCTCGTACAGCTTCTTGACGCGCTGCGCTTCCTTCTGCTGTGGGGTGAGACGAGGGCGGTGCCCTTCGATGCCGACGCTCCCGGCCGCGGCGAGGGTGTCGGCGGCGGCCGACACGACGTGCGCGTTGGCGGTCATGCCGGTGGCGAGGCGGTTGGCGATCTCCATGCCGGACAGCAGCGGGTCGCCGCGTCCGCTCAGTGGACCGACCTTCGCGGGGCTGAACGGCAGGTAGTTCCGCAAGCCCTGGATCAGGTCGTGCATCGTATTCCAGGCACCCGACGCCATCGACTTGATGCCGTTGATCAGCCCTTGGATCAGGTTCCGGCCAGCGTCGTAAAGCAGATTTCCGAAGCCGGACGCGAAATCCTTGATGATCTTGATCGTGCCCTTGAAAGTATCGGATGCCAATTTCTTCACATTCGACCAGGCTTTACCCCATTTTCCGGTCAATAGGTCCATGACGATGGCGATGATGTCGAGGACCTGGTGAATTCCGAGCGTGACGACGTCACGGATGTAGTGCCAGGCGATCTTGAGGGCGTCGACGACGATTCCCCAGACCAGCTTCCAGGCTCCGGCCATGATGGTGAGGGTCGGCTTGAGGTAGCCGTCCCACCAGATCCGCGTGGCGGTGACGACCACGCTGGAGACGGCACGCCACGTCTCAGAGGCCACCTGCTTGACTTCTTCTCCGTTTCGATGCCACCAGTTCGAAAATACCTTGAGTTGAGATTGAAGCCATTTCAGCGGCCCTTGAGTGAACCGATGAAAAATCGCCTCAATCGCACGCCAGACGACCTCGGCTGAGACTTTTATGGCTTTCCAGACCGCCTGGACGGCCGACCGGAACCATGCGAAACGCGTCCACGCGTACCAAATGGCTCCGACGACCAGCGCCATGGCGGCGACGACGGCAAGGACGATCCACGTGATCGGGTTGGCCAGAAGCGCGGCATTCATTTGCCAGATCGCAGCAGTCAGCGCGACCACTGCCGCGACTGCCACCGTTCCGAGAATGACTGCCAGCGCTTTGATCGCCCAGGTGTGTTTGGCGAGCCAGCCGACCACGGCCGTGACGACCGGAAGCAGCATTTGCCCAAGCTGGATCGCTACCGCGTGGATCTCTTGCCCGGCCTGGGCCATCTGGAAGTTCAGCGTCTTTTGGACGTCCGAGAAGCCTTTGACCGACCCGCCGCCCTGCCCCCATGCGGCGGAGACCGCTTTGACGTTTTCCTGGGTGTCTTGCAAACTGTGGCCGGTCAACTGAAGGGCCGCGCGCATGGCGTTCGTGCCGCCGGTCATCCGACCCAACGCGTCCATGTAACTTTGCGCGAGCGGCGACCCGGACTTTAGCAGATCTGAGAAGCCATGCGCGCGCTTCGAGGCCGTAGCGAACTGCGACGCGAGGTTTGCTGTCAGCGGCGGAAGGCCTTGGACGTACTTCGCCCACTCCTTCGCCGTGATCGTGCCGTTCTCGAACGACTTAGCCATTCGCTGGACGTCAGGTGGAAGGTGTTTCAGTGCGATCGCGGCATTCTGTGCTGCGAGCTTGGAGTTGTTCAGCGCGCTGATGAGAATCTGCCCGCTCTTCTTGTCCATGCTGCGGGCGATCGCCTGCGTGAGCATGTCGAGCGTCCCGACCAGACCGCGTTTGCCTAGATTCTGGGAGACGTCGGTGGCGGAGATCCCGAGCCGATCCATCTCTTTGACGGCCTGAAGATTTGGCTTCTCCAGGTTCCGGATGACGGCGGCCAACTGGAAGGTGGCCTCTCTGGCTGACGCACCGTGCTGGGTGAGCGTCGCCATCGCACCGCCCAGTTCCGCGAAGCTGATGTGTGCCTGCGCAGCCAGCGGTGAGACCGTGGAAATGGCCGCCGCGAAATCAGCCATCGCCATTTTTCCCTGGCCCACGGTGACAGTCATGGCATTCATCACACGTGCGGCTTCGCGCGGCTGGACGTTGTAGTCGCGCATGACGGTCGTCAATGCGTTGGTGACGTCACGCAGAGGGGCCATTTCAGCGCGGGCACCGCGCGCGGCGACCCCCATGACCGTAAGACCGCCCTTGGCCACGGTGTAGCCAGCGGAGGACACCATGTACATGCCGGCCGTCAGCTCTTTGGTGCTGGTGCCCGTCTCGACGCTCATCTTCAGGAGCGCGTCCGACGCGGTCCGCAGGTTTCCGGTGAACCGTCCGCCGATCAGGTCACCGGTTTCCCCCGCCGACGTTTTCAGGCGCATGATCTGCGTCTGGAAGTCCGCCGCACTCTTCACGCCGTACGCGGTGAACGCGGCCCCAGCGAGCAGGACACCCTTCCCGAGCTCCTGCATCCCCCCGTACAGGCTCGAAGCCGTCGCCCGGAGCACGGTGTTCTTCTCGGCGGCAGCCGCAGCCGCCTCCCCGCCGAGCTTCTGGCTGGCCGTGAGAACCTTCTGCGCCTCGGCGGACGCCTTCGACGCCTCGGCGAGGAGCTGCTGCTCGCGCGCCAAGCTGGCCGTCATCTCCGCTTCGAGCTGCGCGGCCTCGGCCGCGAGCTTCTCGGCTTCACTCAGGACCGTCTCTTCCTCGGCGGCGGCCCGCGCGGACTCGCCGAGGGCCCGCGGCGCCGCGGCCTGCTCGGCGGCGGCATCCGCACCACCCGCGCCCGCCGCCGCACCCGGCGCGACGCCGGTCTTCTTCGCCGCGGCGTTCATCGCCCGGAGTTCCTTGTTCACCGCGGCGATCGACTCGGTGAGCCGGGTGTTCGCGGCGATCATGGCGTCGATCCCGGCCAGGTAGTTCGTCGCGTCGGCGATGTACTCCTGCACGGCGGGCGGAAGCAGCTCTCCGGACACGTGTCACCCCCTCTCCGTCGCCTTTTGGCGTTCTGCTTGACGGCGGATCTAGGGCGGGCAGATCATCGGCGCGCGTAGAGAGCGGGGAGCAATGGACACACGCGGAATGAGCGGGATGAATGGGCCGCTGGAGGCTCACGGGGCCAACGGTCAGCTGTACTTCGACGGCGCTACCGTGACGCTCACCCGGAGAGGCTTCATGGCGCGATCACAGGTCGGCGGCGGCGAGCAGCGGATCCCGTTGACGTCGATCAGCGCGGTCAACTGGAAGCCCGCCAGCAAGATCGGGATCAACGGCTACATCCAGTTCACCGTGGCCGGTGACACACGCCGACGCCCGCGCCGCGGACAAGGAAACCTCGACGCTGCCCGCGACCAGATGAGCGTCACCTTCCGGTACGGGCAGATGCCCGCCTTCGAGGTGGCGCGTGATGCCATCGAGCAGGCCCTCGCAGCGGCGCGCATGCCCGCCCCGGCCCCCGGGCAGGCATGGGGACCTCCCCCACCGGGGTCGTACGGCCAGCAGGACCCCGCCGCGCGGCTCCGCCAACTCGACGCACTACGCGGCCAAGGGCTGATCTCCGATCAGGAGTACGCCCGGCAGCGGGCCCAGATCATCGGCGGAGTGTAGCCGTCACCACATCACGGCGATGAACGCTTCACAGCCTGCCCGTGAGAGTGCCCCGGACACCGCGGCGTTGCCGGCGCCGGGCTCGAGGTATGGCCGGGCCGGCAGATACGTGGCGTGGTTCCTGCCGGCCCAGCCCCCGAACTGCTGGATTCGCGCGTAGACCGTCGTCGCGCCGACGACGGTGACGAAGCGAACGGGACCAAGCGGCACCGTCGTGGTGGCGGTGACGCTGTCGTGCAGGTCACCGGACACCATCGCCGGAGGACGGCCCGGAGGCGACGGCGTCGGCGTGCCGGGCGGGTGTGACAGCCGACTCAGCTCCGTCTGTGTCGATTCCTTCCCGACGGCGCCCATCGCCGCCGAGGCCGCCTCGGTCGCGGCCGAGACACGCACCCGGATGGTCTTGAGACGCCTGGTGACGTCCGCACCCACGTTCCTGCTCATGTCCCGTAACCCCTTCCGGAGAATCGCGGGCCGGGCTGTTCAGACACCTTCGCCGCCGCATCGGCCTGCCGCGCCTTCTCCTTGCGCTCGCGGATGATGTCCAAGGCGGTCGCCATCGGCCGCGCCCACCGTACGAACAGCAGCGGCTGCTGTTCCGTGACGGTGGGCGGCCAGTGGAACCTCTCCGCGTACCACAGCCACTCGGCCGCCTCCTCCAGCTCGTCTACTGGGAGGTCGCCAGGCTTTCCGGTGGCGAAGAAGCGGACGAGTCGTTCGACTTCTCCGTCCGGGATTTTCCCGCCGCGTCGATCTTGTCCTTGTACGGTTTCGCCTCCTCGACGAGCGTGCCGTAGTCATCCAGCGGCACGCGGTCCAGTGCCTCGGGGTCCGCGATCGGGATCCCAAGGGGCTGGCCGTCGACGTCCCGGACATCCCACGACGTGATGATGCGGGTCAGGAGGGCGTCCATCTGCACGTCGGTGATGGACATGTCCATCTCCTCGACGCGCGGCACACCGTCCTCGTCGGGTTTGAACTGGAGCTTCGTCGCCCGGCGCAGGGCCTTCGCATCGCCGGACGTCAGTTTGTTGGGGTCGCGGAATTCGGCCCACTGGCCGTTGGACAGTTCAACACGCACGGGCGTTCTCTTCTCTGGTTAGTAGGACGGGACGTTGTTGATCAGCGTGATCTTCGCCGGGGAGTAGGCCCCGGAGCCTCCGGCGTTCGTGACGTTCGCGATGAATTTGGCGCCGACGTCAAAGCCGAAGGCATCCTTCGAGTCGTTGATCTTCGACGTGTCGTACGCCGTGACCTGCGCGTCGATCTTCAGCTGTGAGCCGTTCGGGCCGGTCGCCACGACCTGGGTCTGCGGCTGGGTGTTGTTCAGCAGGGCGAGGAGCTGGCTCTCGTCCGGTACCGGGCCGAAGGTGAGCTTTGCCGTCGCCGCCACACTGCCGCGGACCATCGCATATGGATTCTGGACGCCTTGGGCGGTCCAGAACGGCGAGACCTTGCGGGTGATGGTGATGGCCCACTCTTCGGTGTAGCGGTTCTGGGTCACGCCCGAGGCCGGCCCGCCGATGCCGACCGCGCTGTTCCACGCGGGCTGTGCCGGGACGTTTGAGGGTGCGACGGTCGGAGCGGATGCGGCCGGGACCGACAGCCACGTGTCGGCCTTCGCCTCCCAGGTGAGGAGTTGCGCGGAGTTGCCGGTGAGGACGATCTCGGACAGGCAAGCGGCTGGGTAGGAGCGGGCTCCGCTGCCGGGGGTGACGCCGGTGATGTCCGTGAGCGTGTGCGTTGGTGGCTGCGCGCCGTTCGCCGGCGAGTTCAGCAGGCTGAACTGGTGCGTGTACGGTCCGCTGGTGTTCGTGACTGCGACGTTGTTCGCGTGTGCGAAGCGGGTCGGCGTCGCCGACATCAGCGTGATCGTGTTGCTGGCCACCGACTGGACCTGCACGATCTCGGCCAAGCTGCCGGTGTCGATCTGAATCCACTGCCCCGCCGCGAACCCGGTTCCGGTGGCGACCGTGATGGACGTCGCCGCGGCGGCCACCGCGGCGGCGAGCGTGGTGTTCGGGGCGGCGGCCGTGCCGGTGACGATGTAGTCGCCCAGCAGGTTCAAAAGGAAGTGGCCGAGGATGTCCGAGTACACCGGGCCGCCGATGTCCACCGAGCCGCTGTAGGTGCCCTGGATGTAGCCGTACTCCTCGGCCATCGCGGCGCGCCACGACTTGTCGACCAAGCCGGTGATTTTGTCCTCAGGACCGAATTTGTCCACGGGCACGGTGACGGTCGGGAGGACTGCCGTGCCGACGACGGCCTCACGGCCGATCCCGATGGCCCGGCGCTCGACGGGAAACACGAAGGGAGTCGTCATCATGACGCCGCCTTCCGGGTCTTGGAGGCCCTCGCGGCGGCCTGATCGGTGGACCCATTGCTCTGGTTGCCCGCAGGATCGGTGTCCTTGGCTGGCGTCTGGTTCTTCTTCTCAGTGACGGCGAGCCACTGCCCGTCCGCCGGGATCTCGGGCAGTTCCTCGTTGCCGGCCGCCCGGCGAATGCAGACCGGGCCGCTGCCGGGCCTGCCCTGGAGGGTCTGGAAGGTTCCGTCGTCCGCGACCTGGAGGTACGCGGGATAGGTCCGCTCTTCAGTGCCCGTGTAGACGTACGTCGGCGGCACACACCTGCTTTCTGCCGGGGTCCGGCTAATCGGGGTTGGTCAGGCCTGGATGAACTCGGAGAACGGCACGCGCACGAGCGCGTCGTAGCGCAGGTACCGTTCGTCGGCGACGGACCGGACCGGGCCGAGCTGCCAGCTCATGTCCTCGCCGACGCCACACAGCTCCACCGTCATGCCGCTGTCCGGGTCGGTCACGATGGCCGGGTCCGGTGACGTCCGAAGGGCGTTCAGGACGGCGTCGACGATGCTCGGGAAGGCCGAGTCAGCGTCCGGGTCACTGTCCGAGCCGAACCACACCAGGTACACCTCGATGTCCTGCTTGACGGTCTTCCAGGCACCGTTGACGCCTCCCCGGTTACGGGGCAGCGACTGCCGCGCCTCAGTGCCCCGTGCCGGCCAGATGTAGGCGGCCGGCGCGGACTCGGTGTACGGGTCGGGCGGGGTGATGAAGGCATGCAACGGCTCGATGCCGCTCGGCCCTGGAACGCTCAGGGCGTCGAGGAGGCCCTTGATGTGGTTCTGCGCGGTGACCAACGGCATCGGCTCTCACCGCCTGCCCAGGAGCTTGTCCGACCGCGTCACAGCACTCGCCGGAACGGGTGGATGATCAGTCGCGCCTCGGCCATCAGATCTTCGGGGGAACGGGACGCCTGCTGCTTGCCGCCGACGGACTGGATCGTGGTGGCGGTCGCGCCCCGGGTCAGCGCCATCCCGGAGGCCATGAGGATCGTCGCCCACTGGACTGCCTCCGGCAGCGTCGAGACCACCGTGCCGGGCTGGTGCGCATAGGCGATCGGAGCCGCGAGCGTCAGCGTGCCCGGCCCGGTCGAAGCGGTCGCCGCGGTGACGGTGATCGCTTCCTGCTGGCCGCCGTCGAAAATGATCCCGGTCGCCCCGGGCAGTCCCGGCCCGGCCGGCGCCCAGCCCGTGCAGTCGTCGACGGCGAGTGTCATGTCCCCGGCCCTGGGCGCTGGCGCGGTCAGTCCCGCGTGCGGCCAGCCGTTCAGGTAGTTGATCAAGAGCATGTAGCCGTTCCGGCCGCGGCTCCAGTCGACGTAGCCGGGGGCGAGGAGGACGACCTGACCGCCGTCTCCGGTGTCCGAGGGCGAGGACGTGCCGTACACGCCGATGAGCGGCTGCTCGACCTGCCACTGGTCGGCCGGAATGTCCGTCCACTGCGGCGGGAACGACGCGGCCGACGACACTCTGCCGCCGAGGACCTGGGTCACAGGTGGTCGGGCAAGCATGACCCGCGTGACCCCGCCGGTCCGCGTCGTGACCCGGTAGTCCGGCCCGTACAGCGTCTCGGCGTTGGCGGTGCACCGCAGCGTCGTGTTGCAGCACTCATCGACCATCGCTGTCGCCCTGGAGCACAGGTTCAACTGCTCGGCGAGTTTCTGTTCCGGCGTGGCGGTGCGGTCCGGGATCGTCGACCAGGAGATGCCTGTCGGCGCGGCAGTCAGCATGGCCGGGTTGATGTACGGCGTGCCCGGCCCGGTGACGTCGACCACGGCGGATCACCCCCCGCTCGTGACGACCGTGACGTTGAGCTTCCGCGCGCACTTCCCGCACAGGTACCGGTCGTTGTCGGCGTCGAACCCGGCGTGGCTGGCGCACAGTGCAGTGTCGCATTCGGCGCAGTCCGTGACGGCGTGTGCTCGCCGCGCGGAACGGCCACGGATCGGGCCGCTGCACCTGCCACACAGCCCGTGTGCGCGCCCCATCAGGACCCGCTGGCCTTCCGGATCCGCTCGATCAGGTCTTTCTTGCTGCCGCCCTGCCCGACGCCAGCCTCCCGCGCTTTGACCCGCAGCTGGTTGATCGTGAGCGTGGACAGGTCGACCGCGTCGTCTTCGGCGGCGAGTTGGAGGGACGTCTGGTCCTGGCCGCTCGAGGGCGGCGCCGGATCACCGCCCGACTCCGGGAGCGGCGCGGGGGCCTGGCCGCCGACGACCACGACCTCCTCGTCGTCCTGGCCGCCGCCGTTGTTCAGCGCCGCGATCTGGCGGCTGCGCTCGCGCGCGGCCTCATTCCGCTCCTGCTGCAGCAGCCGTTCGGACTGCCGCTCGAGCGCCTCGGCTTCGCGTTCCTCGTCCGGGGTGAGGGGGATCTCCCAGCGATGCGCGGACCACTGCGGGTTACCGGCGAGCGCGCGTTCACACGGAGGGCAGGCCAGAGCGAACAGCTTGAGCGGCGTGCCGTCCTTGACGGGCCTGCGGTGGTGCTCGCCGCAGCCGCCGAGCTCGGGCGGGATGCTGACGCCGGAGACGTCAGAGCGGGCGTAGACGGTCAATGGGTCTCCTCAATCGTGGACCCGCCACAGCGGGGGCAGGTGGTCGCCCAGGCTTGGGCGAGAAATCGGCAGGGCTCGCACCAGCGGCCCGCCTTCGTGGCCAGGCCGTACGAGCGCGTCGCGGACACGACGCCGGTCCGCCCGTTGGTGGAGGTCTTGATGGCGCCGGCGTGACGATCCTCGACGGTGACCGTGGAGCCGGGCTTCGCGGTGTACTTCGTGCCGTCGCCCATCTGGAGGCCGTAGCAACCGGGCGGCAGCGTTACACGGGTCGACATGGGCTCACCTCGGGGTGGTGACGATCAAAGGACGTTCACCGCCACGGCGACCTGCCCGGCGCCAGTGGCCGTGACGGCGTACAGCGTGGCGGCGTTGCCATGAAGCTCCAGGCGGCTCCCCGGAGGGAACGGCAGACCCGTCGAGGGCGTCACCCCGGCCCCGCCGAGGTAGACCAGGGTCGGCCCCTTGTTCGTGATCAGGTGGTGCTCGTTGATGCCGCCGGGCGAGTGCAGGATCGCCGCGATGGTGCCGATGTTGACGGTGACGCGTTTCATCGCCGGTCCCCTTGTCGGGCAATGGTGAGGCCCGGCCGGACGATGCCGGGCCGAGCCTCACGAGGTGGATCAGGAGTAGGGGGTGACGTCGGACTTTTCGATGCCCTGGATCAGGCCGGAGTACTGCGGGGCCGAGGCCACGAGCGCGCCATAGCTGAACATCGAGTAGCGGAAAGTCGGGTCGATGACCGGCCAGCTGATGCTCAGGTAGTCCTGGACCATGGTCATCTCGAAGCAGTTCGAGACCTGGCTCCAGGCGAACGGCAGCGAGTAGGACATCAGCAGGGCGGTGCCCTGGGTGAGCCACGGGTGGACCAGCATCTTGATGATGCTGCGCGTGATCGGGTTCTGGAACTCCGACACCGCGGCGCCAGCGCGGATGCCGGACACCTCCGGCTGGTCGATCATCAGCCGGTAGTTGGTCGCCGCGCCGCTGGCGACGACGTCGTTGGCGAGGCGCATGAGGTCGCCGCCCTCGCCGATGATCTCGCTCGGATCGGCGCGGAAAGCGCCGGGATTGAACGAGCCCGTGCCGGACCAGAGGCCCTGGAGGGCGTTGTTCACGGCGTTGATGGACAGGTGGGTGCCGAGGTTCGGCTGGTAGTACCCGGCCTGCCAGCCCGCCGGGTAGACACCCGCCGTCGCCGCCTGCCCGGACAAGGTCGGGATCAGACCCGCGAACCGGGTGGACTTGCCCGTGCCAGTGTCGGTGGCCGGCGGGGTCGGTCCCGAGCCCGGCACGCTCCCCTGAAGGGTGAAGCGGGTCCCTCCGACGTTGGCCGCCATCTGGAAGAGAGCGGCCCGGCCCGGCGCTGCGGCCGAGCTGTTATTGACGTAGATGTTGTACGTCAACGCGCCGGGGACGGCCGGGAGCGCGACGTCGATGACCTGCGTGTTCGCGACCGCGCCAACGTCCGCGCTCACCGCGCCCATCACCGTCTCGCCGAAGTAGTTCACGGCGGTGTAGGCGATCCAGAAATGCGCGGAGGCGGCCAGGGGGGTTTCGCCCGAACCCGCCGTCCGCAGCGAGAACCCCGGGGTTCCGGGGACTCCAAGGTTCTGCGGCGTCGCGGAGAGGATCTGGTACTCCTCGCCGAGCATGAACTCCTGCAGAAGGATCAAGTTGGCCAAGGCGGAGATGTCTTCGAAGCCCTGGCCCGCGAACTGGCTCAGCCACGACAGGCTCTCAGACAGGCCCGAGAACTGATACGGCACGTTGATGTCCACGGCCGTCTGCGAGCCCGACGGCGGGATGTTGTTCGGCCACGTCCCGAAGTTCGTCGTCTCCGAACTGGAGATGTCCACCACGCCCTGGCCGCCGGTCTGGCTACCGCTGATGCCCGTGACGACCTTCATGCGGCGGCTCGTGCCCTGGCCCTGAACGCGAGGGATCTTGTTCCGGAGCGGGCTGTACACCGGGTAGATGAGCCGGGACGGGGCGAGCAGGTCGTACGGCACGAACCCGGACGAGAGCGGGGACGTCAGGGTGACGTTCTTACCGAGCTCGCCGAACGCGGCCTGGATCTGCTTGACCATCTCGGCCATGCCGCCACCGCCGACGCCGAAGCCCGGCGCGCCGGCCGCCGACATGAAATGCCCGAACTGCTGCGTGAACGCGGGCGACAGGCCCTTCACCACGCTGGTCGGGTTCGACAGGCCCTGCTTGACCACGCCCTTCAGCGACTGGGCGGCCTTGAAGGACCGGTCAAAGATCTCCGCGTCGTCGTCGAGGGGCTGAACGCCCCGCGGCCGCGCGAAGCCGAAGCCCTTGACGGCGTTCGGCATACGGGTCGCCAGCATGTCGCTGGCGGCGTCGAACTGGGATGCGTCGTTCGCCGCGGCTTCCTGCGGCTTGACGAGGGTTTCTGCCACACACCTCCTGGTGCGGTGTTGTTCCTGATTGCTATTCGGCGGTTTGGAGCTGCTCCAGCTGCTTGCGCGCCTGATCGGCCATGACCGGGTCGCTGGACTTCGTGAGCTGAACCATGTACGCGATCCTGTCCGCGTGCTCCTTCGCGTTCGCCTCGTCGATCAGGGAGCGCCGCTCCGCTACTGCTCCGACACCATCGGAGGTCGACTTTGTGGCGATGACGCCCCGGTACGGGGCAAGGTTCGGGTCGGGCTGCGCGCCCAGCTCCTCGATCTGCTGAGTGAGCTGAGCGATCGTGGCGTCCCGACTGGCGAGGGCCTTGGCGAGCAGGTCCTCGACCGTCTTCACGGTCACGACCGGCTCGGCCGACGCCCCTGGCTGTGTGGTGGCGTCCGCGGCCTTCGTCGCGGACGTGGTCACCGGGCCGTCGCCGACGGCTTCCGGTACGTGCGTGTCGCCCATCGGGCAGACGTTCGGGTGGGCGGACGCGATGTGGTCGTGGAGGGTCTTCATCGCCTCTCTTGCCACCGCGGACTGCGCGGCCGCGTACACCGGGCCGTCGCCCTTCGCCGACGCCGAGGCGTGCCCGGCCGACAGCGGGCCACGGTGGAAGTCGCTGGCCGCGATGTCGTGGAACGCCTGCGCGGACGGCTGGCTCCCGGTCGGGGCGGCCGGCAGCGGCGCGTGCCCGGCGCTGATGTACGGGCGCTTGAACCGACCTTGGGTGATGTCGCCCGGTGTCGGGTGCGCGCCCGGGTAGAGCTCGGTGAAGGACTTGCGCAGCCCGGCGAGGGCGTCCCGTACGGCCTCCGGGTGGGCGGTGGCGATCGTGCGGGCGGCCGTGGCGAGCGCGAGCGCCTTGTTCGCCTCGTCCAGGTCGCCAGCCGTCATGGCCTGCTGCGCCTGCTGCCGCCACATGGCCTCGTCGACGGCGTCACCCGCATGCTTGAGCGCCGGGTACGTCGCCGTGATCACCTCGGGGCTGTAGGCGGCGCAGAGGACGTCGTGGAGGCGTCCGAGGCCGTAGTCGAGGGACTTGCCCCACGTCGGGGTGGCCTCGCCCGTGCCTTCGGTCTTGGCGTCGCCGTCCTCCATGTGCGCGGACTGCTCGAACACCTCGGCCTGCGGCCCGTCGGGCTCCCGGTGCGCCGGCACGGGCGCGGTCTCCTTGCCCTGCACGCCGTCGCCGGGGGTCGCGCTCTTCTCCGCGTCGCCGCCGCCGTCGGCGCCGGCGAGCTTGGTGCCGCACTTCGCGCAGAACCGCGCGCCCTCGCCGTGGCCCTTCATGCCGCACTTCGAGCACGCCGCCTGAGCCTTGTCGGCCTCGTCGTCGGCTGCCTTGCCGTTGTCGCTGTCGGCCATCGGCAGCTTGTGGCCGCAGTCCTCGCACGACCGCTGCTTGGAGTCGGCGTGGTAGGTCCGGCCGCAGTTCCCGCAGTCCTTGCTGCCCTTCGCCACCGGGGCATCGTCGGCCGGGGGCTCGTCCGGGGCCGCTCCTTCGCTGACATCCGGCTTGCCGACCGGGGCAGGGGCCTCGCCCTTCAGGACCGCGGCGAGGCGGTCCACGACCGCGTCGGCGAACTTGCCCGCGCCAGGAACGTCGCCGACGGAATCCGCGGCGGTGTCGCTGGCCTTCTTCTCGACGATCCGCGCCATGTCGGCCGGGCTGAACGACTTGCCGGCCGCGGCCTCCTGGCCGTCGCCAGCCTTGGTGACGTCGTCGGTGGCGGCCTTCAGCGCGGCGTCGGTGTCGCCCCAGACGTCGCCGGTGACCTCAGCGCTGCCGTCCTTCGCGGCCTTCACCAGTTCGATGCCGCAGTTCCGGTTCGCGGGCCGGTCGACCAGGCTGATCTCGCCGAGCTCGCCGTCGACGATCCGGCCGCCGCGCGCCTTGGTGTCCGAGACGACCTTCGGGCGCATGATTCCGACGCTGTACGCCCGCAGCACGCCCTCCTCGACAAGGGACTTGGCGACGGGTTCCACGACGAGGGACTTCACCCAGTGGCCGCCGTCGCCATCTCGGTCGATGTCGACCTCGACGCCACGGCCAGCCGGGTCACGATGCGCGTTGTGCTGCACGCGGACATTCCCGCCCGAGGACAGCCACTCCTCCAGGGCCTTGCCGGACCAGTCCGGGTCGACGATCTGCTCGTCGGAGTCCACGCTCCCGTCGGTCGCCTTGCCGTACACCAGGAGGTGGCCCTGCGGCGTGGTCTCGGTCTTCACGATCGGGAAACTGACGTACGTCGTGTCGGTGTTGTCGGTGGTCAGGGTTGCTGCCACACACCTCCCAGGGTGCGGTCGGGGTGGGTGCCCGCTGGGCGGGCGTGTGGGACTGGTAGTTGGGTGATCTGAGCGCGGCGTCGGGTGGTGGGGACGTGCGCTTCCGCCCGGGGCCACGGCGGAAGCGAGCAGGGTAAGCCTGAAGCCACCGTATCGCTATAAGCCTAATCTCACCTGTATCAAGATAAGCGCTAAGCTGAGCATGCCAACCAAGGGGAAGGGTTGTCCATGGAACTTCGCAATGACCGGGCAGCGCCGATGCCGCCCATACCTTCAGCCGAGTCAACGGCCTTCTGGATCGGCCGCATCCACAGCTTGGCTTCTCGTTCGCTTCTGATCCTCACGTCGCCCGCCGCAGCGCCTTGCGCGAGGTGGTGATCAGGTCATGAGCGAGAACTTCGCCCCGCTTCGGCGCATCACTGTGCCAACTCTGGCAGTTCTTGCGGTGCTGCTCCGGGAGGATCACCGCTGGTTCGGGCTGCGGATCGCCGAGGAGCTCGGCATGCGTACCGCGTCCGTCTACCCGATCCTCGCCCGGCTAGAGAAGGCCGGGTGGGTCACCGCAACGTGGGAGGTCCCGAGCGCGACCCACGACTCGGGTGCCCCACGTAAGTACTACGCCCTAACAGAACCTGGCCGAGAGAGCGCCAAAGCGGTGCTCGCGGCCCGCGAGGAGGTGATGGCCCGACACCAGCGGTCGGCGTCGTTGCTCTCCAGGGCCGGCTATGGCCACTGAACCAAGGAAGGGGTTAACCCCCAACTATGACGCCCAGCAGCTTGCGGGAGCGCGTGCGCTCCGCGTTCGACAGCCTGACCGAGCGGACCATCTGGGCAACCGACGAGGTCACCGGCGGGCAGCCGAATATCGAAGACCTGCACGAGAAGGTGCGCGCTACCCGTGGGCCGCTTCGGCGCCTCTGGGCCGCTCGGGCGCTGCTGCGCCAGTATCGGCCGTCACGACGTGAACGGCTGGCCCTCGTCCTCCTCTCTCTCGCCGCGACGATCTCCTTCTACGGCGACGAACTGGAGCGGCAGGGCCGTCGCCACGACAACCGCGAAAGGCACTTCCAGAAGAAGGTCGACGGCTGGTCCCCCACGCGTCTCCTCGTAGACGCCATCGCCGTCACGCTGGCCGCCCCGCAAGAGTTGTGGATCTGGCGCATCACGCCGTGGGTCCAGGCGACTTTCCCCCGCACGTGTGAGCGGGTGAACTGGTACCTCGACGAAGCCGCGCAGTCGGTGATGTCGGCGCTGGCGCTGGTCGGTGTCCCCACCGTCGTCGCCGCATCGCTCATCTCCTACCTCGCGTGCCTTCCGTTCGGCCGCGACTTCGCGTACGCGGTGGCGATCGGGATCGCCGTCGCCGCCTGTGATGCGGTGAGGCGGTGGCAGCGCGACCGATACCTGGCGCTCAAGGTCAGGGCCAAGACCGCGTCACGCAAGTGAGCCACAGTCGGCCGTCGGCGTGAAGGGGGCCGGGATGGACGATGAGCGTCCACCCGGCCTTGTCCTTCTTCGGCCTGTCCTGGCTTCAGCGGGTCCTCGGCGAGCGTCACCAGCCGTCCTCTGCGACACCGGCCAGTCTCGGATCCCGGCGCCGGGTCGGGTCACGCCACCGGTACGGCTTGAAGGGATGCTTCTCGCGGCGCGGTCCAGCGTCGCGCAGCTGCACAACGGCAAGCATTGGGACGGCCCGCCCGGCGAGGTCGTCGGCGTCGCCGGCCGACAGCAGTTCCTCGATGCGGGTGGCTGTCACCGGGACAGCCCCTCGGGCAGCAGCCACGGCGGGGCGTCCTCCCGTACGGTCAGGTCCACCTGACGGGGCCCGCCGGGGACCTCGCAGCGGTCCTCGTAGAACAGCGCCTCCGGGTGGAGGCAGTGCGGGCCGAGGCGGTGCCGGCCGTAGAACACCCACTGCTTCTCGGCGTCGGCCATGTGCTCGTCGCAGTCCAGCGAGTTCGTGCCATCGACGGTCCACAGGACGTGCCACGTCGCGGGCTTCCCGCAGTGGTTTTCCGGCGTGCCGTAGCCGCAGGTGCGGTCGTGGTCGGAGCGTTCGCCGTTGAACTGTGGGGTGAGTCGCATGTCCCCCTCCTCCGGGGTCATGGTCGGGCCGGGACGACGGCGCACCGGCAGCGTGGGTGAACAGGCGGGGCCCCGTTCGGCCAGGTGTCGCCGAGCCAGATTGGGCTGGCGGCCTCGTTGTCCAGGCAGATCCGGAACGCGCCGGGTACCGCCAGCCACTCGACGGACGTGACGCCTGCGGCGGCGTAGGCCGCGAGCGCGCCCGCCATCATGGCCCGCAGCACCTCCGTCCAGGCGATCGTGTCGGCGGCCGGGTTGTCGTCCTGCGGGTAGGTCCCGAGGTCGTCGCCCAGCTCGTCCGGCGACTCGTTGTCGTCGGCGGCCTGCTCCAGATGGTCGGCGAGGTCCCGGATCCGGGTGTCGGTCATGGCGTTGATGGTCGGCATCTGGTCATGCAGCCACTGCTCGAACCCGTCGTCATGGCCTGGCCCGGGTGGCGCCGGAGTGTGGTGCGGCAGCAGTTCGTAGGCCGCGGACTTCCCCACGTTCCATGCCGTCCGCCACAGGTCCACCAGGACGGCCCGGAGCGCGGCCGCGAAGCGTGCGGACAGGTCCGGTTCGGTCATGCGGATGAACGCCTGGGCCGTGCCGCCGCGGCGCGCGAACCGGAGCCACACGGCCGCGAGCCTGCGCGCCGCCGCGGTGGTGATGACGTCGGCGAGTGCGCGCCTGATCCGTGCCGCGTACTCGCGGGCCAGGTCCTCGTCGACGCCCCAGCCCGGCCACAGTGTTACGGGGCCGGGTAGGTCGCCCTCCTGGTCGCCGTTGGGCTCCCCGGGAGGGAGCGTGGAGCGGGCGACGTCCACGGCCTGGCCGACCGTCATGCCGCGCGCGCGGTTCTCGGCGATCGTCGCGAGCGTGCGCGCGGGCAGGTGCCGGGCCTCCCACGTCGAGATCAGGCGGCCTTTGCGAAGGTGTCGGCCGAGGGCGTCGAGTTCGGCCAGCGCGGCGCGGTGCTTGTTCAGCTTGGCGTCGTGCATGGCCCGGTCCCACGGGCCCTCGTCCATGGTGACGGTGCCGACCCAGGCGTGGATCGTGGCGCGGTCCTCGTGCTGGTACGCCAGCGTCCGGTGGTAGCCGTCGGCGACCGTCAGTTTGTCCCGGCCGGGGGTTTCGACGAGGACGACCGGGTCCATGGTCTTGCCGTCCCGGATGGCCTGGGCGATCCCTTCGACCTTCTTGCAGTCCCTGCCGCCGGGGCGGCGGGCCATGTTGATCGAATCGAGCGGGACTTCGTCGTCGTACCGCCATTCGGCGTCGGCGACCCAGCCGAGGACCCGCGCCGGGTAGGACTCCTCGAGGAGGGCACGGACCTGGTCGGCCGGTGCCATGGTCTTGCTGGTGCGCGGCTTGGCCGGGGCCTTAGCGGGCTTGGCGTCGTCCGCGGCCGTGTCCGCCCCCGCCTCGCCCCCGGCATGGCCGGGCGTCGGCTCCTGCGTGGTGCCGCCCGTCTGCTGGCCCGTCGGCTTCTCCTGGCCGTTCGACTGCTGGGCGTTCGGTGCGGACTGCGGCACGCCTGCGGCTGGCTGTTCCTGCCCCGGCTCGGGCGCGCCGGTGGCCGGGTTGATCGCGCCGAGCGGGACCGCGCCGGAGGTGGTGACGATGATCGGGTCGGAGGTCTCTGGCAGTCCCCAGGGCGGCAGCTGCAGTTCACCACGCGCCTCGTCGATGGAGATGATGCCGGTGGCGATCTGCGCCGACAGGACGGTGGTCTTGACCTCCTCGTCCTCGCCTTCCTCCAGGCCCTCCCAGGTCCACTGCATGTCGGTCTGGCCC
This sequence comes from Actinoallomurus vinaceus, assembly GCF_039542055.1. NCBI lineage: Bacteria > Bacillati > Actinomycetota > Actinomycetes > Streptosporangiales > Thermomonosporaceae > Actinoallomurus > Actinoallomurus vinaceus. The sequence continues at coordinate 609,039 of NZ_BAABHK010000004.1, forward strand.
CAGATGTCCTGGAGGACCCGGTCGAAGATCGACTCCTTCAGCCACATCAGCATCGGCTTCAGGCTCTTGCGCTGGTGGATGTCCTGGGACGCCTTGGCCATCTGGTTCGCGGCGCCGGACGACTGGGTGGCCGACACCTTCGGGCTGATCCCCAACTCCATCGGCATGACGTCGAAGGCCATCGTGACCTGCGTCATGATCACCTCGTCGAACTGGTTCGCGAGCTCCGTCGGCTTCATCGGGTCGACCCTGGACCCACCGGGCAGGACGATGATCTTGTGCTTCCAGGCCGGGTCGCCCGCGATGGCGTTCAGCGCGTTCTGCAGGTTCTGGATCTGCGTGGGGGTCATGTTGGGGTCGCCCGGTGAGATGAAGACATTCGGGACGGACCCCTCGTCGAACCAGTTCAGCTGGTACTGCTGCCGGTGCAGACCGGCCATCACCGGAACGATCGCGCGCTCGATCGGGGCCGTGCCGTACGGCGTCCACGTCCGCGGCGTGTACGGCAGGTACAGGAGCTGGTCGCCGCGGTACTCGCCTTTCAGGTCGCCGAGCTCGTCGCCGTCGGCGCCGGTTGCCACCGACATCAGGTCGACGCGGGGCACGCCGTACGCGTACTGCTGCCACGCGACGTTCGGCGGCAGGGGCCGGGCTCCGTGGAGGTCGACGAGCGGGCGGATCGTCGAGCCGTCGATGAGGGCGAGCTGGCCGAGGCTGGACCCGAACAGTCCCTTGCCCGTCATGCGGGTCGGCTGGAGGTACAGCGACAGGGCGTCGATCACGAAGACGTCCTCGAGCAGGGCGTCCAGCCAGGACCGGAACGTGCCGTACTGGGCGTCCGGGACCTTCCACCACTTCACGGCCTTGGCCCGGCGTTCGCCGAAGTCCCGGTGCTCGGACGGCTTGCCGCGCATCGCCTTGGCCGCCTCCGGGGTGGGGATGATGTCCCACGCCAGCGACCGGATCTCGTTCTTGCGCAGCTGAATGCAGGTGCGCGCCACGGAGTACAGGTCGCCGAGGGTCCGCAGGCTGTTGAAGTCCGCGAGCTTGAGACCTTCGCGCCCCGGCTCGCCGACCGGCATGTTCCAGCCGACCGGGTACTGCCAGCGGCGCGGCTCGGGCCGTTCCTCGCCGGACTCGGGGGCGTCGATGCTCATCGGCTGGATCGGGGTCAACGGCCCGAACGCGCCGGTCAGGAACTCCTCGGCCGGCCGGGGCAGGGCGGCCTGGTTCATGCCGTAGCCGCCCTGCCCGCCGTAGACCGCGCCCGCGAACGGGCTGATGGGGTTGCTCGCCGCGGCTTTCTGGAGAGCCTTGGCGGACGCGAGGATCGCGGCTTGACGGGACATTGTCACCTCGCTCAGGCAGTGGATTCAGGGGGCTCCTGAGCGGGTTCCTGGACGTCTTCCGGCCACAGGACGGCGTCCTGCGGCCACGTCTCCCAGAACTCGACTCGCTGGATTCGGGGCAGGCCGTCGATGCCGGCGCCGGAGAACTCGATGGCTTTCACGCGGGGGCAGGCCCGGACGTGGATGCCGCCGCAGTGCGGGCAGGCCCCGCCGGTCTCGAACAGCTTGCGGGCGTCGGCGCGCTCTTCCGGCGTGAGCTCTGCGGGCTGCTCCGGTGCGGGTGGCGCGTCGGTGCTCTGGATGGTCCAGGTGCCGTCGGGGTCGCGCGACAGCAGGAACGGACCGGCGGGGCCGGTCGGCGACGCTAGGTCGATGCCGCGCGCCCTGGCGCGTGCGATCCGCTGCCGGGCCGCTGCGGCTGTACAACCGTAGTGGCCGCCGACCGCTCGGACCGGGTCGTCTCCGGCCAGCAGCGCGGCGAGGTACACGCGGGCGGTCTCGGCCGGGCGTGCGCGGGTCACGCCTTGCCGAAGCCGACGAGGAGCTTGATGGCCTGATCCTCGGTGAACCCGGCGCGCAGGTACGCGAGGAACATCTCGTGCATGGCGATCGCAGCGGTCGTGAACGCGGGGAAGTCTGCCGCAGATCCGGAGAACGGGTTCGGTAGAGGGTTCGGCGTGCCCACAGGGGTCTCCTCAGGGATCGGATTGAACACGGTGGCCGGATCAGCTGATAGGCCTGCACGTGATGGCAGTACGGCTTTACGCTCGGTGCATGGCGTTTTGGCGATACATGCTGCTGGGCGCGGCTGGAGGCGCATTAGTTGAGGTCCTGGCGGTACTGGGTTACGTGCTTGCCTGGCAGCGCGCTCGCCGCACGCCTAGCGGGCGGGTCAGAAGATCCCCGCCGGGCATGCGTGTTTATGTCGACGTGCCAGCGCACTCGTTCTTGCTGGCCATCCGGGCCCCGCTGGGCGCGGGGACGGCATGGCTTTTCGCCAGCACGGGGCAGATCAGCGGCCCTTATGCGGCACTCGCTTTCGGATTCGCCGCTCCCGCAGTCCTAGCGCAACTGGGTCGGCTACGGGGAGTCGATCAGGCTGTGCAAGGAAACGACGCGCGTGTCGAATCTCTGAAGACACCTGAAGTTCCTATGCCTGGGCCGGTCGCCGATCAGTCCCAGGAGGTCGAGTTGCCGTGACACGTATGTCGGCTCCTCGTCGGGCCTGGCGCATGGCGCTGGGATACGGTCTCCACCAGCCAGCAGCACCGCCCATGACCGGATACCCGCTGGGTCGCCGGGTGCTGGCCGGACTGCTGGGCGTGCGATTGAATTCACGGATCCAGCCCCCAAGTCGGGCGAGCGTATCGATTAGACCCGGCGTGAGCCTGGGGAGCAGGAACCTAGCCGACGGGGATTTGACCCCCGCGAACCTGGTAGGTGCGAATGTGATCGGCGCGGACCTGGCTGGTGCGGACCTAACCCGCGCAAACCTGGCCGGGGTGAACCTGGCCGGCGCGAACCTAACCAACGCGGCACTGGCCGATGCGGTCCTGACCCACGCGACCCTGACCCGCGCAAACCTGACCCGCGCAAACCTGGCCGGCGCGAACCTAACCCGCGCGGCACTGGCCGATGCGGTCCTGACCCACGCGGACCTGACCCATGCGACCCTGACCCGCGCAAACCTGGCCGGCGCGAACCTGGCCGACGCGAACCTAACCCGCGCGGCACTGGCCGACGTGGTCCTGACCCACGCGACCCTGACCGACGCGGATCTGGCCAGCGTGACCCTGACCCAGACGGACCTGACTCACGCCGACCTGACCGGCGCGAACCTAACCAACGCGAAGCTGACCCGCGCGAATCTACAGCACGCGGACCTGACCTCCGCTGACTTGACCGATGCGACGCTGATCCGAGCGAATCTGTACAGCGCGAAGCTGACACACGCAGATCTGACCCGCGCACTGCTTGCCGGCGCGAATTTGGCCAGTGCGAATTTGAGCGATGCGCTCCTAAGCGATGCGGTCCTGGGGGAGGCGAACCTGACCGATGCCAACCTGGCCGGCGCCGATCTAAGCCGCGCAAGGCTGGCTGATGCGGACCTGACCGATGCGAATCTAGGTGGCGCACTCCTGCCTGGCGCCGGATTGGGCGGCACGAACCTGACTGGCGCGACGTTGAGTGACGCGAACTTGAGAGCCGCGTTCTTGAACGACGCGAACCTGACGGATGCGAATCTGACCCGCGCGGACCTGCGTGGTACGACCCTGATCCTCTCCGACCTGACCGGCGCGGATCTAACCGGTGCGGATCTGACCCGCGCTGACCTGCGCAGGGCAACGCTAGTCGGTAGTCGTCTGCGGCAGGTGACTCTCCATCGAGGAGACCTGCATGGGGCGGATCTTTCTGGTGCGGACATGTCAGAGGCCATGCTGCGCACGGCCGATCTAACCGGTGCCGACCTGCGAGGCACGGTACTGGCCGGCGCAAAGTTGACCAATGCTGACCTCCTCGGGGCACGCTGGTCAGCAACGGCGGGGGCGGTGACCGGTGACTGGCGTGCCGAGCGTGATCCCAGCGACGACGAGACGGCACCAGCGTCTACAGTGTGGCCGGAGGGCTGGGACGGGCCAATGCTGCGGCGGTCGATCATGATTGCACCAGGCGTCTACGAGGTGGTCGCCGATGAAGACCCCGACAGGACCGCTGTGCCGACCGCTTGATCTGGCGAGCGCCGCGTGAGGCGCTTACGGACGCCATGCCTGGTCCGGGGCGCCGGCGCCCGCGAACGTCTCGCCGCAGTGCGGGCAGGACAGGCGATCCGGCACGAACGCTGAGAGGCGTCCGCAGCGCTCGCAGGCGAGGACCCCGTACGCCTCGTTCCAGTCACCCGCCGACAGGCCTCTCAGTTCCGTGCAGCCCCACACGAGGGCGTCGACACGGTCTGGGGAGTCCGGGTCGAGCGGCACCCAGGTGGTCATCTGGTCTTCCAGCTCGGGGAAGACGCCGACGTGGTGGACGCGGCCCTGCTCGTACAGCGCGGAGACCGGTTCGGCGCGGACTGCCTTGCCCCGGGAGGCGCGTACGACCCGGCACGGGACGTTCGGGTCGACGGTGCGCAGCAGCGAGGCGATGTAGTCGCCGCCGTTGTTGACCTCGGCCACGACGCAGTCGGCGTGGTATTGCTCGTACGCGTTGACGGCCGCGCGCATGCAGGCGTCCGGGGTGCCGCGCATGGACAGGTCGGCGAGGACGTAGCCGTGGCCGTCGTGCTCGCCGACGACGACGATGCCGGTCTCGTCGGAGTCCTCTCCCGACGTGACGGCCGGGTCGATGGCGACGACCACTCGCGTCAAGCCGGGCACGTCTGCGGCCTTGACGCGGGTCCGGTCGATGTCGTTCAGGGACCAGAGTGCGCCTTCGACGGCGGTGAGGAGTTCGCCCTCCAGCTCTTGTCGGCCGAGGCGGGTTCCTTCGTACCGGCGCCGGAGCTCGGCGAGCGCGGCGGCCGACAGGTTCTTGCTGTTCTCCCACGTCGACCCGCGCGTGATGTGGACCGAGCCGTCCTTACGGGACGCGATGTCCTTGATGAGCGTGGTGGCGCGCGGCGTGGTCGTGACGATGATGCGCGGATTCTCGCCGATGCGCAGCGCGGGGACCAGACCCTCGTACCAGGTCGCCGGGTACCGCCAGGACCCGAGCTCTTCGACCCACGCCCCCCACAGGTTCGCGCCACGGACCCGCTCGGGCATGTCCGCCGAGTAGCCGTAGATCTTCGAACCGTTCGACAGGACGAGCAGGAGTTCATTGCGCCGGTACTGGTCGAGTTCGCCGTAGCCGAGCTGGGCTAGGATCCCGGTCGACCCTTCGATGCAGACTTTCCGGACGTCCCGGAACGTTGGCGCGAAGATCCCCCACTCCGAGCCGGGCTGTTCCAGCGCTCGTTCGATCAGCCAGTTCGAGCCGAGCAGGGTCTTGCCCAAGCCGCGGCCGGCCATGACCATCCAGATCGACCAGGCGTCGTCGACGCCGACGCAGCCGCAGCGGAAACCGCGCTCGTCCGGCAGGTGGTGACGCGGGTCGTTCGGCGGGAGCTGTTTGGGCCTGGCCATCTGCCGCCAGGGCCGGGCGTTGACGCCGAGGCTATTCCGTAGCCGCTGGAGCAGCAGCTCCTTCGCCTCGGGATCCCATGAGCGCCATGAGTCGGTCGATCTCTGCATCGAGGCCGTCCACCTGCCTCACCTCATGCTTGGTAGGCGCATCGAGGCCGAGGAGCTTGCAGCGCCGGTCGACGACGCGGAGGACGGTTTCGATGGCACGCAGGTCACCCGCTGCGGCTGCGCTCCAGGCCCCTGCTTGGAGGCGATCAAGTCGCTGGAGCTCGATCTCTCGGAGGGAATCGACCGATTCCTTCTCCTCAGCGAGGTGTGCTTCGAGTGCGCGGGTGACGTCTTGGCAGGCTGCGCCTCGGGAGGCGTAGCCGAGATTGGTCGCGATGGTCTGCCAGTCGACTCCGGCGAGTCGGAGCTGGATGGCCTTGGTACGTCGTTCCGCTGTGGCGGCGCGCTGGGCTTTGGATGCGGGCATGGGCGGGTCCTGGTGGGTTCGCGGTGTTCGCGGGTCCTTATGGGTTCACGGGTTCACGGGTTCGGTCACGTTGTCAAGACATGTTGACATGGCCGGTTCAGCGCCATAACTTTGTCTACGTAAGGCAGTCAAGGAATGAAAGGGGAACGACATGCCCGACCTGGACGGCCCCGAGCAGGACGAGTGCGAGCTCTGCGGCGAGGAGATCTCAGACAAGCCCGGTTACGAGGGCACCGAGTTCGTCACCGGCCCCAGCGAGGTCGTCGTCGCGCACGAGCAGTGTGGTCGCGACGCCGGATACGAGCAGGCCTGATCGGCACGGGGGCGGGTCGACCGGCCCGCCCCTCCCCCTCAGCATCGAGATGTGGAGTAGACGTGGAGAACCTGTACGCCCTGCTGCTGGACGCACCCACCTACTGCGGCTTCGCCGAGCTGGTGCAGCGGATCCAGCGGGCCGACAGCCCGACTGAGGCCTCGCTCACGGACGCTGATCGCGACCTACTACTGAAGGTTTTGAAGACCGGACCGAGCCTCAGCACCGAGGACGCCACGGCGTACGCGCAGCAGACCCCGCGCCTCATTGGGGTCACCGATGCCGACGGCGGGCCGCTGGTGACGACCCGCTGGGGCACCATCCGGACCCTCGCCGAGGCCGAGACCGCGTACGTCGAGTTCATGGCGGAGACCATGGTCATCCGGGCCGAGTGGCGAGCCAAGACGGACGTCGAACTGGCGGAGGAGCAGCGGGTGTTCGCCGTCGTCGCACGGATGCACGACCTGACCGCCGAGGAGGTGTTCGACCGGTTCCGCAAGCGAATCTGGACTCAGTACGAGGACGCTCGGACGGCCGTGGACGGCTGACCACTCCCGCAGGGCGGCGTCGCGGCAGTGCGGCGTCGCCCTTTCATCCGCCCAGGCCCGGAGCGTTTTGAGCGCCAGAGGGAGTACGACGGTGCAGGCCGAGGGATCCGTCGAGTCGTTCCCAGTATGACCTTCGGCGACCTCTGGGCACCTCGGACGGGGATCATCGAGGGGCGGCATCCCGCACGGGCGGCAGACGGAGGCGGCCGGCCGGGAGGTCGCGACCGACATGACGTTGTCCGGACATATTGACAAGGTGCATATAGCGCCATAACCTTGTCCACATAAAGCAGACAACGAAGTGAGGAGCGGACATGGCCACCGCGACCGGGACCCTTTCGACCGCCCTCGGCAATCTCGGCCCGGACGTCTTCGAGGTCCACCACCCGGAGAAGGGTCACATCGGCTGGATCCGCCGCTACACAGGCCTTCTGACCGGCCCGATCGGCGACACCAACATCATGGAGTTCCTCGGCACGGCCACCCACTGGGAGGCCTTCATTTCCCTGCCGATGGCGAAGGCGCTCGGCGGCCTGTCCTACCGGGAATCCCGCCGGGACAGTCTCTCCTCGGAGGCTGCCGCAAAGCAGGCACTACTGAAGATCAACGGGCCGACCTGACGGCCGGCGCGGGGCGGCGTCGCCACCGCGCGGCGCCGCCTCGATCGGACGCGCGCCGGCCCCCGGCCAATCCGGAGAGAGCTCGAGTCCGCGGCAGAGCGCGTTGACAACGCGGCCGCGCGGCCCGAACCTTGTCGGCATGTCTGGACAAGGGTGGATGACATGAGCGAGAAACAGCAGGACGAGCGGGGACCGAAGGCGTACCTGTCGGCCGCGGACATCGGGGCGATGTTCGACGTCGACGCGGCGACAGTCGCGCAGTGGCGGAAGCGCTACGAGAACTTCCCGGAGCCCGACGTGAAGGTCGGGATCGGACACACCCGGCCGATCGTGGGCTGGGATCCGGCGCGCGAGCAGGAGCTCCGGGACTGGGAGGCGTCCCGGCCCGGGCGGGGCTGGAGGGGTGCGAAGTAGGCCAGCGCGAGGTCCAATCGCAGCGACAGCCACACACAGCGGTCGACCCTTGAGGGTCGGCCGCTGTTGTCATTTCTAGGCCACTTGACCTGCCTATATGACGTTGTCTGGACATGTTGACAGCCTTGCCCACTTGCCTTAACTTTGTCCACGTAAGGCAGACAAGGAAAGCAGAGGGCACGACATGAGCCAGTCCCCCTACACCGTGGCGGTCTACCTGAACGTCGACCGGAACAACTTCGACGGCTACCAGCCGCACCACCCGCTCGCCACCGCGAACGACCTGGTCTTCCGGGTCAACGCCATCAGCCACGAGGACGCGGCCGAGAAGGCGTGGCCGGTCGGCAACAAGGTCGCCACCGACCTCGACAACCGCTCCTGGCCTCGGGACGTCCGCTCGTTCAGCGTCGGCGACGTCGCCAAGGTCACCGGCAACGGCCAGACCCGCTTCTACGCCTGCGCTCGCGGCGGCTGGGACGAGATCGCCGAGCCGACCAACCCGGTCGTCGCGCTCGCCGGAACGCGTGCAACCAGCCGGAAGTGACAGCCCGACGGAGCGCCGTGGCGCTCGCGGACGGCCCGTCCGGGAGCGCTGCGGGGTCCCCTCGGACCGACCACTGCACATGACCCAGGAGGTACCAGCAATGCCCGAGACCGCGCCCGTGGAACTCGATAGCGTTCCGACCTCGCAGCTCCAGGCAGGCGACATCGTGCTGGAGCACGGGATGCGGGTCCGGCTCGGCGGCGAGCCGACCGTCCGGAAGACGCCCGATCTCACCGTCTACTGCTGGCGGGGCACCGTCGAGAACGTCGAGGAGGTCCTGGCCGCGGGTGTCATCCGGGAGGCCGACCTGTCCGAGAACGTCTGGGTCGAAGGGGCCGGTTGGGAGCGGAAGCTCACCGGCCGGTGGTGGATCCAGGGCAATGACCGGGTCGGCTGGAGCGTCCTGCGGGAACTGCCTGCGGCCACGGAGTTCCAGGCGACGCTCTCCTACAGCGGGGGCTTCCGCGTCCACCGCGCGGGCTGCCCCGGCGCGAACGACCTGCGGCATTCCCAGCACGGCCACCCGCTCGACGTCTCCGGGACCACGCCTGAGGACATCGCCGCCGACCTCTACAGCGACTTCATCCCCGGCGAGATGACCCGCGACGAGGCCCTGGACCACGTCACCTTCCTGCCCTGCACGGGCTTCCCCCGCTGACCGGACCGAGCGAGCGCCGTGTCGCGCGGAGCCTCTCCGCGCGCTGCGGGGTCCGCTCGGACCACTCATCACGACACTGCAAGGAGACACTGTGGATCCCACTGACCGCTGCCCCGAGTGCGGGACGACCGACGACGTCCACGACCCGGGGTGCATGTATCCGTACCGGCCGACGGACGGCGAGCCCACGCCCTGGGGTGTCTTGGGTGACGACCCGGACCCGATCCGGGAGGACCTGACCGAGGCTGGCGCGCGGGCTCTGCTGAAGGCGCTCGAGGAGGCAGGTCGGACGGACTGCTACGCCGAGCACGAGGCGACCGGCGAGACCATCGAGAAGCCGGACGGGCCGATCCTGGCGTAGCCGCCGGGCGTGAAGGGGTCCGCGCGGACGCGCGTGGCCCCTTCGTTGTGCAGGCGCGTGCACGGCTCAGACAGGGACGGCTAGCGCCTTCGGCTCCAGGTACCCGGCGAGTCCTTCGGGGCCGAGCTCGCGGCCATATCCGGACTGCTTGAAGCCCCCGAGGGGTGCGTGCCAGGACGGGGCCGCGCCGTTGATGCGAACGGTCCCCGCGCGCAGGCGCCGGGCGATGCCGATGCCGTGCTGATGGTCGCTGGTCCACACGCCGGCCTCCAGGCCGTACTCGGTGTCGTTGGCGAGGCCGACCGCCTCGCGTTCCGTCGAGTACGGGATGACGCACAGGACGGGGCCGAAGATCTCCTCGCGGGCGATCCGCATGTCGTTGGTGACGTCGGTGAACAGTGTCGGCTCGATGTACCAGCCGCGGTCCAGGTGCTCGGGCCGGTGCCCGCCGTGGACGAGCGTCGCGCCCTCGTCGACGCCGGAGGCGATGTAGTCCTCGACGCGGTCCAGCTGGCGCTTGGCCACCAGCGGGCCGACGTCGGTCGCGGGGTCGGTCGGGTCACCGACGCGCAGGCTGGCGACCATGGCGCGGAGCCGGTCCATCAGCTCGTCATGCCGCTCAGTGGAGACGAGGACGCGAGTGTGGTTGGAGCAGATCTGCCCGCTGTTACAGAACGCGTCGCCGCGGAGGCCGTCGACGACGGCGTCAAGGTCGGCGTCGTCCAGGACGATCGCCGGGGACTTGCCGCCGAGCTCCAGGGAGACGCGGCGGATGTCCTCGCCGCACAGGGCTGCGACGCGGCGGCCGGTGGCGGTCGAGCCGGTGAAGGCGATCTTGTCGACACCGGGGTGGGTGACCAGGTGCTCGGAGACCTCGCGGTCGGCCGGGACGACGTTGAACACGCCGGGTGGCAGGCCCACGTCGTGGACGATCTCGGCGAGGAAGAGGGCGTCGAGGGGCGTCTCGGGGGCGGGCTTGATGACGACCGTGCAGCCCGCCAGCAGCGCGGGGACGAGCTTCATGAAGATCGTCTTCTGTGGCATGTTCCACGGCGTGATCAGACCGGCGACGCCGACCGGCTCGCGGAAGACCCTCGTGCCGGTCCCCCGGTCCTCGGCGAACGAGTACCGGGAAGCGAGGTCGATGTAGTAGTCGAGGATCGCCAGCGGGTGCGCGGCCTGCGTCTGGGACGCCCAGGCGATGGGTGACCCCACCTCGCGGACGATCAGGTCGACCATCGCGTCCTGGCGCTCGGCATAGACGTCGCGGAGCCGCTGCAGGTACTTCGCTCGCTTGGCCGGTGTCATGCGCGGCCACGGACCGGCGTCGAACGCGACCCGTGCCCTGCTGACCGCGCGGTCGATGTCGAGCGTGGTGGCGCTGGGGGCACGGCCGACGAGCTCGTGGTTGTGCGGGGAGCGGACGTCGATGGTGTCCCCGCTGGCCGGGGGCGTCCAACGACCGTCGATGTAGAGGTCCGGGAAGTACTGCATCACACCGTCCAGCCGTTGCCGAAAGAGTCTTGTCCGCCTCGCTTGCGCATGTCGCCGCGGTCGGCGAGCCGGTCGACCTCTTCGGCGTCCATCTCCAGGCGCCGGCCGATCTCCTCGTGGGTCAAACCCAGGCCGAGGAGGTCGGCGACTATGTCGGCCATGCCGAGGACGTGGTGTGTGCCCCTGGCGCGGTTGTGCCGGACGGTGGCCAGCCGGGCGAGGACCGGATCGGTGGGCGGCAGCGTGACGATCGGGACGGGCCCGCCGGTCAGCGCGGCGATCGCGCCGTCTGCAGAGACCGTCCAGCGGTGGAAGCCGTCGACGATCTCCAGGCCGGACGGCTGCTGGCGTACGACGATCGGCTGTGTCCACCCGTTCTCGAGGATGCTGGTCTTCAGCAGCCGGTGCTCGGGCGGGGCCTGCTTGTTCGGGTTCCAGTCGTTGGCGGACAGGTCTTCGCGGTCGACCCACTGGACGCGCGAGATCGGCTGGTCTTCGATGCTCACTCGGGATCCTTGGCGTAGTCGGGGACAAGGTCGTAGGCGTCGGCCGGGGGCGGCCGGTGGTGAGCGAGGTCAGCGAAAGTTCCGGCCGCGATGATGTCGTTCAGCTCGGCGGCGTACCGGTGCCACTGGGCGGGCGTGGGGCGGCCCTCACCATCGGTGTTGATGCGACCACCGGCCTGCTTGCGGCCCTTGAAGTCCCCGCGCATCACGAGCATGAGCAGGAAGTCCCAGGAGATGCCGGTGTCCGGGTGCGGGGCGTTCACCACGAGCGGCTGGGACGTCTTGCGGTAGTGCGCGACGAGCTCTTGGCGGATCCGGGCGGCGATCTTCGCGGCGTCCTTGGCCTGCCACTTCGTCAGGTAGTGGCGAAGGAAGTCCGGCCAGGGCACGCCGTCGGGCTTCTCGGGCCGGCCGTGGTAGGAGTACAGCTCCGTCAGGGCGTAGCGTGCGGCCGCGCCGACGCCGGGGACGCGGTCGACCATCTTCTCCCAGACGTCCGGGAAGCACTTCGCGTACGTGTGGAGCTTCTGCAGCGGCTCCTCGCCGAACGCCGGGCTACAGCGCTGGAGGTGGTGGGAGACGCCGGCCATTTCCAGCCGGTCGTACGCATGGTTGTAGTCCCAGCCCTTGTGGGCGGGCGCGGTCCACACGTCGTCCGTGGTCCAGTCGTAGATGGGGTAGCACTTCCAGATGTTGCCCTGGGAGGTGCCGTCGTTGTACTTGACCAGGTAGTTCACTTCGCGGCGCTGCGTGACTATGCGGCGGCGGGTCAGGGACTCCTGGGCGCGGATGCCCATGAGCATGCCGACGTTGCCGAGGCTGGGCGGGGCGAACAGGCCGTTCGCGTGCGGAGCGGTCAGCCTCTTCTCCGGCGGGTTAATCGGGAAGCCGTCGAGCTCGGTGATCGCCTCGGGCGGCAGCGGTCGGCACCACTTCTCGCGGGCCTCCGGCGCCCAGGGCCACCACCACGGCGAGGTGCGGGAGCAGGCGTTCCGGTGCTTGATCGGGATGCAGTACCACTCCAGCGACACGTCGTCGCGCTGGCCGACACGGCGTACGTACTCCTCGGTCTCGTACGGGATGGCCTCTTCGTCCTGGTGGACGACGCGCAGCGGCAGGTGCCGCTCGAACCGCGGATCCGAATGCGCGACCTCGAGCGCGACGTTCAGGACTGCCGTGGAGTCTTTGCCGCCGGAGAACGCCACGTACACGTGGTCGAACGTGTCGAAGATCCTTGCGGTGCGCTCGCAGGCGAGCGTGTAGACGTCCGACTCCAGCGGCTTGGGCGGCAGAGTCTTGCGGGCCACGTCAGCTCCTCACTGCACGAGGACGGGGCGGTCCTCGGGGATCAGCTGTCCGCTCGGGGTGATCGGCTGTGACGACAGGTAGACGCCGTCGGCCTCGCGGTGGCGGTACAGCGGGTGGTAGCGGCGGTGCGCGTACAGGTGCCCGTCGGCGTCGAGGACGACGATCGCCCACGCCTGCTGGCTGGCTGCCTTCGTGAGGCGGGTCAGGGCGTCGGGCGGGGTGTGCCCTGCCGCGCGCAGAGTGGCGTAGAGGTGGGCGAGGAGCATCGAGTCCGTGTCAGCGTGCGAGCCGAGGGCTGCGCTGTTGTGGACGACCCCGTTGTGTGCGAGCGCGTGTCCGGCGGCGGTAATCGGCTGGAGCTGGGCGACGTCCTGCCAGTCCCCCACCGTGGCGAGGCGGGCGTGGCCGAGGACCACCGCAGCGGTCAGTTCACGGACCTTCCCGGGGTCGACCGGGCCGAGTTCATGGTGCGCGCTGTCGGGACTGCGGGTGACCCAGCCGTAGCCGTGCGGGCCGCGCACCGAAGCGCTGACGGCCGCCTCGACGAGCAGTTCCGGGTCGGGTGGGGTGCTGCTCTCGTACGCGAAGATCCCGCACATCAGGTCACACCCGCGCGGCGCATCCAGTCCGCCGCTGCGGGCAGGTGCGGGGCGGCCTGACGGATCACATCCGGGTCGATGGTCCAGCACTCCTCGAAGCCGCGGTCGACGCTGGTGGTCCACTGCCGCGCCGGCCAGGCCCCGGTGCCGACCTGGAAGCCGCGTGGCCAGTCGTAGCAGGGCGGCAGCGGCAGGTTCTCGCGGGCCATGAGCGCGAACACCTGCTCGTGCGTCCAGTCCGCCAGCGGGGACCAGCGGGTGACGCCCTGCCGGTTGGTGTAGCGGTCCTCGCCGGGCGGGCCGACGTAGTTGCCGTCCTTGCGGCGGCGGCCGAGCGCGAGCAGGTCCAGGCGGTTGGCGCGGAAGTAGTCGCGCTGTACGCGGTGCTGGACCAGCGTGAACCAGCGCGGGCCGTGCGCTCCTTGGGGGAACAGCATGTCGGGGTGCTTGGCCAGCCAGGGAAGGTCCAGCGGCACGGTGGCGACGTGCAGTCCGGGCGGCATGTTGTCGGTGACCCAGCGCAGCATCGCGGGCCATTCGAGGCCAACAGTGATGCCGAGGACGCACTCGTGGACGCCCGCCTGCTGCATGACGTAGCGGAGCGCCTGGGAGTCCTTGCCGCCTGACCAGGCGTACGCGACCCGGCCGCGGCGCTTCTCAGCCTTCACGGCGTCGACCGTGCGCTGCAGGAGGTCGTCGAGTTGCCGGTCGGGGACGAGCTCGCGGGCGCGGGCGATGGCCTGCCGCCACTGGGCGGCGTCGGCGATGCCCTGCTTGCGGCCGAGGCTCACTGGTCTCCGTCGCCGACGTACACCGGGGCGTCGACCGGGTTGCCGTCCCAGTCCGTGTGCGTCATGCGGGTCGGGGACGCGACGGGGCGGTGCGGCGCGCCGATGGCCATGAGGACGTGGTCTCGCGTGCCGGCGCCGACGGCGTGCGGCACCATGCCCGGCACCAGGTAGAGGTCGCCGGGCTGGACGTTGTAAGTGACCTCGCCGATGCTGATGGTCCCCTCGCCTTCCATGCACATCAGCAGGTGATCGCCGGGGTGAGTGTGGACCGCGAAGCGTTCCCCGGCGGGGACGTGGAGCAGGTCCGCGCCGAGGTGGCCGTTGGTGTGCAGTCCGACGCCGGTCGCGGGTGCGCCGTGGACGGGTTCGCCGTCCTTGGCCGCTTGGGCGGCCAGGAGGTCGGGGACGTTCACGATGCGCAGGTCAGTCACTTCGGTCTCCTTCAGGGGATGAGGCGGCGGCTTGGGTCTGCCGCAGGGATGGCGCGAGTCGGCCCAGTTCAGGGGCGAATTTGAGAACCTTGTCCACCTTGGGTGGACAGGTGATCAAGCCCGCCCTAACCTTGTCTACGTAAGGCAGACAAGGACGAGAGAGGGGTCGACAATGACCGACGTCAACGAATCGAAGCTGGCACAGATCCGGACGCTGCTGGCGAAGGCCGAGTCCACGGAGTTCCCCGACGAGGCCGAGGCGCTCACCGCGAAGGCGGCCGAGCTAATGGCCAAGTACGGGATCGAGCAGGCGATGTTCGCCGACAGCAAGCCGGGCACCGACGAGGTGATCAACAAGACGGTGACCATCGAGCAGCCGTGGGCACGGGAGAAGGCGCTCCTGCTGAACGGGATCGCGTTGGCGATGCGCTGCAAGGTCATCCAGTTGACGGGCTCGTCGCCGCTGACGCTGCACGTCTTCGGCTTCGCTTCGGACTTCGAGCGTGTCGAGCTGCTGTACACCTCGCTCCTGCTGCAGCTCGCCAACGCGATGCCGAAGCAGGGCGAGGCACCCGGCAGCGGCGCGCAGGCGCGGTCGTACCGGCGCGCTTTCGCCCTCGGCTTCGGCACGCGGGTGGCGGCACGCGTGGAGGAGGCCGAGAACCGCGCGAAGCGGGAGGCTGCCACGACGTACGCAGGGCGGGCCGAACTGGTCCTAGCTGACCGAACGGCGCTCGTCCAGCGGGCGTTCGAGGATGAGCACCCGAAGGCCCGGAAAGGTCGGAAGCTGACGGCGCGAGTCGACGGATACTACGCGGGTCAGGCCGCTGGCGATCGAGCGAACATCGGCGGGACAGGCGTCGGCGACGTATCACGGAAGCCGCTGAGCTGACATTTCCGTAACGCAGTGACCCCGGCCGTGCGGCCGGGGTCACTGTGCGTTCCGCGGAGAAGGCAAGCGTGAGCGGCCAGCATCACCGCTGACCGATCGCGCCGCACCGAGTGGGACCCCGTCGCAGGTGGCGAGCCGGGCGGGGTTCCTACTGGACTGCAAGCCTGCCTTATCTTCGGCATGCAGGGCAAGCACAGGTTCAGCCCCGGCGCGCCCTCGCATCCGCCCAGCTCGCAGCGCTTTTCTGCACGGCTGACGGCACCGGCCGGAAATCCACCAAAAAACCTTGTCTACATCAGGTGGACATCTCAGGCGGCCCGCCATAACCTTGTCTACATAAGGAAGACAAGGAAACGAACGAAGGAGCTGGACATGACCACCACCGCCGCGACCCTCCTGGAGAAGGCCCAGAAGCTTCTGGCGCAGGCCGAGGACACCGGCATCGAGCGGGCCGAGGCCGCGGCGTTCGCTGACAAGGCCGCCACCTACCTCGCCGCCTACGGCGTGAAGTCCCTCACCTCGAAGGAGGCCCGCGAGATGGACGACGTCCTGGTCAACCTGTCCAACCCCTGGGGCCGAGAGAAGGCCGAGCTGATCGTCGGTGTCGCGACCGCCATGCGCTGCGAGGCCTACAAGCTCTCCAGCCGGGGACAGGTCCGGGTCCGCCTGTTCGGCATCGACGCCGATGTCGAGCGGGCCCAGATGATGGCCGACACGCTGCTGAAGCAGCTGGGCGAGGTCATTCCGAAGCGCGGCGAGGCGGAGGGCGAGCGCGGGACTGCTCGGGCGCACCGCCTGCGGGTCATCGGGGAGTTCACCGAGGCCGCGCTGGAGATGGTCACCGTCGCTGAGCGGGTGGCCGTCGGCGAGAACAGCAAGGCTCTGCGGGCGGTCCTGGCCAAGCACAAGGACGCGGTCGACGCCGCGTTCACGAAGGCCCACCCGAAGGACTCCAAGAAGCTGGGTCGCGAGGACACCTCGAAGCGTCAGCGGCGCGCGGAGAAGTCGCCGGTTGCGGGCACCGCGCTGGTCCCGGTGTGGCAGCCGGTCGCGCGGGAGGACGCCGAGAAGGGCAGCACCGTGACGGTGAAGTCCAAGGACGGCAGCCGGGTCACCGGCGCGCTGGTCGGCTGGGGGCCGAAGGTCGTCCGGGTGCGCGATGAGGAGGGCAAGCTCGTCTCGGTGACCGCGAAGGACCTGGCCGGGGTCTACCGGTCCACCCAGGAGTGAAAGTCCAGCTCATGGGACGCCCCCACCAGTCGGTGGGGGTTTTTCCCATGCCCGGACTGGAAGTGCCCGCATCACCAGCGCGAGGATACGAAGGAAGGATGGACTGGCAGATGCTGCCGATCCGAACTAACCTTGTCCCTATCAGGCGGACAAGGACGAGGAGTAGGACCATGCCCGGCAAGGACGACCCGCTGCTCGACATGGCGGCCAGCGCGAAGAAGCTGGAGGTCGAGTACGTCACCATGCGGAAGTACTGGTACCGGCTGAAGAAGAACGTCGAGGCCGGGGCACGGAAGCCGGGCGACATCCCCTGGCCGGACGAGATGATCGGCCGTTCGCCCGCCTGGCGCGAGTCGACATGGGACAAGTGGCTGCCGACCCGTCCGGGCCCTGGCGCGGGTGGCGGTCCCAAGCCGAAGGCCATCGCAGGAGGCAAGGGCAAGTCCCGCAAGAGCTGACCGCCATCAGCCGGCCGGGTGCTCCTCAAGGTACTGACGCGCGATAGCCACCAGCGCCGCCGCGGAGGTCTCCAGCCCGTTGAGTCCCTGCGCCAGCTTGAGCGCAGCCTTGACGACGTCCCGGTCCTCGGGGCTGATCGTCCAGGCCACCTGCACGTAGTCTCCGACGCCGCCTGCGGCCGGCTCCTCGTCGGCCGCAGCGTCATCTTCGGCCCCGGCCGCGCCGTCGGCCGCTTGGCCGTCGGCCGCCGAGTCGCCTCCGGCCGCCTCACCGCCTCCGATGTAGTCGTCGAGGAAGCCCGAGGCCTGCTGTCCGAGCATCCCCGTGCGCCGCAGAAGGTCGTCCAGGTCGTCGTTGTCGTAGCCCGTCCCGGCGAGGTCCCCGGACTCCGCGAGGATGTCCGACAGCAGGCCCGCCAACTCGGGTTCGTTCCAGGAGGCGAGCTTCCCAATCCGGTTGTCGGCGACGAGGATCTTACGGGCCTGCTCGTCAGTGACGTCGACGACGATGGCGGGCAGCTCGGCGAGGCCCGCCGCGGCCGCAGCCCGGAAGCGGTGGTTGCCGGCGAGGACATAGCCGGTCGACTTCTGCATGATGACCGCGCCGTAGAAGTCGTTCTCCTCGATCGACTCGCTGATCGCGCCGACGTCGCCCTCATTCGGGTTCTCCGGGTGCTGTTTCAGGCCGTCGAGCGGGACGACCTCGTACGCCTGAGAGGCGATCTGAGCCACGGCTCTCCTCCGCGAGGGTTCTCATACGGGCCGGGGAATCCCGGCCGTGCTGGGCTTCTCGGCTGTCGCGCCGACGACCGTGCGGGGACCCGGCCTCCCGCGACTCCCCATTCACGGGAGGCCAGGTCGAGGGCAGCTGCGGGCGAGGGGCCGCGCTGTCGCGCGCACCCGTGACCTGCCGCGAGTCAGGCCGGGCGCGCGTCGTGGTGGGCCGTCACAGGACCCTGGAGGTTCGTTTGAAGGATCCGCTCGTGCGCACCGCGGCGTCGTGCGCTTGCTTCTCCGCGGCGGCCACGTCTGCGCGCCGGTACAGCGGCCGGCGTTGGGGGCTGCCGGGGACGGGATCGAGGTAGCCCTTGCGGCGCCAGCCGGAGATGGTCGACGGAGCGACTTCCATCTCGTCGGCGGCTTGCTTGGTGGTCCAGTAGTCCTCGCCATCCGGGCCGACCATGGCGATCACCCCCTGGACATGCGAATGCCCTCGGCCGGGAACCGGTCCGAGGGCATAGTTGTGCTCGTTGGCGATCAGTTTGCACCGCACGTCGCGGCGGTGTCAAAGCTGACTGGCGAGGTTCAGCAGGAGACCTCCGGGATGTCGCCCTCCACGCGGAGTTCCTTCCATGCCTGCTCGACGGTGTCCCACCGGCCGAGCGGAGCGTGGCTCGGGGTGTGGGCGTCAACGTCACGGGTGTCTGGGTAGAGCTTTCGGTGCTCGGGCATCCAGTCGTGCATGTGCAGCTCGACGCGGAGACGGCGCATGCGGCCGTCCACATCGGAGCCCCACGCTCGGTAGACGTGCGCGTGGTAGCCGTCGGCTTCCTTCAGGCACTCTCCGGTGGCGGTGTGGTCGCTGTTCCAGTCGTTCGCCATGTCCTGCCCTTCACGCCATTTCCTTGACTGCCTTACGTAGACCAGGTTACGGCACGGACGACACAGAATCCACTCGGCACCGATGTTGCAAATACGCGTCCAATGCTGTAATTTAGAGCTCGTTGGGCGAGAGGAACCTCCCGCCCGGCACGTCGATTGACAACTCAACAGAGGAGGTCCACGTGGCCGAAACGCACGACGAGCGGCGCAGACGACTCCGCTACCAGCTGATTCAGCTGCATGTGCAGATGGCGAAGGTCCTGGCCGGGCTTCTGGAGCCGATTGCGATCCCCGCGATCAAGCGGAAGGGACTCTTCACCCAGCAGGTCCTCGATGACTTGGAGTTCGCGTACGTCGCCGTCAACGCCCAGGAGTTGGACGAGCAGATCCAACTCCACCTCGGCGAGATGATCATGGACTGGAGGGCAGCTGCCGACTACCTGAACGACGAGAAGCGCCGGGCGAGCACCATCAACCTGGACTTCGCTTCCCTGCAGGCCACCCGCGTCTTGACGACGGTCCACATCGTCCGCGAGATGCTGTACGGATCACCGGACGACTGATCCCTCACGCCCGCCCCCGGCACCCAGCCGGGGGCGGCCAGCGTTACCGGACCACCTCTCGCGAATGCGCACCTTGAGCGCAGAAACAGGTCGGCGGGGTCCGCCCAAAGGCGGGCCCCACCGACCCCGTCGATTGACCCCTCAACAGGAAGGATCGAGACCATGATAATCCGGCCTGGAATCATCCGGCCCGAGATCCAGGAGCGCTACGGCCACGGTCGTTCCGAGCGGACGATCGAGAACTGGACGAAGCATCCGGACTGGCCTGCACCGGTCGGGCGTCGCGGTCGATGGCACGAGTACCCGCTCGAGGCCGTAGAGGCGTGGATCGCCAAGCATGCGCCCACCGAGGAGTCGACACCGGCCGGGAAACCGACCGATCTGCTGACCGTCCAGGAGATCGCGGCACACTCCGGCCGGGGTGAGAGCACTATCCGCGGCTACATCTCGCGCGGACGGTGGCCCGCGGCGGACAAAGAGGAGAACGGCGTAAAGCTGTGGTTCCGATCGACGGTGGACAGAGCGCTCGCAGGGTTGCGCCCGTACCGGCCTCGCGAGGGCCGCTCCAGCGAGTGAACTGCAATCGTGGAGACACGGAGTCGCAGGAGTAGCCGACGACACCGCCCCCGGCGACCCCGGGGGCGGTGCTCCTCTCTGTAAGGCCACGACGTCCGTTTGTGGTCGTTTCCCGCGCCGTGCAGGTAAGCGGCGACAAGATGGCAGGCATGAGGGGCGGCAAGGGCTGGTGGCCGTGGTGGGTGGCCGTTGCGGTGGCAGCCGGGATGCTGGTTCTGGTCGGGGTGACGTTCGCCCCGTTGGGTGGCAAAGACGGGTTGCAGAACGCGGCGAATCGCGCGCAGCTGACCGGGGGGTTGCTGATCGCTGCCGCGATCCCCACCATCGCCGTGGCGGGCTGGGCCCGGCGACGATCACGCGAGCTCCGCGCAGCCGCCGGACCCACCGTCGACACACTGATCCGCGCCAAGGATCTGCTGGCCGGCCTGGTGGCCGAACAGTGGCAGAACGAGGCGCGGATGCGGTCTTTGGATGATCCCGATCCGATCCCGGTGCGGTGGCGTACCCCCGCACCGAACTCACGCGCCGCCGCGGTGAGGGACCATCCGGCCAACATCGAACCGGGCGGCGTGCCCGCGATGGACCAGGGCTGGACGGTCTCCAGCGCCGACATCGACGCACTCGCCGACCGATTCCGCCGCACCCGCCGACGCCGCCTGGTGATCCTGGGCGGGCCAGGGACCGGCAAGACCACCCTGGCCATGCAACTCCTGCTGCACCTGCTGGCCACCCGAACCCCCGACGAACCGATCCCGGTACTGCTGCCGGCCGCCGACTGGGACACCGACCAGCATGCTCGGCTGCAGGACTGGGTCACCGAGCGGCTCCTGCGCGACTACCCCGCACTGCGCGCGCCCGGGCTCGGCGTCGACGTCGGACGGGCGCTGGCCGCGCGCGGGCACATCCTGCCGGTCCTGGACGGCCTGGACGAACTTCCCTCCGCCGCCCAGACCAAGACAGTCAGCGCACTGAACCACTCCCTGGGCGGCGAGGACCAGCTCATCCTCACGAGCCGCACCACCGAATTCATCAACGCGGTGACCACGACCGGGGACGTGATCACCTCCGCCGCCGTGCTGCAACCACTCCTGCTGGCCCCTGCGGCCGCCGCCGACTACCTCACCCGCTGCCTACCGCCCGACCCCGGGCCGCGATGGCGGGGCATCCTGACCGACCTACGCAACGCGTCCCCGACCGGTTCACCGGGGGAGGGCGTGGCGGCGCTGGCCGACGTCGCCGCCACACCGCTGGGATTGTGGCTGCTACGCACCGTCTACGTCGCGCCAGGCGCCGACCCCGCCGCCTTGGCCGACCACGCTCGTTTTCCCACCCCTGCCGCGCTGCGAGCGCACCTTTTCGACCAGCTCATCCCCGCAGTCATCGCCACCCGCGAGCCTCGTAAGAACTCCGCCGAGATGTTCCGGCCACGCCGCCATCACGACCCCGCCCAGGTGCGGCGCTGGCTGGGTTACCTGGCCCACCACCTCACTGGCCAGCCCACACCAGACAGTAAGGGAAACCGCGACTTCGCCTGGTGGCGGCTGGCCGCCACCACCAACGCCATCACCTGGACCACCCAACTCACCATCACGATCCTTACCATCGTCATACTCGACCTCGCGCTCGGGCTCAACGGCTTGCTCGCGGTCAGGCACAACGGCTGGTTCGAGGTCGCGCTCTGGCTCGTGATCGGGCTCGCGATCGGGCTCGCGGCCGGGCACGAGGCACGGATTTGGGGGCAGGGCCACCCCGGGTATGCCGACCTACGCATCCGCCAACGCTGGACCGAACTCGTGCACAAGATCGCGCGCCAGGTCGCGATCGGGCTCGCGATGGGGCAGGTGATCGGGTACGTGATCGGGCTCGCGCTCGGGCTCCTGGGCTGGGGCTGGCTCGTACACCTGGTCGCGGGGGGGCTCGCGCTCGGGCGCGTGGGCAGGTTCGTGGCCGGGTTCGCGTTCGGGCTCGCGGCCGGGCTCGCGTTCGGGCTCGGGTACGGGCTCATGGCCGGGCTCACAGCGTGGGCGGAGACGCCAGCGCAGGTCTCCCACGCCACCACACCAATGGGCAGCTGGCGCGCCGACCGGACCTTGAATCTGCTTCGCGTCAGCACTTACGGGCTCGTGGGCGGGCTCCCGCTCGGGCTCATGTTCGGGCTTAAGGGCGGGCTCGCGGGCGTGCCCGTGCTCATGGTCGGGCTCGTGCTCGGGCTCGTGGCCGGGCTCCTGTTCGGGGACCATCGCTCCTGGCTGGCGTATCTGGTCGCCACCTGGCGGCTGGCACGGGCCGGGCTTCTACCCCGTCGGCTGATGCCGTTCCTGGACGACTGCCACCGCCTCGGACTGCTTCGCGCGGTCGGCCCCGTCTATCAGTTCCGCCACGCCGAACTCCAAGACCACCTGGCCGCCACCTACCGGTCAACGACCTGACGGAGTAGGCCCTCTGAGCGGGGGCGGCATCGATCAAGCGTGTCGTCTCCGGAGGGTGATCTCAGAACAGTGGTTTTGTCAGTCTGAACTCCTTCAGTATCAGCTCGTCGTTGTCGGTCCGGCCGACTTCGGCGCTGAGGACCTGGCCGGGGAGCTCGTTCTCGGGCAGGGCCTCGCCGACGTCCCAGAGGTCCTGGACGATCGTGGCGCACGGGACCTTGACGGGGTCAACGACGCCGGGCACGTTGACCCAGGCGACGGCGTCAGGCTGGTTGCCGACGGTGATCCCGACGCGGACGTCGATTCGCGCGCCGTCCTCCGGCGTTTCCTCGGCAGGCCGTCCGTTGTTCGGGGCCTCGCTCATCGGTTCCTCCAGCCAGCTGTTCGTACCGGTCTTGGGTGCCGGTCCTTCGATTCTGGCAGGCGCTGGGAGTGCGCTGGACGGTCGCGACAGGCGAGCTTGTACGGACATGTTGACGGGCTCTTTTTCCGGCTTTAACCTTGTCTACGTAAGGCAGTCAAGGAAGCAAGGGAAGGTCGACATGGACACGGCCACCAGATGCCGTAAATGCGGCCGTCCTCTCCGGAACGCCAAGAGCATCGCTCGCGGCTACGGCCCGACCTGCAAAGCCCGCATCGTCGCTGCGGCCAAGACGACCGACCTCAGCGACTACACGCCCGCCCAGATCGACCGGGCGATCGAGGTCATCGAGATGGACGCTGCGATCCCCACGGGCCGCCCGAACGTCCTACGGATCGTCAGCGGGGACGGGTCGACGAGCTACCTGACTACCGACCAGGCGTGCAACTGCCCGGCCGGGCTGCGCCAGCGGCGCTGCTACCACCGAGCCACGGCCACCATCTTGAACGCCGCCCGCGCCGACCGGGCCGCCTGACAAAACGGTAGTGCGCCGAGCCTCAGGCGGGTGATCCATACGGCCGAGGCCGCTTTTGGGCATTAGCCAATGCTCGTTCGCTCGCTAACGATGCCCGCACTGGCGCCCTGATGAGCACCGGTGAGCGGGTGAGAACCAGCGCCAAAAAAAGGGGGCGCGGTCGCCACGCTCATCCCCCGAGCTGCGCGAAATAACCTGCGAGCGGGACACCCCTTCCCATAGGCTCATTGCCTTGGCGAAAGGGGCGTTCTGGTGGCGTTGGACTGGAACAGGATCGGCTCGTCCACCCCGCAGCAGCTCGTGCGGCCGCGCGACATCTTCGCGGCGCTGCCGAACAAGCCGTGGTCGTATCTGCGCCAGGAGCAGGGCGAGGCGTTAGAGGGCTGGTTCGCCCGCAAAGATGACCGCGACGTGGTGATCAAGCAGAACACCGGTGGCGGCAAGACGGTGGTGGGCCTGCTGATCGCGCAGAGCACCATCAACGAGGGAGTCGGGAAGGCGGTCTACCTCGCGCCGGACACCTACCTGGCGGCGCGGGTGCGTGAAGAGGCCGCGCGGCTGGGGCTCGCGACCGCGCAGCGCCATGACGACCCCAGCTTCCTTGCCGAGCGTGCCATCCTGGTCACCACCTTTGAGAAGCTGATCAATGGCCAGTCGTTGTTCGGCGTGGTCGGCGGCCGGCATGCCCCGATCGATCTCGGCGTCGTGGTAGTCGACGATGCCCACGCCGCACTCGCGAGGACCGAGGGCCAGTTCCGGCTCACTATCCCTTTCGGCCACGACGCGTTCATAGAGCTGTTCGATCTGTTCGCCGACGATCTGCTCCAGCAGAACCGCAAGGCGTGCCTGGACATTTCCCACGGCGACGTCACCGCCGTGGTGCGGGTGCCGTTCTGGGCGTGGGCTGACAAGCAGAACGAGGTCTGGGACATCCTGCACCCGTACGCGGCCGCGCGGGACGATGCGTTCAAGTTCGCGTGGCCGCTAATTGCCGACTGCCTGCGCCTGTGCACCGTGATGGTCAGCTGCCGCGGCATCCAAATCCAGCCGCCATGCCCGCCGATCGACAAGATCCCCTCGTTCGTTGGTGCCCGCCGGCGGGTCTACCTGACCGCGACGCTGTCCGACGACAGCGTGCTGGTCACCAACCTCAAGGCCGACCCGAAGAATTTGGAGAACGTCGTCACTCCGGGCAGCGCGGCCGACCTCGGCGACCGCCTGGTGCTCGCGCCGGTCCAGCACAACCCGAACCTCAGCGACGACGCCGTGCGGCAACTGGCAAAGCAGTTCTCCCTTGGCGATCGCAACGGCGACGGCCAACCAAAAGCCCGCCCGGTCAACGTCGTGGTGCTCGTGCCCAGCACCGCCCAGGCCAACAAATGGCGGCGCCTGGCCGACCGCATCCACTATGTCAACGACCTCGAACGCGGGGTCGCCGAGCTGCGCGCCGGCCACGTCGGCCTGGTGGTGCTGGTCAACAAGTACGACGGGATCGACCTCCCCGGCGAGGCGTGCGAGCTGCTGGTCATCGACGGGATCCCACGGCCCCTAACCAACGCGGAACAACGGGAGGCCGCCGCGCTGACCGACAGCCCGACTCACCGCGCCCGTGACGTGCAACGCATCGAACAGGGCATGGGCCGCGGAGTCCGCGACGTCAACGATCACTGCGCGGTGCTCCTGCTTGGCGCCGGGCTAGCCAGGGCCGTGCACGACCGGGCATGGCTGGACCTGTTCTCCCCGGCCACGCGCGCGCAGCTCGGGCTCAGCCTCGACGTCGCCCTGCAGGTTGCCGGCGCGGGCCTCGACGGCATCCGGACCGCGCTGACGGTCTGCCTGAACCGCGACCCGCAGTGGGTGCAGCGCAGCAAGTTCAAGCTCGCCTCGGTCCTCTACAACGACACCGGCGCGGTGCGGCCGGAAGCGGTGGCCGCCCGCGAGGCGTTCGACCTCGCCGTCGCTGGACAGACCAGCCAGGCCGCGGACCGGCTGCAAAAGGCAATCAACGGCCTCACCGATCCCGCGTTGCGCGGATGGGTCCGCGAGCAGAAGGCCGGCTACCTGCACTTCACCGACGCCGCCCTCGCACAGCAGCAGCTCGGCGCCGCCATCCGCGAGAACGCGATGGTGCTGCACCCGGCCGTCGGCGTGGACGTCCGCAAGCTCCGGCCCGCCGCGGTCCAGGCCCGCGCGGCCGCCGAGTACCTCGGCGCGACCTACGCCGACGGCACCTCGCTCGTGCTCGGGCTGCGGGTCGTGCTCGACGACGTCGTCTGGGACAACGACCTCACCGACCAGTCCGAAGCCGCCTGGGAGAAGCTTGGACAGCACCTCGGGTTCGACAGCATGCGTCCCGAGCGGCTCTACGGCACTGGACCAGACAACCTGTGGACGCTCAGCGCCACCCGGCATGCGGTGTTCGAGCTCAAGACCGGCGTCGAGCTCGATTGCGAGGGCATCGCGAAGAAAGACGCCGACCAGCTCCGCGGCAGCGTGCAGTGGAACGCGGAGAAGAACCCAGAGGCGACCAACGTGCCGGTCATGCTGCACCCGGTCGACGTGCTCGACACGAAGGCGATCGCGGTGCCGGACATGCGGGTCATCACGCCTGCCAAGCTGACGGAGTTGAAGACGGCGGTCGAGGACTTCGCGACGGCCTTGGCACAAGGAATAACGCTGTGGGCCGACGAACAGGCCGTCGCGCAGCAGCTGACGTTCCATCGCTTGACCGGTGACCGGATCATCCCCGCATACTCGGTGCCGGTACGCCGACCGAAGTGAACTGCCCTTGAGTCCAGGCTCACCGATTGGACAGCGCCATCGTCACCAGAGCAGCCTCATAAGCCGTCTCAAGCAGGCGGGCCGCCGACCGAATCCAGGCCGCCGTCGGCCATGGTCTGGAGACCGAAGTCCGCGGCGTTACGGACGGCCGAGACCGTCAGCGGCTGGCCGTCTGCGTCGACGAACGTCCCGTAGAACTCGACCACGCCGGCCTGCGGGATCCGGTAGCCGAACTCGGTCGGGGCCATGTCGCCTTGGGGTGGCCGCAGGTCCTGGTCGTCGAGCCAAGCGTTCAGCCAGTCCTGCGGAGTGATGAGCTGCGGCGCGTCGGTCATGCGGTCTTCCTCCGGAGCTGGTCCCATTCCCGGACTTGACGCAGGAGTGTCTGGTAGCGGTCTTGGGTGTAGGCGGCTCGGCAGCTGGTGCATTCGGCGTCGTCGTCGAGTCCCATAAAGCCGTCGCGCTGGCGTACGGTCTTCCGTTGCCCGCAGTTCCAGCAGGCGACCGGGAGGTCCCGGTGCTTGGGGGTCCAGCCGAGCAGTCCGCGGATCCAGGCGTGGAGGCTGATGACCTCCAGGCCCGCGTCGGCCCCGGAGAGGTCCCGGATGACGCGGACGTACCCGGCGATGGGGTGGACCCAGCCGAGCGTGCCGGGCGGGAGGGCGGTGATGTCCTTCAGCCCGAGGTCCCGGTTCATCGGCTGGACGGGGAGGGCCAGGAGGGCGTCGAGGTGGCCGGACAGTAGCTTCACCGCGCGGTCGAGGGCGACGCCGGCGCGCTGGCGTCGGGATGCCTGGGTGTCCACCCGGGACCGGTCGACGAGGTCCTGGACGCGTTCCTGCCACGAGGCGAGGACGTCGACAGTCTTGCGCATCATGGCGTCGACGCCGAGGTTCGGCGGCACCGACGGCGATCGGCTCCCGGACACCGGCTCGCCGCCGGGGCTGCCCTTCTCTCCGAGCTTGCGGGCCAGCTCGACGTAGCCGCGCGGGAACCAGTTCAGGCATAGGGCGATGACCGTACGGTCGGTCTCGCAGAACTGTCGGGGACCGGCGGCCGGGGCGCCGGTCGCATCCCGCTCGGCGCACCGTTCCGCGCGGGCGCACGGGTTGGCGTCGGAGTCGTCGTGGTGGCCGGACCAGAAGCCGTCGTCGGCGTCCGGGTCCGAGTGCGGCCCGTACGACAGCCGGGTCACGCTGCCGTACGGCGTTCCGTTCCGCATGGTCGCTCCCCCTTCGGGCGAGCCGACGAGCGTCGGGGGCGTCCTCGCGGCCATCAGTCCTGTGACCGCGAGGAGCCGGTGAGGCCTCGGTCGACTCGGTGACATCCGCCGAGAAGTCGGCGGTTGACGTCGAACGCCCGCTCGAGGTGCGGGAGCACCTGGGCGTGGATGGCCTCGGCCTCACAGGAGGGGGCTGTGTTACTGATCGTAGCGATCATCGGTGTGGCGCTGGGCTCGGAGCCGCGCGATGAGTTCGCGCGGTGCGCCCCGTCTGCGGAGCAGCTTCGTTCCAGGTGTGCCGAGCGAGGAGCCGTCGACCAACTCATGGACGTCGACCTCGCCGGGCGGTTCGTCCCTCTGGGGCTCGTGACGCTCGGGTACGGGTGCCTCAGCCATGGCGATGTCCGCCAATGAAGGTGTAGGGCATGGGCACGCCGACGGCATGACCGACGGTGGCGATCGCGGATCCGGCCAGGAGCATGAGGAGGACAGCGCTGCCGCCGAGGATGCAGCCGGCGCTTTCGGCCTCGGCCTCGTCCTCGTCGGCGGTTTGGTAGGTGAAGAGCATCCGCAGCAGCCAGATGGCAGTGCCGATGAGCATGAGGGCGACCGCCAGGAGGAAGATCAGGAAGGCGTCACGCATCGGTGCCGGGCCTTTCGTGGTTGGTGGTGAGCATGGCGCGGACTTGGTCCTCGGGTTCGCCGAGCAGGGCGGCCATGACGGTGATGTAGTGAGGGCAGGGCCATACCACGGCGTCGCCGCTGTCGTCGGAGTCGACCCGGCAGACGAAGGCGATCGGGTGGGCGAGGCAGACCCAGCCGTACTCGTCCTGCTTGTGGTGCATGGCCCAGTCCGGGTTGTCGGGGTCGTGGCCGCAGAACGCCGGGCGGCCGGTGACCGGCGCGCCGGAGCGGTAGACCGGTGTCGGCTCGTGGTCGGCGACGCTGGCGCGTACGGCGGCGAGGAGGCGCGTGGTGCCCTGCTCGTAGCGCAGGTGGGTGAAGTCCTGTTCGATCTGGGCGAGCCGTGTCTCGACGTCGACCGGGCCGTCCAGGGCGCCCGCTGTGATCTCGCGGCGGTCGATCGCCTCGGCCCACGCCAGCGCGGCCGCGGCGAGGTGGATGACCTCGGTTCGGAGCTTGGCCGGGTCGGTCTCGGCGGAGGCGGCGGCGAGTTCCGTGCGGAGGATCTGGTGCCAGGTGAGTTCGCCGGATGCGGCGGCTCGCGCGCGGTCCTTGCTTGTGAGCATGGCGACCCTCTGCTGGTGCGGGTACGAGCAGGTGCCGTCGGGAAGGTCCTGGCCATACTGGTCGGCCAGGCGGGCGCGTTCGGCCCGGATCTCCAACTCGATCGCAGTCACCGCGGCGATGCCGGACGACTCGGGGTCGGGGACGGTGCCGGTGCTCATTCGGACGTTTTCCTCTCCATGCCTCGCCACTCGATCTCGTTCTCGTACCGCTCGGGTTGGTCGGGGGATGCCGCGCACAGGGTTTGGTCTGCGGTGGTGGTCATGTCTGTCTCGTGGTTGCTGTCGGGCCGATGATCAGAACGGGGGCTCGTCGGCGTACGGGCCGTCTTCGGCGTCCCAGCCGATACGGGGCGGGGCCACTTCGGGCAGGTCCGCGAGCCAGGCGGTCGGGCAGGGCCAGAACCAGTCGACGCAGACCGCGCAAACGAACTCGACGAGGGGACCCATGTCCGGGTCGCTGGAGGCGGCCATGACGGGCATGGGGGTGTGTCGTAGGGCGAGTGCCGTGGACATCCGTGTCTCCGGTTCTTCGGGGCTCTGGACGGCTTCCTGGGCTGCTTGATCGGGTTCGAGGTGGGCGAGGACCTTGGCGCGACGGAGGACCCAGCCCGCGCAGAGGTCGGCCGGGCTGCCGTCGGCCTTGTACGGCACCCCGTCGTGGATGGGCGGGTCGTAGTCGCCGGGATGGCCGGGAACCTCGACTCCGGCCGGGTGGCGGCGGACCAGGACACGGCGGATCCCGGTGTGGCAGTAGAACGGCTGGCCGATCTCGACGAGGTCGTCGAGGAAGTCGGCGTCCCCGGCGTATCCGGCCTCGCCGCTGCGTTCGGGGCTGTGCGGCCGGTATGCGCAGTCACCGCATAGCCGGATCGGCGAGGGCGGCCGGGGCAGGCCGGGCCGGAGTGGCTGCTGGGGCTGGTCGTGGACGATTTCCCAGCAGGTGCAGCGGGTCGGGCCGTACATGGCCGCGCCCATGCAGCACGCGCCCTGGCCGACGTCGGGGAGGTCGACCGGTCCTACGGGGCCGCAGACTGCGCTGGTCGTCACGGCGTGATCTCGATCGAGCGGAGGGGCACGCCCCTGTCGATCTGGCTGTTCAGCTCGCGGTGCCGCTGGACGGCGAGTGTGTCGCGGCGGCACAGGGCGAGGCGGGCATCGTTCGAGAGGATTTCCCAGCAGCGCGTGCACACGTACAGGCCGGGTTGGCTCGGCCCCTTGCAACTGCGGCACTTGGCGCTGGGCGGGCGGCGGTTCTCGCTGGTGCCGCCGGTCGTGGGGTAAGTCACGATCGTTGTCCTTGGTGGGATGTCGTCGGGGACGCCGAGGGCGTCGGCGAGGAGTCGCCTGTTCGCCGCGGCGTCCTCGAAAGTGATCGCGGCCCACCGCGGTGTGGGCCGGGTCGGTGCTCGCTCCGTCTCAAGCCGCCGCACCAGTTCGCCATGGCGGCACACGCCGCATGGCTTCTCCCGGTTGAGCTCGTGCATGACTATGCCGAGGTGCGAGCCGCATTCGTCCCGGTAGACGGTGGGACTCTTGCGCTTCATCGACAGCCTCGGCATTCGCTCGGACTGGTGGTTCTGAGGGCGACGTGTCAGGCCGGGTCGAACCGCACTCCGGGGAAGTACAGGACCGGCTCGGCGTCCTGTCCGGCGTCGAGGCGGGCGGCCTTGGCGAGTTTCAGGGCGGCGGACGGGCCGATGACTGTGGTGGCCGTGGCCATGAGTGGGTAGGCGTCCTCGGCGCGGGGAAGGGTGATGCCGACGCAGGGGCCGCCGTGTCCGTCGAGCGGCGAATACTCGGGGATGACCCTGTCGCGGTCGTCGTCTAGGAACGGGTCGTCGATGTCGGCGAGAAACAACATGGCGTCGAGCAGGTCGGGGTTGACGGACCTGATCACGAGGCATCCTTTCGGCGGGTCCGGGCTGGTCATGCGTCGCCGGCCGCGCGCTTGGCGTCGACGGCGACGTCGAGGAGGTGGGCGGCGCGCAGGAGGGCGGCGATGCCGCTGGCCTCGCCGAGCATGTTGTCGCGGTGCCCGATGACTGCTTTGCGGCGTTCGATCTCCTTGCGGGGGCCTTCGGGGTCGGCGAGGGTGTCGCCGCAGTGGACGAGGACGCGGGGGCCGAGGTCCCAGACGATGGAGTTGACTGCGCAGCAGGCGGCGGCGATCGGGTCCAGGTCTGTCATGGACCAGGTGAAGCCGTGCGGGCTGTGGCCCTTGCTCCGGATGTGCTGGGCAGCGGCGCGGATCAGGCCGCCGGTTCCCGCTGCGGGCTCGTCGATCCACCCGCCAGGCTTGGTGATGTCGTCCAGCATTTGGGAAACCATGTCGCCGAGCAGGAGGGCGGCCATCGCTTCACTGATCGCAGCGGGTGTGAGGAACTGCCCGAGGCCTTCGCGTGCGCTCTTGGAGCGCATCACGGTGACGACGTAGCCGAGCAGGTCGTCCTGGGAGCGCCACCACGGGTCCGGGTCGCCGGTGATCTCAAGCAGTCCCTTGTCGAGGGCCGCTTTGGTGACGGCCTTCACGGCGATGACGGTCTGCTGGTTCCGGTCGTCGTTCTCGTCCAGCTCTTCGAGCCAGTCGTGGATGGGGCGGGCGCACTCGACCAGGTACGGCTGGCTCACCCACTGGATGCCCCAGACCTCGCGGTACCAACGGATCAGCTCTGGGCCGTCCTTGGCGAGGATCTGCGCTTCCAGGCTGGGGCCGTCCGGGTCGTCTTCCTCGATGAGTGTGAGGGCGGCGACGCAGCCGATCGGGATGTCGATCCGGCCGCTGCCGTAGTGGCCATGCCAGGCGGTGTCGACGGCTTCGGCGATCTTGAAGCAGGTTTCGCGGTGGGTGGTGAGCCGGTTAAGGCGGCGGGCCGCGCGAGCCCTGCGGGGTCGCGTGGCCGACCGGGTGGCGGCGGGGGCCGGAGCCTCGGGTTCGGCAAGCCGTTCGGCGGGCTCCTGCTCGTCGAGTTGCGGGTCGGAGGCCTCGGGCTCAAGGGCTTCCGCGGCGGCCGGCACCGGGTCGACCGGCGCCGGGGCCTCGGACGCGGCGGGTTCTGCACCCTGGGGAGCGGTCTCTAGGGCCTTGCTGACGCCCGCGAGCAGGTTCCGTAGTGCGGACGTAGAGGTCTTCCGGACGGGGTCAGGCGTTGCCTCTCCGGCGAACAGATCGAGCTGGTTCTCCGGTGCGCCCCTGGGCCGGCGAGGGCTCACTCCTCGGCCGCCGTTCGTTCGCTGTGCTTGTCCTCGAGGATCGTCGTCAACATGTCGGTGACCTCGGAGGCCTCCGGGCGGGGGGCGGGCTGGACGGCTGGAAGGGCTGCGGGCTGCGCCTGGTCGTCGGCTGGTGAGGTGTCGGCGATGTCGTAGACGTAGGTGACCTTGACGCCCCAGATCTCCCGTTCGTCTTTCTTCTGCGGCTCGTCCTTTCCCTTCGGGCCGCCCTCTTCCTTGTCGGCCTTGCGCGTCAGGGGTGCGACGATCGCGATCCCGCATCCCTTCCCGCCGCTGATCCTCCGGCCGTAGTCGTCGCTCCAGGTCGACTTGGCGGCGACATGCGTGGCAGTCGGTCGCTGGATCCAGATGAGGAATCGGTTTCGAAGGGAGTACTTCTCGCCGAGCATCGCGGCGAAGTGGGTGAAGTGCTCGGTCTCCTCGGGACTCATCATGGCCGCCTTGAGTTCAGCCATGACGGCAAGGCTGGCCGTGGTGAAGCGAGGCTCCGTGCGACGCTTTTTTCGGGTCTTTTTGCGAGTCTTCGTGGGAGGCATTTGCGCCTTTCAGAGGGGCGACTATCGAATCCTTGACTACCTTTCGTAGGCAACGTTATGGATCCATGAAATCCTTTGTCAACCTGATGTATACAAGATTCTCGGCCCGTTACGACCCCGGCCGTTGGTCGCCGTCGGACTTCTTGCGTGCGTACCACCACTGCTTTTCCAGCTCTGCATGGAAGGCCTTGCGCGTCGCCTCCGATGCGGGCTCCCCCGAGACCCCGGCAGTCCACTCGGGCTTGCGGGCACGAGTGGGCCGCCACCCATAGCCGCGCAGC
The DNA here is from genome assembly GCF_039542055.1 of Actinoallomurus vinaceus. Taxonomy (NCBI): domain Bacteria; kingdom Bacillati; phylum Actinomycetota; class Actinomycetes; order Streptosporangiales; family Thermomonosporaceae; genus Actinoallomurus; species Actinoallomurus vinaceus. The sequence goes on from NZ_BAABHK010000004.1 coordinate 641,515, forward strand.
ACCGTGATGAACTCCAGCGAGAAGACCTCGTCCGGGACATCCGGATCCCGGTTCTTGAGCCGCCACACCAGGGCGTCGACGGCCTTCCGAGTCTCCGCGCTGATGTCGATCTCGCTGCTCATGAAGCCCTCTCAACGACGGAAGGATGACAACGCGGGCAGCGCCCCAGGTCGTTGCCATCCCGGTCCTCCACGTGCCGGAACGGGTTGCAGTCCGGGCATTTGTCGGGCACGACCGCGAGCTTGAGCTTGGTCCGCCACCAGGGCCCGTTGTTCGCCAGCCGGCCGGGGGCCACGGTTTCGGGATCTCGCGCGACGGCGAGCATGGCGGCCGGGATCCACGACGCCGGCCGTTCAAGCACCCGAGCGTCTTTCAGCGCTCGCCGGATCGATGCGGCGGTCCAGTCCGGCCGGAGTTCGCGTACGGCCGTGATGAGCGCGGCGATGTCCAGCACTTCCGCCGCAGGTGCGCCCCGCCCGGCATGGTCGTCGTCGGTCGGCCATGGCTCGTCATCGTCCGTCGGCCCGGGAGGTAGCGGCGGGGTCTCCTGGTCGGCGGGCGGCGGTCCTTCGCGGTCGGCGGAGTAGCCCCCATCCGAGCGGGATGGAGGCCGGGAGCGTTCGCAGTACGGACAGCCCGCTTTCACGATGCCGCGGTCGACGTGCCATCGGCGATGATTGCCTCTCGCGCCGCCCGTGGCCTTGTCCGCGACCGACGCACGGACTTCGGCCTTGGTCTTGTTCCGCTTGATGAAACCGGGAACGAGATAGCCGCCGTCCACGCGCCGAATGAGCCCGACCTCGACGAGCCGCCCGGCGTCACGTTCGCCGTTCTCCGGGGTGTCGGGGTAAACCAGGATCCCAAGCTCTTCGTCGGGCACGAAGCCGTCGGTGAGATCTTTCTTGCAATACAGAAGCATCTGCGTGTAGAGATCACGGCAAGCGCGCGAATCGGCACCGAAGCGGATTAGTCGCCGCACTTTCCGGTTAGACGGGAAGTTCACCGAAAGGAAAAGGTGGATTTCGCCGCTTGCCATTTCAGTCTTTGATCCTTCTCCAGTTGGTCTTGCGAGTAGGGGTCAACCGCAGCTAAGCGACATGCAATCTTGTCCGCATTACGTAGGTCACGTTATAGATGGGAATGATCTTGTCAATACGTCCGGACAGCGTCTATCCGGCGTCGGCGAACAGGTCGAGCTGCTGAATCGCCGGGGGCCGGGGCGTACGGCCGACCGCCCGACAGTACGGCGGGCAGGTCGCGAAGTGCTCCTCCCGGCAGTTGCCGTCCCACATGCACACCCGGTGCTCGCAGTAGGACACGGGGACGATCCGCAAAGGGTCGCCGTCCGTACCGCATTCGGCGCAACGGGCCATTACTGGCCCTCGCCGCCCTCGGCGGCGGCCCGGACCAGCTGGAGGTCGGCAAGGTCGACCACCTGGAGCCGCCGGGGCGAGTGCCATTCGATGTGCAGCTTGCCCCGGTGGTCGACGTTGCCGGTGAAGACTGTGCCGTGCTTGTTGGGCGTGACCTTGCGGGCGACGATGTCGCCCTTTTGCGGGTTCTCGTACTTCAACGGGGAGTCTCCTGAACTGTGGTGGTGAGCGCGAACAGCGAGCGCTGTCCGCCGTCCTCGCAGCTCGTCCTCGCGTGGTCCCAGACCTGGATCGTGTGTTCCATCGACTGGCGGTCCTCCCTGTGGCACGCGTACCAGCGGCAGCGCTGACAGACCGACCAGATGAACGTGGCGGTGTCCTTTGGTCTCGACGGCGGGTACGGACCTATCCAGGTCTTGATGTGGCTGGTGTCAGGAACGTGGCTCATGAGTGCGTTCTTCAGGTCGGTTGTCGGTAGCGGAATGACGGGCGCCCAGCGGGATTCCGGGCGCCCGCGTTGGGGCGTCCACCCGCGCGCCCTCCCCCTGGTCCACGCGGGTGAACGGGCTCATCAGGTGGTGGGACTCGGCACGCTCAGTCCTCTGTCTTGTTCGGGATGCCGGTCGGCCTGGGCGAAATCGGCCGGTGATGGCAACGGCCCGTCGGGAGCGTTCTGCAGTTGGTGGTAGAGCTTCCAGATGATGGGCGCGCCGACCGGCCGCTCCCGTTCGGCGTCACGCCTCAAGCACTCCTCGACGGGCACGTGCGTGAAGTCGTGGACCTCCCAGCCGACGCCCGATCGGAAGGCGATCCTGGCCAAGTCGCGGAGGCCGACGTGGGTGATGTTGCTGTCGTCCGAGATGACGTCGAAGCCCTTGCGGAGCATGGTGATGATCGAGATGTTCCGGACGGCGACGATCTGCGGCTCGGTGACCTTCGGGATGTACCGGCCGTCGTGCATCATCTGCCGCAGGTCGTCACGGTTGATCCGCGCGCGGTGCTCTGGGTTCTGAGCGACCCACTCCTTGGCCGCCTGGGTCTTGCCCGAACCGGGAAGGCCCCGCATGACGTGCAACGTCGCCATCAGAGGTCCGCCCCCGTGGTGGTCTGGGTGTCGTTTGTGCTGCTCATGAATGGGTTCCCTGGGAAGGGTCGTAGCGACGGACGGGGATCCACCGCGGTGATGCGCGGCGGCGTTCCGCACGCCATAGGTCGAGGTAGCTGTGGCCGGTCAGGACCCGGATGTGGCCGGCGGCGTAGAAGGTGATGGCTGTCGAGCCGCAGAACACGGCGGCGACGGCGATGGCCAAGCGACGCAGTCGGCGGTGGGTGGCGGGCCTCATCCGCGCCACCTCGTTCGCAGGCCGTGCGCCTTCAGGAAGGCCCGCCATTCGGGGTCGCTGATGTGCTTGTCCGGGTCGGTGACTGCGATGCAGACGATCAGCGCTGTGCCGGTCGGGTCGGCGGCCGGGTGTCGTGGGACACGCGCCTCTTGCCGGTGCTTGCTGCGGCAGAGGAGGAGTGCTGTCACGATCCACGCAGCAGCGACCATCGCGACGAGGACGACGGCGAAGCAGGCGACCACCTTGATCATCGGCTCGGCCCCGAGGTGGCGACGACGGTCACGAGCGTGCCGAGGGCCAGGATGACCATCGTCAGGATCAGGATCCAGGCGGGGACTGGGACGATCGGAATGAGGATGAGGAGGACGATCTCTGTGGCGATCGCGTAGCTGGTGAGGCGTCCGCGGCCCCACCTCGTGATGCGATCCTCGGTCGCGTCAAGGAGGGCGACGACGGGGCTGTAGCGGCGGCGGCTCATGGCTGCCTCGCAGCGGGTGCAGCCGTGCCGATGGGGGGCTTCACGAAGGTTCTCCAGTCTGGTCTCGCGGTGGTGTTGATGGTCGATGGGTCGGTCCTCGCCGAGCTGATCGCAGCGGTTGACGGGGACCGCGAGGGCGGCGATGCCGTCGCGGGACTTCACAAGGAAGGCGACGGGAATGCCGTCGGGAGTCGTGTGGGTGTCGGAGGTCATTCCGTGTCACCACCTGTCGGGGTCACCGGTTGCACGGCGCAGTCGGGAAGGAGGAGCACCCGGCCGTAGATGGCGTGGGTGACGGGTACGGCTGTCGGGTCCTGGGAGTCCCACAGCCAGAACCCGGCCTCGTGCATGTCGGGGTGGCGGCGCTCGCACGCCAGGTGACAGCCCGGCGATGTGGCTGACACGCAGAGGGTGATGAGGTTGACCGGCGAGTTCGCCAGGGGATCCGAGGTGCCGCCCATGCCGCGCGCGTTGCGGTGCTGGAGGCTGTACCACCGGCCGCGGATCGCGGTTCCGCAGGACGCGCAGCGGTGGCCGTCGCGCTCGAGGATGAGCGCCCGGATCTTGTCGGCCGGCCCGGTGCCGGTGGCCTTGCCTCCGACGAGGTGCCACAGCCCACGCGGGCATTCCTCGGCGCGGGTCGGGACCTTGCTCCGGGTGTTCCGGGTCTTGATCCGGTCCAGCGCCCGAAGCGCGGCGGCCTCGTCTGGGTAGGACTTCGTTCCGCAGCCGCGCTTCGGGCGTAGGCGGTTCCCTTGGGAGATCATCGGACGGCAAGCCCCAGGCGCTCGTCGATGTACTCCAGGGGGCCTCGGTCCAGGGTGAGCTTGGCGCGGGTGACCGCGACGTAGGAGAGCATCGCCTCCTCGTCGGAGACGTTGCTGGGCGAGCCGTCCTTGTTGGGCTTGGGCTCCCCGAAGTCCGAGGCGATTTGGACGCTGTTCCACTCGCGGCCCTTGGCCTTGTGGGCGGTGGAGATGATGAGCGCGGCGTACCGCTCGTCGGTGAGTTGGTCGACGGCCTCGATGACCTTCTCTGCGCCGACCTCGTCGATCAGCTTGACCATGCCGGCGAGGTCTTCGGCGTCGGGGTCCTGCTCGACGTAGTCCTGGACCTGACCCCAGGAGGTGAAAGCGAATAGCTCGGGATGGTCACAGCCGATACCGGCCTTCAGGCTGGTCGCGGCCTCTGCCAGCTTGCTGAGTCGTGCGCCGCCGCCGACGAGCGCGACCCTGATGTTCTGGCGCAGGGCAGCCATCGCCTGTGTGAGAGCCTGGGCGTTCGTACGGCACAGGATCGCGTCGGGGTAGTCGATGGGCTCGACGGCCGAGTTGATGCGCTCGAAGCCGGTCAGCCGCAGGTCCGCGCCGAGGAAGGTCAGCCATTTGTTGGCCTCTTCGGCGACGGCCTCGCCGAAGCGGAATGACTGGCTGAGCTGCAGCCGCTTGCCCTTGAAGTTGGCCATAGCGTCGATCGCGCCGTTCCAGCCGTAGATGGCCTGATTCCGGTCGCCGACCATGATCCGCTGGGCGTGGTCCTGGCTCTCGACGATGGAGGCGATTACGGGGTTGGCGTCCTGGGCTTCGTCCAGCAGGACGTAGTCGACGGGCAGCCGCGGCTTCGAGAGCTCCCAGATCTTGAGGTAGTGGCGGTGCTCGAAGCGGAGCCGACCGTCCCGGCGGGTCAGGTCCTCCCACGCCCTGCGAGCGAGGGGAACCAGCGCGGCCTGGAGCACCCGCATGTCGCCGTCGGAGTCCAGGCCCGGCTTGCGCGGGACCTGCTTGCCGGTGATCTCGGTGGCGTTGGAGTTGCAGAACTTCTTGACCATCTCGTTGACGAGGTAGACCTGCTGGGTCGGGCTGAGGATCTTGTCGCCGACCGCGAGCGGTTCGTTGATGCGCAGGATCCGTGCCGCGGCCCTCGCCGGGACGCGGCCGCGGTCCAACCGGTGCCTGTACTGGCGGCCGACGGCACGCATGGCCAGGCCGTGCGCGGTGGAGCACAGCACGTTGGAGGGGAAGTCGACCTTGGCGTCGTCCGCGATGGCGCGGTTGTAGGCGATGTAGGTGCCCTTCCGCCCCGGCGTGGCCGTCGCGAGCATCTTCAGCGTGGTGGTCTTGCCGGTCCCGGCGCCCGCCTCGATGACCAGGTCCTGTCCGGTCCGGTAGGAGGCGACGATCTCGGCCTGTTCGGGGGTAGGGGTCCTGCGTGCGCTCACTGGATGCGTCCTTCCATGCCAAACCTTGTCCGCTTTATGTGGACAAGGTTACAGACCGGACGGACCTTGTCAACACGTCCGAACAGCGTTTGTCTGCACAGGTCAGCGCCCCCACCCCCGGCCATGTCAGGCCCCTTCGGGGCCGGACGGCGAGAGCGACGACAGGAGCTTGGTGACGCCCGTCAGGTCCGGCGAGAGCGCACCGGACTGCAGAGCGTCCAGCACGTTCGCCGACCCGTTCTTCGCGACGAGCGTCAGCGCGAACGCACCGGTCGGCTTGCCCTGCACGAACTCGGCGATCTTCCTGGCCTCGCCGGTCAGCGGGTCGACGACGTCGCCCTTGTTCTTGGACGCCTCGGCGAGTTTGAGCTGCCGCCATGCCGGCCTTACCCGACGTGTGACCGCCTCGGGCCGGTTCTCCCGGAACCACGCCAGGACCTCTGGGTCGGTCAGCGCGGCCGAGTCGATGACCTCCTCGACTTCGCCGGGGGCGTGGCGCTCGGTCCATTCCAGGAGCGCAGCCTCGTCGACCGTGACCGTGGTTGGACCGGCCTTGATGCTCACCGTGGCGACCGCCGTGCCGTCGGGGAGGGCGACCTCCGCGCTCTTCACGCCGGTCGTCTGGCGGATGCCCCGGTAGATCTCCTCGGCCTCGGCGCGGGTGTCTGCGTTCTCCGCGTCGATGGCTTCCTTGAGCGCCTTGAGGATGGCAAGGCGCTGCCCCACAGTGATGGCGCTCATGCCGCTCCCGCCTCGGTCTCGTCCGGCGACGCGAGCTTGGAGACATACAGCTCCAGCACCCTGAGCGCCTCGACGGCCTCGCCGTAAGTCAGGTCAGCTACGGAATCGACCGGGCGGCCGACGGCATCCCGGACGAACTTGAGGCGTTCGTCCGTGTCGGAGTCCATGTCGGTCTTGCCGAACAGCTCGTCCAGGCGCTCGCGCTGCTGGTCGCTCGCCGGTTCGACCGCCCGCTTCACCTGCCAGAGGCGTCGGAGCAGGTGGACCATGAGCTCGTCTTGGCCCTGTTCGTTCGGCAGGACGACCGCGCCATAGCCGTATCTCCTGGCCTCGTCCGCCAGCTCGGCGATGCGGTCGGCCGACGTCCCCGGCAGCATTGCCTCGTCGACGATCTGCTCGGGGGTCCGCTCGGGCTGCGGGTCGACCAGGTTGTTCGGCTGCGCGAGCGCGTGGTCGTACTTCAGATAGTCGAAAACCACCCAGTCCAACGTCCAGTCCTGGTCCAGCGGCTTGGGCGGATTGACGCCCGGCCGGATGCCGCCCACGACCTTCCGACAGCCGATGATCTGGGCGGGCTCATCCCGCGAGACGCGGATCCAGCAGGACGCCAGGAAACCGAGCTGGCTCTGGCCTTCGACCCGGTAGTCCTTCTTGCCTTCAATCGGCTGGCCGCTGTCGCTGAATGCCGTGACGACCTTGCCCCTGGCGATCATCACGACGATGCCGGGGAAGGTCCGGAACAGGCTCATGATCATCGCGTGCCGGTCGTTGGCGTCGTTCCAGAGGTTGTGCGAGATGACGATCTCGGCGTTCGGGTCCGCCGCGAGCTTCGCCCGGTTCGACCTTGAGCCTTTCGCGCGGTTCGCCGCCCACGCCCGCAGCAGCTCCCACTCGGCGGACATGGAGTCCACGACGAGGACGACCGGCTTCTTCCCGGCCGCCTTCGCCTCCGCGGCTTTCCGGTACACCCACTGCAGCGCACCGTAGAAGTCCATGAAGGTGCCGTCGTGCTCGACGATCTCGTAGTCAGCACCGGGGATCGCGCCGTACTCCTCAGCGGTGGTCTCGCCGAACTCGACCCAGTACGCGGTGCCGACGCGCTCGCTACCGGTGAAGAGCGCGGTTGTGAAGCTCTTCCCCGCCTTCTCCCCTCCTTCGAGCAGGATCAGCGGTGGGGCGACTTGGCCGGACGGCTTGTGCGTCCGGTACTCCTTCGTTGCGGTACTCATCGGATGCCTGTTCAGGGGTGTGGTTAGCGGGGAGGCAGAGGGGGCGGCCAGCGTGCGCGCGGGTCCTGTCGGCGGGAGGACGGGCCAGGTCCTCGTCCCTGCCAGCACCGGCCAAGCCGACATAGACCGCGCTGAGGCTGACGAGGACGTAGCCGATGGCGGCGACGTAGATCACGGCCTGTCCACCTCACCCAGGGCGATGCGGATGGTTTGGGCGATCTCGCGTTGGACATCGACGAGCGCCGCCAAGCGAGCAACGTCCGGGTCCTTGCTCGACCAGTCGCCTGTCTCGTCGACCAGCTCGGCGATCCGCTCGTTCCGGTTGGCGTCGTCCTCGGCGGCGTCCTTGTCCAGCTGCTCGGCGAGGGCCTTCATGCGCTGCATCGCCGCGGCCTGCTGCCGCACCTGGTCGGTGAGAATCATGCTGATGGCGCGGTACTGGGCGTTGATGATGCGCGGGCCCGCCCACTCACCAGCAGTGAGAGTGCTCGGGCTGTCAGCCGCGCGCAGGTACCAGCCGGGGCGGAGGCCACTGTCGCCCCCGGTGATCTTGACCAGCTCCCAGACGCGGCCGGCGTACGCCGTGGTGAAGGACTCGGGGCTGATGCGCGTCCAGGTCATCAAGTGCGTCACTGGCCGCCCCCGTCGCGCGTGGGGACCTTGCCGGTCCTGTGGGCGGCCCGGTGTGCGCTGACAGGGCGTTCGAGGATCACCTTCAGGTAGCCCTCTTCCGTCCACGAGCACGAGTCACAGTCGGCCCGGAACTTCGCCGTGCCGGGGCAGTCTTCGCCCTCGCGCGGCTTACCGCTCGGCTTGACCTTGTGCGTGCAGACCGTGCCGTCCGGATGCAAACGCACGATCCTGATCACGGCGCGCGGCATCAGGACTCACCGCCCTGGACGATCTGGGACTTCCGGAAGCGGAACATGCCGGTGGGCGTGACGAACGCGGGCTTGAGCTTCCTGACCTTGACCCAGCGGTTCACGGTCTTCGGGTTGACGCGGAAGTACGTGGCGACGTCGCGCGTAACCCAGATCTCGTCCTCTTCAGTGGGGTTCGTCATCGGGCATCACCCATGGTCACAGCCGACACGTCGGTGAGCGTGGAGGTGGCCAGGTTCTCGCCCGTCGGCCCGGCCTCGGCCAGGTTGTCGACGAGCCGCCTGCCAGCGACCGCATCACCAGCGATGGGCCGCTCGAACGACTCGGCGGCGGCGCCGGAACACTTCGCGCATTCGCCTCGTACGTCCGGGAGCACGTCGCCGCGTGCGTCGGCCTCCAGCTCCACGGGGATGGCGTCGCCGACGACGGTGCCGCAGCCGTTACAGGTGCGCTTGACGATCGTGACGGACTCGCCGCCTGGACCGGGCTCGGCCGTCTCGACGGCGACCAGAGACTCCGGGGCAGACGGGGCGGCAAGGTCGCGAGCGGCCTCCTCGGCTCGGTGAGCGATGGCTGCCGCAGCCACGTAGAGGCTGCGCATGGTCTCGGCGAGGTTGCGGTAGTCCTCTGGTGTCGGGTCGTCGGGCAGTCCGGTGACCTGCAGCGGCCCGAACGCGAGGGTGACGCCGTCCTCGGCCTGGTAGATCTGGTCACGACCGGGGAGAGGCAGCGTGCCCTGTGCCAGCAGTGCGAGCAGGCGGAGCTGCTCGAGCTGGTGGCGCGCGCCGCTGGCCTGCTGCTCGGCCTGCTCGGCACGCCGCCGCATCAGCTCGGCAGCCGAGTCGGACCGCTTGATCGTGGTCATCAGCTCGGCGGTGTCGGCCCGCAGGGCACCGAGGATCTCCGGGTCCATCCAGCTCATGCCGACACCGCCTCAGACTCGGTGGCAGCCAGGAGGGGCGGGCAGCTCCACTCGACCACTTCGGCGTCGTACGTGACCTTCTTCTTCGGCACCGCGGCTGCCGGGTCGGGGATCTCGACCGTCTGCGGCCGGACGCCGAGGACGCGCCGCTCACATACCTGCTCGCGCGGGACCATCAGCCGCAGGTGCAGCGACCCAAAGGTGCCATCGAGCTTCATGACGTTGCCGCTGTAGTCCTTCGTGAAGCCGCCGCGCAGGGCGCGGACGGCGCGGGCGAGCTGGGCGCGCCGGTCGTCCTTGCGCTTTGTGTCGAAGAAGCCGAGGTTCACCGGGCTGAACGTGTGCCGGCCGACGGTCGGCAGGGGAAGCTCGGGGTTGGCTTCCAGGACATCCAGCAGGTCGCGCATGTCGGCGATCCACTGCTGGCGCTCGGTGTCGCCGGGGTTCATCGCGTCTCTCCTGTCTGCGCCGTTGGTCATGCCGCCAGCTCCAGATGGGACAGGCGGTCGTCAAAGACGTCGCCGATGAGTGCGAGCAGTGCCCGGCCGAGCTGGAAGGACGGGATCACGCCTCCGGTCTGGGCGGCCGTCTTGCGGATCTCCGCGACCCAGTGGCCGCGGTCGACGGTGGGGCGGCGCATGTCGCGGTAGGAGTGGTCCAGGACGTCCAGGACGGTGTCCAGGGCGATGGCGGTGTCGCCGAAGGGGTCCTTGGCGGACTCGACGGCGAGGCGGGTCAGGAGCCCGGCGAGTTCGTCCGGGCGGCGCGCCAGCACGTACACGTGCGTTTCCAGGGCCTCGAAGGTGTTGGTCGGCCCGAACAGCGCGGAGGCGTCCGCTTCTCCGAGGCCGAGCAGGCGCCGGGCGCGGGCCCGCACGTGGATGATCGGCCGCTTGCCGTCGTCGGGTGTGAAGATGTCGGCCGGGTTGTCGGCGGGCTCGGCGAGCAGGTACTCGCCGTACTTGTGGTCGGCGGGCGTGGCCGGGATGCCTTCGGCGAGGATCGCGGTGTGCCAGGCGAAGCAGCCGGTCCGGGTGGTCCGCCAGTGGACCTGATCCCACAGCGCACGGTTGTCGCGGATGAACGCGAGGGTCGTCATCGCCAGACCCGCGCAGTCGGGTGGGTTACCCTTGATTTCGTTCACGAGAGTGAGTCCCTTACCTCGTGGGTTTCCGAGCCCCGCTGGTGCCGCTAACACCGACGCGGGGCTCGTTGGTCATGCGGCCTTCCGGCCGCCGAATCCACCGATCTGCCCGGCCTCGACCAGGTCGGGATGCATGAGCGTGGCGATCGCGTGGAGAGTCGTGACGTCCTCGACCGTCGGCGGAAGCCCTTGCTCCGCTCTGGTCGTCAGGACCTTGGTCTCAATACGTGCCCAGGCCCCCAAGCCGGGCTCACCTGCGTCTCCCAACGGCCGGTCCACCGGTCGACGCATGCGCGAAGTCACGAAGCCTTCCGGCGGTGGTGCGGTGCGATCAGGTCTTTGACCTCGCACTCCAAGGCGACCGCGAGCTTGCGGAGCGTCGACAGCCGTGCGCTTCGGTTCCCGCGCTCCAGCCGGGACACCGCAGCCTGGGTACAGCCAGCCCTCTGCGCAAGCTCGGTCTGTTCCAAGCCACGAACCAGACGCCGGCTTCGGAGTACCTCCGGGTCTTGGAGCAGCTTGTGCTCGGGGGTGCTGGTGCCAGGGACGTCCCGGTCGGCCTCGCCGCCCTGGTTGTTCTCCCCCAGGCCAGGGTCGTCCTGGCCAACAACGGGTGTGCCATCGGGGTCTTCGATCACGTGTATGACGTTACATGCCAGTACATCTCAGTACAACTCTAGGATGTGTACTTGCCTGTATCTGGCTGTTAAGGGCTGTACCTGCGAGTAATCGCGCGTACCATGCTGGGCATATACCGTCGTATGACAGGTAGGAGACAGGTCATGGCCAGCAAGGACCTGCCACCGCCGACGCCGGAGGGCGAGCTCATCCGGATGGCGCGGCTGCGCGCGAGGCCCAAGATCCTCATGAGAGCCGCCGCCAAGGCAGCCCAGATGAGCGTAGAAGGCTGGGGTTACATCGAACGTGGCTACAGGCCCGTGGGCGGCGGGGAGAACGCGCCGGTCACCAATACGCCCCCCGAGACCATCGCTCACATGGCCCACGTCGTGGGCATCACCCCAGAAGAGCTCGTCAAGGTCAACCGGGAGGACGCAGCCAGAGTCCTCGATGCGATCCTCCGAGAAGAGGCCGCTTCTGCACCCCGATCCGAGCAGCCAACGGCCGGCGTCGGCCTGTCGCTGATCGTCAATCCCAACGAGCCGGACCCCAACCCCGAAGAGATCCTCGGCCGGCCCCTATCTCAACCGGAGAAGGTCGTCTGGGCACTGGACGAGGTGCCGTGGCGAGCGCGATTGTCGGCCATGGCCGAACTGACGCGAGGCATCGCCGCGGCACTCGGCAGCGACGTCGAAGAGAGCGCAACCGACCGGCCTGCCCAGCAATAAGAAAGCGTTACAGGCCGTGAGGATCCACAAACGCGCTCTTTAGGGCCACTCGATAGACACAACTGAGCCAGCGACCACGACACTTGTGGTCGCTGGCTTATTTTTGGTCACTCCCAATATCACAAATGGAACGCTCCAGATATCTCACGTATGGCCGAAAACCAGTTCAAGATCGTGACAATGCGCACATAGAGTGATAGATGTTTCGTCTAACTCTGGGGAAAACGTCTTCACAGGCCACGTAACATCAGGCCGCACGGGGATTGACATGCCTTCGAACTCCACGGGCCCCGAAGCCCGATATACGAACTCCGTTTCCGATATTGGCCGTTACGTTCGGCTTGAACAGCAGGTCGCCGAACTCAACCAGCGTCTCCGTGATGTCGACGCGGCGCTCAGTGGGATGTCCGCACGGATCGACAAGATCGCGGAGCAATCGCTCCTGACGCAGACGGCGGTCACGGCTGCGTTCAATGCCGGCCGGGTCCACGAGCAGAGCCTCACCCTTCCTCCAGTGCCACCAGAGCTGATCTCGGCGTGCGGTATGCCACGCGGAACCCTGAACTGGGTGAAGCTCACCGTCGGTGAACAGGAGGTGCATCGTAAGGTCACCGGAGGGAGCGACCCGTCTGTGATCTGGAGAGACATATGCAACTCGGTTAAGAACACGAACTTGTCGGAGCCCCTCGATGGATCTATTTCGCCTTCCGATCGTGCATCGCAAGGCTCTCCCCGGCCGGGAAGTTGAGTACCGGCAGGATAATGACGGCACCCTGGTCATCCGGCTCGGGAAGGACCTATCTCGAAGGGAAGAAGACCAGGAGGTCGCCGAGATCGTACGGGCGCACAGTTCCCGTCTGGCTGCCGTTCCGGTTGTCGTCGCACTTGCCCAGCAGCGTCATTCGGGAACGTCCGCGATCCTGGCGTTCATCGCCGGTGCGACGCTCATGGGTAGCGTCTGGTCCGCTCATCACCAGGTCCAGGCGCCGATCCAGGCCGCCCCGCCGCGCCACAGCAGTCCCGGCTCCACCGGCACTGGACTGCCCCGCCCCCGTCGTTCTCCGCGGCGAGGCGGCTCGCCCGTCCCGCTTCCCGGGCACGCCACGCACGGTCCGGTGGACATTGGATACGAGTCAACGCCACCAGCCAGCAGCACGGCCTCTCACTCCCCGCGCAGTCCACGCCCAGGGTTCTCCGGCGTGCCGCAATCCGGACTTCCACGGGTGCAACCACTCCCCGTGGCGAAGCCGTCCGTTCCGGACTCGCCGCCCGCCGGCCTGCCGCCGGTGGCCGTTGGTCCGGAGCCGACGCCGATCAAGCAGCCGGCGTGCTCGGGCGACGTGTCCCTGCTGAGGACCAGGTCCAGGGCATGCATTCCCAGTCATAGCCCGGTCAAGGTGCCTTCAGGACCACCGGCCGCACCACCGCCGCCCCCTCATCACGTCCCGCCGTCTGCTCTGCCTGTCAGGCCATCGCTTCCTCATCTGCTGCCGTCACCGGCTCACCCGGTGGGGCCGCACCCGATTCCCCGTCCGCCAGTACATGCGATCTGTCCTCATTATCGGGATCGCATCGCATATGCGATCGGTATGCGACTCGCCCCTAGTCACACCCCGAATCCCCTGCGATCGCCATAGACAGAGACACAGACAGAGACAGAGACACCTCCCCCCTCCCCCTCCCCGCGAGCGATCGCACGTGCGATGCGACAAGGCCCCGGAGATACACGATCTCCGGGGCCTTGCGCTCATCACCAGGCGACTACATGCGCCAGTCTGGGACCAGCCGATCAGGATCGAAACGAGCCCGTCCCGACACCGCAGGCTTCACCACCACCCCGTTCAGCACGAGGAGAATCACCGCTCGCCGACGTGACACTTCGATATTCGTATCGAGAAGCCACCGCTGCAGCTCCTTGCGCTCGGATGGGACATCCTCGAGGACCCGGTCGGAATCAACGGCACGCAGGAGCTGCTTCGCCGCGTTAAGCCGGCGTTCTACCGGCTTCCGCGCGGCAAGCCACTCGGCGCGTGTCATCAGTCCTTCACCGAGGTCTTCCGCGAACTGCTCCAACTGGCGTTCGCAGGCGCTGATCTCGTCGAGGACTTCCACATCGTTCGGCTGGTCGTCCCGCCGTGCCAGCGCTTGACGGTAGGCAGACGATGACAACGCCTGGGCAGCCATCGCTGTGACCTCCTGGTCGGTGCCATCGCCGTCGATGTAGGTCCGCCCGCAGCCCGGCCTGCCCGGCTGGTTGTCGCACATGTACATACGTTTGTCTTTACCGCGCGATCGACCCACGAGCGTCTGCTTGCAGAGCGAACAGACCAGCACGCGGGTGCACAGGTGCCGACCGGTCGGCCCCGGCGAGGTTCGCCGATCCGGGTCCGTGAGTAGTTCACGGAGCCTCCGCGACTCCTCGACCTTGATGATCGCTGGCCACTCCGCTTTCTCGGCGGTGATCGGGCCCACTTCCACACGCTTCGTCTCGCCCCGGGACCGAGGGCGATGCTCACGCTGGCCGGCGATCCGCGCCGACGTCAGGATCCGCGACAGCGTGGCGGTCGACCACGTCCCCTCGACGGGACATTCAACGCCCAACCGGTTCAGGTCCCTGGAAACGTCAGAGAGCGTGTCTCCGACGTCGAGACGAGGCCGGATGGCGCGGGCGAGGTCTCCATCCGGATCGGCAGCGAGCGCCTCTCTGACGCGCCGCTGCGTCCATTTACCGCCGCCAGAGGTCGGGATGCCCCGCCGATTGAAGTCCCGGCAGACCGCGATCAGCTTCTCCCCAGCGAGCACTCGGCGTGCCGCTTCCCGGATGACCTCGGCCTCCTCCGGGATGACCTCCTCGCGGATCAGACGGTGCGGTCGCTCTGGCCGGTCATAGATCCGGCGGTAGCCGTACGGCCGGAAACCACCGCCCGTGGACTTGCCCGCCGCCGCGAGTTCCTCGTGCTTCCGTCGGATCCGGTCAGCCTTGTGTTCGGACTCCCCGCGAGCGATCACGCCTTGGAGACGGGCGTTCATCCGCCCGGCTGCCGTCGAAAGATCGAACAGACCGGCCATAACGGTTTGGACGTGTGCCGCGGTTGCGTTGACCAAGTCGATGAAGTCTTCCAGCTGACGCAGATCTGGACGCTGCAAGCGATCGTTGTGCCAGGCCCCGATGGCGTTGATGCGACCGGACTGGAGGTCGCGGACCATCCGGTTGTAATCCTTCCGGGGCTTGCCGCTGTAGGCGCTGAGGTCGTTGTCGACGTAGAGATCGACGATGGTGCCGGTCGGGTCGACACGGGCGATCATGGCGCGGACGTCGCCCTCCTGGCGCTTGACGCCCAGGCCGGCGCCCTCGCGATCGTCGGAGATGCGGACGTAAATCCCCCATCGGAATCCGGTACGGCCGCCTCGGATCACGGCCTCGCTGAGACTCGCTGTCATCCGACCCGTCCAAGCCTTATGCGAGCAGGGGCGGGCGACGTAAGTAGCCAGAGCCCGCCGAACGTCGACGCGTCAAGGTCGGCGGCCGTGACGGTCCGGACTCGGACTTGATCGGCTGCGCTCACGAGGTCCTGGAGCACAGGCGAGTGGCGGGGGAACCTGTCGATGTCCCAGGCACCAAGCGCGTTGAGCTGGGAAGCGCGGAGGTCTTCGATCATCCGCGCGAACTCGACGCACTGTTCGGGGGGGCGGGCAGCGACGTTGTCATCGACGTAGACCTCGACAACCTGTCCGATCGGATCGACGCGGGCGATCATGTCCCGCACAGCGACCTCCTGAGCGTCGGCGTGCCCTGACCGAGCGGTACGGACGTAGATGCCCCATCGCAGCCCTGTGCGGCCGGTCTCGGTGGGGTTGGCGCTCCCAATGGTGATCATGTCGCGAAATAGTTCCACATTGACACACCACTGAGCGGGGGCGCCTTCGGCATCGACGCGGCGGCGCATCGAGGAGTGCTCGCCGCCGACGGCCTGACGGTCGCGGTGTTCGCCTGCGGATTCGACGTGACCTATCCCAGCTCGCATGACGGGCTCTTCACCGAGATCGCGCGCTCCGGTCTGCTGGTCAGCGAGCTCCCACCCGGCACTTCGCCCAACCGGAGCCGCTTTCTGGTGCGCAACCGGACGATCGCGGCGCTGACCCGCGGCACCGTGGTCGTGGAGGCGGCGCGCCGGAGTGGCGCGATCAGCACCGCCCGCCATGCCCGTGACCTTCGCCGCGCCGTGATGGTCGTCCCTGGGCCGGTGACCTCGGTGGCCTCCGTCGGCTGTCACGTCCTGCTGCGGGAATGGGGTGAGGCCGTCTGCGTCACCGACACCTCCGAGGTCCTCGACCTGGTCGGGCTCGTCGGCGACGACCTGGCACCCGAGAAACGCGGGCCGGTCCTCGACCGTGACCGGCTGGACCCCGTGACGAGGGACGTTCTGGAGGCGATTCCCGCACGCGGCGGAGCAGGTGCGGCACGGATCGCGGTGACCGCCGGTGTCGATCTCGACACCGCGCTCGCCGGCCTGGGCGCCCTGTCGGCGGGTGGCTTCGTCGAGCGCTGCACGAAGGGATGGAAGCTCCGCCGCCGACCGCCGGACTCCTGACCGGCGACCGAGCCTGCACGCCACGGCTCCGAGCCGGCGACTACGAGCCAGACCGGAACGACCCTCCACACCGGCAACCACGCCCCAGACCGGAACAACCCTCCGCGCCGGCGACCACGCCCCGGATGGGGCGACGATCGGTGCGAGCCTGCCGGGCCGCGTGGCGGCCGCCGGCACGGGCGTGGGGCACCTGCGATGTGACGGGCCTCGGGAGCGATCAACGCGAGGGCGGGCGGCACATTGGTGCCGCCCGCCCGGTGTCGCCGTCGTCGGGGGTGTGTCAGTTTTCGGGTAGTTCCAGGTCGCTCTTGGCGAGTTCCTCGACGTTGACGTCCTTGAACGTCACGACCCGGACGTTCTTCACGAAGCGCGCGGGGCGGTACATGTCCCACACCCACGCGTCCTGCATCGACACCTCGAAGTAGGTCTCGCCATTGTCGGTGCTGCGCACCTGTAGATCGACGTTGTTGGTGAGATAGAACCGGCGCTCGGTCTCGACGACGTACGTGAAGAGGCCGACGACATCGCGGTATTCGCGGTAGAGCTGGAGCTCCATCTCGGTCTCGTACTTCTCGAGGTCTTCTGCGCTCATACTCGCGTTCCCTCCCCGTGCCGCGGCTCAGGCGACGTCCGCCTGGTCGGCGGTGTCCTCATAGTGTGACGCCTCCCAATCGATCTCCCCAGCCTCTGAGGCGCCGTTTTTCGGCCCGGCCTCCGTCGTGGCCACCCGGGCCACGTTGACGAAGGAGAGCCGATGTTCAGGACAAGGTCCATGCTCCTCCAACGCCGCGGCGTGCGCGCGGGTGACGTACCCCTTGTGAACGCCGAAGCCGTACATCGGATAACGCTCGTGCAGTCCGGTCATGATCCGGTCTCGGGTCACCTTCGCCACGATCGACGCTGCGGCGACACAGGCCGCCACCCGATCGCCCTTCGGCACCGGCAGCGTCGGCGCGACGATGCCCGGGACCGGGAACCCGTCCGTGAGGACATAACCGGGGATCACACCGAGAGCCGCCAGCGCCCGCCGCATCCCGGCGATGTTGCAGCGGTGCAGGCCGATCCGGTCGATCTCCTGGCACGGGACCACCAGGGCGTGCCAGGCCAGGGCCGTGGTCGTGATCTCCTCGTAGAGCTGCTCCCGGCGGGCGGCGGTGAGCAGTTTCGAATCCGCCAGCCCCTCGATGCGGCGACGACGCTCCGGTCCGAGGATCACGGCCGCGACGACCAGTGGCCCGGCGCACGCGCCGCGGCCCGCCTCGTCGACCCCGGCCACCGGCCCGAGACCGGCACGTTCCAGCACCCGCTCGTACGCGTACATGCCGACGTCACGTCGAGGGGTGAGGCCACGAGGACGGTGAGCCCGGACATCGATGTACACATCAGGCAGGGTACGTCGCGTGAGGGCGCGACCGGGACGGAACGCCGTCCACAGCGGGCCTATTCGCCGGGTCGATCGCTCCGGCACCACGCGCAGCGGACGTGACCGCGGAAGCGGCCACCCCAGCGCCGCCCGCGACGGCCCCATCCACAGCAGTGACCACTCCGGCACCACGCGCGGCGGAAGCGACAGCCGAGGCGATCACGCCGACGCGACGCGCAGCGGACACGACCGCAAGACCGACCACCACAACGCCGCGTACGGCGGACCTGTCCGCAGCCGTGATCACCCCAGCGCCACGTGCGACGGAAGCGACCGCCGAAGCGATCACACCGACGCGACGCACAGCAGACACGACCACAGCAGCGACCACACCAACGGCGCCTACAACGGGCGTGACGGTAAGAGCGATCACTCCGAGGTGCGGCGGGAGCGGCGGGAGCGGCGGCGGCCGCGGCGGCGTGGCGAGGGACCGGTGAGGAGGCGTCTGCGCAGCAGGGTGACCGGGATGGCGCCGGCGAACCCGAGTGCCAGCGGTACGGCGGGCAGCGTGGCGTTCGCGAGGGCCAGGCCCGGTTGTCCGAACGTCTTGGGGATCGGCAGCGTCTTGACCCGGGTGACGGGCCAGACGACGACGAACGCGCGGCCGACGACCCGGCTCTCGGGGATCGTGCCGCCGCCGGGGTCGCCCAGATGGCCGCGGGAGTCGTAGGAGACCTCACGGTGGTCGCCCATCACCCAGAGCCGCCCCGGAGGCACGGTGATCTTGAACTTGGCGTCGGACGGCTTGTTCTGCTCGTGGGTCTCCGGGTCCGTGTAGAGGTACGCCTGCTCGTCGAGCGGGTGACCGTTGACGGTCACGCGGCCCTGGGCGTCACAGCACGCCACGTGGTCACCGGGCACGCCGATGACCCGTTTGATGTAGTCCTTCTCGCCCGGGACGACGCCGAAGGCGCTGCCGATGGCGCGCAGGACCTTGGAGACCGGGTTGCTCGGCTCGGAGTACTGGACCTCGGGGTCCCAGGAGTCGAGCCCGTTGAAGACGACGACGTCGCCGCGCTTGATGTCCCGGGTGTGGTAGACGATCTTGTTCACCAGGACCCGGTCGCCGACCTTGAGGGTGTTCTCCATCGACTGCGACGGGATGTAGAACGCCTGGACCGCGAACGCCTTGATGACCATGGCCAGGGCGAGGGCGACCCCGATCAGGATCGGCAGCTCCTTCCAGAAGGAGCCCTGCTTCTTCTTCCGCGAGCCCTTGCCGTCGCCGGCGGAGTCGTCGCCGTCCGGTCCGGACGATCCCGACGATCCCGATGCGGCGGCCTCGGTGGCCTCCGGGGTCTCCGATCGCTCGTCCCCCGGATCCCGATCCGCGGAGCGCGCGCCCTCCCGGCCGTTCTGCGATGCCTCGTGGCGCGTGTCGCCGGCGGTGGCCGCGGGCTCGCGCAGGCCCTGCTCGTCGTCAGTCATCAGGGGAAGCCTAATGCCCTGAGGCGCTTGGGACGGCCAACGTCAGCGTGTCGTCTGCGGCGTGCCGGGAAATCCCTTTTCCCGGCAAGGAAAAGGCCCCGGCGCGCCGATGGGCGTGCCAGGGCCGGAAGCGGGAATCGCGCCGCTCAGTTGTCGCGCTTCTCCTTGATGCGGGCGGCCTTGCCGCGCAGCTCGCGGAGGTAGTAGAGCTTGGCGCGCCGGACGTCACCGCGGGTGACGACCTCGATCTTGTCGATGGACGGGCTGTTGAGCGGGAAGGTCCGCTCCACGCCGACGCCGTAGCTGACCTTGCGGACGGTGAACGTCTCGCGAGCGCCACCGCCCTGACGCCGGATCACCACGCCCTGGAAGACCTGGATGCGGCTCCGGTTGCCCTCGGTCACGCGCACGTGAACCTTGAGCGTGTCACCCGGGCGGAAGTCCGGTACGTCAGACCGCATCGCGGCCTTCTCGATCTCCTGGATCAGGGTGTGCATGACTGCGGTTCCTCGTGGTGAAAACGCGCGCGACAACGGGGTGCCGGCGCGCGATGGGATCTTCTGGAAAGTCTGGACACGCCCAGCATGAGAACCGGGGTGACGTCTCAGTGTGCCATAGGTTCGGCGTCAACCGGAAAACCGGCCTCGGTGAGGGCCCGGCGGTCGGCCTCGTCCAGCCGGTTTCGGGCGATCAGCTCCGGCCGTCGTTCGGCGGTGCGCCCCAACGCCTGATCGCGCCGCCACCGGGCGATCGCGGCGTGGTTGCCGGACATCAGCACCTCGGGCACGTCGCGCCCGCGCCAGGTCGCCGGCTTGGTGTAGACGGGGCCTTCGAGCAGGGCCTCCATGCGACCCGGCGCGAACGAGTCGTCGCTCACGGATTCGGCGTTGCCGAGAACGCCGGGCAGCAGCCGGGTGACCGCCTCGACGATCACGAGGACGGCGACCTCGCCGCCGGCCAGAACGTAGTCGCCGATGCTGACCTCGTCGACCGGCATCCGTTCCCGGGCGTCCTCGATGACGCGGGCGTCGATCCCTTCGTACCGTCCGCACGCGAACACCAGCCAGGGCTCGGCGGCGTACTCCGTGGCGAGTTCCTGCGTGAAGGGACGGCCGCTCGGCGTCGGTACGACGAGACGCGCTCGGGAAGGAGGAGGCACGACGGTGTCCAGCGCCTCACCCCACGGCTCCGGTTTCATCACCATGCCGGGGCCACCGCCATACGGGGTGTCGTCGACGGTGCGGTGGCGGTCGTGCGCCCAGTCCCGGAGATCGTGTACGTGCATGTCGACGTCGCCGCGCCGCCGCGCCTTGCCCAGCAGGGAGACGTCGAGGGGGGCGAAGTACTCGGGAAAGATCGTGACGATGTCGAGTCTCATGGGCGCTCCGTGAATCCTGTCTTCAGTGTGCGCGACAGCGCCGGGACACGCGAACGCCGGCGGCCTTCCGCCGAACGGTGCCGCCGCAGCCGCCCGTACGCCGACCGACTCCCGCCGCATGGCACCGTCGCGGCCGCCGAGCCGGCGAACATCGGCGGGCTCCCACGGGGTGGCGCCGCCGCGACCGCCCGGACGCGCGAGCACCGGCCGCTTCCCGCCGCACAACGCCCCTGTGGCCGCCGAACCGGGGAACACCGGCGGGTTCCCGGGAAGTGGCACCGTCGCAACCGCCTGACGGGCGAACGTCGGCGGGATGCCGCGGTGTGGCGCCGTCGCGGCGGCCGGGTCGCGCGCTCGCGGCGGCGGGGCTCACTCGAGCAGGCCGGGAGGAGGGTCGAGGACGATCCGCCCGCCGGGCACGTCGACCTCGGGGACGAGCGCGTGGACGAACGGCACGAGCGCGTCGCCGCCGGGGCGGCGGATGACCAGGAGGTCCTGGCCGAGGTGCTCGACGTCCACGACCTCCCCGATCTCGGTGCCGTCCGTGGTCACCGCGAGGAGGCCGATGAGCTCCTGGTCGTGGAACTCGTCCGGGTCGTCGCTGGGCGCGATGTCGGCGGCGTCGACCAGCAGGAGGACGCCGCGCAGCGCCTCCGCCGCCGTACGGTCGTCGAAGCCGGCGAAGCGCACGAGGAGACGCCCGGCGTGCGGTCGTACGGACTCCACGGTCAGCGGGCCGAGGTGGGACGGATCGGTGGCAAGCGATGACCCTGGCGCGAATCGCGCGCCAGGGTCATCGGTGCTCGCCTCGACGCTCACCTCGCCGTGGACGCCGTGGGCCCGTCCGATGCGGCCGACGGCGAGCAGCATCAAGCCGCTCCGCCGGTGGTCGGGCCGCTCCGGCGAAGAGTGACGACCGTGAGCACTATCGAGCCTCGTTGAGGTCGAGAAGGTCGACGCGGATGTACCGGCCGCCCGCGAGGGCGCCGATCACGGTGCGCAGGGCCTTGGCCGTACGGCCGTTGCGGCCGATGACCTTGCCGAGGTCGTCGGGGTGCACGCGCACCTCGAGGACCCTGCCGTTGCGCAGCCTGCGGGCGCGCACCCGGACGTCGTCCGGGTGCTCGACGATTCCGCGCACCAGGTGCTCGAGCGCCTCCTCGAGCACCTTAGGCCTCGCTCTTGGCTTCGGAGGTCTCCTCGGTCGACGCCGACTCCTCCGCCTCGCTCTTGGCCTTCTTCGGCTCGGCCTTCTTCTTGGACTTGGGCGTGGTCGCCTTGCCCTCGGCCTCGTCCAGGGTCTCCTTGACGGCGGCCTGGAAGACCTCCTGCTTGTCGGGCCTCGGCTCGGCGACCTTCAGCGTGCCCTCGGCGCCCGGCTCGCCCTTGAACTTCTGCCAGTCGCCGGTGACCTTGAGGATCGCCAGAACCGGCTCGGTCGGCTGCGCGCCGACGCTCAGCCAGTACTGTGCCCGCTCGGAGTCGACCTCGATGAGCGAGGGCTCCTCCTTCGGGTGGTACTTGCCGATCTCCTCGATCGCACGCCCGTCACGCTTGGTGCGGGAGTCGGCGACGACGATCCGGTAGTACGGAGCCCGGATCTTCCCCAGACGCTTGAGCTTGATCTTGACTGCCACGGGTGTGGTGTTCTCCGATTCGAAATGGATGAGCGATGAGAACCGGGTGGGGACCGGAGCCGCCGCTCGGATGGACACCGGTGAACAGGTGAGAGAGGGCCCTGCCCGGTCCGGTTTTCCAGCATGCCATTCTGCCAGACGATGGCGGTGAAGTGGCAATCGATCGCTCTCCGCCGTGTCAGCGCGCCGCTTCGGCGGCCTCCGCATGAGATGAGGCGAACGGGTCCTCCCCTGCCGAGGCGCCGGATGCCGGAAGAGGTACTCGGCTTCTCGGCCCTCCCCGGGGGGCCGGGTCATCGCGTCGCAGGCGGGCGAGGAGGGGACGCAGGGCCGGGTTGTCGTTGCTCTTCCGCCACGCCAGGCACAGCTCGACGGGGGCGGGGTCGGGCGGCTCCAGCGGGCGGAAGACCACGTCCTCCGGGTGCAGCCGCGTGGCCGCGGACGGCACGAGCGCCACGCCCCATCCGCCGCCGACCAGGCCGAGGATGCTGTGCACCTGGCTGAGGTACTGCGCGAAGACCGGGGCGACCCCGGCCGCGCGGAAGACGCTGATCAGCAGCTCGTGGAAGTACCGCGCCTCGATCGGGGAGTACATGATGAACCGCTGTCCGTCGAAGTCGGCGACGCGCAACGGGCGGTCCGGCTCGGCCAGCGGATGCCCCGCCGGCAGCGCGGCGACCAGGGGCTCGCGGGCGACCAGCCGTGAGTCGAGGTCCGGCCGGGTGATCGGGGGCCGGACCAGGCCGAGGTCGAGCGTCCCCTCGGAGATCGCCTCCAGCTGGTCCATGGTCACCATCTCGCGCAGCACCACCTCGACGCGCGGCAGGGCCTCCTGCGCGGCCTCGAGCAGGCCCCCGAGCGCGGTGTACGCGCTGGCGGCGGTGAAGCCGACGGTGATGCTGCCGGCCTCGCCGGCCGACACCTGGCGGGCCGCGAGCGCCGCGTGCTCGGCCTGCCGGATGATCCGGCGGGCCTCGACGAGGAAGGCACGGCCGGCGTGCGTGAGCTCCACCGAACGGTTGGTGCGGTCGAACAGCCGGACGCCGAGGTCGTTCTCCAGGAGCTGGATCTGCCGGCTCAGCGGGGGCTGGGTCATCCGCAGCCGAGCGGCGGCCCGGCCGAAGTGGAGCTCCTCGGCGACGGCGATGAACCCGGTCAGCTGGGACAGCGTGTACATCGATACCCCGCTTGTATCAATGGATGCGTTTTTTGAGTTGGACGTGGATCAGTTGCGCATCTTAGCTTCGACCCGTACCGGACACGCGCGCAGCGAAGGAGCCCCCGTACGACATGGCCCAGTACTCCCCCGGTGAGGTCGCCCGACGGTTGGGCTCCGGCCTGTTGTCGTTCCCGGTCACGCACTTCCGCGACGACCTCTCCTTCGACGAGGCGGCCTACCGCGAGAACATCGGGCGGCTCGCCGGACACCCCGCCGCCGGCCTGTTCGCCGCCGGGGGCACCGGCGAGTTCTTCTCGCTCACCCTCGCCGAGGTCGACCAGGTGGTCACCGCCGCCGTCGACGAGGTCCGCGACGTCCCGGTGATCGCCCCGGCCGGGTACGGCACGGCGACCGCCGTCGAGCTCGCCCGCGGCGCCGAGCGCGCCGGCGCCCACGGCGTCCTGCTGCTGCCGCCGTACCTCACCGAGTCGACGCAGGAGGGGCTGGCCGCGCACGTCCGCGCCGTCTGCGCGGCCACCGACCTCGGCGTGATCATCTACAGCCGGGCCAACGCCGTCTACCAGGACACCACCGTCGCCGGGCTGGCCGACGACTGCCCGAACCTTGTGGGGTTCAAGGACGGCGTCGGCGACCTGGAGCTGATGACGCGGATCCACACCCGGCTCGGCGACCGGCTCACCTACATCGGCGGGCTGCCCACGGCGGAGACCTTCGCGCTGCCGTACCTCGAACTCGGCGTGACCACCTACTCCTCGGCCCTCTTCAACTTCGTCCCCGAGTTCGCGCTGGACTTCTACGACGCCGTACGCACGCGCGACCGCGACCGGGTACGCCGTCATCTGGACGAATTCGTCCTGCCGTACTGTGCGATCCGTAATCGTCGTCCCGGTTACGCGGTGAGCATCGTCAAGGCGGGCATGAAGGTCGTCGGCCGGCCCGCCGGTCCGGTCCGCCCTCCGTTGACCGACCTCGACGACGGCGAGCTCGCGGAGCTCGCGACCCTCGTGAAGAAGGTGAGCTGACGATGACCGTGCAGGATGTGACGTTGTCCGGGCAGCAGTTGATCGGCGCGCAGGACGTCCCCGGCACCGGTGAGGAGTTCCACGGCGTCGACCCCCGCAGCGGCGAACGCCTGGAGCCGGCGTACCGCTTCGGCGCCCCGGCCGACGTCGAGCGCGCGGCCGCCCTCGCGTGGGATGCGTTCGGCACGTACCGCGAGACCGATCAGGAGACCCGGGCGGCGTTCCTCGAGACCGTCGCCGACCGGATCGACGGGTTGGGCACGACGCTGACCGACCGGGTGACGGCCGAGACCGGCATCCCCGAGGCCCGGGTGAAGGGGGAGCTGGCCCGCACCACCAACCAGCTGCGGCTGTTCGCCCGTGTCGTACGGGAGGGGAGCTGGCTCGGCGCCCGCATCGACCCGGCGATCCCCGACCGTACGCCGCTCCCCCGCCCCGACCTGCGGCAGCGGAAGATCCCGCTCGGACCGGTCGCGGTGTTCGCGGCGAGCAACTTCCCGCTGGCCTTCTCCGTCGCGGGCGGGGACACCGCGTCCGCGCTCGCCGCCGGCGCCCCCGTGGTCGTCAAGGCGCACCCCTCCCACCCCGGCACCTCGGAGCTGGTCGGCCGGGCGATCCGGGCGGCGGTCGCCGAGCACGGGTTGCCGGAGGGCACCTTCTCGCTGCTGCACGGCGGCCGTGAGCTGGGCATCGCCCTCGTGACCGACCCCCGGATCAGGGCCGTCGGGTTCACCGGGTCCCGGCAGGGCGGTCTCGCGCTCGTCGCGGCCGCCGCCGCGCGTCCCGTCCCGATCCCGGTCTACGCCGAGATGTCCAGCGTCAACCCGGTGTTCCTGCTGCCCGGCGCGCTCCGCGAGAAGGCCAAGGACCTCGGCCCGGCGTACGTCGCCTCGCTGACCACCGGCGTCGGCCAGCTGTGCACCAGCCCCGGCTTGGTCTTCGCGATCGACGGCGACGGGCTGGACGCCTTCGTCGAGTCGGCGGGCGCGGCGCTCCAGGAGACCGCGGTGGCGCCCATGCTGAACCCCGGGATCCAGCAGGCGTACGACGCGGGCGTCCGGCGGCTCGAGGCGCTCGACGAGGTCGCCGAGGTGGCACGCGGCGGCGAGGACCAGACGATCGCCTGCGGCGGACGGGCCGCGCTGTTCGTCACCGACGGCACCGCCTTCCTGGCGAACCCAGCGCTGCAGGAGGAGGTCTTCGGCGCCGCGTCGATCGTCGTACGGGTCCGGGACCAGGCCCAGCTCGTGGAGATCGCCGAGTCCCTGGAAGGCCAGCTGACCGCCACCGTCCACGCCACGCCGGACGACCACGGGGAGGCCGCCGAGCTGCTGCCGAAGCTGGAGCTGATCGCCGGGCGCGTCGTGTTCAACGGCTGGCCCACCGGCGTCGAGGTCGGGCACGCCGTGGTGCACGGCGGTCCCTTCCCCGCCACGTCCGCCCCGGCCACCACGTCGGTCGGCACCCGGGCGATCGAGCGGTTCCTGCGGCCGGTCAGCTATCAGGACACGCCGGCCGACCTGCTGCCCGCCGAACTGCGCGACGGCAACCCGCTGGGCATCTGGCGGCGCGTCGACGGCGAGCTCGGCCGCGACTGACCGACACCGGCTCCGTCCCGGGGCCGGCCTCGCGGGACGCGCGGGACCGGCCCTGACACCATCCGAAGGAGTTCACGTGCCCCCCTCTACGGCAGACGCGATCCCCGCCGCCTTCCAGGCCGGCGAGGCGACACTCGACCGGATCTCCTGGATCCGGTTGTCCTCGGTCACTCTGCCGCTCGCGACGCCGATCAGTGACGCCAAGGTCCTGACCGGCCGGCAGCGGCCGATGACGGAGGTCGCCTTCCTGTTCGCCGAGATCGGCACCGAGGACGGGCACGAGGGCATCGGGTTCGGCTATTCGAAGCGTGCGGGGGGACCCGGCCAGTTCGCGCACGCCAAGGAGATCGCCCCGGTCCTCATCGGCGAGGATCCCAGCGACATCGGCAAAATCTGGACCAAGCTGGTCTGGGCGGGCGCGTCGGTCGGCCGCAGCGGCCTGTCGACCCAGGCCATCGCGGCGATCGACGTGGCGCTGTGGGATCTAAAGGCCAAACGGGCGAATCTCCCCCTCGCGAAGCTGCTCGGCGCGCACCGGGACTCCGTACGCTGCTACAACACCTCCGGCGGGTTCCTGCACACGCCCATCGAACAGGTGCTGGAGAACGCCGACGCCTCGCTGGCGCGCGGCATCGGCGGCATCAAGATCAAGGTCGGCCAGCCCGACAGCTCCCTGGACCTGAAGCGCCTCGAGGCCGTCCGCGAGCACGTCGGGGACGAGGTGCCGCTGATGGTCGACGCGAACCAGCAGTGGGACCGGCCGACCGCCCAGCGGATCGGCCGGGCGCTGGAGCGGTTCGGCCTGGTCTGGATCGAGGAGCCGCTCGACGCCTACGACGCCGAGGGGCACGCGGCGCTCGCGCGGTCGCTCGACACGCCGATCGCCACCGGGGAGATGCTCACCAGCGTCGCGGAGCACTGGGAGCTGATCCGGCTCGACGCCGCCGACGTCATCCAGCCGGACGCGCCGCGGATCGGCGGCATCACCCAGTTCCTGAAGCTCGCCGCGCTGGCGGACCATCGGCACCTGCAGCTCGCGCCGCACTTCGCGATGGAGATCCACCTTCATCTGGCGGCGGCGTACCCGCACGAGCCGTGGGTGGAGCACTTCGAGTGGCTGGAGCCGCTGTTCAACGAGCGGCTGGAGATCCGCGACGGCCGGATGCACCTGTCCGGCAGGCCGGGGCTCGGCTTCACGCTGAGCGACCAGGCCCGCGCCTGGACGGTCGACCAGGCGGAGTTCGGCGACCGCCCCTGACGGGCGGACCGAGCCCGCGCCGACGAGTCCGACCCCCGATGGGATCGAGCCCTGACGGGCGGGTCGAGCCCGCACCGACGGATCCGGTCCCCGACCGGATCGCGCCCTGACGCCCAGGCCGAGCACGCACCGACAGGTCCGGCCCCGATCGGATCGAGTCCCCGCCTCGGTCGGGCTTCCGTCGGCGGGAGCGACCCCGCATCACGTACGCCGACGGCCGTCTCTTCACCGGGAGAATCCGGTGAAGAGACGGCCGTCGGCGTCCCCGCCCTCGGCGGGACTACTTCTTCTTGCCCTGCAGCTTGTTCAGGTCCGGCATCTGGAAGCCGGGCGGAAGCTGCCCCGGCATCCCCCCGCCGAGGCCCGGCGGGAGGCCCTGCGGCACGCCGTCCGTGCGCTGCGGCTTGCCGGCCGCCTGCTGGGCGCGCTTGCGGGGGTCGCCGCTGCGCTGCTTGCCCTTGGCCTTGCCCTTCTTGGCGGCCGCCTTGGCCTGCTTGCGCCGGGTACCCGGCATGCCGGGGATGCCCATGCCGCCCGCCACCTGACGCATCATCTTCTGCGCGTCGAAGAACCGGGTGACGAGATTGTTGACCTCGGTGACGGTGACGCCGGAGCCGCGCGCGATGCGGGCCCGTCGCGAACCGTTGATGATCTTGGGGTTCTGCCGCTCGTCGGGCGTCATCGAGTTGATGATGCCGCCGATCCGGTCGAGGTCGCGGTCGTCGATCTGGTCGATCTGCTGCCGCATCTGCCCCATGCCCGGCATCATGCCGAGGAGGTTCTTGATCGGGCCGAGCTTGCGGATCATCTGCATCTGCTCGAGGAAGTCCTCGAGGGAGAAATCCTCACCCGAGGCGAACTTCGAGGCGAACTTCTCGGTCTGCTCGGCGTCGAACTGCTTCTGGGTCTCCTCGATCAGGGTGAGGATGTCACCCATGTCGAGGATCCGGCCCGCCATCCGGTCCGGGTGGAAGACGCCGAAGTCCTCGAGCTTCTCACCGGTGGACGCGAACATGATCGGCCGGCCGGTGATGTGGCGGACCGACAGGGCCGCGCCGCCGCGGGCGTCGCCGTCGAGCTTGGTGAGCACCACGCCGTCGAAGCCGACGCCGTCCATGAACGCCTGGGCGGTGGTGACGGCGTCCTGACCGATCATCGCGTCGACGACGAAGAGGATCTCGTCGGGACGGACCGCGTCGCGGATGTCGGCCGCCTGGCGCATCATCTCCTCGTCGATGCCGAGACGGCCGGCGGTGTCGATGATGACGACGTCGTGCTGGGCGCGCTTGGCGTGCTCGATCGACTGCCGGGAGACCTCGACGGGGTCACCGACGCCGTTGCCGGGCTCGGGGGCGTACACCGCGGTGCCGGCCCGCTCGCCGAGGACCTGCAGCTGCTGCACGGCGTTGGGCCGCTGGAGGTCGGCGGCGACGAGCAGCGGCGCGTGCCCTTCGCTCTTGAGCCAGCGCGCCAGCTTGCCCGCCAGGGTCGTCTTGCCGGAGCCCTGCAGACCCGCGAGCATGATCACGCTCGGCGGGGTCTTGGCGAACCGCACGTGGCGCGTCTCGCCGCCGAGGACGTTGATGAGCTCCTCGTTGACGATCTGGACGACCTGCTGGGCAGGGTTCAGCGCTCGGGAGACCTCCGCGCCGCGGGCCCGCTCTTTGATCTGCGCGATGAAGTCCTTGACGACGGGCAGCGCCACGTCGGCCTCGAGCAGGGCGACGCGGATCTCACGCGCGGTCGCGTTGATGTCGTCCTCGGACAGCTTGCCCTTGCTGCGCAGCGAGGAGAAGACCGTAGTCAGACGGTCGGAAAGCGTCTCGAACACGTGTCTGGACCAGTCCTAGGGTGCTTCGGGGATCGACCATCAACACTATCCGCTCGGCGGCCGTCGCATGCCGACCACCACGGATCACTGTGACACGGCGTTCGCGGGATCACCAGAGGCGCCGGCCCGGCGTCGCGGACGGGCCGCGCGCCGCCGAACGTGTGATCGGCCACATCGCGGAATGCCGCTCCGCTCGCGGCACTTCCCCAGAACAGGTGAAAAAGCCCGTTCAAGGGGGAGGAAGTCCGCATGGACCCGCAGGTGGAGGCCGCACGGCTCCTGGTCCGCTGCCTGGAGGCGGAAGGCGTCGAGTACGTCTTCGGCATCCCGGGCGAGGAGAACATTCACTTCGTCGACGCTCTCAACGAATCCTCCATCCGCTACGTCCTCGTGCGCCACGAGCAGGGCGCGGCGTTCATGGCCGAGATCTACGGACGGCTGACCGGCCGGGCCGGCGTCGCCTCGGCGACGCTCGGACCGGGCGCGATCAACCTGCAGCTCGGGGTCGCCGACGCGACGACCAACAGCACGCCGGTCGTCGCCATCTCGGCGCAGGTGGGCCTGGACCGTATCTACAAGGAGTCGCACCAGATCATCGACCTCGTGTCGCTGTTCCGGCCGATCACGAAGTGGTCCGACATGGCGCCGACGCCGGAGGCGCTGCCGGAGATGGTGCGCAAGGCGTTCAAGACGGCGCAGACCGAACGGCCCGGCGCGGTCTACCTGGCGATCCCCGAGGACGTCGAGTCGGCGAAGGTCGACGCGTCCCTGAAACCGCTCCCGATCAACGTCGTACGCCCGAACGAGCCCTCCCCCGCCCAGATCGCGCGCGCCGCCGACATCATCGCGCTGGCCCGCCAGCCGATCGTGCTGGCCGGCCACGGCGCCACGCGCGACCACGCGAGCCACGAGCTGATCCGCCTCTCCGAACGACTCGGGCTCCCCGTGGCGACGACGTTCAACGGCAAGGGCGTCTTCCCCGACGATCACGACCACGCGCTCGGCGCGGTCGGCTTCATGCGCCACGACTACGTCAACTTCGGCTTCGACGAGGCGGACGTCCTCATCTGCGTCGGGTACGAGCTCCAGGAGTTCGACCCGGTCAAGATCAACCCGCACGGCGACAAGAAGATCATCCACATTCACCGGTTCCCGGCCGAGGTGGACGACCACTACCCCGTCGAGGTGGGCATCCAGGGCGACATCCGGTCCAGCGTCCGGGCGCTCACCGACGCCGTGCGCCGCCGCTTCGACATGCGCGGCACCGGAGAGAAGATCCGGCGGATGCTCCACGAGGAGCTGGACCGCGGTCGCGTGGAGGACCGGTTCCCCATGTCCCCGCGCCGCATCGTCACCGACATCCGGGAGGCGATGGGCCGGCACGACATCGTCCTGGCCGACACCGGCGCGGTGAAGATGTGGATGGCGCGGATGTACCCGACGTACGAGCCGAACACGCTGCTCGTGTCGAACGGCCTGTCGTCGATGGGCTTCTCGGTGCCGGGCGCGATCGCCGCCAAGCTCGCTTATCCCGGGCGGAAGGTGCTGGCCGCCACCGGTGACGGCGCGTTCCTGATGAACTCCCAGGAGCTGGAGACCGCCGTACGGGAGAACACCCCGATCACGGTGCTGATCTGGGAGGACAAGGCGTACGGCCTCATCGAGTGGAAGATGGACCTGGAGATGGGCCGCGACTCCAACGTCGAGTTCGGCAACCCGGACTTCGTGAAGTACGCCGAGAGCTTCGGCGCCAAGGGCTACCGGGTCGAGTCGGCGGACGCGCTCCTGCCGATCCTGCGCGAGGCCCTCGAGCAGGACACCGTGTCGGTGATCACCGTTCCGGTCGACTACTCGGAGAACCTCCAGCTCACCTCCAAGCTGGGCGAGCTCACCGACCCGTTCTGACGGCCGACGGGCGTTCTCCGGAGATTGTCCGGAGAACGCCCGTGCGGGTGCCTCAGCCGGCGGAGGCCGGAGCCGTGTACAGGACGGCGGTCGGGTTCTGCGGGGTCAGGGTCGCGGGCGTGGGGCCGGCGATGAACGACGTGCCGGGCTCGTCGTTCCGGCCGAGGAAGAACGCCCGGTTGATGGCCTGCACCTTGATCGTGGCGCCGGTGTCCTTGCTCGTGGCGGGCACGCGGATGCCGGTGACCTCGGCGATGTCGGACGGCTTCGTCCCCGGCGGGAGCTGGACCGTCGTGGCCGCGGGCAGGTCGCGGTTGATGGAGCGGTCCGGGAACAGGTGGTCCGAGCGGTACAGCGTCGGGTCGCCCTTGAGCCGGACGCCGATCGACAGGCCCACCCAGTCGGTGCCGTTCGGCGGGTTGACGGTCTGCTTGCGCACGACGAGGTAGAGGTAGTCGCGCGGGTCGGCGATGAGGGTCTGGGACGTGGTCGGCGGATCCGCCACCACGCGTCCCTCCCGGCGCGCCTCCGCCGCCACCACCCAGTACGTCCACGGGTTGCGGTCCATGACCTGCTCACGGGCCTCGGTGGCCGCGTCGAGCGTCTGCGCGGTGGACAGCGAGAACCGCATCGGGTCGTCGATCTTGTCGCAGATGTTGTTGTTCAGGGTGCAGGTCTCCAGGAGCGGGTGGTCGCCCTCGTACGTGCCCGCGAACGGCTGCGTGACGTGGTTCGGCGCCTGGAAGACGGCGGTGCCGGGGACCCGCTTGCCCTGCGCGTCGACCTCGACCTGGTAGATCCACTCGATGTCGGACGTCCGGCCCCAGCGCGCCATGAGCTGCGGCGTGGACGTGCCGCCGTCCTCGTTGCTCCAGATGTAGGAGTACGTGAGCAGCCGGTGCCCCGGCGTCGTGGCCGGGACGTCCTCGTGCCAGGCGACCAGCGGCGTGTCGGTGGCGGCGTTCTGGAACGGCCCGGTCGAGGTGCCGCCGGTGCCGTTGCGGCCGTACAGGACGGGCGCGTGCGCCATGTCGGTGTACGACGCCGAGCCGACCGCGACCGTACGGAACGTCAGGCCGGACACCCGTACGCTCTTGCCCGGCGAGCGGTCGGCGGCCACGCTGAGCCGCAGCGTGTGACGGCCCGCGGACAGCTGTCCGAGGGCGAACTCCCGCTTGATCGGGAAGGCGGCGGGAACGACGTCGTCGGTGGCGTACCGGCCATCGACGAACAGCGACAGGACCGCCGACTCGCGTCCCTTGACGGCCCAGGACACTCCCGGAGCCGCGGCGGTGACGGTGACGAACGCCTCGCCGGCGTGACCGGTACGGAAGGTCACCGTCCGGTCGTGGCCGCGCTGGACCGTGGGGACGCCGGCGGCGAGGGCGGGTGTCGCCGCGGCACCGGACAGGGCGAGGACAAGGGCGGGCACGACCGCGCGGGTGACGGCCGGTCTGCCCTTGGTGACATGGACGTTGGACACTGGACCTCCTGAGGCTCTCCAACGTCCAGCAGCCTCACGGTCACCACGGGCACCGTCAATGCGCTACACGGGCATTTCGGGCGCTCTTCATCCGGCGGTCAGGAATTCGCAGGTCAGCGCACGACGTCGAGGACGCTGCGGCGGATGGTCTCGCGCAGCGCGAGATCGGCGAGCGGATGCCCGTCCTCGTCGACGATGTAGAAGACGTCGACGGCCTCCGCGCCGAGCGTCTCCACGCGGGCCCCGCGCACCTGGACGCCGCAGGAGCCGAGGGCGTGCCCGATCCGCCAGAGCAGGCCCGGCCGGTCGTGGGCGCGTACCTCCATGACCGTCGCGGTGCTCGAGGCGTCGTCGAGGAGGGTGACGCGCGGCGGCGGCACCGGGACCCCCTTGCGGGGCTTGTACGACCGGGCGCGGCGTTCCAGCCGGGCCGCGACGTCGAGGCGCCCGGCGAGGACGCGCCGCAGGTCGGCCTCCAGGGCCGCCGGGTCGGGTCCGGAGCCGTACTCGGGGACGGCGATGAACTCCAGGACGGCCGTGTCCCCCTGGTGCGGACGTCCGTCGCCGTCCGGCCCGTGCGCGACCGCCGCCCAGGACACCGTACGGGCGCCGCGGACGGCGAGGCGGTGCAGCGCGAGCACGCCCGCCGCCTGCCAGAGCAGGCCGGAGCGGTCGGGGGCCACCATCGTGATCCGCGAGCCGGTGACGCGGACGGCGCCGCCTCCGTGGCGGGCGAGGGCCAGCTGTTCGGGGGTGGGGTCGGGCGCCACGGGCGGCGGCGCGCCGGCGAGCACCGCCGCGACCCGGCGGGCCAGCTCGGCGACGAGGCGGGCCTTCCAGGCGCCCCACGCGGCCGGTCCGGTCGCCTGCCCGTCGGCGACGGCGAGGGCGGCGAGGGTCTCCAGCACGACGGGGTCGCCGATGGCCTCGGCCACCGTCTCGATCGTGACGGGGTCGTCGAGGTCGCGCCGGGTCGCGGTCTCCGGCAGCAGCAGGTGGTGCCGGACGATCGCCTCGAGCGCGCGCACGTCGGCGGCGTCGAACCCGAGGCGCTGCCCGAGGTCGCGGGCCATGACCGCGCCCGTACGGGAGTGGTCGCCGGGCCAGCCCTTGCCGATGTCGTGCAGGAGGGCACCGACGAGCAGGAGGTCCGGCCGGGCGACGTCGCGGGTGTGCGCGGCGGCGCGGGCGGCGGTCTCCACGAGGTGCCGGTCGACGGTGAAGGTGTGGACGGGGTTGCGCTGCGGGCGGTTGCGGACGCGTTCCCAGTCGGGCAGGAGCCGGACGATCAGGCCGGCCTGGTCGAGCGCCTCCCACACGCCGATCGCGGCGGGGCCGGCGCCGAGCAGGGTGACCAGCGCGTCGCGGGCCTCCGGCGGCCAGGGGACGGGAAGCGGCGCGGCCTCCTTGGCCAGCTTCTCGACGGTCGCGATGGCGAGGGGCAGGCCCGTCTGCGCGGCCGCCGCGGCGGCGCGGAGCACGAGCACCGGGTCCTTCGCGGGGGCGGCGCCGAGCGCGAGGACGACCTCGCCATCCTGCTCGACGACGCCGTCGGCGAGCGGCCTGCGGACGGGGCGGCCCGGCGGAGAGCAGAAGCGGCTCACCGTGCGCCACATGTGGTCGGCGGCGTACGTGACGGTGCGCGCCGCCTCGGCGACGGCGCGCAGCAGGGCGTGCGCGTCCAGGAGGCCGAGCGCGCCGGCCACGGCGTCCTGCTCCTGGAGCACGAGGCGGTCGCCTCCGCGCCCGGTGTGCTCGTGCAGTGCGTGCCGGATATCGAGGAGCAGGTCGTACGCCTCCCGCACCCGGGCCGTCGGGGCGGGCGCCACCCAGGCCGCCGCGACCGCCTGGATCGCGTGGACGTCGCGCAGCCCGCCGCGCGACTCCTTCAGGTCGGGCTCGAGGAGGAACGCCAGCTCGCCGTAGCGGCTCCAGCGGGACCGGGACATCTCCCGCAGCTCCAGGAGGCGCCGGCGGGCGTCGGCCCGCCAGTCGGTCAGGACGGCCTCGCGCAGTTCCCGCGTCAGCGCCGGGTCGCCGGCGACGTGCCGGGCCGAGATCAGGCCGAGGGCGGCCTTCATGTCCTCGCGGGCGACGGCACGCCCCTCCTCGGGGGTGCGCACCGAGTGGTCGAGGCGCTGCCCCGAGTCCCAGATCGGATACCAGACGCGGTCGGCGAGGGCGGAGATGTCGGGCCGGCCCCGGTGCAGGAGGACCAGGTCGAGGTCGCCGCCCGGGGTGAGCTCCTCGCGCCCGTGGCTGCCCACGGCGAGCAGCGCCACGTCGGCCTCGGCGCCGAGCAGGCGGGCGAGCTCGCGGTCCAGCTCCAGGGCGCGCGCGGCCCGTGCCGCCCCGAGCGTGGCACGGGCCTCGGCCGTCGCGGAGGTCCTGGAGGCCTCACGGCCCGGTGGGACGACCTCGCCCACCGGGCCGTGCGTTTCCCCGATCACGTCCGCCACGCTTACAGCGCCTCCGGCCCGGTCTCCCCGGTACGGACGCGGACGACGGTGTCGACCGGGATCGACCAGACCTTGCCGTCGCCGATCTTGCCGGTCTGGGCCGCCTTGACGATCACGTCGACGATGTCGTCGGCGTCCTCGTCGTCGACGAGGACCTCGACGCGGAGCTTGGGAACGAGGTCGACCTTGTACTCCGCGCCCCGGTAGACCTCGGTGTGGCCGCGCTGGCGGCCGTACCCGCTGGCCTCGCTGACCGTCATGCCGTGCACGCCGAACGTCTCCAGCGCCGCCTTGACGTCGTCCAGCTTGAAGGGCTTGATCACCGCGGTGACGAGCTTCATGCCTCCGCCTCCACCTTCTTGTCGCCCGGCTCCGCAGGCGTCGGACCGCCGTTGGATGCCGCCTCATCGCCGGCGGTCGCCTTGCCGACGGTGAGCGTCGCCAGGATGCCCGATCCGGGCGTGCCGCCGTGAGAGGGGCTGATCTCGTACGCGGTCTCGGCGTGGGCGGCGAGGTCGATGCCGGACACCTCGTCCTCCTCGCTGACGCGCAGGCCCATGATCTTGTCGAGGACCTTGGCGATGACCCAGGTGATGACGAAGGAGTACACCGCGACCATCACGACACCGATCGCCTGCTTGCCGAGCTGGCTGAACCCGCCGCCGTACAGCAGGCCCGCGGGCCCGTCGCCCTTGGCGGGGGTGAGGATGCCGGTCACCGTGGGGGTGGCGAGGAAGCCGATGAGCAGGGCGCCCGCCGCACCGCCGACCGCGTGCACGCCGACGACGTCGAGCGAGTCGTCGAAGCCGAACTTGTTCTTCAGGCCGACGGCCACCGAGCACAGCGCGCCGGCGATGATGCCGAGGATCACCGCGCCGACGGGGTTGACCGAGGCACACGCCGGGGTGATCGCGACCAGGCCGGCGACGGCGCCGGAGGCCATGCCGAGCGCGGTGGGCTTGCCGTAGCGGATCTTCTCGGTGATGATCCAGCCGAGTGCCGCCGCGGCCGTCGCGACCTGGGTGTTGACGAACGCCACGGACGCCTGGGCGTTGGCCGCCAGCGCGGACCCGGCGTTGAACCCGAACCAGCCGAACCACAGCAGGCCGGCGCCGAGCAGCACGAAGGGGACGTTGTGCGGCCGCATCGGCTCCTTGGGCCAGCCGACGCGCTTGCCGACCACCAGCGCCAGCGCGAGGCCGGCCATACCGGCGTTGATGTGGACCGCGGTGCCGCCGGCGAAGTCGAGGGTGCCGATGTGGTCGGCGAGGAAGCCGCCGTCCTTGGTCGTGGTCAGGTCACCGAAGAAGAACACCCAGTGGGCCACCGGGAAGTACACGACAGTCGCCCAGATCGCGACGAACACGCACCAGGCGCCGAACTTGACCCGGTCGGCGACGGCGCCGCTGATGAGGGCCGGGGTGATGATGGCGAACATCAACTGGAAGGCCACGAACGCCAGCTCGGGCGACGTGCCGGAGGCGGAGATCAGCGTGTCCTTGAGGCCGATCTTGCCGAGACCGCCGATGATCCCGTAGTTCCCCACGTCCTTGGCGAACGCGAGCGAGTAGCCGTAGAAGACCCAAAGGACGCTGACGATGCCGATGGTGGCGAAGTTCATCATCAGCATGTTGAGGACGCTCTTCTGCCGGACCATGCCGCCGTAGAAGAATGCGAGGCCGGGGGTCATCAGCAGGACGAGGGCTGCACTCGCGAGCAGCCAGGCGGTGTCGCCCGAATTCATGAGTTTGAGAACGTCCGGCGGCATGCGGGCCGTCCCTTCGGTGAGGTGGTCGATACTGCTCTGGAGCTTCGAGCAGCGCGGTTTCACCTACGGGGCATGAGTGTTTCGGCGGTGTGAAACCCTTCGGCCCGATGTTTCAGGTGTGTTTCGGTTTTCTCACCACATAGGACCGTAAATGACCCAAAATGCGATCACAGCGGCCACCAGGACCTCACCGGCCCCAGAGGACGCTTCGGTCACCGTCGCGGAGGGCTGACGGGTCGCCGCCGACCTACCGGCGCGCATACGCTGTGACCTGGACCGTAAGCCGGAACGGGAGGACCGCTCCGGGTGGGCCCGAGGCGATGTCATGGCGGGGGTATCCAACACCGTACGGCCCGGACAGATGCACGGACTGCCGGCCGAGGTGACGAGTTTCGTGGGGCGTCGGCATGAGGTGGCCGAGGTCAAGCGGTTGTTGTCGGTGTCGCGGTTGGTGACGTTGACGGGTCCGGGTGGGGTGGGCAAGACCCGGTTGGCGG
>NZ_BAABHK010000005.1:0-644681 GCF_039542055.1 Actinoallomurus vinaceus
CCCGCCGCGCGCGCCGCTCGCCGCGTGCCAGGCCGCCGCCCCCGCTGCCCGCCGCCCGCCGTGCGCGTCGCCGTGTGCCACCCCGCCGTACGCGCCGTCAGCGCTGGGCCGGCTGGTCCGCGTCCGCCGGCCGGCGTCCGCGCGATCGGGGCCTCGGCCCGGTCGGGACCGTGGACCCGGCCTCCGGTGGGGGTGCGCCGCCGGGGCCGGGGACGCCGGGTAGCCGGAGACGGATCAGCGCGCCGCCTCCGGGCCGGTTCTCCGCGAGTACCTGGCCGGCGTGGTGCTCGGCGGCGTTCCGGACGATCGCCAGGCCCAGGCCCGACCCGCTGGCCGCGCGCGCCGCCGCCGACCGGTAGAAGCGTTCGAAGACGTACGGCAGGTCGCCGGGCTCGATGCCGGGCCCCTCGTCGGCGACGACGAGTTCGCCGTCGCGGAGCACGACCCACACGGTGCCGTCCGGCGGCCCGAACTTCACCGCGTTGTCGAGGAGGTTCGTGACCGCCCGCGCCAGCTCCGGCTCCGCGCCCTCCACGACCCACGGTTCCACGTTCACCGAGAACACCGTCGCGGGCGCGCGCAGGCGCACCCGCTCCACCGCGTGCTGGACGATCTCGTCGAACCGTACGGGCACGCGCAGGCGCGGCGTCTCGTCCTCGCGCGCCAGCTCGACCAGGTCCCCGACCAGGGTGGTCAGCTCCATGAGCTGGGCCTTCACGTCGGCGAGCAGCCGGTCGTGGGTGCCCTGGGGCAGGGTCCGCTCCGGGTGCCGCTGGATCTGGATCAGCAGGTCGATGTTGGTGCGCAGGCTCGTCAGCGGGGTGCGCAGCTCATGGCCGGCGTCGGAGACCAGCTGCCGCTGCCGCTCGCGGGACCGGTTGAGCGCGGCGAGCATGGCGTTGAAACTGTGCGCGAGCTCGGCGATCTCCCCGCCGCCGGTCACCTCGATCGGCGTGGGGTCCAGGTCCTGCGTCCGGGCGATCCGCGCGGCCGCCCGGGTGAGGTTCCGGACGGGCCGCAGCCCGGCTCCGGCGACGGCGAACCCGGCGGTGGCGGCGAGGGTCACCGCGCCGAGCCCGAAGATGACGGTCCCGAGCTGGAGCTGCAGCACGGTGCGGTCGACGTCGGCCAGGGACCGGGCCAGCACGATGACGGTGCCGTCCGGGGCCCGCGTCGTCACGACCCGCACGTGGACGTCGCCGGAGTAGGCGCTGCGCAGCCGGTCCGGAGGCCCCGGGCCCGCCGACACCGCGCGCACGTCGGCGGAGTCGACCGGCACGCGGAGCGTCGTGCCCGGCGGCGTCATGACCGAGCCGTCGGGATGGACGATCGCGACGCTGATCCCCATCGAGGCGAGCAGGCGGCCGTCGTGCCGGTCGCCCGGCCGGTCGTCCGGCGAGTGGGCGAACGACTTGGCCTGGCTGATGAGGGTCTGGTCGATCTGACCGCGCAGCTCGTTCTGCAGCAGCGTGTCGGCGGCGAACGCCACGATGACGATCGCCAGGATGACGGCGCCGGCCGCCAGCAGCGCCACGCGGGACCGCAGCGACAGCCGGCGCGGGGACGGGACTCTCATCGGAGGGCGTACCCGACTCCCCGGACGGTGTGGATCACCCGGGGCTCGCCGTGCTCTTCGGTCTTGCGCCGCAGATAGCCGATGTAGACGTCGAGGGAGTTGGACGAACGCCCGAAGTCGTACCCCCAGACCTCCTCCAGGATCCGGGAGCGTTCCAGCACGTGCCGCGGGTTGCGCATCATCAGCTCGAGCAGGTCGAACTCCGTCCGCGTGAGTTCGAGCGGCCGCTCGCCGCGGTGGGTCTCCCGGGTGGTCAGGTTCATGATGAGGTCGCCGAAGCGCAGGACCTCCTCGCGGGGTCCGTCGCCGTCGTCGAATCCGCGCGACCGCCGCAGGAGCGCGCGCAGGCGGGCCAGGAGCTCCTCCAGTTCGAAGGGCTTGGTCAGGTAGTCGTCGGCACCCGCGTCCAGGCCGGTGACGCGGTCGTCCAGGTCGACGCGGGCGGTGAGCATCAGGATGGGGATGTCGTCCCCGCGCCGCCGCAGCATCCGGCACGCGCCCAGACCGTCGAGGTTCGGCATCCTCACGTCGAGGATCAGGACGTCGGGCCGGGCGGCGTCGACCGCCTCGAGGGCGCCGATGCCGTCCTCGGCGAGTTCGACCTCACAGCCGTTGAACCGCAGCACCCGCTCCAGGGCGGAGCGCACCGCGGGGTCGTCGTCGGCCACCAGGATCCGTGCGGAAGCCACCATGCGGCCAGCCTGGGCATTCGCCGTGATCCGACCATGAAGCGAACATGAGACCCGCCTGAGATCCCGTACATGGGCCGCGCCCCTGGCCGGATCCGGCCCCTCCCAGCGTCTTGATCCGGCGTTCGGCCGGTGTGACAGTGCGCGCGTTCTGACAACTCCTGAGATGGGAGATGACCGTGCGCGACAGGATCCGGCCATGGGCCCGGTGGGCGGTGGTCCCGGCGTTCGCCCTCGTCGCCGGCCTCACCGCCCCGGCGCATGCGAAGGCGACCGGCGAGGACTGCGAGGAGCCCGAGGTGAAGGCGGCGAAGGCCGCGACGACCCGGGTTCTGGAGGACGAGGAACCGGAGGAGTGCGGGCCGCTCGCCCCAGGCGAGTGGAAGGCGCGCCAGGACCTGTCCGGCGGCGCCGGGCTGCCGGAGCAGGCTCTGCTGACGGCGGCCGGCCAGGCCCGCCGGATCCGGTCCGTCGGGCACTGGACCTCCGAGGGGCCCGCGAACATCGGCGGGCGGGTCACGGGCGTCTCCGTCGACCGTGCGGGGGCGGTCTTCATCACGGCGGCCAGCGGCGGCGTCTGGAAGAGCACCGACCGGGCCACGACGTTCCGGTCGGTGTGGCCGGACGACTTCCCGCAGGCCACCGGTGCCACGGTCGCCGCTCCGGACGGGGCCGTCTACGTCGGTACCGGCGAGGCGAACCCCGGCGGCGGTTCGCTCACCTACGAGGGGAACGGGATCTACCGGACCACGGACGGCGGCCGTACCTGGCAGAACCTCGGCCTGCGTCACTCGGCCACGATCGGGCGGATCGCCGTCGATCCGAGGAACCCGAAGCGGATCTTCGTGGCGGCCACCGGGTCGCTGTTCCGCCCGGGCGGGGAGCGCGGTGTCTACCGGACCACCGACGGCGGTCGTACGTGGCGGCACGTGCTGGCCGGGGCGAACGCCTGGACCGGTGCGGTCGACCTGGCGATCGCGCCGGACCGGCCGGACACCGTGTACGCGACCCTCTGGGACCGGCAGCGCACGCCGAGTCTGCGCCGGTACGGCGGGCCGGGCTCCGGGCTGTACCGCTCCACCGACGGCGGCGCGCACTGGACGCGGCTGGAGAACGTCACCAAGCTCACCCCCGGCGACACCACCGGCCTGCGGCCCGACCCGAGCTTCAGCCGCTCCGGGGTGGCCGCCGCGCCCGGCGGACGGGTGTACGTCCGCACCGCGACGTGGGGCGCGTACGGCGACGAGAAGGGCTTCTACGTCTCCGACGACGGCGGGAACACCTTCACCACGGGTGGTGCGCACGAGGCCGGGCTCGGCTGGTGGGGCGGCGAGGTCTGGGCCGACCCGGCCGACCGGAACCACGTCCTCGTGCCCGGGCAGTTCCTCCGGGAGTCCAAGGACGGCGGCCGGACGTGGACCAACGACACCGGCACGCACGTCGACCACCACGCGATCGCGTGGGACCCGACCAAGCCGGGCCGGGTCTACGAGGGCAACGACGGCGGCGTCTACCGCTCGGACGCCAACGCGGCGGCCGGAAGCTGGACGCACGCGGCGTACGAGCCGTGGACGCAGTTCTACAGCGTCGCGGTGAGCGCGCAGGACCCGACGCGCATCACCGGCGGCGCCCAGGACAACGGATCGAACCGCACCTGGGGCGGCGAGCGCTGGAACTCCTGGTACGACGGCGACGGAGAGCAGAACCTCATCGACCCGCGGAACCAGAACCGCGTCTACGCCTGCTACCAGTACGGCAACTGCGCCCGCTCCCTCGACGGCGGCGACAACACCACCGACCTCACCGTCGCGGCCGACGAGGACGACCGGTTCAACTGGTTCAGCCCTCTGGAGTTCGCCACCGATGACCCCGACGTCACCTACCTCGGCGGGAACCGGCTCTTCCGGTCGGCGGACGGCCTGCACTTCACGCCGATCAGCCCGGACCTGACCGGCGGGCCCGGCGACGACCCGGTCTATCCGTTCGGCACGCTGACCTCCGTGCAGGCCACCGGTGACCGGATCCTGGCCGGCACCGACGACGGCCGCGTCCAGCTCACCAGCGACGCCGGGCGGACGTGGACGCCGCTGCTGACCGGGAAACAGTGGGTGACCCGTGTCCGGTTCGACGGGGCGCGCATCGTCGTCACCCTGTCCGGCTACCGCGCCGGCACCGGCGGCGGCAATGTGCTCACGTCGTACGACGGCGGCCGGACCTGGAGCGACATCACCGGCAACCTGCCGACGGCTCCGGTCAACGACGTGATCATCGGTCCGCGCGGCGTGCTGGTCGTCGCGACGGACGCCGGCGTGTTCGCGGGCCTCGGGAGGCGTTGGATCCGGCTCGGCAGCCTGCCGCTCGCCTCGGTGACCGACATCGAGTTCAAGGCGGGGAGGCTGTTCGCGGCGACCTTCGGTCGCGGCGTCTACAGCATGCGGCTCACCCCGGCACTGCTCAACCGGATCGACTGATCGAAGGGCGAGTGATCCGATCAATATCTCGATAACCGGTCGCTCCGGCACAGAAGTATTGATCGATTGAATAATTGGTCCTACCTTTGGGGCATCTCCTGACCCCTGGAGGGCCGATGCCCCGCTTCTTCCGCCTTCGTTCGCCCGGGTCCCGGGCCTTCGCCGCCGAGTCGGCGCGATCCCGGGCCCCGGGCGTACTGCTCCTCACGGCCGGACTGACCGCCCTCGTGACCGCCGGAGCGTTGTCGGCCGGGGTGCCGGCGGCGCAGGCGGCGTCCCAGGACGTGTACGTCTCCCCGGCAGGCTCCGACCACGCGCCGGGCACAGCCGTACGCCCCGTCCGGACCCTCGAACGCGCCCGTGACCTGGCCCGGTCCCGGCGCCTGACCGGGGATCTGACCGTGCACCTCGCATCCGGCGTCCACCGGCTGACCCGGCCCCTCCAACTCGACGCGCGCGACTCCGGGCGGGACGGCCACCGGATCATCTGGCAGGGCTCGTCCGGCACCGTGATCAGCGGCGGGCGCCGGGTCACCGGCTGGCGGCCCGGCCCGAACGGCGTCTGGAGCGCCCCCGCCCCGGGCGGGCTCGGCAACACCCGGCAGCTGTACGTCGACGGCGTCCGCGCGCAGCGCGCCGGCGGAAAGGTCCCGGTCACCCTCACCGCGACCGACACCGGATACACGGCGTCGGCCGACACGCTCGCGAAGTGGCGGAATCCCGGGGACGTCGAGTTCGTCTACACGGCCGGCGAGAAGCTCTGGAACGCCGAGCGCTACGGCCTCGGCCAGTGGACCGAGCCGCGCTGCCCGGTGGCCTCCGTCTCCGGCACCACGGTCACGATGGCGCAGCCGTGCTGGGACAACTCAATGAAGCGGGTCATCTTCCCCGACATCCCGGGCCGTACGGTCAACATGGTCGGGCCCGGCACGCTCACCAACGGGAGCCTGCCCGCGTACGCCGAGAACGCCCTCGAACTGCTGGACCAGCCGGGGGAGTGGTACCTCGACCGCACCAGGCACCGCGTCTACTACAAGCCCCGGGCCGGGCAGGACCTGCGCCGCGCGGACGTCGAGGTCCCGGCGATCGAGAAGCTGATCGACGCGAGCGGGATCCACGACGTCGCCTTCCGCGGCCTGCGCTTCTCGTACGCGACGTGGCTGACGCCGTCGAGCCCGGAGGGCTTCTCCGAGATCCAGGCCGGCTACACCATCACCGGCACGACCGGGTACGCCACGCAGGGCCTGTGCCAGTTCGTCGCGGGCGGCACCTGCCCGTACGCCTCCTGGACCAAGGAACCGGGCAACATCTCCGTCACCGGGGAACGCGTGGAGTTCAGCGACAGCGTCTTCGCCCACCTCGGCGCGGCCGGGCTGGAGTTCGGCACCGGCACCAAGGACGCGGTCGTCCGCGGGAACGTCTTCACCGACATCTCCGGCAACGGCGTCGAGATCGGCGGGGTCGACAAGCCGCAGGCCGACGACGCCGGCACCACCCGCGGCAACACGGTGGAGGACAACCACCTGTACGGGCTGCCGCGTGAGTTCCACGGTGGCGTGGCCATCATCAACGGCTACAGCCAGCACGACACGATCGCGCACAACCAGATCGACGACGTCGCGTACTCGGCGATCTCGATGGGCTGGGGCGGCTGGCCCGACAAGATCAGCAAACCGGCCACGCCGAACCTCTCGCACGACAACGCCGTACGCGACAACCTCATCTTCGATTACATGCAGCTGCTCGACGACGGCGGCGGCATCTACACCCAGGGCATCACCGGCACGTCCATCGCCGACGGCGAGAAGGTCACCGGCAACGTCATCCACGACCAGTGGGGCCTCGGCAAGAACGTCTACACCGACAACGGCTGCACGTACGAGACGATCGAGGGCAACGTGCTGTACAACGCGGCGTACGCCAACGTCGCCAGCCGGCACACCGACTACCGCGACTCCCTCGGCAACAACGACCCGACGCTCATCAAGGGCAACTACTGGCAGCAGGGCGACCCGGACAGCGACAACAAGGGCCTGGTCACCCAGGCCAACCACATCCTGTCCGACCCGTCGAAGGCCCCGGCCGACATCGTGACCAACGCGGGCCTGGAGCCGAAGTACCGCGGGATCCTCGGCGTCCGGGTGCCGACCGCGCCGGAGACCCCGGGACGCGTCGCCACCTTCGCCGCGGACGGCAAGGTGTACGTCGCCTGGAACCCGGCCTCCGACGGCGCGGCGCCCACCTCGTACACCGCGACGGCGTCCGGCGGGAAGAACGTCACGATCGGCGCCGCCGACTTCCGGCGCACCGGGTACGCCGTCATCGACGGTCTCACCAACGGCACGCCGTACACGGTGACCGTCACCGCCCGTGGCGCCTCGGGCGTCAGCGTGCCGTCACTGCCGTCGGCCGCGGTCACGC
Organism: Actinoallomurus vinaceus; assembly: GCF_039542055.1. Taxonomy (NCBI): domain Bacteria; kingdom Bacillati; phylum Actinomycetota; class Actinomycetes; order Streptosporangiales; family Thermomonosporaceae; genus Actinoallomurus; species Actinoallomurus vinaceus. The sequence goes on from NZ_BAABHK010000005.1 coordinate 7,158, forward strand.
CGGGCTCGGGCACGGGTGCGCTCGCCGCCGCGCCGACGAGCCTCAAGGCGCGGGCGAGCGCGGACGCGGTCGCGCTGCAGTGGACCCCGCCGACCGTCACCGGTGACACCCCGGTGATCGGCTACACGGTGAGCGTCTCCGACGGCCGTACGGTCGCGGTGCACGGCCGGGACACGCTGATCAGCCAGCCGACGGCCAAGGCGCTCCTCCGCGTGGTGAACGGCCTGCAGCCGGGCACGAAGTACACCTTCACCATCGCCGCCGTCACGGCCACCGGCACCGGCACCCCCGCGTCGGTCACCGCGACGACGCAGAGCAACTGAGGCAGCGCGACGACAAGACGCGAAGGCCGCCCCCGGGGAAAGGGGGGCGGCCTTCGTAAGGCGCGAGGCTGCCCTATTCGACGATCACCGCGCCGACGCGTGGCTCGGCCGCTGGTGTACGGATCGGGCGCAGCCGCAGACTAGCTGTGCACCTTGGCGCAGGCGGTGCCCACGTGGTTGACGAACGCCTTCGTCGGTGCGACGCCGGCGCAGAGCAGAGTACCGTTGGCGAACTTCTTGCCGGTCTTCCACACGACGATCGACGGCTTCCCCGGCTTCTTGGTGTACTTCGATGCCCAGATGATTCTGAACTTGTGCTTCGGCTCGGACACCTCTACGTAGCCCCAGCCCCAGACCGTCGGCTTCCCGTTCTTTATTTTCTTGTTCCAGACGGTTACTTGGTCGACCTTCAGTCCATGCCCCTTGAAGTAGGCGGCGAACTTGCTGCCCTTCGGCCAGGAACTCTCCGTGTGTACCGTGCCCGCGCTCGCCGTACCAGTGGTGAGTGCCAGACCGCCCAGCGCGACGGCGCCGGCGAGGGCCATGGAGAGTTTGCGCATATTTCCCCCTAGGGATGATCTTGCGTGACGAGATCACCCTAGGGATGCGATAGGCCGCGATACAGAGTCTGCGGGCTCAACCGAGGATTAGGGCCTGAGACCCATTCGTGATGTCGCTGAGACCCGGTCAGGCCAGGCAGCGCAGGGCGTCGCGGAGGTCCGCGTCGAGCGGGTGGTCGTCGGGGAGACGTCCCACCGTCGCCTCGACGAACTCCGCCGGGGTCAGCCGGCCCAGGCCGCGGGACGTGCGCACGACGAGGTCGCCGTCGTCGTCCTCCGCGACCTCCACGTCGGCTTCCTGCTCCTCCAGCGCGAAAAGGCCGACCGCGACGCGCCAGGCCGTACGCTCCCGCGCGTCCTCGACCGGCACGCCGACGTCGTCGCCGTGCGTGGCGTACTCGGAGGAGTAGTGGAAGGCCTGCAGGCCGACGGGGTACGGCCCGGACATCGTGGCCAGCGTGGCGTCGCGTCCCAGCGCGCGCATCCGCCGGCGGGTGTCGCCGTTCCGGGTGCGCCACTCGTCCAGCACCTCGGCGACGGGGAGACCGCGCCGGGTGCGGACCGTCCAGTCGTTGAAGTCCGCCAGGCCGGAGATGCCGTTCTTCTCCAGGCGGGACCAGAGCCCGTCGAGGCCGTCGTCGAGGCAGGCGTGGTTGTAGTCCTCCTCGCCCGCCAGGTGGGCGAGGACGTCGCGGACCGTCCATCCCTCGCAGCGGGACGGCCGCATCCAGTCCTCTTCGCTCAGCTCTCTGAAGAAGCGGTCGAGGCGCTCGGCCTCGGCGTCGAAGACGGCGAACGGGTCGAGATCGTCAAGTGCGGTCACGCCCGTCCTCCTGCCCCGGACACGGCGGAACATTCGCCGCGCGTGCCCCGACCGTCACGCCACTGCCTGGGCCGCGGCGATCCGCTGTTCCAGCACCTGCTGGATCCAGGTGAATCGTTCCTGGTACGCGGCGTTGTCCGGATGGGCGAGGGCCAGACGTTGGGCGTAGGGGACGACCTGACGTACGGGTTCGACGGCTTCGGTCGCCGGTAGGTAGCCGGAGTTGATGCCGACCTGTGCGATCAGGTCGAAGAGGTAGCCGTCGTCGGTGTCCGGTGCGAGTGCGAGGAAGAGTGCGATGGCCTGGCGGGCGGGTTCTGTGGCTTCGGGCGCTCGGCCGGCCGCGGCGAGGCGTTGCGCCAGGACCACGAGGATCCATGGGTATCGGTAGCGGTAGTCCGGGTTTCCCGGATTTCCCTCGGCCAGCCGCTGAGCGAAAGGCGCCACCTGACGTACGGGTTCGACGGCTTCGGCCGCTGGCAGGTAGCCGGAGTTGATGCCCACCTGTGCGATCAGATCGAAGAGATAAGCGTCATTGGCGTCCGAAGCAAAGGCCAAGAACAATCCGATGGCCTGCCGGGCGGGTTCCGTCGCCTCCGGACGTCGACCGGCCCCGTCGAGGCGTTGCGCCAGGACCACCAGGATCCACGGGTACCGGTAGCGGTAATCCGGGTTTCCCGGATTCGCCGCGGTGAGTCGCCGAGCGAAAGGCACCACCTGACGTACGGGTTCGACGGCTTCGGCCGCTGGCAGGTAGCCGGAGTTGATGCCCACCTGCGCGACCAGATCGAAAAGGTAGGCGTCGTTGGTGTCCGGTGCGAGTGCCAGGAAGAGTCCGATGGCCTGCCGGGCGGGTTCTGCGGCTTCGGGCGCTCGGCCGGCCGCGGCGAGGCGTTGCGCCAGCACCACGAGAATCCACGGGTATCGATACCGGTAATCGGGATTGCCGGGATTCGCCCTGGCCAGACGTTGGGCGTAGGGGACGACCTGACGTACGGGTTCGACGGCTTCGGTCGCCGGTAGGTAGCCGGAGTTGATGCCGACCTGTGCGATCAGGTCGAAGAGGTAGCCGTCGTCGGTGTCCGGTGCGAGTGCGAGGAAGAGTGCGATGGCCTGGCGGGCGGGTTCTGTGGCTTCGGGCGCTCGGCCGGCCGCGGCGAGGCGTTGCGCCAGGACCACGAGGATCCATGGGTATCGGTAGCGGTAGTCCGGGTTTCCCGGATTTCCCTCGGCCAGCCGCTGAGCGAAAGGCGCCACCTGACGTACGGGTTCGACGGCTTCGGCCGCCGGTAGATAGCCGGAGTTGATGCCCACCTGCGCGACCACGTCGAACACCTTCGGGTCATCCAGGGCCGGGGCCAGGCGCAGGAGGATCTCGATTCCTCCTCGGGCGGGTTCAGCCGCTTCGCCGGTCCGGCCGGCCGCGGCGAGTCGCTGACCCTGGGTCAGCAGGCTGTAGGAGAGAACGAACAGATCCTGGCGGTCCTGGTCGGTGAGAGGGGTGCCGTCGCGTCCGGTGGTGCGCTCCTGCACCGGACCGCCGGAGGACGGCTGGAGGTACCACCGGCCGGTGGTGGGGCGCCACACGGCCAGGTCGGCCTTGCCGTCGCGGTCGTAATCGGCGGGAGCCGGATGATCTTGCGGCTCACCAAGGCGTTCGATCCGCACGGGACCGCCCGCGGCGGGTGCGATGAACCATACGCCCCCGTCTGGGCGCCACACCGCCGCGTCGTTGCGCTGATCGCCGTCGTAGTCGGCTTCCACGCCGAAGTCCGCCGGGAACGACACCCCGAACGACTGCCAGGGTCCGGTGACAGGGCCGGCGGCCGAGACGTAGCGGATCGAGAACTTCCCGGTCGCGGACGCGGTCACGTAGGGCGGGTTCCGGTCGGTACGGACGAAGATCTCACTGTCGGTGACGGACTCGTCGGTGGTGCGCTGCCACACGCCGCTGGCCCGCTCGTCAGGCTCCAGGGGGGCGTCCTGCTCGAAGATCTCCAGACGAACGCCGAACTGCCGATCGTCCACGGGTGCGGGGCCGATGGTCGTGCGCCACGGAGGTCCGGTCGGGTGGACGGTGCCGCCGATCCCGAACACGTCGCCGCTCTCGAATTCGGCGAAGCTGTCGTCGGAGGGAAAGCGCCAGGCCCGCACCTCGGTGGCCGTGCCGTCTCCCCAGTTGCCGGTGAAGACCCGCACCACGAAGTCTCCGTCGGAATCGCCCCCCGGGTCGCCGTCATCGATGATGGTGACGGCCTCCACGGCGAGATCGACCTGGCGCACCAGCAACGTCACCTGCTGGACGTGCTCCTGCCAGGTCCCGTTGGTGTCCATGACGCGCACGACCGCGGTGTAGGTGCCACCGGGACGCAGCGCGCTGCCGGTCGCGTCGTCGGTTTTGACCAGGTCCACCCGCCAGGTGCCGCGCAGCTCGCCCAGCAGCACCCGGCCGATCGGGCGGGCGAAATCGTGGTAGCCGAACGGAGGGAACTCCTTCGGCGTTCCCTCCGCGATTTCGGCGACGACGGCCACCGGGACGCGTCCGGCGGTGGTGATGTCCACCGTCACCTTGTCCGGCCCGAGGGTGGCCACCAGCCCGTCGGGGGGCAGAAGCGTGCCGCGCTGCCCGGCCGCCAGCACCGTCTTCATCCCGGTCCGGTCGGTGTCCGGTCTGTTCGGGTCCGCGTCCGGGTCGGTGGTGCCCCAGACCCGGTAGACGTCGCCCTTGCTCAGGACCGGTGCATCGACATATCCCCGCAGCTGGTAGTCGGCGAGGCCGGATTCCGGTCCCAGCAGGCCGCCCTGCCGGACGTTCGACGCCCGCATCCTGTTCTTCAGCGCATCGCCGGTGAGCTTGCGCCACGCCGGGAGAGGGGGATTGTCGGTGATGCGCTGCTCCCACAGGATCGGCTCCGAATGAACATCGAAGCTCTCATATCTGACCAGCACCACCGGACCAGCGCCCACCGGCGGAACGACATAGAAGAAGACCTCCTCGGAGGCATCATTCAGATGCGTCGTCACACCGATGGTCACCATGAGACCCGGCCCCCTCTGCGAACGGTGCATTTCCGGCAGACTCCTGTCGCCGTGCTCGAACCGTTCCATCGGCCGCGCTACCGCACATGAGTACCCCCTACTCACTTTCTGCGGCCGCGCTCCAGATCCGGCGGGCGCCGCCGGTCAGCGGTGGTAGTGGAAGCCGACGCCGTACTTTCCGGTCTTGGTCGACCTGCTCACCTTGACGGCCGTGAGGGTGAAGCCGCCGACCGTGACGGGCTGCGGGGTCGCCGACGCCGTGAGTTTGCGCTCGGCGTGGCCGGTGACGTCGGTGATGATCACCTTCACCCGCCCGGCCTTGAGCGCGCCGGCCTTCACGCGGAGGCCGCCCGCCGTCCTGGTCGTGCCGACCGCCTGCCACCACGCCGCCGCCTTGGCATGCCGCTTGGCGGGCTTGTGGGACGCCGTGGCGTGGGGGGACGGAGACTTCTTCCGGGCGGCGGCCTGTTCGCGGCGCGCCGCACCGGCCGGGTCGCTGCAGCCCGCCAGCAGCCCGACCGTGACGATCAAAGCCGGAAGGCGTACGCCTCCGCGCATTCTTCCTCCTCGTTGAACGACGGGAAAACCTTAGTCGCCGCCGGACGGTCCCGTGGCACCGTCCGGGCCGGCGCAGGGGGCCGTTCCGCCCGTACCGGCCCCCGACCAGCGCGGAGGCGTCTGGCGGCGCCACAGGCCACGGCCTAGAGTCGGCAGTGAAGGTGATCGACGCTTTTCCGAGACCCGGAGTGGAGATGCCCTATTACCGCGCCGTCGGGGAGATCCCCCGTAAACGGCACATCCAGTTCCGCAGACCCGATGGCGGGCTGTACGCCGAGGAGCTGATGGGGGAGGAGGGGTTCTCCTCGGACTCCTCGCTGCTCTACCACGTGCATCCGCCCACCGCCATCGTCAAGAGCGAGGGCGTGGACGTTCCGGCCCACGCCACGGGCGTACGGCCGAACCATCCGCTGCTGCCGCGGCATTTCAAGGCGCACGAGATCAAGGCCGGGGGCGATCCGGTGCTCGGGCGGCGGCTGCTGCTGGCCAACGACGACGTCCGCATCTCGTACGTGGCCGCCGACGCGGACGGCGAGCTGTACCGCAACTCGGTCGGGGACGAGTGCGTGTACGTCGAGGCGGGCCGGGCGCGGCTCGAGTCGACGTACGGGGCCCTCGACGTCGGACCCGGCGACTACGTCGTCATCCCGACCGGGACGATCCACCGCTTCGTGCGCACCGAGCCGGCCGAGCCGCTGCGCCTGATGGTCTTCGAGGCCTCGGGGCACATCCGGCCGCCGAAGCGCTACCTGTCGCAGTACGGCCAGTTCCTTGAGCACGCGCCGTACAGCGAGCGCGACCTGCGGGGGCCGGCCGAGCCGCTGGTCCTGGAGGGCGAGGACGTGCCCGTGCTCGTCCGCACCCGCGCCGGCCTGTCGCGCCTGACCTACCGGCACCATCCGCTCGACGTCGTGGGCTGGGACGGCTGCCTCTACCCGTTCGTCTTCAACATCGCCGACTTCGAGCCGATCGTGAAGCGCACGCACGCGCCGCCGCCGGTGCACCAGACGTTCGAGGGCCCGAACTTCGTGATCTGCTCGTTCTGCCCGCGACCGCTCGATTTCGACGATGCGGCGATCCCCATTCCGTATAACCACCACAATGTCGACTCCGACGAGATGATGTTCTATGTCGGTGGCGATTACACGGCGCGCCGCGGCTCGGGAATCGACATCGGGTCGATAAGCCTGCACCCGTCCGGGTTCACGCACGGGCCGGCGCCGGGCTCCGTGGAAGGGATCATCGAGGCGGTCCGAAAAGGCCATAAGACCACCACCGAAACGGCCGTGATGATCGACACGTTCCGGCCGCTGAACATCGGCGGTGAGGCCTTGTCCGTCGAGGCGTCCGATTACGCCTGGACCTGGGCTCGCTGACCGTCCGAAGCCTGGAGTATTGCCGGAGATGCCGAGCAGGCCGCGGTCCGAATCGACCATTGGCGGCCTTCTCGGCATTTCCGGTCGCCGTCGCTAAATCTGTTTACCGAATATCTCGGTAGTAACGGCTGGAGACGCCCGACCGCATGCGGTAATCGATAATTACTGAGTGTGATCCCGTGAGGGTGCGGGTAGAAGCTGCAATGGATCCGAAGGGTCGCCGATAAAGGCGGCCAAAAGGATTCGAGTGACGCAGTTCCTGCTACCTCGAAAACGGAGATCTGCATGCGGAAGATGTACGCGCTCGGAACGGGGACGATGGCTCTCGCGGCAGTGGTGGCCACCGGCCTCGCGGCCCACGCGGACAAGGGCGATCCCGCTCCCGAACCGGCGGCCCACAGCAAGACGGCGACCCTGCCCGCCGGGTACCAGATCGTCAGCCTTCCCAACGCGAACGTCCCGAACTTCCAGCGGCGCGTCGTCTACTGCCCGGGCGGCAAGCACGTCCTCGGCGGCGGCGGGGAGGCGCGGGGCGCCGACGCGATCCTGGTCGGCAGCTTCCCGACGCCCGACGGCCGCGGCTGGATCGCCCTCGGCCGGCAGAACGCCTACCCGACGGTCGGGATCAGCGTCTACGCGATCTGCGCGTCCTGAGCCTGCCGCGGATCTCCGGCCTTTCATGACGCGGTGAACGGCCGGGGTCCACGCGGGGTCCGGCGCCGGCCGCCCGTTCTCCGGGCGGCCGGCGTTCGCGTGCGCCGGGCCCGGCGGGTCGCGTCCGGGACCCGGCAAAATCGACTATTGGCGACCTTGACGGCATTAGCGAATAGTGATGTAAATAGCCAGGAATTCCATTGATGAGGGCATGGCAAACTGAAATACCGAGTGTTATCGAAGGTTGTCCGGGTAGGAGAGGCGTTGGATCTGAAGGCTGCCGATAAAGGCCGTCGCCGGATCACGAAAATGCAGTTCCTGCTACCCCCGAACGGAGACCTGCATGCGGAAGATGTACGCGCTCGGCACTGGAATGACGGCTCTCGCGGCAGTGGCGGCCACCGCTTTCGCCGCCCACGCCGACAAGAAGGAGCCCGTCGTGCGGCCGGCCGCCCACGGCAGGACGGCGGCTCTGCCTTCCGGGTACCAGCTCGTCACCCTCCCCAACGCCAACGTCCCGAACTTCCAGCGGCGCACCCTCTACTGCCCGGGCAGTAAGCACGTCCTCGGCGGCGGCGGCGAGGCCAGGGGCAACGGCGCCATCCTGGTCGGCAGCTTCCCGACCGACGACGCCCGCGGCTGGATCGTCCTCGGCCGCCAGATCGGCTACAGCGACGTCGGGATCAGCGTCTTCGCCATCTGCGCGGACTGATCTGGCCGTGAGCCCCCTGCGGGGGAGCCCACGATCCGCGTGACACCGGCGCCGGCCGCCCGTTCCGGGCGGCCGGCGCTGCCATGGGGATTCAGGCCAAAACGGGCACCGCCGCGAGCAGCGTCCGGGTGTACTCGTGCCGCGGCGACTCGTACAGCTCGTCCACGTCGGCCAGCTCGACCAGCTCGCCGCCGCGCAGCACCGCGACCCGGTCGCTCACCTGGCGGATCACCGCCAGGTCGTGGGAGACGAAGACGATGGTCAGGCCGTAGTCCTCCTGCACGTCGCGGAGCAGTTCGAGGATCTGCGCCTGCGTCGAGACGTCGAGCGCGGAGACGGGTTCGTCGCAGACCAGCAGTGTGGGCCGCAGGGACAGCGCCCGCGCGATCCCCATCCGCTGGCGCTGCCCGCCGGAGAACTCGTGGGGGTACCGGTCGTGCCGCGCCGGATCCAGGCCCACGCGTTCCATCAGCTCCCGCGCCGTCCGGCGGGCCTCCCCGTCGGGAACGCCCCGCACCCGGAGCGGGTCGGCGATGCTGTCGCCGACCGTGTGCCGGGGGTTCAGCGAGGACATCGGGTCCTGGAACACCATCTGCAGGTCGCGCCGGATCGGGCGCAACCGCTTCTCGGGCAGCCCGGTGATCTCCCGGCCGTCGAACACGATCCGGCCCGAGGTCGGGGCGAGCAGCCCGACCATCATCCGCACGAGCGTCGTCTTGCCGCTGCCGCTCTCCCCGACGACGCCGAGCGTCTCGCCGCGCCGTACGTCCAGGGACACCCCGTCCACGGCGCGCGCGGCGTCGCGGCGCAGCCCCCGGCCCGGCCGGCGGAACTCCCGCGTGAGGTCCGTGACGGTCAGCAGGGGCTCGCCCGGTTCGCGGCGGGCGGCCCGGGGCGCGTCGAGGCGGGGGACCGCCTCCAGCAGCGAACGGGTGTACGGCTGCGCCGGGGCGCGCAGCACCTCGTGCACCGGGCCGCGCTCGACCGCCCGGCCCCGGTGCATGACCAGCACCTCGTCGGCCGACCGCGACACGACGCCGAGGTCGTGCGTGACGAGCAGCAGCGCCATCCCCGTGTCGGCCCGCAGCCCGTCGAGCAGGTCGAGGATCTGCGCCTGCACGGTGACGTCCAGCGCGCTGGTCGGCTCGTCGGCGACCAGGATCTCCGGTTCGCAGGCGAGCGCCATCGCGATGAGCGCCCGCTGCCGCATGCCGCCGGAGAACTCGTGCGGGCGCGCCCGGGCCCGCCGCGCGGCGTCCGGGATGCCGACCCGGTCGAGCACCTCCACCGCCCGCGCCCACGCGGCCTTCCGGCCGGCGCCGGAGTGGGCGCGGTACACCTCGGCGATCTGGTCGCCGATGCGGTAGTACGGGTCGAGCGCGGACATCGGATCCTGGAAGATCATCGCGATGCGGCGCCCTCGCACCCCGCGGACCGCCTCGTCGTCGAGCGCGTTCACGTCCACGCCCTCCGGGCCGTCCCCGCCCAGGAGGATCCGGCCGGTGACCCGCGCCCCGGTGCGCCGGTGCAGGCCCAGGAGGGCGAGCGCCGTGGTGCTCTTGCCGGACCCGGACTCGCCCACGACGCCCAGCGCGCTCCCGGCGGCCAGGTCGAAGGACACCCCGTCGACGGCGCGGAGCACGCCGTCGCCGGAGCCGAACTCCACGGTCAGATCGCGCACCGACAGGACGACGCCCCCGCTCCCTTCGCCGGTCATGCCAGGACCACCCTTCGGTCGACCGCCGCGTACAGCAGGTCGGCGACGGTGTTGGCCAGGACGACGGCCAGGCCGGCGGTCAGCGTCAGGCCCGCCACGACCGGCAGGTCGACGTTGTTCGACGACTGGACGATCAGCTGGCCGATGCCGGGCAGCCCGAACAGCGTCTCGGTGAGCATGGCGTTCACCAGGACGACGCCGAACTCCACCGCGTTTATCGAGATCAGCGGGGTCAGCGCGCCGCGCAGCGCGTGCCGCCCGACGACGCGGCGCTCGGGCAGCCCGTACGCGCGGAAGGTGCGGATGTGGTCCTCCGACAGGGTCTCGAGCATGCCGGTGCGCGTCAGCCGCGTGAAGATCGCGGACTGCAGGATGGTGAGCGTCAGCCAGGGCAGGATGAGGTTCTGTGCCCAGGCCACGGGGTCCTCGGTCAGCGGCACGTACACCGGGAAGTCCAGCCACTGCAGCCATCCGCAGAACACCATGAGCAGCAGCAGGCCGCTCACGAACACCGGCGTGCCGAGGCCGCCGAGCACGAAGACGGTGATCAGCCGGTCGGTGAGCCGCTTCTCGCGCAGGGCCGACACCAGCCCGAGGGACACCCCGGTGATCGTCCAGAGCACGACGGCGCCCGCGGTCAGCGACAGCGAGACCGGGAGCCGCTGGGCGATCAGCGACAGGACGGGCAGGTCGGTCTGGAACGAGTACCCCAGGCAGGGTGCCGCGCAGTGGGTGACGTCCGGCCCCGAGCTGTAGTCCCGGCCGACGACCAGGCCCTCCAGGAAGTGCCAGTACTGGGTGGTGACCGGCTGGTCGAGGCCGAGCTTGTGGTGGACGACGGCGAGCTGGGCGCCGTCGCAGCCCTTCCCGCAGACGAGGACCGCCGGATCGGCGGGGATGGCGTAGAAGATGCCGTAGACGACGGCCGTCATCACGACCAGCAGCACCAGGAGGCTGCCGAGGCGGCGCAGCAGGTAGAGGGTCACCGGCGGCCTCGCAGGGACGCCTTCGGGTCCAGGGCGGCGCGTATCCCGTCGGCGAGCAGCGTGAACGCCAGCACGGCCGTCAGCAGCGACAGGCCCGGCACCAGCACGTACATCGGGTCGGCCCGGAACCAGGTGGTGGCGGTCGACAGCATCTGCCCCCACGAGGAGGTCGGCGGGTGCACGCCCACGCCGAGGAAGGACAGCCCCGCCTCGGAGACCATGTTCCCCGGCAGCAGGATCGCCGCGTACGTGAGGACCTGCGGCAGCGCGCCCGGCAGGATCTCACGCCGGGCGATCCGCGCCGGTGTCGCGCCCGACAACCGCGCGGCGGCGACGTAGTCGCGGGTCTTGAGGGACAGCACCTGCCCGCGGGTCAGCCGGGCCGTGCCGCCCCAGTTGAACAGGCCGATGACCAGCATCAGCAGCACCGGCCGGGGGAACGACTGCGGCACGATCGCCAGCAGCGCGATCGCGAACATCAGCTGCGGGAAGGAGATGGACAGGTCGATCAGCCGGCCCAGCGTGGCGTCGGCGACCCGGCCGCCGAACCCCGCGGCCAGCCCGATCGCCACCCCGAGCAGCAGCTGCACGACCAGCGTGCCGAACGCGACGGTGAAGGAGATCCGGGCGCCGTACAGCGCGCGTGCGAACAGGTCGCGGCCGGTGGTCGGCTCCACGCCCAGCCAGTGGTCGGCGCTGACGCCGCCCAGAGCGCCGTGCGGCACGCCGCCGCGCGCGGAGTCCAGCAGCTGGGTGTGGAACGTCGTCGTGTCCTGGCCCTCCAGCGCGGCGAGGAGCGGGGCGAAGACGGCGGCCAGGATGAGGAGGACGGTGACGACGAGGCCGGCCATGGCGGGCCGGTCCGACCGCAGCGTCCGCAGCACCTGACGGGCGCGGGCCGGCGGCCCGGACGTGGCGACGTCCGGACCGCCGATCTCCGTGACGACCTCGGTCACGCCACCACCACCCTGCCGTGGTGGCCCGTCATTTCACCGAGACCATGGCCACGTCGTACGAGCCGCGCCACTGGTCGAGGTAGGTGTTCTTGACGTTCTTGCCGTAGAGCCGCAGGTAGATCGGGTGGAACAGCGGCACCGTGAGCGCCTGCTCGCCCAGCTCGGCGTCGAGGGCGCCCCAGCGGGGCCGGGCCTGGACCGGGTCGGAGATCCTGTTGATCGCGTCGAACTCGCCGTTCACCTTCGGGTCGTCGTACTGGGCGAAGTTGTAGTTGCCGCCGTCCTTGAGGATCTGCCGCCCGTCGAAGATCGGCGCCAGGAACGGCCCGCCGGTCGGCCAGTCGGCGCCCCAGCCGGACAGGAAGATGCCCGGCTCGGTGGCCGGCTTGGTCTGGACGGAGCGGTAGCTCGCCTGGTCGTACGCCTTCAGGTTGACGGTGATGCCCGCCTGCTTGAGGGCCTCCTGCACCGCCGTGGCGACGGCGGGCCCGTCCTGGTGGGAGTCGCTGTTGCGGTGCCCCAGCGTGATCGTCAGGTTCGACTGACCCGCCTGGGCCAGCAGCTCCTTGGCCTTCGCGACGTTGCCCGTGGGCCCGGCGGGGAAGGCGTCGTACGGTTGGTAGCCGAAGGCCGCCTGGTCGGGCAGGAACGTCGTCGCCGGCGCGGCGAGCGAGCTGCCGCCGACCGCGTTGACGGCCGCCTGGCGGTTGACCGCGTAGGAGATCGCCTGCCGCACGCGGACGTCGTCGAACGGCTTGACCTTGGTGTTGAACGCGATGAAGTTCGTGTAGCCGAACTGACCGCGCACGGTGCGCTTCTTCAGGTTCGGGTCACTGGAGATCCGGGCCAGCTCCGCCGGGCTCAGGTCGGTGTCCGTGGTGATCGCGTTCGCGTCCTTGCCGGCGCTCGTGCTGAGCCGCTGGTTGATCACCGCCGAGCTGAGGCCGTACGTCGCCTCGATCTTGTCGGGGCAGGCGAGCCGCTGGTCGTCGGCGGTCCGCGACCAGTTGGGGTTGCGGACCAGCGTCAGGCTCTTGTCCTGCACGTGGGTCTGCACCTTGTACGGCCCGCTGGAGATCGGGTGCTTCTCGAAGGCGGTGCCGCCGTCCTTCGCCTTCGGCACCGGGGCGAACTGCGTGGCCGTCGCGACGTACGGGAAGTCGCCCTCGGGCTTGCGCAGCTTGAAGATGATCGTCTTGTCGTCGGGCGTCTGGATCGAGTCGAGCTCCTTGCCCTTGTACGGGCCCTGGTAGTCGGCGCCGCCGACCAGCCAGTCGCGCAGGTACGGGATGCCGCCCGTCAGCTCGGGCGCGAAGGAGCGCTCCACGCCCCACTTGACGTCCTTCGAGGTGATGGGCGTGCCGTCCTCGAACTTCAGGCCGTCCCGGAGGTGGTAGGTCCAGGTCTTGGCGTCGTCGCTCGGCGTGCCGGTGTCGGTGGCGAGGTCGGGGGCCACGGTGGTGCCCGCCTGGCCCGGCACCCGCTTGCGGGTGGTCAGCGTGCGGAAGACGAGGGACGGGACGGCGCCGCCGCCGGAGGTGTAGATCCGCGCCGGGTCGAAGTGCTCGTCCGTCGCCGAGTCCTGGTTGAGGATGTACAGCGTCCCGCCCTGGCAGTTCTTCGGGTCGAACGCCGAGCTGCCGGAGGACGAGGCCGAGCCGCTGGACGAGCACGCCGACGCGGCGGCCAGAACGGCGGCGGCGGTGAACAGGACGGGGACTTTTCGCATCATCGAGGGTTTCTCATTCCGGGGGAACGGCGACACCGCCTGCGGTGGCGGGCCTGGAGCAATATATACTTTCTAGGTAGGAAACATACAGATTCTCGCCGTGGAAGAGCCTGACACCCATGTTCCTTCGCGGTCCGATCCATGGTCAACTAGGGATGTGCCGGATCGCCTCGAACGCGTCCGGCACGCACGCGTGCCCGGCGACCAGGGCGACGTCGGCGAACGGAGGGCGATGAATCCGCGGTGGGAGGCCTGGGACCTGCTGGACGGTGAGTACGACGTCCGCGTGCTGGAGCCGTCCCCGCCCGCCGTGCCGACACCGCCCTGGTACGCCGACGATCCCCTCGAGGGCCCGTACGGTGCCAAGCTGGTCACGCCCGTGTCCGGGCTCGGCCGCACCTGGGACGACCTGGCCCGGGAGCGCCCCGAGCTGGCGGGCTTCTGCGCGGACCGCTGGCTGGGCGCCTGGCGCCGGCTCGCCCCGCTGCCCCGGGAGTTCGCCGCGACCCGCCGGACGCTGCACGCCCTCGCCGAGCACGTCGTCGCCGCGGCCCGGTACGCCGCCAACGGCAAGATCGGCCTGCGGTTCACCCGGGGCGGCTTCGGCACCCCGTTCTTCGGCGCCGACCGGCAGGTCCGTGTGGAGGCCGGCCGGCTGGTCGTCGACGACGCCTCGCACGCCCCGAAGACCCTCGGCGAGGCCGCCGGCCTGGCCGGGATCCCGCCGGGGATGCCCCCGGACGTCTACACGCCCCAGACGCCGGCCGACCCCGACCTGCCGCTCACGGTGAGCCCGCCCGCCGCCGGCGCGCTCGGCGCGTGGTACGGCTTCGCCTGGTCGGTACTGGAGCAACTCCGCCTCGACGCCCGCCCGCTCGACCCGAGCCGCGTGCAGCTGTGGCCGGAGCACTTCGACGCCGCCCTCGACGCCGGCGACGAGGCCGCCGGAGGGCGGGCCTCGTTCGGCGCGTCCCCCGGCGACGCCGAGCATCCGGAGCCGTACCTCTACGTCGCCCCCTGGGCGAAGCGGCCCGGCGCGTTCTGGACCGACGACGCGTTCGGCGGCGCGTCCCTCCCGTACAGCGCGCTCCTGGCCGCCGACGACCAGCGCGCCACGGCGCTCGGCTTCTTCCACCGGGGCCTCGACGCGCTGGCGGGCTGACCCGCCCGTGTTTTATCCGGGCTCGACCCGCAAGCCGGAGAGTTCCTGGAGTGCGTCATCATCGCGTCCAGCCATCGGCATGTCGGGTCAAACATCCGCTTTGCCCGTTAAAGAAAACCGCCGCTTCCACTTCACGGGCCGTCGCTGCGGGTAACCGAATTGCCGGGGCACATTGGGCGGCCTCGGGAGAGACGTTCCCGGCTCGCGGACGCGGGGCATGACGGCGAACCACGCGTGCGTCCGTACGTGCCCTCCTACGTTACCGGGGGAAAGGAACGGACAATGCGTAACGGAGTCATTGCCGCCGGAGTGCTGGCCTTGGGCCTGCTCGGCTCGGCCTGTGGCGAGGGCAGCAAGACCACGCCGGAATCGCAGGGCGGAGGGGGACCGTACGCGCAGCCTTCCAGCCCGGCGGCCTCTCCTCCTGGGGCGTCCCCATCGGAGTCCGCGTCGGTGTCCCCGTCGGTGTCGCCGTCCGAGTCGGCTTCGGCGATGCCGTCCGCGCCCGTCGGCGCCGCGGTCGTGAACGCCAAGAAGACCAGCCTGGGCACGATCCTGGTCGACGGTACGGGCAAGACGCTCTACATGTTCGAGAAGGACAAGGGCCAGGGCGGCAAGTCCACGTGCACGGGCGCCTGCGCCAAGGAATGGCCGCCGTTCGTCGCCGGCGGCGCGGCCGCGTCGCCCGGCGGGTCACCTGGCGGATCGCCGACCGGATCGCCGGGCGGGACGGCCAGCGCGATGCCCGGCGCGTCGCCCAGCGCGGGACCCGGCGTCGACGGGTCCAAGCTGTCGACGACGACGCGGCCCGACGGGTCCAAGCAGGTCGTCTACAACGGCTGGCCGCTGTACTACTTCGACCAGGACAAGGCGCCGGGTGACATGAAGGGCCAGGCCGTCACGTCGTTCGGCGCGCCGTGGTACGTCATCAACGCCACGACCGGCGATCCCATCACCCGGAAGTAGCCGGTCACCAGCTCGGCAGCTGCGGCATCGTGTCCGGCAGCAGCCAGGACCCGCCGGCCAGGAGCGCGGCAACGGCCACCAGGCCGAAGCCGAACACCCACAGCAGGCCGGGCATCCCGGTCAGGCGGGCCAGCTGGTCGGCGTCGGAGTCGGGCGCGCGGCCCCGGGAGCGCTTGCTCTGCAGCTCCACGACGGGCCGCGCTCCGGCGAGCAGCAGGAACCAGGTGAACGCGTAGGCGAACGCCGCCTGCACGGTGGCCGATCCGAACCACGACACGGCGAAGACGACCGCGCCCGTCGTGACGACGGACACGACGCCGTACGCGTTGCGGACCATGACGAGGATCGCGGCGAGCAGGACGATGCTCGCCCACAGCAGGGCCGTGATGTGCCCCACGGCCAGCAGGGCGGCCGCGCCCAGGCCGAGCAGCGGCGGCGTGACGTACCCGGCGAACGCGGTGACGATCATGCCCGGTCCGTGCGGCTTGCCGCGGGACACCGTCACGCCCGAGGTGTCGGAGTGCAGCCGGATGCCCTGCAGCTGCCGGCCGGTGATCAGCGCGGCGAACGCGTGCCCGCCCTCGTGCGCGATCGTCACGACGTTGCGGAGGACGTGCCACACCGAGCGGACGGACACCGCCGCGAGCGCTGCCACGCCGGTGACGGCGACGAGCCACCACGCCGGGTGCGGCTGCGTGCCGACGACCTCATGCCACACGCCGCCGATCGTTGCCGTGTCCACTGCGTCACCTCATCCTCATGACCTGCTGGTCCGCCCTCGTACCGGGTACGACGCGCCGCGCCGCGGCCGAGTTTCCGAAACGGGCGAACCCGTATTCTCCACCTCGGTGGCCAGTAGGCTAGGGGATCTATGAGCGACCCGTTGATGAGCGTTTATCCCCCGATGGAGCCGGCCACGCTGGTCACCCGGCGGTCAGTGCAGTTTCCGTTCGACTCGTCCGGGCTGACGCTGACCCACCTCGGACGCGGTGCGATCTGGCTGGCGCTGAAGGCCCTCGGCCTCGGGCCGGGCCACCGGATGGCGATGCCCGCCTACCACTGCGGCTCGGAGATCGAGGCGGCCCGGCTGGCGGGCGTCGAGGTCGTGTTCTACCGGGTGCTGCCCACGCTCGAAGTGGACGTGGAGGACCTGTTCCGGGTGGCGCAGCAGTGCCACGCCACGTACCTGATCTCCTACTACGGCTTCCCGATGCCGCCGATGCCGCAGGGCACGCGCGTCATCGAGGACGCCGCGCACGCGCTGTTCTCCTACGACGGCGGCGCCGCCATCGGCTCGCGCGGTGACGCGGCCATCTTCTGCCCGCGCAAGACCCTGGGCGTCCCCGACGGCGGCGCGGTGCTCATCCGGGGCGGTCACATCGACGCCGAGGGCCGGCCACCGTGGAAGCGCATGGCCCGCTCGGTCGCCTCCCAGGGCATGGGATGGGCGGCCCAGTCGCGCGCCGGCGTGCTGCGGGCCCCCGCCACGAAGGTGTTCCGCAAGGTCAGCAAGGCCGAGCAGGCGGTGGCGGAGGGCACCCTCACCGAGACGGTCATCGGCGAGTGGAACCTCCAGGTCGCCGACCTGGAGGTCGCCGCCTCCAAGTCCTCACGGATGACCGAGTGGGCCGTGCACGGCGCGGACGGCGAGAAGATCCGGGAGCACCGGCGCCGCAACTACCAGACCCTGCTGAACGCCCTGCCCGAGGTCTGCCCCCCGCGTTTCCGCGGCCTGCCCGACGGCGTCGCGCCCCTCTACTACCCCGTACGTGTTCCGCAGCGCGACCGGACCATCGCCGAGCTGCAGAAGCGCGGCGTCCGCTCCATCGAGATCTGGCCGGTGCCGCACCCGCTCCTGGACCGCCATCGGTTCGCCGAGCTGGAGCCGCTGCGCCACGAGATGCTCGCGCTCCCGGTCCACCAGGGCCTGTCGACGTGGCACATGGAGCAGGTCGCGAACGCCGCCCGCGAGGCCATCGCCGCCGCCCACCGGTAGACGCGTCACTGGATGCACAGCGCGTTGCGGTCGCCGTTCCGGTCGATGCAGGGGGGATAGCCCCGGATGCTGAGCTCGGCGCGCGCGTTGGCGCTGCCCAGGAAGGCGATGAAGTTCTTCAGTAGTGAGGAGGACTCCGGAGCGCCCGCCGTGTAGAGGTACTCCACGGTCCAGAACGGATAGCCCTGGGCGATGCTGGTGGCGTCGGGCAGCCTGCCGTCGAGCGTCACCACGTGGAACCTCTGCAGCCGGGCGGCCTCGGTCTTGGCCGTCGGCGCGTCGGCGTACCCGATCGCGCCCGGCGTCTCGGCGACCTTGTCGACCAGCTCCTGGGTGGTGCGCAGCTCGCACCGGATCGTCGGCGCGTGGAGCGGCGGGCTGCTCTCCCGGCACTCGGTGGAGGACGCAGCGCCCTCCGAGCGGCCGAGCAGCTTGTTCTGGAAGATCTGGCGGGTGCCGGACTCGCCGTCGCGGCCGACGATCCGGATCGGGACGTTCTTGCCGCCGAGCTCGCTCCACCGGTGGTACCGGCCCCGGTAGATGTCCCGTAGCTGGGTGGCGCCCAGGTTGGTGATTCCCGTCGTGTCCGAGAGGATGACGCTGTAGACCACCACCGCGACCGGGTGGCTCCTGAGGTCGATGGCCGGGTGGGTGGTGTCCGGCCCGTCGTTGAGCACGGCCAGCCCGCCGGTGTCCTGGGAGCCCGCGGCCGCCAGGTCGTGCATGCCGGCCCGGCTCCCGGCGAGCTGCAGGTCGATCGATGCCGAACCACACGCCTTGCGGTACTGGCGGACGATCTCCCGCAGCGGGTCGGAGAAGGCGCTGGAGCCCTCGAGGCGCAGATGGCCGCTCGCGCAGTGCAGCGCGGGGTCGGTCCCGCGCTGGTAGTAATTGGCGAGCACGTTGCCGGTCAGCGCCATGGCCAGCACGACCCCCGCGGCGATGGCGGCCACGGGCCAGCTCAGCCTCCGCCGGCGCTTCTCGTCCTTCACCCAGCCGCTGGTCAGGGCGCCGTCCGCCTCGATCTCCTTGCTGGTCGTGTCCTTGGGCGTGTCGTCCAGCTCGCGCAGGACCACGACGAGTTTGAATCGCTGCCGGCGCTCGAGGGAAAGGTTCGCCAGCCGGACACCGTTCACCTGCCGGGTGTCCTCGGCCGGTGCGGAAGGCGGGCTCTTGACCAGGCCCGGCAGCCGGTCGGCCAGCAACCGACGGAGTGTCTTGACATCGGGGCGGTCGTTGCTCTTCACGACGCCTTCGGGGGTGACGGAGAAGAATTCCAGCCGGTCCCGTACCGCTTTGTGAAGCTCTTTGGTGCTGGCGTCGGAGACCCGCGCGTTCCAGATGACGCGGTTCTTGAAGGTGAATTCCAGCGGCCTGATGAAGTCGGACGGACCGATGTCGTAACCGCCGGTGTTGCGCACGCGAATGATGACGATGCTGAGCAGGTCGATGGTCCGCGCGTGCTCGCGCAGGTGCGGGTCCGTCGCGGTGGCCTTGTCATCCCCGTCGTGCAGCGCCACGGGGCTCAGCCCGATCTTCGAGTTGTAGAGCACCCGATAGGTGATCCGCTTGCGCCGTACGAGATACCGGTCGGCGAGCGGACTCGTGACGAGCAGGACGATGAGAATCCCCAGGAAGGCGTTCTCCTGGCGTTGCGCGATGAGCTCGGCTATTCCCTGCAACATGGCCGGCATCCCGCAAGCGCCTCCCCGTTCGAGCGGTGCCATGATGCTAGAGGCGCAAGACGGGGGACCCCGTCGGGGAACGGCGGAATTCACCGCTATTTCATGGGGGCGTCTTCTGTGATCCGGGAACCGTCCACTTCGGTGGCGGAGCGCCGATCGATTCGGCTTCCGGCCGACACTTCACGGAAAAGGCGCCCGACCGGAATACCCGGTCGGGCGCCTTTCCGAACCGCGTTCCTCAGACCTTGCGGATGAGGACGATCGGGGTCTGCTCGTCCTCGTTGCCGGCCGGGTTGTCGGACAGGACGTTCTCGACCCACTTGCGGTCGACGCCCTTGGACGCCCCGACGACCCACGCGCCGGTGAGGTGGTTGGCGTCGACGACGCAGACGTGGCAGCCGAGCGCCGCGGACAGGTCCTCCGACAGCTTGTCGGGGCGGCCCGGGCCGAACAGCAGGTGGTGGTCGTGCGGCGGGAGCGCCGCCGCCACGTCGTCGATCATGGCCGCGCCGGGCCCCGCGACACGGTAGAACCAGCCGCGCTTGCCCACCAGCTTGCCGGCCGCGCCCGCGGCGGCGCCGAGGAGGACCTTCGTACGGCCCGCCTCGAGGATCGCGCCCTGCATTCCGGCCGGGCTGTGCAGCGGGCCGATCTTGCCGACGAACTTGCTCAGCTGCTTGGCCATGCCCTCCGGCGTGATCATCTCCAGCGGGATCATGCGACCCTGGCCGGCCGACGCGGGGCTCTCCGACAGCGCGAGGATGTCGTCCGGCTGCAGCATGCCCTGCGTCGCCTCCTGAATGATCGGGAGGATGCCGGTGCGCAGCGTGATCATCTTGGTCTTGATCGGAATGCGGCGGGCGCCGACCGCGCGCTCGTCGACCGGCGGGATGTTCGGCGCCTTCTCCGGCGGCGTCTCGCCGAAGTGCTGGTGCAGCATCTGCCGGATCTGCTGGTTGCGCGGGTAGATCGACGCGCCGCGCTGCAGGATGTCGCGGGCCCCCGCCGGGTCGCCGGCCTCCATCCGGAGCGAGGCGAGAAGGGTGTAGTCCGAGGCGTACACCAGGTAGTCGGGGGCGAGCGCGATCAGCTCCGTCTGGTACTTCAGGGCGCGCGGCTTGTCACCGCGGTCCACCGCCCACTTCGACAGGCGCTTGAGCGCGTGCCGCCGCAGCTGGGAGTCGTTGACGACCGACTCGAGGATCGTCTCGGCGTCGTCCATCCATCCGCCGTCCTTGAGGACGTCGGCCAGCGTCAGGGCGTACCAGGGGATCGTGGGGTACTTCTCGCGCGCCTGCCGGATGATCTGGGACGCCCGGCCGTAGTCGCCACGCCACTTGAAGACCTCGGCCAGCGCCGCCGTCGCGAACCGCGTGTCACCGCCGGCCGCGATGGCCTGCTGGGCGATCTGCTCGGCCTTCCTGTCGTCACGCTCGTTGGTGAGGACCAGCCAGGACAGCAGGGACAGACCGTCACCGTCGAGATCCGCCCGCTTCTGCTCGAGGAGCTGCTGGGCCTCCTCCGGCTTGCGGAGCCAGATGTCATAGGCGCGGCTGTTCGTGCTCATTGTCAGAACCTCATGCGTCGTCGGCGATCTGCGGGATCGGCCCATCATCGCAGAGTTTCACGGCGACCGACGCGGTGCCCGCGTTCACCCTGGATCACCGTAGTGGGAGAGAGATGGACGAAGCAGGGGGGAATACGCAGGTTGTATGACCCGGGCTTGTCGGCCGCTCGATACCCTTGGGTCTCGTGGACCTCCTCGATTCATGGCGCGATCTTCCGGCCGCGCAGCAGCCCGACTGGCCCGACCCCGCCCGGCTCCGCGACGTCGCGGGCCAGCTGTCCAAGCTCCCGCCGCTGGTGTTCGCGGGCGAGTGCGACCAGCTCAAGGCGCACCTGGCCGCCGTGGCGCGCGGTGAGGCGTTCGTGCTGCAGGGCGGCGACTGCGCCGAGACGTTCTCCGGCGCGACCGCCGACGACGTGCGCAACAAGCTGAAGACCCTGCTGCAGATGGCCGTCGTGCTGACCTACGCCGGGAGCGTCCCGGTCGTCAAGATCGGCCGGATGGCGGGCCAGTTCGCCAAGCCGCGTTCCAAGCCGCTCGAGGTCCGCGACGGCGTCGAGCTGCCCGCCTACCGGGGCGACATGGTCAACGGGTTCGACTTCACCCCCGAGGCCCGGGTGCCGGACCCCGAGCGCCTGCTGCGCGCCTACCACGCCGCGGCCGTGACGCTGAACCTCACCCGCGCCTTCACCCAGGGCGGCTACGCCGACCTGCGCCAGGTCCACGCCTGGAACCACGACTTCGTCGCGGAGAGCCCCGCCGGCCAGCGGTACGAACGGCTGGCCGGGGAGATCGACCGTGCCCTGGCGTTCATGCACGCCTGCGGAGCGGACCCGGAGGAGTTCCACCGGGTCGAGGTCTACTCCAGCCACGAAGCGCTCCTGCTGGACTACGAACGCGCCCTGACCCGCATCGACTCGCGGTCCGGCCTGCCGTACGACGTCTCCGCGCACTTCCTGTGGATCGGCGAGCGCACCCGGCAGCTCGACGGCGCGCACGTGGACTTCATGCGGCGCATCCGCAACCCGATCGGCGTGAAGCTCGGGCCGACCACGACCGCCGAGGACGCCCTCGCGCTCATCGACCGGCTCGATCCCGACCGGGAGCCCGGACGGCTCACGTTCGTCACCCGCATGGGCGCCGGGCGGATCCGCGACAACCTCCCCACCCTGGTGGAGAAGGTCACCGCGAGCGGCGCCCAGGTCGCCTGGATCTGCGACCCGATGCACGGCAACACCTTCGAGGCGGAGAGCGGGTACAAGACCCGCCGGTTCGACGACGTGGTGGACGAGGTCGCCGGCTTCTTCGAGGTGCACCGGGCGCTCGGCACCCACCCGGGCGGCGTGCACATCGAGTTCACCGGCGACGACGTCACCGAGTGCGTCGGTGGCGGCCACGACATCGTCGAGGACGACCTGCACCAGCGGTACGAGACCGCCTGCGACCCCCGGCTCAACCGCGGCCAGGCGCTCGACCTGGCCTTCATGGTCGCCGAGATGTACCGCATCGGGAAGTGACCGCCGGGGACGCCCCTGCGTCCGTACGGGCCGCCGAGACGTCCCGCGTCGGGAAGTGATCGCCGGGGACGTCCCTGCCCTGGTCTGTACGGCCGCCGGGACGTCCCGCTTCGGGGAGTGATCCGAACGACCCGTCCGGGGTCCGGCGGCCGTCACACGACGCGTACGGCGCCGGCGAACGGGCGGGTCGACAGGTCGGCGACGCGGACGTGGTCGCCGGTGTGCGGCGCGTGGACGAACTTCCCGTCGCCGATGTACATCCCCATGTGGTGGATGTCGGTGTAGAAGAACACCAGGTCGCCGGGTTCGAGCTGGTCCCGGGAGACGTGCACGCCGGCGTTCCACTGGTCGCCGCCGTAGTGCGGCAGATTGACGCCGACCTGCTTGTAGGCCCACATGGTCAGGCCCGAGCAGTCGAACCCCCGGCCGGCCGCCGCGCCACCCCACACGTACGGCACGCCGAGCTGCGACAGCGCGGCCCGTACGGCACCGACGGCCTTGCCGGGTCCGCCGGGGATGGGAGGCACCGTCTCGCCCTTGCCGGCGCGCTCGACGGCGTCGCGCAGCAGCGGCCTGCGGACCTTCTCCAGGTCGTGCCGGATGACCGTCCGCTGCCTGGCGAGCCGGCCCCTGAGCCGGGCCGCCTCCGCGGCGCGCTCCCGGGCGTCCTGGCAGGTCCACTGGGCGTTCTGGATGGCCTGGGTGAGCTGCCGGATCTCGGTGTCGTCCTGCTGCGTGAAGTAGTGCAGGGTCGCGGCCCGGTCGAGGACGGCGCGCGGGTCGGAGGCGGCGAGGAGGCTGGGGGAGTCGTCGTTGCCGCCGCTCATGTAACGCGTCGCCACGAACCGGCCGACCTTGCGCTGGATGGCCTTGAGCGCCTGCGCCGCCCGGGCCGAGGTCTGGCCGGCGACGACGGCCGCCCGCTGGGCCTGCTCCAGGCGTACCTTGAGGCCGTTGTACTGCTCGGTGAGCTGCTCCAGCTGGTTGTTCAGCTGGTCGGCGCGCTGCCGGAGCGCGTCGATCCCGGGACCGGGCCGGGCGGTGTCCGCCAGCGCGGGCGATGCGAGCCCGGCGACGACGAGCGCCAAGGCCACGGCGGCCGTACGGCGGGCGGTGGCCTTCGGCGGGTGGTGGGCGCCCTGTGTGAGGGCTATGGCGGCCGTACGGTGTGCCGTGGCCTTCGGCGGGTGGTGAGGGTCGTGTGTGAAGGTCACGGTGGCCGTGCGGCGAGCCGTGCCCTTCCCGGGATGATGGGGATCGCGGCTGCCCGCAGGGTGCGATGACGCCATCCAGTGCTCCTCTCCTCAGGCCGCCTACCGGGTTAGCTGACGGGTTCGGACGGAAGAGAAGCCCTACCGCGCACCGTCGGCGACGGGCGCGGATTCACCCCGGATGCGAAGGCAGGGAGGTGCCCCATGGCTTCGCGAGTGGGTCCCCGGTTCCCCGGCGCGCCGGCTGACGCGACGGGCGATTCGGCGGTCCGGCCGTCTCTCGGCCGGTGACGACTCGCTGGAGATTAACGGATAGTGACGAGGCCGCCAACGAGAACATGCGGAGATGGCCCGGGGGATCGGAGGATGGTCACTCCGGGTGATGTGGGGGCTGGTCCTTTGCGCCTACACGCACACGGTCCCCGCCCCCTCCGGATCGGGAGGAAACGGGGACCGGCGTGACGTTCGGACGCGCTCGCTCAGGAGAGGACGGACTCGGACTCGGCCTCGGAGCTGTTCTGGGCCACCGCAGCGTGCAGGGTGTTCCAGAACGCCAGCTCGACGTCCTCCTCCAGCTCGGAGATCTTGCCCCAGAACTCCTTGTCCTCGGCCTTGGCGGCGGCCTCGGCGGACAGGACGGGCATGACCATGGTGCCGGCGTCGGCGGCATCCAGGTCGGCCACGCTGACCTCGGCGGGCAGCTCGACCGGCGTGCGGTGGTGCTTGCCGCGCTTGCGGACCCGGACGTTCGGCGCCGAGACGGGCACCTTGACCTTCGACTTGCCGACGGCCAGGGCCACCGTGCCGAACAGGACGACGGCGAGCAGCCCGGTGAGGGCGGCCTGCTGGTCCGGCAGGGAGGTCGGCGCGGGCGCCGGGTCGTGCGACGCGATCGTGTGCGTGTCGACCTTCGCCACGGGATCCTGGCCGATCTCCTTGACGGCGGGCGTCGGAGCGGCGTGCTTGGGAGCGTACTTCTCGTTCTGCGCCGTCTGCTGGGCGGTCTGCGCGGGGGCCGACTTCACCTTCACCTTGGAGGGGTAGCCGAAGCCGACGACCTGGCTGATGTCCCGGGTGGCGCGCAGCAGCGCGTTGTTGTGGTTGGCCTCGATCGTGTGCAGCGTGTGGCCGTCGACCCGCTCGACGATGCCGACGTGCTCGATGTCGCCGATGCTCTTGCCGCCCGACCAGGAGAAGAAGACGATCGCGCCGGGCTCGGCCTTGTGGCCCCAGGCGTCGTGCTTCTTGAACCAGTTGGCGTGGTCGGGAGTGGAGGCGAACTGCCCGGTCCAGTCCTCGACGCCGGCCTTGTTGGCCGCCCACGCGAGGAACATGTCGCACCAAGGAGCGTCCGTGTAGGAGGAGTCCTTGTCGACATGCTTGCCGTACCAGTCGCCGAATTTCGTGTAACCGCTGGCTTTCTCGTGGTAGCCGAGCTGGCCTTTGGCGACCTCGAGCAGTTTCTGACCTATCGAATCCATATCTCCCCTTAGGCCGCCTACCGGGTTAGCTGACGGGTTCGGGCCAGAAGAGGAGCCCTACCGTGTGTAACGGATTCACCCCGAGGGACACATGGGTCCCCGGCTCCCGCGCCGCTGGGTGCGTCGTCGGGATTCGGCGGTCGGTCTGCAACCCCCTGGTTGGAGGTTGGTCACAGCCCGATCTCGGCGAAATCTAGCCGAACTTCCGCAACAACGGCAACGCGTTCGGAAACGAAAGTCTGGCATCACCTGCTCACCGAGCGTAGCCGCGGGCGATGCCCGCCGACCGGGCAACGCCCGAAAAGGTGCTCTCACGTGCGGCGCAGCCATCCGGGGCCGTCGAACGGCGGCACCGCGGAAAAGGCGAGTGCCGTGCTCGCCACTCCGAAAAAGTGACGAACACGGCACTCAGGCCGACGCTTCCTCAGTGGAAGTCGGGTCGCAGGATGTCGATCCCCCGCGTGTTGTCCGCGACGTAGACGTATCCGTCATGCCAGTACGGCGCCCACGACATGGCGTCCGCGGGCCGGTAGTAGGCCACCTGCTTCGGGTGCGCCGGGTCCCGCACGTCGAGGAAGCGGGTGCCCTGCGTGTAGAAGGACTGCACGAGGACGTCGTGGTGCACGGAGAAGTAGTGGGCCGAGCAGTCGTCGGTGTCCGTCCGGCTGCCCTCCTGGCCCGCCACGCTCCAGGTGCCGACCGTACGCAGACGGAAGGGCTTGTCCGGAGTCGACCGCCAGCCCTCACCCCCGTACGAGCCGCCGAGCGAGGCGATCACCAGCCGGCCGTCGTCGGCGCAGCCGGGGTTGAACGCCTCTTCGGTGGCGTAGACGAGGTCGCCGCCGCCCGGTGCCTCGTGGGCGGTCGCGCCGACGGGCCGGAACGAGTTGTGCATGAACCTGGACGGCGCCGCGGCCTCGCTGACGCCGCCGCCCGCGTACGGCACCGGGTCCCAGGCGCGGGCCACGCGCACGGTGCGCTGGACGGGGTCCCAGTGCCGTCCCTCGGTCCAGTAGCCGCGCACGCCGCCGCGTCCGGACGCCCACGTCACGCCGGCCGCGTCCACCTGGATGTCGTGGACGTAGTCGGTCGTGCCGTCGTTGCGGCCCAGTTCGATCGGCTGGGGGAACGTGTGCGGGTGCCGCGGGTCCCGTACGTCGGTGACCCAGACCGGGCGGCCGCCCCAGTCGGCGGGCATCCAGTCGGCCTTGGCCGGGCCGCCCGTCCAGAGGTACCGGCAGTCGTCGACGCAGCTCGTCGTGTGCCCGGCGGGGATCTTCTCGTACGCGAGCTGTACCGGCTTGGCGGGGTCGGCCAGGCTCACGACGTAGACGCCGGACTCGCCGGTGTGCGTGTTGCCGCCGAAGGCGCGCGGGTCGCGCGCCATGAAGATCAGCTTTCGGTGCGGGTCGGCCTCGGTGTCCTCGGTCTCCCACATGCCGGGCATGGACAGCGACCCCAGCGCCTTCGGCGCGGCCGGTTCGGTGACGTCATAGGTCTTCAGGCCGAACTCCCCGGAGACGTACATCACCTTCCGGTGCCCGTACGTCAGGAAGCCGAGGGAGATCGCGCCCTTGGCGTCGGCGAGGTTGGCCGCGAGGCGTACGCCCTTCACGGCGCTGGAGGGCGGCAGCGGGGCGGCGTGGATCTGGTGCGCGATCACGTCCTGCTGGACGGCGGGCTTGGTCGTCTGGGTCTCGTCGTCGTCGCCGGGCGGGCAGGCGAGGGCGGGGCCGGCCATCGTGACCACGGCGGTGACCGCGGCCAGGACGGACAGGGACAGGGTCCGCAGGGTTGTCACATCTCTCCTTGGGTCTGGCGGGGAAGGAGCATGATCCGACCGGGACGCTATACAGCGCCGTCGAGGCGATCAAGGGCTCGGCGTGCGCCCTCGGCGGGAGACCACCGGGATCCGCGGTGACGCGCGGCCGCGAGGACGTCCCGCTCATCGTCGCCGTACGGCGATCCGCGTCTCGCTCGGAGCGCGGTCGTTCATCGCACCATTAACCGATCCTGAAGCGGGCCTTAAGCGCCTGCCGCCGCGGTTCCCTTACCGCTTCGCTGGACACCTGACGCGGTCGCCTCCGAAGAAGGGGAATTCGTGAACAGCAGGATGATCGGCAGAAGGTCGTTCCTCACCTCCGGTGCCGCCCTCGGCGCCCTCGCGCTGGCCACGGGGTGTGCCCCGTCCACCCGGGCCCGGCGGACCTCGGCGACGGCGGGCGGCCTGCCGCTGACCGTCGTGAACCGGACGGGGCGGTACGCCGGCGGGTCGATCTTCATGTACGTCGTCGGCGTCGACCCGGCGACCGGGACCCAGGGGCGCGTGACGGCGGACGGCAGGTTCGTGCCGTGCGCGGCGTCGGACAACGGGTCCGGCGGCCAGACCGACTACGCGATCCCGCTGCAGGGCTCCGGAGACACGACGCTCGTCCTCCCGAAGATGTCCGGCCGGGTCTACTTCTCGCTCGGCGACCGCCTTCGGCTGCGGGTCGTCACCGACGGCAACGGCAAACCGGCCCTGCAGTACCCGGCGGGCTGGGTGAAGACCGACCCGAACTACGGGATCCTGCACGACTGGATCGAGTTCACGTACAACGACGCCGGCATGTTCTGCAACACCACGATGGTCGACATGTTCAGCGTCCCGCTCGCCATCCGGCTCACCGGGGCGCGCACCCAGACCACCGGCACCCTCGTCGCCGGCGGCCGCGACCAGATCTTCGCCGCGGTGGCGAAGCAGCCGGAGTTCGCCCGGCTGGTCGCGGGGGACCGGCTGCGCGTCATCGCGCCCGGTCACGGCATCGAGGCCGGGCTGTTCCCGGCGGACTACTACGACGCGTACATCAACGAGGTGTGGACCAGGTACCAGGGGACGCCGCTGACGGTCCGGACCGACGCCGGCACGTTCACCGGGAAGGTCACCGGGGACCGCCTCACCTTCACCGGCGGGAGCCGGACGCCCGCGTCCATCGCCCGGCCCTCGACCCGCGACGTCCTCTTCTGCGACGGCGCGCTCGCGGCGCCCAACGACGGGGTGACCGGCCCGGTCGCCGCGATCCTCGGCGCGGCGTTCAACCGGTCGACGCTGCTGTCGGACGCGAACCAGCCGGTCACCGACGCCGCCCGGTTCTACCGGACGCAGGTCACCAACCACTACGCGCGGGCGATGCACGAGGCGTCCCAGGACGGCGCGGCGTACGGCTTCGCCTTCGACGACGTGGCCGGTCACGCCTCCTACATCCAGGACAACGCGCCCACCTCGGTGACGGTCACGCTCACGCCGTTCTGAGGCGTGGTATTAATAATAAAATATGGTTATTTGTCTCGTCCGTATGGCCGGAATCGGTCAGTGGCGCCCCGTGGACCGATCCATCCTCCGCGCGGGCGCCCGGGAGCGGGGGCGCCGCCGCGGCGGCCCGCGCCCCGGACCGCCGACGGCGGCGGGCCACGACGTCGGCGCAGGCCCCAGCGTCCGCCCGGCACCGGCCCGCGGCCGTACGGCGGTCGCCCGGTCCTTCCGGCCCCGCTTCGCCGCTTCCCGGCCCGGCCCATCGGGTCAGGGCCCGGGTACGTGCCGGGCCGGACGGCCGGCGGTTCGTCTTCCTGTTGAATCACGGGGGACGAGTGGGCCGGTGAGGGAAGGGCGACGGTCATGAGCGAGACAACGCCCGGGCGGTACGCCGGCCGGGTCGGCCTGGTGACCGGAGGAGCGTCCGGCATCGGCGCCGCGACGGCCCTCCGCCTGGCGGCGGAGGGCGCGGCGGTGCTGATCGTCGATCTGTCGCCCGACGGCGAGGCCGTCGCGGCCCGCGTCCGGGAGTCCGGCGGCCGGGCGGTGTTCCTGGCCGGCGACGTCAGTCGGGAGGAGACCTGGGAGCGCGCCGCCTGGACGGCCGAAGAGTCGTTCGGCGCCGTCGACGTCCTGGTCAGCAACGCGTACGTCGTCGAGGTGGCGCCCGCGCACGCCATGTCGCCCGACTCCTGGCGCCGCCAGATCGACGTGTGCCTGACGGCGGCGTTCCTGGGTGCGCGACGGCTCCTGCCCGGCATCGCCGAACGCCACGGCGCCATGGTGATCACCTCGTCGGTGCACGCCCTCGTCGGGCTGCCCGGCCATCCTGCGTACGCGGCGGCCAAGGGTGGCCTCGTCGCGCTGACCCGGCAGCTCGCGGTGGAGTACGGCCCCGCGGCGCGCGTCAACTGCGTCATCCCCGGGCCGATCATGACCGCCGCCTGGGACCGCGTGACCGAGGCGGACCGGGCGAAGAGCGTCCAGGCCACCGTGCTACGGCGGTTCGGCGAGCCGGAGGAGGTGGCCGCGGCGATCGCGTACCTCGCCTCGCCGGACGCCTCCTACGTCACCGGCACCGCCCTGACGGTGGACGGCGGCTGGAGCGTGACAAGGGATTCGGCGTGACGCGCCGCGCCACGCGGGTCGGGAGCCGTGGAGGGCGGCCGGGGCCTGAGCGGGGTCTCGGCGTGACGTGTCGTGTCGTGCGGGTCCGGTGCCGTGGACGGTGGCCGGGACATGGCAGGGGTCTCGGCGTGACGCGTCGTGCCGAACGGGACGGGGGCTGACGTCGTGGCGTCCTACAGCGGCCGCGGGCTGCACGGGCAGACCGTCGAGGCCGTCGCCAACATGATCTTCACCGGGGAGTTCTCCGAGGAGGACGGCATCGACGTCGCCGGGCTGCAGGACAGGCTCGGGGTGAGCTCCACGGCGCTGCGCGAGGCGCTGAAGGTCCTCGCGGCCAAGGGGCTGATCTCCGCACGGCCCAAGCGCGGCACGTTCGTCCGGCCCCGGGCGGACTGGAACCTCCTGGACGGCGATGTGATCCGGTGGAAGTTCGCCGCCGGGCCGGACGACGCCTTCCTCCGTGACCTCCACGAGATCCGGTGCATCATCGAGCCGAGCGTCGCCGGGCTCGCGGCGCAGCGGCGCGACGCCGCGCAGCTCGCGGCCTTGCAGAAGGCGCTGGAGCGGATGGACCGGGCGCGCGGGAACGTCGACGCCACGACCGCCGCCGACCTGGAGTTCCACCGGGAGCTCCTCGTGGCCAGCGGCAACGAGCTGCTGATCCGGATGGACGTCATGATGGGCGCCGGTCTGGCGAGCCGCGACGCGCTCGTGCACAGTGCGGCCGGCACCGCCGACGCGGTGCCGAGCCACCGCGCGGTGCTGGAGGCCATCCGCGCCGGAGACGCCGGCGCCGCCGAGGAGGCCATGCGCGCACTCCTCCTGCAGTCCTGGCGCGACCTGGACCGGGTCCGCGGCGAACACCGGGTCCGTGGCGAAGACCGGGTCCGTGGCGAAGACCACGCGAATCCGCGTACGGAACGGGAAGATCGGGGCAGAGAACAGGAATGAAGATCGCCAGGATCGAGACGTTCCTCGTCCCGCCGCGCTGGATGTTCTGCCGTGTCGAGACCGACGACGGCCTCGTCGGCTGGGGCGAACCCGTCGTCGAGGGCCGCGCGGAGGTGGTGCGCACCGCCGTCGACGTCCTGGCCGAGTACCTCATCGGCCAGGACCCACTGCGGATCGAGGACCACTGGCAGGTGCTGACCAAGGGCGGCTTCTACCGTGGCGGCCCCGTCCTGTCGAGCGCGGTCGCCGGACTCGATCAGGCGCTGTGGGACCTCGCGGGCCGGTACTACGGGGCGCCGGTGCACGCCCTGCTGGGCGGGCCGGTCCGCGACCGGGTCCGCGTCTACGCCTGGGTGGGCGGCGACGAGCCCACACGGCTCCGTGACGCGCTGGCCGAGCAGGTGGAGGCCGGCTTCACCGCCGTGAAGATGAACGTCTCCGGCCGCCTGTCCCGCGTACCCACCGCGGCGGAGATCCACGGGATCGTCGAACGCGCTGAGATCGCCCGCGACGTGCTGGGCCCCTCGCGCGACTTCGCCCTCGACGCGCACGGCCGCGCCACGGTGCCCGCCGCCCGGCGGATCATCGCCGCCGTCGCGCCCCTGCACCCCATGTTCGTGGAGGAGCCGGTCGCCCCGGAGTACCTCTCCCGGCTCGGTGAGCTGGCGAGCGGCACCACCGTGCCGCTCGCGCTCGGCGAACGGCTGTACTCCCGCACCGACTTCCTGCCCGCCTTCCAGGCGGGCCTGTCGATCGCCCAGCCGGACCTCTCCCACGCCGGTGGCATCTCCGAGACCCGGCGCATCGCCGTGCTGGCCGAGACGTTCGACGTGCAGCTCGCCCCGCACTGCCCCCTGGGACCGATCGCGCTGGCCGCCAGCCTGCAGGTGGCGTTCGCGACGCCGAACTTCCTGATCCAGGAACAGAGCGCGGGCATCCACTACAACACGGACGCCGAACTGCTCGACTACGTCCTCGATCGGACGCTGTTCACGTTCACCGACGGGTACGCCGCGCGGAGCGACCTGCCCGGCCTCGGCGTCTCCGTGGACGAGGCCGCGGTACGCGAGGCCGACCGGCGACCCCACGCCTGGCGCAACCCGGTATGGCGCCACGACGACGGATCCCTGGCCGAGTGGTGAACGGAACGCCATGGGGGACCGATCGACGCGACGGCGCCCGCCCGACCTGCGACCGGCGTCGGGTTGGGCCGTGACCGGTGTCGCGGGCGTGCGGTGGGGCCGGGCGGTGGTCCCGGCGACGACGGGCAGAGCCGAAGCCGGTATCGCGGACGTGCGACGGGCCGGTGACCCGGCAGCGACAGGAGGACGGTGATCTCTACATGACCGAGCCGACGAGACTCGACGGGACGGAGCTGCTCGCGGCGTTGCGCGCCCGGCGGATCCTCGGGATCATCCGAGGCCGCGACCCGGACGCGTCCGTACGGGCCGCCGTCGCCCTGGCCGAGGAGGGTGTCGACCTGCTGGAGGTGTCGCTCACCGGGGCGGACGCCCTGGCCGTGATCACGCGGATCCGCGCGGAGCTGGGGTCGGAGTTCCGGCTCGGGGCGGGCACCGTGCTGCGCGCGGAGGACGCCGACGCCGCAGCCGGCGCAGGGGCGTCGTTCGCGGTGACCCCGGCGATGGGGGAGGGCGTCACCCGGGCGATCGAGCGGGGCATGCCGGTCCTGACCGGGGCGCTCACACCCACAGAGCTGTGGCAGGCGCACCTGCTCGGTGCCACGGCGGTGAAGATCTTTCCGGCCGCTCAGCACGGACCGGGTTACATCCGGGCGCTGCGGGACCCGTTTCCGGACGTCCCTCTCATCCCCGTGGGGGGCGTGGACGCCGAGCGCGCGGAGGAGTACCTCGCGGCCGGCGCCGTCGCGGTCGGTGTCGCCTCCCCGCTCGCCGGTGACGCGCCGCACGGCGGCGACCTCGCCGCCCTGCGCGAACGCGCCCGCCGCTTCCGCGATGCCGTCGCAGCCTGGACCACGTGACGTGACGCGTCATGTGGGAAGGGACAACGGATCGACACGACGACGGTCCGCGCCCGAAGGCCGCGGTCGCCGATCGACCGTGGCGAGTGCAGGGCAGGGGTGTCGGTGTGATGCGGCGAGGGTCTCTGGTCGGGGGCGATGGCCCGGTGACCGGCGGCGGTGAATGCAGGGGAGGGGTGCCGGTGTGATGCGGCGAGGGTCTCTGGTCGGGGGCGATGGCCCGGTGACCGGCGGCGGTGAATGCAGGGGAGGGGTGCCGGTGTGATGCGGCGAGGGTCTCTGGTCGGGGGCGATGGCCCGGCGATCGGCGGCGGTGAATGCAGGGGAGGGGTGCCGGTGTGATGCGGCGAGGGTCTCTGGTCGGGGGCGATGGCCCGGCGATCGGCGGCGGTGAATGCAGGGGAGGGGTGCCGGCGTGACGCGACGACGGTCTGTGAGCGGCCGCCGCCGGGGGACCGGCGGTGACGAGGACAGGGGAGGCACCCGGATGGGCGACGGCCGGAGGATCGAGGTCGTCACGATCGGCGAGACGATGGCCGCCCTGCGTGGCGACGGCCCGCTTCGGCTGGGCGGTCCGCTCACCCTTTCGATGGCCGGCGCGGAGACGAATGTCGCGATCGGCCTGGCGCGCCTGGGGCACCGTGTCCGCTGGGCCGGTGTCGTGGGCGCCGACGAGCTCGGCGAGCTGGTCCTGCGCACGCTCCGGGCCGAGAGCGTCGACGTGACGACGGTCCGGTCCGATCCCATGGCGCCGACCGGCCTGCTGCTTCAGGAGCACCGGGTGGCGAACGTCACCCGCGTGCACTACTACCGTACGGGCTCGGCCGGATCTGCGCTGCGGGTCGACGACGCCGAGGCGGCGCTCATGACCGGCGAGCCGGCCCGCGTCCTCCACGTCACCGGCATCACGCCCGCCCTCGGCCCGGACCCCCGGGCCACCGTCGAACGCGCCGTGCGCCGCGCCCGCGAGGCCGGCACCCGGGTGTGCCTCGACGTGAACTACCGCTCCCGCCTGTGGGCACCCGACCTCGCCGCCCGGGTGCTCGGCGAGCTCCTGCCGTACGTCGACATCCTCATCGCCTCCGACGACGAGCTCCCCTTGGTGGCGGGCGGGGAGACGGACGAGGAGCGCGCGGTCGGCCAGCTCCTTGACCTCGGGATCGACGAGGTCGTCGTCAAGCACGGTGGCGCGGGCGCGCGGGCCTGGTCGGCCGCGGGCTCCGTACGGCTGCCCGCGCGCGCCGTCCCGGTGACCGGCACGGTCGGCGCTGGTGACGCCTTCACGGCCGGGTACCTGTCCGGCACCCTCGACGGCCTGCCGATCGAGGATCGACTCGATCGTGCCGTCACCGTGGGGGCGTTCGCCGTGGCCGCCGCCGGCGACTGGGAGGGCCTGCCCACCCGGGACGAACTGGCGTTGCTGGCCGCCCCCGACGGCACCACCCTCCGCTGATCGAGCCGTCCGGACACCCACGGCTCACGGACGCCGGGCGGACCGGCGCTATCCGGTCAGCCCGGCACCGCGGCCCGCCTTCGAGTGACCGGGGCGCCGAGTGGGCGCATCCTCAGGGACCGCCCGGCGTCGCCTGAGGCCTGACCGGCCGTCTGAGGGCCTGGCCGGGTGCGGGAAAGCCTGACCGGGCGGGCTCTCCCCGGGGCCTGACTCGGCGCCTTCTCGG
Organism: Actinoallomurus vinaceus; assembly: GCF_039542055.1. Classification (NCBI taxonomy): domain Bacteria; kingdom Bacillati; phylum Actinomycetota; class Actinomycetes; order Streptosporangiales; family Thermomonosporaceae; genus Actinoallomurus; species Actinoallomurus vinaceus. The sequence continues at coordinate 41,225 of NZ_BAABHK010000005.1, forward strand.
TCAGGGCCGGGCGTGGGCGCGGACGGCGTCCTCGATCGGTGTGTCGCCGCCGACGAGCTCGAGCGTCCGTCCGGTCGTGCCGGGGGTGTCGAGCAGCGCTGCGATCACCGCCGCCACGTCGGCGCGGGTCACCGCGCCGCGCGGCACGGACTCCGCCAGCAGCACGCGACCGGCGGCCGGGTCGTCGGTCAGCCGGCCGGGGCGCAGGATCGTCCAGTCCAGGTCACGCTCGCGCAGGTCCTCTTCGGCGGCCGTCTTGGCGTTGATGTAGGCGGCCCACACGTCGTCACGGCCCGGCTCCGGGGGCTTGCCGGCGCCCATGGAGGAGACCTGCACGAACCTCCGGACCCCGGCCCGCTCGGCCGCGTCGGCCATCAGCACCGACGCGGCGCGGTCGACGGTGTCCTTGCGGGCGGAGCCGCTGCCGGGCCCGGCCCCCGCCGCGAACACCACCGCGTCGGCCTGGTCCAGGTGGACCGCGACGTCCTCCAGGCTCGCGGACTCCAGGTCACAGACGACGGGGGCCGCTCCGGTGGTCGTGATGTCGGCGGCGTGGTCCGGGTTGCGGATCAGCCCGACAACACCGTCGCCGCGCGCCGCGAGCAGCCTTTCGAGGTGGAGGGCGATCTTCCCGTGCCCTCCCGCGATGACGATTCTCATGCGCCTCACAACACCCTCAGGTGGTGACGATCTTCCCGGTGACGACGGTTCACTCGATCTCCAGCACGATCTTGCCTCGGGTGTGGCCCTCGGCGCTCAGGCGCTGGGCCTCGGCCGCATCGGTGAGCGGGAACGTCTTCGCGACGGTGACGGTCAGCCGTCCGTCGTCGACCAGGCCCGCGAGCGCGGCGAGATCTGTGGGGTCCGGCCGGACGAAGACATATCGACCGCCACGGTCGATGACGGACGGGTCGATGATCGACGCCCAGCGTCCCTTGTCGGTCAGCAGCTCGGGGGTGACGTCGATCGCCTCCCCGCCGACCAGGTCGAGGGCGGCGCTCACTCCGCCCGGCGCGAGGCGGCGCACCTCGCCGGCCAGGCCCGGTCCGTACGCGACCGGCTCGGCCCCGAGCTCGCGCAGATGGTCATGGTTGTGCGGGCTCGCCGTGCCGATGACGCGGGCGCCCTTGGCCCGGGCGATCTGCACGGCGAACGTTCCGACGCCACCGGACGCGGCGTGAACGAGCACCGTGTCCTCCGGCGTGATCGTCAGGGCCTTCGTGAGCGCCTGGTAGGCGGTGAGCCCGGCGAGCGGCAGCCCGGCCGCCTCCGCCCACGACAGGCTCCTCGGCTTCCGGCCCAGCGCGCGCACCGGCGCCGAGACCAGCTCGGCGTACGTCCCGCGCTCGACGTGGTCCTCGCGGACGTAGCCGATGACCTCGTCGCCAGGGGAGAACTCGCTGACGGCCGGCCCGACCCGCTCGACCATCCCCGCCAGGTCCCATCCGAGGACGACCGGGAAGTGGGTGGGGAACAGGCCGTCGAGGTACCCCTCCCGGATCTTCCAGTCCACCGGGTTCACCCCGGCCGCCTTCGCACGTACGAGCACGGAGTCCGGACCGACCTTGGGCTCGGGCACGTCGGTGAGTTCGAGCACCTCGGGCCCGCCGTATCGCTGCATCGTTATCGCTTTCACCTAGTCCTCCGAAGGATGCCCCGGCCTTCAGGCCGGGGAGGAACTCGGACTCCGCCAGGAACGGCCCGGCGTAGCCGGGAGGTCCAAGAACAGAGTCCACCGGAATTCAACGAACTGCCTTACGCGCTCGTACATCGTGTGTAAGGTTGCGTGCATGCGGACGGCGTACAAGTGCCGGGCCTACCCGGACCCCGAACAAGCGGCGGTGTTCAGCCGCACGTTCGGGTGTGTGCGCCTGGTGTGGAACAAGACCCTGGCCGAGCGCCACGCGGCGTATCACGAGCGGGGCGAAAAAACCTCCTACAAGCAGACCGACGCGGCGCTGACCGAGTGGAAGAAGACCGAGGACCTGGCGTTCTTGTCCGAGGTGTCCTCGGTTCCGCTGCAGCAGACGCTGCGGCATCAGCATGCGGCGTTCGCGAACTTCTTCGCCGGACGCGCGAACTACCCGCGGTTTAAGAACCGGAACTCCCGCCAGTCCGCGCACTACACCCGCTCGGCGTTCCGCATGAAGGACGGCGAGCTGTACATGGCCAAGATCGCCACGCCGCTGAGGTTCGTGTGGTCTTTTGAGGGCGTCGAGGTGTCCACGCTCAACCCCACCATGGTCGTGATCTCCCGGGATCCGGACGGCCGCTGGTACGTGACGTTCGCCATCGACACCGAACCGCCCGGGCCCACGGACGAGGCCGGGCACGAGATCGGCGTCGATCTGGGCGTGAAGGACTTCGCGGTGACCAGCGACGGGGATCGGATCGCCAACCCCCGGCATCTGGAGCGCAAGGCCCGCAATCTCGCCCGCTACCAGCGGCGTATGGCGCGCTGCCAGCGTGGGAGTATGAACCGGCGCAAGGCCAAGGCCAAGGTCGCCCGCGCCCACCGCAAGGTCCGCAACGCCCGCGCCGACTTCCTGCACCGCACCAGCACCAACCTGGTCCGCAGGGCCGACACCATCGTGATCGAAGACCTCGCGGTCAAGAACATGGTGAAGAACCGCAGGCTGGCACGGGTGATCTCCGATGCGGGGTGGGGGGAGTTCCGGCGGCAGTTGGAGTACAAGGCCGAATGGGCCGGGCGCACCGTCGTGGTGATCGATCGCTGGTACCCCTCCTCCAAGACCTGCTCGGCTTGCGGGCATCTGCTGGCCGAGCTGAGCCTTTCCACCCGGCACTGGACGTGCCCTACCTGCCGTACCCGGCACGACCGGGACATCAACGCGGCCAAGAACATCCTTGCGGCTGGTCGAGCCGTAGCCGGGGAACCCCCTGGTGATGTCTGTGGAGCTGGTGTCAGACGGCAAGGGCTCTCCCTTCCGCAGTCGGCGCTGAAACAGAAACCCCGCGCTGCGAGGCGCCCGGCCTAAGCCGGATCGGCCGCAGGGCCGACGGGAATCCCCCTCCTCCGGGAGAGGGATGAAGTCAAACCTCCAGCGTTACCCCACCCACACCTCCCTCTGTGCCGTGTCGCGCCCGGCAGCGCGGCGTATCGGTCCAGTCGGCGGTCCGCTTCAGGTCGAGGTCCTGGCCGGAGACGCTTCTCGGGACGAGTGCGGCGTCGTTCCCGTCGCGGTGAGAGCGAAGGCGAGTGCGGCCGCGCCGGCTCCGACGGCGAAGGCGGCGCGGAAACCCACCTGCCCCGCGATGAGTCCACCGGCGGGTCCGGCGGTCAGGATGCCGAGGTCCCAGAACGAGGTCATCGCCCCGACCGCCGCCCCGGGGGTCAGCACTCCGGTGCGATGCAGCGTCAGCTTCGTCGTCGCAGGATAGATCAGCCCGAGGCCGACGCCGGTGACGGCCACGGCGAGCAGCGCGACGATCTCCGATGCGGCGTTGGCGAGCAGGACCAGCCCGACGGCCTCGATGAGCAGCACGCAGCGTGCGGCGGCCCGCCCCCCGTACCGGTCGATCAGCGGGCTTCCGGCCGCGCGCGTGAGAAGGAACGAGACGGAGAAGACCGCCAGACCGGCTTCCTTGCCACCGATGCCGGGAGTCGCCAGGAACAGCACGAGCAGCGCCGTGAGAGTGCCGTATCCGTACGCGGCGAGCCCGAGCATCATGCCCGGTCTGCCGACGCCGGCCGGTATCAGATCGCGCCGCCCGCGGATGGAGAGGGGCGCTCTTGGCCCGGGCGGGCGGCGGGTCGAGGCCACCAGGACGGTTGAGACGATCGGCAATGCCACCACGGCCGACCACACGGCGGTCGTCCCGTGGACCGACGCCGCGGCGACGGCCAGCGGGGGACCGGCCGACAGGCCCGCCCACATGGACAGACCGAACCAGCCAGAGATCCGCCCACGGCGTGAGGCGTCAACCCCGGTCAGCACCCAAGGCAGACAACCGGAGAACAGTGCCGCCTCCCCGGCGCCCATCACCAGGCGCGCGAGGAGCAGCGTCCCGACGTTGGGCGCGAGCAGGTGTCCCGCTCCGGCCACCGCCGTCAGCGCACCGCCCGCCATCGCGACCGGGCGGGACCAGCCGGCGTCACCAGCGCGCCCCGCGAGCGGCCGGACGGCGGCCGTTCCGGCGAAGGCGAGTCCCACGACGATTCCTACGGTGAACGGACGCTGGTGGAAGTGAACGGACACATAGACCGGCAATTCTTGGAGGGTGGCGCCGAGCGCGAGGTAGCCGCAGAGGACGGCGAGCCAGAGTCGCGCGACGGGCACTCGATCGCCATTCGTCATGGTCGCGACAGTACCGATCGGTACTGTGACAGTACAAGTCGGTACTCTTCAGTCGCGGGGGCGGCTACGCTCGGGAACGTGATGACCGACGCGCTCAGCCCTTCGCAGCAGGCGACACGCGCCAAGATCCTCGACACGGCGGCACGGCTCTTCTATGACCGGGGCGTTCACGCGGTGGGCGTCAACGAGATCGTCGCCGAGGCGAAGGCGTCCAAGCTCAGCCTCTATCGCTACTTCCCGTCCAAAGAGCAGCTCGTCGCCGCGATGCTCACCGAGCACAGCGACCGGATCCACGATTGGCTCGTCCGCAAGACCGCCGACGCCCCGGCGGGGCCGGAGCGCGTCCTCTCGGTGTTCGACCTGCTGATCGACTGGTTCGCCCAACCCGGTTACCAGGGCTGCACGGTCGTGAACACGGTCACCGACACCCGCGCCGATCCCGCCATCGCCGCCATCGCCCGCCGGCACCTGGCGCGGTACCGGCACCTGCTCGAAGGCCGGATCCAGGAGGCCGGACTCGCCGACGCGCCGCGGCTGGCGAGGCAGCTGCTGCTGCTCATCGAGGGAGCGAGCGTGGTCGTCTCGATCGACGGTACGACGGACGCCGGCGCCGACGCACGGGCCGCCGCGGAACGGCTCTTGGCGGCCGCGCGCCAGGGCGGACACCCGACGGTGCAAGCCGCCGGGTGAGAAGCGAGCCGTACACCAAGGGCTCATCTGGCAGGGGCCCGGTGTTACCCGAGCCCCGCCGCTCACACCCCCTCAGTGCCGTGTCGCGCCCGGCAGCGGATGCTCGGGGGGCGTGTCGGTCCAGCCGGCGGTCCGCCTCAGGTCGAGGTACTGGATGGTCCCCGGGGCAGCCTTCGGGTTCATGGCACCGTGGCGGATCACCACGACGCGGGTCGCCATGAGGAAGTCGCTCGACGGGTGGATGAGGAGCTGCCACTCCAGGGTGCCGAGTGCGGAGGTGTGCTCGGTCATCGCGACGCCGAGCGCGGGCCGGCCCAGCGGGTCGCGCACCCGGCCGAGGCTGCGCACCCCCGGCAGACCGGCGAGCATCCGGTAGACCGCCGCTCGTACCGGTGGCGTGAGCGGCCGGCTGTCGGCGTTCAGCAGCTTGGCGCCCTCGCGGAACAGCCACACGTCCGGGTGCGCCGGCATGGCGTCGTGGTCGCGCATCCACGTCAGCATCGCCATGCGCAGGCGGGCCGGGTCGGTGGGCAGCCGTGCGGGATCACCCTCGTAGATCGTGTTTCCCGCGAGTTCCGGCCCGTCCGGCATGTCGGGGATCTGAATGCCGAAGTCCGGGTCGGAGTTCTCATTGGGCTGGGGAGATCCGTCCGCCCGGTACGCGGCCGCGTCGGCGGCGGAGACCGGCCGGAGCCTGGTCCGGCCCGTGTCATAAGAGACGACGCCTTCACCGTCTCGCCGGTCCGTCGGATACCAGCTCTCTGTGGGATAGCTGGCGAACAGCATGTACCGGTGACCGCGATGGTCGCGGTACAGGGTCTGCCCGATCTCTCCCTGTGTGTGCCAGAACCGTCCGGTGTTCGTCGCCTCCGACTCCTGGGCGGCCGCCATCAGCACGGCATACGCCGGTCCGGACGTGACGTACCGCTGCCTGGGAATGGAGTCGGGGACCAGGGTGTCCCACAGCACCACCGCGACCACCGCGAGGGCTACCGCCGGGATCGCCCACCGGCTCGTACGGGCCTGCGGCGACCGGACGCGCGATCGGGGCTCCGGGGGCTCGGCGAGGATGCGCAGCAGCAGGGTTTCGGCCCGCGGTGACGCGGCCGTGTCACCGAGGTCGTTCTCCAGAATCGGGTTGGCCGCCGTCAGCCGGTCGTGCAGGTCCTTCATCGAGATTCCTCCGAACGCTGGGTCCGTACGGCGGCCGGAGCAGCGGCGCTCCTCACCGGCGCGGCGTCGAGCAGGGCGGCCAGCCGCTTGCGGGCGCGGTGGGCCCGGACCTTGAACGCCGTCACCGAGCAGCCGGTCACATAGGCGGCGGTACGGTTGTCGAGGCCCTCCCAGCTCAGCAGCAGCAACGTCTCCCGGTCCCTCGGCGCCAGCTCGGAGAGCGCGGCGCGCAGGTGCACATCCTCGACGACGCCGGTGGCGTGGTCCGGGACCTCCGTGTCGCCGGCGGTGAGATGACCCGCGACGCGGCCGGCGAGGCGTAGCTGCCGCCTGACCGACCGCCGCTGGTTGGCCAGGCAGTTGTGGGCCGTCCGGTACAGCCAGGGCAGCGGATCGTCCGGCAGCCGCCCGATATGCCGCCACGCGGCGGTGAACGTCTCCGCGACGACGTCCTCCGCGTGGCCCTCGTCGGTCCGGCGCAGGGCGTACGCCAGGATCCGGGCGTGATATCGCCGGAACACCGCCGTGAACCGATCCGCCTCGTCTTCATCGCTCATCTATGAGATCTCCGCCTCACATTCGCCGTTGCCATCGATCTCTTAGGTCCGGCGCGCCGGAGGTGGTTACGGGCGATCTTTTCGACGAGGGGACAGAGCCCGGTGGCGAGGTCAGTGGAACCGGGCGTATCCGGCCAGCCCCAGCAGGAGCAGTGCCGCCGGGCCCAGCACCAGCAGCGCGGTGAGCAGGGCGCCGCGGCCGAGCTGATACCCGAGAGGGATGAGCCGTCCGGGCCGTCCGGCGGCGCGCCAGGGATCACCCTGGTCGGCAGCGACCGAACGCTCCGTCGCGGCGCGGCCCGCAGCGTCGGCGGTCCGGCCTGTGGCGGTCCGGCCTGCGGCAGGCCGGTCTACGGCGGGCCGAGCGTCGGCGGGCCGAGCGTCTGTGGGCGCGTCGTCTGTGAGCGGATTCTCGGCAGGCCGGGCGTTCGCAGACCGGTCGCGTGCAGACCGGGCGTCGGCAGGCGGATCTTCTGCAGGCGGATCCTCGGCAGGCCGGGCGTCGGCGGGGCGGTCACCGGCGGGTGGATCCTCGGCGGGCCGGGCGGCGCGGCCGGCGGCCTCCTCCGGGCCCGTGGGAGCCCCCCAGACGAGATGCTCGTACGCGAGGTCCGTGGCCGGGGAGGTCGAACCAGGGCGTTCCGCGCCTGTCGGCTCCCGGCGCTGCCCGCCGATCGGGAGCCCGGCCGCCCAGCCGAACAGGTCGGCCAGCGCGGCCGGCGGGGTGTCGAGACCGGAGGCGAGGTACCGGACCTCGCCCGCCGTGCGTTCGAGCGTGCGGATCGTGTTGCCCAGTCCGACACCCTCCAGCCAGCCGCGTACGTTCTCGTCGACGCCCTGCCCGACCGACGTCCTGCGCAGGACGTCGGCCTTGGTGACGACCACGGCGATGCGGCGCTGCCGGCCCTGGTCGTCGCGGGAGCGCAGGTCGGTCAGCAGACGTTGCAGCGTGTCGGCGGGGTCCTCCTCGGAGGTCGCGGTCGCCGCCTCCACGAGCAGCCGTTCCTCCCGGGACAGCGCCGGGCGCAGCTCGGGCAGGGCGAACGGGTCGATGACGAACAGCAGCGCCTCGCCGTGGTCGAGGTAGCGCAGCCGTTCGACCCGCGTCGCGCCGGTGTGCAGCTCACCGGCCGGGTCGAACAGGTAGAGGATCCGGTGCCCGGCCGGCAGCGCCAGGTCCAGCATGGTCGCCGCGGGCAGCTCGGGCCCGGTCTTGGCGGGTCGCCCGCCGCCGTCGAGTTCGGTCAGGGCGTCGGCGTAGACGCGGGCGTCGCGGGCCTCGGCGAACTCCGCCCGCCCGCCGGCTTCGGCGGCGCCGGCGCGCAGCGCGCGCACGGCCAGGAACATCAGCGTGGTCTTGCCCGCGGCCGGCCCGCCGACGAACGGCAGCGGCTCGACGCGGGCCCGTCCGATCCGGCCTGGCAGCCGCCGCTCACAGTGCGGGCAGTACGCGCTGAGCCGGAACCGGCCGAGGAGGATCATCGTGGGCAGCCGGGCGCCGCAGCGGCACACGTGGTGCAGGGCGCCCAAGCGGTTCGGGATGAGCCGGAAGTGCCGTGCGTCGCAGCGCGGGCAGGCGTACGCGGGCAGCGCCAGCCGCTGATAGCAGCCCGGATGAGGGCAGGCCAGCAGAATCCGGCGGTAGGCCGCCCAGAGGCGTTCGACCGCGCCGAGCACGACGACGCAGACCGACCAGCCCACCAGGCCGACGCCCGCCACCAGGACGGTCACCGCGGCGAACACCAGGCCGGCGACCGCGAGCGGCAGGGCCGCCACCAGGACGCCCGCGCACAGCGCCAGCCAGAGGGGGAACAGCGCGAGCCCTTGGGGAAGGGCGAGCATCCGCGCGGTCAGCGTGGTCACGCCCCAGCGCGCCCGCTCGAGGCACCACGGAACCGTGCCGAGCGTCACCGCCCAGGCGTCGCGCCACACCTGACCGAGAAGGTACTGCGGGTACGCCGGGTCCCGGGACCCGGCGGCCGGACGGGGGACCGGAGAGGGCCCGTCGACCGTGGTCGCCGTCAGGGCCCGCCACGCGACGAGGAAGAACCGGCCGACCCCGGCGCACGCCGCCGCGACCAGCGCCGCGGGGATCGCGAACGGCACGACGAACACGAACTCGGCCCAGACCAGGCCCACCCACAGCAGGAACGCCACGGCGTAGACGACGGGCATGACCTCACGCTCCCCGCCGCCGCGACCCCTGCCACGCCGCGGCCAGCCAGGGGTCGCGGTCGGCGAGCGCCGACTCGATCTGCCGCCGGGCGAACCGCCCGAGCCCGTCCGCCCACTCCTCCAGCGGCGCGGCGGTGACGTTCGCGTCCGCGAGGCGTACGCCGATCTCCGCCAGATCCGCGCGGGCGCGCCGGTCCGGGCCGGCGGCGAGCCAGTGCCGGATCAGGGCGTCGCGTACGGCACCCGGCGCCGCGGCGAGCACCCGCGTCCGCGCCAGGGGCGAGCGACCGGCGAGGACCCGCGCGACACCGGCCAGCGCACGCTCGGCCAGCGGCTCGCCGGGCCGCAGGACGGCCAGGAATCGGGCGAGGTCCTCCTCCGGCCCGGCCCGCAACGCGCCGCCGTAGGCCAGGACGGTCCGCGCGGCGTCGGCCAGGTCGGGCAGCCGCTCATCGATCAGCCGCGCGAGCCGCAGCGTCTCCCCGGCCTCGAGCGGTACGGCGTCGAACACCCTGCGCGGCAGGTCGCGCAGGACGGCGAACCGCGGCAGCACCGGCGCGAGCCGCTCGGCCAGCCACCGGCACTCGGGTACGGTCGGCGGCTCGCTCCACAGGACGCCGAGCAGTTCATCGAGGTCCGGCAGGCCGTGGGCGTCGAGCGCGATCAGCTCCGCGGTGGCCGTCAGGCGGTCCGCGCGCACGGAGAGGACGAGCCCGCCGGTGCGCGGAGCGCGGGTCCAGTCCCGATCGCCCAGGGCGGCACACGCCTCCGGCGTCAGCATCGCCCGCCGCACCGCCGCGGGAGCGGACTCCACCCCGGACACGACTCCGGCGACCATCGCCTCGCGCCAGGCACCAGGGGTCGCCTGAACCGCGGCGGGCGGCTCACCGGCCCCCCGGCGCGCACAGGCGGCCGCCGCCGCGACCACGCGGTCGGCGTCGAGCGCGCCCCCGACCCGGTCCGCCAGACCGACGACCTCGGCGAGCGTCTCCAGGTCGGGCGCCTCGGCGATCGCCGCCCTGAACTCCTCCGGCAGGCCACCGCGCAGCCGCACCGCGGGCAGCCGCCGCCGCGCACCCGGGTCGGCCAGTGCCAGCCGCACGCAGTGCTCCGCGGCCTCCGGCACGGCGTCCGCGAGGGCCGCCGCCAGGTCGAAGCCGAGCGCGGGCAGCACCGGCGGCACGGCCGACCGCGCCCAGCCCGGCACGCCCTGATCGCGGACGAGCCGCGCGGCCACCTGCTGCTCCGCGGCCGACACGGACGCGTCCCCCCGGCACAACGCCAACAGCGCCGCCGCACCGTCCAGTCGAGTGACCCCACCTGCCCGGTCGGAAGTCCCCGTCACCGCGTCGTCGAACGGGGGAACCCGTCCCGAGCGGTCGGGAACCGCCCGCCCCGCACCGAAGGGAGGGGCTGGGCGCGAGCCGCCAGGGGGTGTCCGCGCCGCGTCGTCGAAGGGCGGGACCGGTCCCGAGTGGTCGGGAACCGCCCGCCCCGCACCGAAGGGAGGGACCGGGCGCGAGCCGCCAGGGGTCGGTCTTGCCATGCCATGGGCTTCGGCGACCTCGCCGGAGCCGTCAGGGGTCGTCGTTGCCGCACCGTCGGCCGGGGAGACCTGGCGCGCGCCGTCATGAGTTCCCGCTGCCGAGCCGTCCGGCGGAGACACCGGTCCCGAATCGCCGGAGCGGTCTCCCTCGGTTGCGCCGCCGGTGACCCCGGCCGCCGCACCATCCCTCGGGAAGGCCGGGTCCGGACGGATCGCCTCACCGATGAGTTCACCGACGGCGTCGATGCCGGCCAGGTCACCGGTCCTCCAGCAGTCCGCGATCACCTGCGCGAACCGGCTCGGCGCCGTGCCGGGGCGTACGAAGGGGTCGTCGAGGCGGAAGCCGCGCTCCGGGCAGGCGGCCGGGACGGTGCCGACGACGACGTACGGCGCGGCCTCCGGATCGGCGGTGTAGGTGATGAAGGACAGGTCGGCCGCCAGATCGGCGGGCAGCGAGTACGACATCACCGCGATCCACCGGGCGATCAACTCGGCGTCCTCGGCGACGAGGACCACCCGTCCATGCCCCGCGACCAGCACGGTCGTCACGGCGTCGAGGACGGCGGCGAGGCGGTCGTGGGCGCGTTCGCCGCCCAGCCACCCGACCAGCGTCTCGGGGTCGAACGCCGCACCGGGTGGCAGCCCGTCCGACGGATCCCAGGACCGCGCTCCGCCCCCTCCCGACTCATCCGGAGACGGACCACCGGACGGGGCGTTCAACAGAGGGGAGTCCCCCGGACGAGAACCCCCCATGGACGAGTCCCCCAGAACCGAATCCCCCAGACGGGAGTCCCCCAGAGGCGAGCCCCCCAGACGGGAATCCCCCAGACCGGAGTCCGCCGGAGGGGAATCACCCAGACGGGAATCCCCTAGAGGGGGGTCCCCTAGAGGCGAGTCCCACGACGGGGAGTTCCATAGCGGCGAGTCCCAGAACTCGATCGGCCGCAGGCCTGCCATCTCCTCCGGCGTCGCCACGACGGCCTGCCCGAGGAAGTTGCCGTACCGGCCGGAGTAGTCGCGGCCGGTGTAGCGGCAGCGGGCCAGCACGGCGTACGGGCCCTCCCGCCCGTAGGCGAGCGCGATCGGAAAGCCCGCCAGAGCATCGGGGCCGGGAGCGGACGGGGCCCCCGGCGGGGGACGGTACGTCATGTACGGCGTGACCGCGCGGGTGACGTCCGGCGGCGTGCCCGGACTCATCGCGACGAACTGGAACCCGGACCGGCCGGTCGGGCCCCGGGCGGCCGACGTGTAGGTCAGCCGCCAGATCATCCGCGCGCCCCGTCGAGCATTCCGAACCGGTGCAACAGCCACAGCAGCGGGTCCTCGACGCGGTACGGCCGGATGCCGCCCGTACCGACGGCTCCGTCGCGTGGCACGCCGCCGAGCGCGGACACGCCGAACAGGCCGTATTCGGCGTATTCGTGACCGAGGTAGCGGTCCAGTTCGCCGGCCTGCCAGTCGTGCAGCAGCGCGCGGACCTGCTCGTGAACGGCCTCCTGATCGTCCAGGTCGAGCACGTCGGACCGGTCGCGCTGCCGATGCAGCGCCCCGTCCAGCGGCAGTGCGTCGATCTTGGTGAGGGCCACGGCGGCGGGCACCGGCAGCCGCCTGCCGTGCGGAACGTCGCGCCCGGCGCGCAGCAGCTCGGTGACCCGGGCGATGACGTTGACGGGATCGCCGTCCGGGTCGCCCTCCCCGGTCTTCAGCTCGAGCGGGTCGACGAGGAAGATGATGGCGTCCGCCGCGGCGAGGTACCGCAGGTGCAGGTCGGTGACGTCACGGCTGCGCAGGTCCTCGCCCGCCGTGTCGAACAGCACGAGCGTCAGGGACATGTCGCGCTGCCGCAGGCGCCGGCGGCGGGTGCGGGTCAGGAGGTACACCAGCGGATCGCGCGGCGCCGTCACCGCGCTGGCGGTCGCGGGCAGCAGACGCCGCTCCCCGAACAGCGGGCGGTGGAAGTCGCGCTTGTAGCGCTCGATCGTCCGGTCGTCGCAGGCGACGAGGGAGGTGCCGAGGTCCGCGCCGATCCGGTGGGACAGCTCGTGCAGGAGCACCGCGATATAGGTGCTCTTGCCGGAGTTCTTCGCCCCCACCAGCGCCACGATCTTGCCGGGCGTCTCGCAGTACGCCGCGGGCAGCGGGTTGTGGCACTCGGGGCACGCGCGCCGGGCCGTCGTCTGGCCGCATTCGGGACAGGCGGCGCGACGGGCCGGCGCCCGGCCGATCCGCAGGCGGGCCGGCTCCGGTGGGGCGAACACCGGCGGCAGCGACGCGGTCGCCGTGGACCCGGTGTAGGCGGCCAGCCTCTCGTCGAGCCGGGGCGCGCAGCCCGGACCCCGTCCGGGACTGCCCGCACACCGGAACGCGATGCGCTCCCGGGCCACCCGCGCGAAGCAGTAGGGACAGGTGATGGACGCCATCAGCCTTCGCGCTCCACTCGGGATGCTTGCTGCGGCCGACGACATGGCCAGGCGATGGACGCGATCCGGCTCGCCTGCTCCGGCCGTACGAGGTGGCATGGAAAGGTGACGGACGCCATCAGCTTTCGCGCTCCGGTCGGGTCGCGCTTCGCATCAGCCCTCCCGTTCCGGTGTCGCGTGGCGGGTCTCCCATCAGCCCACCTTCAGGTGGCGGACCGGGGGGTCGCGCAGGTCGATTGTGTCGTCTTCGGCGAAGCAGCGCAGCCAGAACGGCCGGGGCAGCCGCGGCAGCGTCACCTCCAGGCGTGCGGGCACGTCCAGGTCCTCCCAGGACATCACGGTCCGTCCGTCGGCGGGCCGCTGCGGGATGGGGCCGGAGCGGGCGACGAGGAGGAGCCGCCGCAGGCGTACGGGGGCCGCGGCGGTCAGCGTGACGGTGAGGGGGCCGCGCAGGCGGGGGCGGTGTATCTCGTAGGCGACGGTGGTACGGCCCGTTACCACGGTGGTCGCGGGAGTGCCGGTGACGCGCTGTCCGTGGGCGGTCGCCGCGGCGGCGACCTCGATGGTGACCGTCTCGTCCGGGGGAGCCGGGAGGCGAACGCCGCCGTGGGCGTCGTAGCCGGCTCTGCCGACGGGCAGCCGCCGCGTCTCGCCGGCGGCGGTCCGCCAGACCACCTCGACCTCGGTGACGTCCGGCGGCCAGTCGAACCCCAGCATGATCACCTCGCCGCGTCGTTCGGCGATGAGCTCGCGCGGGGGCGTCAGGCTCACGTGCTCGCGATGGGCGCCGACCGTGGCGACGTCGCCCGCGACCGAGACGGCCAGCAGCACGCCCGGGCCCGCCTGGACCGCCAGGCCGCCGGGGGCGGGCTCGGCGCGCAGGATCCGCCCCGCGCGGCGCACCTCGTCCAGCGGGAGCGTCGTGCCGGGCGGCCAGGGCGGCGGTCCGTCCATCGCGACCAGCTCGACCTCGCTGTCGGCCGGCGGGTCGAAGGTGACGACGAGGCGTCCGGCCGCGTCGTGCTCGACGCCGAGCTCATCGACGGGGTCCGGCCGGGCCGCGGGAGTGGCGGCGGCGTGCACGCCCGCGGTGACGGCCTCCCGGCCGTCGGCGCCGAGGTACACGGCGGCGATCCGGTAGTGGTAGGTCGTCCCGTTGCGCGCCGTCGCGTCGCGGAAGCCCGTGCGCGCCGCCGGGACGGGCGTGCCGTCGCGGGTGACGAGGACGCGCACGGCCTCCGGCGGGCAGGACCAGCGTCCCGCGACGACGCCGTCCGCGGCGGTCACGGTGACCTCGGCGGGCTCCGGCCGTACGAGCACCGGCCCGGCGACGGCGTGCGCCGACGCGGCCGATCCCCGTACGGCGAAGACCGCGTAGTAGACCGGGGCGTTCAGCGGAGGCGCGGGGTCGCGGGCGTGCGTCGCCTCGGCGGGAAGCCGTTCGCCGTCACCGGGGTGTCGCGGGACCCGGCCGAGGCAGCGGACGACCACGTGCTCGATCTGCCCGACGCGGGACGGCGAGGGCGACCAGGACAGTGCGACGGCGACGCCGTCGACGGCCGCCTCGAGCCGGCTCGGCGCCCGGGGCGGCAGCCCGGCCTGCAGCTCCGCCGCCCCCGGCAGGTCGCCGACCAGCCGCAGCGCGTCGGCGAGCCGCAGCCAGGCCCCGTCGGGATCGGACAGCAGGAGGGAGGCCGCCTCCTGGCGCAGCGCCGTCGCCGCCGCGACCCGCCGTCGTGCCTCGTCCGCGAGGACCTGCGCGTCGCCGGACTGCTCCCCGGCGATCGCGGCCAGCTCGGCGGCCGCCTGCACCTCACCGGCGTCGATGAGGTCCCGCAGCCGCGCGGCGAGTCCGCTCGCGGGGGCGCCCTCCTGCCGCACCGCGAACACCAGGCGGCGCGCGTCGTCGGGGTCCACGCCGAGGTCGTCGACCGCGAACCGCAGGAGCGCCCCCTCGGAGGCCCGCTGCTGGTGGCGTTCGCGCAGCCGGGCCACCACGTCGTAGCGGACCAGCTCCGCGAGCCGGTCGCCGACCTGCCGGACCGCGACCAGGACGGTGTCGGCGTTGGTGCGGTTGCCGTCGTGCGGCCGCCGGCTCCACTGGTCACCGACCCATCGCGCCGAAGGCCGCAGGTCGGGAACGTCACGGAGGACGCGCCCGGCCCTCGGCTCGCCGGTCAGGAACTCGGGCAGGTGCCGCAGGCCGAGCGCGTCGAGCGCGTCCCGGGCGCGGGCGTAGCCGGCGTAGGGCGGGCCGTCCGGCAGCGGATCCGGCTCCCGGATCTCGATGTCGGCCGCGCGGGCCACGTCCGTGGCCTCACCGCCGATCTCCCGCAGGTCGGCGGGGGACAGCATCCGCAGCTCCCCGGCGGCGTCGAGCAGCCGGTCCCGCAGCTCGGCGCGGCGCCGGCCGGTCCGATCGCCCGCCGCGGCGATCTCGGCGCGCAACGGCGCGAGATCGCCGACAGCGGCCCGCTCGAACAGCGGCGCGAGCCGCAGATGCTCGCCCTCCAGGCGGTCGACCAGCCGCCGGAACCGCAGCTGGCCGCGAGCCTTGCGCCAGCAGATGCGCACCTGCTTGACCCGGTCGGCCACCTCGCGGGCGACGAGCGGGTCCGGCAGGGCGTACCGGAGGCTCAGGTCGTCGGGCGGCTGGTCACCGGCCGCCCGCGCGGGCTCCAGCACCTCCCGGACGTACCGGCGTTCGTCAAAGACCACTGGTCGTCGAAGACCGTCAGTCGACGCGGACGTGGGCCAGGTCGGTGCGCGACTGGGCCACCTCTTCCTCGGACATGCCGCCGACCCGTACGTCGAGCGTCAGCTCCTCGGCGGTCTCCTTCTCCACCGCCGTGACGTGCAGCAGCCCGGAGGTGTCGAGGGCGAACGTCACCTCGATGGGCCAGCCGGCGGGCTTGCCCGGCGGGATCTTCAGCTCACCGTCGGCGATGGGGGTGTTGTGGGCGACCTCCGTCGACTCGGCGCTGCCCGCCTGCTCGACCACGATGATCTTGACGATCGTCTGGTCCTCGTCGACGGTGCCGAACTCCCGCATCTTGCCGCGCGGGAGCGGGTCGTTGGCGTGGACGAGATGGACGACGTGCTCCTGTCCGGTGTCCGGGTCCAGCGCGATCACCCCGAACGCGCGGGAGGCCACCGTCGTGATCTGCCGGGCGGCGATCGCCTCCTGCTCGGCCTCCGACAGGCCGGCCCGGGACGCCAGGTCCAGCGCCTGGTCCGTCTCGCCCTTGGCGAGCAGCTGCCGATATGTCTCCTCGAAGGCGTACAGCGCGGCGCCCTTGGCGACCGCCAGGTCGGGATCCTGCAGGCGGGGGCTCAGCGTCAGCTCGCCGGCCAGCCGCCGCTGCACGGCGGGCATCTTCGTGGAGCCGCCGACGAGGACGAGGTCGTCGTAGTCGGACACGCCCTTCCCGGACGCGGTGGCGAGGGTACGGCCGGTGATCTCGATCGTCCGGTCGAGCAGGTCCTTGGTGATCTCCTCGAACTTCTCGCGGGTGAGCTCGACCGTCGCCACCCGGCCCTCGTGCATGACGCGCACGACGTGCCGGGTGCGCAGCGACAGGGCCTTCTTGGCCTCCTCCGCGTCGTGCCGCAGCTGCTGCTCGGTGTGCTTGTCGTCGAGGGGGTCGCCGACGTCGGGGTGCTCCTCGGCGAACCGCTCGGCGAGGTACTCCACGAGCCGCGCGTCCCAGTCGGCGCCGCCGAGCTCGTGATCGCCGTCGGTGCAGACCACCGAGATGTCGCCGCCGCGCAGGGTGATCACCGTGGTGTCGAAGGTGCCGCCGCCGAGGTCGTACACGAGGATCGTGCGGTCCTCGGCGTCGCCGCCCAGCACGCCGTACGTGATGGCGGCGGCGATCGGCTCGGAGATGATGTCGATGACGTTGAGCCCGGCGATGTGGCCCGCCTTGCGGGTGGCGTCGCGCTCGGCGGCCCCGAAGTAGGCCGGCACCGTGATGACGACGTCGCGGACCTCCTCGCCCGTCGTCGCCGCCGCGTCGGCGGCCAGCTTGCGCAGGACGAAGGCGGAGATCTCCTCGGGGGAGTAGTCGCGGTCGTGCAGCTCGCGCGGCACCTCATGGCCCATGTCCCGTTTGATCAGGCTCACCACCAGATCCGGGAACAGCACCGCGGTGTCCTTGGCCGGGGCGCCCACCACGACGTTGTCGGGGGTCTCGAAGTAGACGACCGACGGCGTGGTGTCGGTGCCCTCCATGTTGCGCAGCACGGCCGGGCGGCCGACGTCGTCGACGCGCGCGATGCACGAGTGGGTCGTGCCCAGGTCGATACCGTAGACAGCCATCTCAGTCTCCTCCGACGGGGTCGGCCGCCACCCGGGCGACGATCACCTCGGCACGTCGTGCGATCCGGTCACCACGGACGAAGCCGGCCCGCCGCACCTTCGCGATGGTGCCGTCGAGCTCGGCGTCGTCCACGTCCTGGGTGCCCGCCGGGCGGTGCCGCGCGGGGTCGAACGTCTCACCGGCCTCGACGGGCATGCGCTCCACCCCGGTCCGGGCCAGCACCTCGGCCAGCTCGTCGGCGATCGCCGCCAGCAGCCGGGGCGTGTGCGCGGGGTCCGCGGTCTCGCGCTCGGCCTCCCGCCGGACCAGGTCGTACAGGCGGTACAGCGCCGCGCGCACCGGCTCGAACGCCGCCTGCAGCTCGCCGTGGCGCAGCCGCTGGTTGTCCTCGTGCAGCCGGTCGATGACGCGCTCGCGGTGCGCCGCCCGCTCGTGCTCGCGCCCGGCGGTCTCGGTCAGCCCGGCCAGCAGGGAGCGGATGTCCTCGAGGGACGCCGCGACCTGTGGGCAGGACTCACCGGCCGGCCGGGAGTCGGGCTCGTCGCCGGGCGGCGGGGATCCGGTCCCGTCGGTGGGGGGATCGGGGTCAACGGGCATGGTCTCGCACCATAACTCTGAGTGAGCAGGGACGCCAGCCCATTGTCTCCATCCCCGGAAGCGGGCACCACCCTTCCGGGGAGTTCGTTGTTTCCGCCCGTCACTTTTCCCCGTTCCCGGACCTGGCATTTCCGGTCCGACCTTGCATTCGTTACGGAGCGTGATATTTGGGCCGATAGGCGATATACCGTGGAAAGCGAGGTGGAAGCGGCCCGGTGCTCCGCGCGGCGCATCACGGGCATACCCGTACTCGGGACGGTTTGACGTCCCCTGTCGCCCTGAAATACGACAGGGAATACGGCAGAAGGACGAGGCAGAGAGGCCCGGACGATGCGCCAGCTCAGTGCTCTTGACGCGCAGTTCCTCAACGTCGAGTCGCGGGGGACGGTCGCGCACATCGCGGGCCTGGCGATCCTCGACCCGACCGGCACGCCGGGCGGCCGCCTCACCCTGGACGACCTCATGGAACTGATGCGCCGACGGATCCCCATGATCCGGCAGTTCCGCTGGCGGCTGGCCGAGGTGCCGCTGGGCCTCGACCATCCGTACTGGATCGAGGACCCGGACTTCGACCTGGAGTACCACGTCCGCGAGATCGCCCTGCCGCGGCCGGGCGACGACCGGCAGCTCGCCGACCAGGTGGCGAGGCTGCACCAGCGGCCGCTGGACCGTGCCAGGCCGCTGTGGGAGATGTACCTCGTCCAGGGCCTCGAAGGCGGCCGGATCGCGCTCTACGCCAAGATCCACCATGCCCTCATCGACGGCGTCGCCGCCGCGCAGATCGTTGCGGCCCTGCTGGACCTGGAGCCCGAACCGCGCGAAACGGGGGTCGTCGACGACTGGCGCCCGGAGCGGCCGCCGAGCGCCTGGAGCCTGCTCGCCGGCGCGGCCGCCCGCGCCGCCGTGCACCCCCTGCGCACCACCGGCGGGCTGCTGCGGGCGGTCCCGTACCTCGACACCTTCCCGGTGGTCGGGCGCGTGCCCGGAATCGGCGCCGCCACCGGCGCGCTGCGCACGGCCGCCCGTACGGGACAGGTCCCTCCTCAGGCGAACCTGAGCGCGCCGCGGACGCCGTTCAACGGGCCGATCACGCGGCACCGGCGGGTCGCGTTCGGCTCCCTGTCGTTGAACGAGGTGAAGAAGGTCCGCCACGCGCTCGAAGCCAGCGTCAACGACGTCGTCATGGCGCTGTGCGCGACCGCCCTCCGGCGGTGGCTGATCGACCATGACGCCCTGCCCGACCGGCCGCTCGTCGCCGCCGTCCCCGTCTCCACCCGGGCCCTCGACGATGACACCCACGGCAACCAGGTGTCGGCGATGTTCACGCCGCTGCCCACGCACCTCGCCGATCCCCGGGCCCGGGTCGAGGCGATGCGCGACACGATGACGATTGCCAAGCGGCGCCTCGTCGCCACGCCGGAGCGCTGGCTACAGGAGCTGACCGCCGTGGTGCCCCCGGCGTTCGGCGGCCTGACGGCCTGGGCGCTGTTCCGGCTGGCGCCGTCCGCCATGCCGCCGATCAACCTGGTGATCTCCAACGTCGCCGGGCCGCAGTTCCCGCTGTACCTGTGCCGTGCCGAGGTCCTCGCCTACCACCCGCTGTCGGTGGTCAGCGACCTGAGCGGTGGCCTGAACATCACCGTCTTCTCCTACAACGGCAACCTCGACATCGGCCTCACCGCCTGCCGTGAGATGGTCCCCGACGTGTGGAACCTGATCGGCTACTTCGCCGACGCGCTCGAGGAGCTGAAGGGCCTGTAGTCCCCGGGGCTCGCCCACGCCGCCCGGCCGTCGCGGGCGGCGCGTACCCACGGAGGCGATCGATGTCCGGGGTCAGCGAATGGCCGCGCCGGCCTGGCGCTGCCGCTCGGCCATCACCGCGAGGACGTGCTCGACGAGGGCGATCAGCACCTGCTTGCCGGACTCGCGCCGGCGTACGTCACAGAGGATCACCGGGACGCGCGGGTCCAGGTCGAGAGCCGCGCGGATCTCCTCGGTGTCGTACCGGATCGCGCCCTCGAAGCAGTTGACCCCCACGATGAAGGGGAGCCGCCGTCGTTCGAAGTAGTCGATGGAGGGGAAGCAGTCGGAGAGCCTGCGGGTGTCCGCGAGCACGACCGCGCCGAGGGCGCCGAGCGCCAGCTCGTCCCACATGAACCAGAACCGGTCCTGGCCGGGCGTGCCGAACAGGTACAGGACGAGCCCGTCGCGGATGGTGATGCGACCGAAGTCCATCGCCACCGTCGTCGTGGTCTTGCGCTCAACACCGGAGGTGTCGTCGATGCCGACGCTGCGGTCCGTCAGCTGTTCCTCGGTCCGCAGCGGCTTGATCTCGCTGACCGAACCCACCAGGGTCGTCTTGCCCACGCCGAATCCGCCCGCGACGAGGATCTTCACGGCGAGCGGCATGGCGGCAGCGCCCCGCGAGGGGTCAGAGCGCCTGGAGTCCATTGAGCACTTCCTTCAAAACCCGTTCATTGGGAAGACGATTCTCGGTTTCAGGTCGGCGTACCACGATCAGCCCAAGGTCCAGCAGGTCTCCCAGAAGGACCCGGACGACCCCCAAGGGGAGCTTGAGTTTCGCCGAGACCTCCGCCACCGAGAGCGGCCGCACACAGAGCTCGAGGATGGCGACGTGCTCGGGCCCGGCGGTCGGCGGAGCGAACGTCGACGTCGCCGCCGACGCGATGATCGCGATCAGGTCGAAGCCCTCCCGGGAGGCCCTCGTGCGACCGCGCGTCAGTGCGTAGGGCCGGACCACCGGCCCGGCTTCGTCGTCGAGCCATTCGCTCATTCAGCCGTCCCGCCTCGTGGGAGAGGGGGGCACCGCCGGGTGCCCGTCGTGTTCTCCGTGTACGGTCACGCGGCCTCACGATTCCACGGCCGAGCGGGGAAGAGTCGACATGTGCTGGCCGACGCGCTTGACCAGCATCGCCATCTCGTAGGCGATCATGCCGACGTCCGCGTCGGCGCCCGCGAGCACCGCGAGACACGCACCGGACCCGGCCGCCGTGACGAACAGGAACGCATGGTCCATCTCGACGATCGTCTGGCGCACGCCTCCGCCGCCGAACTGGCGTCCGGCGCTGCGGGCGAGGCTTTGGAAGCTCGCGGCGACCGCCGACAGGTGCTCGGCGTCCTCCCTCGTGAGGCCGGCCGACGAGCCGACCAGCAGGCCGTCGCTGGACAACACCACCGCCTGTCGCACCTGGGCGACGCGAGTGACGAGGCTGTCCAGCAGCCAGTTGAGTTCCCCCGCAGAACCCGCTGACATCAGATGTCCTCCTCTTCGTGATGGGGTGCGGTCTTCTCGGCGTCCGAGCGGCCCCGCAGCCATCCCTTCTGAATGGAGCTCAGCATGGTGCGGAGCTCCTCCGGCGAGCGCTCATTGCTCGTCGCATTGTCCACGGGCTCGACGTCTTCGCGAAGCTGGGGGGCCAGGTTGGCCTGCCGGACCCGGCGCGGCAGCGACGGCTTGGTGCCGGGAGCCGCGGGTTCGGCGGTCGTCTCGGGCGCGGCGGCGGTCTCGGGCCGCGCGGTCTCCTCGATCGGCTCGAAGAGCGAACGGCTCGGCGGCGGCGGAGCCGTGGCGCCCCCGGGCGTCCCGGAGTGGCGGGTCGGCAGCGGCGGGCGTTCGGTCGCGCCGCCGTTGCGGGCCGGCAGGGGCGGGCGGTCGTCCCCGGCGCCCGCGATGGACGGCGGCGACCACTGCCCCGAGTACTCGCCGGCGGAGTGGTCGCTCGCCGCCGCGTAGTCGCTCGCCCCGGTCCCGTAAGGGTTCGTCTCCCCGCGCTGGTCGTAGGAGCCCGGCGCGGCGTCGTGGCCGCCGAGACCCGGCCCGTACGCGGACGTTCCCGTGCCGTACGCGTCGACGGGGAACGATCCGGTGTCGGGGCCCATCGCGTCGTCCTGGCCCGCGGAGGTCTGCGGCCGCCCGTCGGAGCCGCGGGAGCCGCTGGCGCCGTACGGCTTCGCGTCGTACGGGCCCGCCGGATAGGTCGGCTGCCCGCCGGTGTCGGAGCGGCGCTGCGGCAGCGGCGGCCGGTCGCCCTGCACCGCCTGAATCGGCCCGGTGATCGGACCCGTGATCGGGCCGGGGTCGGACGGGCCGCCCGGCCGGGTCGGCGCGCCGATGGCGCCGATCGGGACGAGCGCGTCCTCACCGCGCCGGGTGGCCGCGATCGGGCCCGACTCCAGCTCGGGCCGCTCGTCACCGCGGGCGACGATCGCGTCGGGCAGCAGCACGATCGCGGTCGTCCCCCCGTACGGGGAGGTGCGGAGCGTGACCTGCACCCGGTGCCGCTGGGCCAGCCGGCCGACGACGAACAGGCCGAGCTGGGCGCTGTTGGACAGGTCGAACTCCGGCGGGCTCGCCAGCCGCTCGTTCGCGCGGTCGAGGCTGGCCTGGTCCATGCTCAGCCCGCGGTCCTCCACCTCGAAGGCGAAGCCGTGCGCCACGAGCTGGCCCGTGACCTGGACCGTGGTGTCCGGCGGGGAGAACAGCGTGGCGTTCTCGATGAGCTCGGCCAGCAGGTGGATGAGGTCCGCGACGGCGGGGCCGGCGATCGCCACGCGGGGCATGGTGGCGACGGTGACGCGGGCGTAGTCCTCCACCTCGGCGGCCGCGGCGCGGGCGACGTCGACGGCCGGGACCGGGTTCCGCCAGCCACGGCCGGGCGCCTGCCCGGACAGAATGATCAGGCCTTCCGCGTGACGGCGCATGCGGGTCGCCAGGTGGTCGAGGCGGAACAGGTCGTCCAGCTCGTCGGGCTCGGTGACCCGCCGCTCCATCGAGTCCAGCAGGCTGAGCTGGCGGTGCAGCAGCGCTTGGTTGCGGCGCGCGAGGTTGAGGAAGACCTCGCTGATGCTGCGCCGCAGGCCGGCCTCCTCGACCGCGCCCTGGATCGCGGTCCGGCGGGCGGCGTTGAACGCCTGGCCGACCTGGTCGATCTCCTGGGTGCCGAACGACAGCGGCGGCGCCTCGGCGGCGACGTCGACCTCCTCGCCGCGCCGCAGGCGGCGGATGACGCTGGGCAGCCGCTCGTTGGCCAGGTCGAGTGCGGCGCGCCGCAGCCCGGTCAGTTCACGGATGACCGAGCGGCCGACCCACAGGGACAGGATGAGCGAGGCGATGACCGCGACCAGACCGAGGGCGCCGGCCAGGGCGATCCGCAGGATGATCCCGTCGGAGATCGGCTTGGCGCGCTTGGCGGCGTCCGCCGTCGACTGGAGCTCAAGGCCGCGCATCCGGGTGATGACCGAGGAGACGGTGGTCTTCCACGTCACGTCCATGCCGGCCAGCGGGTTCGGGGCCGCCTTGCCGGGCATCCCGCCCATGCCCGTCTTGGCGGGCTGGTGCGGCATGTTGTCGGTGAACCTGTTCTCCAGCTGCTGCAGCCGGGAGTACTCGGGCGTCGAGACGATCCGCTGGTAGTAGGCGCGGTCGGCGGGGCGCAGGTCGGGGAAGACCTCGTCGTAGAGGCTGCGCTGGGTGCCGACGAGCTTGGTGAACTGCACGTGCTCGGGGAACGTCAGGCGCCCGGCGGCGAGCGCGCCGGACAGCAGGGAGTCCTCCTGCGACAGCACCTCCCGCGCGCGGCCCAGGGCGACCTGGGTCTTGGCGTCCTTGGTGATGTCCGGGTCGGCCAGCGTCGACAGCGAGGACTGGAGCGCGTTGATGTCGCCGAGGGTGTCGCTGAAGTCGGTGAAGACCTGGGCGCGCTTCACGGAGCCGCTGTCGATCGCCTGCCGCTTGCCGTGCAGGGCGTTCAGGTGCTCCAGCACCTCACGGGTCCACTGCTTGGCCTGGGCGTTGGCGACGTTCTGCGCGCCGGGGTCGGAGACCAGCCGCCGGAACAGGTCGGCCTGCCGGTCGGTGACCAGCCGGCCGGACTCCATCGACGCGCGGTCACCGGCCGACTTGCTGCCGAGGAAGACCATCGACAGGCGGCGCTCCTGTTCCAAGGCGCTGCCGAGGGCCCCGGACGGGTAGCCCAAGTGGTCCTGGATCGTGTTGACGTGCCGCAGGTTCAGGCCGTCGCCCAAGGTGATGCTGGCCGCGAACGCCCACAGGGTGCTCAGCGACACCAGGGGGACGATGAGCAGCAGGCTGATCTTGAAGCGGACTGACCGGAAGATGCGGCCGACCCTGGACCGGGACGGCCGCCGGCTGACATCTGATCCCACTCGTCGGTCCTTTGATTGCACCGCGACAGGCTCGACTTTCAGTGAGGCGGGGGAAACACCGTGTGAACGCGCGAGACTCTACTAGACATCCGGGCGGACACTGGCTGTGTCTGTAAATATCGGGCATCAAACACCTGGGGACTTTGCGGTGAACTATGCCCGCTCGTGGTCGAATAACCGCAGGTAGATACCGCTTTTTTCCGGCGAAGACCTCTGGTCGGGCCGAGAACCGAATTTCGGACGATCGGTGACAAGGGCTCCGCATCCTCCCCCGGCACCCATAGAATCCGCCATCGTGATCCATGACGACCAGCCCCCGGAGACGCTCCCCGTCCGTGGACGCTCGCCGCTACCCGGCGGGCGGCACCGCCGTCCGGGCAGCGGCGAACTTCCCCCTGACGCACCGGTCCTCCTCCTGGCGGTTCCCGGCGCGGTCCCGGACGTCGGCAACGAGATCGCGGCGTACATCCGCACGTCCCGGACCGACATCGACATCCGGGTCGCGCCCATCGTCGGCACCACGCTCACGGACGTCCTGAGGGGAGTGCCCGAAGGCCGCTCGGCCGTCGTGGTGCCGCTGGTCACCGGCCCGCACCCGCAGACGTACCGCGACATCAACGCCGCCGTCGCGGAGGCCGGCGTCCGGACGACCGTCACCGACCCGCTCGGTCCCCACCCGCTGCTGGCCGAGGCGCTGCACGTGCGCCTCGCGGACAGCGGCCTGGCGCGCGCCGACCGCATCCGGCAGTTCAGCATCGGCGCGTCCGTCGACGGCGTCATCGTCGCCACGGTCGGCGGCGACGAGGCGGCCGTGGAGGCCGACATGACCGCGGTGCTCCTGGCGGCGCGGCTCGCCGTGCCCGTGGTCGCCGCGTCGATCGACGGCCGCCCGACGGTGGCCGACGCGGTGGGACGACTGCGCGAGACGGGCGGGCAGCGTATCGCCATCGCCCCGTACGTCATCGGGCCCGAGATCGACTTCGAGCGTCTCGCCAAGCTCGCCACCGACGCCGGCCTGGGCTGCGCCGAACCCCTCGGCGCGCACACCTCCGTCGTACGGCTCGTGAACCTGCGCTACGAGGTCGCGCTGGACGAGGCAATGGCATGAGGGCCTGCCCTGTACGCCCGGGGGCCCGCCCGGAACGCCTGATCGCCCCTTGCGACACGGCGGTACTCGACGAGGAGCTTTCATGAGGTTCGCCCCCCGTAAGCCGCTCGCCAGGCTCGCCTGCGCCGCCGCGCTCGTTCTCGCGGCCGCGGGATGCAGCGACTCCAGCGGAGGGCAGGCCGCCCAGCAGGTGCCGCGGCTGAGCGCCCAGCAGGAGATCGGCGCTACCGAGGGCAAACTGAACCTGGTCATCTGGGCCGGGTACGCCGAGGACGGTTCGACCGACAAGACCGTCGACTGGGTGAAGCCCTTCGAGAAGCGGACCGGGTGCAAGGTCAACGCGAAGGTCGCCGACACCTCCGACTCGATGGTCGCGCTGATGAAGACCGGGCAGTACGACGGCGTCTCGGCCTCCGGCGACGCGTCGCTGCGGCTCGTGTACGGCGGCCTGGTCTCGCCCGTCAACACGAACCTCCTCACGAACTACCGCGACATCCCGTCGTACCTGAAGAACCAGCCGTACAACTCGGTCAAGGGCCAGATGTACGGCACGCCGCACGGCTACGGCGCCAACTACCTCATGTACCGCACGGACAAGATCCCGGGCACGCCCGCGTCCTGGAGCATCGTGTGGGACAAGAACAGCGTGGCGGCCGACCACGTCGTCGCGTACGACTCGCCGATCTACATCGCCGACGCGGCGCTCTACCTCAGGGCCCACCGGCCCGACCTGAAGATCGGCGACGTGTACGAGCTGACGCAGAAGCAGTTCGACGCCGCCGTCGACCTGCTGAAGCAGCAGCGCTCCAACGTCAACCAGTACTGGTCGAACTACCTCGACGAGGTCGAGGCGTTCAAGGCGGGCGACAACTACGCCGGGACCGCGTGGCAGGTGACCGCCAACACGGCCAAGACCGAGAAGGCGAAGGTCGCGACCACCATTCCGACGGAGGGCGCCACCGGGTGGTCGGACACCTGGATGGTCGCCTCCCGTGCCCAGCACCCGAACTGCATGTACAAGTGGATGAATTGGATCACATCTCCCAAGGTGCAGGCGGCGGTGGCGCAGTGGTTCGGTGAGGCCCCGGCCAACCCCAAGGCCTGCAAGTTCGCCGCGAAGGGCTTCTGCGGGCAGTTCCGCGTGGGCGACGTCGACTTCTACAAGCGCCTTGCGTTCTGGAAGACTCCGGTCGCAGACTGTGGTGATTCTCGCGGAGCGAATTGCGTCGACTACTCCAAGTGGACGCAGATCTGGGCGCAGATCAAGGGATAGATGAACACATGAACACCGAAGAGCCCGGCGTCTCCGCCGCGGTCAGCCTCCGCGCGGTACGCAAGACCTTCGGCGAGGTCACCGCCGTCGACGGCGTTGACCTGGACATACGCGATGGCGAGTTCTTCGCGATGCTCGGGCCGTCCGGATCGGGCAAGACGACCGTGCTGCGGATGATCGCGGGCTTCGAGACGCCGACCTCCGGTCAGGTCCTCCTCGGCGGCCGCGACGTCACGAAGCTCGCGCCCTTCGACCGCGACGTCAACACCGTCTTCCAGGACTACGCGCTGTTCCCCCACATGAACGTCCTGGCCAACGTCGAGTACGGCCTGAAGGTCAAGAAGGTCGGCAAGGCGGAGCGCCGCGAGCGCGCCCTGCGGGCCCTGGCCTCCGTCCGTCTCGAAGGCTTCGACAAGCGCAAGCCGGGCCAGCTGTCCGGCGGCCAGCGCCAGCGCGTCGCGCTGGCCCGCGCCCTGGTCAACCGCCCGAAGGTGCTCCTGCTCGACGAGCCGCTCGGCGCCCTGGACCTGAAGCTCCGCGAGGAGATGCAGGTCGAGCTCAAGGCCATCCAGCGGGAGGTCGGCATCACCTTCCTGTTCGTCACGCACGACCAGGAGGAGGCGCTGACCATGGCCGACCGGGTCGCGGTGTTCAACACCGGCCGGATCGAGCAGGTCGGGACGCCCGCGGAGGTGTACGAGAAGCCGGCCTCGGCGTTCGTCGCCGGGTTCGTCGGCACCTCCAACCTCATCGAAGGCGAGGCGGCCCAGTCCATACTCGGCCGGCCGGGCGTCTACAGCGTCCGGCCGGAGAAGCTCCGCGTCGAAACGGACCTCGACGCGAAGCTGCCCGAAGGCGAGCACTCCGCGACCGGCACGGTGGCGGAGGTCGTCTACGCGGGGGCGGCCACCCGGTTCGTCGTGGACCTCGACGCCGGTGGCCGGCTGGTGGCACTGCAGCAGAACCTGCAGTCCTCCTCGATGGACGTGCTGAAGCTGCGCGAAGCCCGGGTCAGGCTCGCGTGGCGTCGTGAGCACGAGTTC
Organism: Actinoallomurus vinaceus; assembly: GCF_039542055.1. NCBI lineage: Bacteria > Bacillati > Actinomycetota > Actinomycetes > Streptosporangiales > Thermomonosporaceae > Actinoallomurus > Actinoallomurus vinaceus. The sequence goes on from NZ_BAABHK010000005.1 coordinate 68,634, forward strand.
GCCATCCCCGGTCCGACGTGATGCCGGCCGGTCACCGCCCGACCGGCCGTCTCGCCGCGGCGCGCGCGTCGCGGTCTTCCCCCGAGAAACCCCCCATCTGATCGGAGTCTGCATGCTGCGCCCCACGCGCCTCGCGCTCGTCGCGGTGGCCGCCGTATCCCTCCTCGCCGCCGGGTGCGGCGGCAAGAGCGGCGGATCCCACCACGGCGGGACCGATGCCGCAGGGTTCACGCCCCCCAAGATCCCCGCGCTCTCGTCGCTCGGCCAGGGCGAGGGTCAGGTCAACGTCATCGCCTGGGCCGGCTACGCCGAGGACGGTTCCAACGACCCGAAGGTCGACTGGGTCCACCCGTTCGAGAAGCAGACCGGATGCAAGGTCAACACCAAGGTCGCCGGCACGTCCGACGAGATGGTCAACCTGATGAAGACCGGGCAGTACGACGTCGTGTCGGCGTCCGGCGACGCCTCCCTGCGTCTCATAGCGTCCGGCACGGTCGCCCCGGTCAACACCGGCCTGGTGCCGAACTACGCCGACATCTTCCCGGACCTGAAGAACAAGCCGTGGAACTCCGTCGACGGCAAGATGTACGGCATCCCGCACGGCCGGGGCGCCAACCTGCTCATGTGGCGGACGGACAAGGTCAAGCAGGCCCCGGACTCCTGGGGTGCCGTCTTCGACCCGAACTCCCCGTACAAGGGTCACATCACCGCGTACGACTCGCCGATCTACATCGCGGACGCGGCGCTCTACCTGAGCACGACGCAGCCGGCCCTCGGCATCAAGGACCCGTACGCGCTCGACCAGAAGCAGTTCGACGCCGCGGTCAACCTGCTCAAGGAGCAGAGGAAGATCGTCGGCGAGTACTGGTCGGACTACACCAAGACGCTGCAGTCCTTCAAGAGCGGCGACACCGTCCTCGGCACGACCTGGCAGGTCATCGCGAACCAGGCGCTCGCCGCCAAGGCGCCGGTGCAGACCGTGCTGCCGAAGGAGGGCTCCACCGGCTGGTCCGACACCTGGATGGTGGGGGCCAAGGCGCAGCACCCCAACTGCGCCTACAAGTGGATGGACTGGATCGTCTCCCCGAAGGTGAACGCGCAGGTCGCCGAGTACTTCGGTGAGGCGCCGTCCAACAGCAAGGCGTGCGCGGAGACCAGCGACAAGACCTTCTGCAACACCTTCCACGCCGCGGACGAGCCGTACTGGACCAAGGTTCACTACTGGAACACGCCGATCACGCAGTGCCTCGACGGCCGTAAGGACGTCAAGTGCGTGGACTACGCGAAGTGGACCCAGGCCTGGACGCAGATCAAGGGCTGATGAGCACAATCACGACGCCCGGCGGGCCGGTTCGCCGGCTCGCCGGGCTGCTTCACCGCCGGCCGTACCTCCGGCTGGCCGGCCTCCTGTCCGTGCCACTGCTGTGGCTCGTCGTGGCCTACCTCGGCTCGCTGGCGGCGCTGTTCGCCGCCGCGTTCTGGACCACGGACGATTTCACCGGCGAGGTGGTCAAGCAGTTCAGCCTGGGCAACTTCCAGGAGCTGTGGATCCAGGGCGTCTACCGGACGATCACGCTGCGCAGCGTGGGCGTGGCCGTGGCGGTCACCGTCGTCGACGGCGTGATCGCCTTCCCGATGGCCTTCTACATGGCCAAGGTCGCCTCGCCGCGCGCCCAGCGCTGGCTGGTCATCGCGGTGCTGACGCCGCTGTGGGCGAGCTACCTGGTGAAGGCGTACGCCTGGCGGATCATGTTCTCCGGCTCCGGGGTGCTGAACTGGATGCTCGACCCGTTCGGGATCCACGGCCCCGGGTACGGCCTGCCGGCCACCATCGTGACCCTGGCCTACCTCTGGCTGCCGTACATGATCCTGCCGATCTACGCGGGCCTGGAGCGCCTCCCGAACTCCCTGCTGGACGCCTCCGGCGACCTCGGCGCGCGGACGTTCCGCACGTTCCGCACGGTGATCTGGCCGGTGGCGTTCCCCGCGGTGATCGCCGGGTCGATCTTCACCTTCTCGCTGTCGCTCGGCGACTACATCACGGTCAAGATCGTGGGCGGCAAGAGCCAGCTCATCGGCAACGTCGTGTACGACAACGTCGGCGCGGCCAACAACCTGCCGTTCGCCGCCGCCGTCGCGACCGTCCCGGTGGCGGTCATGGTGATCTACCTGGTCGCCGTGCGCCGCACGGGCGCCCTGGACAACCTCTGACCCGCACCAGATTGGGGGAAGCGATGTTCCGCTCCGGGCCGAACGCCGGCGTCGCGGCATCGCGCGCCGGATGACGCTTTCGCGGGGAGCCCGCATCGGCCTGCGGGTGGCGATGATCCTCGGGCTCGGTGTGATCTACGTGCCCCTGTTCGTCGTCCTCATCAACTCGTTCAACGCCGACAAGACGTTCAACTGGCCGCCCTCGCACCTGACGGGTCAGTGGTGGTCGGCGGCGTGGGACAACGGCGGCGTGCGGTCCGCGCTGTGGACGTCGGTCAAGGCCGGCCTGGGCGCCACCGCGGTGGCCCTGGTGCTGGGCACCATGGCGGCGTTCGCCGTGCAGCGCTACCGGTTCTTCGGCCGCGAAACGGTGTCGCTGCTGGTCATCCTGCCGATCGCGCTGCCCGGCATCGTCACCGGCATCGCGCTGAACAACGCGTTCCGCACGGTGCTGACCCCGCTGGGCATCCAGCTCGGGCTGTTCACCGTCATCGTCGGGCACGCGACGTTCTGCGTCGTCACCATCTTCAACAACGTCCTGGCCCGGCTGCGCCGCCTCGGCACCCGCGTCGAGGAGGCCTCGGCCGACCTGGGCGCCGACACGTTCCAGACGTTCCGGTACGTCACGTTCCCGCTGCTGCGCTCGGCGCTGCTGGCCGGAGGGCTGCTGTCGTTCGCGCTGTCCTTCGACGAGATCATCGTGACGACGTTCACGTCCGGGGCCGGCGTGGAGACGCTGCCGATCTGGATCTTCAACAACCTCTTCCGGCCGAACCAGGCGCCGATCGTCAACGTCGTGGCCGCCGCCTTGATCGTGCTGTCCGTCGTGCCCGTGTACCTCGCCCAGCGCATCTCCGGGGACACCCGCGGCCTGTAGGCCTCACCCCGGCGAGCAAGACCAGGAAGGGCCGCCGCAGTGAAGCGTCTGCAGGCGGCACCCCGGCAAGCAGAACACCAGGAAGGACCGACCGCAGTGAAGCGCACCGTCCGTAACTTCGTGAACGGCTCGCCGGCCGACGCGGCCGACGGCCGTACGGCGGACCTGATCAGCCCCGTCACCGGTGAGGCCTTCGGCACGGCTCCGGTCTCCGGACAGGCCGAGGTCGACGCGGCGTTCGACGCCGCGGCCCGCGCGTTCGACAGCTGGCGCGACACCACGCCGTCCGAACGGCAGCTCGCGCTGCTGCGCATCGCCGACGCCATCGAGGCCCGCGCCGACGAGCTCGTCGCGCTCGAGTCGGAGAACACCGGCAAGCCGATCGGCCTGACGGCGTCGGAGGAGATCCCGCCGATGGTCGATCAGATCCGGTTCTTCGCCGGTGCCGCGCGGATCCTGGAGGGCCGCTCGGCGGGGGAGTACATGGCCGGCCACACCTCCTGGATCCGGCGTGAGCCAATCGGCGTGTGCGCGCAGGTCACGCCGTGGAACTACCCGATGATGATGGCGGTCTGGAAGTTCGCGCCGGCCATCGCCGCGGGCAACACGGTGGTGCTCAAGCCGTCCGACACCACTCCGGTGACGACGGCGGCGCTGGCCGAGATCGCTGCGGAGTTCCTGCCGCCGGGTGTGTTCAACGTCGTCTGCGGCGACCGCGACACCGGACGCCTCCTCGTCGAGCACCCCGTTCCGCAGATGGTGTCGATCACCGGTTCGGTGCGGGCCGGCAGCGAGGTCGCCCAGTCGGCCGCCGGCGACCTCAAGCGGGTCCACCTGGAGCTGGGCGGCAAGGCGCCGGTCATCGTGTTCGACGACGCGGACGTCGAGGCCGCGGCCCAGGCGATCGCCGAGGCCGGGTACTTCAACGCCGGCCAGGACTGCACGGCCGCCACCAGGGTGCTGGCCGCGCCCGGTGTCCACGACGACCTCGTCGCCGCCCTGACCGAGCAGGCCGCGCAGACCCGCACCGGCCTGCCCGACGACGAGGACGTCCTGTACGGCCCGCTCAACAACGCCGTCCAGCTCGACCGGGTCGCCGGCTTCATCGACCGGCTGCCCGACCACGCGTCCGTGACCGCCGGCGGGTCCCGCGCCCGCGAGCAGGGCTTCTTCTACCAGCCCACCGTCGTGTCCGGACTCCGCCAGGACGACGAGGCCGTGCAGAGCGAGATCTTCGGCCCGGTCATCACCGTCCAGCGCTTCTCCGACGAGGACGAGGCCGTCCGCTGGGCCAACGGCGTCAAGTACGGCCTGGCCTCCTCCGTCTGGACGAAGGACCACGGCCGCGCGATGCGCGTGTCGCGGCGGCTCGACTTCGGCTGCGTCTGGATCAACACGCACATCCCGCTGGTCGCCGAGATGCCGCACGGCGGGTTCAAGCACTCGGGGTACGGCAAGGACCTGTCGATGTACGGCTTCGAGGACTACACCCGCGTCAAGCACGTGATGTCCAACATCGAGGCCTGAGCGCCGCTCCGACCGGCCGCGCCGTGGTGTCCGTCTCCATGGCGCGGCCGGTCGCCTTGGATGTTGATCTACAGTGTAAAGGCGGGCGGCGTTCAGTCCTTGAGCTCGTGCCGCAGCACGCTGTAGACGAACACGTCCCGCCACGTTCCGTCGCGGAAGGTGTATCCGCGCAGCACGCCCTCGCGGGTGAACCCGGCCTTCTGCAGCGCCCACTGCTCGGCGGCGTTCGTGGTCTCGGTGATCGCCTCGATGCGGTTCACCGTCGTGTGCGCGAACAGGTACCGCGCGAGCAGCCGCTGTGCCTCGGTGCCGTAGCCGAGACCGCGCGCCTCCGGCCGCATGGCGACGCCGATGTTCCAGCAGTGCGACCTGGGCGACGTGACCTGCTTGCGCCACGAGACGAACCCGAGCCGCTCGTCGCCGCGCAGCGCGATGAGGACTCCGCGATCGTCCTCCAGCAGGCCGTTCTCCTCCCAGCGCCGCCGGAAGTGCCACTGCTCGAACCAGCCGTGCCAGCCGTGCTCGCCGGTGGCCTCCGGGTCACCTGTGAGCCTCTCGATCACCGCCAGATCGTCCTGGCCCGCAGGCCTCAACCGCAGCTCGCCATCGCCCATGCCCGCAGAGCTTAAGCTCGCGGCCGAGTGCCAACAATGGTGTTACCCGTCCCGCGAACACCCTGCCGCCCGCCCGCGTCAGACCGGGGCTTCGCGATCGAGGCGAGGAAGTCGTCGAGCATGGTGACCTGTACGTCCTCGGTGAACCGGCCGGGATCGAAGAGGGCCTGGACGACGTGTCCAAGTGCGCTCCGGTCAGCGACCCGGGCTGAGCGGTCCCTCGCCGGCCCCGGTGCTCTCGATCGCCGCCGCGATCTCGTCGAGCTCCTCGGCGGTCAGTTCCAGGGACGAGGCCGGCAGCCAGCCGTCGATCTGGTCCGGGCGCCGGGCCCCGACGATCGCGCCGGTCACCCCGCGCCAGGCGAGGGTCCAGGCCACCGCGACCGCGGCGACCGGTACGCCGCGCCGCTCCGCGACCGCCGCCAGCGCGCCGGCGAGCGCCAGATTGGCGTCCAGGTTCGTCGTGAAGTCCGGATGGCGCTTACGCCAGTCGTCGTCGGGGAGGCCGGCCACCCGTTCCCGGGAGAACGCCCCGGTCAGCAGGCCCGACTGCATCGGCGAGTACACGATCACCCCGGTGCCGTGCGCGGCGCACCACTCGATCTCCGCCGCGGCGGAGCGGTGGATCGCCGAGAACGGCGGCTGGAGCGAGTCCACGTGCCCGAGCTTCTCGGCGGTCTCCAACTGGCCGACGTCGTGGTTGGACAGGCCCACGGCGCGTACCTTGCCCTCCGCCTTCAGCGCGAGCATGGTCTGCCAGTACTCCTCGAGGGGAGTCCCGTCCTGCGCCGGCCAGTGCACCTGGTAGAGGTCGATGCGCTCGACGCCCAGCCGGCGCAGCGAGTCGTCGACCTCGCGGCGGATGCTGTCCGCCGCCCCGACCCTCCGCGCCTGGGCGCTCGGATCGGCCGGGTCCCAGACGTTGCCGCACTTGGTGAAGACGTACGGCCGGTCGCCCTCGGGGATCTCCTTCAGCGCTCGTCCGACGACCTCCTCCGAGTGGCCCAGGCCGTAGATCGCCGCGGTGTCGATCCAGTTGACGCCCTGCTCGACGGCGTACCGGATCGCCGCGACCGACTCGGCGTCATCCTGCGGCCCCCACGCGAACCTCCAGCCGGAGCCGCCGATCGCCCATGCCCCGAAACCGACCCTGCTGATGTCCATCCCGGTCGTGCCGAGCGGTCGAGTGGGAAGCGCCACGTCCGTCTCCTCTTGTCGTCTGTTCCTCGTCGTCGCCGCACCCGTACGGGGCCCGCTCCTCGTACGGGACGGCGTCACGGGTTCTGGCCCCTCGGCGCCTCCGGCCGTCAGGTGGCGTCAAGCTCCGCGATCTCCTCGGCGGTGAGCTCCAGCTCGTCCGCCGCGACGGAGTCGCGGATGGTCTCCGGCCGGCTCGACCCCGGAATCGGGATGACGACGGGCGACTTGGCCAGCATCCAGGCGAGGCAGACCCGCTGCGGGCTCACGCCGCGCGCCTGCGCGATCCGCGCGAACGCACCGTGGGCGGATCCCAGGTCACCGGCCTTGGAGATGCCGCCGAGCGGGCTCCAGGGCAGGAAGGCGATGCCCAGCTCGTCGCACAGCCGCAGCTCCGGCTCGCTGCTGCGGAACGCGGGGGAGAACTGGTTCTGCACCGACACGAGCCGGCCGCCGAGGATCTCCTGCGACTGGCGGATCTGGTCCGGGTTCGCGTTGGAGATGCCGGCCAGACGGATCTTCCCCTCGTCCAGGAGGTCGCGGATCGCGCCCACGGACTCGGCGTACGGGACGGTCGGGTCCGGCCGGTGGAACTGGTACAGGCCGATCGCCTCGACCCCGAGCCGCTTGAGCGACGCCTCACACGCCTGCCTCAGGTGCTCGGGCGACCCGTCGAGCGTCCAGCTGCCGTCGCCGGGACGTACGTGACCGCCCTTGGTCGCGACCAGCACGCCGGAGGTGTCGCCGCCGTACGAGGCCAGGGCCTTGGCGACGAGAGACTCGTTGTGCCCCACGTCGTCGGCGCCGATGTGGTACGCGTCGGCCGTGTCGATCAGGGTCACGCCCGCGTCGAGGGCCGCGTGGACGGTGGCGATGGAACGGCTCTCGTCGGGCCGCCCCTCGATCGACATGGGCATGGCCCCCAGCCCGATCGCACCGACCTGGACATCGCCGATCCGGCGAGTACGCATGAAAGGACCTCCGGGAAATTCTGCGAGAACGGAACGGTCGGCCGCCGAACGACGCCCCTCGGCGTGAGGGACGACGCGCGGCGACGGCCCAGGCCCCACACCCGAGATCGACGGGCGGGCTCCCGGGCCGCTGACCGGTCTCCAGCCTGCTCGGCGGGCGACCAGGTGTCCAACAGAAGAAACCGATGAGATCAAGCAGTTAGAGTGCTCAATTGTGGAACTCCGGCATCTCGAGTACTTCGTCGCCGTGGCCGAGGAGGCGCACTTCACCCGCGCCGCCGAGCGCCTGCACCTCGCCCAGTCGGGCCTGTCGGCGTCGATCCGCGCGCTGGAACGCGAGCTCGGAGCCCCGCTCTTCGTCCGCAGCACCCGCCGGGTCGAGCTGACCGAAGCCGGCCGGGCCCTGCTGACCGAGGCCCGGCGCACCCTCGCGAGCGTCGCCGCGGCCCGCAACGCCGTCGCGGCCGTCCAGGGCCTGCTGCGCGGCACGCTGTGCGTCGGCGCCGAGCAGTGCCTGGGAGTGGTCGACGTCGCCGGGATCCTCGCGCGTTTCCGATCCATGCACCCGGGCGTGGAGATCCGGCTGCGCCAGGCAGGCTCCTCGCACCTGATCGAAGAGGTCCGCGCCGCCCGCCTGGACCTCGCCTTCGTGGCCGTCTCGGGAGACCCGCCGCCCGGCGTCACCCTGACGTCGCTGACGACCGAGCCGATGATGCTCGTCTGCCACCCCGGCCACCGGCTCGCGGCGTTCGACGCGGTCGACCTGTCGCAGCTGGCGGGCGAGGTGTTCGTCGACTTCCACGCCGACTGGGGAGCGCGCCAGGTCAGCGACCGGGCGTTCGAGACGGCCGGCCTGCACCGGCACGTCGCCCTGGAGGTCAACGACGTGCACAGCCTGCTCGACTTCGTCCAGCACGATCTCGGCGTCGCCCTGGTGCCCCGGCCGATCGCCCACAAGCGCAAGAAGAACGTCCGCATCGTGCCGCTCCGTGAGACACCGCCGTCCTGGCGGGTGTCGGTCGCCGTCCCGGCGGACGGCCCCACGAACAACCCGGCCTCCCAGGCCCTCCTCGGCATCGTCGGCGACTCCCTGACCGTCCCCACCGTCACACCTCCCGTCCCCGCCCCGGCGTGACGCCGCCGGACGGTCCGAGCGCCCGGCCGGTGAGCGAGAATCGATCGGCCGGAACCGCCGTGGAAAGGGATTCCTTTGACGACCGAACGGATCGAACGCCCCGATCCGCCACTGACCGGGGGAGAGCGGGAGACGCTGCGCGCCCTCCTCGACTACCACCGCGCGACGCTGGCCATGAAATGCGAGGGCCTGTCCGACGAGGAGCTGCGCCGGCAGTCGATGCCGCCCTCGACGCTGTCCCTGCTCGGCCTGGTGCGTCATATGGCCGAGGTCGAGCGCACCTGGTTCCGCATCGTGATGAACGGCGAGAACATCCCGCTGGTCTGGTCGGCCGACAACGACTACCAGGTGGCGTACGACGCGAGCACCGCCACCCGGTCGGAGGCGTTCGCCGCCTGGCAGGCTGAGGTCGAGCACTCCCGGCGGATCGAGCAGGCCGCCGAGTCCCTCGACGTGACCGCTTACATGGCCAAGTGGGAGGAGGACGTGTCACTCCGCCTGGTGATGCTGCACATGATCCACGAGTACGCCCGGCACAACGGCCACGCCGACTTCCTCCGCGAAGGAATCGACGGCACGGTCGGCGTCTGACGGCCGCTCGGGTCCTCCTGAGAGCCGGTGCCGCGTCTCGGCGTTCGATCTCAGGGCCGGCGGCGTGGGGGTGCTGCAGGCCATCGGATCCTGCGGCTGGACGGTCACCGGCGCATGCCAGGGAGGTGACCGACCTGTTTGTGCCAGGTATCTCAGGCGCAGGCGGCCGAACTGGCGGCAGTGGCAGAGCTCGCGCGGCGCCGGTTCGCCGAGCCCGCTGAGGCGCACACCTTCGAGGCGATCTCTCCTCGCGAGTACGTCCATGACGAGGTCGCCGAGGCGTTGACCCTCACCCGGGCGTCGGCCGGTGATCTGATCCGGTTCGCCACCGAGCTCATCGATCGTCTGCCCGCCACGTTCGCGGCGCTCGCGGTCGGCGACATCGACTACGCCAAGGCCCGCACGCTCTGGCACGGCACCGGCCAGGTCGACGCCGGGCTCATCGCGAGGATCGAGCGCGCCGTTCTCGAGCGCGCCTCCGTTCAGACCACCGGCGAGATCAGAGCGAAGACCCGCCGACTGATCAGGCGATGGGATTCGGACGCCGTCGCGCGCAGGCGTGAGGAGGCCGAGCGGCAACGCGGCGTGCGGCTCATCGAGACCGACGCGGGCACCGCGTATCTCAGTGGTCTCGACCTTCCTGCGGAGGAGGCCGCTGCCGCGTACGGCCGGATCAACGCCATCGCGGCCGGTCTTCGGTGTGACGGTGACGTGCGTACGACCGAGCAACTCCGCGCGGACGTCTTCCTGTGCCTGTTGCGCGGCACCCTGACGACGACATGTCCGCCGGCGGAATTCACGGACCATTCCGTCCCGTTCCACCAGGGCGGTCCGACCTGTCCGTGCAACGTCGCGATGCTCTGCAGGCGCTGGTCGCGAACGCCATCCGGCACACGCGCTCCGGTCATGCGGGCGGAGCCTTCACCGTCGAGGCATGCCACTGGTTCGCCGGTGTCGCCGTCGCGGTCGCCGACCAGGGCGGTGCGTCAGAACCGGTCCCCGGCGACGCCGACGCACTCGCGGAATCCGGACGTGGCCTGCGTACGGTCTCCGCGCTCGCCGACGGCTGGGGCTGGTACGGCAACGCGACCGGCCGTGCCGTCATCGCCGTCTTCCAGGCGGCCCCTGCCGTCGCCATCGGCGTGGTGGCGGCAGGCGCGGCGTGAGCGTCTGGTCAGTTCTCCGGATTCCACAGGTCGGCGACACGGTCTGCTTCGCGGCGGCCCTGTTCGCGGCCCGCGTGCGCCGTCGCTTCCCGGATGGACGGGTCGAGCGGGTTGGGGCCCATCGCGCTCTGGGACGCCTCGTCCGGGTGGACGACCAACACGGTGGAGCCCCGGTGCCGCAGCTCGTCGACCTCTTCCTTGAGCCCGCCCCAGGGAGGACTAGGGGCTTCGGCGGGCGTAGGGGACAGGATCAGGACGTGGTCGTGGCCCACGACCAGATCGGCGTTCTCGCTGGAGTGGACGCCGCCGTCGACGTACCGGCGACCGTCGATGGAGACGGGCGGCCAGATACCGGGGACGGCGCAGCTCGCCGCCACGGCGTCCACCAGGTCGACTCCGGTGTCAGGGTCGAAGATCCGCCTCTCCCCGGTCGCCGCATCCACCGCGACAATGGCGATGGGCCGGTCCGGCCAGGCGAACGACGGCAACCGGGAAGCGACGGCGTCCCTGCGGCTCTTCTCCGGGACCGTGGGCACCTCCAGCGCCCAGGCGCCCATGCGGCGACGCATCTCCAGGACGTCCTCCGCGCCCGCCATGATGTCCCCCAGCGTCGCGACGTAAGTGGTCAGGTCCAGTTCCGCGGGGATCTCCCTGGCCTGAAGCGCGGGGTCGATCTGGCGCCGGAACAAGTCTTCCAGCGGCAGGCCGCTGCTCACCTGGGCGGTGACGGCGGACCCGGCGGACGTACCCACGATCAGGTCGGCGTCGAGCACGTCGACACCCGCGTCGGCCAGCCCCGCCAGCACGCCCGTCTCCCAGGCGATGCCCGCCACACCACCGCCACCGAGTGCCAACGCCCGTCGTGTCATGCCCCCATTCTGACGGTTCGCTCCACCGGACCGCCTAGCCCCAGACCTCGTGGGCGGTTTCGACGATGAGGCGGAGTTTGGCGACCTGCTGGTCGTACGTGAGCGCGTTGCCGTCGACGGTGGAGGAGAAGCCGCACTGCGGCGAGAGGCAGAGCTGGTCGGCGTCGACGTACTTGGACGCCTCTTCGATGCGCCGCTTCAGGGCGTCCTTCGACTCCAGGTCGCCGCGCTTGGTGGTGACCAGGCCCAGGACGACCATCTTGTCCTTCGGGACGAAGCGGAGCGGCTCGAAGCCGCCCGAGCGGGCGTCGTCGTACTCGAGGTGCGAGTGGACATCGCATCCTCCGGGGACTCGCCGGGCGGTGCACGAATCTCACGTTCGCGCACCGCCCGGCGGAGGGTCAAGCGAAGAAGATCCGCTCCTGGGTGACGGGGTAACCGGCCTTGGCGAAGGCGGCGGCCATCGGCGTGTTCGTCATGTCGGTGTCGGCCAGGATGCGGTCGGCGCCCTGCTCGGTCAGGAAATGGGTGCCTTCGACGAGGAGGTCGTAGGCGTACCCGTGGCCGCGCTGTTCGGGCACGACCCCGACGAGGGCGACGACCGGTGCGGCGTGGTTGCGGCTCGGGACGACGAGCCCGGCCAGGTCGCCACCTGGCGTGTACCCCAGTCGCCACCATTCGCGGGGAGCGGGGAACCGCCCCAGGAGGTCCAGCTCCTCGCGCGCGGCCGCGTCCAGGTCCCGCTCGGCGATGGTGCGGCGGGCGTGGGCGTCGAGGGTCCCGTGCTGGATGCGGCGCAGCGCGTCGAGGAACACCGCATCGTCGGGCTCGGGCCGGTAGGTCAGGCGGTCGGGGCGGTCGGGCAGTCCGCACGCGGTCGTCCACTCGTACCGGTAGCGGTCCACGAGCCAGGTCATCCCGGCGGCGACGGCCGCGTCGGCGCGGGCCTGTACGGCGGCGCGCACCTCGGGCCGGTCCCGCCCGCCCGGCGGGATGAGCAGGCAGTACTCCGCTTTCAGCGATTCCGCGCGGGCCGCCCGCAGGAGGGCGACGCCCGCGTCGGCGTCGGTGAAGTCGAACCAGTCGAGTGCGAACGGCGCGTCGTCGTCCGGTCCGCCGAACCAGGCGGCGCGAGCGAGGACCGTGTCGCCGCGAAGGGCGACCCAGGTCCACTCGGGGCGGTACCCGCCCGCCGCGGCCGTCGCGCGGTACGACCGGCCGAACGCGGCGACGCCCACCAGAGCGGGGTCGGACAGTTGCTCGAAGAGGTGCTCCTCGCCGGGGGCGAGCGAGCGGATGACCAGATCGGTCATGTAAGTCCTTCCGGAAGGTGCGAGAGCGCTCCCGGTCAGACCCGTGACGCCCGGACGGGGCGGGAGCGCATGAACAACGTCGTACGGTCCATCGCTCTCACCTCCTCCCGGTCCAGGGCGTCCCCGCACCGTACCGGTGCCGCGGTCCGGCCGTCCATCTGTTTTCCGGCGCGCATGGGATAGGTTCGAACGCGATTCGGTTCGTTTCCTGGAGCGCAGATGACCTTCACCTCGCCCGCCGACGTCCGCGAGCGTCTCGCGGCCGTGGACTACCTGGCCGACGACGCGATCGCGACGACCGTCTACCTCGCCGCCGCGCTGGGCAAGCCCCTGCTGGTCGAGGGCCCCGCCGGGGTGGGGAAGACGGAGCTGGCCAAGGCCGTCGCCGCGATCACCGACGCGCGGCTCGTACGGCTCCAGTGCTACGAGGGCCTGGACGAGCCGCGCGCCCTGTACGAGTGGAACTACAAGAAACAGCTGCTGCGCATCCAGGCCGCCGGCGACCAGTCGTGGAGCGCCACCCACGACGACATCTTCACCGAGGAGTTCCTGCTCGAACGCCCGCTGCTGGCCGCCATCCGGCGCACCGACCCCACCGTCCTGCTGATCGACGAGACGGACAAGGCGGACGTCGAGGTCGAGGGTCTGCTGCTCGAGGTGCTGTCGGACTTCCAGGTGACCATCCCCGAGCTGGGCACGATCACGGCGGCGCGCCGGCCGTTCGTCGTCCTCACGTCCAACGCGACCCGGGAGCTGTCCGAGGCGCTCAAGCGGCGCTGCCTCTACCTGCACCTCGACTACCCGTCCCCGGACCGCGAGCGCGACATCGTCCGCGCCCGGGTCCCCGGCATCGACGAGGCCCTCGCCGGCCGGCTCGCCCAGGTCGTGGCGGCCCTGCGCGAACTCGAGCTCAAGAAGGCGCCGTCCATCGCCGAGACCATCGACTGGGCCCGTACGCTGCTCGCACTCGGCCTCGACCGGCTCGACGGGGACGCCATCGCCGCGACCCTCGGCGTCGTCCTCAAGCACCGCTCCGACCAGGACCGCGCGCTCAAGGAGGTCGTCCACGGCGATGCCGCCGCCCGATAGAACACCAGGTCTCCTGGACCGGCATCTGGACTTCCTCACGGCACTGCGCGAGGCTGGCCTGCCGGTGTCGCTCGCCGAAGGGCTGGACGCGGTGCACGCCCTGGTCGCCATCGACCTGGCCGATCGGGAGTCCCTGCGCGCGGCGTACGCGGCCACGCTCGTCAAGCGGCAGGCGCATCGGGCGGCGTTCGACACGCTGTTCGACCTGTGGTTCCCGCCGGTGACCGGCAGTCCCGAGACGGCCCGGGAGCGCCCCGCGTACGACGACCCCGAACTGCGGCGGCTGCGCGACGAACTGAGCCGGCTCCTGCTGGAGGGAGACGACGCCGCCCTGCGCGACTTCGCCCGCGAGGCCGTCGGCGCGTACGGCCGTGGCTCCGGCGGAGCGGGCGGGAACGGCAGCCGCGGGCAGTGGTTCTCCTATCAGGTGCTGCGGGTCCTGTCCCCGGAGACGCTGATGGCCGGGCTGCTCGCCGCCGTGCTGACCGAACGCGGCGGCCTGGACGAGAAGGTCGCCCGCCGGACGTTCACCCGCCGCATCGAAAGCTTCGAGAGGTTCGTCACCGAGGACGTACGGCGGCGGCTCGCCGAGGAGAACGGGCCGGAGAAGGTCGCGCGCAGCGCCGCCCGGCCGCCGCTGGAGCAGGTCGACTTCCTCCGCGCGACCCGCGCGGACCTGGCCGCGATCCGGCGGGAGGTCCAGCCGCTCGCCCGGAGACTGGCCGCCCGGCTCGCCCAACGTCGGCGGCACGGCAGGCGCGGCCGGCTGGACTTCCGCAGGACCGTACGCGCGTCGCTGTCGACCGGCGGCGTCCCCCTGACCACGCACCACCGCCCGCCCCGCCCCCACAAACCGGAACTCGTCGTGCTCTGCGACGCCAGCGACTCCGTCTCCTCCTTCGCGCACTTCACGCTGCTGCTGACGTACGCGCTGCGCGAGCAGTTCGCCCGGGTACGGGCGTTCGCGTTCATCGACGACCTCGACGAGATCACCCGATTCTTTGCCCCGGGCGCCGACGTGGTCGAGGCGATGACGACGATGACCCGCGAGGCACGCCTGGTCTGGGTGAGCGGGCACAGCGACTACGGGCGCGCCTTCGGCGTCTTCGAGGACCGGTACGGCGACGCGATCACCCCGAAGACCTCCCTGCTGATCCTCGGCGACGCCCGCAGCAACTACGGGTCGCTGAACCTGGAGGTGGTCCGGCGACTGGCGGGGCGGGCGCGGCACGCGTACTGGCTCAACCCCGAACCGGCCGCCGACTGGGACTCCGGCGACTCGGCCGCCTCGGCGTACGGCGCGGTCGTGCCGATGCACGAGTGCCGCAACCTCACCCAGCTGACGGAGTTCGTCGAAATGCTCGCGTCAACTACTCGGCCCTGAATGGCGAGCCTGCCAGCTCGGTCCTCAAGGGCGTTGTTTATGCTCCCCGTGCGCGACTGGCTGTCGTGTCCGGGGTCACATCTCCCCGCCCCCTTTATGTGGGGGTGGGGGTGGGCATGTTGACGAATACCCACGCCGAGCGTGCGCGTTCACGCACGTTGATCCCGGCGACGACGTCGGCGGGCCCAGCGAAGCCGCACCGACGACAGCAGAAAGAGTCCCGATCGGGCCGGTTGGCCCTCTCGGTGTGCCCGCACCAGGAGACGGGGCATCTTTGTGAGGTGTAGGCCGGATCCACCTCGATGAACGGCACACCGGCGCGGCGCGCCTTGTACTCGATGAACTCACCGAGTTCACGGAAGGGCCAGGACGATAGTCGTGCTCGCTGGTCGCGGGAAACCGTGACCCGTTCGCGGATACCGCCCAACTCTTCGACGGCGATACCGCGCTCGGTGCGTGCGGCGACAGCAACGACTGCCTTGGCGATCTTATGGTTCACGTGCGCGGCATGCCGGGCCTCGCGGCGAGCGCGCTTCTTGAGGAGCTGTTTGGCCGAGCGGGTGCGCTTGGCCTGCAGTTCGGCGCGTTTGCGGGCCTGCCAGCGCCGGTACCGGGCCAGTTTGCGGCCCTGGTGGTTGTCCCCGTCGCTGGTGGTGGCCAGGTTGACGATGCCTCGGTCCACCCCGATCCAGTCCCTCGGCGCGAACACCTCCGGCTCAGGGACGTCGATGGTGGCGAGCAGAAACCACTTGCCGTCCCGGTGCACCAGATCGGACTCGCCCTTGCGGTGCTCGATCAGCTGCTTGAGCGCGCCCGGGGAACAGGCGAAGCGGATGTTCTTGATCCGCCCGTCCAGGGTCCAGATCGAGACGGTCTGGGCGTCGTAGTTCCACGACAGGTTCCGGTCGTCGTAGGTGTGGGCGGCATCGGGGCGGAAGACGATCGGTTTGGACGTGGCCTTACGCCACCGTGTGGAGTCAGGGCCGCCTAGGTTCCCGGCGCGGATGTTGGCCCGCAGTGTGGTGTAGGCGTCCACCACCCGCTTGATGACGTGCTGGGCGGCCTGGGCGCCGAACCCTTGGGTCTTCAGCTCGCCGTAACACAGCTTCCGCAGCGGCGTTTCCCGGGCCTTGAGCTTGAAGTGCTCGAACGCCACCGCCGCGACCCGGTTCGCGGCCTCGTTCGTCGCAAACAGGGTCCGCTCCAATACCGACGCCTGACCGGCATCCGGCACGAGTTTCACCTGCACAACGAGTTTCACGAAACGTGACCATATCATTGCTCTATGTCACTGTAGTGGTAATTGGACCCTCTCCTTGCGCGACCGCATCCAGGCGGTCGTGTTCGCCTACGACAACCGGGCCTGATCCGGCCGGAGGCGCCGGGCGCTGGTGACGCCGTCGCGGGCTCATCGCCGCCCTGGGGCGTCGAGGGGGCGGGTGCCGTGACCTCGGTCACGGAAGGTTCGCCGCGTTCTCACCGGGTAACTCCTTTGGCTGCCGCGGAAACCGACCCTTCCGAGGGAGTTCTCATGGATTCCGTCATCGACACGATGGAACAGGAGTACAGCCAGGGCGAGGAGCGGCCGCTGAAGTCGTACGCGGGCACGCTCGCGGCCTACGGCGTGGCCGTGGGCGCGGCCACCGTGATCGCGCGGCTGACCGGGCGGCGGGCGCCCAGGCTCAACCTGTGGGATGTCGCGCTGATGACCGTGACCACCCACAAGCTGTCCCGAACCCTGGCCAAGGACACGGTGACGAGCCCCCTGCGAGCACCCTTCACCCGGTACAAGGGGACCTCCGGACCGGCCGAACTCGCCGAAGAAGTGCGCGGGAGGGGCGTAAAGCACGCCATCGGTGAGCTGATCACCTGTCCGTTCTGCATGGCCCAGTGGGTCGGTACGGCGTACGCGGTGGGGATGACCTTCGCACCCGACGCGACACGGCTGGCCGGGGCGACCATGACCGCCGTCGCGGGGGCCGACTGGCTCCAGCTCGTCTACGCCCAGCTGCAACAGGCGGCCGACGGCTGAGAGCCGGTTCGGCTCCGGTGAGCCGGGGCGTTGACCTGCTTCGGCGGTCCGGATCGGGGGGTTTGGGATGCCCTCGGCGGGTAGGCGGGCAGCATGGACGTTACCTTCCTCAAGTCGCTGTACGACACTCCCGGCCCGATCGCCTCCGTCTACCTCGACATGCGGCGGGCCACGGAAGACGCTCCGAAGGTCATCGAGCTGCGGTGGCGCGCCCTGCACCGCGAACTGGCCGAGCAGGGGACGCCGGCCGCGACCGTCGAGGCGATCGAGCGGATCGTGGCCGAGGAGAACACGCAGCGCGAATCCGGCACACTCGCGGTGTTCGCCGCGGACGGCGAGGTCGTCCACTCTGACCTGCTGCCCGGGCAGCCGCGCGCCGAACTGGCCAGGTACGCCCCGTTGCCGCACGTCAAGCCGCTCCTGGCCCAGCGTGGGCAGCCGATCGCCTACCTGGTCGCCACGGTGGACCGGCTCGGCGGGGAGATCACCTGCGTCTCGCGGGGCGGCGATCGCCGTACGATCGCGGTCAAGCCCGACGAGGACTTCCCGGTGCGCAAGACCAAGGCCGGCGACATGTTCCGGCAGGACAAGCAGCAGCGGGCCGCCGAGGAGGTCTGGCGGATCAACGCGAAGAAGGTCGCCCACGCGATCGTCGGGGCGGTCGACGACTGCGGTGCCGACATCGTGGTCCTCGCCGGCGACGTCCGCGCCCGTACGGCCGTCCAGGAGGAGCTGTCCGAACCGGTTCTGTCGCGTGTCGTGGACGCGGGCGGGGCCGGGCCGGCGCTGGATGAGGAGATCACCCGCGCCGTCGAGCTCAAGCGGGCCGAACATCTCACGTCCCTGGTGGGCCGGTTCGACGAACAGCTCACCAAGCACGGCCGCGCGGTCGAAGGCCTGGAGGGCGTCACCGACGCGCTGCGCAAGGGGCAGGTCGCCTGCCTGTTCCTGGAGGACCGGCCGGAGTCGTCGATCACCCTGTGGACGGGACCGCAGGCGACCGAGGTGGCGACGTCCGCCGACCGCCTGCGGGAGCTGGGCGTCGCCGACCCCGTCGAGGATCTGGCCGACGCCGCTCTCATCCGGGCGCTCGCGGGCACCGATGGGGAACTGGTGCTCCTGCCACCGGAGTCGCTGCGCGCCGAGTCCAGGACGGGAGCCCTGCTGCGGTACGTGGACTGAGCGGCGAGGCGTCACAGACGGCCGGCGCCGTCGGATCACGGAACGTCGAGCAGGGCGAGGCAGTCCGCGACGTCGGCGACGCCTTCCGCCCGGCGGCCGGTCTTCATGGCGTGCAGCGCGCCGTCCATGGCGGCTCGCGCCGCCAGCAGACAGGTCGTGCTGTGGACCACGACGTCGACGCCCAGGCCGGCGAGCTCGGCGTGGGACAGCCAGGGCGATCGTCCGCCGGGTACTTGGTCGAAGACGAGCGTGCGGCCCCCGATCGCGTCACGGGTGAGGCCGATGAGACGCGTGTTCGAGATGCCGGCCACGAGCACGCCGTCGGCGCCCGCCTCGACGTACGCGTTGACCCGCCGGACGATCTCGGGTTCCTCCGCCGCGTCCGTACGGGCGATCACGGCGAGGCCGTCACGTGCCCGCAGGACGGCGTTCAGCTTCTCGAGCTGGTCGGGCAGCGGGACCAGGCGCTTGCCCGCCAGGTGCCCGAACCGGCGAGGTCTGGCCTGGTCCTCCAGGACGACCCCGGTCGCGCCCGCCGATGCGAGCCGCCGGACGACGTGACCGGCGATCTCGGGGCCGCCATAGCCGTCGTCGACGTCCACGAGCAGCTCATGGCCCGGCAGCGCCGCCCTCAGCCTCCCGACGAATGCGATCATGTCGGGCCAGGCGATGAAGCCGACGTCGGGCAGCCCGTAGTGGGACGCCGAGAAACCGAACCCGGAGACGAAGAGCCCGTCGAAGTGCGCAGCGGCGGTGAGCGCCGAGATCATGTCGTGGATCCCGGGCAGCAGCCGTGGGGATGTCAATTCCGCTCCCAGAGGGAGCGCAGCAGGTCGACACCGCTCACGACCGGAGTGCCGCGGGTCTCGAAGACGACCGTGCCCTGCCAGGAACGCCTCTTGAGGAGGCCGACGACCTGACCGAGCGGGATGGTCCCGGCGTGCAGGCCGAGATGCGAGTCGGCCTGACCGTCGTTGTTGCTGACCGACAGCGCCCGGATGTCGCCGGCGAAGTCGTCCAGGATGGCGACCGGGAATCCCTGGTTGACGTTCGCGTGTCCGATGTCGAAGACGAAGGTCAGCTCGGGTATCCGCCGTTTGGCCTCCGCGAAGTCGTCATGCCCGGTGAAGACGTAGGAGAAAGGCCGGTGCCGGGGGTAGTGCGAGAGGTTCTCCACCCAGATCTCCACGCCGCGCCGGTCGGCCTCCTCGAGGATGAGCTCGACCGCGGACAGGAACCTGGCCAGCGCCGCCCTCCTGGCCGACCTGGTCGGGCGGGGGTCGACGACGCAACCGCCGTGGATCACGAGCGGGCAGCCGAGGCGCTCGGCGAGGTGGAGCTCGGTCGAGAGATACCGCAGCGTACCCTCACGTACCTCGGGGATCTCTGTGGCGAGCGGAGCCCGGAAGTTGCCGTGCAGGATGGGGCTGACGCCCAGCCGCGAGGTCAGCGCGCGCAGCCCTTGGACCCTCTCGGGCGACCACGTACACGGCTGGTCCGCTTCGAGGCTGAAATCGATGTACCAGTGGGTGCAGCCGTGCTCGTGGGCGCGTGCGGCGCCTTCTTCCGCGGAGAGGTACTCCTGGGCAGCGATTCCCGACGCGAAGGGAAGCGTCAGAGGCATGATGCTCACCGCCAATCGGGTGGTTCGGGGGCGTGGGCCACAGCGCGTTCGGCCGTCCACAGATCGGCCAGGCGGGTACGGAGGCGTTCGGCCGGTGGCCCGAGGCGCAGGAGCCGGTCGACGACGTCCTCGGGGCCGGCCACCAGGCTGCGCGTCTCGGACATGTCGCCCAGGCGCTCCTCGAACGGGGCACCGGAGAGATCACGGATGTCGATGCCGACCTCACGGGCGATGACGACTCCGGCATGCAGGTCGACCTCCCCGATCCGGTAACCGACGATGCCGTCGATGTCACCGCGGGCCAGCATCACCCAGTAGGTCAACGGCGCCCACAGCTGTAGAACGCGGCCCGCCATGCGTTCGAGGAGAAGGCGCAGCGCGCTCGCCATCGGGTCGTCGGGGCTCACGGCGTAGCCCTGGCTCCAGGCGAGCAGCGGGCGCCGCCGCCGTCGGTCGGCCGGACGCGACAGCGCCCGGTTCCGCGATATCCACGCGCCGCGTCCCCTGATGGCCGACCAGGTGCGGTCCGACACGGGGTCGTGGATCACCCCGAGCATCGGCACTCCGTCATGGCACAAGGCCAGGCCGATGCCGTAGACGGGCAGCCCGATGGCGAGGTTGTTCGTTCCATCGAGAGGGTCGATGACCCAGGACCAGGCGTCGTCGCCGTCGATCACACCGAGCTCCTCCGAGATGATGCGATGCCGGGGATAACCGGCCCGGATCCGCTCGACGATGACGCGTTCGGACTCGAGGTCCAGGCTGGTGAGTACGTCCGCTGCGCCCTTCTCACGGACGTCGAACCGCCCGCACGCGCCGCGCCGGAGCAGGGTTCCGGCCGCCTCGGCGGCCTCGATCGCGACGATCCTGGCCTTCCACAGATCCATGCTGCCCGCCTCTGTCAGGGGCTCATATCAAGGTCATGAAGCCGGTCGAAGGCGCCGGCGGCCAGCAGCAACTCGCGGGCCGCGCATCGGCGCCTGCGCACCTGGTGTCTACCCAGCCCGAGATGCCCGAGGGCGTACTCCGGAGTGGAGCGCTGGATGTCCGCCACGACGATGGTGGCCGCGGGGCCGCGGACGGACGTCGCGTGGAAGCGGCCGGCCGACAGGAGGTACGTGCGGTCGCTCTCGATGACCTGACGAGTGGCCTCCTCGCAGGTGACGAGGCGGCGGGTCGGCTGGAGTTCGTCGACCAGTCCGTCGGTGTACACGGCGAGGACGCGGTGTGTCGGGTGGTCGGCGGCGTCCTCGACGCGGAAGAGATGGTTGCGCACCTGCCCGAACAGCACGAAGCTCGTCAGGTTCCAGCTGTGCGCGTGAACGGGCGACGTGGTGAGCGGCGGACAGCGCACGGTGTCCGTCCACAGGTGGATGCACACGCCGACATCGGCGGACCGGAGCACGGGCACGCAGAGGAAACCCAGCGGATGCCGGACGGCGGAGATCCCTTCGGCCATCGCGCGGTCTAAGAGACGGCGGAAGTGTCGCCGGAGTATGGAGCCGGGGCCCCGGGCCGTGATCAGGTCGCGAAGCTCCGTCAGCTCGTCAGGGGTAAGGATTCCTGGCATGAATCGCCTTTTGGATGATGCGGGGAACATGGTCATCCGGAAGAGTCAACGGGAGGTTCAACGCGTCGAATAAGCCCCTCACCTCCTCGGGCGTCGGTTCGTCGCCCAGCCCGACGGTCGAGGACAGATCGAGGGGGACCTTCCGGGCCTGGGCCAGGCTCCGATCGAGCTCGGTGTGAAAGCTGGCGTAGAGGAAACTCTCTCGAGGGATCATCAGGGCCGGTATCCGCGGATCGTCCTGGGTGATGATCAGGCGGTTGTCGGCCATGTCATAGCGGAACGTGGTCATCGTCGACGTCAGACCGATCTGGACCTCGAGCAGGTCGTACCGCTTCTTGTGCCAGCAGGCGGCCAGGATCGTGGCGTACGCCTCCTCGCGCGTGCGGTCGCAGGTCCAGGTCTCGCCGGTCGCATCCGTCAACTCCGCCATCGATCGCCGAAAGACGGCGTACCGCTCACAGGCGTCGATGTCGACGGGGTCGAGGATCTCCAGTCTGATGGCCAGGGCGCGCCGGTCGCGGCGCGCCAGACGAACGCACTCGGGCAGGGTGACCGCGCGGATGTAGGTGCCGGTGCCGCCTTTGAACACCCAGCGGCCGGTCTGCTCACGTGCATCCTCGTGGGCGCGCGTGACCTCCCTCGGACCGGTCAACAGCCTGACGGCGGCGATCTCACGCAACGCGCGCTCGCTCTGGATGAGGGTCGTGTGCATCGCCGACAGGTCGCCGAGTCGGCCGGAGACCTCGTTGAGCGCTGCCGTCAGGCCGTGCTCGGCGTTCATGCTTCGCCAGCGGTCACGGAGGACCGCGAGGGAGAGCACGGCGAGTGTGAGCAGGATCGTGTTGTCGGCGAGTTTGGTCGTGGTGACGTCGAGCAGGCCGAGCACGCCTGCGACGATCGCGATGCCGAGCGCGACCACGGCGTCCGTCTCGGCCAAGAACCACACCAGAATGCGCTTCATCGGCATCCTCCAGTGCTTGACCGAGTTATGTGACTATTGATGCATTTCTCGTCAGAGTTGCTTAATGAAGCATCGTTCGGGCGAAGCGTCGATATGATTCCGGATGGTAACGTAGGAACAGATCGGGTTCAACGACTTCGATTTCCATGAGTTTCGGCTCGCCCGATTCGTCGATCACGAAATCGATCCGTCCGTAAATCGGCTGATTCGGGAGGGCGGCGAGGACGCGCCTGCCGTAGGAGTCCATCCACGGTTCGGCGGCCACTGGATAGGTGCGCCCCCCGTAATGATTCTGTACGCGGAACTCGCCCGGACGTGGAACCTTCAGCACGAGGTGGCTGAGCACACCGTCGAGATAGATCGCCGAATACTCTCCCTCGCTCTCGACGACCCGCTCGTACGCCTGGATCAGGACCGGCTCGTCGCGGAGCTCGGCGCGGGCGACGGACACCGCCTCGTCCAACGACGAGCACAGCCAGGTACGGCGGCCTCCCGCCCCGATCACCGGCTTCACCACGACGCGTCCGGCGTCCATCCCCGCCAGATGATCGGCGGTCAGGTCGGCGCCACGGTCGGCGACGCGTGTCTCCGGCAGTGCGATGCCGCGGTCGCGCAGCTCGATCAGATAGCGCTTGTCGACGTTCCAGGTGATCAGCGGATGGGAGTTGAGCAACCGATCATCGCGGTCGATCTTCGCCAGCCACTCGGTGAACTCCTGAAGGCGCATGCTGTAATCCCACGGAGAGTGCAGCAGGATCGCGTCGAAGTCGTCCCAAGGGGTGTTCTCGTCGTCCCAGATCACCAGCGAGGCGGCGGCTCCCGCCTCATGCAGCGCGGTGAGCAGATCGCGGGTGTCCTCCATTCCATCGGGCAGCGTGGGTGCGGTGACCAGGGCAACTCTCTGTGGCGTCATTGGTGGTCCTCTCCATCATTTCGGACGCCGGTGATTCCCCAGACGAGAAGGTCCATCGGGTCTGGTGAGGTACGCCGGAAGTCGACCCACTGCATGTTCTCCAGCAGGCTGGGAATACGTGGTCTCACCGCACCCTCCAGGAGCACCGGTATCACCGGGCACCGGCGGCCGAAGAACTGCTGCAAGAAGTACCACACTTCATCACGTTGCCAGGGTCCGATGCCGCTCTCGCCGATGAGAACCGCCGCGCATGAGATCGAGTCGATCTGCTCCTGTACTGCCTCAAGCCACGGTTTACCCGGATAGGCGTCCCAGATATCCACCCACGGCCGGATCCCTCGTTCCATCAGCTTCTTTGCCAGATGGAGTGCGCTTTCCTCGTCCTCATGGCTATAGGAGATGAAAACGTCGTAGAGGGAACGCTTGGCCTTCAATTCCACGTTGACGGATGCGACGTCCCGCTCGAGAGCGTGGTCGGCGCGCGTCTCGAGTGCGGAGGTCCTGGTCGGCTCCGGACGATCGACCCACGGGGCCGCGATGTCGACGCTCGCCTCGCAGACGTTGCAGCGGATCCAGGTGAGACCGCGCTCGACCCGCCGGCGTACCTGTTGCTCCGCCACCGCGGTGCCGCACGCTTCGCATACCACCGAGGTCCGCAGGACCAGGACGCCGTCGACCGCGACACGCCCGAGGAAGGCCCGGCACATCTCATCGAACAGCGACCGTTGAACCCCGGCGATGGCCGTCTCGTGCCGCGTCTCCGCCCACAGGGACCCCGAGTCGTCCGGGCGCACTCGGACCCAGGAACCGTGGCCGTTCGGCCAGGTGAAGCGCGCGGTCGACGCCCAGAGAGCCCGCCCGGAGAACAACCCGGAGTTGTGCAACGCCACGACGAGCGTGGCGTACACGTGATCCCGCTGGCCGGTGAGGCTCAGCGAGATGCCCGGTTCGAGGTCCGCCCAGCGGTCCTCGTCGGCGGGGGCCCGGACGGCGCTCGGAAAGCACAGGACGACGTCCTTGCCCTCGCGGATGACAACACCGGCGCCCACGAACTCCTGTACGGCCGCGTGCAGGAGATCCTGCTCCCGGCGCGGGTCGGTGACCCGCTCGTCGGACGGCAACGGGATGGTCGGCGCCAGCACGTCGTCCTCCCGCAGCGTGCCGTCACCGGCCGGCGCCCGCTGGGCGGCGATGAGGATCATCGAGGCGTACGAGCGCAGGAGGCTCGGGTCCAGCAGGACGAGGTTGCCGAAGCTGAGCCGCCGCACCAGCCCCTCGGCGTCCAGGAAGGCGAGGAGGGACCGGAACTCCTCCAGCGAGGGCTCGCCGATGCCCAGACGGGTGCAGTGCCGGGCGAACGCGGCGTACAGGGTGTGCACCGCCTCGAGAACACGGCCCTGAGCCTCGCTCTCCAGCACGAACATCCGGAGCCGCTGGAACTGGACCCCGGAGGTGAGCGTCGGTATGGCCGCCCAGTCGACCGCGTCGAGGATCATCCGCCGCAGCGCGGCGATGTTCGTCCCGTCCTTGGCGCTCGTCTCGATCAGCCCGGCGAACTCGCAGATCTCCTCCTCCCACCGCAGGTCCGAGATCGGGGCCGCCAGGCCCCCGCGGTCGATGCGGGCGATCACCACGATCCGCGGGGTCCGGGTGCCTCCGGCGCGCAGCAGCGTCTCCCACTCGCGGACCTCGGCGCGGGGGTCGGTGGTGTTCCGGTTGTCCAGCACGAGGACCGCGGCGGCCAGGTCCTCGACGTCGAGGCGTTGCAGCAGCCGGTAGATCGGCTGGCCGGCGAAATCCCACAGATAGGTCTCGCGGACGACCGGAACGTCGCCCTGCTCGGCCACGCTGCGGTCCAGCATCGAGACCTTCGTGGCGTGGGTGGACTCCGTCGGGTGGAAGTCCTCGCCCCGGAGCGCGTTGCTGAGCGCGGTCTTGCCGACGCCCGTGTTGCCCAGCAGCCCGATCCGGCAGTTCGCGTATCGGGTGGCGGACGACTCCGCGCTGAGCTGGTCGATGAGGCGGGTGTCGTACCACCACAGCAGCGCCTGGCGGTCGCGGTCGCCGGTGGTGACGAGCGCGGGCTCGTGCGGATGGAACCGGGCGCCGGCGTACCAGTGGTGGTGCTCGGCCGGCTCGTCGATGAGCTCGACGAGCTCGAAGGTGTCGGTCCGGTAGATCCGGATGGAGCGCTGGTCGTCCTTCACCGCGAGCAGCCGCTCGTCGTGTGAGAGCGAGAGGTCGTGCGGAATGCCGGTGAACCCCTCGATCACGTGCAGGAGGCGGAGGTCACGGCGGTCCCAGACGCGGACGGTGCCATCGCTGGACGAGCTGAGCACCGTCGCGCTCGAACGGGCGCCGATCAGGCGGATCACGAAGCCGCGGTGCGCTCGCACCTGGGCGACGGATTCTCCAGAATCGAGGTTCCAGACGCGGATGTGTCCGTCCCTGCCGCCGGTCAGGGCGTAGGAGTCGCCGGGCTCCCAGTAGGCGTCCTCGATACGCCCATGATGTGCGGCGATGGAGCGGACCAGCGCTCCGTCCCGGGTGTCCCAGACCTTCAGGGCGCCGTCGTAGCTGGCGGAGATGAGCCGCGCGTCGTCGTCGCTCCAGTCGATGGCATGGACGTCGTCGATGTGGCTGACGAGCGTCAGAACCTCGTCTCCGCACGACATGTCGAAGACGTGCACCGTGTTGTCCCGTCCCGCGACCGCGAGCCGCGCGGCGTCGGAGGACCAGGCGGCGGTCCATAACGGCTTTCCCGACCAGGTGGGCCGGAGCGGTGCGCCCTCCGCCATCAGCTGGACGTTGTGCGCGATGCGGCACTCGGCCGTGACGACGAACTCCGGGAAGGTGACGACGCGGACGACGCCCGCCTGGTCAGGTACGGCGAGCCGGTCCCCGGAGGGGGACCAGGCCATCCGGGTCAAGACCGCGTCGGAGCGGGCGAGCGCTCTCCGTCGGTCGAAGCAGCGGTTCTGCTCGGCCATCATGGACCTCCCTCGCCCCCTGGCAGCCCTAGTAGCCGCGTTCCGGGTCGACCGTCAGTGCCGGGAGCTCGCCGCGTCGCAGGGCCTCCCAGCAGGCGCGGAAGTCTTCGACGACATCGGAGTCGGCGGTCACTCCGGCGGTGTGCGGCGTGATGACGGTCCGGGGCATGGCCCAGAGCGGATCGTCCGGATCGGGCGGCTCGGTGGGGAGCACGTCGAGGACGGCGCGTCGTAGCCGCCCGTCGTCGAGCGCCTCTCGCAACGCGTCGTACTGCACGGTCGCGCCGCGTCCGACGTTGATGAAGGACGCGCCGCGCGCGGCACCGAGGAGATCACGCCCGAAATACCCCCGGGTGTCATCGGTCAACGGGAGTGTGGACACCAGCCAGTGTGCCTGGGGCACATGCATCGCCGCGCCGGAGGAGCTCAGCACGCGATCGAATTCCGGTGCGCCGCGGGCGGCGGTGGCCACGCCGATGACGCGGAGGCCCGCAGCGCGCAGCAGAAGCGCGACGGCCTTTCCGATTCGCCCGGCGCCGAACACGATGGCCAGATCGCCGTCGATGAGGTCGACCTGTTGCCGTTGCCAGCGGCGCATTCGCTGTTGGTCGTGGTAGATCGACGCACGCTGGCGTTCCTCCAGCATCCATGCCAGCACGTATTCGGCGATGCGCCGCCCCATTCGGCCGACGGTGCGGGTGAAGACGACATCCGCCGGCCATGACGTCGAACGGAGCACGGCGTCGACCCCGGCGTTGGTGCTGTGGAACCACAGAAGGTCGTCCATGAGGCGGGCGGGCACGTTCGGCCCGATATGAACGATCTGTCGGCCCTCACGTGCGGCCTCATCCGGGGTGAGGACCGGTCGTCGGAGGATGTGTGATAGTCGACCGCGCAGTTCGTCGGACATATCGGCATCGAGGGACACACATGCCCGCTCGACCCGTGCACGTCGTTCGTCTTCTTGTAACCCACTGGTAAATTGTGTACGCGGCCGCATGATCCGACTCTCCGCTCCCGATGGCATTCGCGATTCGATCGCCGAGCTTTTTTGGTGCTTGCATAATGGCATGAGAGGGAGAGCCGGGTCGAGCGAAGAAATGAATACGTTGCTATCTGTCCAATTCAGGTGATAAGGGACCTCCTTAACGGGCGCGGCCGGTCAGGGCAGGAGCGTGTCCAGGAAGGTGTTGCTGAACACCCGGTACGGGTCGTAGCCGTTGAGCGTGGTCCGCGCGGCGTCGAAGCCGTCGCCGGCGGCCTGGCCCGCGTTGACGGCGGTGCGGATGGTGGAGGTCAGCATCGTCGTGTCGGTCCAGGCACCGCTGGTCGTGACCGCCCAGGCCTTGGACCACTCGGGCCGTACGGTCGCGTACGAACCGGTGTAGTTGGAGAAGATCCACTGCTCCATCTCGCGGTAGAACGCGTTGCACTGGGGAGTGCCGGGGATGGTGCCCATGTCGAGCCAGACGCACACGTCCCACTCGGGGTGGTCCGGGCGGGGGCGTACGGACGACAGCTGCGGGGTGACGGCCCCGCTCACCCCGGACTCCGGCGGCTGGTCCAGGCCCGTCACGCGGATCTCGATCGGGCCGTTCATCGGGTACTGGCCCTGCGCCCGGTAGGCGTTGATCCGCGAGACGTACCGGTTGTAGAACTCGCTGACCACGCGCTGGATGTTGGACCGGGCGGTGAGGACGGCGTAGCCGGCCTCGACGATCCGCAGGGTGGTCGGCTGTACGTACAGCAGGGTGTTCTTCGTCCAGCCCCAGATGTCCCACGTGCCGGTGGTGATCAGCCCCGAGCCGACGATCGCCATCTCGAGGTTCTCGAACGACGGGGTGACCGAGACGTCGCCGTTCACGATCTGCTTGATGTAGTCGGACTGCTGCTGGTTGATGAAGTTCGCGAACGTGTAGTTGTACGGGCTGTCCACCTGCTTCGACAGGACGGGCTTGCTCGGGCTGAGCGACCACAGTTTGATCCACGGGACGGTCGTGAACGGGAACCAGATCACCTCCATCCGCCCGCACCCGTTCAGCAGGCTCGCGAACGAGTTCGATCCGGCGGAGGACGGAGCCGCGAACACGTCCGTCACCTGGATGTCGTACCGGCTCTGGCACCTCAGGCGCTGGTTGACGCCCACTTCGAGGGTCACCTCGGTGACGAACGCCCGGCCGAGGTGGGCCAGGAACGCCTTCATGGCGGAGTCGGTCCGGCCGAACGTCTTCAGCGTGAACGCGCTTCCGTTCCAGACCACGGCGGTCAGGGACTGGATGAGGTTGCTCAGCGAGCCGTAGCTGGTCCCGGCGAGGCGGCTCTCGCCCTGGGCGGGGATCGCCGAACCGTGCGCGTTGATCGCCAGTACGCCGCCGAGCGTGATGTCGCCGGGGGCGGGGATCGCGGCGAACCCCAGGCCGGCGGTCTCGAGCTTGGCGAGCAGAGCGTCCATCGTGATCCCGGTCTGCGCGGTGACCGTCGACGAGCCGACGCTGACGGACGTCAGGTGCTGCGTCGTGTCGACGAGGATGACCTTGCTGACGTCCGCGCCGTTCGGCACGAGGATCGGGGACCAGTTGTGGCCCATCCCCTTGGGCCGGAGACGGTAGCCGTTCTGCTGCGCCCAGTTCGCGATCGACACCACCTCGGCGGGGGTGTTCGGCGCGCAGGTCAGGGCGTTCTCGATGGTGATCTCTTCGGACCAGTTCTGGTACGCCTGCCGGTAGAGGGGCAGGGGGAACCCGGGCAGGGTGTCGGCGCGGGCGGGGATCCGGAAGGCGGGGACCCAGGTGAGGGCGGCCGCCCCGGCGGCGGCGAGGAGGCCGCGGCGGGACAGGTGGGAGGAATCCATGGGTGCTCCCAAGGGGAGCGGCGGTCCGGGAGGGGGACCGCCGGTGGCAGGGCGAAGCCGGCGGGGGCCGGCCGAAAGCCTCCCGCCGAGGTGACTGGCCGCGGTCGCGGCCGGAGCCGTCAGTGAGCACGAGCGTCAACGCTTGCGCTGGTTATACGGCGGATCGCGCCATTTGGTCAAGCACTTGCTTGGTGCTCATGCACGGGCCCTGGAGGGCACGGCGTGAGAGCGCGTCCCCTCGGGAGGGCCCTCACAAGGCCTCGCCGCCGCCGTCGTTACGTTCCCGGGGATGTCCGGAATCGGCCTCCTGGCGGACCGTGCGCGGCCCGATGAAGCCGTCATACTCGGCTCGGCATCCGATCGCGACGCTGGGAGGCGGCGGTGGGCGAGGTCAGCCGACGGGGCTTCATCGCCGGGACGGCGGGCGCGGTGGCGGCGGGCGTCGTCGCGGGCGAGTCCCTCACCGAGGGCCGGGCGGACGCGGCCGTACGGCTGCCCACGCCGGAGCGATCGGGCATCGACCACATCGTCGTGGTGATGATGGAGAACCGCTCCTTCGATCACTATCTCGGCTGGCTGCCGGGCGCTGACGGCCGGCAGGCCGGGTTGACCTACACCGACCGCGACGGCGCGACGCACCCGACGCATCACCTGACCGTGCCGCACGGCTGCGGCTTCCACGACCCGGACCACTCGTACGAGGGCGGGCGGGCCGAGTTCAACAACGGCGCGTGCGACGGCTGGCTGCGGGCCGGCCAGAACGACCTGCTGTCCATCGGCTACTACCACGCCGAGGACCTGGCGTTCTACGGCCGCGCGGCGCGCGACTGGACCGTCTGCGACCGCTACTTCGCCGCCATGATGGCCCCGACGTTCCCCAACCGGTTCTTCCTGCACGCCGCGCAGACCGACCGGCGTACGACGTCCGTCGAGAAGCTCGCGACCATGCCGACGATCTGGGACCGGCTCGCCGCCAAGGGCGTCAAGGGCCGCTACTACTACAGCGACGTGCCGTACACCGCCCTGTGGGGCACGCGGTATCTCGGCATCAGCCACCCGATCGCGGAGTTCTACGCGGCGGCCGCGACCGGCACGCTTCCGCCGGTCTCGTTCGTCGAGCCCGGCTTCCTCGGCGAGGCGGTGCCCGGACTGTCCGAGGACGAGCACCCGCTGGCCGACATCCGCCTCGGCCAGCACTTCCTCGGCAAGGTGCACGACGCGGTCGTGAGCAGCCCGAACTGGGCCAGGACGGTGCTGGTCGTCACGTACGACGAGTGGGGCGGCTTCTTCGATCACGTCGCCCCGCCCGCGGGCCCCGATCCCAACCCGGACCTCGGCGCGGGCCTGCGCGGCTTCCGGGTGCCGTGCGTGGTCGTCTCGCCGCGGGCCCGGCGCGGTCACGTGGCGCACCGGCTCTACGACCACACGTCGATCCTGAAGATGATCGAGTGGCGGTTCGGCCTGGAGCCCTTGACCGTACGCGACGCCGCGGCGCGCAACCTCGCCGAGGTGCTGGACTTCGAGCAGCGGCCGCGGCTGAAGGTCCCGCGGTACGACGTCCCGCGTCCGCTCACCTTCGGCTGCATCCTGCCCGACCACTCCCACGCCGGAGAGGACTGGCCCGACCTCGCCTCCCTGGCCCGTCACCGCGGCTTCGCGACCCACTGAGCCCAGGTACGACAGGGCAGACCACGCGGCTTCGTGACCCGCTGAGCTCAGGCGCGCGACAGGTCGTAGTCGGCCCGGCGGGCGTGGCGGGTCCGAGCCCAGTACTCGAACGTGAAGCCGGGCCAGATCGTGCGGTTCACCCCGTTCTCGTCGAGGTACCAGCTCGTGCAGCCGCCTTCGTTCCAGACCGCGCGGCGCAGCCTGCGCTGGAGGCGGTCGTTGAACCGCCGCTGGGCGTCGGCGCGGACCTCGATCACGTCCGCCTTTTCCGTCGTGAGCAGGCGCAGGCAGCTCAGCACGTGCCGCACCTGCGACTCGATCATGAAGACGACGGAGTTGTGGCCCAGGCCGGTGTTGGGCCCGAGGAGCATGAAGAAGTTGGGGAAACCGGCGACCGTCACGCCGTGGTGGGCCTCGATGCCGTCCGCCCAGGCGTCCTGGATCTTCAACCCGTCCCGCCCGACGATGCGCTGCTCGGTGAGCGCATCGGTGACCTTGAAACCGGTGCCGTAGACGATCACGTCGACGTCGTGGCTCGTGCCGTCGGCGGTCACGAGGCCCGTCTCGGTGATCTCGGTGATCCGTTCGGTGACCAGGTCGACATGGGGGCGGGTCAGCGCCGGGTAGTAGTCCGAGGACAGCAGGATGCGCTTGCATCCGATCGTGTAGTCGGGGGTGACCTTCGCGCGCAGCTCGGGGTCGTCGATCTGGCGCTCGATGTGGCGGCGGGCCATCTGCTCCATCGGGCCCATCAGCCTCGGATCGAGGGTGAATCCGACGGCCCGGGTCTCCAGCAGCCAGTAGATGCCGTCGCGGAAGGCGCGCTGCGCCCCTGGCACGTGCCGGAAGACGCGCCGTACCTGGTCGGAGAGCTCGAAGTCGGGCTTGGGCTGGATCCACGGGGGAGTGCGCTGGAAGACGTGCAGCCGGCTCGCCTCGTCGGCCAGGCGGGGAACGAACTGGATCGCCGACGCGCCGGTGCCGATCACGGCGACCCGTTTGCCGGTCAGGTCGGCCGACGGATCCCACTGCGCGGAGTGGAACGCCGTGCCCCGGAACCGCTCCGCCCCGGGGATCTCGGGGAGGGACGGCACGTGCAGGGCGCCGATCGCCGAGACCACGGCCCTCGGCGTCAGCACCTCGCCGGAGGCCAGCGTGACCCTCCAGTGGCCGGCCGCCTCCTCCCACTCCAGGGCCTCGACGGCGCAGCCGAACCGCAGGTGCGGCGCCAGGTCGTACTTGTCGACGCAGTGGCGCAGGTAGTCCCAGATCTCGTCCTGAGGGGCGAACATCCGCGACCAGTCGGGGTTCAGCTCGAAGGAGAAGGAGTACATGTGCGACGGCACGTCGCACGCGCACCCCGGGTACTGGTTGTCACGCCAGGTGCCCCCGAGATCGTCGGCCTTCTCCAGGATGACGAAGTCGTGGAAGCCCGCCCGCTTGAGCTGGATGGCCATGCCGAGGCCGCCGAACCCGGAGCCGATGATCGCGATTTTCACTGATCCTCCTGGAGCGCCGCCCGCTCACCCTCTCAGGTTACCGATAGTAAGTTACCAGCGGTAGCTTACCGGCGGTAGGTCGTGAGATAGAGTTCACATGTGCTCTCCAACGAGTCCGTCGAGTCTGTGAGGACGCGTCGCCCGAGGATGCCCCGCGCCGACCGCGAGCAGCAGATGCTCGACGTCGCCGAGGAGGTGTTCGCCGAGCGGGGCTACGGCGCCGTCTCGATGGAGGAGATCGCCGAGCGCGTCGGACTGTCCAAGCCGATGCTGTACGAGTACTTCGGTTCCAAGGAGGGCCTGCTGCTCGGCGTCATCCGGCGGGCCCGCGGTGAGCTTCGGGAGACCACCGAGCGGGCCGTCGGCGCGGGAGGCTCGCCGGAGGAGATGCTGCGGCGCGGCTACATCGCCTACTTCCGGTTCAACGAGGCCCATCGCCGGGCGTGGCTCGTGCTCCTGCAGGAGCCGGTCCTCATGAGAAGCGCGGCCGAGGAGATCGAGGCGATACGACGCCAGCAGAGCGAGATGATGGTCGGGCTCCTGGCCGCCCACCTCCCGGACCGCCCGCGCCGGGCCCTCGAGGCGTACGCCGAGAGCGTGATCGGCGCCTGCGAGCGCATGGCCCTCTGGCGGGCCCGCAACCCCGAGGTCGCCCCCGAAGAGGCCGCCGACCACCTGATGGACCTCACCTGGACCGGCCTCGCCGGCGGGAGTGCTCCTGCCTGAGTGGGCTGGTATCGAGATTCTCACTATGAGTGCTTGACTATTTACTCTAAGTTGACTCGACAGGATTTTCGACTACGATCCGTCCTGTCTTCGTCACCTTGTGTTCTAGTCCCCCCGGAGGGAATGATGCACTCATGGCGGTCCAAGCCCTTGAGGTGCCCGTGGTTCGAAACGACGACATCCGCAGCACGTTCCGGGAAGTCTGCGACATGGTGCCGCAGCACCGGGTCGAGCTCGTCAACGGCCGGATCGTGGTGAATCCGTTGCCGACCGGACAACACAACGACATCGTCTATTGGCTGTTCGCTCAGCTCCTCGCCGTTGCTCAGGCAAACGGCTGGAAGATCTGGACCGACATCACGCTCTTCTTCGGGCCGCAGCGCGATCGCTACCGGCCGGACCTGACCGTCGTGCCCGCCGAACCGAAGATGTGGGCGAAGGACCACATCTACGCCGACCAGGCGCTCCTCGTCGTCGAGGTCGTCTCCGCGAGCAGCGTGACCGACGATCACGAGGTCAAGCCACGGCAGTACGCCGCGGGCGGCGTGCCGCTCTGCCTGGTGATCGACGTCTTCGCGCGGAAGGTCCGGCTGCTGTCCCAGCCGAGCGACGACGGCTACCAGCAGGAGACCGACGTCGTGCTGGGGCGTCCGATCGATCTGCCGGAGCCGTGGAAGCTCACGCTCGACACCGCGGCGCTCACCGCCTGATCGGCGCGCCTTCCGGCAGCGTCAGGCGATCGTGCGCCAGGACTGTTCCTGGGTGAGCTCGCGGCTGCGCCAGCCGTCGGGTGTGCGGATCAGCCGGTGGTGATACCAGCCTCCGCCGCGGATGAATCCGGGTTCGGTCGCGGCGATCGTCGACCGTGACGGGGCGAGGGTGTCGGCGAACGACGCGCTGACGTGTGCCTCGTCGCCGTCGACCGACGTCGTCACCGCCCCGATCAGATGCTGCCTGCCGGGCCAGGCGGCGAGGACCTCGGCGAGCCAGCGCTTGATCGCTTCCGGGTCGCCCTTGGCGCCGCCGGACGCGGAGAAGTCGATGATCGCGTCCGCGGTGAAGACCGAGTCGAGCAGCGCCCACTCACCGCTGTCCACGGCGCGGACGTAGCGGGCGAGCAACTCGCCGATCTCCAGCCGGTCGGCGATCTCCTGAACATCCATTTCTGGATCATCCGTCTCGCCAACCGGACGATCAATACCGGAACCGGTCTACCATCCGTGATCACCTTCGTACGGAGGGACACTGCCCTCGGTTCGCCACGTGGGGGAGGCGCGATGCGACGTCTTTGGGGGAAGCCGACCGGCCGTGAGCCCGCCGGGAAGGATCCCGGGGAGGCACCCGAGCCGAGCCCGGGGGAGGGGTCCGTCGTCGGGGAGGTGACCCTACATCCCTGGCAGGCCCATTTAGGAGAGCTGGCCGCGACAGGCCTGGCGGGCATGAGCCGTCGCCTGCCCACGCTGGTCGGCGCGGCGATCCGCCTCGCCTGGCGGGCGAGCCGGTTCGACACGGTCGTGACCGTCCTGCTCAACCTCGCCGCCGGGGTCTTCACCGCGTACGGCCTGCTGGCGACGGCCGGTGTGCTGAGCGCCCTGTTCGCCGGCGGCCCGACACCGGACCGGGTGCGGGCGGCCCTGCCGTCGCTGGCGCTCGTCGCCGGTGCGGCGGCGCTGCGCTCGGGGCTGCAGGCGGGGGCCGGGTGGGCGCAGGCCCGGCTGAAGCCGAAGGTCAACCGCATCGTCGAGACCCGGCTGTTCGAGCTCACCACGCGGGTGGACCTGACGGCGTTCGACGACACCGACTTCCACGACGCGATGCACCGGGCCCGCCAGCGCGGCCTGTACGAGGCGTCGGCGGTGGTCCAGGAGGCGATCGACATCCTCACCGGCGTCGTCGGGGTGACGGCGGCGGCCGGCGCGCTCGGCGTCCTCCACCCGGTGCTCCTGCCGCTGTTGCTGCTCACGGCGGTGCCCGACGGCTGGGCCGCGGCGCGCGTGGCCCGCATGCGCTACCTGACCATCTTCACTCTGTCCCCGGTCCGCCGCCGCAAATGGGTGCTCGCGGACCTGATGGCCGACCGGGACTCCGCGGCGGAGATCCGGGCCTTCACGATGCGCGGCTTCCTCGGCAGGGAACACGATCATCTCGCCGCCGAGGAGTGCCGAGTGCACGTCGCGCTCGCCCGCCGCCAGACGGTCGCGCTGGTGCTCGGTGAGATCGCCGGCGGCGTCGCGAGCGGCGGGGTCTACGTCGCCCTCGGCGCGCTGCTCGCCACCGGAGCCGTGCCCCTCGCCGTCGCGGGCACCGCGGTCCTGGCCATCCGCACCGGCAAGACCTCCCTCGCCTCGCTGCTGTACGCGGTCAACCAGTGCTACGAGTCGGGCCTGTACTTCGCCGACTATCTCGACTTCTGCGCCGAGGCCGAGCGCCGCGTCCCCGAAGAACGCCCCGCGACGGCACCGGTGACCTTCGACCTCATCACCGCGGAGGACGTCTGGTTCACCTATCCGGGCGCCGACGAGCCCAGCCTGCGCGGGGTCTCGGTGCGGATCCGCGCGGGACAGGTGGTCGCGCTCGTCGGCGAGAACGGCTCGGGCAAGACCACACTGGCGAAGATCCTCGCGGGTCTGTACCGCCCGGACGAGGGCGAGGTGCACTGGGACGCGAACCTCCTGTCCGAGGTCGACCTCGAACGCCTGCGCGAGAGCATCGCGATGATCCCGCAGGACTACACGCACTGGCCGATGACGGCGCGGCACAACATCGCGATGGGCCGCGCTCCCGACGACCGCCTGATCACCGAGGCGGCGCGGGCCTCCGGCGCGGACGAGGTCGTCGAGCCCCTTCCCAACGGGTACGGGACGCTGCTCGACCGGCGCTTCAAGGACGGCCACGAGCTGTCGGGCGGGCAGTGGCAGCGCATCGCCGTCGCGCGCGGGTTCTACCGGGACGCTCCGCTGCTCATCTGCGACGAGCCCACCGCCGCCCTCGACGCCCGCGCCGAACACGCGCTGTTCGACCGGATCCGCGGCCATGCCGACGGCCGTACGGTACTGCTCATCACCCATCGGCTCGCCAGCGTCCGTCACGCCGACCAGGTCTACGTGCTCGACCGCGGCCGAGTCGTCGAGGAGGGGCCGCCCGCGGAGCTCCTCGCGGCGGGCGGCGTCTTCAGCGAGTTGTACGACCTGCAGGCCCAGGCCTACCGGCTGCAGGAGAGCCCGTCGGGCCCGGCACCACGCCGATGACCCGCGAGCCCAGGGCGTAGACGGCAGCGCGAGGCAGGAGGCGCACGGGCTTGCCGGCCGGCGGTTCGAGGCCGTGGGCGGCACACGGACTCGGAGATCGGCGGGCCCGGTGGCCGCACCGAAGATCAGGGGCTCAAGACCATGGGCGCCGTTCGCCGAGCGAGATGAGACGCCGTGTCATGGCGGGAGGTTCGGGTCGTGGCGTAACCCGGCCATCGGCCAACCTTTCGGGTTCGTCCCCCCTCTCACCAGGTGTAACGCAAGCGCGTGGGAGAGGTGGACCTCATGAAGATCAAGCGAATCGCCGTCACCGGCCTGGTCGTGGGCGCCCTCGGGATGGGTGGCGCCGCCCTGGCCGGTCCCGCCTCCGCGGACACGGCGCGGAGCCTGCCCGGGCACTCCGAGTCGTTCCCGGTCCTGCGGCAGGGGGAGACGAGCGAGGAGGTCCGCGCCCTCCAGTGGCTGCTGAACTGCCGGGGGCTCCGGATCCCCGTCCCCTCGCACTTCGGCCCCCGCACCTACTCCGCCGTGCGGACGTACCAGTCCGCGCACCGGCTGCACGCCGACGGCGTCGTGGGGGCGGCCACCTGGACCGACCTGCTGTCCCGGGCGCAGGTCAGGTACGGCGACCGCAACGACTGCGTGAAGGCCGCGCAGGTCCTGCTGAACAAGTACCACCACCCGTACCACTTCTCCGACCTGCCGATCAGCGGCTACTTCGGCCCGCAGACGCGAAGCGCCCTGCACATCGTGCAGGCGCGTGCCCACGTCGCGACCGCCGACACCATCACGGTCCCCACCTGGAGCATCCTGCTCTTCCCGGGCGACTGAGCCCCGGTCAGGGCGTCTCGCGCCGCCGGGCGGGGGGCACGGACCGTACGACCGCGCGCAGCGCGGCGGGCAGCGGCACGGAGGTGCCGCCGGAGACGGCGACGTAGGTGATGTGGCCCGTCGCCAGCGCGTCGTCATCCGCCTGGAGGACGAACGACATGGACAGCGAGGTCCGTCCGGCGGCGGTCGGGCGGACCTCGATCGAGACCAGGTCGTCCAGACGGGGGCCGCGGCGGTGCTCGCAGCCGCTGGCGACCACGACGAGGTCGGCGCCTGCCGCGCGAAGCGCCCGGTAACCGCCGACGTGCTCGTCGAGCCAGCCGAGGAACGCGTCCTCGAAGTACTCGTAGTACCGGGCGGCGTGGAGTACGCCCTGGGCGTCGCAGTGCCGCGGGCGGACCCGGGCGCGGTAGACCGACACCGGCACCGCGCCGGCGTCGGCGGGCGGGCTCCGGTGCGCCCAGATCGCGTCGAAGGCCGCTTGGTCGAGGGGGAGCATCCGGCAGTCGGCGATCCGGCCGTCCCGCAGGCGGTAGAGGCCGACGGTCGACCAGGTGTGCTCCTCCCCGGCGATCAGCGCGGTGCCGTCGGTGACCGCGGTGACCCATTCGCCGTCGCCGCTGAGCACGTCACGGGTGTGCATGCGGAAGCTGCGACCGGCGAACTCCCGGCGCCTGCGGAAGTAGGCGAGCACCGCCTCGACGCCGTGGTGGTCGCCGGCGATCGCGTTGTCCCCGGGAACGTGCCAGGCGATGTCGTCGGTGAGGATCTCCCGCAGTGCCGCGGCGTCTCCTCCGCCATAGAACGCGTTCTGCGCCGCGTGCAGGCGGTGCAGGAGGGCGATGGCCTGATCCCTGTCCAGCGTCGTTCCCCCTCACCGGAGACGGGCTCTCAGGTGATCATAAGGTCAGGACGTGGCGTGTCGCCGGATCCATTCGTACATCGCGACGCCGCTGGCCACGCCCGCGTTGATGGAGCGCGTCGAGCCGAACTGGGGGATGTGCAGGACGATGTCGGAGGCCTCCCGGGCCTCCTCCGACAGGCCGGGGCCCTCCTGGCCGAACAGCATGAGGCACGCGCGGGGCACCTCGGCGGTCTGGATCGGCCGGGACCCGGGCAGGTTGTCGATCCCGATGATCGGAAGATCGCGGTCCCGGCACCACGTCACCAGCTCGCTCGTCGTCGGATGGTGACGTACGTGCTGGTACCGGTCGGTGACCATGGCGCCGCGGCGGTTCCAGCGCCGGCGGCCGACGATGTGCACCGCCGCGGCGAGGAACGCGTTGGCGTTCCGGACGACCGCGCCGATGTTGAAGTCGTGCTGCCAGTTCTCGATCGCCACGTGGAAGGGGTGCCGCCGGGCGTCGAGGTCGGCGACGATCGCCTCGTTGCTCCAGTAGCGGTATTCGTCGACGACGTTGCGGCGGTCGCCGCCCGCGAGCAGTGCCGGGTCGAGCCGCTGATCCTCGGGCCAGGGCAGCGGGTGCGGGCCCACTCCGGGTTCGGCGGCTGCGCCCGCCTCCGGCTCGACACCGTACGGGGCCGCGACCTCAGACGTCATGCGACCGAGCATAGAACGTGTCCACCGCGGCTCGACCTGTGCGAGCCGGAGGTCCCAGCGGTGTGGTCGCCGCTTTGACTCACCCCGGCTCGGAGTCCCGGCCCCGCTGGAAGATGGCGAAGAGCCAGGCCAGGGACGGCACCAGGAGCACCAGCCCGACGAGGACCGTGGCCAGCGTGGCGTGCAGGACGGTGGGCTGGGCGGCGGCGCCGGCCACGGTGACGCGCGGCGGCAGGAGGACGGGGTACTGCGCGACCGGCCAGCCCCAGATCACGGCGGCGACGGCGGTGGCGGCGGTGATCCGGGCGATGGCGAACCGCCGGGCGACGAGCAGCGCCAGAGAGGCGACGCCGGCGACCGCGGACAGGATGACCACGGGGAGGGCCCGGCCGATCAGGCCATCGTACAGGCGCGGCGCGTCATGGCGGAGGACGAAGATGCCGCCGATCGCGACGCCGCCGGTGACCACCGCGGTGACGATCCCGCGCCGGCGGAAGGCGTCCGCGAGTTCCCCCTCACCGTGCCGGCGGGCGTCGCCGGTGAGGTAGACCGCCGCGAGGTACGCCGTGGCGCCGACGGCCAGCACGCCGGCGAGGATCGAGGTGGGGTTCCACCAACTGCCGATCAGGTCTCCCCGGGCCAGGCCGACCGGGACGCGCCCGGACGCCACCGCGCCCGCGACCGTTCCGAGGAAGAAGGGGGTCAGGACGGAGGACAGCGCGAACGCGCCGCCGAACAGCCGCAGCTGCCACAGTTCCGTGCTGGCCTTGCGGAACGCGAACGCCGAGCCGCGGGCGATGATGCCGAACGCGATCAGGGTCAGCGGGATGTACAGCGTGGACGCCACCGACGCGAACACCGTCGGGAAGCAGGTCCAGAACATCACGATGACGAAGATCAGCCATACGTGGTTGGCCTCCCAGACCGGCCCGATCGCGTGCTCGATGAGGCGGCGCTGGGCGAAGCCGCGCCGAGCCCCGCCCGCCAGGGCGTCCCAGAAGCCCCCGCCGAAGTCGGCGCCGCCCAGCAGCGCGTACATCGTGATCCCCACCCAGGCCAGGACGAGCAGGGCCTGCGCGGCGGTCACGGCGAGTACTCCTCGGTCCAGCCCTCCTGGGGCGCGGTGACCGGCTGCACCCGCAGACGGTTCAGGACGTAGCCGGCCGCGACGGTCAGCACGAGGTAGACGGCCAGCACCGCGACCAGCCCGACCCAGAGGCCCGGCGCCGGATTGACGGCGTCCGCGGTGCGCTGGTGCTGCCAGACGATCCAGGGCTGCCGGCCCACCTCCGTGGTGACCCAGCCGGCCTCCAGCGCGACGACCGACGCCACCCCCGAGATCGCCGCCAGCCGCAGGAACCAGCGGGAACGCGGCAGGTCCCGCCGTCGCCACCAGGCCAGCGCCAGCCAGGCGCCGAGCAGGACCAGGCCGAACCCGATCGCCACCATCGCCTGGAAGCCGAGGTGCACCGGGTTGACCGGCGGCCGGTCGGCGACCGGCACCTTGTCCAGACCCTGGACGACCGCGCCGGGCCGGTAGCCGACGAGCAGGGACAGCGCGTCCGGGACACGGATGGCGTAC
This sequence comes from Actinoallomurus vinaceus, assembly GCF_039542055.1. Classification (NCBI taxonomy): domain Bacteria; kingdom Bacillati; phylum Actinomycetota; class Actinomycetes; order Streptosporangiales; family Thermomonosporaceae; genus Actinoallomurus; species Actinoallomurus vinaceus. The sequence goes on from NZ_BAABHK010000005.1 coordinate 108,816, forward strand.
CGCATCTCCCCACCGACGTACGCGCCGCCGATCGACAGCGGGACGTGCGATCCGGTGTGGTTCAGGCCCTCGATCGCGGCGAGCTTGACCTGCTGGTTGGTCGCCAGGAACCTCGCCATCGCGTCACCGACCACCACCTGCACGGGCGCGACGATCGCGGCGACGGTGAACGGCAGCAGGAACCCGATGCGGTGATAGCGATCCCGGCGGCCGCGCAGCATCCCCACGGCGTACACGCTCGCGATGCCGAAGCCGGCGACCATGAAGGCGGCCAGGACCATGTGGAGGACCTGCCGCGGCATGGCGGGATTGAACATCGCCGCCCAGGGCCGTACGTGGGTGACCTTCCCGTTCACCAGGTCGAAGCCGCGCGGCTGGTTCATCCAGGCGTTCGCCGAGACGACGAAGACCGCCGACAGCACGCCTGCCACGCACACCGCCAGGCCGGTCAGCATGTGCGCGCGCGGCGGCAGCCGGTCCCACGCGTACAGGTAGATGCCGACGAAGATCGCCTCGATGAAGAACGCGAACCCCTCGAGGGCGAACGGCAGGCCCAGCACCTGGCCGTACGTGCTCATCAGGCCGGGCCACAGCAGACCCATCTCGAAGGACAGGATCGTGCCGGAGACGGCGCCGACGGCGAACAGCACGCCCATGACCTTCGCCCAGCGGTGCGCGAGCCGGAGGTAGTCGTCGTTCCCGGTGCGACGGCCGCGCCATTCGGCGAACACGGTGAACGCCGGCATGCCCACTCCGAAGCAGGCCAGAATGATGTGCCAGCCCAGAGAGAACGCCATCTGCTCCCGGGCCGCCATGAGATCGCCCGGAGTCGCCGCGACGGCCGGCAGTGCGAGCATGAGCGGCTCCTCACCGTCCGTGCCGGTACCGGCCGGGCACCGGCGCGTACGGACGCGCACGGACAGGACATCCGCTTCGTTTACCCACGTGGCGTGGTCCCACGCGCGTACCGGGAGAATCCGGATTCCGCGATAATCAGCGGATGACCATACGGGCGATCAAGGACGAGGAGCGGCGGGCGCGCCTCGGGACACGGCACCACCTGGCGGATCCGGCGGACACCGTCGTCGACGTCGCCCGAGCGCTGGTGGCGCTGCACGGCACGGACCCGGCGTCGGTGTACCTCGCGGCGGCGGCCCGGATGCGCGTCCCCGACGTCGGCCCCGTCGAAAAGGCGCTGTACGACGATCGCCTGCTGTTGCGGATGCTCGCCATGCGGCGGACCGTCTTCACCGTTCAGGCCGAGTTCGCCCCGGTCGTCCAGGTGGCGTGCTCCAACGACGTGGCGCGGCGCGAGCGCCGGAAGACGGTGCAGTTCATCGAGCAGGCGGGTCTCGGGGACGACGCCTGGCTCCGCGAGGTGGAGGAGGCCACGGTCGCCGCGCTGCGGGCCCGCGGCGAGGCGTTCACCGCCGACCTGTCCGCCGACGTGCCGCGGCTCAAGGAACGGATCCTGCTCGGGGAAGGCAAGGCGTACGAGGCCCGGCCGACCATCGCCAACCGGGTGCTGCTCGGCCTGGCCGCCAAGGGCCGGATCATCAGGGGCAGGCCGCGCGGCTCCTGGACGAGCAGCCAGTTCAGCTGGTCGCCGATCGAGGCGTGGCTGCCCGACGGGCTGCCCGGCATTCCCGAGGACGAGGCGCGGGCGGAGCTGATCCGCCGGTGGCTCGCCGCGTACGGTCCGGGCACCGCCGCCGACCTCAAGTGGTGGACCGGCCTCACCCTCACCCAGATCAGGAAGGCCCTGGGGCAGGTCGACGTCGAGAAGGTCGACCTCGGCGGCGAGGACGGGTACGTCCTGGCCGACGACGTGGACCCGGTCGGCGACCCCGGGCCGTGGGTCGCGCTGCTGCCCGCCCTCGACCCGACGGTCATGGGCTGGGCCGGGCGCGGCTGGTACCTCGGGCAGCACGGCCCGCTGCTGTTCGACCGCAACGGCAACGCCGGTCCCACGGTCTGGTGCGACGGGCGGGTCGTCGGCGGCTGGGCGCAGCGCGCGGACGGCGAGGTCGTCCACCGTCTCCTGGAGGACATCGGCGCGGAGGCCGCGGCCGCGGTCGAGACCGAGGCCGCCCGCCTCACCTCCTGGCTGGGAGCCGTCCGGATCGCGCCACGCGCCCGAGGCCGCTCCCCGGTGGAGACCGAGCTGGTCGCCTGACCTGGGCGGCGATAGAGGAGCGCAAGCCGGGCCGGTGGAGGCGGAGTTGGTCGCCTGACCGGAACGGCGATAATCCGGTCGCGCTCCGGCGCTGCGCGGGTCATGCTCGGGTCATGGGTGTCGACGTGGACGCTTTCGTGTCCGACGGGTTCGTCGTGCTGCGCGGGGCGTTCGACGCCGCGACCGCCGCGGCCTGCCGGGAGGTCATCTGGGCGGAGCTGAGCGGCCAGGGGATACGGCGCGACGACCGGCGTACCTGGACGAGACCGGTTGTATGGGCCGACTGCCGGGACGCGGCGCCGATGGTCGCCGCGGCCGCCTCGCCCGCACTCCTGGAGGCCTGTGACCTGCTCATCGGCCCGAGTCGGTGGACCGCTCCGGTGCCCGCGGTCGGAGGCCCGGTCCGGTTCCCGGCGGAGGTGTACCCCGGCGAGGTCGGCTACCACATCGAGGGCAACCGGTGGATCGGCGAGGAGTACTGGACCGACGTCCGCTCGCGCGGGCGCGGCCTGACGGCGTTCTTCCTCTACTCCGACGTCGGGCCGGACGACGCGCCCACCCGGCTGATCGCCGGCTCGCACCTGTTCATCCCGCCGATCCTCGCCGCCGCCGGCGAGACCGGCATGGCCGGCAGCGGCGCGGCCGACCGGTTGCGGCCGTCCGTGTTGTGCCGTACCACCGTCCACTGCACAGGCCGGGCGGGCGACATCTACCTCTGCCATCCCTTCATGGTCCACACCGCCACCTGGCCGCACCGCGGCCGTGGACCACGCATGATCAGCCAGCCGGGGATCGCGGTCCCCGACGGCTTCGCGATCGACGGTTCCGACCCGTCGCCGGTCGCCGCCGCGATCGTCCGCGGGCTGAACGGGATGAATTAAGAGGCGGCCTGGGCCCACGGCCGTGCGGACGCGTTCCGCCGAGACGCGGCCCGCGGGCCGGTGCGTTATCCGCCGGCGGCTTGGTCGAGGGCCTTGAGGATGCGTTTCTCCGAGACGGGGTAGGCGGTGCCGAACTGCTGGGCGAAGAAGCTCACCCGCAGCTCCTCGATCATCCAGCGGACCTGCCGGATCTCGGCGTTGCCCGGCCGGGCGTCGCGGGCCCGGATGTAGGCGGCCTCGACCTGCTGGATCCGCTGCATCCGCTGCCGGTCGCCGTACGGGTCGTCGGGCAGCTTGTCGAGGCGGCGTTCGACGGCCCGCAGGTAGCGGAGGACGTCGGGCAGCCGCCGGCGGCCGGTGGCGGTGACGAAGCCCGGGAAGACCAGCCGGCCCAGCTGCGCCCGTACGTCGGTCAGCGCGGGGATCAGCGTGGGGCTGTTCGTGCTCTTCAGCCGGCGTTCGATCTCGTGCGCGGCGGCCAGGACGCGCTGGACGTGGGCCAGGACGTCGGCGGCGGTGTCGCTGAGGTCGGCCCGTACGTGGTCGGTGAGCCGCCGGAAGCCCGCCTCGTCCCAGGCCGGTCCGCCGCCCTCGGTGATCAGGTGGTCGGCGGCGCAGGCGACGCAGTCGTCCAGCAGGGCCGCGACGCTGCCATGGGGGTTGTGACTGAGCACCAGCTTGGCCTGGTTGTTCAGTCTGCTCTGCAGGTACTTCACCGGTGAGGGGCTGTTCAGCAGGACCAGCCGGCGGGTGCCGCGCCACATGGCCCGCTGCTGCTCGGCCTCGGTGGCGTACGTGCGTACGGCCACGCTGTCGCCGTCGTCGGTCAGCGCCGGATACGCCTTGACGCGGCCCTGCTCGTACAGGCGCGGGAGCGTGCCGATGTCCCAGGTCCGCAGCCCCGTGCGCTCGATGTCGTCGGCGGCCTTGGACAGCGTCGCCGACACCTTGGGCGCGAGCCGGCGCTTCAGCTCGGTGAGGTCCTTGCCCTCGGCGAGGGTGCGTTTCCGGTCCGTCACCCGGTAGGTGATCTTCAGGTGGTCGGGGATGCGGGACAGGTCCCATGCCTCGCGGGGGACGTCCACGCCGGTCATCGCGCGCAGCTCGCGTTCCAGCGCGTCCAGCAGCGGGCCCGACCCCGGCGTGATCCGGGCGAGGACCTCGCGGGCGACGTTCGGCGCGGGGACGAAGTTGACGCGCAGCTGTTTGGGCAGCGACCGGATCAGTTCGGTCACGAGGTCCTGCCGAAGCCCGGGGATCTGCCAGTCGAACTCCTCGCCGCCGACCTGGTTGAGCACCGGCAGCGGGATGTCCACGGTCACGCCGTCGGCGTCCGTGCCCGGCTCGAACTGGTACGACAGCCGGAACCGGTGCCCGTCGGCCTGCCAGGCGTCGGGGTAGTCCTCCTGGGTCACCTCGCCGGCGGCGTCGTTGACCAGCATCGAGGTGGAGAAGTTCAGCAGCTCCGGATCGTCGTGGTGCGCCTTCTTCCACCAGCCGTCGAAGTGCCGGGCCGAGACCACCTCGGGCGGGACACGCCCGTCGTAGAACTCGAAGAGGGTCTCGTCGTCCACGACGATGTCCCGGCGCCGCGCCCGGTGCTCGAGCTCCTCGACCTCATCGAGCAGCCGGCGATTGTCGCGCAGGAACCGGTGGTGGGAGTCCCAGTCGCCCTCCACCAGGGCGTGGCGGATGAACAGCTCCCGGCACAGCTCGGGGTCGATCCCGGCGTAGTTGACCTTCCGCTGCGCCACGATCGGCACGCCGTACAGCGTGACCTTCTCGTACGCCATCACGGCGCCTTGGTTCTTCTCCCAGTGCGGCTCGCTGTAGGTGCGTTTGACGAGGTGGCCGGCGAGCGGCTCGACCCACTCCGGCTCGATCTTGGCGGCCATGCGCGCCCACAGCCGGGAGGTCTCGACCAGTTCCGCGGCCATCACCCAGCGTGGCGGCCGCTTGGCCAGCGCCGAACCGGGGAAGACGGCGAACCGGGCGTTCCGGGCGCCGAGGTATTCGCGGGGACCGCGCCGGGCATCGTCCTTGCCGCTGGTCTTCTTCTCCGTGTCGAGCAGGCCGATGTGCGACAGCAGACCCGCCAGCAGCGAGATGTGCACGCGCTGCGGGTCGGCGGGTGTGGTGTTCAGCGTGACGCCGAGGTCCTTGCCGACCTGCCGCAGCTGGCCGTGGATGTCCTGCCACTCGCGGATGCGCAGGTAGTGGAGGTACTCCTGCTTGCACAGCCTGCGGAACTGGTTGCCGGACAGCTCCTTCTGGCGGTCCCGAAGGTAGTTCCACAGGTTGACGTACGCCAGGAAGTCCGACTCCTTGTCGGCGAACCGGGCGTGCTGCTGGTCGGCGGCGGCCCGGTTCTCCGCGGGGCGCTCGCGGGGGTCCTGGATGGACAGGGCGGCGGCGATCACCATGACCTCGTGCGCGCAGCCGTTCCGGTCGGCCTCCAGGACCATCCGGGCCAGCCGCGGGTCGACCGGGAGCTGCGCCAGCTTGCGGCCCAGCTGCGTCAGCCGGTCGCCGTCCAACGCGCCGAGCTCCTGCAGGAGGTTCACGCCGTCCTTGACGTTGCGGCGGTCCGGCGGGTCGATGAAGGGGAACTCCTGGATGTCCCCGAGGCCGAGGTCGGTCATCTGCAGGATGACCGAGGCGAGGTTGGTGCGCAGGATCTCCGCGTCGGTGAACTCGGGGCGGGCGAGGAAGTCCTCCTCCGAGTACAGGCGGATGCAGATGCCCTCGGAGACGCGCCCGCAGCGGCCCTTGCGCTGGTTGGCCGACGCCTGGGAGACCGGCTCGATCGGCAGCCGCTGCACCTTCGTACGGTGGCTGTACCGGGAGATGCGGGCCGTGCCCGGATCGATGACGTACTTGATGCCCGGGACGGTCAGCGACGTCTCGGCGACGTTGGTGGCCAGGACGATGCGCCGGCCCCGGTGCGACTGGAAGACCCGGTGCTGCTCGGCCGTCGACAACCGGGCGAACAGCGGCAGCACCTCGGTGTTCTTCAGCTTCCGCTTCTCCAGTGCGTCGGCGGTGTCGCGGATCTCCCGCTCACCCGACAGGAACACCAGGACGTCGCCCGGCGGCTCGAGGGCCAGCTCGTCCACGGCCTCGAGGATCGCCTGGACCTGGTCGTCGTCCTCTTCTATGGGGCGGTAGCGCACCTCGACCGGGTAGGTGCGGCCGGACACCTCGACGATCGGCGCGTCCTCGAAGTGCTTCGAGAAGCGCTCGGGGTCGATCGTCGCCGAGGTGATGATCACCTTGAGGTCGGGGCGCTTGGGCAGCAGGCGCTTGAGATAGCCCAGGATGAAGTCGATGTTCAGGCTGCGCTCGTGCGCCTCGTCGATGATCAGCGTGTCGTAGCGGCGCAGCATCCGGTCCCGGGAGAGCTCCGTCAGCAGGATGCCGTCGGTCATCAGCTTGACCAGGGTGTCCTCACCGGAGTGGTCGGTGAAGCGCACCTGGTAGCCGACGGTCTCGCCCAGCTCCGTGCCCAGCTCTTCCGCGATCCGGTCGGCCACCGTACGGGCGGCCAGCCGGCGCGGCTGGGTGTGCCCGATCAGGCCCTTGACGCCCCGGCCGAGCTCCAGGCAGATCTTCGGCAGCTGGGTCGTCTTGCCCGACCCGGTCTCACCGGCGACGATGACCACCTGGTGGTCCGCGATCGCCTTGAGGATCTCGTCCTTCTTCTGGCTGACCGGCAGCGCTTCGGGATAGGTCACCTGCGGCAGCTGCGCGCGGCGCCGCGCGACGCGCCGCTCGGCGGCCTCGATCTCCGCGGTGACCTCCGCGAGGATCTTCTCCCGGGCCTCGGCGGCGCGCACCTTGCGCAGTCCGTCGAGACGACGACGCAGCCGATGCCGGTCGCGCAGCATCAGCTCGGGCAGGCGGGTCTGCAGGTCGGTAATCGAAGATCCCATCGCAAGCGGAAGGATAGGCAGGCGGTCGGACAGGCCGCCCGTCGGCGTCCACCGTGCCCGATCCGCGGGCCCGGCGCCACCCGATTTCCGCGGCCTCAGGCCGACGGACGAGTGCGGTCCTTCCAACGCTGACTCGTCATGATCTGTTCCGGTACGCCGAGAAAACTCGGCCTCAGGCCGCCGGGCGGCCGGGGGCGGCGAGTCGGCCGGTGTGGCCCTCTCGGCGGTATCAGGGCTCAGGTCTGCGGCCGGACGAAGGCGGCGAATAGCTCTCGGCGGCAGGTGTACGGCTCGGGGCTCACGTTCGCAGCCAGACGAAGGCGGCGAACCGGCCGGTACGTCCCTCACGGCGGTAGGAGTACAGCTCGGGGCTCTCGATGGTGCACCGGTCGTCGTGGCGTACGGCGGTCACGCCGGCCGCGGTGAGCTGGGCGGTGATGCCCGCCCTGATGTCGAGCGCGGGGGTGCCCTGGCGGGTCGTCGACCAGGCCCCGGGCAGCACGGCGGCGACCTCCTCGCGCAGCTCGGCGGAGACCTCGTAACAGGAGCCGCAGGCGTTCGGGCCGATCAGTGCCACCATCCGCGCCGGGTCGGCGCCCCGCGCCGCCATCGCCTCGACCAGCGCCGGAACGACCCCGGCGGCCGCGCCCGCGCGTCCCGCGTGCGCGCCGCCGACCAGCCGCGCCTCCGGGTCGGCCACGATCACCGGCGCGCAGTCGGCGACGAGCACCGCCAGCGCCAGGCCCGGCTCGTCCGTACAGACGCCGTCGAGACCGGGCGGATCGTCCCCGAACGGCCCGGTGACGTACCGGACGTCGGCGCTGTGCACCTGGCGCATGTAGACGACCCGGTCGACGCCCAGCTCGGCGGCGGTCTTGGCGCGATTCTCCCGGACCGCGGCCGGATCGTCCCCGACCGCGCCGCCCAGGTTGCGCGAGTCGTACGGCGCGGCGCTCGTCCCGCCCGAACGGTCGGTGATGACGGCACCCACACCATCGGCCAGCTGCATCAGGCGCTCCTCCCCACTTCCGGTCCGACGTTACCAATCACCCCACCCGTTCGGCGGGGCACCGTCCGGTCCGCCCGGTCGACGATCCGTCGCCGAATACCGAACGAGCGCCTCAGTCTCCCGCGCCCGCTCCGTGCCCACCTGCATCGCGTGCTCCCGCGCCTGCGTCGTTTCCGCGCGTCGCCGCCCAGGCGGTGAGGATCCGGCGCTCCTTCTCGCGGTCGATGCCCTGGCCGCGCTCCGCAGCCTGATCAGCGGAGACGTTCTCGTCCCGGATCCAGGCCCACATGTCGCGGACCGTGTCGGCGACCGGGCGGCAGCGCAACCCCGCCTGGAGCGCCTTGTCCGAGGACGGCAGCCAGACGCCCGCCATCTCGGGGCCGTCCGGCGCCCACATCGGCAGCTCGGTCCACTCCGCCACGCCCTGCTCGCGCAGGAACGCGTCGTCCGCCCAGACCGGCGCGGCGTCCGAGCCGGTGACGCGGACGCATTCGTCCAGCAGCGCGCCGACGGTGGTGTTGCCCGGGACACCGCTCACCAGGAACCGGCCGGTGGTCCCGGCCGTGAGCCGGTCCAGGCCGAACGCCGCGATGTCCCGGGCATCGACCAGTTGCATCGCCCGGCCGGGATCGCCGGGCGCGAGGACGGGGCCGCCGGACGCGATCCGCGTCAGCCACCAGGTCAGCCGCGGCACCTGCTCGTACGGCCCGGTGATCAGGCCGGGGTTGAGGATGAGGAGCCGGCCGTCGAAGCCGGCCTCGACGGCGCGTTCGCATCCGGCCTTGAGCGTGTTGTACGGGACGTCGGCGTCCGGCCCGGCGTCGGGCGGGCAGGGGTGCAGCGCGGAGCCCTCGTCCACCCGGTGCTCCGGCCAGTCGGCGTAGGCGTGGACGGACGAGACGAACAGGTAGGCGTCCGCGTGGCCCGACAGTGCTCGCGCCGACCGCCCGACGACCTGGGGGACGTACCCGCAGGTGTCGATGACGGCGTCCCAGCGCCGGTCCTCGACCAGCCGGCGCAGGTCGTCGTCGTTCTCCCGGTCGCCTCGGACGACCTCGGCGCCTGGCACGTCCGTACCGCTCCGCCCACGGTTGAAGGTGGTGACCTGATCACCGCGCCGGAGCGCCTCCGAGACGAACGCGCGGCCCAGGAACACCGAACCGCCGAGTACGAGAAGTCGCATGATCGAATCCTGCCGGGTGCTCGCGGCGCGCCAGCGCGATGTTCTCCCCGGGCGGAAGAAGTTCTCCACGGGCGAAAGGCGCTCCGGGGATCCCACGGTCTTCCGCTGAGCGGAAGACCGGTCGCGGCCGTGCCGGTGGCGATTGGCAGGGTGGAGACATGGACAAGGTGTTTCCCACGGCGGTGGAGGCGGTGGCGGACATCGGCGACGGCGCGTCGATCGCGGTCGGCGGATTCGGGCTGTGCGGCGTTCCGCTCGTCTTGATCGACGCACTGTACGAGCGGGGGAGTTCGGGGCTGTCGATCGTCTCGAACAACTGCGGCACCATCGGGCGCGGTCTGGGGCGTCTGCTGGACGCCGGCCGGATCGCGCGGGCGATGGGCTCGTACGTCGGGGAGAACAAGGAACTGGCCCGCCGGTACCTGGCCGGGGAGATCGAACTCGAGCTGGTGCCGCAGGGAACGCTGTCCGAGCGGCTGCGCGCGGGCGGGTCCGGGATCCCGGCCTTCTACACCCCGGCGGGCGTGGGCACGCTCGTCGCGGAAGGAGGACTGCCGTGGCGGTACGGATCGGACGGCGGGGTCGTGGTGGCCTCCCCGCCGAAGGAGGTCCGCGAATTCGGCGGCCGCGAGTACATCCTGGAGGAGAGCGTCCGTACCGACTTCGCCCTCGTCCGCGCCGCCCGCGGGGATCGCCACGGCAACCTGGTGTTCGACAAGGCGGCCCGCAACTTCAATCCGCTGTGCGCGATGGCCGCCGCGACCGCGATCGCCGAGGTCGAGGAGCTGGTCGACTTCCTCGACCCGGACGAGGTGCACCTGCCGGGCATCTTCGTCCGGCGCGTCATCGCGCTGACCCCCGAGCAGGCGGCCGACAAGCCGATCGAGAAGCGCACGGTCACCCCGGGAGTGAGGCCGCCGCAGCGAGTGGAGTGGCCGGGTGAGGGACGAGCCCGGCCGCGGAGCGGGTGAGAAGGCCGAGCGACCATTGAGCAGGAGTCGACGTTGAGCTGGAGCAGGGATGAGATCGCCGCGCGGGCGGCGGCGGAGCTGACCGACGGAATGTACGTCAACCTGGGCATCGGGCTGCCGACGCTCATCCCCGGACATCTGCCCGCGGGCATCGACGTGGTCGTCCACTCGGAGAACGGCATCCTGGGCGTCGGGCCGTACCCGGCCGAGGACGAGGTCGACCCCGACCTGATCAACGCGGGCAAGGAGACCGTGACGGTCCGGCCCGGGGCCTCTTTCTTCGACTCGGCGTTGTCGTTCGGGATGATCCGCGGCGGGCACGTCGACGTGGCCGTGCTCGGCGCCATGCAGGTGTCGGCGCGCGGCGACCTGGCGAACTGGGCCGTCCCCGGGAAAATGATCAAGGGGATGGGCGGCGCGATGGACCTGGTCCACGGCGCCCGCCGGGTGATCGTGGTCATGGAGCACACCGCCAAGGACGGCGGCCCCAAGGTCGTCAAGGAGTGCTCGCTGCCGCTGACCGGCGCGGCGTGCGTGCACCGGATCATCACCGACCTCGGCGTCCTGGACGTCACCCCTGAAGGGCTCGTCCTGGTCGAGACCGCACCGGGCGTGAGCGAGCAGGAGATCCGCGCCCGCACCGAACCACCGATCGGAGCACCCCGATGACCGATCCGAACCCGCCGTACCTCTACCCGCCGTACGGAAGCACGCCGCTGCGGGCACCGGCGCAGCCACTGGTGATGCCGAAGTACGGACCCGACGCCATCGAGCTGTCCAGCCCGGTCTTCGGCCATGAGGAACTCGGCATCCTCGACGACGACCTGACCAGGCAGCACTCCGGCGAGCCGCTGGGCGAGCGGATCATCGTGACCGGCCAGGTCCTCGACTCCGGCGGCCGTCCGGTGCCGGGCGCGCTCGTGGAGATCTGGCAGACCAACGCCGCCGGCCGGTACGTCCACCTCCGCGACCAGCACCCGGCGCCGCTCGACCCGAACTTCACCGGCGCGGGCCGCTGCCTCACCGACGCCGACGGGCGGTACCGCTTCGTCACGATCAAGCCGGGCGCCTACCCGTGGCGGAACCACCACAACGCCTGGCGGCCCGCGCACATCCACTTCTCGGTGTTCGGCACGGCGTTCACCCAGCGACTGATCACCCAGATGTACTTCCCCGGCGACCCGCTCTTCGCCTACGACCCGATCTTCCAGTCGATCCCCGACGAGAAGGACAGAGAGCGCCTGATCTCACGGCTCGACATGGACACGACCGTGCCGGAGTGGGCCCTGGGCTACCAGTGGGACATCGTCCTCGGCGCGACCCCGATGGAGGCGTGATGACCACCCCGTCGCAGACCGTCGGCCCGTTCTTCGGCTACGCCCTCCCGTACGCCGACGGCCCGTACGTCGTCCCGGAGTGGCACCCGGACGCGATCCGGATCCGCGGCCGGATCCTCGACGGGGCCGGCGAGCCACTCCCGGACGCGCTGGTGGAGATCTGGCAGGCCGACGCCGCCGGCGACGTGCCGCGCGGCGGGGGCGCGTGGCGGCGGGCCGGAAACGACTTCTCCGGCTTCGGCCGCTGCGGGACCGACGCGGCCGGGAACTACTGGTTCTCCACGGTGAAGCCCGGCGGCCCGGCCCCGCACATCGCGATGCTGATCTTCGCTCGGGGGCTGCTCAAACCGGTGGCGACCCGTGCCTACTTCCCCGACGAGCCGGGCAACGCCACGGACCCGGTCCTGTCCGCGGTGCCGCCGGGCCGGCGTGACACGCTGGTCGCGGTACGGGAGGGCGACCGGTCCTACCGCTTCGACGTGCACCTGCGAGGAGAACGGGAGACGGTCTTCTTCGAGCGGTACTTCGGCGGCTGAATCGACGGGCGGCCGTGAGCGAATGAGGACGGTGAACGGTTCTTGGGCGGCTCGTTCGACGGGCACCTGCGAACGAAGCGAGGACGGTGAACGGTTCTCCGACGGGTGCCTGCGTAGGGAGCGAGGACGATGGGCGTTCAACGGTTTCTTGGGCGGTTGGTCCGACGGGTGCCCGCGAACGGAGCGAGGACGGTGGTCGTTGAACATTTCCCCGCGCGCTGAGCTGCTGTCGCCGGTCGCCGCCGGCACGGCGGCGGAGGCCGCGACGTCCGACGAGGCGTGGGTGCGCGCCCTGATCGACGCGGAGGCGGCGCTGGCCCGCGCGCAGGCGCGCCTCGGGCTGATCCCGGACGATGTGGCACAGGCCGTCGCCGGCGCCCGGGTCGACCCCGCCGAGCTGGCGGTACGGGCGCGCGGCGCGGGAAACCCGGTGGTGCCGCTGGTCGCGGCGCTGCGGGAGGTGGCGGGCGATCAGGTCCACGCCGGCGCGACCAGCCAGGACATCATGGACACGGCCGCCATGCTCGTGGCGACGCGCGTCCGCGAGACGCTCCTCGCGGACCTCGACCGTACGGCCGGCGCCGTCGCCGACCTGGCCCGGCGGCACCGGGACACCCCGATGGCCGGGCGTACCCTCGGGCAGCAGGCCGTGCCCACCACCTTCGGGCTGCGGGCCGCCGGCTGGCTGGCCGCGGTGGCCGAGGCACGGGACCGGCTCGCGGCCGTACGGCTGCCCGCCCAGCTCGGCGGGGCCGCCGGGACCCTCGCGGCGCTCGGCACCACCGAGCTGCTGCCGCTGTTCGCCGAGGAGACCGGGCTGGCCGAGCCGGTGCTGCCCTGGCACACGCTGCGCGGGCCCGTCGCCGAACTCGGCGCGGCGCTCGCCCTCGTCGCCGGTGCCCTCGGCAAGATCGCCACCGACGTCGTCCTGCTCGCCCAGACGGAGATCGGGGAGGTCGCCGAACCCGCCGCGCCCGGCCGCGGCGGCTCCTCGGCGATGCCCCACAAGCGCAATCCCGTGCTCGCCACGATGATCAGGTCGGCCGCGTTGCGCGTTCCGGCGTACGCGCAGATCCTGTTCGCCGCGCAGAACGCCGGTCTCGACCGGCCGACGGGGGAGTGGCACGCGGAATGGCAGCCGCTGAACGACTGCCTGCGGCTGGTCGGCGGCGCGGCCGAGACCGCGGCCGAGCTCACCGCCGGGCTGGAGGTCTTCCCCGACCGGATGCGCGCCAACCTGCGGGAGGAGCTCCTCACCGAGTACGTCGCCGGCCGGCTCGCCGAACGCGACGGCCGCGCGGCCGCGAAAGAGACGGTCGCTGAGGCGGTCCGAGAAGGACGGCCACTGGCCGACCTGCTCCCGGACGACGATCGCGCGGAGCGCGCCGGTGGTCCCGGAGCGGCCTTCGGCGTCGACCTGACGAAGGCCGTCGGCCCCGCGCCCCGGCTGGTGGACCGTGCCCTCGCGGCGTACGCCGGAAAGGAGCCGGAATGAGCGAGCAGCACCCCTGCCGGAGGGGGCGACGTCCGGTGAGCGGTCTCCGCGGACGGGGACATCCGGTGAGCAGCCTCCGCGCGGACGGCGCGTCCGGCGAGCGGTCTCTGCGGACCGGGACATCCGGCGAGCGGCCTTCGCGGGGACGGTGCGTCCGGTGCGGTCTTCGCGTGGAGGGGCGTCCGGTGAGTGGCCTTCGCCAGGGCGGAGGCGTCCGGTGAGCGGCCTGAGTCATCGCTTCGACGGCCCGGACGACGCGCCGGTCCTCGTCCTGGGGCCATCTCTCGGCACGACGCTCGACCTGTGGGAGCCGCAGCTCCCGGCCCTCACCGCGTCCTGGCGGACACTCCGGTTCGACCTGCCGGGCCACGGCGGGTCGCCGGCGATCCACGGCACGGTCGCGGACTTCGCGGACGCGGTCGTCGACCTCCTCGACGGGCTCGGCCTCGGCCGCGTCGCCTACGCCGGTGTCTCGCTGGGCGGGGCCATCGGCACCGCCCTCGCGCTGCGCCGCCCCGACCGGCTGACGAGCCTGGCGCTGTGCTGCACCTCGGCCTGGTTCGGCGACCCCGGTCCCTGGCTCGACCGGGCCGCGCGCGTCCGCGCCGAGGGCCTCGAGCCGCTCACCGGGCTGTTCCTGGGCCGCTGGTTCACCGCGGGCTACGCCGGTCCCGGCGTCGACGTCGTACGGGACATGCTGAAGCGGGTGGACCCCGAGGGGTACGCGGCGTGCTGCGACGCGATCGCCCGCTTCGACGTCCGGGACCGGCTCGGCGACGTACGCGCGCCCGCCCTCGTCATCGGGGGCGCCGAGGACGTGGCCACCCCGCTCGATCACGCCGAGGCACTCGCCGGGGGCATCCCCGGTGCCGACCTCGTCGTGGTGCCCGGCGCCCACCTGGCCAACCTCGAGTGCCCGCGGCCGGTCACCGAGGCGCTGGTCGGTCATCTGGAGAGGGCGAAGGCGTGAAGGCCGCGCCTGGCGCCCAGAACCTCCACGCGACGGAAGGTGAGGACGGCATGAGCGATGGGATGAGGGTTCGCCGGGAGGTCCTCGGCGACGCGCACGTGGACCGCGCGCAGGCGCGTACGACGGAGTTCACCGCCGACTTCCAGGACTTCATCACGCGGTACGCGTGGGGGGAGATCTGGACCCGGCCGGGCCTCGACCGGCGTACGCGCAGCTGCGTCACGCTGACCGCCCTGGTCGCCCGGGGGCATCTGGACGAGCTCGCCATGCATGTGCGCGCCGCCGTACGCAACGGTCTCACCACCGACGAGATCAAGGAAGTACTGCTGCAGACCGCGGTATATTGCGGAGTCCCGGCGGCCAATGCGGCCTTCGCCGTGGCTCAGCGGGTCCTCGCGGAGGACGGTCTGATCGCGGAACGTGAGTGATCGATTTCACTTCGTGTTCGCGCAGAGCGTAATCTATCGCTCGCGCTCCGCAATGGCGGCTGCGTGATCGAGTTCCTCGATCCCCCCAGGGAACGCGAAGCACGGAGGTAGGGTCATGGACGTGGCCGAGACCGAGCGACGGATCAACCAGCTCAGCAACGACGTTTACGCGATCTACGAGAAGCTGACGGCCGTCCAGGTGACACAGCACACGCACAGCCGTCAGCTGACGTCGCTCGGCAACACGGTCAGCCGCATCTGGACCGCGCAGCAGGAGCACGGCGAGCGGCTGAACCACCTCGACAGCGCCCTCGCGGTGCTGACCGAGAAGGTCGTCGGATTCGAGGGGCGGTTCGGGCAGATCGACGAGCGGTTCGGGCAGATCGACGAGCGGTTCGGGCAGATCGACGAGCGGTTCGGGCAGATCGACGGGCGGTTCGGGCAGATCGACGGGCGGTTCGGGCAGATCGATGAGCGGCTCGACGAGCAAGGCCGGAAGCTCGATCTGATCATCGAGGCGCTGAACATCCGCCCCAACTGATCGGGCTCTCGGCGCCCCGCGACCCGATGCCGGGTCGCGGGGCGTTGCCTATCGTGAAGGGTGCGGGTCGAGGAAGCGGGAGCGATGACGGGTGCCGAGCGCCCGCCCAGCGTGGCGGGCAAGGTGATGGCGATCCTCGAGTCGTTCGCGCCCGGCGGCGTCCGGCTGACCCTCACCGAGATCTGCGGCCGCGCGGGCCTGCCGCTCGCCACGGGGCACCGGCTCGTCCGTGAGCTCACCGGCGGCGGCTTTCTCGAGCGCCTGCCCGACGGCTCGTACCGCATCGGCACGCGCCTGTGGCGCATCGGCGCGCAGGCCTCGGCGGCGACGACCCTGCGCGAGCTCGCCCTCCCGCACATGGAGGAGCTGTACGCCGCCACGCACGAGAACGTCCAGCTCGCGGTGCTCAGCGGCGACAAGGCGCTGTACCTCGAACGCCTGCGCGGGCCTCGGTCAGTACCGATCGTGACACGGGTCGCGGCCGAGCTTCCGCTGCACGCGACCGGGGTGGGCAAGGTCCTGCTCGCGTTCGCCGGCGACGACCTCGCCGAGAAGGTCATCGCGCGGGGGCTGCGGGCGTACACGCCACACACGGTCACCGACGCCGATCGGCTGCGGGCCTGCCTCGCCGACGTCCGGCGGTCCGGGTACGCCGTGACCCGTGAGGAGATGTCCCTCGGCACGTGTTCGGTGGCCGCGCCGGTCCGGGACGCCGACGGGGACGTGTTCGCGGCGCTGTCGCTCGTCACCCGGCGGAGCGGCGTGGATCTGCGGCGGGTCGTGCCCGTCGTCCTCGCCGCGGCGAACGCCCTGTCCCGGGACGTCGACGCCCACGGCGGTTCCGCTGAGTGGAAGGACTGGGCCTGACGGCCGCGTCGTCGGCAGGAGGATCGTGCTGAGGACGTCGAAAGAGGGTCATCGATGCGTACCCAAGTGGCGATCGCCGGGGCCGGACCGGCCGGGCTGCTGCTCTCCCACCTGCTGAGCCTGCGCGGCATCGACTCGGTGGTGCTGGAGAGCCGCGACCGCGCGTACGTGGAGAAGCGGCAGCGGGCGGGGATGCTGGAGCAGGGCACCGTGGACGTCCTGCGCGGCAGCGGCGTGGGGGAGCGGCTCGACCGTGAAGGCCTCACCCACCATGGTCTCGAACTGCGCTTCGGGGGAGCCGGTCACCGGATCCCGCTGTCCGAACTGACGGGCGGGCGGACGGTCACGGTCTACGCGCAGACCGAGATCGTCAAGGATCTGATCGCCGCGCGGCCGGCGGCCGGCGGCGACGTCCGCTTCGAGGCCGAGGTCCTGTCGGTCGACCCGAGCGCGCCGTCCGTGACCTACCGGCAGGACGGCCGGGTCCAGACGCTGGAGTGCGACGTCATCGCCGGGTGCGACGGCTTCCACGGCGTCTGCCGCGCGGCCGTGCCCGGCGCCACGGTCTTCGAGCGGGAGTATCCCTTCGCGTGGCTCGGCATCCTCGCCGACGTCCCGCCCTCCACCGACGAGCTCATCTACGCGTACAGCGAGCGCGGGTTCGCCCTGTACAGCCTGCGCTCGCCGAAGATCAGCAGGCTGTACCTCCAGGTGGATCCGTCGGACGACGTCGCCGCGTGGCCCGACGAACGGATCTGGGCCGAGCTGCGGGCGCGGTTCGCCACGCGCGACGGCTGGGAACTGCGGGACGGGCCGGTCCTCGAGAAGGCGATCACCCCGATGCGCAGCTTCGTGACCGAGCCGATGCGCCACGACCGTCTTTTCCTCGCCGGGGACGCCGCGCACATCGTCCCGCCCACCGGCGCGAAGGGCCTGAACCTCGCGATCTCCGACGTCACGGTCCTCGCCGCGGCGCTGGGCGCCTGGTACGACTCCGGCTCGACCGAGCTCCTCGACGCCTACTCCGCCACCTGCCTCCGCCGGGTCTGGCGCGCCGAGCACTTCTCGTACTGGATGACGACCCTGCTGCACAAGGACCCCCGCCAGGACGCCTTCGGCCACCGGCTGCAACTGTCGCACCTGGAGTACGTGGCGGCGTCGAAGGCCGCCGCGGCCACGCTCGCCGAGAACTACGTCGGGGCCGCGCCCAAGCTCTGACCGGTCAGAAGATGCCCTTGGGCGGGGGCGGTGACGGGCGGGCGGTCGCGTCGGTGACCGGTGCCGCCCCGGCCGTGAACCTGGTCAGCTCGTCGCCGGACAGCACCCGGGCGGGGAAGGGGTCTCCGGCCGCCTTCCTCGTCAGCTCCGCGACGGGCGGCGGAGTGGAGCCGGCGACCACGATCAGGTTGCCGAACCGGCGGCCGCGCAGCACGGCCGGGTCGCCGATGAGGCAGAGCTCCGGCAGCACGGCCCGCAGCGTCGCCACCTGGGCGCGGGCGAAGGACAAGGGCGCGCCGTCGGCCACATTGGCGGCGTACCGCCCGCCCGGGCGCAGGACCCGGGCCACTGCCGCCGCGAACTCCACGGTGGTCAGGTGCGCGGGCGTCCGGCTCCCTGCGTACACGTCGCCGATCACCAGGTCGAAGGAGCCCTCCGGTGTCCGCGCCAGAACCTCGCGGGCGTCGCCGTGGCGGATCCGGATCCGGTGGCCCCGCTCCAGGGGCAGCTCGCGGCGGACGAGGTCGATGAGCGCCGCGTCGACCTCGACGACCTGCTGGGTCGAGCGCGGCCGGGTCGCGGCGACGTAGCGCGGCAGGGTCAGGGCCCCGCCGCCCAGGTGCAGCACCCGCAGCGGCCGCCCCGGTGGGGCCGCCAGGTCGACGATGTGACCGAGCCGCCGCACGTACTCGAAGTCGAGGTAGGCGGGGTCGTCGAGGTCGACGTGGGACTGCGGCGCGCCGTCGAGCAGCAGCGTCCAGGCGCGCGGGCGGTCCGGGTCGCGGACCAGCTCCGCGATGCCGGAGTCGACCGTCTCCTCCACCCGGTGGGCGCGCTGCCGGTGTGCCATCGGCCCACATTAATCGACCTGCGTACCCACCGAAGATCGCGATACGGTGCGTGCTGCCAGAAAGGGGGCATGGTGGCGAAACTCAACCAGATCATCGCCGTCGAGAAGGGCATCAAGAGCGGGACGCTGCGCGACCTGACCGACGCCCACCACGGGCTGCAGAAGCCCGCGCTGCTGTCCGGCATCTCGCGTACCTACCAGCCGAAGGACGAGGAGGGCGAGCAGCTCCCGCCCGAGTCGACCCGGGTGCAGGTGCAGGCCGATGAGGTCATCCGCCGGACGGCCGACATCGTGACGCGGCTGTTCGACGTGACCGCCACCAAGGACTGGGCGAACTGCGAGGCCAGGGCCGACGTCAAGGTCGACGGCGAGACCCTCCTGCGGGACGTCCCGGTCACGTACCTGCTCTTCCTGGAGAAGCAGCTCACCGACCTGCACACCTTCGTCAAGAAGCTGCCGGTGCTGGACGCCGCCGAGACGTGGGTGTTCGACGAGTCGGCGGACGCCTGGCGGACCGAGCCGGTGCGTACCATCCGCACCAAGAAGGTCCCGCGCAACCACGTCAAGGCGGAGGCGACGGAGAAGCACCCGGCGCAGGTGGAGGTCTACTACGAGGACGTCGCCGTCGGCTACTGGACGACGGTGAAGTTCTCCGGCGCGCTGCCCGCCCGGCGGGTCAACGAGTTGCTGGAGCGGGTGGAGAAGCTCCAGCAGGCGGTGAAGTTCGCCCGTGAGGAGGCCAACGGCGCCGAGGTCACCGACCGGCGTGTCGGTGACGTGGTGTTCCGCTACCTGTTCGGGTAGCGTCACAGACTCCCCCGCCTCGCGCGGGGGAAGCGCAAGGAGCGCACGCTGAAACTGAAGTTCAGTCTGATCGCGGTGGCAGTTGGGGGTTCGAGTCCCTCTCCCGGCATTCGTGTCGGGATGGCCCAATGGTAGAGGCGGCCGCTCAAGCTCAGGCTCTCGCTCCAGATTCAGCATTCGCCGCCGAACGCCAGATCGACTGAGAACGGACGAAACTCGTCGGGGTGCCGGTTCGAGCCCGGCATGCGCCTCTCCGTGGCGCGTTAGCTCAATAGGTAGAGTACGGCGATCTCAGGACTGATCCGTTCTCTTAAACGCCGCTGGCGTGCGCAATTGGGCGGCAAGCCCGGGGTCCGGGAGATGGACAAAGCTCCCGGACCCCACCGAATTTCTACAGGCGTTCGATGATGGTGACGTTGGCCTGGCCGCCGCCTTCGCACATGGTCTGCAGGCCGTACCGGCCGCCGGTGCGCTCGAGTTCGTGCAGCAGGGTCGTCATCAGCCGGGCGCCGGTGGCGCCGAGCGGGTGGCCGAGCGCGATCGCGCCGCCGTTCGGGTTGGTGATCGCCGGGTCGGCGCCGGTCTCCTTCAGCCAGGCCAGCACGACGGGCGCGAACGCCTCGTTGATCTCGACGACGTCGATGTCGCCGATGGTCATCCCGGCCTTCTTCAGCGCGTACGCCGTCGCGGGGATCGGGGCGGACAGCATCCGGATCGGGTCCTCGCCGCGTACGGACAGGTGGTGGACGCGGGCGCGCGGGGTGAGGCCGTGGTCGCGTACGGCGCGCTCGGAGGCGACGAGCAGCGCCGCCGATCCGTCGGAGATCTGCGACGACAGCGCGGCGGTGAGCCGGCCGCCCTCGACGAGGGTCTTCAGGCCCGCCATCTTCTCCAGCGAGGTGTCGCGGCGGGGCCCCTCGTCGGTCGTGACGTCGCCGTACGGAGCGATCTCGCGGTCGAACCGGCCCTCGTCGATGGCGCGGATCGCGCGCCGGTGGGACTCCAGGGCGAACGCCTCCATCTCCTCCCTGGTGATGTCCCACTGCTCGGCGATCATCTCGGCGCCCCGGAACTGCGAGACCTCCCGGTCGCCGTAGCGCGCCTCCCAGCCGCGCGAGCCGGCGAACGGGCCGGCGAAGCCGAGCTGCACCCCGGCGATCATGGCGTAGGCGATCGGGATCTTCGACATGTTCTGCACGCCGCCCGCGACGACGAGGTCGGCGGTGCCGCTGAGCACGGCCTGGGCGGCGAAGTGCACGGCCTGCTGCGACGATCCGCACTGGCGGTCGACGGTGACGCCCGGGACCTCCTCGGGCAGTCCGGCCGCCAGCCAGCAGGTGCGGGCGACGTCCCCGGCCTGCGGCCCGACCGTGTCCACACAGCCGAAGATCACGTCCTCGACCGCCGCCGGGTCGACGCCGGACCGTTCGACCAGCGCCGTCAGGACGTGCGCGCCGAGGTCGGCCGGGTGGACCTCGGCCAGCCCGCCGTTCCGCCGCCCGACGGGCGTGCGGACCGCCTCGACGATGTAGGCCTCCGCCATCACATTCCTCCTACTCGTGCTGGATCCCCCCGAGGACCATGGCGAGGTACTGCTCGGCGATCTGGTCGGCGGTGAGCCGCCCGCCGCTCTGGTACCAGGTCGCCGCCACCCACACGGTGTCGCGGATGAAGCGGTAGACCAGGCCGGTGTCGAGGTCGGAGCGGAACGCGCCCTCCCGGGCGCCGCGTTCCAGCAGGGACATCCACATCTCCTCGAACCGCCGTCGCGACTCGATCAGGTACGCGAAGCGGGGGCTCGTCGCCAGGTGCCGCGACTCGTTCTGGTACATCACGACGGCCGGCCGGTGCCGGTCGATGCACCGGAACGACTCGACGATCAGCGCGGTCAGGGTCTCGCGCGCCCCGAGCCGCGCGTCGAGCACCCGCTCGTACGCCGCCCACATCTCGTTCAGGAAGGTCGACAGGATCTCGTCGGCCATCGACTCCTTGGAATCGAAGTGGTAGTAGAGGCTGCCACCGAGGATGCCGGCCGCGTCCGCGACCTCCCGGACGGTGGTGGCGGCGTAGCCGCGGGTGGCGAAGACCTCCGCCGCGGTGGCGAGCAGCTCGGCCCGCCGCTCGGCTCGGGCGGCGGCGGTGCCCTCGGCGTCGCGCCGTCGTGGACTCATGGATTCTCTGGATTCCTTACGGGTGCCGGCCGGAGGCGGTGCGTGTCTTCGTGGACATGCTCACCTCACGGGTGCTGACTGGAGACGGAGACGACCTCGCCCGTCAGGTACGACGAGTAGCCGGAGGCCAGGAAGACGATAACGTTGGCCACCTCCCACGGCTCCGCGTAGCGGCCGTACGCCTCCCGGCGCGTCAGCTCCGTCAGCAGTTCCTCGCTCGTCACCTTGACCAGGTGCGGGTGCATGGCGAGGCTGGGTGCCACCGCGTTGACCCGCACGCCGTACTCCGCGGCCTCCAGCGCGGCGCAGCGGGTCAGCGCCATCACGCCGGCCTTGGCCGCCGCGTAGTGCGACTGCCCGCGCTGCGCGCGCCAGCCGATCACCGACGCGTTGTTCACGATCACGCCGTGCCCCTGGGCGCGCATGATCCGCAGGGCGGCCCGCGTGCAGCGCATGGTGCCGTTCAGCGTGACGTCGAGCACCCGCGACCACTGCTCGTCGGTCATGTCCACGAGATCGGCCGTGCCGCCGAGGCCCGCGTTGTTGACGGCGACGTCGATCCGGCCGAAGCGCTCGGCGGTGGCGGCGAACAGTCCCCGTACCTGGTCCTCGGAGGTGACGTCGCACGGTAGGGCGGCCACCGCCGCGTCGCCGAACTCCTTGGTCAGCTCCGCCAGCGACTGGCCGAGCCGTCGTTCGTGGGCGTCGCTGATCATCACCCGCGCCTCCTCCTCGAGGCAGCGCCGGGCGGTCGCCCCGCCGATGCCCGCTCCGGCGGCGGCCGTCACGACGACGACGCGGTCGCGCAGGAGCCCGTGACCGGGGACGGGCGTCGCCCGGGTGGAGGACCGGGTGGAGGGAATGCCGCTCTCGCTCACCTGCGCTACTCTACCAAACAGTTGTTAGAAAGAATGCGGGGCGGGTGCCATGGACCTTGATCTGTCGGCGGTGGAGCCCTTCCGGGCCGAGGTGCGCGGCTGGCTGCGCCGCAACGTTCCGGCGGCGCCGCTGCCGTCCCTGGAGACCGAGGAGGGCTTCGCCGCCCACCGCGCATGGGAGGGGACGCTGGCCGCGGCCCGGCTGTCGGTGGTGTCCTGGCCCGAGGCGTACGGCGGGCGGGGCGCCTCACCGCTCGAATGGCTGGTCTTCGAAGAGGAGTACTACGCGGCCGGCGCCCCCGGCCGGGTGAGCCAGAACGGCATCAACCTGCTCGCCCCCACCCTCTTCGCGCACGGCACGCCCGAGCAGCTCGAACGCGTCCTGCCGCCCATGGCCGCCGGCGAGGTGATCTGGGCCCAGGCGTGGTCGGAGCCCGGCGCCGGCAGCGACCTGGCCGCGCTGCGGGCGACCGCCACCCGCGTCGACGGCGGCTGGCGGCTGAACGGGCAGAAGACATGGAGCTCGCGCGCGGCCTTCGCCGACCGGGCGTTCGGCCTGTTCCGCTCCGACCCGGCGGCCGAACGCCACCGCGGCCTGACGTACCTGATGTTCCCCCTCGACGCCGACGGCGTGACCGTACGCCCGATCGGGCGGCTGGACGGAAAACCGGCCTTCGCCGAACTCTTCCTCGACGACGTGTTCGTGCCCGACCGGGACGTCATCGGCGAGCCCGGTCAGGGCTGGGCGGTGGCGATGAGCACGGCCGGCAACGAACGCGGCCTGACCCTGCGCAGCCCCGGCCGGTTCCTCGCCGCCACCGATCGCCTCGTCGCCCTCTGGCGGGAGCACGGCGCCGACCCGCTGCTGCGCGACCGCGTCGCGGACGTCTGGATCAGGGCCCGCGCCTACCGGCTGAAGGGGTTCGAGACGATCTCCCGCACCGACGACATCGGCGCCGAGGCGAGCGTCAACAAGGTCTTCTGGTCCGAGCTCGACGTCGCGCTCCACGAGACCGCGCTGGACATCCTCGGCGCGGACGGCGAGCTCGAGGGCGACTGGCTGGAGGGCTACGTCTTCTCCCTCGCCGGCCCGATCTACGCCGGCACCAACGAGATCCAGCGCAACGTCATCGCCGAGCGCGTCCTCGGCCTGCCCCGGGAGGGGCGGGGAGGGCGGCAGGTCGGGCCCGGAGCGAAGAGAGGATCAGGATGAAGTTCGTCCTCGACGCCGAGCAGCGGCTGTTCGGCGAGACCCTGCACAAGCTCCTCACCGAGGCCGGCACCCCGGCGCTGATCCGCCGGTGGGCGGCCGGCGACCCGGACCGTACGCTGTGGTCCGCGCTCGCGGAGGCGGGCGTGTTCGCCCTGGCGGTGCCCGAACGCCACGACGGCGCCGGACCGCTCCCCGTCGAGCTCGTCGTCGCGATGCACGAACTCGGCCGCCACGCGGTCCCCGGCCCGATCGTCGAGACGCTCGCTGCGGCCGTGCTCATCGACACGGCCGGTGACGAGGAGCTGAGCGCCGAGTGGCTGCCGAGGATCGCCGCCGGGGAAGCGGTCGTCTCGCTCGCGCCGGGCCCCCGCCGGGCCCTCGACGCGGACGCCGCCGACCTGATCCTGCTGGCCGGCGACGAGGAACTGTGGTCCGCCGCCCCCGACGGAGCGGTCCTGCGGTCCCTCGATCCCGCGCGGCGGCTGTTCCCGGTGGCCGCACGCGAGCGCCTGGCGACCGGGCCGGCCGTGCCCCGGGCCGCCGCGGCGGCGTACGACCTGGGCGTGCTGGCGTGCTCCGCGCAACTGCTCGGCCTCGGCCGGGCGCTGCTCGACACGACCGTGGAGTACGCGCGGACGCGGCGGCAGTTCGGCCGTCCGATCGGGGAGTTCCAGGCGGTCAAGCACCACCTGGCCGACGCCCTGACCGGGCTGGAGTTCGCCCGCCCGCTCGCGTACGGCGCCGCCCTGTCCTTCGGCTCGCCGGACTTCCCCCGCGACGTGTCGGCGGCCAAGGTCGCGGCCTCCGACGCCGCGTACGCCGCGGCCCGCATCGCACTGCAGGTACACGGCGCGATCGGCTACACCGATGAGTACGACCCGTCCCTGTGGATCCGCAAGGTCCGGGCGCTCCGCTCCGCCTGGGGAACTCCCGCCGAACACCGCGGCCGCGTGCTGGACGCGTGCTCGCACTGAGCAGGCGACGACGCGCGGCATGCCGGATTCGGCCGTCGACGGCCCCGCCCGGCCAGTCCGCCACGGCATTACCGGAGCGGACCGGGGGACGGTTCATCGTGCCTCCTCGGCTGGAACCAGGGCGGCGGTCGGTGTCTCGGGAGCGGTCATCGGCTGGAACGTGGCGAGGAGCATCAGGAGGACCCCGGCGGCGCACCACGCCCCGATGACCGTCGAGGCTGAGAAGCGCTCGCTGAGCGCACCGGTGACCAGGATGGCGCCGCCCTGGGCGAGCTGAAGCCCGCCGCTCATCACGCCGAACGCCCGGGCCCGGTATTCATGCGGGAGTACCTGCTGGAACAGCCCCTGCGCGGCGGGCAGCAGCAACGACATGGCCATACCGGAGGCGGTGGCCAGGAGTAGTACTCCGGCTAGCGGGGGGTCGAACAGGGCGGGGACGAGGGTGAGGGGAGCGAGGACCGCGAGTGGGCGGATCAGCCGGGTCCGGATCCCTGGCCGTAGCAGCCGTGTCAGTACCAGGCCTCCGATGGCGACGCCGAGCGGGTTGGCGGCCATGATGAGGCCCTGGGCGGAGCCACCGCCATCGAGTTCGGCCGCCCAGGAGGCGGCGAGGCCCTCCGGAACGACCACGAAGGAGGCCACGCCGAAAATGACGAGGGCGATCGTGCGCATCAACGGGTGACCGAATACGAGGGTGTATCCCTGCCGGGTCTCCCGCCACAGGCTGGTGCGGCGGGCGGCCGTGAGCGTCGCAGGGCGAAGCTTGACGTGACGGCGCAGCAGGAACGCCGAACCGGCGAAGGTGACGGCGTTCAGCAGCAGCGCGACGTGCGGGCGGTATCCGGCGACGATCCCTCCGGCGGCATACCCGACCATCTGGGCGAGGTTGAAGATGGTGCTGTTGAAAGCGATGCCGAGCGAGTAGTGGTCACCTGTCAGGATCTGCGGAAGCTGCGCGGACCGGGCGGCCTCGAACGGCGGGCCGAGCAGCCCGCCGGCGAACAGCAGCACGAGCATGATGGGAATCGGCACACCCGGGATCGCAATCAGCCCGATCAGTACCATCCTGGCCAGATCGCAGGAGATCATCACCGAGCGTGATGGGTACCGTTCGGCCATCGCCGCGAGCAACGGACCCACGGTGAGCCACGGCAGAAATCCCAGGGCGAAGGTCGCCGCCGAAGCCAGCGCCGACCCGGTGCGATCGAACACGAGCAAAGCCACCGCGGCCTTGCACAGATAGTCCCCGCACCAGGAAAGCACGCTCGCCGTGAAGACCGCGCGGTACTCCACCAGGGCGAACAAACCTCGATATGTCGCCGGCCGGTCCTCGTCAGTCGGGCAACTCATTCAATCTCCGCAGCGCATCAAAGGCGGCCGACCCCAGCGAAGCCGAGGGCCGGCCGCTGCTACTCATCCGTTAATCACGGCCACTCGGTGACTCTGCGGGTCATTGCGCGCCTCCTTTCGTCTGAGGGTCGCAATCTATCACCAATGAGGATTAGTTTTAGAAGAGAGTAGCCCTGTTCCGCTCCCGATTCCTAAGACCATCGCGGTATGCCGCCGCGGTGCGCGGGCGGCGTACAGGCGACCAAGGCAGGTCAGGCCGGGTAGGTTGACGGTCATGCCGGTGACCGGGGAGACCGATCTGAGGCGGCTGCTGGCCGGGCTGGATCCGGTGCTGCACGACGGGGAGTACGTGTTCGTGACACTGCCGGACCGTGAGACGCCGCCGGGGACCCGGCCGGTGTTCGTCTTCGAGGAGGACGAAGGGCGCACCCTCGTGCTGCCCCGGGCCGAGGCCGAGGAGGCCGGACTCGACGGCGTGTTCCCCAGCGCCTGGATCACCCTGCGCATCCACTCGTCGCTGGAGGCCGTCGGGATGATGGCGGCCATCGCCACGGCCCTGGCGGAGGCCGGGATCAGCTGCAACGCCGTCTCGGCGTTCTACCACGACCACCTGTTCGTGCCGCCCGACCGCGCGCGGGACGCGGTCGCCGCACTCCGAGACCTGGCCGGATGAGCACCCCGGAGCCCGGACCGGCGGACGCCGAGCACTGTTGTGACACCATGCGGCGTCAGCTGGACTGGCACTGTCATCGGCACACCGACCCGTACGACTGTGCGGACGCCGTCATCGTCTACGTCGCGAAGTTCCGCGAGTACGGGCTGATCATCCACGACGGCGGCAGCTCGTACGTCGGCATCGGCTACTGCCCGTGGTGTGGATCCCGGCTTCCGGAGTCGCAGCGGGACCGCTGGTTCGACGAACTCGAGCGCAAGGGCATCGACCCCTGGGAGGACGAGGTGCCCGCCGAGTACGAGGACGGCCGCTGGCTCGCGGGATGAGGCCGGTCATCCGACCGGCCACCGCGCCGACGGCTCGCGTGCGCCGGCCCGCGTGTACGGGCCGCCGCGCTCGCCGGGACCTGCCGGCCCGGCGACGTGGCGGCCGGCCCGTCGCAACGCCTTTACAGCGCTCCGTTTCCTTGGCTGCGCAGCTGGTCGACCGCGCGGGCCGGGTCCGCGTTGGCGCGGGCGTGCGTACGCGGGTCCGTGGCGAGCGACGAGGTCTTCATGCGGGAGCGGAGCACCAGGAGGCCGACGGCCACGCACACGACCAGGCCCACGATGACAGCGATGACCATGCCGTACCTCCGTGCCTTCGCGATCGCCCCGAGCGATCTCATCTGTCCCACCATAGATGGCCATGATCGCGGTCTGGTTCCATCCGGCACCGTGGCCTTCCCGCCCGAGGATCTCCGGTGCGGCTCGCCCCGCGATCCTCGGCGGTCAGGGCTTCAGGCCGCGGGGAAGTCGCGGCGCTTGAGCTTGGCCATCCGGCCGTCGGGGTGGTGCCACACGATGCCCTCCCAGGGGTGGGCGCGCAGCCACGCGGCCAGGCCCGCGTAGTCGCGGGGCACGTCGGGCAGTTCCTCGGCGCCGTGGCGCACCAGCGTGTGGCGGTCGACGCTCTCCGGGTTGCCGTTGATGCGCGGGCCGATCAGCTCGTACGTGCCGGGCTCCCAGGGGCCGGTGCCGACGGCCTCGTCGAGGTACCGGTGGTAGCCGGACTGTTCGGCGGGCTCCCAGCCGACGGCCGTGCCCGTCCGCTCGTCCCGCATGATCGCGTCGTAGCCGGGCGGCTCCTTCCGGCCCGCCTTGATCTCGCGGCGCGCCCACCAGCGCTCGCCGTCCCACTGGACACAGGTGCCGTCGTACTTGCGCGTCGGCAGCCCCTCCCCGGCGAACACCCAGCCGCAGTCCGGGTGCGGAGTGCGGGTCACGTACCGCCGATCCCCGTCCCAGTCACGCAGGAAGATCGTCGGCATCTTCTTCATGGCCCTGTTCCCTTCCGCTCGGGGTCCGGAGCCGATCTTGCACGAGCGGCACGGGTCCGGTCGAACGGATTACCGGCGGGCGGGACCCTCTGCGGCGAGATCCCCGAGGTGGGCCATGATCTCGGTGGCCTGGGTGACGATGCCGTCGATGAGCTCCCGGCAGGACGGGAGGTCGTCGATGACGGCGACGGCCTGGCCGGAGGCCATGACGCCGAGATCGGGGCGGCCGTCGACCATGGCGGCCTTGAGCAGCATCGGGGTGTTGGCGGCCATCAGCACCTGGGACCAGGACAGCTCCCTGCCGTGCCGCATCGTCAGGCCGTCGCGGACCATCGCCCGCCACGACATCCCGGACACCCGCTTGAACCGGGCGGCGTTGCGCAGCGCGCGGACCAGGCCGGTGACGCGGCCGGAGTGCTCCAGGGCGTCGACCAGGTCGGTGCGCAGGACGCGGTGTGGCAGGCCGTCGACCTGCCGGGTGACGACGGTCTCGGTCATGCCGAGGTAGACCCGCTTCACGGCGTCCGGCACCGAACTGTCGGAGGTCAGCAGGAAACGGGTGCCCATCGCCACGCCGGCCGCGCCGTACGCGAGCGCCGCGGCCAGACCCCGGCCGTCGAAGAACCCGCCCGCCGCGATCACCGGGATGTCGACGGCGTCGACGACCTGCGGGAGCAGCAGGGTGGTGGCGACCGGACCGGTGTGGCCGCCGCCCTCACCACCCTGGACGAGGACGGCGTCGGCGCCCCACGCGGCGACCTTCTCGGCGTGCCGGCGCGCCCCCACGGACGGGATCACCACGACGCCGGCGTCCTTCAGCCGGGCGATCAGCTCCGGCTTGGGAGCCAGCGCGAAGGACGCGACCCGTACGCCCTCCTTGACGAGCAGGTCGATCCGCTCGACGGCGTCGGAGGCGTCGGCCCGGAGGTTGACGCCAAAGGGGGCGTCGGTGCGCTCCTTCACCTCGCGGATCGCGGTGGCGAGCCCGTCCAGCGTCATCGTGGCCGAGGCGAGGATGCCCAGTCCGCCCGCGTTCGCGACCGCCGACACCAGACGGGGGCCGGCCACCCAGCCCATACCGGTCTGCACGACCGGGTGCCGGACACCGGTCAGCTCGGTCAGCGCCGTCCGCACGCTCCCACGCCCCTTCCGCCTGTCACGCCCGTCTGAGCCGGTCTGATCACCGGGTGCCTCCCGGGACCTCCGCTCCCACGCCGTTTCCGTCTGCCACGCCCGCCTGAGGCGGTCTGATCACCGGATGTCCGACCTCTGCTCTCACGCCCGCCTGAGGGGCGGCCTCATCACGGGGCGCCTCCGGGGCCTTGCGACCGCACGCTGTCACGACCCCTCCACCCCGCCGTCACCGCCGGGCGCCGTCCGGGACCTCCCGCTCGCGCAGGCCGTTCGGGTCCAGGACCTCGCGGATGATCCGCAGCTCCTCGACGTCCGGTACCCGGGTCGTGCCGACGTACGGCGGGACGACGAGTTCGAACCCGGTGGCCGCGGTCACCTGGTCGACGGTCACGCCGGGGTGGACCGACCGCAGCCGCATCCGGCGATCCGGGGTCGCGAAGTCGAGGACGGCCAGGTCGGTGACGACGACGCGGATCTCGTGGGCGCCCCGGTCGTACCCGATGCCGCTGACCATGTCGACCGTCTCGACGAACACGCGGGGGGAGTGCCGGGGGATCCAGTAGCTGGTCGTGTCGCAGCGGGTGTTGCCCGGCGCGCCGCGCACCCCGAGCAGCTGCGCCTTCGGGCGCGTCCAGTCGCCGATGCAGGAGATGTTGGTGTTGCCGAACCGGTCGATCTGGCTCGCGCCCAGCATGACGTGGCGGCGGCCGTTCAGCACCAGCCAGAGGTGCTCGCGAAACGGCAGCCAGCCCTCGATCTCCTCCGGTGCCTCGCCGAGGGCGGGGACGTCGCCGGTCAGCAGGCACACGCCGTCGTGGGTGAGCAGATCGGGCTCGAACGTCAGCCGTGCCAGCCGGGCGCCCAGGACCGTGATGGCGCCCCCGATGCCCGCCGCGAGGATCTCGCCGTCGCCGCGGAACGCCTCCGCGCACGCCGTCACGCATACCTCCGCCCTGGTCGCGCTCATCGGACGGGTACCTCCGTCATCGTCGCCGCCGTCACGAGCCCTCCGCGCACGCCTTCTACGCCGCCTGCCAGCGGCTCTCCGCGTACACCGTCGTGGATGCGTTCGCGGTCGTCGGTGACCGGCTTTCCGTCTACGTCGCCACGGGCGCTTTCTCCGCCGCTCGCCTCCGGCTCTCCGCGTACGGCCACCACGCCCGCCCTCGTCGTCTCCGTCACCGGCCCTCCTCCTCGCGCCAGGTGCGGACGGCGGTCTGGTAGGCGGCCTCGTTGCCGGCCAGGAACCGTTCGCGGAACGCCGTCCAGGCGGCCGGGTCGCCGGCCGCCTGGACGTACGCCTTCTGGAAGGACTCGTCGCGTCCGTGGTCGGGTTCGCAGGCGGTGAAATGCGCGCCGTTCGGGGTCTCGACGACGCCGGTCACGTGGGACCGGCTGACCAGCAGGCTCTGCACCGGGCCCTCCTTGAGCAGGTCGGCGGTCTCGACGAGGCGTTCGCACGAGACGTACGTCCGGGTCGCCGCCTTGGCGAACAGGTCGTCGAAGTACGGGTCGGGGCCGAGGTACTGCGCGTTGCCGCGGCGGTCGGCGCGGTTCAGGTGGACGAGGGCGACGTCCAGGGTCAGCGCGGGCACCGCGACGAGCTCCTCGCCGTCCTCGTACGGGGAGCGGACCGTCTTCAGCTCTGGGTTCACTCGCATGACGTCGGATCCGAGCCCGGCGCGGGTGGGCAGGAACGGCAGCCGGTGCGCGGCGGCGTACAGGCCGAACATGAACATGCCCTCGTCGTACTCGGTGAACGCGATGGCGCCGCGCTGGCGGGCCTGCCGGAAGTGCGGCTCGAGGGGGATCGAGTCGAGGGTCGCGAACGGGGCGATGACGCGGCGGACCTTGCCGTACGCGCAGAGCAGGCCGACGTCGGGGCCGGCGTACGAGATGACGGTCAGGTCGGTGAGGTCCGACCGACAGATCGCGCGGACGAGCGCCATCGGCTTGCGCCGCGACCCCCATCCGCCGATGCCGACGGTCATGCCCGGTTCGAGGGCGCCGACGACCTCCTCGATCGTCATCTCCTTCAAGACCGCCGTCCCTTCTCCTCCGAGGCCGAGACGAAGTCGGCGCGGTGCCGGTCACCGGCGCCCGCCAGGTTGAGTTCGAAGGTGAAGCCCTGCTCGAACCGGTAGCTGCGCTTCGGATCCACCGGGTCGATGCCGTTGAGCGACTCCTTGGCCCGGCGGATGACGTACGGGTCCTTGGCGGCGATGTCGCCGGCGACCTCCAGGGCCCTCTCGCGCAGCCCGGTCGGGGGCACGACCTCGAGCACCGACCCGTGCCGGTGCAGTTCGCCGGCCGTGACGGTGCGGCACGTGTAGACCATCGCCCGCATGAGGTGCTGCGGCACCAGCCGGGCCAGGTGGGTGGCCGCGCCGAGCGCGCCGCGGTCGACCTCGGGGAGGCCGAAGTAGGCGTCCTCGGAGGCCATGACGATGTCGGCGTTGCCGGCCAGGCCGATGCCGCCGCCGAGGCAGAAGCCGTGCACGGCCGCGATGACGGGCACCTCGCACTCGTACACGGCGGCGAACGCCGCGTAGCAGCCGCGGTTGGCGCCGAGCAGCGCGGTGTGCCCCTCGGTGGCCTGCATCTCCTTGATGTCGACGCCCGCGTTGAACCCCCGGCCTTCGGCGCGGAGCACGACGGCGCGGACGCCTTGGTCGCGGCCGGCGGCCAGGACGGCGTCGGCGAGGTCGTGCCAGCCCTGGACGGTCAGCGCGTTGACGGGCGGAGCGTCCATGACGATCTCGGCGACGCCCGGGTCGTGAACCGTGGTGGAGATGCCCATGCGCTACCTTTCCACCAAACATTTGTTAGAAGTAACGTAGCAGAGCGAGGAAGGGGGTGCGATGCCGCACACACTCGATCTCAGTGGCAAGGTCGCCGTCGTCACCGGGGGAGTGCGCGGGGTCGGCCTGGGCATCAGCCGGGCGTTCCTCGACGCGGGAGCCCGGGTGGTCGCCGTCGCCCGGCGCAGGCCGGACGAACTGCCGCCGGGTCTGGGGTTCGCCTCCCTCGACGTGCGCGACGCCGCCGCCGTGCGGGACTTCGTCGAGGGCCTCGACCGGCTCGACGTCGTCGTCAACAACGCGGGCGGCACGCCCTACCTGCCCGCCGCCGAGGGCGACCCCCGCACGCACGTCAAGATCATCGAACTGAATCTGATCGCGCCGCTCCTCGTCGCCCGCGCCGCCAACGCCGTCATGCAGCGCGGCGACGGCGGATCGATCATCATGATCGGCAGCGTGAGCGGTGTGCGCCCGTCCCCGGGCACGGCGGCGTACGGCGCGGCGAAGGCGGGCCTGGACAACCTCACCCGCAGCCTCGCCGTCGAGTGGGCGCCGAAGGTGCGCGTCAACGCGGTGACCCTCGGGATGGTCCGCACCGAGCGGTCCGACCTGCACTACGGCGACGAGGCGGGGATCGCCGCCGTCGAGCGGACCGTGCCCCTCGGCCGGCTGGCCGACCCGTACGACGCCGGGGCGGCGTGCGTCTTCCTCGCCTCGGACCTGGCGGGCTACGTGAGCGGTGCCGACCTGCTGGTACACGGCGGGGGAGAGCGTCCCGCCTTCCTCGACGCGGCCAACGCGAACCGGGAGAACAGATGATCTGTAAGGACCGTGTCGTCATCGTCACCGGCGCCGGGCGCGGGCTCGGCCGCGCCCACGCCCTGGAGTTCGCCCGGCAGGGCGCCGCGGTGGTGGTGAACGACATCGGGGTCGGCCTCGACGGGTCGGGCGGCTCCTCGGGCCCGGCGGACGAGGTCGTCGCCGAGATCCGGGCGCTCGGCGGGGAGGCGGTCGCCGCGCCGTACGACATCGCGACCTCCGGCGGTGCGGAGGCGCTGGTGCGGACCGCCCTCGACGCGTTCGGCCGGCTGGACACGCTCGTCTGCAACGCCGGGTTCCTGCGCGACCGCATGCTCGTCAACCTGTCGGAGGAGGAGTGGGACGCCGTCGCGCGGGTGCACCTCAAAGGGCACTTCCTGCCGCTGAAGCACGCGGGGCTGCACTGGCGGGCCGAGGCGAAGGCGGGCCGTCCGGGGACCGGCCGGGTCGTCACGACCTCCTCGGGCGCCGGGCTGCTCGGCAGCGTCGGCCAGGGCAACTACGCGGCGGCGAAGGCGGGCATCGTCGGGCTGACGCTGGTGGCTGCGGCTGAGCTGGGGCGCTACGGCGTGCTGGTCAACGCGGTCGCGCCCGCGGCCCGTACGCGCATGACCGAGCAGGTGTTCGCCGCGACGATGGCCGCGCCGGAGGGCGGCTTCGACGCGATGGCCCCGGACAACGTCTCGCCGCTCGTCGCCTGGCTCGGATCGGCCGGCTGCGACGTCACCGGCCGGGTGTTCGAGGTCGAGGGCGGTCGCGTCTGCGTGATGGAGGGCTTCCGGCACGGCCCCGCCGTCGACAAGGGGGCCCGCTGGGATCCCGCCGAGCTCGGGCCCGTCGTCCACGACCTGCTGGCCGACGCCGCGAAGCCGGAGCCCGTGTACGGCGCCTGACTCAACGGATTTTTCTTTAGAGTGAGGGGTTTTTCACAGTCTGTACGTCACCAGGGTGAAACACGGCTGTCCTATGGTTAGTTAGCCTTAAGCAACATTTGTGCTGACGAAGCATAGGAGCGCACCCCCGATGACAACGGGCGCCCACGCGGCGGGCCGGGCAGACGACCACGCCCTCGGATCCGGGTACAAGTGGATCGCGCTGTCGAACACGACGCTCGGCGTGCTCATGGTCATGATCAATCAGTCGATCGTGCTCATCGCGCTGCCGAACATCTTCGACGGCATCGGCCTGAACCCTCTCGACCCCGGAAACACCAGCTACCTGCTGTGGATGATGATGGGGTTCATGGTCGTCACCGCCGTGCTGGTGGTGTCCTTCGGCCGGCTCGGCGACATGTACGGCCGGGTCCGCATGTACAACCTCGGCTTCGCGGTCTTCACCATCTGTTCGATCCTGCTGTCGGTCAGCTGGATGCACGGGTCCGCCGCGGCGCTGTGGCTCATCGGCTGGCGGATCGTCCAGGGCATCGGCGGCGCGCTGCTGTTCGCCAACTCCACCGCCATCATCACCGACGCCTTCCCGGCCACCCGGCGGGGCATGGCCCTCGGCATCAACGCGATCGCGGCCATCGCCGGGTCGTTCATCGGGCTCGTCCTCGGCGGCGTCCTCGGGCCGGTGAACTGGCACTACATCTTCCTGGTGTCGGTGCCGTTCGGTGTCTTCGGCACCTTCTGGGCCTACATCAAGTTGCACGACGCCGGGGTGCGCAAGAAGGCCCGGATCGACTGGTGGGGCAACCTGACTTTCGCAATTGGCTTGATTTCTGTTCTCGTTGGCATCACATACGGCATCCAGCCGTACAAAGATCACACCATGGGATGGACCAACCCGTGGGTTCTCGCCGCGCTGATCGGCGGCGCGCTCGTGCTGTGCGTCTTCGTCTACATCGAGACGAAGATCGCCGAGCCGCTGTTCAACCTGTCGCTCTTCCGGAACCGCACGTTCACGGCGGGCAACCTGGCGAGCCTGCTCACCGCGCTCGGCCGCGGCGGCCTGCAGTTCATGCTGATCATCTGGCTGCAGGGCATCTGGCTGCCCCAGCACGGCTACAGCTTCGAGGACACGCCGCTGTGGGCGGGCATCTACATGATCCCGCTGACCGTCGGCTTCCTGGTGTCGGCGCCGCTGTCCGGACTGCTGTCGGACCGGGTCGGCGTCCGGGCGTTCACCGCGGGCGGCGCCCTCGTCACGGGGGTGAGCTTCCTGCTGCTGCTCGCCATCCCGGTGAACTTCTCCTACTGGGTGTTCGCCGTCCTGCTGGTGGTCAACGGCATCGGCTCCGGCATGTTCGCCTCCCCGAACCGCGCCGAGATCATGAACGCCGTCCCGGCCGACCAGCGGGGCGTCGGGGCGGGCATGATCGCGACCTTCCAGAACGCCGCGTCGGTGCTGTCCATCGGCATCTTCTTCAGCCTCATGGTCGCCGGGCTGTCCCACAGCCTGCCGTCCGCGCTGCACAGCGGCCTGACCGCCCAGGGCGTTCCGGACCAGTCGGCCCAGGCCATCTCGCACCTGCCGCCGATCGCGGTCCTGTTCGCGGCGTTCCTCGGCTACAACCCGATGCGGCAGCTGCTCGGTCCCGAGCTGAACCGGCTGCCCGCCGACCACGCGTCCTACCTGACCGGCC
Organism: Actinoallomurus vinaceus; assembly: GCF_039542055.1. Lineage (NCBI taxonomy): Bacteria > Bacillati > Actinomycetota > Actinomycetes > Streptosporangiales > Thermomonosporaceae > Actinoallomurus > Actinoallomurus vinaceus. The sequence goes on from NZ_BAABHK010000005.1 coordinate 143,929, forward strand.
GCAGCTTCTTCCCGCACCTCATCACCCAGCCGTTCCATGACGGCCTGACGATCGCCTTCTGGTTCGCCATCGCCGCCTGCGTCGTCGCCGCGATCGCGTCGCTGCTGACCCAGCGGAGGAGGGCCGCCCGGAAGGCCACCGAGCACGAGTCCCTCGGGTCGGAGCTGGTCGGGGTGACCGGGGAGGCCGGCGTGGCGCTCAGCGAGCCCATGGTCCCGCAGATGTCGCCGACGGCCGTGCACGCGCGGCCGGCCGCCGAGCGCGCCGCGTCGAACGGCCGGACCGGGCCGGTCATCGCGGGGTTCGTCCACGACGGGGCCGGCGCGCCCGTCGCGGGCGCCGCCGTCACGGTCACCGGCCCCGACGGGCACCAGCTCGGCCGGGCCGCCACCGGGCCGGACGGCCGGTACGCCATCGCGGTCACCGCCGGCGACCACCTCGTCATCGTCACCGCGCCCGGCCGTATCCCGCAGGCCGCGACCGTCCTGGTGGCCGAGGCGTCGGTCATCCGCGACTTCCCGCTCGTCCCCGACACGGTCGAACCGGCCGGTGAGATGTACGGCGTCGTGCGATCCCCGCTGGGCATGCCCGTCGGCGGGATCACCACCACCGTCACTGACGAGAATGGCGAGGTGGTGGCGACCACGGTCACCGACGAGAACGGGGCGTACCGGATCACCGGCCTGGTCGACGGGAACTACACGCTGGTCGCGGCCGGCCATCGACCGGTGACGCACACGGTCCAGGTCACGCCGGGCGCACCGGCCACCGTACGCGTGACGTTGGGCGACTGACCATGGCCGCCGCAGAGACGGAACACGCGGCGGGGGGCGACGCCGTGGACGCCCCCGCCGCCGTGGCGGGGCGCCTCCGTGTCGCCCTCCGTCGACCTCAACCGCAACTGGCCGGACCAGCTCACCGTTCCTCAACACCGAGCAGGATTGAGTCCCGCGCAGCGGCATGCCCCGAACGGTCTTGGGCATACTGGGTCACCCACGTTCAACCCCGGGCGGCGACGCACGTCCCGCGTGCGCTCCACTCCCAGGGCGGCGAGCTTCCTAGCGACCCGGTCATAGCGGTGCGAGCAATGGTGCCCGGGGAGGCCCCGGACCATCTCTCTGGTGGAACGGGGGCCCCGCACACCGGTGTCACACCGGATGCATCAGGTCAGTCACGGACTGTACATGCATGGTAACGGATACGTCAACGCCGACCAGCGGGTGAACCTCGCCGCGGCCCTGCCCGCCCTGGAGACCATGGCCGCCGTACCGGATCGGCCGCAGAACGAAGAGATGGCCGGCCACACCCGGCACCCCTGGCCGCCAGAACCCCACGACCGGTCCGAGCGACCCACGAAAGAAGACAGGGATGACTGAGAACACGGCGCTCAGCGAGACGCTCACCGTCTTCGGCACGGTGCGGCGGACGGAGGGACCGCCGGTGGCGGACGCGGTGGTCACCCTCGCCGACATGGCCGGGCGCAAGATCGGTTCCGCGTACACCGGGATGGACGGGGAGTACCGCCTCACCGTGTCCAAGGGCGGCACCTACCTGATCATCGCCTCGGCGCCCGGCCACGAGCCGATCGCCTCGCTGGTCGCGGTGGGAGATGGCACCGTACGCCACGACATGACGATCGCCGGCGTCGGCGGGCTGATCGGCATCGTCCGGATCTCCGGCACCCGCGAGCCGGTCGCCGACGCCACGATCACCGTCACCGACGTCCAGGGGGACGTGGTCGGAACGGCGCGCAGCACCGAGGGCGGCGGCTTCTCCTTCATCAGCCTCCCCGAAGGCAGCTACACCCTCGTGGCCTCGTCGCCCGGGCAGCGGCCGGTGGCCGCCGCGGTGACGGTCCGGCAGGGCACGCAGACCCGGCGGGACCTCGAACTGCAGGCGCGGGGCACCGTGAACGGCGAGGTGTGGCTGCACGACCGGCCGTACGACGGGGCGCGCCTCACCCTGATGGACGAGGCCGGGAGCATCGTGGGAACGGCCGTGAGCGGCGTGAACGGCGAGTTCTCCTTCGGCGACCTCGACCCGGGGACGTACGCACTCGTCGCCGCGGGCCACGGCCCCGCCGCCGTCCCCGTCCAGATCACCGGCGGCCGGTCCATCGAGACCGACGTCACGCTGACCGCCTGAAAGGGGCTGTTCCGTGCATTCCGCGAACGTCACCGTCACGGCCCGGATCCTCGCCCCGGGGGGCTGGCCGGTCGAGCATGCGATCCTCACCCTCACCGACGCGACCGGGCGGCAGGCGGCCCGCACCATGGTCGACACGACGGGCCGCGCCCTCATCGAGGGGGTCGCGCCCGGCGCCTACACCCTGATCGTCTCGGCCGCGGGCCACCAGCCGACGGCCCGCACCGCGGTCGTCGGCGCGAACGGCCTCGAACTCGGTGACATCGAGCTCACAGGAGCGGGCGGGCGCCCGATCCCCGACCCGGGCGTCTGGGACATCGACCCCGTGCACTCGTCCGTTCAGGTGCGCGCCCGCCACCTCGGCCTGGCCAGCGTCCGCGGGCGGATCGCCGAGTTCAGCGGTCACGCGGTCGTCACCGACCCCGTGGAGAACTCCAGCGTGGAGGTCACCATGCGGGCCGCCAGCGTCGACACCGGGAACACCGACCGCGACACGCACCTGCGCAGCAAGGACTTCCTGTACGTCGACGCGTTCCCCGAAATCGTCTTCCGGAGCAAGGGCCTGCGGCGGCTGGCCGAGGACCGGTGGGCGATGGACGGCGAGCTGACCATCCGCGGCGTGACCCGCCCGGTCACGCTGGACACCACGTACAACGGCATGGGGCCGGACCAGTGGGGCGGCGTGCGCTGCGGCTTCCACGCGGTGACGGAGCTCAACCGCGACGAGTTCGCCGTCGACTGGAACCAGGCGGTACGGGTCGGGATCGCCGCGGTCGGCGGCACCCTGCAGGTCGAGATCGACATCGAGATCGTCAAGCGCTGAGCGGACGACCGGCCGCCGAGGGACTGTACGACGGGGCGGGTCCGGTCCTGGGACGGTCGAGTGCCGACCGGCCGCCGACCGCTTGTACTACAGGGCGTAGTACTGTCTTCGTCCGAAGGCAGAACGAGAAAGGCTGACGCGTGGTCCACGCCCTGGCGGTGTCACTGATCATCGGCGTGCTCGTGCTCGCCGGTCTCGCGCTCGTGACCGCCGCCCTGAACCGCCGGGTCGGCGTGCTGCTGCTCGGCGCGGCCGCCGCGGGAGAGGCCGGCCTGCTCGTCCAGGTGGTCTGGGCGATCGTCCGGCTCGCCGGCGGCGCACGACCGGCCGGGGGAATGGCGATCTTCATCGGCTACCTCGCCGGGTCGCTGGTGATCCTGCCCATCGCCGCCCTCTGGGGGCTGGGGGAGCGCAGCCGCTGGGGCCCGGTCGTCGTGGCCGCCGGCTTCCTGGTGACCGCCGTCCTGATCGTCCGTATGCAGCAGGTGTGGCATGGCTGAGCGTGAAGGCGGCCGCCCCGTGGCAGGCCCTGAGCGGACCGCGCGCCGATCCGGTCCGGGCCGGGTGCTGATCGCCGTGTACGGCGTGTTCGCCCTCGCCGCCACGTCACGGGCCGGCGTGCAGATCGCCACGCGGTTCCACGAGGCGCCGGTCGCCTACCTGCTGTCGGCGTTCGCCGCCGTCGTGTACATCCTGGCCACCGTGACGCTGGCCCGCTCGGGCCGTACGTCGTATCGCGTCGCCGTCACCTCCTGCACGATCGAGTTGATCGGCGTGCTCGCGGTCGGCACCTACAGCCTCACCGACCGCGCCGCCTTCCCCGACGCGACGGTGTGGTCCGGCTACGGCAGCGGGTACGGCTTCGTGCCACTCGTGCTCCCGGTGCTCGGACTGCTGTGGCTGCGCCGAACCGCACCGCGCTGAGAGGCCGGGGGTGTCCCGGCTAGCCTTGCGGCGTGACGATGCGCAAGGCCGGCGACGTGAGTGTCGACGCGATGCTCGAGGACCTCAGGACACTCGTCGAAGTCGAGTCTCCCTCGCGCGATCTCGACGCCCTGACGGCATCGGCCAAGGCCGTGGCCGCCGTCATCGAGAGCCGCCTCGGCGGGCAGGCCGTCCTCGTCGAGAGCGAGGCCGGGCCGCACGTCCACTGGTCGGCCGGTGGCGGTCCCAGAGTGCTGATCCTCGGGCACCATGACACGGTGTTCCCGCTCGGCACCCTGGAACGCCGCCCGTTCACGGTCGAAGACGGGCGTGCGACCGGTCCCGGAGTCTTCGACATGCTCGGCGGCCTGGTGCAGGCCGTGCACGGCCTGGCGGCGCTCGACGACCGGTCAGGCGTCGAGATCCTGGTGACCGCCGACGAAGAGGTCGGCTCCCGCTCCTCTCGCGCGCTCATCGAAGAACGAGCCCTTGCCTGCGGCGCCGTACTCGTGTTCGAGGGCGCCGCCGATGGCGGAGCCCTGAAGACCGGCCGTAAGGGCTGCGGCACGTTCGAGGTCTCGATCGCGGGCCGGGCGTCGCACGCGGGCCTTGAGCCCGCCGCCGGGGTCAACGCCCTGATCGAGGCAGCACACCAGGTACTGGACATCGCGGCGCTCGGCCGACCCGACATCGGCACGACCGTCACCCCGACCGTCGCCTCCGCGGGAACCCTGGACAACGTCGTTCCCGCGGAGGCGACCGTCATCGTCGACGTCCGGGTCGAGTCGGCCGCCGAGAAGGAGCGCATCGAATCCGCGTTCGCGGCGCTGGCTCCGCATCTGGATGAGGCGGAGATCTCGGTCCGGGGAGCCGTCGGCCGGCCCCCGATGCCCGAGTCGGCGTCGGCCGAGCTCTTCGCGGTGGCGAAGCGGCTGCTTCCCGGCCTCGAAGGCAAGGCGGTCGGCGGCGGAAGCGACGGCAACTTCACGGCCGCGCTGGGGGTGCCGACGCTCGATGGCCTCGGAGCGGTCGGGGGCGGCGCCCACGCGGACCACGAGTACCTGGTGATCGAGGCCATGGCCGAGCGGGCGAGCCTCGTCGCCGGCCTGGTGAACGCGATCCGGAACAGCTAGGGGGTGTCCGGTGGGTCTTGTTCGTAGCAGCCGGACGAAGATCCACCGGACACCCCCTGGGGTTCCAGCGTCAGTCGTCGCTCGGGAGCCTGGCCTCGCCCGCCGGCAGGCGGACCGCGGTCTCGACGAGCCTGCCGACCTCCGCCGCGGGAACGACGACGCCGGGAGTCCGGAGCGTCCAGCGGAGGAAGGCCTCGACGCTCATGGCGGGGACTTCGCCGAGATAGGGCCTGATGTACACCGGTGTGTTCGGTTCACTGCGCCAGCTGCCGGCGAGCGGGCCGATGTCCACCGCGTCATAGCCGAGGACGTCCAACAGCCGGGCGGCCTCTGTCTTGGCCTCCGCGTCGTCGCCGGCGATGGGCAGGGCGCTGCGGTCCGGCGCGCCCGTGGGCCGGGCGAGGGTGAACAGCTGGTGCGGGGTGATGTTGTTGAACGCCTTGACCACCTGGGAGGCAGCGAGGTGGCGCTGCATCAGGGCACTGGAGGTCAGTTCGCCCGCGTCCAGTTCGGCCAGGTGGCCGTCCCGCTCGGGGTAGTAGTTCGCCGTGTCCAGCACCGTCTTGCCGGCCAGCGCTTCGGCGGGGAGCTGATCGTAGGCTTTCAGCGGGATGGCCGCCACCACCAGGTCCGCGGCGCGTGCCGCTGCTGCCGGTGTGGCCGCTCGGGCACGCCCGCCCAGCTCGGCGACGAGGTCGGCGAGTGTCTCAGGCCCTCGCGAGTTACTGAGGACGACCTCGAGGCCGGCCGCGACGGCCAGGCGGGCAACGGAAGAACCGATCATTCCGCTGCCGATGAGTCCGAGCGTTCGGGACACGTGTTTTCTCCGTCCGTTCGTGTCGATGTCGCGATGAGAGCCCCGGCGCCGGCTCGCGCGCAGGTGGCTCGCCTGACAGCGTGGAACCGCCGCGACCGCCCGGCCAGGCCTGTGTCCTGCGTACTCACGGCATGATCACCCGCCGTACGCTCGGACGTAGGGTTGTCGCGTGGACGACCGGACCGAGCTGAGCGGGTTCCTCAGATCACGCCGTGCCCGCCTGCGTCCGGAGGACGTCGGGCTGCGCGACTACGGCGGCGTGCGCCGGGTCGCGGGCCTGAGGCGTGAGGAACTGGCCCGGCTGGCGGGTGTGAGCATCGCCCACTACACGCGACTGGAACAGGGCAAGGGCGACGGTGTCTCGGACGAGGTCCTGGACGCCGTCGGCGCGGCGCTGCGGCTGGACACCGACGAACTGGCCTACCTGCACCGGATCGCACGGCGTCCTCCGCCGTGTGCCGGGGCCACGGACCCGCCGGAGGTGCCTCCGAGCGTGCGCTACCTGCTGGAGTCGTTCGTGATGACGCCGGCGTTCGTGGTCGGCCGGCACACCCAGATCGTCGGCTGGAACCGGCTCGCCGTGGCGGTGTTCGGCGACTTCCCCGCACTGCCGCAGAACCGCCGCACGCTCTCGCACCTGCTGTTCACCGAGCCCGACCTGCGCGAGCTGCACCGCACCGGCTGGGAGCGGGCGGCGCGCGAGCACGTGGCGCATCTGCGCGTGCTGCTCGGCCGGTATCGCGGGGACTCCGGACTCGCGGCGCACATCGACCACCTGCGGGACCTGAGCGCGGACTTCACGCGGATGTGGGCCGAGCACCCGGTCGCGCAGGTCCGATCCCGGACGTACGTGCTGCACCACCCGGTCGTGGGCGAACTGACCCTGCACGGCGAGCTCACCGCGCTGCCCGACGAGCCGGCGTGCTGCGGTCTGGACCTGTTCGCCGCCGAGCCGGGCTCGGCATCCGAGCAGGCGCTGCGGGAACTCGGGAGCCGGTAAGCCGACGCCACCAGCGGTCGAGCGGCCGCGGCGCCCACCAGGCGTGCGCGCCGAGCAGGCACATGGTGGCGGGGCCGAGCAGCCCGCGTACGATGGTCGCCTGCTCCGCTGGTGAACGCGCCGAAGACCCCCGTGCCCTACACGCCCGCGAAGACCGCGAACGCGAGGGCGGCGGCCACCATCCACCGGCGCCGCGCGGCCGCGAACCGGCCCAGTGCCGCGAACACGCTCATCTCCACCCTCGGGCCCGCACGCGCAGTGCGAAGACGGCGCAGGCGACGGCGAACGGGAGCTCCAGCGTGAGGCCCATCACGATGGAGGTCGGCCGGTAGCCGGGCCGGGCCGTCATCACGTCGAACCAGACGTCGGCGAGCATCAGCGCGGCCAGTCCGGCGGCGGTCAGGGCGGCGCGTCCGTCCCGCCGCCGGGCCAGCCACCCGGTCAGTGCCATGCCGGCGGTGAGCAGCAGGTCGAAGCCGATCCAGAGGGGACGGACGTCGGCGGAGGCGTAGAAGCCGAGCAGCACGGTCCACACTGCGACGGCGAGGGCCCCGCCGAGGAAGACGAATGCCGCGACGGTGCCGTCCCGATGAGCGATGTGTGTCGTCATGCCGTCGACCCTCCGCCGCATCGGAGGCGCCCACCTCGTCCGGGCGGCCCGACCCGGCGGCCGGTCGGAGGAGGTCTCCTCCTCCCGGAGGAGGAATGGGCCGAGGCCGGCGAGGCCGTACGCTCGGCGGCGTGGAGATCCTCCGGTTCCGTCGCCTGCTCGGGCGCGGGTTCGGCCCGATGCGGGCCGTCCTGCTCGCCTGCGCCTTCGGCTACCTTCTCCTGCACCGGTCCGGCACTCCCGCCACCTGGATCGACTGGGCGTTCGCGCTGGGCTCCCTCGCCCTCGGGGCCGCGGGCGGGCGGTTCCCGCTTACCGTGGCGCTCGGCCAGCCGGTCCTCCTCGCCTTGGCCGAGGTGTTCGGCGACGTACCCCCGATCGGCATCAAGATCATGGCGAGTGTCGCGCTGTTCGAGGTCGCGCTCCGCCGGTGGGGCGTGCCGGCCGCGCTCGCGGCGACGGTGCTCACCGCGGTGTACGCCGCGATCGGCCTGCCGGGCGACGTGCCCGCCCTGCTGTACAAGGTGGCCGCCGTCGTGGGCGGGTCCGTCCTGCTCGCGGCGTACGTCCGCTCCCTGGAAGAGGTCGCACGAAGCGCCCAGGCGCAGGCGGCCGAGGCCGAACGGGCCGCCCGCATGAGCGAGCGGACCGCCATCGCCCGCGAGCTGCATGACATGGTCGCCCACCACATGGCCTCGATGGCGCTCCGCGTCGGCGTCGCCCGCCACGTCATCCCGCGCACCGACCCGAGGGTGACGGAGGTCCTGGACGACGTGCACGCCAGCGCGTCCAGCGCCCTCGCCGACCTGCGCCGCCTGCTCACCGCGCTGCGCGACCCGGACGACCCGGGCCGCCTGCTCACCGAGCCGACGGACCTGCCGGTCGCCCTGGACGGCCTCGTGGACCGGGCGCGGCAGGCGGGCCTGAGCGTCGACTCCTCCATCGCCCCCGAACTCGCCGGGCTCGACGCCGTACGCGGCCTGACGCTGCTGCGCCTCGTCCAGGAAGGGCTCACGAACGTCGTCAAGCACGCCGGGCGACACGCGTCCGTACGGCTCGACGCGGCGATGACCGGGAACGGCGCGGTCAGCCTGGAGATCAGCAATGACGCGGCCGGCGGATCCCCGGCCATCGGCGGCACCGGACACGGCCTGCTCGGCATGCGCGAACGCGTGGATCTGGTCGGCGGAAGCCTCCAGGCCGGCCCCACCACCGACGGATGGCGGCTGTCCGCCCTGCTACCACAGGGGCGCTCATGAGGACGGGGAGGGCGGCGTGATCCGGGTGCTGATCGTGGACGACCAGCATCTGGTCCGCGCGGGCCTGCGGATGCTGTGCGAGTCGACCGACGACATCGAGGTGGCGGGCGAGGCCACGGGCGGGGCCGAGGCCGTACGGCTCGCGGCGCGTCTCGCGCCGGACGTGGTCATCATGGACCTGCGCATGCCGGGCGTGGACGGCATCGCCGCGACAACGCGGATCCTCGCCGAGCGGCCCGCGACACGTGTCGTCGTGCTGACGACGTTCGACGACGATGATCATCTCTACCCGGCGCTCGCGGCGGGAGCGTGCGGGTTCCTCGCCAAGGATGTCGCACCCGAGACGCTCGTCGACGCGATCCGGCGCGCCGCGGACGGGGACAGCCCGTTCAGCACGCCGGTGCTGCGGCGGCTCGTCGCCCAGGCGGTCGGCGCCCGCCAGGAGGAGCCCGCCGCTCCCGATCTGGACCTGACCGGCCGGGAGCGCACCGTCCTCATCCTCGTCGCGGAGGGGCTGTCCAACGCGGAGATCGCTCACCGGCTGCACATTGGCGTCACCACGGTCAAGACGCACGTCGCCGGCCTCATGACCAAGACCGGCTGCCCGAACCGCGTGCGCCTGGCGGTCTTCGCCGCCCGCAACGGCCTGACCTGACGATGCCGGAAAGCCGGCCGTACGCTCCGGGATTTTCGCCGCCCGCTACGGCCTGGCCTGACGGTGCCGGGGAAGCTTGCCGTACGCTCCGCCGTTCGGAACCGCCTGACCCGATCGGCCCTGGGCGCTGGGCCTACAGGCCGTGGGTGCGGCGGAGGCGCCGGGTGCTGATGACGCCCACCGGTACAGGGGCCCAGAAGGTCATGGCCCGGAACAGCAGGACGCCTTCGGCCGCCTGGGCGGTCGGGACGTGCGCGGCCGCCAGCGCGGTGATCAGCGCCGCCTCGGTCGACCCGACGCCGGCCGGGGTCGGGATCACGGCGCCGGCCGTGGCGCCGATCAGGTAGACGGCGAGGAACGCGCCGAAGTCCCGGCCGTCCGTGCCGGGGATGGCGAGCAGGCTGGCCGCGAACGCGAGCGCGAGCGCGGCGTGCGCGCCGGTCGATGCGACGAGTGTCGCCATCAGGCAGCGGGGCCGGTGGAGGAGGTGCCGCAGCGACCGGCCCACGCCGGTGACCGCGGCGCGAGCCCAGGCGCGGCCCCGGCCGCGCGGCCAGCAGAGCACGATCAGGACCGCCAGGAGCACCGCGCCCCCGGCCGAGGCCAGGACCGGCACGATCAGCCCGGCGTGCCGGGCGGCGATCCGGTCGAGGCGGATGGTCGGTGCCGCCGGGTCGCCCAGGCCGTTCCACACGCCGACGGCCACGGCGACGAGACCGAGCTTCGTCACGCCGCGTACCAGACTGGCCGCGGCCATCGCCGCCGTCGCCTCGCACACCGGCAGGCCGCGCCGGGTGAGGTACCGGCAGGTGACGGCCGCCGAGCCGAGCCCGCTCGGGGCGAGCCGGTTCGCCGCCGCGCCCGCGAACTGCACCGCGGTGACCTCCCACAGCCCGAGCCGCCGGCCGGACACGCCGTCGGCGGCGGCGCGTACGCCGAGCGCCGACGCGAGGTAGTGCAGCGTGGTCAGCGCGGCGATCGCCGGCACGAACCCCCATTGGATCCGGCTCGCGCCGGAGGACACCGCTCCGGCCCAGCCGCCCACGTCGACGTCCTCGACGTCGACGTCGGCCAAGCGGGCACCGACGGCCACCCCGCAGAGCGCGGCGGCGAGGAATCCGGCGACCATCCAGTTGCGCGCCGGGAACCGGGCGATGGCCGACCCATCGATCCCCTCGACGAGATGCTGTCCTTCGACGAGAGGCTCGGGCGTCCGCCGGCGGGTGAGGATGATGCGTCGGCTCATGGCCTCAACCTTCCCCGCCGGATGGAGCAATGGTGAAACACGGGATGAGGGGCGGCTGACGTGATGGGTTCCTCCAGGTCCGCCGGTGGGCGGTGCCGTCACCGACCGTGGGGTCGCCGTGGGCGTCTCACTACCTGAATAGTACAACGATGGTGTTGTGGGTGATCATGCGTCTCGTGGAGCCCGGTGCCTGAGGGGCTCACGGGCAGGGATCATCCCCGCGGGGCGTACGCCGTGCCCGGTGGGACGTAGATCTTCCAGCGCTCCCCGGCCGGGGTGGTGAGAACGTACCGGCGCCAGCCGCGCGCGTACCGTGGGCGGGATCCGGCGAGTTCGAGGGTGGCGAACCGCGTCGTCCGGGCCGCGCGCAGGAGCCCGGCCGTCGTGGTGGAGGCGTTGTTCCCGCTGACCTCCACGGATCGGCAGCCCACGTAGAAGGCCAGCGGTTGCGCCGTGTCCCCGGAGAGGGTGCACGGCGGGTGGAGGCCGAGGTCGCGCAGGCCCGACGCGAGCCAGGAGTAGTCCTGGCGCGACCGGACCTCCTCACCGCTCATGTACCGGAGCACGCTCTGCTGGCCGGCGGCGAGGAGGACCAGCCCGGTCGCGACGGCGCCGGCGGTCACGCCGCGCCACCGCCCCCGGGTCAGGACCACCAGGCCGACGGCGAGTTCGGCGACCGGCAGGGCCAGCAGCGCGTAGGCGGGGATCAGGAAGCGCGGCGCGGCGTACCCGACGAACAGCAGGTACGCGGCCGCCAGCACGGCTCCGCAGGCGGCGGCCGGCGCGAGCAGGCGCAGCCGGCCCTGCCGGGCGGCCAGGACCAGCCCCGCCACGACGAGCGGGGGGATCGCCGGCCACCACAGCGCGACCGTCGGGACATGGGAGATCGTGGTGCCGCACGGCCGGCACAGCACGTACTTGTCCAGGGCCCGCAGGTTCATCGCGACACCCTCGGGATGCCAGCCCAGGCCGCCCTCCACCCTGCTGGAGTCGTGCAGCCGCCGCAGCGGATCGCCGAACCGGACGTAGGCCTCCACCGCCCACGGCAGGAGCCCCCCGGCCATGCCGAGGGCGATGCCGATCAGGAGACCGATCCGGTGCCGGCCCATGACGACGGCCCCCGCCGCCAGCGGAAGCACGAGCCACACCGCGTCACCCGGGCGCAGCAGCGCGGTGCATCCCACAGCGACGGCGAGCCACGCGCACGCCCGCCGGGGAGAGACCCGGGGCGCGACGTCCCCGGGATCCGGTACGGCGCCGGCCACGTGCGTGAACCAGCCGGCCGCCGCCACGGCCCCGTACGCCACGTACAGGTTCGGCATGACCTCGTTGCCGTAGAACCGCACGACCCACAGGCTCGTCAGGAGCAGCGCGGCGATTCCCACCGTGACCGGGCGAAGGAGCCGGGTCCACGGCCAGTACGCGACGACGAGGCCGACGGACGACAGCACGGCCATGTACCACCGCAGCGCGGTGAGCGAGGAGGTCACCGCCACGACGGGGGCGGCCAGCAGGGTGATCCCCCGGGCACGCGGCGCGCTGAAGTACGCGGCCGGAACGTGCGGGCTGACCTGGCTGACGTAGACGGTCTCGTCCCAGCCGAGCCGCATGTGCGCGGCCGCGCCGACGAGCTGGGCGGCGCCGTACGCGACGGCGACGATCACCAGGGGAGCGGCGGGACGCACGGCGGGCATCGGCGCCCGCCAAGACCTGAGCACGCAGGTCAGGGTAGACATCCGGGCTGAAGGAATCCTCTGAAGCGCGCCGGGGGACCACGACACGTGGGCGGCCGGATTCCCGAGGAGGGGAAAGGTGAGCGTGGCGCTAACCATGCGTTGAACCGATGCTGACCCGGGGATTCCTACGCTGGCGGGCAGCGATTTCGCATACGAGGGGATCCGTGCACCCGCCGCAACACGTACACATGCTCCATGCTCATCTGGTCGGCGGTCACTGGTCGCACCTGGCGCTCGTCGGCTGGGTGACGTTCGGGCCGATACTGTTCGCCGCCCTGCTCGGAACCGGATGGTGGACGGCGCGTCACCGGCGTGCCCCCGTCATGGCCGCGGCGATATGGGCGCCGGTCGGCGTCATCGCCGCCGTGCTGGTCAACCAGCCGCTCGAGCAGACACCGACCGTCCGACTGCCGATGTACGGGGCGGCGCGCACCGCCGCCCTTCCCGAGCCGAGCGACCACATGGCGGTCGCGGTGGCGACCGCCATCGGCCTGTTGCTCGTCAGCCGGTGGCTGGGACTGCTGGCCTGCGGCGCCGCGGTGATCATGGCGCTGACCTTCGCGGTCGGAGGCGTTCCCCTGGAGGACATCGCCGGGGGCGGCGTCGTCGGAGCGACGGTCACGTTGATCGGCTTCGTGCTGTTCGAGGGGCCGGTGCGGCGCCTCGTCGCACGGATCCGCCGGACGCGGCTGAGCCCCCTCATCGGACCGGGCGCCAGAACGGGCGTCGGAACGGGAAAGGTGTCTTGATGGGCCTGACCGACGGCCCGTTCGTCGTACTGCTCGGCGTCCTGGGGCTGGCCGCGTTCGTGGCGTGCGTCGTGCTGCTGCCACGCGTCGCGGGCGGCGGCCCGCGCCAGGTGGCGTCGCGGGCGGGCCTCGTGGTGGGCGCCCAGCTCCTCGTCGTCTTCGCGGTGCTCGTGGCGGTGAACTCCTCGTTCGGCTTCTTCGGCTCGTGGGCCGACATGCTGGGCACGGACAAGAGCAAGGTGCGGGTCGTCGGCGCGGGTCCGACCTCGTCGCCCGCCGCCGCGTCGCAGCCGTCTCTGCGGCCCACGTCCGACGCGTTGTCACGGGGCCTGCCCCCGAAGGAGGGACGCCTGGACGCGGTCGTCATCCGCGGCCCCCGCTCCGGCGTCACCGCCCCTGCCTACGTGTACCTGCCTCCGCAGTACTCCGAGCACGCCTTCCGGCATAAGCGCCTGCCCGTCGTGCTGGTCCTGACGGCCGACGTGCAGGCCGCGATCACTCACCTGCGCCTGCCGTCCGTCGCCGCCGGCCAGATCGCCGGCCGCACCGTGCAGCCGACGGCGTACGTCCTGATGAGACCGGTCGGCGCCTGCGTCGACGCGCCCGGTGGGCAGCAGGCCGGCACGTTCTTCGCCGAGGACGTGCCGATGGCGGTCGCGGCGTCCTACCGCGTCGCCCACGACGGCCCCGGATGGGGGGTGCTCGGCGACGCGGACGGCGGCTACTGCGCGGCCAAGCTCGCGCTGGAGGCCGGCGACCGGTTCACGGCGGCGGTCAGCGCCGCGACTTCGTACGGCGCCCCGCCCGGAGACCTGTACGGGCGCAGCGCGGCGGTCCGGTCCGAGAACGACCTGCTCTGGAGACTGAGCCACCGCCCGCCGCCCCCGGCGCACCTCCTCGTCGTCACCGCCGGCGGCGCCACCGAACCGGCGCAGCAGCTCACCGCGCTGGCGAGGCCGCCGGTACGGGCCGACTCCCTCACGGTCGCCGGCGGTGGCACGCTCCCGACCTGGCAGCGGGACCTTCCTGCCGTACTGCGATGGCTCAGCGGCCGGCTGAGCCCGGAGAACTGACGTCGATGGGCCTCACGGGCACTCCCTTCATCCTCCTCATCTGCCTCCTCGCCCTGGCGGCGCTGGTCGGCGTCGTCTGGGTCGCCCCACGCGCGGCGCGCCGCGTCCCGGCACGCGTCGGCCTGCTGCTCGTCCCCCAGGTCCTCCTCATCGCGGCCCTGCTCACCGTGGCCAACGCCTACTTCGCCTTTTACGGATCCTGGGGCGACCTGCTCGGCATGCCCGGCGGATCCGGAGGGGGCGGCGGCACCGGCGACCCCACCGGCCACCACGGCCACCTCATCCGGGGAGCGCACGGGCCCGCCGGCCAGGACCCGCCGCTCGTCCCGACGCACGACGCCTTCATCGACGGCCACCGGCTGCCCGTCAAGGACGGCCGGCTGGAGGCGGTGACGATCCACGGCGGCCGATCGGGGATCAGCGCCCTGGCCTACGTCTACCTGCCGCCACAGTACTTCCGCGACAAGACCCGGCACTTCCCGGTGACGCTCGCGCTCACCGGCTACCCCGGCAACGCCGAGAACCTCATCACCCGCCTGCAACTTCCGCAGACGGCCGCCCGCGAGATCGCCGCCCGCCGCCTCAAGCCCATGATCTTCGTCATGATGCGGCCCATGGTCACCCCGCCCCGCGACACCGAGTGCACCGACGTCCCGAAAGGCCCGCTCGCCGAGACGTTCTTCGCGCGCGACCTGCCCGCCGCGATCCAGAGCGCGTACCGCACCGTCCCCGGGCCGGCCGGCTGGAGCGCGATGGGAGACTCGACCGGCGGATACTGCGCGCTCAAGCTCGCCATGCGCCACTCCGACCGGTTCGCCGCGGCGATCTCCATGTCGGGCTACTACAAGGCGCTGCGCGACATCACCACCGGCGACCTGTACGGCGGGAGCCCCGCCTACCGGAACGAGAACGACCTGGCCTGGCGGCTCCAGCACCGCCCCGCCCCGCCCATCGACGTGCTGGTCACGACCAGCAAGGTGGGGGAGAAGGACTACGCCGCGACACGCCGCTTCATCGCGCTCGTCCATGCCCCGATGCAGGTCTCCTCGATCACCCTCCCGACGGGCGGCCACCACTTCAGCGTCTGGCGCCGCGAACTCACCCCCGCCCTGCGCTGGCTCAACGGCCGCCTCGGCGTGTGACCTTCTCGCTGGACGGTCTCAGCGGGTCGCCTAACGAGAGTCGGTCAGGCCCACCAGCTCATAAGCCTTCAGGGTGAGTTTCGCCGCCGCCCGCAAGGACCTCTTACGGTCTTCGGCTGCCATCTTCCGCACCAAGGGAAGGAAGACCGGCCACTCGGTGTAGCCGATGGCGCACAGTGCTCCCTCCCGAAGGCGTTTGTCCTTGGCCGTGGCGCATTCCGTGATTCGCGCCACGAGGCGCTCATCCATCTGCGCGGGCGCGCCGAGGCCGGCCCGCCGTACTGCGACGTCACGGGCCTCGGTCTCGGTGGCGGCGTCCAGATCGTCGAGCAGCGCCTCGAACGTGAGTATCCCCGGGTAGGCCCTGAAGACCGCCATCATGTGATCGACGATGTCCGGCCCGAGGCCAGAGTCGCCGATCGCCTGTACATAGGAGTTCGGCCTGGCCGGGTCGTTCTCGTACAACAGCCGGAGACCAGGGAGGATCTCCAACAGCACCCGCACCGGGCCCGCGTGATCCGGCGGGAGCCGTGGGGGCTCGTCCGGGAGCGTCCAGCCGTGACCTCGTGCCACCTCGGCCACGAACCCCAGCGAATTCCGCTGCTCGAACAGGTACCGCCGCGTTTTGAGCGCTCCCGACCGCTCTGTCACATCCATGTCCGCACCATGGCGTGGAGGTCCCAGACATTGATCCTGCCGTCCCGGCCCGCGCTCAGGGCGACGTGGCGCCCGTCGAGCACGGCGGTCCGGACCGTCTCGACGCTGCCCTTGTGGCCGGACAGCGGATCGCCGACCTGCGCGCCGGTCCGCAGGTCCCAGACGCGCACGGTCGCGTCGTCGCCCCCGGTGACCGCGAGGCAGCGGTCGTCGAACGTGACGGTGTCCAGGGAACGGATGGTCTCCTCGTGCCCCGTCAAGGGGTCGTGGACCGGATCGCTCTCCGGGTCTCCGGTCACGTCCCACACGTAGATGCCGTCCTCGACGGCCGCCGCCACGACCGGGCCGGCCGCGAGGCGTGCCAGAGAGACGGCCGGCACATGACCCGCCTCGGTGTAGAACGACGCCAGGCTCTCACCTTGGGCGAGATCCCACACCGCGACCACCCCGTCGGCCCCGCCCGCCGCCGCCATCGAGAGGCCGTGGCCATGCGCGGCCGTGAGGCCGGTGATCTCCCCGATGTCATTCGGGAGTTCCGTGAGCGGCTCCTCGGCCGACGGCCTCCACACCAGGACCTCCTCCGCGTACTGCGTGGCGGTCACGAACAGCGGCGGCCCCTCACCCCGCACTGCGGTGATGGCCGCGGTGTAGTCGTCGTTGAAGCTCGCTCCCCGGATCAGCTCGCCGCTCTCGAGATCCCAGAGGGCAATGCCCTGTTCGTCGCCTCCCGCCGCAAGGACCACGCGCCCGCCGGACACGACGGCGGCCACCGAATCGATGTCGTTCTCGGCATCGGGATACTGCGCGGCCACCGGGTCCCCGGCGCAGGCGAAGGCCAGGGGCCGGTCCTGCCAAACGTCGCGCAGGGGATCCCAGGTCCACACTCCTCCGTACCGGGAGTCGGCGCAGATGATGAGCGGTCCAGCGGCGGTCTGGACCACCGTGAAGTCCGTGATCCGGGACCCCGAGGGCACTTCGCTGCTCAACATCGCCGATTGCGTACGCATGTCGCGAAGGTACCGTCCAAGATCCACACCTGGGGGCGCTTCACCATTCCGGCCTCCGCCGGAGTCGGTCTCGTGTCGCCGACACCGGCGGGATCGAGTCGTGGCCGTGGCCATCGCCGGTCCTCAGGCGTGAAGGGTCGAAGGGGGTCGTGGCAAGAACGGGTGTCAGTTGTCCGCAAAGGAGGGTCACGTTCAATGAGCGGGACACCGCATGAGCTCTGAATCCCACAGATTCCTGACTCGCCGCATGCCCGGAGGTCCTCCGCATGAGGACGCGGCGGTGATTCAGGCGTCCTTGGAGGCTCCCGAACGGTTCGCCGAGATCTACGACGCGTATTTCGTGGAGATCCACAAGTATGTCGAGCGTCGGTTGGGTCAGGACATCGCCGATGATCTCGCGGCTGAGACGTTCGTCGCCGCGTTCCGGCAGCGCCAGCGCTATGACCGCACTCGCGGCGACGCGCGTGCATGGCTGTACGGGATCGCCACCAACTTGATCAGGCGGCATCGGCGTCGGGAGGTCGCCATGTACAAGGCGCTCGCCCGAGCCGGTGCTGCGGAGGCCGTTGAGGTTCGTGAGGACGGGCTGGACGCCCGGATCATCGCGCTGGGGTTGCGGCCACAGCTCCTTCAGGCACTCGCACGGCTGAATCCCGGCGATCGCGACGTCGTATTGATGGTGACCCTCGCGGAGCTCTCCTACGAGCAGGTCGCCGAGGCGCTCGACATCCCGTACGGAACCGTGTGCTCCCGGTTGAACCGCGCCAGGCGAAAGCTGCGCGAGGCACTTGGCCCCTCCGACCCGTTCGAGGAGGAGTAAGCGATGGATGAGCTGCAGATGCTACGTGAAGCACTGCCCGAAGCGCAGGGACCGAGCCCCAAGGTCGTCGCCACCGGCCGCGCGCGGCTGACCTCGAACCAGAACGCCGCACGATCGGGCGGTCGGCGAAGCCGCCGAGCCTGGGTGGCCGGCCTCGCGGCCACGGCCGTCGCCGCCACAACGATCGTGGCCGCGATCGGCGTGGGTGGACCGGCGGACCACCCTTCCCAGGACCAGCCGCTGAGCGCGCGGCAGATCCTGCTGGCGGCCGCCACCACCTCCGAGCACCTACCGTCCACGACGGGCCGCTACTGGCACGCCGAGATCCGCAACGTCCCCGAGCCCGTCACCGTCCAAGACGGCCGCATCCGGTATCGGCTGAACATGACCGTCGACCAGACCAACGTCTGGATCGCACGGTCGCCCCGGGATCTCAGCTGGTATCTGCAGGACGGCGACCCGACCTTCACCGCCCCGACCCGGGCCGACGCTGCCGCATGGCGCCGCGACGGCTCTCCGACGCTGTTCATCAGACCCCCGATTCCCCCTGGCCCGCTGTCGGACGATCCGGAAGCGGACTCGGTGCGGCCATGGCCGGCGGGAAAAGCGGTTCCTCATGGGTGGCGTCTGGCCACCGAAAACACCTTGCCGGGCATTTATGTCAAAGGCCCACGCAGCATCTTCCTCGGCGAATCCCGCCACAAGCTCTCCGTAACGGAGGTCATGAATCTGCCGACCGATCCCACCCGGCTCAAGGCCCGTCTACAAGCACTCACCGATCCGGCCGCGTTGAAGAGCCGCGGACGCACGCCGGCCGAAGGGATGTACGACGCCGTCCGGGATCTGCTCATCCTCGCGCCGGCACCGCCCAAGGTCCGGGCGGCGGCGTTCCGCCTTCTCGCGACGTTCCCGGGTATCAAGACCCTGGGAAAGGTACGGGATCCGCTCGGCCGTGAGGGAATCGGCCTCATCGTCACCGACCCGAGCTTCCGCCCGGGCGGTTCATATCAGGACCGGTTCATCATCGACCCCGCCACGTCGAACATCCTCGCCATCGGAAACCAGAGCGCGCCCGGAAATCACAACACCTACACCCCGGTCATCACCGGATGGACCAACACCGCTCCCACACCGCCCGCGCAGAGAGTCCCAGACGAACAACCGTAATCACCGGCGGCTCCCGCCTGGCCGTATGGCGCAAGGGTCATCCGGTCGCCATTGAGTACCAGCGTCGGCCAGGCGGGGTCGCAGTCCGTGATCCGAGGCCCCGAAGGTACCGGCAAAGATCCACAACCGCCGGCCATGGCCAGGACTGGCGCAACATCAGTGGACCCGTTGGTGTACGTGGTTTCACGGATGATTTCTGGTGCTTTTTTATCTATGGTTCTTGCAGGTCTCATCTGGGGGTATGTATTCAATGGGCAATATTCCAGCAGCGCGTAGCCTGCACCAGGCGGTCCTGACTCCGATTGATGCGACGAAGACCAACGAGCTGTCCGGCGTGGCCAACGAGCCGGGTGCATGGGAAAAGCTGCGATTGGCTCAGGCGGTTCAGCGGGCCAGGTCGGTCGGGACAAGCGGCAAACAAGATCAGGTGCGGTTGAGTAAGCTCTGGTATGCGAAGAATGCCGCCTCGCCCGTGCGGACCACGGTCGATCTGGGCCAGTTGTTCGGAGGGCATATCGCCGATGCCGCACAGCAACTGGCGCGGATGCCCGCCGACGAGTTGACGCGCGAGGCCGAGGCTGACCTGTCCAAGCTGGCCAATGCTCCGGACGGAACCCCATACGCGGCTGCGCGTGACGAGTTGGAAGCGGCCTTGGAGGCATTCCGCCTCCGGCTGCATGCGGTGTATTTGGGAGTCTTGCATGTGCAGCGGATGGACTTGTTGCCTGCGGGCATGGCAGGAGGTGAGCTGGTGCATTCGCTACCGCTCGCACCTGGCGAGAAGGTGCATCTGACCCGGCGCGAGTGGTCGAACACTGCCTCGGATTTTCAGACCATCGTCACCGACTACGAGGAGTCCTTCAGCGAGCAGGGAGTTACCGAGAAGACGGAGCTTGCTGAATCAACCACATCCCAGCATCAGCACTCGCTAGGTCTCAACACTTCGGTCAGCGCCTCAGGCGGATTCGGTCCGATGAGCGTCAGCGCCTCCGGAGCGTTCAGCATGACTGATCAAACCAGCCTTGCCAGCGCTGACAGCACGAAGCGCTCGCAAGAGCTGACGAAAAAAGCGTCGGCGCGAACCAAGCAGGAACACAAGATCAGCTTCCGGGTGTCAAGCGCGGCCGGCTCTGAACAGGAGCAGGTCAGCACCGTACGAAACCCCTACGCTGACCGAGGCTGCAGGGTGGACTACTACCAGCTGCAACGCAAATGGCTGGTCGAGCTGCGCGAGTTCGACAAGCGGCTGTGCCTGGATGTGAACATTCCCGAACCGGGGTTCGAGTTGCTTGACCGCTATCGCGAGATTCAGGACCTGCAAGGGCGCTTGGGTGCGCAGTTCGACATGACGGGAATCATTGATCCGGATCACCCGAACGCGCCGCTGACCGCAGAGTCGATCACTCGCGACAACTGGTCGCGGCTGGCCTCTGCTTTTGGCACCAGCATCGACCCGCCGCCGGGGGCCACGATTCGGCTATATGTCTCCGACACGCCACGCACCTGGGATAACGACGACAACACCACACAGGGGGCGGGCCGCTGGCACTGGTTCACCTTCGGTGTGGACATCGACCCGAACTATGTCGTTCAGACAGCACGCGTGGACTGGGACAAGGACGGATTCAGCGACTTCACCGGCGACTTTGTCGATAATCCAACTGCGGGTGCCGACTTCTTTGTGCGAGGTGTCGGCCCGGACAAGCACGAACTTCTCGATTGGCGAGGGTTCGGTGGTCATTTCGACATCCACTACGGCGCCTACCACGTCAAGTCGTGCTCGGTTTGGGTCACCGGCATCCTGCGGCTCCGCGACGAGGTGTTCACCGCTTGGCAGCAGAAGGCGTACGCGGCGATCAAGGACGCTGCGTTGGGTAACTTCTACGCCGAGCAGACTCAGCTGCGCGACCGGCTCGACGCCCTCAAGGCCGAGCTCGGTGCGCAGGACCCTCTGTCGCTTCGCAAGGTCGAGCGGGAGGAGGTGATGAAGGGCGTGGTCCGTTGGATCTTCGGTCCCGAGTTCGCGTTCTCCCCGGCCGTCGTCGGTAGCACGCTCTACGATCCGGCCACCGGCCAGATTCTCAACCAGCAGATCTGGGACGCCATGGCCTCGCAAGGACAGACGATCCAGTTCGTCCACCACGCTATCGAGTGGGAGAACATTGCCTATTTTCTTTACCCTTACTTCTGGTCCGCCCACAACCGGTGGGCGCTCAAGACGGGCCTGGATCACCCGGACTTCACGCACAAAGCGTTCCTGAAAGCCGGCAGTGCCCGAGTGGTAGTGCCGA
This sequence comes from Actinoallomurus vinaceus, assembly GCF_039542055.1. Taxonomy (NCBI): domain Bacteria; kingdom Bacillati; phylum Actinomycetota; class Actinomycetes; order Streptosporangiales; family Thermomonosporaceae; genus Actinoallomurus; species Actinoallomurus vinaceus. The sequence continues at coordinate 165,183 of NZ_BAABHK010000005.1, forward strand.
TCCGCCGGGGCTTCGAATCGGCCTTCCTCGCCTTCGTCCGCACCGGCCACACCGACGGCAGCGACCCCTATGTGACCCTCGCCGACGAATTCAGGGCTGACGCCGACGCCCGATATCCGAATACCCCCAGTCCCGACCCCGACGAGTCCGATCAACAGCGTCTCGGAAACCTTGTATCGTCCTGGTACGAATTCACTCCTACCGCAGCACTCGATGTACAGGTGACCTCATCATTGCCCGATGACGCCGCGGGATCCACCGCCAATAGCGAATCCTGATCGACGATTGGTCTCGGCCCCCTCCAAGGCCGTGTCGAACTGAGTCAAGGTCGAAACGTGGAGAGCTCAGGCAGAATGCTGTAACTGCCCAGCGGGAGGGATGAATCTTGCAGGTGGGGATCAATCAGCCGTGGTGGCTTTACCATACATTCGGTATCGACTTCGGGGGTCTCCCGCGTTCCGATCAACGGCACTGGACGCATGGCGTCGACGCGGTGTTTGATAGCTACGCATCGATCGGTCTACGCATTGTACGGTGGTTCATCTTCGGCTCAGGAGCGATGTTGCTTCCCAGTCCGCGCAGAGAGGCGGCCGGGACCGTGACGGCTGCCCCACCGATCGGGCTGGGGCGGCAAGTATTGGACGATTTTGAGTTGCTGCACCGAAAAGCGCGTAGCCACGGACTCCGGCTCGTCCCTACCTTCCTCGACTTCCACTTCGCCTTCGCGCCTGAATTTGGCGATCGCGTCAAAGGTGGGCGCTCATCATGGATTAGTGACACGGCTAAACGTCACGCGCTTTTCGAAAATGTCCTCGAACCCTTGCTGGGCGTCTCGGCGAGCTATCCCGACACCATCTACGCCTGGGATCTGTTCAACGAACCTGAATGGTGCACCGATGTCCTGGTTCCGCCGAGCCGTACTGTTCGCCAAGCGAACGTGCGACTCTCGGATATGAAGGCGTTTCTCCGTGAGGGCTGCGCGCGCATCACTCAACATAGACTGCCCGCAACAGTAGGATTCAACGACCCAATGACGCCCAGTCAATGGGCCCTAGCCGGACCCCCGATAACGCGAACCCAAGTTCACCACTACGGCCGGATAACCGGATCGCTAATCACCGCCGCAGCCAGTGAGGCGGTCGACGGAGAGCCTGCTCCTGCCAACTCATACGGCCCTTCGGCTTTTCTCGGTGAATTTCCCTTCAACGTGACCGGCAACTACCGCTGGCTTCGGCCCGGCGACAGAAGACCGTCCTCTGGTCCGAATAGCTACGAAGAGTCCCTCTATGAACGCCTACAGAACCTGCAACCACTCGGTTATGATGCCGTGCTGGGCTGGTCTTACCCGCTCCAGGATCACCCACCCGGCCCCACCGACCCGGAAGGTTCCTGGCCAGAAGTGCGTGCCGACCTTGAAGCCTTTCTTGTCGGATCACGAGGTGCTCGAACCGCCATTGGCCGAGCATGAGCCGGGTGAGTACGCGATACACCAGCTGTCTCGTGCCTTCGGCGGTCTTGCGGCGACAGGTCCCTGAGCCGCATTCACCAGGGCGCTTCCCGGTTCGTTCTCGGGGCTTCACCTATCCGGTGGGCTCGTCGCGCGGGAGTGCCGGCGCCGGCCAGGCGGGGTCGTGTTTCCACGATGACCAGTCGTCGGCAAAGGGCCCTCGACGGGATTCGATCAGGGAGACGACCTGCTGTCGTGCGGTCTCGACGCGCTGGTGGAGTGCGTCGTCGATCAGCCCGAGGCGGCGTGCTTGGGCGTATTCGTCCTCGTCCTTCCAGCGGTAGGACGACAGGTCCGCCGTCACGACCAGGTCCAGCAGCAGGTCGAAGGCGTCGATGCCGATGGCAGTCCGCTGGAAGGGGCGGACGAAGTCGACGTACCAGCCGCCGCAGTGGCCCTCGGCGTCGAAGAACCGGCTGACGCTGAAGTACCGACCGGCTTCGTACCGCGCGAGCAAGGTGGTGTCCCGCCAGACCCACCGGTCCAGTTCCCAGCGGCCGGAGGCCAGGTTGGGGATGGCCTGTTCGCGCACGGCATCGTTACCGGTGCGCAGCCATTCGATCCAGGTGGTCGGCGCGAGCATCTCGACGCCTGGCCAGCAGGCGAGCATCAGCACGGTGCCGGTGTCCTGGATCACCCGAAAGGGCGCCGCCGACCATACTTTGCCCCGCAACACGTCCCGGCGGACGACAGTGGACCCTTCAGGAAACGCCGAGCCGCCGGCTCCATCGACCGTCACGTTCTTGATCGTGCCACGGCCATACCGGCGGCAAGGCGGATTCCAGAGACGATGGTGCCGCTCTTCCCGGCGGGGTCAGCGGGGGCAGGAGGAGCCGCGGGGCAGGCGGTACGGGGCGGCGATGCGGTACTTGCCGGGTTCGGGGGCGTACAGGCGGATCCAGTCGCCGGCCTTGGCCAGGCAGCCCGGTCGGCCGTCGAGGACCTTGAGCCAAGGTGACCAGGGGACGCGGATCAGCACCGATCCCTTCGTCGCGACGGTGACGTCCAGCTCGTTGTCGAGTGCGCGGTCCACGGTGGCCGGCGGGTCGGCGAGGGGGACGGCGTCGGTGACGCGGAACAGGCGCCAGTGCCGGTTCTGCCAGACCGGCTTCAGCCAGGGCTGGCCCGCGCGGACGATGCGCGCCTCCTCTTTGGCCTGCCAGTCGGGCTGGGCCGACGGCAGCACGACATAACCCACCGCCCACCGTCGCAGCCACGCGTGGTAAGTGTCCGGGCTGAGGGTCCCGTCGTAGAACAGGGCGTTGCGCTGCACGTCGGCCTGGCGGTTCCAGCCGCGCGCGAGGTTGACTTCCGAGGCCAGTTCCGAGGCCTCCAGGTGGGTGCGCTCCGGCACGACCTCGACCCGGCCGCGGTCGGCGCGCACCCGCCGCAGTTCGTTCACCAGGCTCGCCGTGTGCCCGACGTTCGCGGCCGTGTTGACGACGTCGAAGACCGGCCGGACCACCTGCGAGATGACCGTCGCGACGAACGCGACGTAGAGGATCGCCGTGCGCCGGTGCAGGGCCGCGGCCAGCAGGACCGGGCCCGCGAACAGCAGGGCCATCCGGTCGACGTTGCTGCCCACCTGCGACGGGATGATCCAGGTGAGCACGGTCCCGAGCGCGTACACCACCGCGCCCAGGCGTACGGTCCGCCACTCGCGGGGTGCGAACTTCGCGAGCGCCAGAGAGGCGACGACCGGTGCGACGACGAGGTACCAGGGGAACGGCTGGACGCCGCCGAAGGGGAAGAACAGCGCGGATCCCGCGACGACCACGGGCGGGCCGGCGGCGACGGCGTACGCCGCCGGGCGGCGTTTCGTGAGGAACAGCGCGGCGGCGATGACCTCCAGGAACAGCCCGGCGACCGGGCTGGCGAGCGTGGCCAGTATCCCGAGGACGACGACGGCGGAGGCGCGGAGCGGCCGGGGGCCCCGGGGGACGAACACCACGGTCACGGCGGCCAGTCCGAACAGCAGGCCCAGCGCGAAGGTGACGCGGCCGGAGACGGCGTTGCAGGACAGGGAGAACGCGCCCCAGAGCGCCGGGGCGAGGGGGCGTTTGATCCCCGAGCGGACGAGCAGCAGGGCGACCAGGGCGGCCGACAGGGTGCCGGCGATCACCGCGGCCGTGCGCACTCCGATCAGCGCCATGAGGTACGGCGAGAGGATGCTGTAGGACGCCGGGTGCATGCCGCCGTACCACGCGAAGTCGTAGGCGGAGCCGGGATGGCGCACCGCGAACCGGGTCCAGGCATACTGTGCGGCGAGGTCTCCGCCGTCCGTCGCGGCGTACTTGGCCCACAGCAGGTGGAGGACGGCGGCGGCCGCGGTAGCGACCACGATCGGATGGAACAGCCACCGCCGGTGGGCGGGCCGTCGGGTGCGTGGAGCGTCGGCAGTACGTGCCGGCTGCAGCGTGGTCGTCATCGCCCGGCGGCACTCTCCGGATGTGCCTGGTGAGGCTCGTGAGGCTCGGGGGACATTCGGTCAATGATTGAGGATGGGCGGGCCAGGGGCAAATCAGGCGCGCCGACAGGCATCAACCTCTTACATCCGACATAACGGTCGCGGGGGATGCTTACCGAATTTCCGAAACATTGCAGCGTCTGGGAACCAAGCCCTAGTGTTTACCGTCGGACCAGCGGATGTGCGCCTCCGACGCGCCACCCAGCGGGCCTCGGGGCAGTGACGGGAAGGTTGTTTCGTGACTCAGCTTGTCGTGGAGGGCAACGGCACGTCGGTGGCTCTCGATCCACGACGTACCTACCGCGTGGGCCGGGATCCTGGGTCGGAGATCGTCGTCGCCGTCGACGGCGTCTCCCGCTCGCACGCGACCCTGCGATTCGAAGCCGGTCAGTGGGTGCTGGAGGACAACGGCAGCGCGAACGGCTCGTACGAGGGCGGTCGCCGGATCCAGCGGGTCGCGGTCGCGCCCGGCAGCGAGATCCGGCTCGGCCATCCCGAGCAGGGCGTTCCACTCACCTTCCGGGCGGGCCAGACGGCCCCGCCCGCCGCCGGACCGCCGCCCGCGGCGGGCGCGCCGGCGGCATCTCCGGGGCGGCCGCAGTCGCCGACCGACTCGTCCGGCCCTCGGCCGCCGTACCAGCAGGACTCACCCTGGGGTTCGTCGCCCGCCGGGCCGTCGCAGCCGGGCGGCCCCGGACAGTACCCCCCGCCGACGCCTCAGCGGCCCGCTGCGGCCGGCGGCACCGCGCCGCAGGGCTACCCGCCCGCGCCGGACGTTCCTCAGCAGCCCGCCGCCGGTGGCACCGCGCCGTACGGGTACCCGCCCGCGCCGGACGTGTCTCAGCCGGGCGGTACGGCGCCCCACGGGTACCCGCCCGCGCCCAACATGCCTCAGCCCCCCGCCACAGCGGGGGGCACCGCGCCGCACGGCTACCCGCCCGCGCCGGAGGCGCGCCCCGGGCAGGCCCCGCCGACCATCGCTCCCGGGACGCCCGTGCCGCCCCAGCAGCAGCCCTCCCCGTACGGAACCGGGCCGCAGCAGGCGCCCGGATACGGCGGCGGCCCGGCGGGGCCGCCGTACCAGGCTCCGCCCGGCCCCGGCGGCGTCCCCGCGTGGCAGAGCGCCCCGACGCACGGGCCGACTCAGGGCCCGCGCCCGCGGTCGCCGATCGTGCAGACGATGAGCGGTCAGTACCGCGAGCCCGCGCACGTCCGGAGCCTCGGCGGTTCGAATGTGGTGCGCATCGGCCGCGGCCCCGAGAACGACATGGTCGTCGCCGACCTCCGCGTCTCGCGCCAGCACGCCGAGCTGCGCTCCGCCGGCGGCACGTACGAGATCGTCGACCTGGGCAGCCGAAGCGGCACCTACGTCAACGGCCGGCGGGTCCAGCGCGCGCCGATCGGCGCGCAGGACATCATCGGCATCGGGCCGTCGACGTTCCACCTGGTGGACGACGTCCTCATGGAGTACGTCGACGCCGGAGCGGTCCGGCTCAGCGCCCACGACCTCACCGTCACCGTCGACAAGGGCAAGGTGCTGCTCGACCACGTGACCTTCCCGCTGGGGGAGAAGTGCCTGGTCGCGGTCATCGGCCCCAGCGGTTCGGGCAAGTCGACGCTGCTGCGCGCGCTCACCGGCCTGCGCCCCGCCGACCAGGGCGTCGTCTCGTACGACGGGCGCGACCTGTACCGCGACTACGCCGAGCTGCGCTCCCGCATCGGGCTCGTGCCGCAGGACGACATCCTGCACACGCAGCTCACCGTACGCCGGGCGCTCATTTACGCCGCCGAGCTGCGGTTCCCCGACGACACCCGGCAGAGCGAGCGCAAGGCGCGCGTCGACGAGGTGCTCAAGGAGCTGGGCCTGGACCACCGCCGGGACAACAAGGTCTCGTCGCTGTCCGGCGGTCAGCGCAAGCGCGTCAGCGTCGCCCTCGAACTGCTCACCAAGCCGTCGCTGCTGTTCCTCGACGAGCCCACCTCCGGCCTCGACCCGGGTCTGGACAAGTCGGTCATGCAGATGCTGCGCGGCCTGGCCGACGACGGCCGTACGGTCGCCGTCGTCACCCACAGCGTCGCCAACCTCGACATCTGCGACCGGCTGCTCGTCATGGCGCCGGGCGGGCGGATCGCGTACTTCGGCCCGCCGAAGGAGGCGCTGCCGTTCCTCGGGTTCGACGACTGGGCGGACGTGTTCCAGGCGTTCGACGACCCGTCCATCGACTGGGGCGGCCGCTACCTGCACTCTCAGGAGCACCAGCGGTACGTCCAGGCGGAGCTGGTCCAGCCGGTCGCGCAGACCGGCCCGGTCGGCGGCAACTTCGAGCAGCCGCCCAAGGCGCAGAGCTGGCCGGAGCAGCTGAGCACGCTGATCCGCCGCTACTGCCGCAGCATCGCGGCCGACCCGATGTTCCTCGGCATCACCGTGCTGCTACCGATCATCATGGGCCTGCTGGCCCGCGCGGTGCCCACCGGCAACCTGCTGGCGCCTCCCGGCAATGACAGCCAGGCGGCGAACCTCCTGCTCATCCTGTGCATCGGCGGATGCCTCACCGGCGCCGCCAACGCGGTGCGCGAACTCGTCAAAGAACGAGCCATCTACCAGCGAGAACGCGCGGTCGGGCTGTCCAGATCCGCGTATCTCGCCTCGAAACTGCTCGTGCTCGGCCTGGTCACCATCGGGCAGGGCGTCGTGCTGACCCTGGTGGCCATGCTCGGCGTCAAGACGCACGACAAGGGCGTGCTCACGACTCCGCTGATCGAGCTGGTGCTCGCGATCGCCCTGCTGTCCTTCACCGCGATGGCCCTCGGCCTGCTGATCTCCGCGCTGGTCAAGACCAGCGAGATGACGATGCCGCTCCTGGTGATGTCCACGCTGGTCCAGGTCGTGTTCTGCGGCGCCCTCGTGCACCTCGACGGCAAGCCGGGGCTGGAGCAGATCTCCTGGCTGGTTCCTGCCCGGTGGGCGCTCGCCGCGATGGCCGGCACGCTCAACGCCGGTGTGCTGATCCCCAGCCGGGGCGATGCGCCGGACCCGCTGTGGAAACAGGACACCGGCACGTGGGCGTTCGACATGGGGATCATGGTCGTCCAGGTGGTCGTCCTGACGTTCCTGGTCACGCGGATGCTCCGCCGCCAGGAGCCCGAGGTCATGCGCAAGTAGCGCGCCGCGCGCGAGAGGGGAACATCGGGCGGTTCACCCGGTGTTCCCCTCTATATTCTTGATCACCACGCCGGACGGCGGCTCGAACCTGGAGGTGCCATGGCGTCCGAACCACGGGAGCCCTGGGCTTCGTCGCCCGCCGACGACGACGCGCAGGTCCGCCGGCTCCTGACGCTCGACACGTCGGTGCCGCACACGGCCCGCATGTACGACTACCTGCTGGGCGGCAAGGACAACTTCGCCGTCGACCGGGCGGCCGTGGAGAAGGTGCTCGCCGTGATGCCGGACATGCCGCAGAGCATCCGGCTGAGCCGGCTGTTCCTGCGCCGCTCGGTCCGCTACGCGGTGCGGCGCGGTATCACCCAGTTCCTCGACATCGGCACCGGCATCCCGACCGTCGGCAACGTGCACGAGGTCGCCCAGGAGACCGAGCCCGAGGCCCGCGTCGCGTACGTCGATCACGATCCGATCGTGCTGACCCACGCGCGGGCGCTGCTGCCGGACGAGCAGCAGGGACGGGTCGGCATCGTCCTGGCCGACCTGCGCGACCCGGAGATGATCTTCGCGCATCCCGAGGTGCGGGAGATCATCGATTTCGACCGGCCGGTCGGCCTGCTGCTGGTGTCCGTTCTGCACTTCATCCGCGACGACGAGGACCCGTACGGCCTGGTGAAGCGGCTGTGCGACGGGCTGGCGCCCGGCAGCATGCTCATGCTGACGCACGCGTCGATGGACCCGGATCCGGAGACCGGCCTCAAGGCGTCGGAGGGCTGGACCAACGCCTCGTCCACGATGAACATGCGGACCCACGACGAGATCCGCCGCTTCTTCGACGGGCTGGACCTGGTCGAGCCGGGCGTGACCGCGCGGTGGAACCCGGACGGCGAGCCCATCGAGGTCCTGGAGCAGAGCATCAAGAACATCTGGGGCTACGGCGGCGTCGCCGTCAAGCCGCCCGCCGGACCGGACGAGGGCGCTGGTCACTGACCCGGCCCGCGGCCTCCCGCGGTCCGCCACCGGAACGGAGACCCCTCCCCGGTGTGCGAGCAGTCCGCGGAGCCGTACCATCATGAGGCCGAAAGGGGATGTGGAATGCCGGACACGTGGGTGGTTGTCGGTCTCGACAACGGCGGGACCAGCAACAACGCGACAGTGCTGGACGCTGCGGGGAGCTTCCTCGTCGACCGGCTCGTGGAAACGCCCAGCCGGGTGCTCGAAGGGCCGGAGGTGGCCGTCGAGGCCCTCGCCGCGGCCCTGACCGGAATCCTCGACGTGACGGGCGTCGACCTGGCGCAGGTGCGCGCGGTCGGCCTGGACACCCCCGGACCGGCGAGCGCGACCGGCGTGATCTCCAGCAAGGGCGCCACCAACTTCCCGCAGCCCGAGTGGTGGGGCTTCGACATCCGCACCGCCCTCGAGGAGCGCCTGGGCCTGCCCGTCGTCTACAACAACGACGGCAACGCGGCGGCGCTGTACGCCCACCACGCCCACTTCGGCGCCGACGCGGCCCGGCACTCGTCGATCTCGGCGATCGTGGGCACCGGACTGGGCGGCGGTGTGATCGAGGCGGGGAAGGTCGTCAAGGGCGCCGCCGGGATGGCCGGCGAGCTCGGGCACGTGCACATCCCGATGGAGGGGCTCCTGCAGGACGCCCAGCCGTTGCCCGGCTGCAACTGCGGTTTCTCCGCCGACGCCGAGAGCGTCGCCTCGCTCACCGGGATCGCCAACAACCTGCTGCCGTACTGGCTGACCCGGTTCGAGGACCACCCGCTGAGCGCCGAGCCGCTCGGCAAGGCGGCGAAGCTCGTGCGCGGATACGGCGAGAAGGACGACCCCCTCGCCCTCAAGATCTTCGAGCAGCAGGCCATCGCGCTCGGCCGCCTGTTCACGATCGCGGCGAACTTCACCGACCCGAGCGCGTACTTCGTCGGCGGGGGCGTGGTCGAGACGGGGCCGAGGTTCCGCCAGTGGTTCCTGGACAAGGTCCGCGAGAACACGGTGCTGCGTGAGGAGCAGGCCCTCGCCGCGGAGTTCGCGCTCGTCCCCGACCTCGACATGGCCGGCGCCCGCGGCGCCGCCATCGCCGCCCGCGACGCCCTGCCGGGCTAGTCGGATCCATCGGGTCCGCCTCTGCGACCTGAACGAAGAGCGGCCGCCCACCGCATCGAAGCGGTAGGCGGCCGGAAGAAGCCGGGAGGACCGGTCAGGCGACGCTCGTGCGCCGGCCGAAGAACAGGCCGTCGGCGCTGATGCGGCCCGCCCCGACGACCGCGAGGGCCAGGGTGACGGCCGCCAGGGTGAGGACGAGCTCGTAGCCGCCCTTGTCGACGAACAGGCCCTTGTCGACGTGCACGGTGAGGAACGCGCCGACCATGTCGAGGAAGAGCAGCACTCCGGCGATGGGCGTGAGCAGCCCGAGGATCAGCAGGATCCCGGCGCCGAGCTCGACGAAGGTGGCGTAGTACGCGGAGAGGGTCGGGGCGGGGACGCCCATCGCCTTGAACGCGTGCCCGGTCGCGGTCAGGCCGTTGGTGTGGAGCTTCTGCCAGCCGTGGGCGACGAAGACGACGCCGATCGCGACACGGGCGACGAGCAGGGCCACATCGACCACGGGCGGCGGGATTCGGCGGGACATGAGCGGGTCCTCCTGAAAGCCGGTTTCTTGAACGTTCAAGGACGTTAGCAGCTACTTGAGCGCTCAACAACTCGGCTAGAATCGTGCTGATGAGCGAGACACGATGGCTGAGCCCCGACGAGCAGAGCACCTGGCGGGCCTACTTGAACGCCCACCGGCTGCTGCTCGACGCGGTCGACGCGCAGCTCCGTCGTGACTCCGGCATGCCGCACGCCTACTACGAGATCCTGGTCCGGCTCTCGGACACCCCCGACCGGGCGTTGCGCATGTCCGTGCTCGCCGACGGTCTTCGCGTCTCCGCGAGTCGGCTGTCGCACGCGATCGCGCGGCTGGAGGAGCGCGGCTGGGTGCGCCGGGAGGACTGCCCGACCGACAAGCGCGGTCAGCTCGCCGTCCTCACCGACGAGGGATTCGCCGCCCTGGCCGCCGCCGCGCCGGGGCATGTCGAGGCCGTCCGCGGCGCGCTGTTCGACGCGCTCGACCCCGAGCAGGTCCGATGGCTCGGCGCCATCAGCCAGACCCTCGCCGACCACCTCGCCTCAAGGGAACGCCGGACCGGCTGATCCGGCTCTCGGTGCGAGACACGGCCCGGGCTGGGTCCGACACGACGACCCGAGGTCCCCGGTCGTCCTGTTCCCACCTGAAGGTCACATGCTCGAACACTTCACCCCGGTCGGGCGGAGTGATCAGGGGCGGTTCGTTCCGCGCCGGTCCGGATCGCGGTGCGGAAGCCGCCCGGCGTGGTGGCGTATTCGCGGCGGAAGGCTTTCGCGAAGGCGAACGCGGAACCGTACCCGACGTCCTTGGCGATCTGCGCGAGGGTGTGGTCGGTGTCGCGCAGCAGCCGGGCGGCGACGGTCATCCGCCAGCGGGTGAGGTAGGTCAGCGGCGCCTCCCCGGCGAGGGCGGTGAACCGGCGCGCGAACGCGGCACGAGACAGGCCGGCCACGGCGCCGAGCCGCTCGACGGTCCATGGGTACGCGGGTTCGGTGTGCATGGCGGCGAGCGCCCGGGCGGTCACCGGGTCGGCGAGCGCCGCGGACCAGCCGGAGGCGCCGTCGGACTCACGCAGCCAGGCGCGGAGCATGTACACCAGGAGAGCGTCCACCAGCGACGGGACCACCGCCGCTGCGCCGGACGGCCCTGTCCGCAGTTCCTCGCCGAGCAACTCGACCATCGCCTGTAGGCCGGCGTGACGGCCCGGTAGTGCGGGCAGATGCAGAACCTCGGGCAGGTCGCGTAGCAACGGATGCGGCTGCCTGCGCTCCAGCCGATACGCGCCGCACACGATCGTCGAGCGCGGGCCGTGGCCGGGCACGGTCATTCGACCGTACGGCGCGGAGGCGAACTCCCGTTGCGGCGAGAAGCCGGTGAGGGGCACCCCGGGCGCGGATGCCAGCGTGTGCGGCAGACCGCGGCACAGCAGCACGACGTCCCCAGGGCCGAGGTCGACGGGCTCGAATCCCGTGCCTTCGCCGGGCCCCTGCCGGTCGGGCAGCGGGGTCAGCCGGCACGTGCCCTGGAGAACGACGTGGAAGGCAGCGCCGGTGACGTGGTCGAAGCGCAGTCCCCAGGGTGCGTCCGCCTGAGTGTGCGCGGCGACCGGCCGCCCGAGGCGGATGGCGGTCAGGATGTCCGCGAGTACGTCCACGGCGTGACGGTATCGCCAGAGCCGGCGAGACGTACAGACAATGAACAGAGATTATGAGCCATTATGCGTCTCGCCTGCCGTGCCTATCGTGGCGTCCATACGGGTGATCGACATCCGAGGAGGAGAACGCGATGACGGTATGGGTCGAAGGCGCCACGGGTAAGGCCGGACGGCGCGTGGTCGAGGCACTGGCGGCCGCCGGCGTGCCGGTACGTGCGGCCGGCCGCCATCCCGGCGAGCCGTCGCCCGGAGTGACGCCGGTGCTGTTCGACTGGCATGACCAGACCACCTGGGAGCCGGCGCTGGGCGACGCCGACACCCTGTTCCTCAAGGGCCTGGACAGCGACCCCCACGCCGATCGGGTCTTCGCCCGATTGATCGAATCGGCTCCGTGGGCGCGCCGCGTGGTGTTCATGTCCGGAGCCGCCGTCGGACGCACTCCGGCCGACACGCCGCGGCGCGCCGTGGAGCTGGCGGTGCAGCGCTCCGGAAGGGCGTGGACGATCCTGCGGCCGAGTTGGCTGCTGCAGAACTTCGACGAGGACGAATGGGTGTTCGCTCGGGCGCTCCGCGAGGACGGCGAACTGTACGCCTCCAGCGGTGACGGCCTGGTCGGTTTCGTCGACGCCCGGGACGTCGCCGCCGCAGCCGTCGCCATGCTGACCGAGGACGGCCACGACGGGCGGTGCTACACCATCACCGGCCCGGAGGCGATCACGTTCGGCCGTGTCGCCGAGGTGCTGGCCACGGCCTCCGGCCGCCCGATCCGTCACGTCCAGGCCACGGTGCCGCAACACCGTGCCCACTTCGCCAGGTCAGGCCGGCCCGATGCCTGGATCGATCACATGCTGCACCTGTTCGAGGAGGTCGGGACCGGCCTGTACGCGACCGTCACCGACGACCTTCACCGGCTCACCGGGAACCCGCCCAGAAGCCTGGAACGGTATGCCAAGGAGGTATGGGCCCGGTGACCTGTTCGGACCGTCAGGGATTCTTGAGGCGTAGCGCGAGGGCGGGGCACATGTCGATCGCCTGGTGGGCCTGCCGGAGCAGCCGCTGCGGCACCGTCTTGCTCTCGACGACCGGGAAGCCGAATTCGTCGAGGCTCACCAGGTCGGGGACGAGGTGCCCGCACAGGCCGTGCCCGGCGCACCGGGCCCAGTCCACCGTAAGAAACAGCCCGGTGTCCTCGGTCTCTTCCGCGGCCGCCTCTTCGCCGTCGATCGGCAGCAGGCCGCGTACCGGCCGGCCGCAGGTCCCGTCGGCCAGGTGGACGGCGACGTCGTCCGCGAACACCTCGAGGGCCGAGGCGATGAAGCGTGCCGTGCCGTCCGGGTGATGGCAGGCACCGCGCCCCTTCACGACCTGCATGCCCTGCCGTACGGCGGACAGGGCCTCGTTCCTGGAATCGCCCTCCGCCAGCGCGCGCAGCGACCGGGCGAGGGCGGGCAGCCCGAGGCGGCAGGGGCCGCACTGCCCGGCGGACTCCAGGCCCATGTAGGCGGCGACCCGGGCGACCTCGCCGAGCGGGCAGACGTCCGGGGCGAGCGGCAGGATGATGCCCGCGCCCAGGCTCGCGCCGGCCTTGGCGATGTCCTCGCGCGACACCAGCGCCCGGTTGGCGGCGGCGGGCGGGAGCCACGCGCCGTGGTAGCCGCCCATCAGGACGCCCTGGCCGACGTTCGCGCGGCACAGGTCGAGCACCTGGAACAGCGGGGTGCCGGTGGGGGCCTCGACGACGACCGGGCGTCCGCTGGGTCCCCAGACGGAGAGGAGGACGGTTCCGGGCTCGTCGGCGGTTCCGATCGCCGCGTACAGGTCCGGCCCGAGCTGGGAGAGCAGCGCGAGCTGGGCGAACGTCTCGGCGTTGGACAGCAGGGTGGGCAGCCCGTCCACGCCGCGCTCCGCGGCCCGTACCTTGCGGCCCGGCGGCAGCGCGGGAGCGCCGTTGACGCCGTTGACCAGAGCGCCGCCCTCACCGGTGACGAAGCGCTCCGGCAGGCGGACGACGCGGATGAACCCGCCGAGGTTGCTCTCCACGACCGCGCTGCGGATGGACCGGCCGGCCCGGCCGCCGTCGGTCACGCCGATGACCACCTCGCGGGCGCCGAGCGCGAGGGCGGCGAGCATCGCGCCGTCGAGGATGAGGTGCGGGGCGCGGGCCAGCAGCATCTTGTCCTTCGCGCTGGCGGGCTCGCCCTCGGTGGCGTTGACGAGGACCACGGTCTGGGCGTCCTGGCGGCGGGCGGCCGAGACGACCGCCTTGACCTTGCGGGCGAAGGGGAAGGCGGCGCCGCCGCGGCCGCGCAGGTCGACCTTCTCCGCCAGCGCGAGCAGCTCGCGCACGCTCCGCCGCCGGAACTCCCCGTGGATCTCCCGGTGCGCGGTCTGGTCGATCCGCTGGTGACGGTGGAGTCCGCGGCCGAGGCGCGGCGGCCCCACATACCGGTAGTCCATCATTTCCGGTCACCCAGCCATGGCGCGGTCTCGGCGCGCAGCGCCGCCCAGAACTGATCATCGGGCAGTTCGCCGGTGTCCGCGGAGCTCCGGGGGTTCGCGCCGGCCCGGTCGCGGGGCTCGGCGCCGCCGTGGCGCGGACCGGCGCCGCCGGACACCCGGCCGTCGCCGCGGACCTTGCGGGCGCGGAGCATGCGCCGGTCCCGGGCCAGACGGGGCAGCCGGCCCGTCGCCGCGATCGTCACCAGGACGGCGCAGACGATGTAGCTCCACGTGACCCAGGCCTTCGGCGGACGGCCCGCCGTCAGGCCGTGGATGATCGCCACGGCCCACATCACGTACGCCAGCGCGTGCACCGTACGCCACAACCACGGGCGTGAGCCGGCGACGAACCGGCCGCGCAGCACCCCGGTGGCCACGACGACGACGAGCAGATCACCGGCGATGGTGCCCAGACCGACCAGGAGGGCACGCTGCCCATGCCCGGTGAACGGCAGGAACGCGTCCAGGACGCTCGCGTGCGCCTCCATGACCTTCAAGACGATGTGCGCGACCAGGAAGCCGACGGCCATCACCGCGGTCGCGCGGTGGGCGCCCTGGGCGAGGATGCGCAGGCCGATCGGCAGGGTCCGTTGCGCGGCGGCCACGCCGGCGACGATCGCGGCGGTCGCCGCCAGGAGCGCGAACACGCCGACGTAGAACTCCAGGAACGCCCGGAGCCGCTCGACCAGGACGGCGCCCTGCGACGTCCGGCCGGCCACCAGCACGAAGGCGAGGAGCAGCAGCGTGACCAGCGTCGCCCGGCCGCGGCCGGGTCTTCGGGAGGGACGGTCCCGCACCCGGCGGCGCCGCGCCCCGGGCTCCCGGGGGGCGTGCCGTGGGGCGGCGACCCGCTCAGAGGCGGGCATCGGGGCTCCCACCGGGCAGGGGGACGTTCGGGACGCGCACGCTCGGCGTGCCGGAGGGGGAGGGGCTCCCGGACGGCGCGGGGGTGGGCATCGCGCCGAAGTTGAGCAGCGGATTGTCCGCGTCGACGCGGACGCCGGCGCGCTCGGCGAACGTCGCCGCCGCCGTCTCGCGCAGGGTCCAGCCGCCGATCTGGAGCCGGTCGAGCCGCATCGGGCCGTTCGCGTCGCTGAGCGCGAACCGGACCATCCGCTGCGGTGCCTCGCCGCCGCCGCACGGCTGCTCGGTGCCGGTGCGGCCGAGGTAGTCGCCGCGCTTCACGAGACTTCCGTCCCGTACCCGCGTGACGTCGCTGAGCTGGTAGTACTCGCTCGCCAGCCCGTTCGGGTGGATCAGGAGCACGAGTCCGTGGCCGGGCGTGGAGGAGCACAGCCGGTAGATCCGCCCGTCGCCGGCGGCGAGGACGCGGCCGTCCCCGCCGTCGAAGCCGGACACGCCCTTGTCCGAGGCTAGGAGGGACCAGGACTGCCCGATGCCCCACGGCAGCATGAGGCCCGTGTCGAGCGGGGTGTCGGCCGCCGTGCTGAACTTCGCCAGCACCGGCCGCTCGGCGTCCGGCACGACGGTGGCCGGCGCCTTCTTCAGCAGGGCGGCGAACGCCGGGGTCCCGGCGAGGGCGACCTCCCAGCCGGTCTGCGTCATCTGCGCGAGAAAGACGGATGACTCCGGCATGACCGTCATATCCGACGGCGGGGGGATCGTCTCGGTGCCGAACGCCCAGCTGTCACGGCGGTCCATCCTGCTCAGCCGCACGATGGGGGCCTTCAGGGTGTCGACGCCGTAGTTGCGCCGGACCACGGGGCTGCGTTCGGCGAGTACGACCTTCTCCACCTTCCGGCTCAGCTGGGTGGCCGGGCTGACCGGGATCCGGGACGGTGAGGGACGGGCGGAGACCGGACGGCGCGTGCGTGTGGGCGTCGCGTGGACGCGGCGTCGCTCGGCGACCGGGTGCCGGGCGGGTGGCGGCATGACGACCTGCTCGACGATCGCGGCGAGCGCCAGTCCCACCACGATGACGACCACTCCGCCCAGGGCGGAGATCCTGTCGCCCAGCGACGCCGCGGGCCTCCGGCGGCGTGGGGGGCCGAGCCGTCCGTGCCTTCGGTGAGTCCTCGGCATCGACCTGCCTCTCCAGAGGACGATCGTTAGTGATCGAAACCGGATTGCGAGAGGAGTGTAGGGCTTCTGTGACCTTTTAGAGCGCTGAAAACGTGAAAAACCATCACAGAGAAGGTCGACTTTGCGGAGCGGAATGAGATCGTCACACCGCGCGCCCGATTCAGCCTCGTTTTGGGCATAGGGCCATTTCAGGGAAGTGGACCGCGAACCGCCCGATGGTGCCATTCGAGCAGATGGGCGGCTGCGAGAGCCGTCCATTCCGTCGTAAGGCCGCACCGGGCGGTGCCTATGTCCGGATCCGGCCAGCTTTCCGGGCAGTAGGAAATACGTTGCAGACGGTGTTCAGCCTCGGGCGGGGACGGTCAGGCCGGGGAGGTTCCAGCCGGTGATCCCGACGACGGGCGTCGCGCCCCGGAGGTCCGCGACGTGGTAGCTCGCGGTCAGCGTCGCACTCTGCCCCGGCCAGAGCGTGACGTCGTTGTCGCTCCAGCTGATCGGCAGGACCTGGTCGTCCCCGCCCAGCACGCGGCCGTCGGACCTGCCCCGGCGCACGTCGGCGCGCGTGAACACCGCGGGCACCGGCTTGGTCCCCACGTTGCGGACGGTGACCGTGGTGGTCGCCTCTCCGCCGTTCCGCCGGGTCGACGCGGACACCTGCACCTTCGCGGCGGGCAGGCTCCGCAGCCCCGTCAGGTCCGCGTACCCGCCCGGAGCGAACACCGCTCCGCTGCCCTGGCCGATCGTCTTGGACCAGTCGATCTCGTCCGCCTTCGTCGACAGCCAGTAGACGTTCCGGCTCACCGTCGCGCCCGGTCGCGTCAGCGTCAGCTCCAGGAAGTACGTCGTGGAGATCCCCGCCGGGACCTTCGGGGCCAGCACGGTCCGCACGTCCTGGCTCGCGAGGGCCGGAACGGACTGCCGGGCCGTCGCCCGTACGGTGCCGTCGAGGTCGATGAACCGCGCGGTCGCGGTCAGGCCGGACTGTGCCGCGTTGGTCAGGTTCGCCACCTTGACCGACTTGTCCGCGTAGTCGTACATGACGTGTACCAGCTCGCCGGCCTTCTTGGCGCCGAAATACACGCCCGGCTGGTCGAAGTCGTCGTTGTACAGGTTCCAGTGCAGCGACGGCCAGGCCTTGTTCAGCATCCAGTAGATGACGCCGGTGCTGGGATTGACCTGGTCCTTCGAATGCCCGAGGTACGCCTCGAACTGCGCCCGCGTGACCTCGTACCCACCCATCTGGGCGATCTTCTGGTAGGACGCCATGTCGGACCAATGTCCGTAGCGATTCCACAACGGAGTGTTGTACTGCCCCATCCGGGCGGTCTTTGTGTAGTCGTTGTACTTCGGATAGACGTGGTAGATATCCGGGCCGGAGCCTGGGCCGCCCGCCGTGCTCGGATCCCACACCTTCTGCTGGTCCGCCGCCGTCAGGAACCGGTTGAGCGAGTCCTGGGTCGGCACGGTGTTGCCGGCGCTGGTCTCGGTGCCGTATGCCCAGGCGCTGCCCGCGTTGGTGTAGGTCGGGTCGTTCTGGTTCACCGTCTCGGGCCCGTTCGCCCACCAGTAGCCCGGCGGAACGTAGTTGTACGGGCCCTCCTTCGAACCCGAGGGGCCGAGCTTCGGCGACGACTTGTACTCCGCGGCCGCGATCTGGGGCGTCGGCCAGTCCGCCGCGGCGAACGCCGACAGGTAGATCGCCTCCTTGGCCGCGTCCGGCGCCGCGTCGCTGCCCTGGTAGAACGTGAAGACGCTCGGGTGGTCGCGCAGCCACTGCGCGACGTGCGTGGCCTGGTTGCCGGCGTTGGCCTTGAGCGCGTCCGGCCACTTGGAGGAGGGGTCCTCCCAGCGGTCGCAGCACTGCCAGCCGGTCATGGCCAGGATTCCCTCGCGGTCCATCTGGGCGAACATGTCGTCCGGCGGCAGGTTCCCCTCGAACCGCAGGGTGTTCAGCCCGAGGTTCTTGACGTAGGAGAGCTGGTCGTGGATGTTCCGCGGGTCGTAGCGCATGAACATGTCCGGCGACCAGCCGCCGCCGCGGATCACCAGGGGCACGCCGTTGACGACGAACCGCCGGGAGCCGTGCGACGCGTGCGTGCCGGCGGTCACCGGCGTCAGTGACGAGGTGACGGTACGGATGCCGAAGTCCTCGTCGGTACGGTCGGAGACCCGCCCGTCGACGCTCGCGCGCGCCGTCAGGTGGTACAGCGGCTGCGCGCCGAGCTGGTACGGCCACCAGACGGCGGGGTGCTCCAGGTGCAGCGACCGGTGGTCCGCCGGCGTCAGCGTCACCGTACGGGTCGACTTCGCGGGGACCGTGACGTCCGCCGCCACGGCGACGCGCGTCGCGCCGCGGGTGATCGTCGCGTCCAGCCGCGTCTTCCGCTCCGCGTCGGTGTCGTTGCGCAGGTCGGCCTTTACCGTGAGGTCGGAGCTGCTGAGGTTCGCGGCGTTGTGCTGGACGACGTGGACGTTCCGCAGGGACACCGGCCCGGCCTGGGCGAGCCGCGGCGCGAACCGCAGACCCGTGTTGCGGTCCGGCGCGGGCGGGTTCCAGTCGAGCTGGCTGTCGGTCAGGTACGTTTTCTTGTCGTTCTTGGCGACGTCGAGCGCGATGGCGTTCTGGCCGTCCCGGACGTACGGCGTGATGTCGTACTCCAGCCGGGAGTAAGCGCCTTGGAGCTGCGACCGGTCGGCGACCTTCGTGCCGTTGACCCACAGGTCCGCCGTGCCGAGGACGCCGTTCATGATCAGGAACGTGCGGCCGTCGCGTCGCGGGTGGACGGTCAGCTGCTCGCGGTACCACCAGTTCACGTTGAACTGGTCCTCGGGGACCTTCGCCAGGTTGTCGGAGTAGAAGATGTTCGGGTAGCGCCCGTTCTCGAGCAGCCCGGCCATCACCGTCTGCGGGCGGCTGATCGGCAGCCAGCCGCCGGTCGCGTACTCGGGCCGGGAGATCGTCGCTCCGGAGCCGCCCGCGACGGCGGACGACTGGATCTTCCAGCCGGAGTTCAGCTCACCGTCCGACGACGGCGCGGCCGACGTCGCGCTCGGCGCCGTGACGGCGGGCCGGGGCGGCGCGGCTCCGGTACGGGCGGCCGCCGAGGCCGGCGCGGCCGCGGCGAGCACCGCGCATGCCGCCAGGACGAGCGGCTGCGACCTCAGCCTGGACACGGCGCCTCCTGAAGATCTTCGAATCGCATCCGGTAAGTCCCCTGTGGGGGGTAATCGTCAATCTCATTAACAATGGCCGGAAACGGACAGCGGCCTGGATTCGCGGATGCCGCTCCCGAGCGATCCGGCCCCGAGTGGGCACCCCGGCCGCCTGCGCCGCAGGTGCCGGTAGTGGGCCGCGTACGGAGTCCGGTGGTGCCGGTCGGATGTCCTGCCAGCGTACCCGCCGGGTGAGCGGCGACTCGGGGCCGGGCGAGGAGCCCGTGAGGCGAGGGCTGCGATGCGTGAACGGCGATGAAAGCGCCTTTTCCGCGTACCGGCTCCGGGGTTACGGTCGGTTCGCGCATGGGAGCGCTCCCATGTCCTGGATTCTCCCGGTAACCCGTCATGGAGCCGTCAATGCGACCTCGACGCGTGCTCTCCTCTCTGCTGGCCTTGCTGCTGGGCGTCTGCGGAATCGGCCTCGTCGCCGGCGCGGGCACCGCGAACGCCGCGGTCGGCTGCGGTGTCGACTACGGCAAGAACGACTGGGGCACGGGCTTCAGCGTCACCATCACCCTCCACAACCTCGGCGATCCGCTGAGCGGGTGGACGCTGACCTACGCGTACGCCGGTGACCAGAAGCTCTCCCAGGGCTGGAACGGCACCTGGTCCCAGAGCGGCAAGAACGTCACGGTCACCAACGCGAGCTGGAACGGCGCGCTGGCAAGCGGCGCCACCGCCCAGATCGGCGCGAACTTCACCTACAGCGGCGCGAACACCGACCCGACGTCCTTCGCGATCAACGGGACGACCTGCACGGGCTCCGGCGGCGGCGGGGGAGGAGGCGGTGGGGGCGGGACGTCCGGCCCGGCGCCCGCCCTGCACGTGTCCGGCAACAAACTCGTCGCCGCGAGCGGCGCCACCGTACGCCTCCGCGGCGCGAACCGCTCCGGCGGCGAGTTCATGTGCGTCCAGGGGCGGGGCATCTGGGACGGGCCGGTCGACGACGCCGCGATCGACGCCATGGCCGCCTGGAAGATCACGGCGGTCCGCATCCCGCTCAACGAGGAGTGCTGGCTCGGCCTGAGCAACATCGACACCCGGTACGGCGGCACGGCGTACCAGAACGAGGTCAAGGCGTTCGTGTCCCGGCTCGAGAAGCACGGCATCACACCGATCGTCGAGATGCACTGGAACTACGGCACCTACACCGGCCCGTCGTCGGGATGCTCGGACGTCCACGCCACGTGCCAGAAGCCGATGCCGGACGCGCAGTACGCCCCGTCGTTCTGGACCGGTGTCGGAGGCGCCTTCAAGGGCGACGACGCCGTGGTGTTCGACCTGTTCAACGAGCCGTACCCGGAGCGTGCCACCGGCAGCGAGACCTCCGGCTGGACCTGCTGGCGGGACGGCGGGACCTGCTCGGGCATCCCGTACCAGGTGGCCGGCTTCCAGAGTCTGGTGGGCGCCGTCCGCGGGACCGGCGCGACGAACGTCATCCTCGTCGGCGGGCTGGCGTACTCCAACGACCTGACGCAGTGGCTCCAGTACCGGCCGACCGATCCGAAGAACAACCTCGCGGCGTTCGCGCACGTCTACAACTTCAACACCTGCGCGAACACGTCCTGCTACGACAGCCAGCTGGCGCCCGTCGCCGCGCAGGTCCCGCTGACGCTCAGCGAGATCGGCGAGAACGACTGCGGGCACGGTTTCGTCGACACCCTGATGAACTGGGCGGACGCGCACGCCGTCGGCTACCTCGGGTGGACCTGGAACACCTGGGACTGCAGCAGCGGCCCCTCACTCATCAGTTCCTTTGACGGCACCGCCACCTCGTACGGCGCCGGTCTCCGGGACCACCTGCGGTCCACCTCCTGAGAGGACCCGCGCGGGCCGGCAACGGTCAGGAGGGGCCGGCCCGCGCGCCCCGGAGACGTGTCATCGGGCTTCACGAGGGCCGGCCCGGTCCGCGTCGCGGAGCCGCGGCGTCGGCGGCCGGCCCGCGCGCCCTTGGGACCGCGTTCCCGGGATCCGCGACGTCAGGCGCCGAGCGTGGCGGCGACGGTCTCGGAGATCGGCGTGGTCGGGCGGCCGATGAGCGCCTTCAGGTCGCCCGAGGCGTCGGCCAGGGCGCCCGCGACGATGCCGCGGTCGATGTCGACGAGCATGTCGGCGACCGCGTCGGGCAGGCCCGCCCCGACCAGGGCGGCGCGGTGCTCCTCGGAGGAGAGGTTCCGGTAGGCGACCTGCTTGCCCGAGACCCGGGAGATCTCGCCGGCGAGGTCGTCAAGGGTCCAGGCGACGTCGCCGGCCAGCTCGTACACCCGGTTGTCGTGGCCGGTCCCGGTGAGCACGGCCACCGCCGCGGCCGCGTAGTCCGCGCGGGTGGCGCTGGCGATCCGCCCCTCACCGGCGCTGCCGATGACGGCGCCGGTCTCGACGGCCTGGCCGATCGTCGGCACGTACATCTCGCTGTACCAGTTGTTGCGCAGGAGCGTGTAGGTCAGCCCCGTCTCGCGGATGATCTCCTCGGTCGCCTTGTGCTCGGGGGCCAGGCCGAGGACGGACGTGTCCGCGTGCGGCGCGCTGGTGTAGACGATGTGCCCGATGCCCGCGCCCTGGGCGGCCTGCACGGCGGCGGCGTGCTGCGGGACGCGGCGGCCGACCTCGCTGCCGGAGATCAGCAGGAGCCGGGTGCCTCCCTCGAAGGCCGGGCGCAGGGTCTCCGGTCGGTCGTAGTCGGCCTCCCGGACGTGCACGCCGCGCTCGGCGAGGTCGGCGGCCTTCTCCGGGCTGCGCACGGCGGCCACCACCTGGTCCGCGGGCACCTTCTCCAGCAGGCCGTCGATCACCAACCGGCCGAGCTGGCCGGTGGCGCCGGTAACGATGATCATACGAATCTCCCGCTTCATCGAGCGTGCGGGCGTGGCCGCCCAGGTCAAAGTACGCGCTGTACGATAGTGCTAACTTTTTGAAAGTGCAATCCATGAGGGTGGCACAGTCGATTTGCTCAGTGCATGCGAGAAGTATGCTGTGCGCCATGGGCAGCCACGCGACCGACACCCCACCGGCCGACGGTGACACCGGCGGGCCGGGATCCGACGACGGCTTCGCCGGCGTCGTCTTCGACGTGTTCGCGGGCCGGTGCTCGTCCCGGGAGACGCTGGGGCACATCACCGGGCGGTGGGGGATCCTCGCGCTGGGCGCCCTCAGCGAGGGGACGTACCGCTTCAACGCGCTGCGCCGCCGGGTGGACGGGGTGAGCGAGAAGATGCTCGCCCAGACCCTCCAGGCGCTCGAACGCGACGGCTTCGTCCTCCGCGAGGCCGAGCCCACCATCCCGCCCCGGGTCGAGTACAGCCTCACCCCGCTCGGCCGCGCGGCCGCCGAGCGCCTCCTGAACGTCATCGAGTGGCTCGAGGCCAGCATGCCCGAGGTCATGGCGGCTCGAGCCCGCCACGACCAGGCGAAATCAGCCCGGTGACGGTCTCACCCCGCCGGGGCCGGCCACACCGTTCCAGTGGACGAGGCCGAGCCCACCGCCGTTTCGGTCTCCGGGCTCGGCTTTTCCGTTATCGCGACGCCTGATCCACGTCTCCCGTACAGAGCGGACCTTCGTGGACGAGGCGATATGAGGAGCGAGATGGATGGGGACGTACGGCCCGGCCCCGAGACGGTCGTGGCGGCGCGGCACGGCGACCAGGCCGCGCTGGACCGGCTGATCGCCGGTTACCTGCCGCTGGTCTACAACATCGTCGGGCGCGCGCTGGACGGGCACGCGGACGTGGACGACGTCGTCCAGGAGACGATGTTGCGGGTCGTCCACGGCCTGGAGGGGCTGCGGGATCCCGACAGCTTCCGCTCCTGGCTCGTCGCGATCGCGATGCGGCAGGTCCGCGACCACTGGCGCCGTGGCCGGACCACTCCCGCCGGCGGCCTGGACGGAATGGACGACGTCGCCGACCCGGGTGCCGACTTCGCGGACCTGACCATCCTGCGGCTCGGCCTGTCGGGGCAACGCCGGGAGGTCGCCGAGGCCACCCGCTGGCTCGGCCCGGAGGACCGGGAACTCCTGTCGCTGTGGTGGCTCGAGGCCGCCGGCGAGCTCACGAGGGCTGAGCTCGCCGCGGCGCTCGACCTGCCACCCGCGCACGCGGCCGTCCGCGTACAGCGGATGAAGGCACAACTGGAGACCGCCCGCGCCGTCGTACGCGCGCTGCACGCGACGCCGCGCTGCCCCGACCTCGCCGCGCTGACCGCGAGCTGGGACGGTGCGCCGGACCCGGTCTGGCGCAAACGGCTGGCCCGGCACACGCGCGACTGCACCGCCTGCGGCGCGGGCTGGTCGGGGGTGGTCCCGGCGGAGCGCCTGCTGACCGGCCTGGCCCTCGTGCCCCTCCCGGCCGGCTTCACCCTGTACGGCGCGGCGTTCCCCGGCGGCCACGCCGCGTCGACCGGAGCCCAGGCCGGGTCCGGAGGCCATGCCGGGTCGAGCGGCGGGCAGGCCGGGCCTGGTGGGAGCCACGCCGGATCGGGCGGGGCGCATCCCGCGTCCGGCGGCGGCCACGTCCCGTCCGCAGGCGGGCATGCCGCGTCGGGGGGACATGCGGCGGGCGGCTCGGCGCCGGGTTCTACGTCGGTGGGGGGACAGGGCGGCGCCGGCGTTCATGGCGCCGTGGTCCGGGCCGGGCGGCTCGGGCGTGCGGTGGGTCACCTCACCGCCAAACAGGTCGCCGTGGCGGCGGGGGCGATGGCGGTCGCCGGGGGCACCGCCATCACCGCGGCCGCCTATACCGGGAACGCCCCGACCACCGCCGCGCGCCCGCCGGCGGCCGAACGCCCGCTCACGGCCGGACCGAGGCCGTCTCCGTCCGCCGCGCGCACCACACCCGCGCACACGCGGAGCGCGCGCCCCACGCGGCGGCGCGCGAAGCCCCGGCCGGTGTACGGCAGCAACGTCGACACGGTGGACCGTGCCCCGGCGAAGAACGCGTCCCCGGGCCGCCTGCCGGTCCGAGCCGAAGGACGCCCGCTGGTCTTCTCCGGCAAGTGGGAGCAGCCCTTCCGCGGCTCGCTGGGCGGCCGGTACCTCATGTTCTACCGGGACGACCATCTGACGATCCGGGGGCGCGGATACTTCCAGGTCCGCTGGGAGATCGCCTACTTCAACCGGCCGGGCATGCTCGTCATGCCCACCTGGACCGGCCTCAAGGGCAAGATCTTCCACGTCGCGTCGGGAGGCGGCCGCCGCATGGACGACGCCGTGCCCGGTGCCACGGACCGGCCCCATACCTGGATGGGCCGCCCGGACAAGGGCTACATCACCCTGCCGCAGGGCGCCCAGCAGATGTGGCAGAACGAGTTCTACTACATCGACGGTGAGGTCACCCTCCGCCAGCATGAGCGCGGGGCGGACTACAACCTGGGGATCACGCCCGTGAGCAGGGCGGATGTGGCGGCCGACATCGGCCACGCGCCCGACCCGGCGCACGGCGTCGTACGCCGCGGGCTCGTCCGCGACACCGGCCGCGACGACGCGCCGGTTCCGCAGTACGCCACCCGGGAGGACGTCGCCGCCCCCGACGTGCCGCAGCGCTCCCGGCTGACCTGAGCCACCCGGCCGGCGCGGAATGCGCCCAAGCCGTCCGTGTCGACCCGTCCTCCGGCTGCGGTCGGTGGCGACGCGGCCCCGCCGGCTCGGACCCGTCCGCGGGGCCGTCGGCTACGCACGTGTGCCGGGGTGCGATGGGCGTGGGCCGTACGCGGGTGCTCTCCGTCCGGCCGCGGCCCGTGGGCTCAAGGCAGAGAGGTGGGTGCGCCGCCCGGCCGCGGTCCACGGGGGCGTGGTACCCGCTTCATCCTCGCCGCGCTGCGCGGCCTCGACCCCGCCCTTCTCGACGCCATCGACGATACGGGCCCTACGCTGTGCGAATGACGCCGCCTCAGGAGCTCGCCGACCTGCCGTACGCCCAGGCCCTGTCCGCCTACGACGGGTCCTGGCGGGAGGACGACTTCGACACCGTCCATGTCGACGGCCTGACGGTGCCGGAGGCCGACGTCTCCGGCGCCCGCTTCATGGAGTGCGCGGTCACCCGGACGACCTTCGAGGGCGGTCGGTTCCGGCGGGTGCGGCTGATCGACACGTGGTTCCAGGAGACCCGGATCGTCGGCGCCGACCTCGCCGAGAGTAACTGGCAGGACGTGACGTTCCTCGGCGGCGTGCTCGCCGGGCCGCAGCTGTTCGGCGCCGAGCTCACGCGGGTCGTCTTCCAGGGGTGCAAGCTCGACTCGGTGAACCTCCGGGACGCCCGGCTGTCCGACGTGCGGTTCGACGACTGCCTCCTGCGCGACGTCGACTTCGGCGGCGCCACGCTCCGCCGCGTCACCTTCCCCGGCTCGCGGCTCTCCGGAGTGGACTTCTCGCGCGTCACGCTGGAGAAGGTCGACCTGCGCGGCGCCGAGCTCGGCCTGTCCGGCGGCGCGGAGTGCCTGCGCGGCGCCACGATCAGCACCGCGCAGCTCATCGACCTCGCGCCCGCTCTCGCCGAGTCGCTCGGCATCACGGTGAAATGAGCCTCAGCCCTCGCCCGGCCGGGTGATCGCGGGCACGATCCGGTAGTCCTGCTGGAAGACGAAATTGTGCAGGTCGGCCGCTGCGATCGCGCGCAGGGTGGGCACCTCGGCGGCGGCCTGCCCGCGGTCGAAGACGTTGAGGGGCCACTCGCCCACGGTCGCGCCGCGCAGGTGCGGATGGTGGAAACTCCGCTCGAAGTGCGCTTCCAGGGTGATCGGCCGGACACCCGCCGCGCGCTGTTCCGGCCAGGACAGCGTCCAGGAGGCGGTCAGGCCGCCGTCCTCCGTCCGGGTCAGCCCGCTCTCGTCGACGTCGCCCGTGCCCCGCAGCAGGTCCCGGTCGACCTCCTCCAGCACCCGCCGGGCATAGTGCCGGAGCAGCACCACCGTGTCGGCGAACCGCTCCTCCTTCTCCTCCCGCGTCACCACGCCGCCGTGGGTGCCGTCCCGCAGGTCCTCGAAGTGCCGTCGCAGCGCCGGCAGCGTCGTGTTGTCCCCGTACGCGGTCGATGACTCGCTCATCCCTCCATTCTGCGCCGAGTGCCCGGTCGGCGTCGCCCGCCGGGACTCTCCGACTCCCCGCTCATCGGTGGTGGGCGTGCGCGCGCGACCAAAGGGCCGTCCAGCCGCCCGGACCGAGCCAGGAGGCGGGCACGCGCAGGCCGTGTTCGGCGATCCGGTCCCAGAACGCCTCGGTGTCGGCGCCCAGTTCGCGGGCGATCGGCAGGGCGTGCTGCCACGGGCCGTCCTCGTCGGACAGATCGGTGACGGGATAACCGGGCACGGTGACCGTACGCGGCGGCGTGACGGGGGCGAGCGCGATCGCCGGCGCACGGCAGGTGACCGTGACCGCGAGGGCGCAGAGCAGTGGCTCGGTCGCCCGGCGGGAGACGGCGCGGGCGATCACCGCGTCGTCCCGGCTCGCCAGGAGTCCGATCGCCCGGCGCGTACGGCGGGCCATCAGGTCGAGCGCGTGCGCGTCGGCGACCGCCGGCAGCTTGACCAGCCGGCGCAGCGCCTTGGGGAAGGGCGGGTCACCGAGCAACGGCGCGAGCCGATCGAAATGGTGCCGCAAGGCCGGATCCAGGGCCTCGACCGCGGTTCTCAGCGGACGAACCCCGGTGGCGGCCCACAGCCGATCGAGATCGACGGCCCCGTCGTCCAGCGCACGTCGGCAGGCGTCGGCCAGCTGGTCGGATCCCATACGCCGCAGCCGGGTGAGGGCGGCGTCCGGCGGGGTCTGCGCGAGGGCGGCGAAGGTCCCGATCACCTCCGCATCGACCTCGTCCCGCCAGGCGCGTTCGGCGAGCGTCTCGAGTGCCGGTCCGACCTCCTCGACCAAGCGGGGCCGGGGACGCTGCCGGCCGACGGGCTCGGGCGGGCTCTCGTCCTGAGGTTCCCCGGCCACCGTGGTCGCGGTCATACCGGGGATCGTGGCGACCCAGTCCCGGAATCGCTGCTCCAGGGACCACTCGGGGGTCTCGTTGAACCTCGCCGCGATCTCCGTGACCTGCCATCCTCGTACGGCGGGCCGGCGCGGGCTCAGTTCGGCGTTGAGGAGCAGGATTCCGTCCTTGTCGTACAGACCCGCCAGGCCGCACCGTCCGGCGGTCGCGTTGTCGCGGTAGTGCGGCCCGGCAATGCAGTTCCCCATGTAGTCCGACCACTCGGCCAGCGTGCGGGCGTTCCTCGCCACCCGGAAGCGGGCACCGGTACCCGGCACGATCGTGCCGTCCAGGGCCGCCAGCGGGGCCGGAACGGCGAACTCGCCGGTGAAGGCCTCCGTGATCGCGGTGGCCGCCATCAGGCCCGTGGTGAAGTCGGTCCAGGTCCGGGCGCCTCTGGGGGGTGTACCGCCGAGGGCGACGAGCTGCGCGGCACTGGAGACGGCCAGCGTGATGGAGTCCAGCCGTGGCGACAACGGCTCGGGCTCCGGCGGAGGCGGATCATGGTCGAACCAGGGGGCGCCGATGCCGGGTGTGGCCCGCGCCGCGTCGTGCCCGTACAGCGCGGCCAGAGCGTCGATCAGGTCGGCGTACCACAGCAGGTCGCCGACCACCTCGACCTCGGCGGGAGACGCTCCCGGTGAGGCGGCGAGCCTCCGGAAAAGCGGCTCCTCGTCCCCCAGAAGGGGACTCGTCCAGGGTGGGATGCCGCCCCATGCGTCCGGCGGCCGGGCGGAGCCATAGCCGGCGCCCTCGCGCCAGCTCCCCAGACCCGACCGCCCCCAGCCGCGCAGCACCTCGTCGCGGAGGCCCTTGGACTCCTCGAAGAGGTGTGCGGCCGTCTCGATGATCACCAGGGCGAAGTCGCGGGCGCACGCCAGCCGCTGCCTGACGTACGCCTCGAATCTGGCGTCGCGGGGCTTGCCATCGGTCAGCCTGCGGTGAATGTCGCGCACGTACGCGCCGGGCCGGGCCGGCAGGCCGGTCAGGCCCGGCACGGGACGCGTGGACCGGCCCTCGACCCGGTAAGGCTGGGCGTGGGCGGCGTGGATGGCCGGTGCCGAACGCGCCAGCCCCTCGTCGAAACCGTGGTCGGCGACGGCCATCGCCGTACGGAGGAGGGCCGTCGCCGCGAGCGCGTCCTGGAGCAGCCGGCCGAACACGTCCTGCCAGTGGTGGTAATGCGGCACCCACCGTGCCGCCTCGGCCAGGGACGGTTCACGACCGCCCAGCCAGGCTCTGAGCCACCCGACGATCAGCTCGTCCTCGTCGTGCCGACGGCGCGCACGAAGATCACAGATGCGGTCACGACGGCTCTGGGTGGCCAGCCGCCGTTCCCGTCGCGCACGCCCGGCGTGATGCTCCAGCACCCGCGCCCACAGGTCCGTGATCAGCGCCGGCCTGCGCGGCCGGGGTACCGGCTCGAGGACCTGCCGGAGGTGCTGCGCGAGCGCCGAGGGCGGGCCCGCCGGGGTGAGATCGGCGTCTTCCGGTGCCCGCAGCGCGAGGATCTGTTCCACCTGCTCCGGGCCGAGGACGTCACTGGCGGCCGACGCCAGGTGCACGGCGGCCCACCGGCCCTCATGGATCGCCCGCTCCGCGGCGGCCCCCACCCGTTTCGTCACCGCGGGCCCGAACAGCGCCACCAGAAACCCCGCCCGGTCGCCCAAGCGGTGCGCGTTCTCCACGCCCAGCACCCGCAACGCGGCCAGGACCGCGTCCCGCTGGTCTCCGCGCGCCCCGGCCAGGCGCGCGGAACGGAACCCCGACCCGAGATCGACACCCGCACCCGCCGCGACGACACCACCGGCCTTCACCAGGCGGGTCAGCTCGGCGACCGCGTCCCGGACCTCCTCATCGGCGGCCGCGACCGGCCCCAACGCGACGGCCGCGCCGGGCGGCACGGTCGACTCGTCCACCAACCTGGCCGGGCCCGACGACCGCGGAACCCAGACGCACAGGTCGGAGGCCACCACGCCACCCGCGAGCCGGATCTTCATCCGAGCCATCATCGCGGACACCGCCACACCGGCCAACGCGGTTTTTTCGGGTTCAGCCTCGCGTCACGGACTCGGCCGGCCGGCTGTGGGGCAGCACGGTCCGGAGCGTGATCGAGACCCGCCGGGAGCGGGGGAGCCGGCCGTGCGGACCCGGGTCGCTCTTGCGCGCCGCGATCGCGTGCCGCCAGGCGTACCGTGCCGGGCCGGTCATCACGCACAGGCTGCCGGGTTCCAGCCGGACGGGAATCCGTGTCGTCCCGTCAGGGTCGGTGAAATCCATCGTGACGGCCGACAGGAGACTCACCGAGACGACGACCGGGCCGAAACACGGAACACAGTCGACGTGGGCGCTGATGCCCTGCCCCGGCAGGTACTCATTGACGATCATCTGATCGGCCCGCCGGTCCATGTGGCCCTCCTCATCGAGGCGCGCCACCAGGGGCCGGGCCCACCCCGGGATCGGCGGCACGGGCGCCGACCGGCCGTCGGAGGAGACGCCTCGGCGCCCGTAGTCGTAGCGATGGCCGTAGTGCTGGACGCGGCGTCGCAGCTCGCCGGACCACGCGGCCGCGTCGATCCGGGCGACCAGGCGACCCTGCTCTGCCGCGTCCAGCCAGCCGGGAACGTACCGGACACCGGGGACGGAGATCATTTCGCCAATCTATTCGATTCCGTCACTCCGTACCGGGTGATCCTCCTTATCCGCGCCGAGGTCAGGGGCGGGCGTCGGCGAGGGCGGCGTCGACGACGGCGCGGGCCTCCTCCTGGACGCGCGCCAGGTGGTCCGGCCCCTTGAAGGACTCGGCGTAGATCTTGTAGACGTCCTCGGTGCCGGACGGGCGGGCGGCGAACCAGGCGTTCTCGGTGCAGACCTTCACACCGCCGAGCGGGGCGCCGTTGCCGGGGGCGTCGGTGAGCACCGTGGTGATCGGCTCGCCGGCCAGCGTGTCGGCGGTGATCTGCTCGGCGGACAGCTTCTTGAGGATCGCCTTCTCCTCCCGGGACGCGGGCGCGTCGACGCGCGCGTAGGCGGGGTCGCCGTACCGCGCGACGAGTTCGGCGTAGTTCTCGCTGGGGGAGCGGCCGGTGACGGCGGTGATCTCCGACGCCAGCAGGGCCAGGATGATGCCGTCCTTGTCGGTCGTCCACACCGAGCCGTCGCGCCGCAGGAACGAGGCGCCGGCGCTCTCCTCGCCGCCGAAGCCGAGCGAGCCGTCCAGCAGGCAGGGGACGAACCACTTGAACCCGACCGGGACCTCGACCAGGCGACGGCCCAGCCCGGCCGCCACCCTGTCGATCATGCTGCTGCTGACGAGGGTCTTGCCGACCCCTGCGTCCCCCGGCCACTCCGGCCGGTGGGCGTACAGGTAGGAGATCGCCACCGCGAGGAAGTGGTTGGGGTTCATCAGCCCGCGGTCCGGCGTGACGATGCCGTGGCGGTCGGCGTCCGCGTCGTTGCCCGTCGAGACCGCGAACTCGTCCTTGCGGGCGATGAGCGAGGCCATCGCGTACGGCGACGAGCAGTCCATCCGGATCTTGCCGTCCCAGTCCAGCGTCATGAACCGCCAGGTCGGGTCGGTGTGCGGGTTGACGACGGTCAGGTCGAGCCGGTGACGTTCGGCGATCTCGCCCCAGTACGCCACGCTCGCCCCGCCGAGCGGATCCGCGCCGATCCGGACCCCGGCGCCCCGGATGGCGTCGAGGTCGAGGACGGAGGGCAGGTCGTCGACGTACGCGCCGAGGAAGTCGTAGCGGCCGGTGGTGTCCGCGTTCAGGGCGCGTGCGTACGGGATGCGCCGGACCTCCTTGAGGTCGGCGGCGATCAGGGCGTTGGCCCGGTCCTGGATCCAGGAGGTCGCGTCGGTGTCGGCCGGCCCGCCGTTGGGCGGGTTGTACTTGAAACCGCCGTCCGCCGGCGGGTTGTGCGAGGGCGTCACGACGACGCCGTCCGCGAGACCCGTCGTCCGGCCCCGGTTGTAGGTCAGGATGGCGTGCGAGACCGCGGGCGTCGGCGTGTAGCCGTCCCGGCTGTCGATCAGCACCCGCACGCCGTTGGCGGCGAACACCTCCAGCGCCGACACGCGCGCGGGCTCCGACAGGGCGTGCGTGTCGATCCCCAGGAACAGCGGCCCGTCGACGCCCTGACGCGTCCGGTACTCGCAGATCGCCTGGCTGGTGGCGAGGATGTGCGCCTCGTTGAAGGCGGTGTTCAAGGCCGATCCGCGATGCCCGGACGTGCCGAACGCCACGCGTTGCTCCACCCGGGAGGGGTCGGGCTGCAAGGCGTAGTACGCCGTCACCAGGCGCGCGACGTCCACCAGGTCTTCCGGCTGCGCGGGCCGCCCCGCACGCTCATGCACCATCGGACACTCCTTGGCCCCTCGGGCCGTCGACGATTCCCACGACGCCAGTCTGTCCCAGTGCCGGTGTCGTAATCGAGGCGGCCTGGTGGTGACCGGCGGGAACAATTGTCGAGGAAGGGTAGTTGAAGCTTCAATCAACCAGGGAGGCCCGTCATGAACCTGCGACCCACGGTCGACATCCGCCGAGCCGACGAGCGCATGGCCACCAAGATCTCGTGGCTCGATTCAAAGCACTCGTTCTCCTTCGGCCACCACCACGACCCGGACAACACCCACCACGGGCTCCTGCTCGTCAACAACGACGACGTGGTCAAGCCCGGCACCGGCTTCGAGACGCACCCGCATCAGGACATGGAGATCGTCACCTGGGTGCTCCGCGGCTCGCTGGTCCACCAGGACTCCGAGGGGCACAACGGCGTGATCTACCCGGGCCTGGCGCAGCGCATGAGCGCCGGCACCGGGATCCTGCACTCGGAGAAGAACGACCACCGCGGACCGGTGGGCGGCGACGAGCCGACCGAGCCCGTCCACTTCGTCCAGATGTGGGTCGTGCCCGACGAGGCCGGGATCCGCCCCGGCTACGAGCAGCTGGAGATCGACGACGAGCTGCTGCGGGGTGGTCTCGTGACCGTGGCCTCCGGGATGGAGCGCCACGAGGGCGAGACGGCCATCCGCATCAAGAACAAGTACGCGGCGCTCCATGTGGCGCGGCTGCGGGCCGGCGACAGCGTGGCGCTGCCGGACGCTCCGTTCCTCCACCTGTTCGTGCCGCGCGGCAACGTCACCCTCGAAGGCGCGGGCGCGCTGAACGAGGGCGACGCGGTGCGGTTCACCGCGACGGGCGGCCAGCGGGTGACGGCCACCGAACCGGCGGAGATCCTCGTCTGGGAGATGCACGCCACGATCGCCGCCTGACGCGGGCCGGCGGGCGGTGTTCCGGAAGGCACCGCCCGCCTTCATCCGCCGGGACCGCTGTCCGCAATCGGACATCACGCCGCCATTGACGCGACCGCGCCGAGTGAGGATTCTCAAGCAGCCATATCCCGAAGATCGTTCGAGATTTCGAACGTCTGACCCGGAAGGCCGCTGCCTGTGGTCGGAGCCGCGAGGAGCCGGATGTCCAGGAAGCCCGCTGCCAGGGCGGCGCTCAGGCTGCTGATCGCCCTCGTCACATGCGCCGCCACGGCCGGCGGGCCGCTCACCGCGGCGTCGGCCCGGCCTCGCGTCACGCCGCAGGGGCCCGTGGCGGCGAGCGCGACCGGCGGGGACAGGAGCCTGGACTTCGACGCCGGCTGGCGGTTCGCCCTGGTCAACCCCGAGGGCATCACCGACCCGACGGGCGCGTACGCCCACGCCGCCGACCCCGCGTACGACGACTCCTCGTGGCGCCGCGTCGATCTCCCCCATGACTGGAGCATCGAACGCGACCCGACACCGACCGGCGGCACCGACGCCGGCACCGGCTTCCTGCAGGGGGGCCTCGGCTGGTACCGCAAGGCGTTCACCCTGCCGCCGTCGATGACCGGCAAGCGGATCTCCATCGACTTCGACGGCGTCTACATGGACTCCACCGTCTATCTGAACGGCCGGCAGATCGCGAACCACCACTACGGCTACACCGGGTTCGCCGCGGACCTGACCGGTTCGGTGCACACGGACGGCAGAACCCCGAACGTCGTCGCGGTGAAGGTCCAGAACCGGCTGCCGAGCAGCCGGTGGTACTCCGGCAGCGGGATTTACCGGGACGTCCACCTCACCGTGACCGACCCGGTGCACGTTCAGCGGCACGGCGTCTTCGTCACCACGCCGGACCTGGAGCACACCATCGGGTCCGGGTACGCGAACGTGCACGTCCGGACCGACGTCGCCGACGAGGGCGGCGGCACCGCCCGGGTCGCGGTCGTCTCCCGTGTCCAGGATGCCGGGGGCCGTACGGTGGCGCGGGCGACCTCGGACCTCACCGTGGGAGACCGGCCGGAGACCGCGACCGCGGACCTCCGGGTCGAGCACCCCACGCTCTGGTCGACCGACCGTCCCTACCTGTACTCCCTGCGCACCGATCTGGTCGTCGCCGGCCGCACGGTCGACACCACGACGACCCGCTTCGGGATCCGGTGGTTCCGCTTCGACCCGGACCAGGGCTTCTCCCTCAACGGCCGGTACACCAAGCTGAAGGGCGTCGACCTGCACCACGACGGCGGGGCGCTCGGCGCCGCCGTCACGAAGGACGCGCTGTACCGCCAGATGAGGCTCATGAAGAGCATGGGCGTCAACGCGTTCCGCACCTCGCACAACCCGCCGTCGCCGGAGATGGTGCAGGTCTGCGAGGAACTCGGGATCGTGATGATGGTCGAGGCGTTCGACACCTGGCGCACGCCCAAGGTCACGTACGACTACGGGCGTTTCTTCGACGCCGACAGCGACGCGGACATCACCGAGATGGTGAACGCCGCCAAGAACTCCCCGGCGGTCGTCCTGTGGTCGATCGGCAACGAGATCCCCGACTCGACGTCGCCGGTCGGCGTGCCCATCGCCAAGCGGCTGATCGGGGACATCCGGTCGATCGACACCAGCCGCCCGATCGTCATGGGCTCCGACAAGTACCGCAGCGTCCCGGCCCCCGGGTCGGCGCAGGACCAGATCCTCGGGCTGCTGGACGGGCTCGGGCTGAACTACAACACGGCGGGGTCGGTGGACGCGCTGCACGCGCGGTACCCCGGGAAGTTCTTCTTCGAGTCCGAGTCGTCGTCGGAGACCTCGACGCGCGGCGTCTACCAGGACCCCGACCAGCTCAACACCGGCGAGAACTACACCCCGGGCCGGCGGGGCACCTCGTCGTACGACAACAACCTCGCGTCCTGGACGATGAGCGGCGAGTACGGGCTGAAGAAGGACCGTGACCGGTGCTTCTTCGCCGGTGAGTTCCTGTGGTCCGGCATGGACTACATCGGCGAGCCCACGCCGTACGACGTCTTCCCGGTCAAGTCCTCCTTCTTCGGGGCCGTCGACACGGCGGGCTTCCCGAAGGACATGTACTACCTGTTCAAGAGCCAGTGGGCCGACGATCCGATGGTCCACCTGCTGCCGATGAACTGGACCGACCACAAACCGGGTGAGCGGGTACAGGTGTGGGCCTACTCCAACGCCGACACCGTCGAGCTGTTCCTGAACGGCAGGTCGCTGGGCACACGGAGGTTCGACCACAAGACGACGGCGGACGGGAGGGCGTACCTCGAGACGACCGAGGCCACCCACGACGACAAGAACGTCACCTCCGGTCCGTACCCGGGCAGCTACACCAGCCCCACCGGCAGCGCGGGCAAACTCCATCTGACCTGGGACGTTCCCTTCGCGCCCGGACGGATGACCGCCGTGGCACGGAGCGGCGGCAGGGTCGTGGCCACCGACGAGCTGAGGACCGCCGGGGCGCCGTACACGGTCCGTCTCTCTCCGGACCGGAAGGACATCACGGCCGACGGCCGGTCCCTGTCGTACGTCACCGCCGAGGTGGTGGACGCACGGGGCGTCGTCGTGCCGGGCGCCGAGAACGCGATCCACTTCGCGGTCACCGGAGGGAGCCTGGCGGGCCTGGACAACGGGCGTCAGGAGAGCGCGGAGAACTACAAGGCCCCGACCAGGCGGGCGTGGGCCGGAAAGGCGCTGGCGATCGTACGGGCGGGCGACCGCGCCGGGCCGGTGACGCTCACCGCGACGTCGCCCGGCCTGCGTCCGGCATCGGTGACGATCCAGGCACGTGCCGCCGCGAAGGTCGCCCAGGTCACGGCAATGCCTCAGGCGATCACCGCCCGAACGGCGGGCACGCCGGCGCGCGCGGCCTCCGGCGGCACGCCCGGAGGCCCCACGCGCGTGACGACGCCGGGGAGCACCACGGCCCCACGGAACCTGATGGCCCCCGAGCTGAGTCCCAGCGCGGACGCGAGCTACTCGGGCGCTCCCGACACGGTGCCCGCCGCGATGCTGGACGGCGTCACGACGTCCGGCGGCTGGTCGAACTACTACTCCAAAGCCGCCACGGCTCTGCTACCGCCGGTCAGCAGGGCACGCCCCGCCGACTGGATCTCGGTGTCCTGGCCGGAAGCCCACCGGTTCGGGACGATCAAGGCGTACTTCACCACCGGCTCCGGGCGTGCCCGGCCCGCCGGGACCGGCGTCACCTACCGGCGAGGCGGGCGGGACGTCCCGGTGCGCAACCTGAAGATCGACTGGGCGGACGGGTCGAACCAGCCGACCACGATCACCTTCGACCCGGTGACCGCGCCGAGCGTCCGGCTCGACCTGACGAGCCCGGCGCCCGGCACCACCACGGGGTTCCTCCAGGTGGCGGAGCTTCAGGTCACCGGCACGGCGGACGGCCCGTGACCGCCCCCGACCCGTGCGGGTCGGGCGCTCACCGAGCGGTCCACGGCGGGCGGAAGGGACCGGCGGCGACGCGGCGCGGTTCACCGCGACAGGCGGCCAGCGGGTGACGGCCACCGAACCGGCGGAGATCCTCGTCTGGGAGATGCACGCCACGATCGCCGCGTGACGGCGTGACGGCGTGACGGCGTGACGGCGCGGCCGGGTCGCCGGGTGACCGTGTGACCGGGTGGCCACGCGACCGCGTGACCGGATGGCCGCGTGGCCGGGGCCGGCGGGCGGGCGCCTGGGCGTGCCGCTCGCCGGCATCGGGGGTCAGGCCCGTCGTCCGGCGGCCATGGCGACGGCACGGGCGAGGGAGTCGGCGCTCCGGGCCAGCAGCGGCCCGGCGATCGCGAGGATCAGCACGTACGCCGCGGCGAGCGGACCGAGGCGCGGATTCGTCCCCGCGCCGACCGCCAGGCCCGCGACGACGATGCTGAACTCGCCGCGAGGGACCAGCGCGGTTCCGGCGCGCAGACGGCCGGCCGGGCCCACTCCCGCCCGCCGGGCCGCAACCCACCCGGTCGCGAGCTTGGTGGCCACGCCCGCGATCGCCAGTGCTGCGGCGATTCCGGCGACCGGCGGCAGGTCCGCCGGATCGGTATGCAGGCCGAAGAACACGAAGAACACCGCCGCGAACAGGTCCCGGAGCGGACTGAGCAGCTGCCGGGCGTCATGGGCGAGCGGTCCGGACAGCGCGATGCCGACAAGGAACGCCCCCACGGCGGCCGACACCTGCAGCTGCTGGGCGAGCCCCGCGACCAGGACGGTCAGGCCCAGCACCTTCAGCAGGAGCACCTCACGGCTGGGGCTCGCGACGAAGCGCTGCACGATCCCGCCGTGCCGCAGCGCGACGAACAGGATCACGCTGATGGTCGCCCCGGCGGCGAGCAGGGCGAGCCCGCCGCCGAGCAGCCCCGCCCCCGCGAGCAGCGCCGTGAGGATCGGCAGGTACGCGGCCATCGCCAGGTCCTCGAAGACCAGCACCGACAGCACGCTGGGCGTCTCGCGGTTCCCCAGCCGGCCCAGGTCGCCCATCACCTTCGCGGTGATCCCTGAGGACGTGACGTACGTGATGCCGCCCAGCGCCACCGCCGCCACCGGGCCCCACCCCAGCAGCAGAGCGGCGGCGACGCCGGGGGTCGCGTTCAGGATCAGGTCGGACAGCCCCACGGGTGCGGAGGTCCGCAGAGTGGTCACCAGCTCATCGGCGGTGTACTCCAGGCCGAGGGTGAACAGCAGGAGGATCACGCCGACCTCGGCGCCGACCGAGACGAACTCCTCGCTGGTCGTCAGCGGAAGCACGCCACCGGATCCGAACGCGAGGCCGGCCAGCAGGTACAGCGGGATCGGCGACACGGAGAACCGGACCGCGACCGCGCCGAGCAGCCCGAGGCCCAGGATGATGGCACCGAGTTCGATCAGTTGAATGGCCGAGTGCATGGGCGGCTACCCCGTGCCCAGCAGCGCGGCGACGGCCGCGGTGCCGTCGGCGGTGCCGACCACCAGGACGATGTCGCCCGCCCGGAAGACGAAGTCCGGGCGCGGGCTCGCGACCACGTCGCCGCCGCGGACGACGGCCACGATCGACGCGCCGGTCCGCGTGCGGGCCCGGGTGTCGCCGAGCGGCCGCCCGTCATAGGGCGAACCGGCGATGATCGGGACCTGCTCACTGACCAGGCCCTCGACCTGGCGGTGCAGTTCGGTCAGCCGCTCGACGACACGCGCGGTGCCGAGGAGTTCGCCGGCCGCGCCGGCCTCCTCAGCGGTCAGCACGATCGTCGTGGCGGCGCTGTCGGGGTCGTCCCGGTCGAAGATGACCACGTCGCGGCGGCCGCTGTGGTGGGACACGATCCCGACGCGCCGGCCGCGGGCCGTCATGAACACGTGCTGCAGGCCGATACCCGGCAAGGAGGTGCGTTCGATCTCCACGAGAGTCCTTTCAGGCTCGTCGTTCGGTACGGGATCTCACTGGTCGTAGGCCGCGTAGACCATTGCCAGCACATTCGCGGCGATCATCACCGCCAGGGCCGGCAGACCGAGACGCGTGTCGTCGCGGCGGAACATCGCACCGAACAGCAGCGCACCGCCGAGGACGAGGACGGCGATGGCGACGAAAAGGTAGGTCACTGTCGTTTCTCCACGTAGAACGCCGGCGCGAGACACCGGCGGTCCGCGAGCCGGCGGCGGCATGGCGCACCAGCGGCATCGGCGCGTGGCATGGCGCACCGGCGGTATGGGCGCGTCGGTGTCATGGCGCGCCGGCCCGCGGACGGGGCATGGTCGAGGACGGGCGCACCGTCACGCGGCGGGAACGCCCGTGTTCCGGGGAACGGACACCCGGATAAGCGACGGCGACCGGCGGCCCGTTGTCGAGGCTGCCCGATTACGCCGACGCGGAAAGGACAGAGATCGGAGGCGCCCGGCCGCCCCGCGCCGGCCGGTCACCCGACGGCGTACGGGAGGAGGCCCGGTGCGGCCCTCGCCACCAGACGGGCAGCCCCGCCGCGATCGACGTGCCCTTCGGGTCGGCCGCCCTCAGAGGTGCCTTGTCGGCCTGCCGATGCTCGCCGAGCCGGGGCTGGTGCCGGCCGTG
This sequence comes from Actinoallomurus vinaceus, assembly GCF_039542055.1. Lineage (NCBI taxonomy): Bacteria > Bacillati > Actinomycetota > Actinomycetes > Streptosporangiales > Thermomonosporaceae > Actinoallomurus > Actinoallomurus vinaceus. The sequence goes on from NZ_BAABHK010000005.1 coordinate 203,700, forward strand.
CTCGGCGGCACCGGCGGCGCCCGTGGCCGGCGCGGCCGCCACTGTGGAGGTCAGGGGATGGACGCCCGGAGACGAAGCGGAGGTGCCGTCGAATACGCGGCCGGCACCGAGCAACAGCAGCAGCGAGACCAAGACCGCCGGAACCCACCGGCGCATCCGCTCGCCCGACACCGTCGCCCTCCTCCCATCTACCGTGACGACACACCTCATCAGGACCCTACCGGCAACCGCCGCCCCGATCCGCGGGCCGACGGCATGACGCGCGACCCGCGGACGGGGCTCCACCGGCGGTCCGCAGGTCGCGGACGGGGCTCTGCTGGCGGTCTGCCGGTGGCGGAGGGGCGTCGAGGGTCGCCACGTCCGCTGGCTCCGGCCCCAGGTCGGCGGCTTCGCGACCCGCTGGCCGGGCGACACTCGGTCGGCCCGGCCGTTCATGGTGGACGCGGCCTACTGCTGGTCAACCAGATCTCCGACCTTGTCCGTACGTCCCGTACGGCCGACGGCACGCGCATCCAGGTCCACTTCGCCGTCGGCTCCTGATCGCCCCGGCTCCTGATCGCCCCGGGTTCTGCCGGGGCGCGGGCCCTGCCCGTGACGGGCGATCGGGATCGGCTCCCGATCGCCCACCCGGAATCACCTGACCCGGGGCCGCCGTTCGCACCCGGCCGCCCACAGGCGACCGCGCCGCGACTGACGATAAATGCGCCATCGCATTCCGAATCGACCGCAATGCGCGGTCTCTTTCAACTGTGCCGGTAACAGACTGTAGCGTCAAGAGCACAAACAGTAAACAATCGTTCAGCGCCCCCATTCGGCCGAATCCGGGGTGCACCCCACCGGACCGGCGACATCGTCACGAGGCCACGCTCCTTGCCGGCCGTCGTATCGTCACCGGCGTACGTCACCTGCGGACCGGGCTGGCGAGCGGCGGTCACCCGCCGACCGGCTCGGCGGTAGCCAGGTGGATCAGGGCAGGAGCCCTGGGGCCGGCGGGCCGTACGAGGTGGATCAGGTCGGCGTCGGCGAGAGGCGGTCACCCGCAAATCGATGCGGCGGAAGCAGAGTGGATCACTCACGGTCCGGCTCGCGTCATCGGCTCGCGTCATCGGCCCGCGTCACCGGCCCGCGGCCGGCTTGCGCCGGTCGCGGGCCGGGCCGGTGCTGTCATCGCTTGTCGCGGCCGAGCGCCCTGCGGACCACGTCGCGGGTCCGGTCGGCGGCGGCGGCGAACGTGCCGATCAGGATGTTCTTGGTGGCGGACTCCACGCCCGGGTGCGGGTGGGTGGGCGCCGTCGCCTCCGCCGCCTTGATCGCCGCGGCGAGGCCGCGCAGTTCCGGGCCGCCCATCTCCCGCAGCCGGGTGAACTCCTCGCGTTCCTCGTGCTCGGCGTGGTCGATGACGGACTTGCGGAATTCGGTGAACAGCGGTTCGAAGCCGGCCGCCGAGGTGCCCATCTTCTCCAGGGCCTGCAGGACCCGCTTACCCTCGTTCTCCTCCTGCAGCCGGGCGTCGATGATCTGGTCGCCGTCCGGGATGACCCGGCGGGCCAATGGGTGGACGACCTCCTCCTCGGCGGTCTCGTGCACGGCCAGGAAGCGGCAGAGCTTCTCGAACGCCTCCTCACGGGCATGGCCTGTGCTCTTGTCGACCTCTTCGAAGAGGCGGCGGATCTCCTGGTGCTGGTGGATGAGCAGGTCGATCGCGTCCTTCTCCGGCATCGTCTCAGGTCGCTGAGTCATCGCGCGTTCCTTCCCCCTGGTGTCTCCCCGTATGTGCCTATTGCGACATTGCCGGTGCCGACCTGCTTAAACTCTGGACCGAGCGGTACCGTCCCGTCCGGAAAAGGGGCTTTTCGCGCGGCCACTTTCTTCGATCATGTCGGTGGGACGACCCTGGTTTTGATCAACGGTCTCTAGCCTGATCTTCGGAATGGTCACGGACGGGTGACGCCCGGTCACGTGGCCGTCGTCGGAGCCCGGGAGGCGTGCCATGCCCCGCACCAGGAGATCCGTTCTCGAAGGCCGGTGGCCGTGCCGCCGTGGCTGAGGGCGGCCGGTGCGGCCCTCGCGGCGCTCGTGCTGGCCGACGTGCTGAGCGTGGCGCTCGGCCGGTACGCCCTGCGGCACGGCCTCACCGACCGGCCGGACGTGCGCAAGGCGCACACGCGGCCGACCCCGTACCTCGGCGGCGTCGCGATCGCCGTGGGCGCGCTGGCCGCGGGCACGGTGGCGATCTCCCACTGGGATCGGCGGATCGCGGTCGTCGTCCTCGCCGGCGTCGTCGTCGCCCTCGTCGGCCTGTTCGACGATCTGCGGCCGACTCACCCGGCGTTCCGGCTGGTCGTGGAGGGTGGCGCCGCCACGGCGGTGGTCCTGGCCGGGGGACGCATCGGCCTCTTCGGGCACTGGCTGGACCCCGTCGTGACGGCGGTGTGGATCGTCGTGCTCGCCAACTCCTTCAACCTCCTGGACAACATGGACGGTGCGGCCGCGGCGGTCGCCGTCGGCAGTGCCTGGCTCATCGGCGCGGCGGCCTACCTGGGGGGCCAGAGCGGCCTGGCCTTGCTGCTGATGTCACTGTCGGCGGCGTGCCTGGGATTCCTCGTGCACAACTGGGCGCCCGCCCGGATGTTCATGGGCGACGCCGGCTCGCTGTTCATCGGCTTCGTCCTGGCGGCCGCCGCCGTCATGGTCCGGGTGCCCGGCGGCACTACGGCGAGGCTGGCGGAGCTCTTCCTGTTCACGTTCGTCGCCACCGTCGACACCTGTCTGGTGATGATCGCGCGTCCCCGCGCCGGGCTGTCCTGTTTCACGGCCGGCACCGACCACGTGTCCCACCGCTTGAAGGCGATGGGGCTCACCGTCCGTCAGGTCGGCCTGGCCCTGTTCGCCGTCGCGGCCGTGGCGGGGCTGTGCGGGGTCGGCGTGGCCGCCGCGCGGTTGCCCGGGCTCGCCATGCTCGCGGCGGCGGCCGTCGGGGGCGCCGGGCTGATCAGGCTCCTGTTGAACGTCCCGGTGTACGCGGCCCGGGCGGGCGCGCCGGAGCCCGCGTCCGTCCTCAAGCCGGCGGACTCGCAGGCGGCGGCTCATCCCGGCCGCCACCGCTCCCTCTCCGCACCGAGGCTCCGCGTCGTTCACGACGCGGAGAAAAAGCAGTCAGAAAACGATGATTTCCCCACAGAAATGGGGACGCAGCCGGGTTTGAGGCGGCTGCTGCACATCGACGACCGGCGACAATAAGCGCTTTCCTCGCGGACCCGCTGAGCAGTGGTTCTTGACCGGTTCCTCCGGCGCGCTCGAATAGCATCGGTGCCGACCGATCGGTTTTCTCACGCGAGGTGACGCCGAGGATGGACATCAGTTACCAGGAGACCCAAGACCGTCTCGCGAGCCGCATCCGCGCCCACAAACTCTTCGGGAACTTCGAGATCGGCGATTGGATCGACGCCTTCCTCGCCCGGAGCCGGCCGCGTCACGTCCTCGACCTCGGGTGCGGGGACGGCAACCACCTCGGCCTCTTCCTGCGGCACGTCGGCGAGGACGGCACCGTGACCGGGATCGACCGCGACGGCGGACTGATCGAGCGGGCGAGCCGGCGCCATCCGGACGCCGACAACCTCGCCCTGCACATCGGGTCGATGGACGACGGGCTGCCGTTCGCCGACGGGTCCTTCGACCTGTGCATGGCGAACTTCTCGATCTACAACGCCCGGGACGCCGACTTCACGCTGCGCGAGTTGCACCGGGTGCTGGTGTCCGGGGGCGAGTTGGTGATGATCGGTCCTACTCCGGGCAACGTCATGGAGCTGTACGCGTTCAACGAGAAGGTGACCGGTCGCCGGGTCGACGACAAGACGCTGCGGCGCACGGAGCGCATCGTCAAGGAGTTCCTGCCGCGTTCGCTTCAGATCTTCGGTCGGATCCGGGCAGAAGTGCTCAATTCAGTCCTCACTTTTCCAGATCGGGAGGAGTTTCTTCGCTACTTCTGTTCGACCCTCCTCTATGAGGAGATCGCCGAACGCGAGGGTTACTCGCTCGACGACCTCAAGGCCTACTGCCCGGCGAACGGTGAGATGCTCGTCTCGAAGGAAATGGTCGCCGTGATGGCGACGAGATGATCCTCAGACCCTGGCGAAGAGCGAGTCGCACATGACCATCGACTGGGCGGACCAGCGGCTCCTCGTGGTCGCTCCCCATCCCGATGACGAGCTCCTGGGCTGCGGCGCGCTCATGAGCCGGGTGAAACGTGCCGGGGGTCAGGTGTTCGTCCTCTTCGTCACCGTGGGGGACACGCGTGACATCTCGCGGACCGGCCGCTCGACCGGCCGCGAACGCGAACGGGAGGTCGACGACGTCGCGAAGTACGCCGACCTGGACGGTCACCACCTCGCACTGCCGGGCGATGAGTTCCACCTCAGGCTCGACCGGCTGCCCCAGCAGCGTCTGATCGACCTCATCGAGCGCGACGGCCCGCTCGCCGTCTCCCGGATCCGTCCGTCCGTCGTCCTGATCCCCGAGCTCAGCAGCTACAACCAGGACCACCGGGCAGTCGCCGCCGCGGCGATAACCGCGCTGCGACCGGGCCCCCGGCGGGATCGTCACCAGCCGGACCTGATCCTCATGTACGAGGAGGTGGCCGACGGCTGGAGCGGCGAGACGGCCTCGCCCCGGGACTTCTACGTCGTCGTCGAGCCGGTCGATCTCGATCGCAAGATCGAGGGGCTCCGTCGCTACCCGAGCCAGTGGCGCACGCACCCGCACACGCGGTCGGAGGAGGCGCTCCGTGCGCTCGCTGCGGTCCGCGGAGCGCAGTGCGGCGAGCCGCTGGCCGAGGCGTTCCACTGCCTGCGCTGGAAGGGCTGAGGACCGACGCCTGTTCTCAGTGCGGATTGCCGGCGAGCAGCTCGCTGAGCAGATCGTCGAGGCTGACGATGCCGAGGAACGGGTCGTCGGAGGTCGCGACGAGGGCGAGCTGGGCCCGCGCCTTTCGCAGCCCGCTCACGGCGGCCAGCACGGTGGTGCCCGGAGCCAGTGTGGGGAGCGGATAGGTCATGTCCGCGGCGGTCCGGCCGTCGGCCGTACGGGGGAGGGCGTCGCGTACGTGCAGCAGGCCGAGGATCCCGGCCCTGCCGTCCCGTACGAGCAGCCGGGTGTGGCCGCTCGCCGCGGACGCCCGCCGGATCTCCTCGGGGGCGGCGTCGGCGGGGACCACCGTCACCCGCTCGGCGGGCACGACCAGGTGGTCGATGCCCGCGTGCCGCGTGGTGATGGCCCGGCCCAGCAGGTCGTGCTCGGCGTGGTCGATCAGCCCCAGCCGACGCGACTCGCCGATCAGGTGGGACAGCCGCTGCGGGTCGGCCGGGGTCTCCGACTCCTCCCGCGGCCGTACGCCGGCGAGCCGGAGCAGGCCGTTGGTCATCCCGTTGAGCGCGGCCAGCAGGGGCCGCGACAGCCGCGCGAACCCGCGGAACGGGACCGCGAGGAGCAGTGCGGAGCGCTCCGGGTGCGCGATCGCCCAGGACTTCGGCGCCATCTCGCCGGCGACCATGTGCAGGAACGTCACCACGCCCAGCGCCAGCGTGAACGCCACCGCGTGCCCGGCGGCCTCGGGAACCCGGGCGGCCGCCAGCGGCGCGTCGAGCAGGGTCTCGAAGGCCGGTTCGGTGACGACGCCCAGTCCCAGGGAGCACATCGTGATGCCCAGCTGCGCCCCGGCCAGCATCAGCGACAGCTCGTCGATCCCGGCGACGGCCGCCCGCGCCGCCGTACCGCCGCGCGCGGCGGCCCGCTCGAGCCGGGGTCGCTTCGCGGCGACGAGGGCGAACTCCGAGGCGACGAAGAAGGCGTTGCCGGCCAGCAGCAGGAGCGTGACCAGCGCGGAGGTCAGCGGGTCCATGAGACCTCCCCGTCGGGCGCGGCGGTGGCGAGCGGAAGGGCCCGCAGCCGTACGGTCCGGGCGACGCGGCGGCGCACCGCGAGGACCTCGATCTCGGCGTGTCCTGGCGGACCGTACTCGGGGTCGAGTTCGACCTCGATCCGGTCGCCGGCGCGCGGCAGCCGGTGGAGGTGGGTCATGACCAGTCCGCTGAGGCTGTCGTACGCGACGTCGGCGGGCAGTGCCAGCCCCGTCACGTCGCGGACCTGCGCGATCCGCGTCGCGGCGTTCAGCACCCAGACCCCCTCGCCGCGCGTCGGGTCCGCCTCCGCGGCGTCGTTCTCGTCGGCGATCTCGCCCACGAGCTCCTCGGCGATGTCCTCGAAGGTGAGGATCCCGGCCAGGCCGCCGTACTCGTCGACGACGGCGGCGAACTCCTGACGGGCCTCGCGCATCCGTGCCGTCACCTCGTGGACCTCGAGCGTGCCCGGGACGAGCAGCGCCGGGCGCATCACGGTCTCCACCCGGCGGTCCGGCCCGTCGTCCTCGTCGAGGGCGGCGAGCTCGCGGACGCCGACGACGCCGATGACGTCGTCGATGTCGCCTCCCCAGACCGGATAGTCGGTGTGGCCGGCGCGGGCGACGAGGTCGGTCAGCTCCGCCACGGTCGTGGTCCGCGGGACGGCGACGACGTCCGGGCGGGGCACCATGACCTCGGCCGCGGTGCGCTCCCGGAAGGTCAGCGCGCGCTGGAGCAGGTCGGACAGGTCCGGCGGCAGGCGACCCGCGCGCCGGGACTCGCCGATGATGTCGCCGAGCTCCTCCAGGGTCGCCCCGTGGTGCAGCTCCTCCACCGGCTCGACCCCGAACAACCGCACGAGCCGGGCCGCGGCGGTGTCGAACATCCGGATCACCGGGCCGGCCATGGCCAGGTAGGCAAGCGTCGAGGCGGCCAGCGCCTTGGCGACGGGTTCGGCCCGGGCCAGCGACAGGTTCTTGGGCAGCAGCTCGCCGAGCACCATCTGGATCACGGTCGCCAGCAGGAACCCGGCGACGACCGCGACGCCCTCGGCCTCGCCGGCGGACAGGCCCAGGTGCCCCAGCGCCGGGGCGATGAGCGCGGACATGGCCGGCTCGGCGATGAATCCGACGACCAGGGCGGTGATCGTGATGCCCAGCTGCGCGCCCGACAGCATGAAGGAGAGCCGGCCCATCACGGTCAGGGCCCGCCGGGCCCGCTTGTCGCCGTGCTCGGCCTCCGCGCTGAGCGCGGCCCGGTCGGCGGAGACGAAGGCGAACTCCTGGGCCACGAAGTAACCGGTCGCGGCCGTCAGCGCCAGGATGGCGACGACGCCGGCCAGGGCGCTCACCATCGCGGTGCCCCCGGCCCAGGACTGGAAGGGTCCGACGCCGCGGACACCACATCCCCCCTCATCGGTCGATCCTCAATACGCCAACGACCCGGGTCCGCCCCGATGTTCCCCCGAAGCGATCACCTCAAGGGAATCTCAAACCTCTTCCCGGAGGCGCTCCGTACGTGGCATCGTCCTGTCCAGGGGACGCGGAGCAGCCAGGACTCGCTCCCGACACGCCGATGTAACAAGCTGGAAACGTGTGCGACATGTGGTTGACATGACTTCTCGCGCGGTGGCAATTTGAACGATCAAATCGCCCCGGTTGTGACGGAACTTCCGAAACCGAACGCGAGGGAGAGGCATGAGCGGCCGAAACGCGAACGGAGTGACGATCTCCGATGTCGCCGCGGCCGCCGGCGTCTCGCGCCAGACCGTCTCGAACGTGCTCAACGCTCCGGGGCGGGTGGCGCCCGAGACCGCCGAGCGGGTACGACAGGCTATCGAGAAGCTCGGCTACCGGCCGAACCGCGCCGCGCAGAACCTGCGCGAGCGCGCCAGCCGGTGCATCGGCCTGAAGATCGCCGCGCCGATCGGCGTGAGCAACTTCCTCGACCGCTTCCTCTACGCCCTCACGTCGGCGGCCGGGGCGGCCGGCTACCACCTCCTGCTGTTCGCCCCGACGGCCGTGGACGAGGAACTCGCCGTGTACGAGGACCTGATCCGCACCGGCACGGTCGACGGCTTCGTGCTGGCGGACGTCTCGGCAAAGGACCGGCGGCTGCCGTGGTTCGCCGAGCGCCGCATCCCCTTCGTCTGCTTCGGCCGGCCCTGGGGACAGGAGGACGGACCGTACACCTGGGTGGACGTCGACGGCGCGTACGGCATCGAGCAGGGCGTCGACCACCTCGCCGCGCGCGGGCACCGGCGGATCGCCTATCTCGGCTGGCCGGAAGGCACCGGGTTCGGCGACGAGCGGCGGAAGGGCTGGCTGCGGGCCATGGAACGGCACGACCTGCCGGCCGACGGCCTGATCGGCGTGTGCGCCGAAGGCGTCGCCGTCGCCGCTGAGGCGGCCGGGCGGCTCCTGACGATGCCCGCGCCGCCGACCGCCTTCGTGTGCGGCAGCGACACCCACGCGGTCGGCGCCAGGCTCGCCGGCGGCCTGGACACGGACGGCCGCCCGCGGGTCGAGGTCGTGGGCTTCGACGACTCACCGGCCGCAACGTTGATCTCGCCCCGGATGTCGAGCATCCGGCAGCCGCTCGACGAGGTCGCGCGCCGCGTCGTCGGCCTGCTCAAGGCCCGGGTCCAGGGCGGCGACTCCCCGCCCGAGGGGGTGATGTTGCGTCCAGAACTCGTGGCACGGGAGTGACGAAGGCCGGCATCCGGCACCTGTAGTTGAAGAACCCCGAGGATGGAGTAAAGGTGGCATCCATATCCAGAATGACTCGCTGGACGATCGTCGCGGCGAGCGTCGCGATGATGGCCGCAGCGTGCAGCAGCGGCGGCAGCGACAACAAGACCGATTCCAGCAAGGGCGGCGCGCTGAGCGGCCGTGGGCCGATCACGCTCGCGACCGGTAAGGACACGTCGGGCAACCTGCAGAACCTGGTCAACACCTGGAACCAGCAGCACCCGAAGGAGCAGGCCCGGATCATCGAGCTGCCCGAGGACGCGGACGCGCAGCGGCAGCAGATGGTGCAGAACGCCCAGACCAAGTCCAACGCGTACAGCGTTCTGAACCTCGACGTCGTGTGGACGGCGGAGTTCGCGGCCAACCAGTGGATCGCGCAGCTGCCGAAGACCCAGTTCGACCTGACCAAGTTCCTCCCGTCGGCGACCAAGACCGGCGAGTACCGGAACAACCTGTACGCCGCGCCGTGGAAGACCGACTCCGGTCTGCTGTACTACCGCAAGGACCTGCTGGACAAGGCGGGCATCACGGCGCCGCCGAAGACCTGGGCCGAGATGCAGCAGGACTGCGCCAAGGTCAAGGGCGTCAACTGCTACGCCGGCCAGTTCGAGAAGTACGAGGGCCTGACCGTCAACTTCTCCGAGGCGGTCGAGAGCGCGGGCGGCGTGGTCGTCGGCGACGACGGCAAGCCGAACGTCAACACCCCGCAGGCCAAGGAGGGCCTGAACTTCCTGGTCAACGGCTTCAAGAGCGGAATGATCCCCAAGGAGGCCATCAGCTACAAGGAGGAGGAGTCCCGCCGCGCCTTCGAGAAGGGCAACCTGCTCTTCTACCGTCAGTGGCCGTACGCGTACGCCCTGTCGAACAAGAAGGGTGACTCCAAGGTCGCCGACAAGTTCGCCGTCGCCCCGCTGCCGGGTCTGAGCGGCCCGGGCGCGCCGACCCTCGGCGGCCACAACCTGGCGATCTCCCAGTTCGCCCCGAACAAGGCCACCGCGCTGGACTTCATCAAGTACCTCACCAGCGAGCAGACCGAGCGGGCCAACCTCATCGCGTCCTCCGAGGCCCCGACCCTGGCCTCGCTGTACGACGACCCGGAGCTGCAGAAGAAGTTCCCCTACCTGACGACCCTCAAGGCGTCCCTGCAGAACGCCAAGCCCCGGCCGCAGGCCGTGCGGTACAACGACGTGACCACCGCGATCCAGGAGGCCGCCTACTCGGCCCTCACCGGCAAGTCGACCACCGACCAGGCGCTGGCCGACCTGCAGACCAAGCTCGGACAGCTCATCACGCCGTAGCCGTACGCCCGTGGCGGGACGCCCGCCGTCCCGCCACGGGCCCGAGGAGGGCTCCATGACAACTACGACCGCCGTGCCGTCAGCCGCGGCGCCGGTAAAGAAGAAGCAAGACGTCCAGGGCTCGGGTCGCCTGGCCGCCGTGCTGCTCTCGCCGACCTTCCTGGTTCTCGCCCTGGTCGTCGGCTACCCCATCATCGCGGCGCTCCGCGAGTCGCTTTACCAGAAGAGCCAGGGCCTGGACGCCAACGGCTTCGTCGTCAAGGGCGACAAGTTCGTCGGCCTCAAGAACTACACCGACATCTTCACCGGCGTGAAGTCCGACGCCTTCTGGAACGCGTTCTGGAACACCACGTTCTTCACCGTCACCAGCGTGATCATCGAGGTCGCGCTCGGCATCGCGATGGCGCTGATCATGCACCGGGCGTTCCGCGGCCGGGCCTTCGTCCGGGCGAGCATCCTCGTGCCCTGGGCGATCCCGACGGCGGTGTCCGCGCTGCTGTGGCGCTGGGTCTTCCAGGCCGACGGCGTGGCCAACGCGATCATCGGCCAGCAGGTGCTGTGGACCACCGAGGGCTTCCACGCGAAGGTCGCCGTCATCATCGCCGACACGTGGAAGACCGCGCCGTTCGTCGGTCTGCTCGCCCTCGCCGGGCTCCAGCTGATCCCCGCCGAGGTCTACGAGGCCGCCAAGGTGGACGGCGCCAGCGCGTGGCGCACGTTCGTCAAGATCACCCTGCCGCTGATCAAGCCGGTGCTGCTCGTCGCCATCCTGTTCCGGCTGCTCGACGTGCTGCGGATGTTCGACCTGCCGTTCATCCTCATCGGCGCGCACAAGGACTCGGTGAACACCCTGTCCATGCTCGCCTACGACGAGGCGAACAACCTCCGGTACGGTCCCGCGGCCGCCATGGCCACGATCCTGTTCGTCTACGTCGCGGTCGCCGCGTACGTCTTCGTGAAGCTGCTCGGCGCCGACATCATCGGCGAGGCACGGTCGCGTAAGTCCGGAGCCTCCAAGCGCGCCAAGAAGCGCGCGCGGGCCGCCCAGGAGGTAACGGCATGACCGCCATTTCCACCGCCAAGTCCGGGTCCGCCGGGCGCCGAGGCGTCAGCCCGCGGCAGGTGCTCTCGTACGTCGGCATGGCCGTCGTGGCGCTCTACTGCCTGGCGCCGTTCTACTGGATGGTCGTCTCGGCCTTCCGCCGGCCGGAGGACCAGTTCAGCAACTCGCCGATCCCCGCGCCGTTCTCGATCAAGAACTTCACAGCGGTGTTCAAGCACGACGTGGGGTTCCAGCGGGCGCTGCTGAACAGCCTGATCGTGGCGGGCACGACGACGGTGCTGACGCTGGTCGTCGGCACCTTCACCGCGTACGCGCTCGCCCGCCTGGACTTCCGCTTCAAGAACCTCGTGCTCGGCGTCATCGTCGCGACGTCGATGTTCCCGACGATCTCCCTGATCGTCCCGCTGCTGCACCTGTTCACGAACATCGGGTGGATCAACAGCTACCAGTCGATGATCATCCCGAACCTGTCGTTCGTGCTGCCGCTGGCGGTGTGGAACCTCAACGCGTTCTTCCGGCAGATGCCGTTCGAGCTGGAGTACGCGGCGATGGTCGACGGCTGCACCCGCGGCCAGGCCTTCCGGAAGATCATCGTGCCGCTCGCGGCGCCGGGCGTGTTCACCACCGCGATCATCGCGTTCATCGCCGCGTGGAACGAGTTCATGATCGCGCTGAGCATGGTGAACAAGAAGGAGATGCAGACGGCCACCGTGTCGATCTCCAAGTTCACCGGAGCGTACGGGTTCGACCAGCCGTTCGGCACGCAGATGGCGGCCGGCGTGCTCGTCACCGTGCCGCTCGTCATCGTCGTGCTGATCCTCCAGCGCCGCATCATCGCCGGTCTCACCTCCGGCGGCGTGAAGTAGCGCGACGCCGTCCCCCCACCCCGAAGGGAACGCGACGCCGTCCCCCACCCCCCGAAGGGAAACCGTGCACGTCAACGCCCCCTGGTGGCGCAGCGCCGTCATCTACCAGATCTACATTCGCAGCTTCGCCGACGCGAACGGTGACGGGATCGGTGACATCGCCGGCATTCGGTCCCGGTTGCCGTACCTGCGCGACCTCGGCGTCGACGCCGTCTGGATCACGCCGTGGTACCCGTCGCCGATGGCCGACGGCGGGTACGACGTGGCGGACTACACCGATATCGAGCCGATGTTCGGCACCCTGGCCGACGCGGACGCCCTGATCCGTGACGCGCACGACCACGGCCTCAAGGTGATCATCGATATCGTCCCCAACCACACCTCCGACCGGCACACGTGGTTCCAGGCCGCGCTCGCGGCCGGCCCGGGCAGCCCCGAACGCGACCGGTACGTCTTCCGGACCGGTCGCGGGGCCGACGGCGAACTGCCGCCGAACGACTGGCGAAGCACGTTCGGCGGCGCCGCCTGGACCCGGGTGCCGGACGGAGAGTGGTACCTCCACCTGTTCGCCCCCGAACAGCCGGACCTGAACTGGGAGAACCCCGAGGTCCGCGCGGAGTTCGAACGGGTGCTGGCGTTCTGGTTCGACCGCGGCGTCGACGGGTTCCGCATCGACGTCGCGCACGGCCTGATCAAGCAGGACGGCCTGCCGGACCTCGGCGGCGAGGGCGAGGACGTCCTCGAGCCGAGCATGCGGCTCGACCACCCGCACTGGGACCGCGACGGGGTCCACGAGATCTACCGCGGCTGGCGGCGGGTGGCCGACCGTTACGACGGCGACCGCACGTTCGTGGCCGAGGCGTGGGTGGCGACCCCGGAGCGGCTGGCGCGCTACCTCCGCCCCGACGAGCTGCAGACCGCCTTCAACTTCGACTACCTGCGCGCCTCCTGGGACGCGGCGAACCTGCGCTCCGTCATCGACGAGAGCCTGGCCGCCTTCGCCCTGGAGGACGCCCCGGCCACCTGGGTGCTGTCCAACCACGACGTGGTCCGCCACGTCACGCGGTACGGCCGGAGCGACACCGGCGGGCGCGGTCCGCAGGGCGACGTCGAGGAGCCCGTCGACCTCGAGCTCGGCACCCGCCGGGCCCGCGCCGCCGCGCTGCTCATGCTGGCGCTGCCCGGCGGCGCGTACGTCTACCAGGGCGAGGAGCTCGGCCTCCCGGAGGTCGAGGATCTGCCCGAGTCCGCGTTGCAGGACCCGGTGTGGGAACGTTCCGGCCACACGTCCCGTGGCCGTGACGGCTGCCGGGTGCCGATTCCGTGGTCCGGTGACACCGAGCCGTACGGATTCGGACCTGACGGCAGTACGCCGTGGCTCCCGCAGCCGGAGTCCTGGAAGGGCTACACCGCCGAGGCGGAGGCCGGCGACCCGGCGTCCATGCTCGAGCTCTACCGTTCCGCGCTGCGGATCCGGCACGAGCACGCGGCCCTGGGCGACGGCGGCCTGACCTGGGACGACGACGCTTCGGAGGGTGTGCTGCGGTTCACCCGCACGCCGGGCTTCGCCTGCGTCGTCAACCTGTCCGGCACTCCGTACCAGCTGTCCGCCGACGCCGAGGTGCTGCTGGCCAGCGGCCCGCTCGACGGCGGCCTGCTGCCCACGGACACGGCCGCCTGGCTGGCCGTCTCCGACTGAGCCCGCGGCCCGCCGAGGCGCCGCCGGCCGACGGCACCTCGGCGGGCCACCGTCCGCCGGCACGGCGGTCCGCTCCGGACCGGATCGTGCCGCCCACCGAAACAGGCCGCCGTCGACCGGCGGCCGCCAGATCAGCGGGCCGCCGTCCGTACGGCGGTCCGCTCCAGACCGGGCCGCGCCGCCTGCCGGCACGGGGTCGCCGATCGGAGGCCTCCAGAGCGGCGGGCGGCCCACCGGCACGGTCGTCCGGCCACGACCGCGCCGGATCCCATGCACGTCTCGGGGGTCGTCGAGAGAGGTGATGCTGATGAGAAGACGCGTCCTACGACCCGTCTCCACTGCCGCCGCCGCACTGGCCCTGATCGCCGGGACCGTCGCGGCGCGGCCCGCCCCGGTCCGCGCGGCGACGAGTACCGGCGCGGCGGCCGTCCCGGCCGAACTGTCGGAGACGACCCGGCTGCCGGACCGGCGGTCGGTCGTCATCGGGGACCGGTTCTACTCGATGTCCACCGAGGACGGGCTCTACCCGGCGGCGGGCTGGCACACGAGCGGAGAGATGGGCGGGCTCTGGACCCCGCCGCTGAAACTCCTCGACGGCGTCTGGTTCGGCCTGGACGGGGCGTGGCTCGGCAAGCAGGCCGCGGCCGAGCGGTTCACCGCCGGGCACGGCTACACCCGCATCGCCTACAGCGCGGCGGACGGCGTGCGCGCCGAGCGCACGGATGTCGCGCCCGACGGCGTACGGGCCGGGCTCATCGGCATCACCCTCAGCTCCGCGTCCCGCCGCACCGTACGGCTCGACGTCGACGCGCACTCGGAGCTGATGACCGCCTACCCGTGGGGCTGGACGGCGCCCGACCAGCAGGCGAACAACCTCCCGGACACCGGCGCGTACGAGAACGGCGCGCTGACCTTCCGCGAGCAGGGCACCCCGAACGTGCCGAACGCGCCCCGGCACGACTACGCCGCGCTCGTGGCCGCCGACCGCACCCCGGTCGCGCACCAACTCGGTTCCGACCACCGGGGACCGCAGGACCCGGCCGTCGTCTGCCCCGCGAGCGGCGACCAGCCCAAGCGCTGCGACGACACGGCGTTCGGCAAGGGCGCCGGCGGGCGGCTCTCGTACGACGTGACGGTCCCGGCGGGCGGCAAGGCCACCGTGTGGATCGCGGTCGCCGGTTCCGACCACGGCGTCTCCGAGGCTCAGGGGGCGCTGCGCACCGCGCTGCGCGACCCGGCCGCGCTGCTCGCCCGCAAGGTCGCCGCACGGCGCGCGGTCGCCGCGAACACCGTCGTCGACCTGCCCGGCGACCGGCTCCTGCAGCAGAGCGTCGAGTGGAGCAAGCAGAACCTCGCCGACTCCGTGCAGGAGGCCCGCGACCTGCAGCTGCGGGTCACCCACGAGGGCAAGGAGTTCCCGGCGCCCAAGGGCACCGTCGCCAAGGCGCGCTGGCTCGGCGCGGGCTGGCCGGACTACCCGTGGCTGTTCGGCACCGACGGGGAGTACACCGCCTACGCGACCGTGGCGGCCGGGCAGTTCTCCTCGATCGAGGACCACCTGCGGGCCGTCCGCGACACCAGCGACATCGTCAACGACCGCAGCGGCAAGGTGATCCACGAGGTCGTCTCGGACGGCTCGGTCTACTTCGGCGCGAACGGAGAGGCCGGCAACACCGACGAGACCGCGAAGTTCCCCAGCGCCGTCGCGCTGGTGTGGCGCTGGACCGGCGACCGGTCATTCCTCGACTCGATGTACGACTTCACGAAGCGCAACATGCACTACATCGTGGAGAAGCTGGACGCCGACGGCGACGGCTGGCCCGAGGGCTCCGGCAACGTCGAGCGTCCCGGCATGGGCGTCGAGAAGCTGGACAACGCCGTGTACACCATCCGCGGTCTGCGGGACCTGGCCGACCTGGCCACCGCCAAGGGCGACGGCGCCACCGCCGCCTGGGCGGGCGGGCACGCCGACGCGATGGAGAAGAAGTTCGAGGGAGCCTGGTGGTACGGCGGCGACACCGCCCAGTACGCGGACTCCGTCGACAAGCCCGACGACCCGGCCAACGACAACACGAAGATCTTCCAGCGGCACTGGATCGGCGTGACCCCGATGGACGCCGAACTCGTCCGTCCCGGTCAGGCCACCCGTCCGCTGGCCGACGACCAGCACGCCCAGACGGCGCTGGCCCGGCGCGAGCAGTCCTGCTACACCGGCACGACCGGGCTCTACCACACGGGCACCGGCCCGACCTCGGCCGACGGCGGGAACAAGGGATCGTCCTGTGACGGCGTGGTCTCGTCCGTGCAGAGCGACCGCGAGGTCTTCTCGCTCGGCAACGGGATCATGGCCGTCGCCGAGGGCAACTACGGCCGCCTGGCCCAGCAGCGGACGTACACCACCGACAACGCCCGAATCCAGCTCGACCCGTCGCTGCGGGAGATGCCGGGTGCCATGCCGGAGATCGCGCCGAGCCCGGACTTCGACCCGGCGAACATCGACCGTCCCCTGACCGGACGCTCGATGGTCCTGCAGGCGTGGGGCGCGTACGGCAACCTGTGGCCCGTCGTCCACCAGCAGCTCGGCGTCTCCCCGGACATGGGCCGGGCGCGGCTGGAGGTCGTCCCGCAGGTCCCGCCGGGCCAGTCCCACGTCGCCGGACGCAACATCCGGGTCGGCGGCGGCGCCGTCGACGTCACCGCCGAGGCCGCCGGGAAGTCGCTGCGCACCGCCGTGACCGGCCGGTCCGCCAAGGCGAGCCTGCTGATCGGCCAAGTCCTGCCGAGCGGCGCGACGGTCGCGTCGGTGACTCTCGACGGGCACGCGGTGAAGTACCAGGTCCGGAAGACCGCGCGCGGCACCGAGGTCGTGGCCGACGCCGGTTCCCTCGACGGCAGGTCGGTCCTCGCCGTCACCCTCCGCTGAATCCCCGGGGCGCCCGCCACGACCGGCGGGCGCCCCCCCGACCCCCTTGGAGCGCCCCGCCACGACCGGGCGGGCGCCCCCGACCCCCTTGGAGTCGTCGTGCCCGAGCCCTCCCTCCACGAGCACCTGACGTGCGTCGCGGCGCCCGCCATCTGGCTCTCGCCGCCCGGCGGGCAGCTCACCGGGGGCGGCGACGGGCTGTACGTCGCCGACCGGCGTGTCCTGTCGCGGCTGGTACTGACGATCGACGGGACCGAGCCCGAGCCGGTCGACGCGGTGCGGGTCGGCGCGGACGGCGCCCGGTTCACCGCCGTGCTCGGCGACCTGACGGTCGAGCGGACCCGTACGGTCGGCCGCGACGGCGGCACCGAGGAGATCCGCGTCCGGAACACCGGAGCCGAGCGCGTCACGGCGGTGCTGGCCGTCGAGGCGGCGGCGGATCTCGCCGAGATCAGCGCGGTCAAGGCCGGCACGGTCGGCGAACCGGGCGCCGCGGGCACGCCCGGCGGAGACGTCGGGACCGAGACGCCGCTGCACGACGGCGTCGCCCACGTCGCGCCGGACGGGTACAAGGTGGTCCTGACCGGCACGGCCCGTGCCGAGCTTTCCCTCGCTCCCGGCGAGGAGTTCACGACCACCATCACCGTACGGGCGACGCCGCCGCCCGTGGAGGGGTTCCGGCAGCGTCCGCCGAGCGGGCCGCCGCCGTGGTCGGCCGCCCCGCTCACCGTACGGTCCGCCGACCGCCGCCTGGACGCGCTGGTCGACCAGGGGATCGCCGACCTCGGCGCGCTGCTCCTCGCCGACGAGGACGACCCGTACTGCGCGGCGGGCAGCCCCTGGTACCTAACGCTGTTCGGCCGGGACTCGCTGTGGACCGCGCGGCTGGCGCTCCCGCTCGGGTACGAGCTCGCGGCCGGCACCCTGCGGGCTCTCGCCCGGCACCAGGGCGTCCGCCACGACCCGGACACGGAGGAGGAGCCCGGCAAGATCCCGCACGAGCTCCGGCCCGTGCACGCGGCCGGCTGGCTGCCGCCGGTGTACTACGGGACCGTCGACGCCACGCCGCTGTTCGTCATCACCCTCGCCGAGGCGTGGCGCTGGGGCATGCCCGCCTCGCAGGTGGAGGCGCTGCTGCCCGCCGCCGAACGCGCGCTGGACTGGCTCGCGGGCTTCGACGGGTTCGTCTCCTACACCGGCTCGCCGGACCGGCTCGTCAACCAGGGCTGGAAGGACTCCACGGACGGCGTCCAGCACGCCGACGGCCGCCTGGCCAAGCCGCCGGTCGCCCTGTCGGAGGTGCAGGCGTACGCCTTCCAGGCGGCCATGCTCGGCGCCGACCTGCTCGACGCCTTCGGCCGCCCCGGCGGCGAGCGCCGCCGCGAGTGGGCGGCCGCCCTCGCGGACCGGTTCCGCGAGCGCTTCTGGGTGGACGGGTATCCGGCGATCGCCCTCGACGGCGGGGGAGAGCCGGTCGACGGCCCGGCGTCCAACATGGGGCACCTCCTCGGCACCGGGCTGCTCACGGCGGCGGAGGAGGACCGGGTCGCGCCCCACCTCGCCGCGCTGGACTCCGGCTGGGGCCTGCGGACCCTCGGCACCGGCTCGGCCGGATTCGATCCGCTGTCGTACCACCTCGGGTCGGTGTGGCCGCACGACACCGTCATCGCCGTGCTCGGCCTCATCCGCGCCGGTCACCGTGACGTCGCCGCGAACCTGGCGCGCGGGTTGATCGCCGCCGCGCCGAGCTTCGAGTACCGCCTGCCGGAACTGTTCGGCGGCCAGGAAGCCCCGCCCGGCCAGGGCAGCCGGCAGCGTACGAGCGAGGGTCAAGGCGCGTCGGTGGGGCCCGTGCCGTACCCGGCGGCATGCCGGCCCCAGGCGTGGGCCGCCGCGGTGTCCCCGGCGCTGGTCACGGCGCTGCTCGGCCTCGACGTCGACGTGCCGTCGGGACGGATGACGGTGTCCCCGCTACGGGGCGTCGGCGCGCTGTCGGTGAGCAACGTCCGCGTCGGCGAGGCGACCGTCTCCATCGACGTGGATCCCCAGGGCGCCGTGTCCCTGATCGGCGCGCCCCCGAGCCTGACCCTGGAGGTCTGACCGGCGGAGAGCCGACCTGGCGAAGTTGATCTTGGTTAGCGCGGAGTAAAGATCCTTGGCCCATTCCGTGGACGGCACATTTTCATGATCACGTTCGGGTTACTGTGGCGCGGTGATCTTGTCTCGACTACGCAAACACGGCCAAGCTCTGGTCGCGATCGGCGGTGCCGCCGTGCTGACGGCCACCATGGTCCAGCCGGCCGACGCGGCCACGCACAAGTCCAGCGCGCTCGCCGCACGGCTCCGGGCCGCCATGGTCGCGCAGAACTTCGGCGACCTCCTTGACACGACCCCGCCCGGGTCGGCCCAGGCCCGTGCGCTCGACGCCCAGCCGGAGTCCGAATCGGGCCGGCCGAAGCACGCTCCCGCACTCAGCGCCGCCGCGGCCACGACGATCCACCAGCAGCCGCAGGTCGACACCACCGTCATCGAGCTCGACAAGAAGGGCCGCCCCGTCTCGTCGGGCACGGTCCTGATGAGCCCGCAGTACAAGAACGGCGTCGTCGTCCCGGTGGACAAGAACCTCCGCACCACGGCCGTGCGCTACCGCCTGTGGGACACCGACCAGTGGGATGCCAACAACGGCCAGGGCACGACCGACACCGTGCCGGGTCGCGAGAACGCGCCCATCGACTTCATGGAGCCCTACTCGGCGTCGATCGTCAAGCTGATGGTGGGCTTCGGGATCATGCAGCTGGTGGACAAGGGCAGCATCAAGCTGGACGACACCTACGCCTACACGCCCACCAAGCCTTCGGACCGCTGCGAGGGCGCCACCACCCGGACCATCCGCGAGTACTTCGACCGGATGATCACCATTTCCGACAACGGCTCGGCGTGCACGCTCATCAAGGTGATGCACGAGCACGGCGGGGTCGACTGGCTCAACCAGCAGTTCCAGGACCTCGGCCTGGACATGCTCCAGCTGAAGGGCACCGACCCGGCCAACGGCGACTGGTCCCCGCAGATCACCATGTCGTCGCTGGACACCGCCAAGCTGCTGATGCTCATCAACGGCGTCTCCGGCACGGCGTGGACCGCTCCGAACGGCAAGCCGGTCACCAGTGACATCCTCAGCACGTCGTCCCGCGAGTTCTTCCTGAAGGAGCTCGGCGACCAGGGGTGGAACAACGTCCTGTCGACGACGAACTACTGCGGCTACTCCTACCCGACGCAGGGCATGCCGCAGCGCATCGCCCAGCGGTGGATCGGCGCCGACGGGACCGTGACGGTCAACGACGACCCGACCGACGGCAAGTACCAGTACCCCGTTCAGCCCTGCCAGGACGCCGCCCAGGTGACGTTCGCCCACAAGACGGGGCTGACGGCGTTCGCGGCCGGGGACGCGGGCATCGTGCACTCGCTGCCCGGCCAGGCGAACCGGAACTACATCATCGTCTCCTTCAGCAACCTCGGCTGGCGCTACCAGGACGCCAACCGTCCCAACCCGGGCGTCCAGCCCGCGGTGAACCGCACCGAGAAGTTCGCCAAGCTCGGCCGCGCGATGGACGGGTACGAGGCCCAGAAGTAGCCGACGCGAGTACGAGAAAGGGGCCGGATCTCTCCGGCCCCTTTTCCACGCTCAGATGACGGGTGGGCGGCCCAGCCGGGTCATCCGCCACACCGTGCGCCAGGCCATCGGCCGCCGTGTGCCGCACGGTGTGCGCACGCCTTCGACGAATCCGCCCCACCAGGCCCGCAGGCCCGCCGGCGGCGGTCGCCGTGCCGCGGTCACCAGCGCCCACACCCCGAGGTAGACCGGGACCAGCACCGCGGGCAGGTGGCGGCGGGCCAGCCAGACCCGATTACGGGCGATCATCCGGTAGTACATCGCGTGCCGGGTCGGGCTGGTGCGCGGGTGCTGCAGGACCAGGTCGGGCCGGTAGTCGATCCGCCATCCGGCGTCCAGCGCGCGCCAGGCGACGTCGGTCTCCTCGTGTGCGTAGAAGAACGTCTCCGGCCAGTCGCCGGTCTGGGCGACCACGTCCATTCGGATGGCGTTGCCGCCGCCGAGGAAGGTGGTGACCGGGCCGCCGCGGAGCGGATTCCGTGCGCCCAGCCGGGGCACGTGGCGGCGCTGGGTGTCGCCGGTCTCATCGGCGATCCGGAAGCTCACGATGCCCAGGGCCGGATCCTCGGCGAACGCCCGGCGTACGGCCTGGGCGGTATCGGGGTCGGGGAGCAGTCCGTCGTCGTCGAGGTACATCACCACATCGACGTCACCGTGCTCACGCAGCGCCGCCAGCGCGACGTTGCGGCCACCGGAGATGCCGAGGTTCCTGCCCACCTCCACGCCCTGAACCTCAGGTGGAAGTGGCGGCAACGTCGCCCCGTTGCCCACCACGACGATCCGCGGCCGCGGTCCGTACTGGGACAGCACCGATTCCAGCAACGCGGACAGCTCGGCCGGCCGGTCTCCCATCGTCAAGATCGCGACACCGAGCCGTACGCCTTCGCCGGCGAGGGCGGCGGGCGGCACGTGGACTTGCGTGGAGGGCACGACGACTCCCGGACGGCAGGTGGGGAACGAGCGGCGTGGCGATGAACGCCACGGAAACAGATCGTAACGAAAAGCCGACGACACCACGCCCGGGATCCGGCCACCGGCCGTTAATCATTGGACCGGCATTCAGCCCGTGTGGCAGCCGCTCTCCAGAGATGAGGGGCCGCCGGCCGTTCGGCGGCGGCGGACGTCCCGGTTGCGGATGGCGAGGCGATCCACCATCATCGGTCCCATGATCGATGGAAAGGGCGGCCTCCGCCCCGGCCGTTGAGGCCCGCCGAGCCGGTCGGAGCACCGGCCCCGAGCACTGTCGAATTTCTTCACCTCTTCGAATCCCTTCCCTACGCGCGACGTATGCGGGAACAGGCCCTCTACGCGCGCCGCCATCGCCGAACATCGGGCTTCCGGGATCTCCTGGCGGACCTGGGACGCCTCGGCCGGTACGAGCGGCGGACCGCTCTGCACCTGGCCATGGCGGCCCGCGACCTGCCGTACATCGAGACGGTCCTCACCGGACCGGACCTGGCGCTGCGGCGGGCGGCCCTGCGGGCGGTGCGGATCCTCCCGGTGTCCGACGAAGCCGCGGCCGCCGTCCTCGACGACGCGCCGATGGACCTGCGGCTGGCGCTGTACCGGACGCTGAGGCATGCGCGGCGCTCGGCCCTCGCGGACCGGCTCCTCCCGGAGGTCCGGGCCCGCTGGGGCGACCACGAGGGCGCCGCGCTGCTGCCCGCCTGCACGGCCGCCGTCGCCTCCCGTCACCTGCCGGACCTGGCCCACGCGGTCACGTCGTGGCGGGCGCTGGGCCGCCGCCATCCGAACGCTGTGCTGGACACCGTGGATCGGGAGCAGCCCGAGGTCGTCGGCCGGCCGCGGTGGCACGGGGACGCGGTCGTCGCCGCCGCGCCGGCCGAGCCCGGCCGGGCCCTGGAGATCCTGGAACGGCACCGTATCGGCCGGCACGTGAGACGAGTGCCCGCAGCGGTCATGGGCGCGCTGTTCACGGTGGACGCCGACCGGACGACCCGGATGCTCTTCGGCGATCCCCACTGGGGTCTGGGATGGGGCGTGCCACCGCGATCGCTGCTCACCCGGCTGCGTCGATGCTCCGACGCCCGTCTCGTCGCGGTCGTCAAGGACAGTCCGGATCGGCTCGAATGGGTCCTTCGCGCGCTGCCGCCCGGCCGCAGGGCGGCGGTCTCCGATGCCGTACGGGCCGGGGAGCGGCTGTCACAGATGTGGTGGAGCTCCCTTCTCGGGACGCTCCCGCCCGAGCGGGCGGCGGCCGAGGCGCGCCGGTCGCTGGAGTGGCACGCCTCCGTCTGGCATTCCGCCCGTGACCGGCTGGACGATCCCGATATCCCGCTCCGGCTGACCGCCTACCTCCCGTACGAGGAGGCGGCCGGGACGCTCAGGGAGGCCGCCTTCGGCGGCGATCCCCGGCGGCGCGGGCTCGCCCGCACCCTGCTGATCGAATGCGCGGCCCGTACCGGGGACCGGGCGCTGCTCGCGGAACTGCTCGATGAGCTGGCCCGGCGTACGGAGAACGAACAGGACCCCCTGCGGGGGGCACTTCTGAGCGCCGTGCGCGACCTGCGCCCTGGGCTGCTCGACGATCGCTGCGCGGACGCCTTCGAGAGGCTCGCCGCCCGCGTCGCCGAGGCCGGGGACTCCTCGATCGCCACCTGCGCGGCCCTACGGGGTCTGGCCGCGCGGGTGCTCCGCCACCACGAACCGGCCGCCTCGCCCCGCCTGGTCACCTGGGCCTTCGCCGTGTACGACCGCCTCGTGCGGCGTTTCGGGGCGGACGCCCTCAGCTGGCGGGACGAACCGGGTCCGGCCGTCCGCCGGCGGCGGCGCCGATGGGCGGAGCCGGCGCGGGACGACCGGCGGCACCGCCTCGACACCGTTCTGCGCGCCGGCCAGGAGCGCGACCTGCTCGCGGTGCTGCGGCCCCACCTGCGAGCGTCCCGGGAACGCGAGGACTTCGCCCTGGCCGTCGCCCTCGCGCGGGCGCTCGGCAGGAGGGCCCGGTCACTCGACGCGCTCCAGGAGGACCTGCGCCTGGCGATCCTGCGCGCACCGGAGCCGCCGGCCTGCCAGGCGGCCGAGCTCTGGCTCGCCGACGCACCCGACCGCGACGAGCGGGCGGCCTCCCTCGTACGGGAGGATCCTGCCGCCATCGAACTGCCCGCCGTCTGGCGGACGATCGCGGGACGCCGCACCGACCTGCTCGGCGTTCCGGTCCCGGAAGCCTCGGCACGGCGTCGCCCGGACTCCGGCCCCTGGGTTCCGGACACCGGTGGTGGCCTGCCGGGACGATGGACTCCTTCGCAGCGAGACCAGGTCCGCGATCGGGTGCGCCGGGTCATCGAGGACGACGGTCTGCCCGTCGCCGCCCGAATGTCGGCCGTCCGGGCGATCGGCCGGCTGCCCGGCGCCCTGACCGACCTCACCGGCCTGGCCGAGGAGGCGGATCCGGTCATCGCCGAGACCGCCCTCGAGGCGATGGCCGAAGTGGACGCACCCGCCGAGGCGCTGCCGGTCCTGCTGGCGCACGCGGGCGGACACGCCTCCCGCGCGGCGGTGGCGGCGGCGGCGCGGTGCTGCCGGTCCGTACCGCCGTCCCGGCTCCGCCCGGTCCTCGAGCAGGCGCTGTTCGGCCCGGACGTCAAGGTCACCGTGCGCAAGGAGGCGGGGCGGCGCCTGGCCGGCTGTCGCGTGCCCGGAGCGGTGGACCTGCTGTTGCGCGCCTGGGAGGCTCCGGACACGCACCGCGACGTGCGGGTGGCGGTGGCGGTCGCACTGCGCCGGACACCGGAGGACCCACGGTCGCTGCCCGCCCTGCGCGCGGCCGCCGACCGGTACACCGGAGAGCTCATGCTGCGCACGCTCTTCCAGGCGAACCCCGGGGAGTACGGCCCGGCCCACCGCCCGGTCTACGCCGACCTCGTCCGCCGGCTGCTCCTGGCGGCGGACGGGCCCGGCGTCCGGTTCCGCGGCTCCAGGGCGTTCGCGACCTGGGCACCCTGGTATCACGGCGGATTCGCGGAGACCGTACGGGCCGCCGGCGACCCGGACGACTCGGACGGCGATGGTGAAGTGACCGTGCTGCTCGCTCTGCTGAGGTCCGGCCGGATCCACGACGAGATCCTCGACGTGCTCGGCCGGCTGGCCGCCGCTCGCCGACCGGGCGGAGCGACCGCGGATCACCGCGACGACACCGCCGCGCGGGCCCGGGCGCGGATACGGTCGATCGTCGACACGCTGGCGACCGTCCAGGACGCCGACCGGCGACCCGTTCCCTGGGAGTCGCGCCTCGTGCGGGACGCCATGGGGCTGCTCGCCGCCGAGCCCCGGCACTTGCCGGAGGCGGCCCGCCTCGGCGTCGCGCCCTCCCGGTGCCGCAACGTGCCGACGCGGACTCTGACGAGCCCGGACCCGGTGCACAAGGATCGGTCGGCGCGGCATCGGAGGGCGACACGGAAGCCGCGCGGCTCGCCGATCGGCTCGGCGAACTGGCCGACCTGCTCGCGGACCGGCCGGTCCTCGCGACCCGGACGGCCGGGGAGGTCGGGTGCCGGTTCCGGAGCTATCGGGGGGACAGCAGAGCCGATCCCGCGCTGCTCCTGGCGGCGCTTCGCCGTCTGTCCGGGCGGGACGACCTCGCGGCAGGGCTGTTCGCCGTCACACTGACCCGCGTCGGCGGGGATCACACCGGCTGGCCGGAGGAATGGCGCGAGGTCCTCCGGCACTGGCGCGACTCCGCACAGCCCGAGGTCGCCCAGGACGCCTGGGACGTCACCATGGACGGCCGTTGAGCGGAAAGCTCGGCCGCGCGATGGATGAGTACGAGGAAGGGGCCGGATCTCTCCGGCCCCTTTCGTCGTCCGCCTCGGTCGCGGGCCGGGTCACGATGCCGGGGATAGGCGCGTACGCCGTGAGCAAGCATGCCTTGGATGCGCCAAGGCGCGAGAGGCCGTGCTCCATCTCGTGACGGCGGGCTCGGTGACGTGACCGTCGACTGTCAGCGGTGGCGCAGCCGGCCGATGCCGACGGACAGCAGCAGGACGGTTCCCGCGAGAGCGAGCGCACCCGTGATCAGCGCGATGATGACGTCGCTGATCCACGCATGGGAGTTCCTGGGATAGGCCACGGTCCCGGCAGCGCCCGATATCTCCGCCGGAATCGTCTGGTCATAGGAATGCCGCCCGTTGCCGTCGAGGGTCACCGAGCGCCGTACGGCGCCGTCGCCGGAGACGAACGATCCCGAGGTCGCGTATCCGCCTTTCTGCCGGCGGGTGCTCCACTCGACCGTGAAGACGCCCTGCACGCCGTCGTGGGTGGCGCGGTAGGCGTCCACCGTCCGCGTCGCCTCGGCGACCGATCCGAATCCGAGCAGGGAGAGCGGGATGACGAAGATGACGAGGACGAACAGCGCCGCGGACAGCGACGGGCGGCGGCGGCCGGTCAGACGCCTCAGCTCGGGAGGCTCGGGCGGCATGCTCATGCGGTCTCCGTGTATCGCGCGCCGCGGCCGGGCCACGGCACCGCCGGGAAGACGATCGTCTCGCGTCGGCCGGACCGTGACGGAGATGGCGGCCCGCCGAGCGGAAGCGTACGGGCCCCGGCTAGGGGGTGTCCGGTGGATCTTTGTCCAGCTGCGCGGCGAACAAGACCCACCGGACACCCCCCAGGCCGGGGCCCGCGTGCAGGATCAGTCGCGCCAGACGCGGCGGCGACGGCCGGTGAGGGGCTCGGTCGAGGCCCAGACCCGGCGCCAGTCGGCGGTCTGCTCGGTCTTGGCGTTCTCGTCGCGTACCGCTCCGGGGCGGGTCGGCTGGGAGCCGCCCGGGATCTCGAGGCGGTCGTCGGCCGCGGCGCGCAGCGCGTCGTACCAGCCCAGGTCCTCCTCGGCCGCCAGCATGTTGACGGCCTTGGCCATCCGCGTCCGGAACGCCCGGACGTCCTCGCCCTCCTCGGGCACGAGCGGACGGCCGTACCGGACGGTGACGCGCGGCTTGCCCGGCTGCGGCCAGTTGCGCCCGCGGGGCATCGCGGCGTACGAGCCCCGGATCGCGATCGGGACGCACGGGATGCCCTTCGTGACGCACAGCACCGCGGCGCCGAGCTTGAAGGGGTTCATCCAGCCGTCCTCCGACCGGGTGCCCTCCGGGTAGAGCAGCAGGCTCCATCCGTCATCGACGAGGTCGACGGCCAGGCTCCGCAGCCGCTTCGAACCGTAGCGCTCGACGGGGAAGGCGTTGAAGAACACCGCCGTCAGCGTCGCGCGCCAGCGTACGTCGAAGAAGTAGTCCGAGGCGGCGCCGACGGCGACGCGGTTGGCGAACCGCTCCGGCAGCGAGCCGAGGATCAGCGGGGTGTCCAGGTGGCTGGAGTGGTTCGCCACGAACACCACCGGCCCGCGCACCCCGTCGAGGTACTCCGCGCCCTCGATGACCGGGGTGATCTGCCGCCAGGCGACCGGCTTGAGCAGCCCCTTGCGCAGCACGGACCGGGCCGCGACCGCGGCGGGCGTACGCGCCCACGCGGTCGGGAAGACCTTCTCCTCGGGCTCGACGACGTGCGGCTCGGCCGAGCGGGGCACGGTCGAGCGCCCGCGCCAGTCCCGCCCGTGCCGCAGCAGCCGGAACTCCCGGCGGATGCTCATCGCACGTCCGCCAATGCCAGCGGCGGGGCGTGGTGGTAGGCGATCGACGGGCTGGACCCGACGGTGTCCTTGGCCATCTCCAGCGCGTCGCCGAGGGTGGAGGCCGCCCGGAAGCCCATCCGCTGAGTGGTCTTGCGGTTGCCGCCGACGAAGATGACGTCGCCGAGGTGCTGCATCGCGTGCGCGCCCCAGTACCACATGTAGAAGGGGTGGACGCCGTGGTAGGCGTAGCTGTTGCGGTACAGCTGGATGTACCACGGGTCGGTGGCGAACTGCTCCTCGTACTTCGTCTCGAGCAGCACCGGGTCGGTGCTCTCGGTGAGGATCTCCTCGAAGAAGTCGATGTAGCTCGGGTGGTGCACCGGGTGGAACTCGTTCGGCACCGGGTGGTAGAAGATCGCCACGCCGCCCTGCCGGACGATCGGCTTGTTCTTGTACAGGTTGAAGAAGTAGCCGAGCCCGAGCGACATCACCAGGATCGGGTTCATCACCGAGTTGACGTTGTAGGGGCAGATGTACGGCAGGCCCCAGATCGCGATGTCGGACTGGCCGTTCACCTCGGTGAGCTGCTGACGGTGGACGTTGTTCAACGTCAGCGGGTGCACCTCGGACTGCAGGCCGGCGTGCACGCCCGTGACGCCGTACGGCGCGGCCGTCGACTGCCAGATCCGGCGCCGCGTCTTCTTCGGCATCAGCTCGTTGGCCCGCTTGACCGCGAGGTAGGACGCCTGGTCGCGGACGTTCCACTCCCACTCGCGCTTGTTCAGGAAGCCCATCGAGGAGGGGAAGGTGTCGTTGTTGAGCGTCGTCTCGATCGTGAAGACCTTGACGTGCTCGTCGATCAGGCCCTTCATCCGCTCGTACGAGTGGTGCATCGCGGAGTTGGGCGGGTCGTTGAAGGAGTTGGAGTGCCGCAGCGTGTGCACGTTGTGGTGGTGCTTCAGGCTGCGGTAACTCGCCAGGCCGACCGACACCGACTTCGCGCCGCCGCTCATCGCGGTCAGCGTGATGTTGACGTAGACGATGAGGTCGCTCTCGGCGGCCCGCCGGTTGATCTCGACGTCCTCGCCATGGCGGGTCTTGCCCATGTGGAGGAGGTTGTCGCGGTCCTCGGCGTCGTGGTTCTTCAGGTGCTCGGGGAAGAACGCGTGGAACACCCGGTCGCCGACGGTGCGCCGCAGCTCCGCCGGGGTCATCCGGCGGTGCAGGGCGTTGGCCGCGATCAGCTCGACGTCGTCGACGCCCTTGGCCGCCGCCATCTCGAGGACCTGCTCGATGATGCGCTGGCGCACGTCGGGCGTCTGCATGGGCGGCAGCGGCAGCGACAGGTCGTCGAAGACGATCGTCAGCCGCATGCCGGGCGTCAGCAGCTCCGGGAGCGGCTCGGTGCCGTGCGGGTGCAACAGCGCGTGGCGGATCGCGGCGTCGACGTCGCGGATGCCCGGCAGGGAGTCCGGCGGGTAGATGACCTTGGACCCGAGCGGCAGCCGCTCCAGCCGGAAGCCCTCGCCCTGGTGCATGATGAGCGGCGGAGTCCGCTCATCCACATCGAGTACGAAGCCTGGTCTGCTCACTCGTTGATTTTCCTTTCCCAACCGACCTGCATCTAGCGGGCGAGGTCGAACGCGACTTTCACGGTTCCCAGCCGCCCGGAGTCGGCCGCGTGGTTCAGCGCCTCCCGCCAGCGGGCGAGAGGGTATGTCGTGCCGACGTAGCCGTCCAGCGGGGCCGAGCCGGCGAGCCGCAGCGCGTCGGCGAAGTCGGCCCCGTCGGAACCGGAGCAGTACGCCCCGACCAGCTCCAGCTCGCGGAACCACAGCGGCGTCAGGTCGACGCCGCCGGACGGCATGCCCGACATCACGACGGTACCCCCGGCGCGGGCCAGCCGCAGCGAGGTGTCGAGGCCGCTGGCGCCGCCGGTGCACTCGAAGACGGTGTCGACGCCGCCGAGCAGGAAGTCCGCGCCCATCTCCGGCGTGTGCATCCGCGCGGTGGTGACGCGCCGCAGCGCGCGTACGGCCTTGCGGGGCTCGATGACGGCGGTCGCGCCGAGTGCCTTGGCCTTGTCCTTCTGGTGCCCGTGCTTGGCGATGACGTAGATCGCGCCGACCTGGGTCAGCTCGCGCAGCGCCAGCAGCGTGAGCAGCCCGACCGTGCCGGCGCCGACGACCACGGCCGTGGAGTTCGGCCCGATCGGCACGCGGCGCACCGAGTGGATCGCGCAGGCGAGGGGCTCGGCGAGCACCGCCCGCTCGTCGGGCAGGTCCTCGGGGACCACGTGCAGCTGACTGGCGTGTGCGACGAGCTGGCGGCTCCAGCCGCCGCCGGTGTCGCCGCACGTGCCGGTCTGGATCCCGGCGGAGATGCGGCCGGCGGTGATGTGGTCGCAGCGGCTCTGCTGCCCGGAGGCGCACCAGCGGCAGGGCTCCATGCCGCGAACGGCGCACGACAGGACCGGGTCGATGACGACGCGGCTGCCCTTCGGGATGCCGGGCAGCTCGTCCATGGTCCGGCCGACGATCTCGTGGCCGGGCACGAACGGCATCGACGTCATCGGCGACAGGTACGGCGAGGAGTGGCCGGTCAGCAGACTCAGGTCGGAGCCGCAGATCCCGGTCAGGATCGGCGTCACGCGGGTCCAGCCCTCGCCGGGCAGCTCCGGCGCCTGGCGGTTGACCAGGCGCAGCGGCGCGACGTTCCCGGCGACCATGCCGCTCAGCCGACTCCCCACGCGGGTGGAGGTCAGCCCCCGGGCGGCCACGAACCGGCCCGGCGAGCGGTGGTACTCGAGCGCGAGGATCATCGGGCGGACCTCGCTCCCACGGTGTCGATCAGCACGTCGCCCCGTCCACGGGTATGGGCGCCCCACTCATGGATGCGCCAGTGCTTGCGCTTGGCATGGCGGTACAGCGAGGGGTCCGGGTTGACCGCCGCCGGGTTGCCCACGGCCTCCAGCAGCGGCCGGTCGGAGTAGCTGTCCGCGTAGGCGTACGACTGCGACAGGTCCAGGCCGGTCTCCTCGGCGTGCCGGAGCAGCCAGGCGGCACGGGCCTCGTCGACCAGCGGCGGCGCGTCGAGGTAGCCCGTCAGCACGCCGTCGCGCTCGTGCATGCGGCTGGCGACGACCTCGTCGAACAGCGAGGCAAGGGGCTCGACGAACACGTCGATCGTGCCGGTGATGAGGATCGTCTTGTGGCCGGCCGCACGGTGCGCCCGGATCTTACGGACCGCCTCCGGCATGACCCGCTGCAGCACCGCCTCGCCGAGGACGTCGTTCACCAGCGCGCGCAGCTCGGCGACGTCGGCGCCCTGGTAGCGGCGCAGGAAGGCCCGGACGAAGTCGCCCCGGTCGCGCCGCTCGGCCCGCAGGTACTTGGGGAGCGAGCGGGCCAGGTCGGCGAGCTCGCCGCTCCACTTCGAGCGCGGCAGCGACGACAGCCGAGCCCACAGGTACGACTCGATGAGGTTCGAGGCGATGATCGTGCCCTCGAGGTCGAAGACCGCCGCGACGTCGGTGCGCTCGGGCAGCACCGGGTCGGCGCTCTTGCGGCCGCCGCCGCGGCCCTTGGAGAAGCCGCGCATCAGCTCGGTGACGCTGGGGGAGTGCACCTCCTGGAGGTAGTACTCCCAGTCGATGATCGACGGGTCGAACCCGTGCTCCTCGACGCGCTCCGGCGGCACGGTCCGGTGCAGCGCGTGCGTGCGGCTGTCGTCATAGATGACCTCGGCCTTGGTGTAGGCCTGGTACAGGTCGGAGTAGCGGCGCAGGAAGTCGAGGTTGGTCTGCTGCCGGTGCACCGCCGTCATCCAGTCGCGCGTCTTGGCGGACGCGGGCAGCCGCAGCAGCGCCCGCTCGGCCGCCGAGGTGGCGCGCTCGCTGCTGCTCAGCATCATCTCGACCTGCCGACTGCCCGGGAAGCGCCACTGCGGCACCCGGATGTGGCCGCGCTCGCCGGCCGGCATCGGGTGCCGCCGGAAGTAGTCGCGGACGTTCTCGTACAGGCCGCGGAAGGACAGCGGGTTGCGCGAGCCGGAGCCGACGTGGAAGTAGCCGGTCTGGCCGCGCTCGGGCGGCGTGGCCGCGACGGCGATGGTGGCGTTGACGACGAGGTCGACCGGGATGATGTCGACGACGCTGTCGGGCAGGCCGGGGAACTCCGGCAGGACGCCGCGCCCGTACGCGATGATCAGCGGGTCGGCCATCTTGTAGCCGTCGATCCAGCCCGGGTACGGGTGGCGCAGTGAGCTCTCCACGATCGCCGGGCGTACGATCGACAGCCGCCGGTCGCCCCACAGCTCCTCGGCGGCGCGCTCGCCCTGGGCCTTGGTGAAGGTGTAGACGTCGGGCCAGCCGAGGCTCTGCGCCCGCGACCGGCCGTAGTCGACGAGCCGGTCGGTCACCCACTCCTGGCGGGCCTCCTCGGCGGCCGCGACCACCGACTGCGGGCCGGCCTTGCGGTGCTCGCTCTGCGCCCGCGCCACCGACTTGCGCAGCACCTCGGGCCGCCGCGAGTCGCGCTCGACGTCGGCGCGGGAGGCCAGGGCCTCGGCCATCTCGGTGCGCCAGTCGACGGTGTGGTCCAGCCGGGCCTCCGGCACGACGCCCTTGCGGACGCCGGCGACGTAGGCGGTGGAGACGTGGACGACGTGCGGGTCGGCGCCCGCCTTGTGCAGCGCCTCGTACAGGGTGACGACGCCGGCGACGTTCGTGCGGAACGCCTCGTCGATCGGCGGGTCGAAGGACACCGTGGACGCGCCGTGGATGACCACGTCGATGTCCGCGGGCAGGGTCACCTCGCCGAGATCGCCCTCGATCACGTTGACCCGCTCCGCGGCGATGCGGCGCAGCTCCTCCTCGCCGATCCGCTCGCGCAGCGTCCGGAAGACCGGCTTGCGCAGCAGGCCGTCGAAGCGGCGCTGGGCGGACGTGCCGCCGCGCGGCCGGATCAGCACCGACACGCGCACGCCCGGGTGGGCCGACAGCAGCTTCTCCAGGGTCGCCTGCCCGAGGAAACCGGTGGCGCCGGTCAGCAGGACGTGAGAGTCACCGAGGGACGGGAACTCGTGAGGTCGGTCTGGCGCCATCCGCTGTTCTTCTCCGATCCTGGGCATGAGCCGTCCCGGCCGCAAACTGACAGGGGAAACCCTAACGGTTCACCGGCACCGCACAAACGGCCGGGCGCGTCACCCGTCGTTCATGTCGTGCACATCTCACTACCGGTCCGTCACTGTCGGTCCGCCTCAGCGGTCGGAGGCGGCGAGCACGTCGTTCATCGAACCGGACCGGAACACCTCGACGCGGATCGGCGTGGCGGCGAACCCGGCCTCGCGGATCGCCGCGCTCACCGCCTGGTCGCCCCGGGCCCGCTCGACGAGGTTTGGGTCGACCTCCAGGCGCACGGCGTCACCGAGGTCGCGGACGCGCAGGTCGCGCACCGTGCCGCCGAACAGCTCGCGGACGGCCGTCTCGGCCCGCTCGATCCGCGCCAGCCGGGCGGAGGTCACCTCGATGCCGTACGCGACGCGGCTCGCCATGCAGGCCGCGGCCGGCTTGTCCCACACCGGCAGGTCCCAGTGGCGGGCGATGGCCCGCACCGCCGCCTTGTCCAGGCCCAGGTCGGCCAGTGGCGTACGGGCCCCGCGCTCGGCGGCGGCACGGATGCCGGGCCGGAACCCGGCGACCACGTCCGAGGCGTTCGTGCCGGTCGTGATCGTGGAGTAGCCCAGGTGGTCGGCGAGGGCGTTCGCGGTGTCGAGCAGGACGCTCTTGCAGAAGTAGCAGCGCTGCGGGCCGTTCTCCCGGTATCCGGGCACCTCCAGCTCGGAGGTGGCCGGCGTGTGATGGGCCACGCCCAGCTCCGCGCAGAACTCCCGCGCCGCGTCCAGTTCGGCGGACGGCAGGGAGGCCGACACCGCGGTGACGGCCGCCACCTTGTGGGGGCCGAGCGCGCGGGCCGCCGCCGCGAGTACGACACTGGAGTCCACGCCGCCGGAGAACGCCACCAGCGTTCTGCCGTAGCCTGCCATCTCGGTCAGCAGTTCGTCGGAGAGGACCACCACGTCCACCATGCAACCCCGATCCGTTGAGGAACGACTCTCATGACGGTATCCCAGCCGAACGGCGTAACCGATCTCGGCTTCGCGCGGCTCGACGTCGACCGCGCCGCCCGGACCGGCGACCCGGAGGTGGTGTTCGGCCAGGGCAAGACGCCGGAGCAGATCGTCGCCGCGCTGCGTGCGCTGCACGAGGCGCACCCCGACCGCGCCGTCCTCGCAACCCGGCTGTCGGACGAGGCGATCGCCGTGTGCCGGGAGCGGCTGCCGGCGGCCGAGATCGACCCCGTCGGCCGCACGGCGGTCCTGGGGACGACCGAGACCCGGGGCACCGTCGCGGTGGTCGCCGCGGGCACCTCCGACCTGCCCGTCGTCCGCGAGTGCACGGCGACCGTACGCGTCTTCGGGGCCGAGCCCGACGAGATCGTCGACGTCGGCGTGGCGGGCATCCACCGGCTCCTGGCCCAGCGCGACCGGATCGCCGAGGCCGACGTCGTCGTCGCGGTCGCCGGCATGGAGGCGGCCCTGCCCTCGGTTCTCGGCGGCCTCGTCGGCGCGCCCCTGATCGCCGTGCCGACCAGCGTCGGCTACGGCTGGAACCTCGACGGCGTCACCGCCTGGCTCGCCACGGTGAACAGCTGCGCCCCCGGTGTCGTCTCGGTCAACGTCGACAACGGCTTCGGCGCCGGCGTGGCCGCCGCCCGCATCGCCCGCCGCACCGCGAAGGCGGACGGATGAGGCCCGGTCGGCCCCCGTCGCACGCCACGCGCGAAGGGGGCGGCCGCCCAATGCGGGCCGTTCGGCCGGTGTCGTGCGCCACGCGCGAAGGGGCAGGCTGTTCGGCGCTGGCCGGTCGGTCGTGGTCGTGCGCCACGCGCGAAGGGAAGGCCGTCCGATGAGGACCCTGTGGGTCGACGCGGGTAACGGCGCGGCCGGTGACATGCTGCTCGCGGCGCTGGTGGACGCCGGCGCCGACCTCGACGCCGTACGGGCGGGTCTGCGCGGCCTCGCCGTGGAGCCCCTGGACGTCGAGGTGACCCAGGTGCGCCGGCACGGGCTGCGCGCCCGGTACGCCGAGGTCCGGGCCCCGCACAGCCATGTCTCGCGGAACCTCGCGGACGTCACCGCGATCATCACGGCCGCCGCCCTGCCGGAGGAGGCGAGGGAGTTCGCCCTGGCCGTCTTCCAGCGGCTCGCCCGCGCGGAGGCCCGGGTGCACGGCGTGGACGTCTCGGAGATCCACTTCCACGAGGTCGGGGCGCTCGACGCCATCGCCGACGTCACCGGGTGCGCGCTCGCCCTCCACGATCTCGGCCTGCTCGGCGCCGCGACGCGCGTCGTGTCGCCGGTCGCGGCCGGGTCCGGCGTCGTCCGTGCCGCCCACGGGCCGCTGCCCGTCCCGGTCCCCGCCGTCCTCGAACTGCTCACCGAGGCCGGCGCGCCGCTGCGCTCGCACCCCGCCGCGATGGAGCTGTGCACCCCGACCGGCGCCGCGCTGCTCGCCACGCTCGCCACCGACTGGGGCCCCGCGCCGGACTGTGTCCCGCGCGCCACCGGCACCGGCGCCGGCCGCGCCGACCCCGATGGCCATCCGAACGTCCTGCGCGTGCTGATCGGGGAGGCGGCCGACGCGTCCGGCTGGGCGACTGCGGAGATGCGCCGCGTGGACACCACCGTCGACGACCTCGATCCGCGGCTGTGGCCGGACGTGCTGGAGGCCCTGCGGTCGGCCGGAGCCGTCGACGCCTGGTGCTCACCCGTGCTGATGCGCAAGGGCCGCCCCGGGCAGGTGCTGAGCGTCCTGGCGGACCCGCAGCGGCTCGACGCCGTGTGCCGCGTGATCTTCGAGCAGACGACGACGCTCGGTGTGCGCGTCTCGCCGGTCGAGCGCCGTTCCCTCGAGCGCGACCAGATCACCGTGCTGGTGGCCGGGGGAGCGACGGTCGGCGTCAAGCGCGGCCTGCTGAACGGCGAGGTCGTGACGGCGCAGCCGGAGTACGACGACGTCCGCGCCGCCGCGACGGCGACCGGCCGTCCCGTACGGGAGGTGCTCGACGAGGCCGCGAGGCGGGCCGGCGAACGCGATTCCTAGACCGGCCGCTCCGTACGGGGCGTGCTCGCCGAGGCCGCGAGGCGGGCCGGCGAACGCGATTCCTAGACCGGCCGTCCCGTACGGGGCGTGCTCGCCGAGGTCGCAAGGCGGGTCGGCGAAGGCGATTCCTGGCCGCGAGGGTGCCCTATTTCGGCCATTGCGTTGGTATGGCCTTTTCTGTCGTGTTTTCTGGATCTGACCTGATCTCGACGGCGAAGGCGTCCGGCGAGGCTTGACCGTTCGCATGAGGGAACGCGATGCGACAACGGGGGATCCTGAGAATCCACTTCACCACTGGGGACCTCGTTCGGACCCATCTGGTCGACGTGCCCGATCCGATGTGGGAGACCGTGCTCAGCCTGCACGTCCTGCAGGGGCGTGCGGGGCAGGCGGCGTTCGGCGAGTGGCGGCAGCGGGTGCGCCGCGACCTGTTCCGGCGCGGGGAGGCGGGCACGGTGCGGGAGCGGTTGTTCTCCGTCGTGCCCAGGGCGGGCTACTTCCCCGACTTCCTCACCCCGCCGGAGGGCCTGCTCGGTCTGGAGGCCGGCATCGAGGCCATGTGCGGCGTCCCGTCCCGGCGTCTCGCCGCGGAGCTGGAACGGCTGGGCGGCGAGAACGATCCGTCCTCCTGGCGGCGTGCCCTGGCGGAGCCCGGCACCCGGACGAGGTCGGAACTCGGCGAGAGCTTCCGGGCCTACCATCAGGCCGCTCTACGCCCGTACTGGGCCGACGTCCAATCCCGCGTCCACGCCGATCGGGCGCTGCGATCCCGGTTGTTACGAGAAGAGGGAGTCGCCGCGCTCTTCAGCAGTTTCGCCCCGTACATGCGCTGGCGAGCCCCGGTACTCGAGGCGGACTATCCGGTCGATAAGGAGTTGCGTCTCGACGGACGCGGACTGCTTCTCATCCCCTCCTATTTCTGCTGGCGGCAGCCGGTCACGCTCGCCGACCCCGAACTTCCGCCGACCCTCGTCTACCCCGTCGAACACGACGCCCAGGGGCTGGCCTCGCCCGGCCGCGGCGAGGAGGCGCTGGCGCGGCTGCTCGGGCCGACCCGCGCCGCGGTGCTCCGGGCGACGATCGTCGGTCCGACGACCGGAGAACTCGCCGACCGCGTCGGCATCTCCCCGGCCGGAGCCAGCCAGCACACGACGACGCTCCGCGAAGCCGGTCTGATCGCCAGCCGGCGCCAGGCCAACCGCACGATCCATGTCCTGACGCCGCTGGGGTGGGCTCTCCTCACCGGCGACCTCGGGCATTCGCTGCCGGCCGCGGCTGGCCTCTCGCCGCGCTGACGCCGTAGGAGTCTCGGGCGCGGGAGGAGCGGAGCCGATGTGATGCCGGCCCGAACCGACGACGCGAACTAGCTAGCGAGCTAGCATGCTAGCATCGCCTCTGTGGGAGACGAGGACGTGAAGCAGTTCAACGTGTACCTGCCGATCGGGTTGATCAAGCAGGTCAAGTACCGCGCCATCGAGTCGGAGCTGTCGCTGTCGGCGCTGGTCGCCGAGGCACTGCGCGCCTACCTCGATGCCCCCCACTCCGAGCAAGAGCGACCGTCTGACAAGGAGGCCTGATATGGCGACCGAAGGCATCGAGGCCGTGTTCATGGAGACCCACAACTGGGGCAAGGCCGCGAAGTTCTTCCAGAGGCTGGGTTATGAGTTGGAGTTCGCCACGGACCACAACTCCGGCCAGCTGCGCAACGGCGACGGCCCCACCCTCTTCATCGCCGAGGTCCCGGAGGACCGGGAACCTCAGATGCAGCTGGTGCTGAAGGTGCCCGACGCTGACGCCTTCCGACTCGACGCCGATA
Organism: Actinoallomurus vinaceus; assembly: GCF_039542055.1. NCBI lineage: Bacteria > Bacillati > Actinomycetota > Actinomycetes > Streptosporangiales > Thermomonosporaceae > Actinoallomurus > Actinoallomurus vinaceus. Next base: position 240,429 of record NZ_BAABHK010000005.1, read on the forward strand.
TCGAGGTGGTGACCCCGTTCGAGGACACCCACTTCGGGACCAGGCTGATGACCGTACGCGACCCGGACGGGCGGCTCTGGAGTCTTCAGGCTCCGGCCAAGAACCAGCCGCAGGGAAGCGAAACGGGCCATGAGTGACGAGCAGGCCGTGGCTCAGAACGGCACGGCGCGGCGAGTCCGCGTGTTGCGAGTCCACGGAATGTCGCCCCAGGTTCTCGATGACGAGACCGGCATCGGGCCTGCGTGCCGGAATGCGCGGAGACAGCGGTGGTGAGCGAGACGACCGCGGCGGGCTCGGCAGGTGCGTCGGCGCCGCCGAGCCCGCCGCGGCGTGGGCTCGGCATGCTCGTCGTGATGATCGGCGTGCTCATCGCGGCGATCGACGGCACGATCGTGGTGCTCGCCCTCCCCGCGATCGAACACGACCTGAACATCTCCCTGACCTCGGTCACCTGGGTGGTCGTGGCGTACCTGCTGGTCGTCACGGTGCTGGCCACCCAGGTGGGCCGGCTCGGCGACATGTACGGCCGGGTGCGGATGTACGAGGCCGGGTTCGTGATCTTCGTGCTCGGCTCGGTGCTGTGCGCGCTGGCCTGGAACGCGACGGCCATCATCGGCTTTCGCGTTCTCCAGGGTCTTGGCGCCGCACTGATCGCCGCCAACAGCGGTGCGGTCATCGCCGAGCTGTACCCGCCGCAGGAACGCGGCCGCGCCTACGGGTTCAACGCGTTCGTGTTCTCGCTGGGCTCGGTGCTGGGCGTACTGCTCGGCGGGGTCATCGTGACCTACGTGTCCTGGCGGTGGATCTTCTGGATCAACCTGCCGGTCGGCCTGGTCGCGCTGGTGCTGGCGGCCCGAGTGCTGCGGGATCGCGGAGAGCGGGTACGCCGGCGGCTCGACTCACTGGGCATGATCAGCCTGGGACTGGGGCTGTTCGGCGTGCTGTGGGCGATGACCAAGCTGGCCGTCGAGCCGTTGAACGCCACTCAGATCGGTTGCCTGGTCGGCGGCGTGGCTCTGCTGGGGGCGTTCGCGTTCATCGAGGTGCGGCACAAGGAGCCGACCCTGGACCTGTCCTTGTTCCGGATTCCCGCGATGGTGCCCTCGTTGCTGGCCTCGCTCTTGCAGAGTCTCGGCAGCTTCGCCGTGCTCTTCTTGGTGATCATGTATTTGCAGGGCCCACGGGGGCTGAGCCCGATCGCCGCATCGTTGCTGTTGGTGCCGGGCTATGTGATCGGGGCGATGGTGGGCCCGTACACCGGGCGGGTCGCCGACCGGTTGGGACCGGTGATCCCGGCGACCGCCGGACTGGGTATCTCGGTCATCGCGCTGGTCATCTTCGCCCAGATGACCACGACCAGCAGTCTGTGGCTACCGGCGATCGGCAACGCGGTGATCATGGTCGGGGGCAGCTTCTTCTATTCGGCCAACAGTTCTGCGGTGATGAAGACCGCCCCGCCCGAACGGCTGGGGATCGCCTCCGGTGTGCTGAGGACGTTCGCCAGCGTCGGCATGGTGTTCTCCTTCACCATCGCCATTCTCGTCGCCGCGCACTCCATTCCGCGCAGTACGGCCTTCGCCATCTTCGTCGGCACCACCAGCCTGTACGGGCGAGACGTCGCCGCCTTCACCGGTGGATTGAGCGTGGCCTTCTACACCCTGATGGGCATCATGGCCCTTGCCGCCGCCCTGTCGGCGATCCGCGGCCGGGGCAACGTAAGGAAGACCGAACCCGAACCCGGGACCGCGGCCGGACGATGAGCCGCCGACCGGTCGAGCAGCGCGAACCGGCGTCGCCTGACCCGGAGGATCGAGCGACGCTCTCCGCAGCCGGCGCTGACCCGTCCCGAGAGAGGGTCAACTGCTCGGCGCGGGGACGGGCCGCCATCCGTGCCCGGCCCGGGTCGTCCAGCGCAGGAACACCAGGGCGAGAACCGCGACCGCGGCGGCCAGCCCGTACATCACGGCTGAGCCCGCGCCGAGGGCGGCACCCCCGGCGGCGGTCCCGGTCCCGATGCCGATGTAGATCGACGAGGCGTTCAGCGACACGACGAGCGGGGCCTCCTGGGGAGCGGCGGCGATGAGGCGGTGCTGCTGCGCGGGCGTCTGCGTCCACGTGCTCGCACCCCACAGCAGCACGAGCACCCCGGCGATCAGCGGCGACGTGACGCCGGTGGCGGCGCTGATCCCCAGCGCCGCCAGGGCGACGGCCATGGCGAGGTAGCCGCCGTTCAGCACGCGGATCGGGCCCCACCGGTCGGTGGCGTAGCCGGAGACGAGGTTGCCGGCCACGGCGCCCGCGCCGTACAGGAACAGCATCAGGACCGTCGAGCCCTCCGGCACCCCGACGCTCCGCAGCGCCGGGACGCTGTACGCGTACACGGTGTAGCTCGCCGCCATGCCGAGGACGGTCAGCGGCAGCACCGACGCGACGGCGGGCCGCCGCAGCAGGGCGAGGCGCGCCCGCAGCGCGACCCGCGGTCCGCCCGGCAGCACCGGCATGATCCAGAACACACCGGCCGCCGCCACCAGAGACAGCGCGGCCACCAGACCGAGGGCCGTACGCCAGCCGAGCCAGTGCCCCGCCAGGTCGCCCAGCGGCACCCCGAGCGCGGTGGCGACGGTCAGGCCGCCGACGACCACGGCCAGGGCCCGTGCCCGCACCTCCGCGCGGACCAGCGCCGCGCTGACCGCCCCGGCTCCGGGCGTGTAGACGGCGGCCCCGGCCGCCGCCAGCACCCGGCTCGCGATCAGCAGGGGCAGGTTCGGTGCCAGCGCCGAGGCCAGGTTGGCGACGCCCAGCACGACGAGCGCCCCGACCAGCAGCATGCGTCGTGGCAGCCGCGCGGTCAGGGTGGCCAGCACGGGGGCGAGGACGGCGTACGCGACGGCGAACACCGTGACCGACTGGCCCGCCGCTCCGGTGGACACGTGCAGCGTACGGGCCATGGACGGCAGGAACCCGGCGACGATGAAGGCGTCCGTGCCGACGGCGAAGGTGCCCAGCGCGAGCACGAGCGTCGAGCCCAGGCCGCCCGGCCTCGTCACCTCTGCCACGCGAGGCCGATTCAGGACATTCAACATCCAGATTCTCCCTACAAGTCGGCCGGGATCGTCTCCCGGGGACTCGGTCAGCCGTTGACGCGTTCGTGCCAGCGCCGGGCGCGGGCGCCGGCCGACGAAGGCGCCGCCGCCATCAGGTCGGCGAGGGTCTGGGAGGCGAGCTCCCGCCGCCACGCCAGCTCCGCGCGACGCATCGCGACGGAGACTCCGCACATGTGCCGGAAGTCGCTCGCGGGAGCCTCCGCCCCCGCGCCCCGCTGCCGGATCTCCGTGCAGCGGAACGCCTCATCCGGCCCCTCGATCGCGGACACGACGTCCATGAGCGTGATCTTCTCCGGAGGACGGGCGAGCCGGAACCCGCCACGTGCGCCGGCGGTCGAGGTCAGCACGCCCGCCCGGACCAGCGCCTGGAGCCGCTTGTTCAGGTACGCGGGCGGCAGCTCGAACCACGCCGCCAGCTTCGCCGTCGACAGCGGCTCCTCACCGCCGATCCAGGCCAGGGCCAGGCAGCAGTGCAGACCCCACTCGACGCCTTCGCCCATCCGCATAATCTGGATGTTACCCGTCCAGATTGCTCCTAACCGGATTTCCTGGGGAACGACCAACGAACGCGACTCCGACGACAGCTGCGGTGAGTCGATCGAGGACCTCCTCGGTGCTCCTGCGCCGGGTAAAGGGCCGTCGATGACTAGAATCGCCGGAATGCCAGGGCCGACCGCAGGAAAGCGCCGTACCCGTGGGTAGGGCCCGCACACTCGCACAGGTGTACCGGCACTTCGGTGAGGTCGACGCCGCCGAAACATCGCCGCTGTACGAGCGCGTCGCCGTCGCCCTGAGCGAGTCCGACGAGGCGCTGCGCGCCATCGAGGCGGTACCGGCGCGCAAGCGGCACCCCACGGTGATCCTTGCCGCGCTGCACGACCTCGCCCTCGCCGGACGCGCCCCGGCGCTCGCCGCGGCCTATGCCGCCGCGGACGGCGACGCCGCCGCCGGCGCGGCGATCGACACGCTGGTGCGAATGACCGACTCGGTCGTGGCCATCGCCGCGCGCCGGCAGACGCGGACCAACGAGACCGGACGCTGCGCCGTGCTGTATCCGGCCATCGTCGAGGCGGCACGCCGGGTGGGCGCGAATGCGGTCGGGCTGATCGACGTGGGCTGTTCGGCCGGGCTCAATCTCAATGTCGATCGCGTTGGCATCACGTACGGCAACGGACAATCGCTGGGCGACCCGTCATCTCCCGTGCAGCTGTCTTCGTCGATCGTGGGAGACCGGCCCATCCCGACGCGGGCGATGCCCGAGGTCGTCGCCCGGATCGGCGTCGACCTCGATCCGGTCGACGTGACCGATGCGGATGAGGCCCGGTGGTTGCGCGCCTGCCTGGGGCCGGATCAGCCGGAGCGGGTCGCGAGGCTCGAAGCGGAGATGGCGTTGGCGGCGACGGCCCCTCCGCTGCTGCTGCGAGGTGACGCCGTCGAGGTGTTGCCCGACGCCTTCGCCCGTGTGCCCGCAGGCGCCCTGCCCGTCGTCACCACGACGTGGGCGCTGTCGCACTTCCCGCTCGAGAGCCGCCTGCGCTTCCTGCACCGCCTCGACGAAGCGGCGGCCGGCCGGCCGGTGGCGTGGGTGTCGGCGGAGGGGGTCGGAGTCGCGCCGGCGATACCGACACTCGGCGATCGCCGCGCCTCTGGCCACAGCATCATCGGCCTGGCGGTGTTCGACGGGCCGGCCCTGCGCGCCGAGGCCATTGGCCGCTGCTGGTCGCGGGGCCGCATGCTGGCGTGGCTGGCGGAAACCGACTCGCCGGCCACCGCCGCTCCCTGACCCGAACCAGGAAATCCGCGGAACGCATGTCACGTTCGGCGGGTGTCGTTCCGCCCTCATTGGTGAAGGCGCCTCTCCGGGCGCCGCCACCGTGAGGGAGGATCGTCATGACAACCCGGATCGTCGTACTCGGTGCCGGATACGCGGGACTGCCGGCCGCGCGGCGGCTCATCAACAGGCTCGGCGACGCCGCCGACGTGACCGTGGTGAGCGCGTCGCCGTCGTTCGTCGAACGGCCGCGCCTGCACCAGACCGCCACCGGACAGCGGCTCCGCGAGCTGCCCCTGGCCGGCCTGGTCGGCGGGCCTCGGGGCGGGAGCCTGATCGTCGGCCGGATCGGCGACATCGATCTCGCCGGCCGCCGGGTCCGCGTCCAGGCGCGGGACGGCGAGCGCACGCTCGGTTACGACGTCCTGGTGTACGCGCTCGGCAGCACCGTCGACGTACGCGCCGTGCCGGGCGTCGCCGCTCACGCGCACACCCTCTCCGGCGCCGGGTCCGCGGAACGCCTGAGCGGGGCGCTGGCGACCGCGTCACCCGGCTCCACCGTCGCGGTGTGCGGCGGCGGGCTGTGCGGCATCGAGATGGCGGCGGAGCTGGCCGAGTCCCGTCCCGACCTGCGGGTGCTCCTCGCCTCCCGGACCGAGCCCGGGGCGTGGCAGGCCCCGAGGGCACGGCGGTACCTGCGCCGGGCCTTCGACCGGCTCGGCGTCGAGGTCCTCGCCGGCGCCGAGGTCAGGGAGGTCGCCGAGGACGCGCTCGTGCTGGCCGGGGACCGGCGAGTCCCGTACGACCTGTGCGTGTGGGCCGGCGGCTTCACCGTGCCGTCCCTGGCCAGGGACGCCGGGCTCGCCGTGGACGACCAGGGACGGATCGTGGTCGACGAGACGCTGCGGTCCGTGTCCCACCCGGAGGTGTACGCCATCGGCGACGCCGCCGCCGTCCCCGGCCCCTGGGGTGCGGCGCTGGCGTACGGCTGCCGGACCGGAAGCTTCACCGCGCCATGCGCCGCGGACGCGATCGCCGACCGCCTGGCCGGGAGGACGCCGCGTTCGTTCCGGTTCCGCTACTTCCACGAGTGCGTCAGCCTCGGCCGCCGCGACGCCTTCATCCAGTTCCTGCACGCCGACCAGACGCCGAGCCGATGGGTGCTGACGGGCAGGCTCGCGGTCTGGTACAAGAACATCGTGCTCGATTCCGCGAAGGTGGTGTTCCGGCACCCCGGCCCCTACACGCCGCGCCGCCGACCGGCCGCCCGGCCCGCCGAGCCTGCCCCGCTGGCGTCCTGATGCCGGAAGGGCCGACGTCCGGCGACGACGTCTTCGAGGGGAATCGGACGCTGCTGTTCTCGGTGGCGTACCGCATGCTCGGCAGCGTCGCCGCGGCGGAGGACACGCTTCAGGAGGCATGGCTCCGCTGGAGCCGCGTCGACCGGTCCACGGTCACCGAGCCCCGCGCCTACCTGGTCAAACTCACAACCCGGGCGGCCATCGACCGGCTGCGCCGCGAGAAGGCCGCCCGCGAGGTGTACGTCGGCACCTGGCTGCCCGAGCCCCTGCTCACCGCCCCGGACGTGGCCGAGGAGGCCGCGCTCGCCGACTCGGTGTCCATGGCGATGCTCGTCGTGCTGGAGACCCTGTCGCCGCTGGAGCGCTCGGTGTTCGTCCTGCGGGAGGCGTTCGGCTTCGACCACGCGGAGATCGCCCGCGTTCTGGACCGTTCGGAGGAGTCGGTACGGCAGCTCGCGCACCGGGCCCGTCGCCACGTCGAGGCGCGCCGGCCGCGCTTCGAATCCGACCGTCAGGTGCGCCGGAGGGCCACCGAGCGATTCCTGGAGGCGGCCGTCGGCGGTGACCTGAACGCCCTCATGGAGGTCCTCGCCCCCGAGGTGACGCTCTGGTCGGACGGCGGCGGCAAGGTACGCGCGCCGCGTCGCCCGATCGAGGGAGCGGACAAGGTCGCCCGATTCTTCGCGGCGGTCGCGGGGGACGCGCCGCCGGGATCCGCGTTCCGCCTCGTCGAGGTGAACGGTGGGCCGGCGATCCTCGTGCACCTTGCCGGCGTTCCCATCACGGTGGCCACCGTCGACGTCGACCCCGACGGCCGGGGGATCAGCGCGATCCACCTGATCGCCGCCCCGGAGAAGCTCGCGGCGGTCACCCCGGACACCACCTGATCCGCATCATCCCCGGGGACGGGAGCGGCGCTCGACGTACATCCGGCCGACGATCGATCCGAGCTGGATGACCACTCCCATGGCCACCAGCCAGGACAAGATGATCATGATGACGCCGATGGGGCCGTAGCTCCGTTCGTTCGCGACGATCGCCGCGGAGAAGAAGTGGGCGGAGAACAACCCCAACCCCATCCAGCACACGGCCGTGGCCAGGGCGGCGGGGAAGAGGGCGCGCCAGCTCACCGCGCCCCTGAGCAGCACCTTCATGCTCCCCCACCAGAAGAGCGTCGCCAGAGCGAGGCCGAACAGGCCCTGCAGCACAGGCCCGCCGGCCGGGCCGAGCGTTCGGCCGGCCGTGGCCTGGACGATGCCGTACGCGACCAGCGCCGCGAGCCAGGAGAGCTGGGCGGCGATATCCCGCCACCCCCGGCCGGGGACGTCGAAGACCCGCTCGTACCACCGCTGGAGGGTGGCGGCGACCGCCAGGGCCCCGACGACCAGGAGGCAGGCGCTCGCGATCGTCAGCGTCCCGGCGCCCGGGCCGGCCTTGAAGAGGTCCGCGACGTCCTGCGCCGCCTGCCGGTTCAACCCCAGCCAGCCCGCGACCACCGCCGCGGCGTCACGCCCGGCCGCGGCGGTGACGACGATGAGGAAGGGGAAGAAGCACAGGATCGCGAGCGCGGCCAGCTGGAAGGAGTTGCCGTAGAAGTCGACCGCGTTCAGCCGGCTCCACAGCCTGCCCGGCTCACCCGTCCTGAGGCGTTGAACGGCGTTCCGGCCCCATCGCCCCAGGCCCGAGAGCCGCGCGCGCACGCGCCCCCGCCCGCCGCGCGGACCGACCGGCATCCTCCGGCCCGCCATGTACGCCAGTCTAAGAGGGTGTTCCGGCGGCGGCTGAGGGGTTTGTCGCTGGCTGGAGTATGCCGGTGACGCGTCAGTTGAGGGATTCAGCGGCGGCGAGTGCTTGTGCGGCGCTGTGGTGGTCGCCGTGCGCCCGGAAGCCTTCTACGGCGATGGCGAGCGCTCTGTCGGCTTCGTCGAGCCTTCCGGCAGCCCGGAGGGTTCGGCCGAGGTGGAGGCGAGCGATGGCTTCGCTGTGCGCCGAGCCGCGCGTCTGGGCGAGGTGGAGGGCGTCATGGTGGTGGATGAGGGCGGTGTTGTGGTCGCCGAGGCGGCTGTGGGCGGTGCCGAGGAGGTAGAGCGCCATGGCCGTGAGATCCTCGTCGTTGTTGTCGCGGGCCAGGCTGAGCCCGGTCCGGAGGTGGTGGAGCGCGGTATCGGGCCGGTTGAGGTGGAGGTACTGTTCGCCGGCGTAGTTGTGGGCCATGGTCATCTGGACCGGCACGTTGGCGGTCCGCCCGAGCGCGATGGCCTGCTCGAGGGTGGTGACGGCCGCGTCGTGGTCGCCGGAGCGGCCATGCAGGGTGCCGAGCAGGATGAGGCTGCTGACTTCTCCGGGGCGATCACCGGTCGCGCGGGCCTGCTCGAGGGTGATGGACAGGAGCCGACATGCGGTGGCCCGCTCGCCGCGGTGGATCGCGATACGAGCCCGGACGCGCTGGGCTGTCGCCTGGGCCCAGCCTTCGGTGACCTGCTCAACGGCGGCCGCGCAGCGCGACAGATCGTCCCAGCGGCCGGAAAGGACGAGCGGACGCTGAAGGAGCTCCAAGAGCTCTGCGGCAAGGGCGGCATCCAGTTCGGGGGTGGAGGTCACGAGCATGATCGCGGCGATCAGGTTGTCCTGCTCGACGTCGGGGACCGCCTCGCCCGTCTGCTCGGCGCGGGAGGATTCGGCTGTGCGGCCGGTTCCCTGGGGCACTGCGTCGGGCCGGGGGTGCGGGACCTGCCCGGCGAGGCCGGTGAGGGAGGCGCGGACGGCGCGGGTGAGGGACCGGCGACGCACATCGGCGGAGTCTTCGCGGAGCGCCTGCTCTTTGGCGAAGCTGCGGAGTAGGTCGTGGAAGCCGTAGCGGTCTGGTGCCGGGTTGGTCGCTAGGTGGGCATCGAGCAGTTGGTCCAAGAGTTGCTCGGCGTCCGAGGCGGGCACGTTGAGCAGAGCGGCCGCCGTGTGGAGTGAGGAGGCCGGATAGTCGAGCAGCGCGAGCAGCCGGAACGCTTGTGCGGCTGCGGGTCCAAGCCCGCGATAGCTGAGCATGAGGCTGGCGCGCACATCGAGGTCTTCGACGTGGAGCTCGTCCATCCGGCGGTGCTTGTCGGCCAGCCGGTCGGCCAGGTGCCGCACCGACCATGCCGGTCGGGAGGCGAGCTTGGCACCGGCGATCCGCACCGCAAGAGGTAGCCGGCCGCAGTTGGTGATCACGTCCGCGACGGCAGTGTCGTCACCCGCCACCCGCCCGTGGCCTGCGGTGGCCGCGAACAGGGCGGTGGCTTCCAGCTCGCTCATGGGCAGCAGGTCGAGCCTGGTCGCGCCTACCAGGCCGGTCAGTTGGGCGCGGCTGGTGACCAGCGCGGCGCTCGGACCTCCGCCGGGTAGCAGCGACCGTACCTGGGCGCTGGTGGCGGCATTGTCCAGCAAGAGGAGGACTGCGCGGTCGGCGAGTATCGACCGGTACAGCGCCGACCGATCAGCCAGGTCGGCAGGAATGGTTCGGCCTGGCACTCCCAGTGATCTGAGCAGGGAGTTCAGGACGTCCCCAGGGTCCCGGGGGGCTGTGCCGGCCCCACGTAGGTCGGTGAACAGGGTGCCGTCGGTGAAGATGTGTCGCAGCCGGTGGGCGGCATGTAATGCCAGGGCCGTCTTCCCCACCCCCGGCGGACCGGTGACAACGGTCACTCTCGCGGATGCTGCACCACTGGCCAGACTGCTGGTCACCGCCTGCAGTTCCGCGGTGCGTCCGGTGAAGTCAGGGATGTCGGCCGGCAACTGGGCCGGTGCGGGCCAGGGCGATCGGCGCGGCTCGCCTGGCGGTGTGCTCGCTGAATCGTCGATGGAGACTGTCGAGGCCGGTGGCCGGGGTGCTCTGACCCTCTCGGTAAGTGTGATCGTATTGCGGGCCGAGGGGTGAGTCGGCAGATCCAGGGCGGGACCGTCGGCGAGGGCCCGCTGGCCGACGCGCCGCATGAGATCTCGACTTCCCTCCTCGTCGAGTCCGAGCGCCTCGGCGAGCAGTCGCACCGTCTCGCGATGCGGCTTGGAAACCTTGCCGCGTTCCAGGTCTCCGATCGCCCGCACGCTCATCCCTGATCGTTCGGCGAGCTGTTCCTGCGTGAGCCCAGCCGCGATCCGCCGCGCGCGGAGCGCGGCACCAAGTCCTGCGTCTGACTGGCGGCGCACCCGAACCCCCGATTCGCGGTGAAACTGCCGAAATTTCTGCCAGTGATTCTGCCTGGAGTCCCCGCCTCTGTCTACGGATGATGTTCAAGGCAGTCAAGGCCGCTCTCAACAAGTACGGCGCGGGATCCGCTCCTGCCGTCCGGTCGACCACGGCGGACCCACCGACGACCCCATCCCTCCGCAAAGCGAAAGACGACGAAGGACGATACATGCACAAAAGGCTCGCCGACTGTCGCCGTGGCGCCACGGCGGCCGCTGGGACGCTCTTCATCTCCGCATCGATCGCAGCCTCACTCGTAGGCCGCGCCGACGCCGTTCCCGCCGGCCCTCACGCGATACCCCCGCCGCTTTACAACATCCAACTGATGGACGCCGCGACGGGAATGTGTCTTGAGAATCAGGCGCCATACGTCAGCGACGGAATAGGCACCGACAACTGCTACAACGATTTCGCGTCCCAGCGTTGGAACCTGGTGACCGTCAATGGCTCGACCACCATCCAGAGCTACAGTGACGGCCACTGCGTGACCGTGACCGGCCAGGTCGGCTGGGAGCCTTTCATGGCTCCGTGCGACGGTCGGGCGCGGCAGGTATGGAACGCATCGCCCGGCGCCTCCGGCTCCCAGTTCGAGAACTCCGACGGATACGAATGTCTGGACAGTAACAAAGACGGGATGGTGTACGGAACACCGGGCGTATGCATCGGCACCAACCGGTATCAGAACTGGGTCATCAAATACTGATTCCAAAAACGGTGGAGCCACTACCACCCAGGGGATACCACCAAGCCAGGGCCTGAACAAGGCTCCAGACCATCAGGAGAATCGATGCGAATGACGAGAATCGCCGCAGCAATCACAGCCACGGGACTCGCCGCCTGCGCCCTGTCGGGCCTGACGGCAGAATCCGCGCGCGCCGCCTCGTGCCTACGGACAGTGGGGAAAATCGAGCCCGTGGTCGCCGATGGGCAGCATATCGGAATATTCTATCAGGGCTTCGATCAATGCAACAAGACCGCTTATGCCGAGTTCCACTTCGACAGCTCGGACACCTCAAGTCGAGTGACGTCGACCGACCCGTACACCGACAACGAGATCAAGATCACCCGCGTTCCCCGATACGACCAGAACATCACGAACCACAACCTGCCGAACGGCGCGTTGTACTGGGACGCGGGGTCGATGTCGGTCGAGCACGCCGACGGCGAACAGTTCTCCGCCTCGGCTCACTTCTATTTCTGGACGCACAGCAAGATCGCCGAGTGCTTCGTGGAAGTGTCATGGGACTACTCGGACGGCCACCAGGTGGATCGCGCCAACTGGTGTAACGATAGATGATCTCAATTGGAGAGCCTTGGCGACGGTCGTTGCGCCGCCAAGGCTCTCGATATCTCAGCCGTGCAGACAGCGTGAGAGGAAGTGGTGCCAGGTGCGCTCGAACGATTGCGCGAGGGAGGACGCCGGCACGAGTAGATCCCACGCGTGGAAGGCATGCGCGTAGACGTGCAGTTCGACCGGAACTCCGGCTGCCATGAGACGAGTGGCGAAGTCGATGTTCTCGTCGCGGAACACGTCGAATTGGGCGGCTGCGATGAACGTCTCCGGCATCGCGTGCAGCTCTGTGGCGCGCCCGGGCGCGGAATACGGGTCGACATCAGGCCGGCCGGCGCGGTCGCCGAGTACCGCCGCCCAGGCAAGGAGGTTCTCGCGGCGGTCCCAGACGCCGATATCGGTCACTTGGTGGCTCGACGGTGTTTCGTTGCGGTCGTCGAGCATGGGGTAGTTCAGGGACAGCAGGCAGGGGCGTGCCGCTCCGCGGTCTCGGATCATGAGCGCGCCGGCCGCGGCGACCGCACCGCCTCCGCTCACTCCGGCGATCCCGACCCGGTCGGGATTGATCTGATGTTCCTCGGCATGGGCGACGAGGTAGGTGTACGCGAGGTAGCCGTCCTCGGCTGCGCCTGGCGCAGGCGTCTCCGGTGCCAGTCGGTAGTCGACGACGGCGATGACGCTGCGCAGCGACAGGGCGAGGGCGCTGGGGTACGCGGTGTCGTCATGTGCGCTGCCGAGAACCTGCCCGCCGGGGTGGAAATAGGCCAGGGCGGGCAGAAGGCGGTCGGTGTCGGTCGGCGTGAACAGGACGACATCCAGCGTGGACTGGTCGGGTCGCTGTACGTGGAGGGTCTCGACGGCGATCCGGGGGTCTGGTGCCGGAGCTGGACGCTGCGCCATGGCCGCGTTCAGTTGCGCCCGCAGTGCCGAAATGTCCGTGAGGTCCATGACGCCGCCGTTGGCGGTCCTCGGCATGGCCGCCAGCGCGGCGGCGAGCTCGGGGTCCAGGGATGCGGGGTCCAGGGATGCTGGAGAGGGGGTCATGAGTGTTCCTTGTGAGGTTGTGAAGTCGCCGTCGTCGCGCGGGCGTCCCCGCTCGGGTTCCAGATGGGTGCCTTTCGCGCCCTGCGGGCGGAAGGCGGATCGCCCGTTCAGCTGACGTGCGTCGGGTCAGAACAGGTCGGGTTGCCCGCTGGCCGCGGTGATGCCCCCGTCGACAGGAAGCACCGTTCCGGTGATGAAGCGCGCGTCGTCGGAGGCAAGGAAGCCGACCGCGCCGGCGATGTCCGCGGGTGTCGAGTAGCCGTTGAGGGCCCTGCGCTCGTTGAAGCGCTCGATCAGCCTGCCGGCCTCGGGGATGGCGGCATGTTCGTCGCTCAGGGTGAGGGCCGGGGCGACGGCGTTCACGCGGATGCCGAACCGACCGAGGTCGAAGGCGAGTCCGCGGGTGAAGTTCACGACGGCGCCCTTCGCGGCGTTGTAGGCGGTGAGCCTTCGATCACCGCCGAGACCGGACGCCGACGCGATGTGGATGATGCTGCCCTGAGTCCGCTTCAGGTGCGGCAGCGCCGCCTGGGCCCCGAAGAAGCAGCTGTCGACGTCGGTGCTCATGGTCAGCCGCCAATCGGACAGCGTTGTCTCCTCGAATTCCTTTCCCACGCCGGTACCGGCGTTCGACACGAGCACGTCGATCCGGCCGAAACGGTCGGCAGCGGCCCGTACCGCCGTGTCGAGGTCTCCCTGTTCGGTCACGTCGGTGACGACGGCGAGCGTGCGCTGCGTACCGAGTTCGGTCGCGAGGGCATCGAGCCTGTCCTTGCGCCGCGCCGCCAGGACGACGTTCGCTCCCTCCGCGGCGAAGCGTCGGGCAATGCCCTCGCCGATGCCGGAACTGGCTCCCGTGACCACAACCGTCTTGCCGTGGAAACGCTCCAAGGTGCGCCTCTCATCGTTTCTGGGCAGCGTCGGGATACGAGATCCGAGCCCCCGATGAATCGTCAGTGACTGTCGCTAAGTAGTGACAGTCGCTGACGATACGCTGCGTCAGTGACTGACGCAACCTGCTACGCTGTGGACGTGCCGCGAAACGGAAAGGTCGTACGAGATCGGCTGCGGCAAGCCGCGCTGGAGCTGTTCATCGAGCACGGGTTCGACCAGACCACGGCTGAACGCATCGCCGCCCGCGCCGGCGTGACCGAGCGGACCTACTTCCGGCACTTCGCCGACAAACGCGAAGTGCTGTTCGGCGCTGAAGCGGAGCTTCGCGACGAGCTGACGCGTGCCCTCGCGGCGGTTCCCGCGCATCTCGAGCCGCTACCGGCACTCCGGGCCGCATTCCACGAGGTCGTGCCGCTCGTCGAGCGCAACAGGCCCGTGACGGAGCTCGGTGCGCGCGTCATCGCGGCGACACCCGCACTACAGGAGCGCCAGCTCGCCAAGTGGGCTGCGCTCGTCGCTCTTCTCACCGACGCCCTGACAGCACGCGGCGTCGACGCGTACGCCGCGCAACTCTGCGCTCAGGTAGGGGTGAACGTCTGCGCCATCGCCATCAAACGCTGGATGGACGACCCGTCGGCCGGTCTCGATGCTGAGCTTGAGCGCGCATTCCACGAGCTGTACGAGGCTTCAACCGCACTCAAAGTCCCAGGTTGACCAGCCGACGCCAGGAGCGCCCTGCCTAGTGCTGTGACCACATAGGTTCGCCGGTTTGTGGCGCACGGGTTCTCAGAGAGTGCTGCTTGAAGTCTCCACCGTCGGCGGATGGCCGTTCCCCTCGCGACCCTTTGAGGGCCTGGATGCCTGTCTACCAACCCAGCTGAGATTCCCCGAAGCGCAGTCCCGTGCCCTGCAACCAATCCCGTGCGGCTTCATCCGAGTTTCGCGTGCCGATGGACAGGTACACGGTGTGCATGCCTGGAGCAGGTTCAGGGCACTGCTCGGTCCATCTGCTGTTGAGGCACAGTTGGACGCCACAGAGGTTGGAGCTTGGTAGGCCGCGCAGCGCCGAGAACCAGTCGATGTCGATTGACAGAGGGCCACAGGCTGCGACTGCGTCGTCGATCTCCGTCTCGGTGCACTCATCTTGGTCACGGATGGGAAAGGTGGAGGGCGTCTTTCCCTTCATCAGCTGGAACTGCACTTTTTGCGGCAAGGGCCACAGGGAGGCCAGTTCGGGTTGCAGCTCCGTTTCCACCCAGCGAGGGAACGTGTCCCGGAAGCCCAGGCGGTCTAGGGTCTTCCAGAGTTCCTGGACATCCGAGTCCTGGAGGTCCCGCTCTGAGCAAAGGAACGTGCCGCAGGTGAAGTACTGTCGGGCGTGGTGGAACTGTTCCTGCGTGGCAATGTCGTTGAAGTTCAGGGCAGGCATGTCCGGCGTCCCGGCACCGAATCGGGCAAGCAGTTGACGTGCGAACAGCAGAGCACTCCGCGCGTCAGGCAATGGTTCCAGCACCTGGTAGAGCATCGATGCACCCATCGGCCCACCCCCTCACCCGCACCATAGTTGTGGCCGGACCCATCAGGCCATCGAGTTAGCACTCAGGCTACGGCCCTGAGTGGGCGGCCGCCCCAGCGGATGCCCTTCTCGCTGCGGATGCGGGCGCGTTCCTTGCGTTCGGTGGCCAGGACGTCGCGGTGGCGGGCGTTGGCGTTGCGCCAGCACAGGTAGGCGTGCAGAGGCCAGCGGCATCATCACCCGCCGGTACGCACGGAACTGATGCTGCCCCGGCGCGTGATCTGCTGCAGCTTCTGCCCCTCCTGGTCGGTCAGTCTGCGCACACGGACGGGCTCGGCCACCACACCTCCAGCAGGCGGATCGAACGTCACCCCACATCCAACCGCCCCGACCGGCGACCCGGCGAACCTATGCGGTCACAGCACTAGACGTCTTCGAAGACGATCACCTCGACGCAGTTACCGCCGTTCTCGGTGCTACGAGTGGACTTACGCCATTCGGCGCGGCTTAAATCCATTTGTGGCCGTCCCTATTGTGGGGTCACTCGTGCTCGATGGCCGTGACCTCGACGCACATGCCGCCGTTCTCGGTGCTACGAGTGGACTTGCGCCATTCGGCGCGGCTCAGGTCCATCTCTCGGACACCACCTTCGTGATGAGGTCGACCGACTCCTGCTGCGACAGGGTGAAAGTCCGGATGGACTCCCAGGTGTTGGACAGAACCGAGATATCATCCCGGTTGCTCGTGACCATGCCGCGAACGGCCGTTTCTACGTAGGCTACCTCGCCGCCGTCGACGGTGGCGAGGGTGAATCCGCCCCCTCTGTGTGGATTCGCTGCGGCGGGAACCACCTGAATGGTTATCAGGGGGGATACGCGGCTTACGAGGTATTCCAGTTGTGCACGCATGACGGTGGCGTCTCCTACCTGGCGATAGAGGACCATCTCGTCGATGACGCAGCGAAGGGTCGGGGGACTGTCTCGGGAGAGGATCTCCTGGCGCTCCATCCGTGCGGCCACGGCCGCCTCGTCGCTGTTGAGCAGCGCACGAGCGTACTCCTCGTTCTGGAGGAAGCCGCTGACGACCATAGGCTCGAACGAGCGGAGGATGGTGGCGGCGCGTTCCTCTTCGAGCCAGGGGCGGAACCAGCCGGGTGGGGTTTCCTCGGTGAGTAGGTCGTAGAGGTCCATGAGGACTCCGGCGGGCAGGCCGAGTGCCTTCTCGACGGAGCCGACGGCCTGACCTTTGGGGCGTAGCTGGCCGGTCTCCAGGTTGCTCAGCCAGCCTTCGGAGTAATTGACCCGTTGTGCGAGCTGTGCCTGGGTGAGCCCGTCGGCCTGCCGGTAGCGACGGATCGCCGCGCCCAGTTTGAGCAGGGTTGGGCTGGGGGGATTGCCCATTTGGTACCTCCGCGCCGGAGTTCAGGTTTCTTCGAGAACTCCTCATTCGTCTTCTGGTGTTCGTGTCGCGTATTCGGTCGCGTACGCATTGTAGTCGGCGCGCGGCATTGTGGAGGCCCAACGAAGACGACGGGAGAACGGCATATGGCATCCCGCGAAACGACCGAGCTGAGAATTCTCGGAGAACTCGAAATTCCCGCTGCGGCGCCGGACGTCGGCCGAATGCGCCGGTGGGCGTACGACATGCTCGGCCCGGCCTATGAGGCGATCGCCGACGACGTCGTACTCCTCGCCTGCGAATTGGCGACGAACGCGATCCGCCATTCCGGCTCCGCCACTGTGACGATCACGCTCGCCGCCCTCGCCGACGCTGTTCGCGTCGAAGTGGCGGACGCCGGCAGCGCCGATCGGGTCCCCAGGATCGCCGACGCGGGACCGGACGCGACCGGAGGGCGCGGGCTGCACATGGTCGACATCCTCACGGGCGGCCGATGGGGCACCTACACCGGCGAGACCGGACGTGTCGTGTGGTGCGAGACGGCCTTCCCGGAGCCGCGCGCCGTACGAGAGGGGCCGGAGGCGTGACGCCGGAGGAACGGCTCCAGCACTCGCTCGCCGAGTTCCACGCGATTCTCGACTCCATGCGGTCCACCGGGACGTCGCAGGTCGCGGAGGTCCAGCAGTTGCAGATCCTGGTCGCCAAGTATCCCCACCACGCACGTAACTTTCTCGCCGACCTCGACCCGCCAGGCCGGGAAGGCCGCCACCGGGCCGAGAAGGGCAGACGTCCGACACAGTGATCGGACCGGCTTCGGGGAGACAGGAGGCATCCTTGGGCTTCGACCTCAACTGCTACCTCACCATCGATGCCAGGGTGCTCCCGCTGTACGACCGGGTCATCCCGGGCGGCGCGGCGTACGCCATCCCGGCCAGGGGACGGGGGCTGCCCGCAGGGTGGGTGCTGCCGGTCCCGTGGCGACTGGAGTACGCGTTGGACAACGCGGTGACCATGGTCGAGGACGTCATCGAGACGGGGGCCGTCGACGAGTGGCGGGCCACCGCCGGTGTGCCACGGACACCCGACCCCCTGGACGCCTTCGACGATCTGGACCTGCAACTGACGTCTCTACTGAGTCTGGCGTCGGCCTCCGGCGTGATGGTGATCAACGACCGGACGTTCGGCGGGTTGCGCATCAATGAGTACGCGGCGGTGTGCGTGGCGGGGCGGCTTCGCGCCGCCTACGGGATCGACTACGGAGACGCGGACCGTAGCCCCGGCCGGGCGTTCGAACTGCGCGACGGCGCCTACCGGCCGGTCGACTCAGCGCAGGTCGATCCCGTCGCTCAGTGCGCGGCCGTCCTCGACCCGCGATTCACGGGAGCCTTTCTCTTCGACGGCTACCTCCCACGCGAGGCCGAGCCAACTGCTCCCAGGCGGCGACCGTACGAGGCGGGAGGGTCCCCGGCGATCCGCCGGGACCTGGCTCATGAATGGGCGGCGTACTTCCCGGTCCTCGCCCGTCTGTTAGCATCGCCGTGCTCGTGATCGATCGGAGGAGGTGAGACCCATTAACGCTGTTGCAGGCTGGGTGCTCCCCTCTCGTACGAGTGGGCGGTTCATCTGACATAGGTGGCCACGGGAGCGCCCGCAGGGCATCCCGAAAGGCAATCGACCTATGCGTTTCATCTCAGAGACGACCTCGAACGGCGTCGCAGAACGTTCCTTCACTCTCGAGAACATCCCCGGCGTGCTCTGGTCACCCGCCGAGGCCACCGGTGGCCGCCCGTTGGTGCTGCTGGGCCATGGCGGCGGCCGGCACAAGAAGGACCCGCGCCTGGTGGCCGTCGCCCACCGCTACGTGACCGCCTGCGGTTTCGCGGTGGCGGCCGTCGACGCACCCTGGCACGGTGACCGTCCCAAGACCGAGGAGGGCGAACGGCTCATCGCGGACATCAGGGAACGGATCGCGGAAGGCGAGCCCATCGCACCGCAGATGGCCCGCTACAACGCCGTGATGGCGGAGCGGGCCGTTCCCGAGTGGCAGGCCGTCCTGGACGCCCTCCAGGACCTGGACCACGTGGGTGCGGGCGAGCCGGTGGGGTTCTGGGGCACCTCGATGGGCAGCGGGATCGGCATTCCGTTCGTCGCGGCCGAACCGCGGATCACCGCCGCCGTCTTCGGTCTCGCGGGTCACAATGGCCTGGCCGAGGCGGCGGCACGGATCACCGTCCCGGTCGAGTTCCTGATGCAGTGGGACGACGAGATGGTGCCGCGCGACTCGGCCCTCGCGTTGTTCGACGCCCTCGCCTTCCAGGAGAAGACGCTCCACGCCAACCCCGGCCGCCACGCGGAAGTGCCCGCGTTCGAGTTGGAGAGCTCACTGCGCTTCTTCGCCCGCCACCTCCTCCAAGCCGACACTTCCGCCACGGCGGCGTAGCCACCGCCCCTCAGACGGGCTTTAGGCGCGCGGGGCGGCGGCACCTCAGTGAGCATGTGCGCCGCTCCGCCAGGGCCTTGGCGTCGTTGTTGACGCTCATATCGGGGGGAACCTGGCGGTGTGCCGTCAACCACGGCGACAAAGTGGCACCACCGGCGGCAAGGTGGCCGCGGGGCAGGCACGGCGACGGGGACGGCGTGAGTCGGGGGCCGGAGTTCTCGGTGGTCGTTCCGGGGGAGAACTCCGGCTCGTCCTGCCCGCTTAGCGGACGGTGACGGTGGCCGTGGCGGAGACCGCCGCGACGTAGATGGTGCTGCCGGCGTAGCGGGCCTGCCAGGTGCCGGACTTGGACGCCTTGACCTTCTTGGTGAACGCGCCGCCCTTACCGGTCGTGACCGAGCCGGCGTAGGTGTAGGTCTTCGCGCCCTTCTTCTTGAAGTAGAGCGCGACCTTCTGGCCCTTGAACCCGGCGTAGGCGGAGGAGCCGTTCCAGCGCTTGAGGATGCCGGAGACGGTGAACTTCTTGCCCTTCTTCACCTTCGCCGGGGAGGCCTTGAACTTCGAGATGGAGATGTTCCGCTTGACGGAGATCTGGACCGTCTTCTTGGCCTCGGGGTTGTCGGACTCGTAGTCCGTGGCCTCGACGTCGACGTTCCAGGCGCCTGCGGCGTCGTAGTTGTAGATGAACTCGGAGCCGGTCCACAGACCGGCGCCCGTCTTCTTCAGGACGATGAACCCGGCGCCGCTGCCCTTGACGGGGGCGAGGTTCGCGGTGACGTTGTCCGTCTCGTCGTTGGTGCGGACCTCGACGGTGACCGCCTTGCGGTTCGTCGCGGACTGGACGACCGTCGTCGGCGTCACCTTGACGGACGTGATGACCGCGTCGCTCGCCTGCGCGGCGGCGGGCAGAGCGGTCATGGTCGCGCCGCAGGCGGCGATGACGACACCCGCGGTGAGGACTCTTCGCACGAAGACTCCCTGCTATCGGCAATAGGACCTCAGTAGGACGTGCCGATGATGATCTTGGTTGCACTTGTTCGCCGAAAATGCGCGAAAGATCCGGCAGGCCGGGGCGCGCTCGGTCGGCCGCGGCGCCCGTGAGCCGGCCCTCCGGCCGCGCGGCGGCGGGGGACCGGTCTCAGCCCGGGGGCCGACGGCCGGCCCTCCTCCGAACGTACGAGAGGCCGTACCAACGGGGCGGTCCGCCGAAAAGAAAGTACGATTTCCGCCGCCACAAGTGCGATGCGGATTTCATCAGATGTGCGGAAGTCAGGCCGGGCGCTGCTCGCCTACGATTATCAATCGTTAGCCGGGATTTAATCCCGGTCCGAGAAAATCGCTGCTTGACGGAGTCGTCTGGACATGGACATGGTCACCGCTCGGAACCGGTCAGTGCACGACGAAAATGTTCTCGACCAACGGGAACTCCGTGGCGTATGCGGGCTCTTCGTGACCGGCGTCACCGTCGTTACGAGTCAGGCGGGAGGTGTACCGGTGGGGGTGACGGTGAATTCATTCACGTCGGTCTCGCTCGACCCGCCCCTGGTCCTCTTCTGCATTCACCACAAGTCGCGGGTGTGGCCCGTGGTCAAGGAGGCGGAGGCCTTCACCGTCAACATCCTCGCCGAGGACCAGGCGGACGTCTGCCGGGTCTTCGCCACCAAGGAGCACCCGCACTTCTCGATGGTCGGCTCCCGCGCCGGCCGTACCGGCGCGCCCATCCTCGACGACGCGCTCGGCTATCTCGAATGCGCGCTCCACCGTGTCATCGACGGCGGCGACCACCTGATCGTCATCGGCCGGGTCGTCGATCTCGGTGTTCAGCGGGACGACGGCCCGCTCACATTCTTTCGAAGCGGCCACTTGCGCCTTGAGATATGACCTGACTGCCAGGCGGAAGGAGAGCCGTGATGCGGTTTTCGATTCTCGGACACATGGAAGTCCATGACGCTGTGTCGCTCGTCGACGGCCCGAGCGCCAACAAGGTCCGCACCATATTGGCCACCCTTCTCGTCCGGACGAACACGGTCGTCTCCGTGGACACCCTGATCGAGGAGCTGTGGGGCGAGGTCCCGCCGCGGAGCGCCCTGTGCGCACTACGCGTGTACGTCTCCCAGCTGCGGAAGTTCCTCGCCGCGCACGACGGCACACCGCCGCGCTGCCGGCTCGTCACCCAGCCACCCGGATACCGGTTGGAGGTGGACGAGGGCGGTCTCGACGTCATCGACTTCGAGCAGCTCTGCGCCGCCGGCCGCAAGTCGTGGGCGGAGGGCTCGCTCGAACTCGCGGCCAAGTACTACCAGGAGGCCCTGTCGCTGCGGCGCGGGCCGATCCTGGGCGACCTCCGGATGGGGCCGGTGCTGGAGGGCGCGCGGCTCCGGCTGGAGGAGACGTGGCTGGCGGCCCTCGAACGGCGCGTCGACGTGGATCTCCAGCAGGGGCGCCACCTCGAACTCGTCGGGGAGCTGCGCGAGCTGGTCAACGAGCATCCGCTCAACGAGCGGCTCGGCGCCCGGCTCATGATCGCCATGTACCGGTCCGGTCGTACCGGAGACGCGCTGCGGGCGTACCGGACCCTGCGGGACTCGCTCATCGACCAGCTCGGCGTCGAACCCGGCCACGAGCTCCAGCTCGTCCAGCAGGCCGTCCTCGCCGCCGACAACGAGGCGCTCATCCGGGCGGACCTGTGGACCCTCTGACCCGACTCGGCAATGACCTCCGAACCGGAAGGACGACGTAATGCCCGTGACGACCGACGCGCACGTTGACCCGCTGAACATCATGCTGTCCGGCTGGTCGTTCATGAAGACCAAGATCCTGCTGGCCGCGATCGAGCTCGACGTGTTCACGCCGCTGTCCAAGCGACCGCTGACCGAGCCGGAGCTGCGCGACGAGCTCGGCCTGCACCCGCGCGCCACCCGCGACTTCCTCGACACCCTCGTGGCGATGGACGTCCTGGAGCGGGACGAGGACGACCGCTACCGCGCGACCCCGGACACCGAGCGGTACCTCGCCCAGGACCAGCGCACCTACCTGGGCAGCTTCCTCGGCATGACGGTGAACTTCCTGTCGCCCGCCTTCGACGGCCTGGTCGACACGCTCCGTACGGGCAAGGCGCACGGGGAGGACGAGAACGGCGAGGTCCCGTTCGCGCAGATCTGGCAGAACCCGATGGCCCTGCAGTTCTTCCTCACCGGCATGGACACGATGAACGGCACCATCGGCCCGGAGCTGGCGAAGGTGTTCGACTGGAGCCGGTACGAGTCGTTCGTCGACTGCGGCGGCGCGCGGGGCAACCTCGCCGCCGCGATCGCGCAGGCGCACCCCCACCTGCGCGGCGGCGTCTTCGACCTGCCGCCGGTCGAGGCGTTCTTCAAGCAGCTCGCGGCGGACCGTCAGGTCGCCGACCGGGTCGTCTTCCACCCGGGCGACTTCTTCGTGGACCCGCTCCCCGAGGCCGACGTCCTCATCTTCGGCAACGCCCTCCACGACTGGTCGGAGGAGCAGCGGAAGGAGCTGATCAAGAAGGCCTTCAACGCCGTACGGCCGGGTGGCGCGCTGCTGGTGTACGACCCCATGCTCGACTCCGAGCGGCGGCGCCTGGACAACCTCCTGCTCAGCATGTACATGCTCACCTCGTCCCCCGGGGGCTGCGAGTACACCCCCGACGCCTGCGCGGGCTGGATGCGGGAGGCCGGCTTCACATCGATCACCTCGAAGCCGCTGCCGGCGAAGGAGACGGTGGTCATCGGCCACAAGGCCGCGTGACAGCGCGGTCGCCGATGCGGCGGCGGAGGGGCCTCCCGGGCGTACCGGGAGGCCCCTCGTCGTTCCACCGGTCAGAAGCCGTCCGTCTTCATCCGGTACAGGAGCGTGTCGGCGGCGGCGCGGTAACGGTCGTCCGGCCGCAGGACGTTCTCCCGCAGGCACGCCTCGGTGAGCTTGATCGTGTGCTCGTCCCCGAAGTCGACGGCGTTGTGCAGCAACCATTCGGCGGACGGCGGCGTGTAGTCCGGGTCGGCCGCGGGAGCCACCGGCCCGCCGCTCGGGAAGGTCTCCCACATGGCCGCCGCCGCCCGGCGGACGATGTCGTACGCGCCCCGGTGAAGCGCGGGAGGAAGGTGGGGGAGGAAGAGTCGGAGCGCGGAGGGCGCGGTCACCGAATGGACCAGGGGGATCGACGGCCGCGGCGCCCCCTCGGCGTACCGGCCGGCGGTCGCGGCGGTGAGGGAGCTGATCGAGGCGCCGATGTCCTCCTGGGCGGCCGGGATCAGCAGCAGGCTCTCCGTCGCGACCTTGGGAACCGGGGTGTAACGCGCCGCCCAGTAGCCGAGCCCCTGGGCGAGCTCGCGCAGCTGCAGGCGGCTCGGCTCCTGCGCCGCGTCCAGGCTGCGTACGGCGTGGGCCGCGCGGATGAACCCGTGCGTGAGCATGCCGTACATCCCGGGCATCAGGCGCGGCCACCACTCGATGAGGACCTCGGTCCACGGCCGGCGGCTCAGCTCGGCGTCGAACATGTCGACCCAGTCCAGGACCCGCCGGAAGTCGCCCAGCGCGCGATGCCACTCATTCGGGTCGTCGGCGGCGATGGGGGAGCCGCCCTCCGGGGGGTCGAGATAGGCCCGCTGCCGCTTGTTGCCCTCGATCCAGGTCGCCACGATGTCCGCGCAGCCGATCGTCGACAGGGTCTCGGCGACCATGGGCGCGTGGTTCACGAAGCCCGGCCCGAACTCGAAGCCGACCCCGCGAAGCCGGTCGAGCGCGTCGTTGACGGCGTCGTTGTAGGTGACCTTGCTCATCTTGGACCTCCCTGGCTGATCTCCAAACAACTTAGCATGCTAACTAATTTTATGCCAGGCCCGTGACCGGAGGAGTAAGGTGCGGTTCGCCGTACAGTCAGACTCCTGTGGAAGGGGCGTGCCGCCCAACCGGGATTTCACCCATGCTTAAACGGTATCCGCGACACTGAGTGAGGCGGCTTCCTCGAAGGATGGAGAGGATTTCCGGTGTCCTGGCTCAAGGGTCGATGGCGAAGTGTGGCGCGTTTTCTTCGCGAAGGCATGATTTTCCTCGGAGCCGGATCCGGCCTGACCGCGGTGCCGGGAGTGTACGCGGGGGAGGGGAAGGCGCGCGAGCGGTCGGCCGGCCCTCTCGCGGGGCCTGCGCCGCTTCATCCGGAACGGCTTATCCCGGACATTCCACCTAGCCCCGAGGAGCGAGACATCTGGGCTCAATTTGGTCCGGTTGTGGGTTCGGAGACGGATCGTCCAGAGGCTCCGGGTCGGGAGTGAGCCCGATTTCGAAGGCGTAGATCACGGCGTGTACGCGATTCCGCAACTGCAGCTTGGTCAGCATGTGCTGAATGTGGGATTTGACGGTCCCCTCGCTGAGGCAGAGCCTGCGGGAGATCTCGGCGTTCGTATATCCCCGCACGATCTGCCGTAGGACGTCGAACTCCCGTGGGGTGAGCGCGGACAGCCGGCTCGCCGGGTCCTCGGGCGGCTCCGCGGGCGGCTGCTCACCGGACGCCGCGGGGCCGAACGACGAGGCCAGGAAGAGGGAGTAGCCGGCCGCCATCATGCGGATCGCCGTGCACAGGTGGTCGGTGCTGGACTGTTTGAGCAGCAGCCCCCGCGCGCCCTCATGCTGTGCCCGGAAGAAACGCGCCTCGGGTGCGTCGACGAGGATCAGAACCGCCGGTATCCCATTGCCGAACGTCCGCGACAACGCCCGCATCAGCTCGTTCGGCTCGGCCCGCTCCGCCGCGCCGTTGACGATGATGACGTTCGGCCGCAGCATCTCCGTTTTACGCACCGTGTCCGCGACATCGGCCGCCTCGCCGACGACCTCGAAATCCGCATATTCTCGGAGCGTCGCGACGAGGCCGTGCCGGGTGATGGTACGATCGTCCGCAACGAGAACGCGAATATCCGACATTTCTTCCCCAGATTGCTCATCGACTCTGGCGAACTCATATCAAACGCGATCCGGTTAATCGCGCGAACGGCCGGGCTTCCCAGCTGAAAGTAGGCTATAACGCGATTTTTGCTCGTTGTGTGGCCTCATGTGGCCGACAGCGAAGTAATGCGCTTTGTCAGGGCCCAGTCTATGATGATCCGGGCCACTTCCTCAGGTGCCTCGAACTGCGGTACATGCCCGACTCCCTCGATCTGGTGGTAGGTCCAGTCGGGGCGGATGTCGCGCAAGGAGTCGATGATTCCCGCCGGGACGACGCGATCCCGGGTGCCCCGCATGATGAGAGCCGGCACCTCGATGCCGCCGACCGTCGCCCGCAGGACCGCCGGCCGTTGGGTGTACTCCATGAGGGAGGCCAGCGCCGGGCCGAATCCGTCCTCCGCGCGGGACAGCGCCGCCCGATCGCGTGCGATCCGGGTGGCGGCGGAGAGCACCTCGGGCGGGATGCGGTCCGGGCGGGCGCAGCCGAGTCTGATGAGGTGCCGCAGCGTGGTGGCCGGCGGACGGGTGCGCTGGGTGCGCAGCAGCGCGCGTACGGCGGAGGGGCTCTGCAGGATCGTCCGCATCCCCGGGTCGGCCGGTCCCGCGAGGGGCGCCCACGGGGCGATGAGCGCGAGGCCCGCGACCGCGCCGGGACGCGCCGCGGCGACGCGCAGCGCGATGGTGGCGCCCATCGAGTTCCCGACGAGGAGCACGGGCGGCGCTCCCAGGGCGTCGATGAGGCGGCTCACGACGTCCTGGTTCGCTTCGAGCGACGAGTCGCGGCCGGCCAGGCGGGTGCGCCCGAACCCCGGCAGGTCCGGGCAGAACACCCGGCCGATGCGGGCGAGCCGCGCGCCCACCCGCAGCCAGTTGGCGTGAGAACCGCCCAGTCCGTGCAGCAGGATCACGGTCGGTCCGGTGCCGCCGAAGTCGGCCACGTGAACCGGACCGTCGATGTCGACCAGCCAGGAACGCACATCGGCTCCATCCATCGGACCGCCGCCGGGGGCACCGGCGGCGGGATCGGCACGGGGCCGGCAGGGTCAGGCCCAGCGCCGCTCTTTGGCGTACTTGGGGACCCACATCCGGCGGTACATCAGCCGCGCGGGCGCGGGCATCAGCTTGAGGATCGCGTCGGCGTCCTTGTCCGGCGCGCCGTCCAGGAGCCACGGGAAGAACTCCGCCGCGCCCTTGAGGCCGACCAGGTCCCGCATGTCCTTGGCGGTCTCCTGCCACTCGTCGGAGGTCAGCGTGACCGGGACGAGCGGCAGCGCGTCGCGCTCCTCGTGGGTCAGGTGCCCGGTGAGCGCGTCGTCCAGCTCGGCGATCGCCTGCGCGAACCGCTCCTGGTCGGCGGTTCCGTCGGCGAGGGCCGCGTCGACCGCGGCCAGCAGCGGGTCGATCCGGTCGTGCTCGGCCTCCATGGCGTCCAGGACGCCCAGGTCGTCCGGCTTGTCGCGCAGCCGGGCACGCATCCGCGGCCAGATGCTCTTGTCCTCGTTCGTGTGATGGTTGTGCAGCTGCAGCTTGAACAGGCTCCAACCGTTCTGAACGGCCCGCCGGCGCTCGGGATCCTCGGCGCTGCGCTGCTCCACCGCGCGCCGCAGGTGTCCGAGGTCTCGCCGGAACGCATTGTGGCTGACCTGCATCATCGTCATGTCGATGTCGTCAGAGCTCATGGGTTCTTCCTCGCTCGGCCGCGGACCGATATCCGCAACTAGATAGCAAGCTACGTAATCAAACTAGTCGTCCGCAGGCGGATGTCAAGGGCGGTCGCGACCTCCGTGCGCCCCCTCCGTATGTCTAACGTGACCTTAACTTCGGCTTTATCGATTTCCCGCACGATGAGCTCGTCAATGATTTCTCGCCGAAGGGAGGGTGTGATGGCGCGAACGCTCATCGTCGCCCGGATGAAACGGGAGAACGCGGCCGCCGTACGGCAGGCCTTCGAGGAATCCGACGCCACGGAATTGCCCCATCTTCTCGGTGTGGCCGAGCGCCGTCTCTACCGATTCCATGATCTGTATTTCCACTGCATCGACAGCGACGAGGCGCTCGCCTCGCCGTTGGCCGAGGTGCGCGGAAATCCGTTGTGGACCGGCATCAACGAACGCCTTTCCGCTCTCGTGACCGCCTACGATCCGCCCACCTGGAAGAGCCCGAAAGACGCGATGGCGGAGGAGTTCTACCGCTGGTCCGCGTCCCGGTGAGCGACCGGGCGTCCAGGACAGGAAGCAGGAGTCGTCATGACAGTGACCCGCGGCACGGAGCCGGTGAACGGGCGCGCGCCGGGGCCGTCGGCCGCCTGGCTGATCGACCGGGTGGACGCGCTTGACCTGCTCCGGCAGGAGATCTACCTGGGCCCCGAGCCCGGGGCCACCGAACGCCAGCACCGGCGCGGCAAGCTGACGGCCCGCGAGCGCATCGAGCGGCTGTGCGACCCCGGATCGTTCACCGAGCTGGAGATGCTCCGCCGGCACCGGAGCACCGGATTCGGTCTGGAGAACCGCCGCCCGCACACGGACGGCGTCATCACCGGATGGGGCACCGTCGACGGTCGGAAGGTCTTCCTCTACGCCCACGATTTCCGCATCTTCGGCGGCTCTCTCGGTGAGGCGCACGCGGAGAAGATTCACAAGGTCATGGATCTGGCCGAATCCGTGGGCGCGCCGTTGATCGGCCTCAATGACGGGGCCGGGGCGCGGATTCAGGAAGGGGTCACCGCGCTCGCCGGGTACGGCGGAATATTTCGGCGGAACGTCCGGGCCTCCGGAGTGATCCCGCAGATCAGTGTGATGCTCGGGCCGTGCGCCGGAGGCGCGTCCTATTCACCGGCGCTGACCGATTTCGTATTCATGGTGCGCGGCATCTCGTACATGTTCCTCACCGGGCCGGACGTGATCCAGGAGGTCACCGGGGAGGAGATCACGCAGGAGGGGCTCGGCGGCGCCGACGTCCACTCGGCCGTGTCGGGCCTGGCGACGTTCGTCCACGACGACGAGGACTCCTGTTTCGAAGGGATCCGCGACCTGCTGTCCCTGCTCCCGCAGAACAACCGCGAGGAAGCGCAGAGCCACCTGCCCGCCGACCCGGTCGACCGGCGGTGCGACGCGCTCACCGAGATCGTCCCCGGGGAGCCGACCAAGCCGTACGACGCCCGCGCGGTCATCACCGAGATCGTCGACGACGGGGAGTTCCTCGAACTGCACGCCGACTGGGCGCGCAACCTCGTCTGCGCCCTCGCGCGGATGGGCGGGCGCACGGTCGGCATCGTGGCGAACCAGCCCGCGGTGCTCGCCGGCGTGCTCGACATCGAGGCCTCCGAGAAGGCCGCCCGCTTCGTACGGACCTGCGACGCCTTCAACATCCCGCTGATCACCCTCGTCGACGTTCCCGGCTTCCTGCCGGGGGTCGAACAGGAGCGCGGCGGGATCATCCGGCACGGCGCGAAACTGCTGTACGCCTACTGCGAGGCGACAGTGCCGCGCATCCAGGTGATCCTGCGCAAGGCGTACGGCGGGGCGTACATCGTCATGGACTCCCGCTCGATCGGCTGCGACCTGTCGTTCGCGTGGCCCACCAACGAGATCGCCGTCATGGGCGCCGAGGGCGCGGCCAACGTCATCCACCGGCGGCGCATCGCGGAGGCCGCCGACCCCGGCGCGCTCCGGGCGTCCCTGGTCGCGGAGTACAAGGACCGCCTCATGCACCCGTACTACTCGGCCGAGCGGGGGCTGATCGACGACGTGATCGACCCCCGGGACACCCGGACGGTCATCTGCCGCGGACTCGAGGTGCTGCGGTCGAAGCGGGAGTCCCTGCCCGTTCGCAAACACGGAAACCAGCCGCTGTGACCGGCGGACCACCGAAGGGAAGATCAGTGATGACCACGGGCTGGGCGAAAATCGCCGCCGGCGACGTGACACCCAACCGCCGGCGCGGCGGTGACCTGCGGACTCTCTTGAGCCCCGCGACCGTCGAGTCGACCTCCGGGTTCATGGGAGTGCTGACGCTCGACGGGGGCGAGAGCGTCAGCGAGCACTACCACCCCTACTCGGAGGAGTTCGTCTACCTCGCCCGTGGCCACCTGATCATCCGGCTCGACGGCCACCCGGTGCCCGTGTCGGCGGGCGAGGCCGTCTTCATCCCGAAGAACATGCGGCACCGCCTGGAGAACGACGGGGAGTACCCGGCGCTGGTCGTCTTCCACCTGGGGCCGCTCGCGCCCCGCCCGGAGCTGGGTCATGTCGACACCGAGCCGTACCCGGAGCCCGCCGGAGACGCCCGATGAAGGGGCGGCGGGCCGCCATCACCGGCATCGGGGTCGTCGCTCCGGGCGGCGTCGGGACGAAGGCGTTCTGGGCGCTGCTCACCGAGGGCATGACCGCCACCCGCACCATCTCGCTGTTCGACCCGGCGGGCTTCCGCTCGCGCATCGCCGCGGAGTGCGACTTCGACCCGGCGGCCGAGGGGCTGTCGGCGGAGCAGATCGAGCGCACCGACCGCTGCGCGCAGTTCGCCGTGGTGTGCGCCCGGGAGGCGATCGAGGACAGCGAGCTCGACCTGGCGGCGGTGGACCCCGGCCGGATCGGCGTCAGCGTCGGCAGCGCGGTCGGCAACACGATCACTCTCGAGCGGGAGTACGTCGTGGTGAGCGACTCGGGCCGCCGCTGGGTGGTCGACCCGGACAAGGCCTCGCCCCACCTGTACCGCGCGCTGATCCCCAGCACGATCGCGACCGAGGTGGCGTGGGAGTGCGGGGCGGAGGGGCCCGCGAGCGTGATCTCGACCGGCTGCACGTCGGGCCTAGACGCCGTCGCGCACGGCGCGCAGCTCATCGAGGAGGGCACCGCTGACGTCGTCATCGCAGGCGCGACGGATGCCCCGATCTCGCCGATCACGGTGGCGTGCTTCGACGCCATCAAGGCCACCTCGCCCAACAACGACGACCCCGAGCACGCCTCCCGGCCGTT
This sequence comes from Actinoallomurus vinaceus, assembly GCF_039542055.1. Lineage (NCBI taxonomy): Bacteria > Bacillati > Actinomycetota > Actinomycetes > Streptosporangiales > Thermomonosporaceae > Actinoallomurus > Actinoallomurus vinaceus. The sequence continues at coordinate 270,341 of NZ_BAABHK010000005.1, forward strand.
CGACGCGAATCGCGACGGGTTCGTCCTCGGTGAGGGTGCGGCGGTGTTCGTCCTCGAGGACGCCGAGGCGGCGCGCCGGCGCGGCGCGCATGTCTACTGCGAGATCGCCGGGTACGCGCAGCGGAGCAACGCGTACCACATGACCGGCCTGACGCGGCACGGCTCGGAGATGGCCGAGGCCATCCGCGTGGCCATGGACCGGGCCGGCGTGGTGCCGGAGGACGTCGACTACGTCAACGCGCACGGCTCCGGCACCAAGCAGAACGACCGGCACGAGACCGCCGCGGTCAAGGCCGCCCTGGGCCCGCGCGCGCACGAGATCCCGATGAGCTCGATCAAGTCGATGGTCGGGCATTCGCTCGGCGCCATCGGCGCCATCGAGATCGCGGCGTCGGCGCTGGCCATCGAGTACGGCATCGTGCCGCCGACCGCCAACCTCCGCGAGCAGGACCCGGAGCTGGACCTCGACTACGTGCCCCGCGTCGCGCGGCGGCACCGCAGCGACGTCGTGCTCAGCGTGGGCAGCGGGTTCGGCGGGTTCCAGACGGCCATGCTGCTCGCGCGGCCGGAGGCGGTGACCACCGGTGCGTGAGCCGGGCCGCGCCCTCGTCACCGGCCTGGCGGCGGTGGCCCCGAACGGCGCCGACACAAGGGAGTTCTGGGCGTCGACGCTGGCCGGGGTGAGCGGGCTGCGGCGGATCAGCCGGTTCAACGCCGAGGACTTCCCCGTCCGGATCGCGGGTCTCGTCCCGCTGCGGGACGGCGAGGACTGCGAGCCGCGGCTGAACGTGCAGACCGACCGGTGGACCCAGCTGGCCCTGGTCGCCGGCGACCGGGCGCTCGCCGACGCCGGCCTCGTCCCGGCCGAGCTCCCGGCGTACGACATGGCGGTGATCACCGCGAGCTCGTCGGGCGGGAACGAGTTCGGGCAGCGGGAGATCCAGGCCCTCTGGAGCGAGGGCCCCCGGTCGGTCGGCCCGTTCCAGTCCATCGCGTGGTTCTACGCGGCCACGACCGGACAGCTGTCGATCAAGAACGGGATGAAGGGCCCGTGCGGGGTGCTCGTCACCGAGCAGGCCGGCGGTCTCGACGCTCTCGGCCAGGCCCGGCGCGCGCTGCGGCGTGACGCCGACGTGGTCCTCACCGGGGGCACCGAGGCGCCCGTCGGCCCGTACGCGCTGACCTGCCAGCTGACGTCCGGGCTGCTCAGCACCGTCGACGACCCTGCCCGCGCGTACCTGCCGTTCGACGTCGACGCCTGCGGTCACGTGCCCGGCGAGGGCGGCGCCATCCTCGTCGTCGAGAACGAGGAGCACGCGCGGGCGCGCGGGGCCCGCGTGTACGGCGAGATCGCCGGGTACTCCGCGACGTTCGACCCGCGGCCCGGCTCCGGCCGGCCGCCCACACTGGCCCGCGCGATCGAGGGCGCGCTCGCCGACGCCGGAGTGGACGCCGCCGACGTCGACGTCGTCTTCGCCGACGGCGCGGGCGTCCCCGACCAGGACCGGCGCGAGGCCGAGGCCCTCACCTCGGTGTTCGGGCCGCGCGGGGTGCCGGTCACGGCGCCCAAGACCCTGTACGGACGCCTCTACGCGGGCGGCCCGCCGCTGGACGTGGTCGCCGCGCTGCTGGCGATCCGGGACGGCGTCGTCCCGCCGACGTACGGCGGATCGCGCCTCGCCCCCGGCTGCGACATCGACCTGGTGCGCGAGGCCAGGCACGGAACGGTCCGTACGGCCCTGCTCGTGGCCCGCGGATTCGACGGATTCAACGCCGCACTGGTGGTCCGGGCCGCGTGACCGGCCCCGACCCGACTCACCGCGAAGGGATACCGCAGATGCCGACGACACCGACACTCACCGAACTCGGTGAACTCGTCCGCGCCTCCACGGGCGTGGAGATCGACATGGGGGAGGTGGAACGCCGGCCCACCGTCACCTTCGAGGAACTCGACGTGGACTCGCTCGGGCTGCTCAGCGTCATCGCCTCGCTCGAGAAGCAGTACGGCGTGGCGCTCGGCGTCGACGTCGAGGAGTGCAGGACCTTCCCCGACCTGATGACGGCGGTGGAGGAGGCGGTCGCCACTACCGCGCCTGCTGCGGGGCACACCGACAACGCGATCGTCATCAACGCGCCGTTCGACCTGGTGTGGGCCATGACGAACGACGTGCCGTCGTGGCCGACGCTGTTCAGCGAGTACGCCGAGGCGACCGTGCTGGAGCGCCGGGGAGACACCCTGCGGTTCCGCCTCTCGATGTACCCCGACGAGAACGGCACCGTGTGGAGCTGGGTCTCCGAGCGGACGCCGGACCGCGCCGGCCGGGCCGTGACCGCCCGCCGCGTGGAGACCGGGCCGTTCGAGTACATGAACATCCGCTGGACCTACCGCGACGTCGAGGGCGGCGTCGAGATGCGCTGGGTGCAGGACTTCCACATGAAGCCGGACGCGCCCGTCGACGACGCGCAGATGACCGAGCGGATCAACCTCAACACCACCGTCCAGATGGCCCGGATCAGGGAGATCGTCGAGAAGGCGGCCCGGGACGTCCGCGTGGAGGTCCGGTGAGCGGCGGGCAGCGGCCCTTCTTCAGCGTCGTCGCCGGGCGGCCCACCCCCGAGGAACTGGCCGCGCTGACGGCCGCACTGCTGACGGTCACGCGCGGGAGGCGGGCCGAGCGGGCCGACGCCGCGCGGCCCGTCCGCTGGCGGCCGGAGGTTCCGGGAAGCGCGTGCTCCTGGCAGCGGCCCCGCGACGACTGGGCCGGCGTCGCGTAGCCGTACCCCACCCCACCGAGGAGACGGAAGCACATGGACTTCGAGCTCAAGGGCAAGCACGCGATCCTCACCGGCGGCAGCCGCGGCATCGGGCGGGCGACGGTGCTCGCCCTCGCCCGGCAGGGCGTCACGGTCACCACCTGTCACGTCCGGGACAGCGACGACGTCGGCTCCCTCGCCGACGACCTCGCCGGACTGGGCGCCGACCACCTCATCGCCCGCTGCGACGTCGCCGACGAGGCGCAGGTCGAGCGGCTCGTCGACCAGGCGTACGAGCGCTTCGGCCCCGTCGACCTGCTCGTCAACAACGCCGGTGTCATCAGCCACCTGCCGCTGGACCACCTCGGTCCGGACGAGTGGCGGCGGGTGGTCGACACCAACCTCACCGGGATGTACCACACGATCAGGAAGGCGCTGCCGCGGTTCGCGCCGGGCGCGTCGGTCGTGAACATCACCTCGGCCGTCGCACGGCACGGCATGCCGGCCGCCGCCCACTACGTGGCCTCCAAGGCGGCGGTGATGGGCCTGACCCGCGCGCTGTGCAAGGAGTTCGGCCCGCGCGGCGTCCGGATCAACGCGATCGCGTCCGGCCTGATCGAGACGGACCAGATGGGCGCCGTCAGCGACGAGGGGCGGGCGAAGTACCACGAAATGATCCCTCTGGGGCGCATCGGACGGCCCGAGGAGATCGCCCAGGCCGTGCTGTTCCTGGCGAGCGGCGCGGCGTCGTACATCACCGGCGCGACCCTCGACGTCGACGGCGGCATCTAGAAGGGAGATCGGCATGGTGCGCACCGTGCTCAAGATGCGGGTCCGGGAGGGCTGCGAGCGGTCCTTCGAGGAGGTCTGGGCGCAGGCCGCGATCGAGATCAGCGGGTACGCCGGTCACCTCGGCCAGTTTCTCATGCGCGAGCAGGACGAGCCGAGGACCTACGTGATCATGGCGGACTGGGAGAGCACCCGCCACCTCGACGACTTCGAGCACAGCCCGGTCCGGCAGGCGCTCAGCGCGGCGCTGACGCCGTTGCGCGAGTTCGCCCAGAAGACGGTCCTCGACGGTGTGCGCGAGCTCGACGTACGCGAGCTCGACACCGTCGGCGAGAACGGAAGGAAACGACAGTCATGACCGTCCGCATCATGGTCCACGCGACCATCAGGGAAGAGCACCGGCAGGCCTTCGAGGAGGCCTACCGCCAGGTGACCGCCACCGTACGCGGCACCCCCGGGCACCTGCGCGACCAGCTGCTGCGGGACACCGACGACCCGGCCCTGTACACCCTCCTGGCCGAGTGGGAGAGCGAGGAGGCCTTCCGCCGCTGGGAGGACGACCCCGTGCACCGGCGGATGGCGGAGCCGATGTACCCCTACTGGGCCGACGGCGGGATCACCCGCAAGATCTTCGACGTCCGCGCGACTCTCGACAGCCAGCCGGCCTGATCCGTACCCGGAGGGAAGCGATGCCTGGAGCGGGAGCCGATCGGGTGATCGTCGTGGGCGCCGGGATCGCCGGCCTGACGACGGCCATCGCGTTGCGCCGGGAAGGCGTGAAGGCCGAGGTGTTCGAACGGCGCGACGAGCCGAGCCGCCTGCTGACCGGCGGCGGCTTCATGCTCTGGCACAACGCGATCCTCGCGCTGCGCCGGATCGGCCTGGACGGCCGGGTGGCGGCCGTGGGGGAACCGATCCGATTGCACGAGTTCCGGTCCGCCGGCGGGCGCCGTCTCGCCCGCTGGCGGATCGACCCGAAGACGGAGAGCTGCGGAGCCCCGGCCATCGCGCTGCGCCGCTCGGCGCTGAACACCATATTGATGGAGGAGGCGGGTGACGGCGTCCACCTCGGCGCCCGCCTCGCCTCCTTCGAGCAGGACGACGACGGGGTCACCGCCTACTTCGAGGACGGCCGCAGCGTGCGCGGCGACGTCCTCATCGGTGCGGACGGGCTGCGCTCCACGGTCCGCGGCGCGCTGCGCCGCTGGCACGAGGCGCCGCCGCGTCACGCCGGGTACACCGCCTGGCAGGCCATTACCCGGCTGCCCGGCGAGGACCTGGTCCCGACCGGGACGTTCTTCAACCTGTGGGGCCGGGGCCTGCGCTTCCTGTACTGCCGGCTGAACGAGCACGAGGTCTACTGGGACGCCATCACGAGCGATCGGGTCCGCGACCGGTTCGACACCGTACGGTCCGGGAAGCGGGCCGTCCTCGCCGAGGGCTACCGCGACTGGCCGGCCCCGATCCCGCAGGTGATCGAGTCGACCGACGAGGACGCCATCCTGCCCATCGAGATCTTCGACCGGCCGCCGGGCGAGACGTGGGGCCACGGCCGGGTCACGCTCGTCGGCGACGCCGCGCACCCGATGACCCTCAACCTCAGCCAGGGCGCCGGACAGGGCATCGAGAGCGCGGTCGTCCTCGGCCGGACGCTGGCGGCGGGCGCGGACGACCCGGTCCGCGCGCTGCGGGAGTACGAGGAGCGCCGCCGCGCCCGGACCGCGGACATGGTGAACACCTCCTGGTGGATCGGCGCGATGGGGCGTCCGCGCAGCGCGCTGGTGTGCGGCCTGCGCAACGCCTTCATGCGCGCGACCTTCGACACGTTCGCCTTCCGCCAGAGCTACTCGCTGATGCTCGACACGGACTTCTGAGCGGGAGGACATGGCATGGTGCGCGCCGTACTGATCGGCCTGTTCCTGCTCGGCACCGGATCGCTGGCCGGCGTCCTGCTCGCCGTCGAGATGGCGATGGTGCCGATGCTGTGCGCGCTGCGCGGCGACCGCTGGGTCGAGGTGCACCGCCTGCTGGATCCGGGGTTCGATCCGCTGATGCCCCGCGTGAACCGCGTGGTGCTGGCACTGGGCGTCGTGCTCGTCGCCGTGGCCGGCCCGGCCCCGGCGCGGGTCGCCTTCGGCCTCGCGGCCGCCGGCATCGTCGGCGTCGCCCTGGTCTCGGAGCTGCGCAACGTGCCGATGAACCGCCGGATCGACGCCTGGGCCGCCGACGGCCTGCCGGACGACTGGCCACGGCTGCGCGAGCGCTGGGCTCGCGCGAACCGCCTCCGGACGCTGTTCGCCGCCGCGGGCTTCGCCGCCGCCGTCTGCGGCGCGGCGTTCGCCTGGACCTGAGGAGCCGAACGTGCGCAAGGTGCTGATCGCGAACCGGGGAGAGATCGCCGTACGGGTGGCGCGTGCCTGCCGCGACGCCGGGATCGCCAGTGTCGCGGTGTACGCCGACCAGGACCGCGAGGCCGTCCATCCGCGCCTCGCCGACGAGGCGTACGCGCTGGGCGGGTCCGCCGTCGCGGACACCTACCTGAACATCGAGCGGATCCTGGCGGTCGCCGTCCGCTCCGGAGCGGACGCCGTCCACCCCGGGTACGGCTTCCTCTCCGAGAGCGCCGAGTTCGCCGAGGCGGTCGTCGCCGCCGGGCTGACATGGATCGGGCCGCCGCCCGCCGCGATGCGCGCGGTGGGGGACAAGCTCGCCGCGCGGGCCCTGGCCGGCCGGGTCGGCGCGCCCATGGTCGCCGGCTCGCCGGACGCCCTCGCCGACCCGGAGGCGGTGGCGGCCTTCGCCCGCGAGCACGGCCTGCCGGTCGCCATCAAGGCGGCCTTCGGCGGCGGCGGCCGTGGCCTGAAGGTCGCCTGGACGATCGAGGAGATCCCGGAGCTGTTCGCCTCGGCCACCCGGGAGGCCGTGACGGCGTTCGGGCGCGCCGAGTGCTTCGTCGAGCGGTACCTCGACCGGCCGCGCCACGTCGAGACCCAGTGCCTGGCCGACGTCCACGGCAACGTCGTCGTCGTGTCCACGCGTGACTGCACCCTGCAGCGCCGGCACCAGAAGCTGGTGGAGGAGGCGCCGGCGCCGTTCCTCACCGCCGACCAGACCGAGCGCCTGTACGCCGCCTCGAAGGCGATCCTGCGGGAGGCGGGCTACGTCGGCGCGGGGACGTGTGAGTTCCTCGTCGGCGCGGACGGCGCGATCAGCTTCCTGGAGGTCAACACCCGGCTGCAGGTCGAGCACCCGGTCAGCGAGGAGGTCACCGGCCTCGACCTCGTACGGGAGCAACTGCGCATCGCGGCCGGCGAAGAACTCGGGTACGACGACCCGCCGGCGCGCGGGCACGCGATCGAGTTCCGGATCAACGCCGAGGACCCGGGCCGGAACTTCCTGCCCCAGCCCGGCGTCGTGACCCACTGGGTCCCGCCGTCGGGCCCGGGCGTCCGGGTCGACTCCGGGGCGACGGAGGGGAGCGCGGTCCCGCGCGAGTTCGACTCGATGCTCGCCAAGCTCATCGTCTCGGGTCGCGACCGCGCCCAGGCCCTCGAGCGCGCCCGGCGGGCCCTGGCCGAGTTCGAGGTGGACGGCCTGGCGACAGTGCTGCCGTTCCACCGGGCGGTCGCCGGGGAACCGGCCTTCACCGACGCGCCGTTCCGCGTGTACACCCGCTGGATCGAAGAGGAGTTCGCCGGCCGGATCCCGGCGAGCCCCGTGCCGGAGGCCGAGGACCTGCCCGAGCGACCGGGGCGGGAGCACCTCACCGTCGAGGTGGACGGACGCCGCTTCGAGATCGTCGTCCCGGAGTTGGCAGTGGCCGCCGCGCCGGCGGCCGCGCGCCGTCCGCTGCGGAGCGTGGGCCCGCGCGGCGGCGCCACGGTCCGGGCGGTCGGGGCACCGGCCGGGAACGACCTGCTGAGCCCGATGCAGGGCTCCGTCGTCAAGGTGGCGGTGGCCGAGGGCGAGCGTGTCGAGGCGGGCGGGCTCGTGCTGGTCATCGAGGCGATGAAGATGGAGCAGCCGGTGCCCGCGCACCGCGCCGGCGTCGTCCGCGACCTGGCGGCGGCCGCGGGCGACGCCCTGTCGGCCGGAACCCTCATCTGCCGCATCACCGACGAGTAGCCCGGAGAGCCGGCGTGACGCCCTGTCGGCCGCAGCATCGGCAGCTGCCGCATCACCGACGAGTGACCCGGGACGAGCGGGGCCTGCGTGCCGGCGACGGTCAGCACCACGGGCACCTCTGTCTCGCGGACGCGCGCGGCCTGGGGGAGGACGCGCATGCGCCGCAGAGGCCGGTCAGGCGCTGCCGAACGAGGCGAACGCCGTTCGTCGAACGCGCCGGCTGGCGTGGGCCGTGGCGATGACGGCGGTCGGATGGCGCCGATCGGGGCGGTGGCCGTCCGTCGTACCTGCTGGGCGGCGCGGACCGTGGCCCTGACCGGCTGGGGGCACCCGGCCGGTCAGGGCCACGGTCAGCTGTGCACGGGTGTGTGGCGGCGGGCGGGGGAGAAGGTCTCGACGTTGCGGATCACCCGGGTCAGGTACCCAACGAACTGGTCGATCTCCTCGGGGGAGAAGCCGTCGAGGACGTGCTCGCCGCTCGCGCTGACCACGGCGGACAGCCGTTCGAACATCTGCCGGCCCGCGTCGGTCATGTCGACGACGGCGGCCCGGCGGTCGGAGCTGGTACGGCGGCGCACGATCAGGCCCTCGGCCTCCATGCGCGCCAGGTGCCGGGTCAGCGTGGGGCCCTCGACGCCGAGCATGTCGGCGAGCTCCCGCTGGATCAGCGGGCCCTTCGCCTTCAGCGCGAACAGCGCCGTCCAGACGGCGAAGCTCGAACCGGCGGTCGCCAGGTGCTGCTCCATGTAGCCGCGCGCCGCCTTGGCCGCGAAGTTCAGCTGGCGGCCCAGCGTGTGCCTGGCGCCCGTAGCCATGTCTTCGTCGTCTCGCATCTCTCAACTCCCGCGTTGACGCCCCGAGGTCGATTCTGGTCCATCGCCGCCGGCGTTCGGTACCGGCCTTGACGCGCCACAACAAACTAGTTAGCTTGCTAAGTAGTTTACCTCAGAATCTCACTCGACGGGAGAACCGCCGTGGTAGCCGGTGAATCGGCGCTGAGCACCGACTCGGCGCGCAGCGTCTCAGAGCCGGGGCCGATGGACGCCAAGGCGTGGATCGGCCTCATCGTCATCCTTCTGGCCGCCTTCATGGAACTGCTGGACGTCAGCGTCGTCAGCGTCGCCATCCCGGCGATCCAGAAGGACATCGACGCGACGTACGCCCAGATCCAGTGGACCCTCGCGGGCTATCAGCTCGCCTTCGCCGCCGGGATGATCACCGGGGGCCGCCTCGGTGACATCTTCGGGCGCAAACGCATGTTCATGACGGGCGTGGTGGCGTTCACCCTGGCGTCGCTGCTGTGCGGGCTTGCGACCGGCCCGGACATGCTCATCGCCTCCCGGGTGATCCAGGGTCTCGCGGCCTCGGTGATGTTCCCGCAGGTCCTCGCGATCATGCATGTCTCCTTCCCGGAGGACAAGCGGGCCGCCGTATTCGGCGCGTTCGGCGCGATGGCCGGCCTCTCCGGCATCGCCGGTCCGCTGCTCGGCGGCGTCCTCGTGGACGCGAACCTCTTCGGCTGGGACTGGCGGACGATCTTCCTCATCAACCTTCCGGTCGGGGTGATCGCGGTGGCGCTCGCGCCCTCGCTCGTCAAGGAGTCGCGCGCGACCGAGCGGGTCCGGCTCGACCTGCTCGGCGTGCTGCTCGTCACCGCCGCGCTGGTCCTGCTGGTGTACCCGGTGATCCAGGGCCGCGACGCCGGCTGGCCCGCATGGACGTGGATCTCCATGGCGGCCTCGATCCCGGTCTTCGTCGCCTTCGTCCTCTGGCAGCAGGCCAGAAAGCGGAAGAACGGCAGCCCGCTGATCGAGCTGCGGCTCTTCCGCCAGCGCGCCTTCAGCGCGGGACTCTTCGTCAGCCTGCTGTTCTGGACCGCGATCGCGTCGGTCTTCCTCGTACTGACGATCTTCCTGCAGGCGGGGTGGAACTACACGCCGCTGCACACCGGCCTGACCTTCCTCCCGCTCGCCGGCGCCTCCTTCGTCGGCTCCGGGCTCGCCGTGCGGCTCGCGCCGAAGATCGGCCGCATGGTCGTCCAGCTCGGCTGCCTGATCTGCGTCGCGGGGCTCGTCTGGCTCATGGTCACGGTGCACGACAAGACCGCCGACCTCACGACGGGCCGGCTGACGCCGTCGTTCGTGGTGTTCGGCGTCGGGCTCGGCCTGCTGATCGCGACCCTCAACGACCTCATCCTCACCGGCGTGCGCAACGACGACACCGGCTCGGCCACCGGCGTGCTGAACACCGCCGGTCAGGTCGCGGGCGCGGTCGGCGTCGCCGTGATCGGCCTGATCTTCTTCGGCCAGCTCGCCGACCGGTCGGACGAGGCCGTGGCGGCCGGCGTGCCCAAGCTGCGCCAGGAACTGCAGACGGCCGGCGTGCCCGCGCCGGCGATCGAGGGGGTCGTGACCGGCTTCAAGGTCTGCTACCACGACGTCGCCCACGCCAAGGACCCGACCCAGACCCCGCCGAGCTGCGGGAAGATGGCCGCCGGGCTCGACCCGCAGGCCATGGGCGCCGTACGGGCGTCGGTGGAGAAGGTACGGCCCGAGGTGCAGCGGCGGGACTTCTCCGACTCCCTCGTGCCGAGCCTCTACTACCAGATCGCGGTGTTCGCCGGGACGTTCCTGCTCGTCTTCTTCCTGCCTCGCCGGACCAGCGGCGAGATGCACGGTCACTGAGAGGGAGGCCGTCCCATGACCGAGATGTACGCCCCGCCGTTCGCGGGCAAGGTCGCGCTGGTCACCGGCGCCAGCAGCGGAATCGGCGCGGCCACCGCGCGGCTGCTCGCGGCGCGCGGTGCCGCCGTGGCCGTCAACTATCAACGGTCCAAGGACCGCGCCGAGGAACTCGCCGAGGAACTGGCGTCGGCGGGCGCCCGGGCGATGGCCGTCCAGGCGGACGTGACCGACGAGGCGCAGACCAGATCCATGGTGGAGGAGACCGAGGCACGGCTCGGCGCGCTCGACGTCCTCGTCCTCAACGCCGCGGGCGTCCGTGGCCACGAGGCGCGGATCGCGCCGACGGTCGATCTCGCCTGGGAGGACGTCGCGTTCGTCGCGGAGCGCCAGCTGAAGGCGATCTTCCACCCGGTCAAGGCGGTGCTGCCCGGGTTCCTCGAACGGGGGAGCGGGTCCATCGTGATGGTGGGGGCCGCGCTGGCCCGTCGCCAGGCCGCCGGCTTCCTCGCGCTCGCGCTCGCCAAGTCCGGCGTCGAGGCGGCGGTCAAGACCCTCGCCCGCGAGGTCGGCCCCCGGGGCATCCGGGTGAACGGCGTGGGCCCGGGACTGATCCTCAGCCCGATCGGCGAGCGGATGCCGGAGGCGGCGCGGCGTGCGGCGGCCGAACGCGCCGCCCTGCGGCGCAACGGCACGCCCGAGGACGTCGCCGAGGTGATCGCCTTCCTGGCGTCGGACCACGCGTCGTACCTGACCGGCGAGTACATGCTCGTCGACGGTGGCACCGCGATGATCTGAGGAAGGCGAGCGGGATCGCGGCGGCGTCGAGGGGGGAGTGGCGTCCGGGCGGCCGGTCGGAGGTGAGAGGGTCCGCCACGGTGGCGGATCCAGGGGAGGGGCCGGCCGCCCGGGCGGTCGCCGGCAGGCGGACGGGACGGGTGACGCCGTCGTCCGTGCCGGCGCCGAGTGAAAAGGCCGGGGTGTGACCGCCCCGGCCTTTTCGTATTTCCGGTGACGGGGCGCGGCCGGCGCTTCGCCGGATCGGCGACGGTCGCCTATTTCTCCCCTAATCAAGAATTAATCGCTGCTCGCCATGATATGGGCAATGCCGAAACGGGAGCTGCCCATGACCTCCATTTTCGATCAGTTCGAGCAGCGTGAAACGGGATTCGACGACGTCGACAAGACTTCTAACAGCGGTGCCTTTCCGGAATACCTGGAACGCATGGCCGCGGATCTGGCCGCGGTCAAGCGTGCCCTGCACCGCCTGCTCGACCCCCGGCCCGGGCAGCGGATCCTGGACGTGGGCTGCGGCACCGGCGTGGACGTCCTCGCCGTCGCCGAGCACGTGGGTCCCGACGGCTGGGTCGTCGGGATGGACAACAGCACGGTGATGGTCGACGCGGCGCGCAAGCAGGCCGTCGAGCGCGGCCTGCCTGCCGAGTTCGTCGTCGGGGACGCTCACGAGCCCGCGTTCCCGGACGACACCTTCGACAGCGCCCGGTCCGAGCGGGTCCTGCAGCACGTGGCCGATCCGTCCCGCGTCGTGGCCGAGCTCGTCCGCGTGACCAAGCCCGGCGGAACGGTGCTGGTCGCGGACCTCGACCACGGCATGTGGGCGCCCGACGCCGAGGACCGGGAGACGACCCGTACCGTCCTGGCGCGCTGGTTCGACTACATCGCCAACCCGTGGGTCGCCCGGCAGGGACCCCGGCTCCTGCGGTCCGCAGGCGTCAAGGACGTCCAGGTGGCCGTCCTCCCCGTGGTGATGACCGCCCTCGAGGCCGCCGACGCGATGACGGGGCTCGGCCGCGCGGCCAAGCTCCTCGCGGCCGAAGGGGTCATCTCCGCGGAGCAGGCGCAGGCCTGGGACGACGATCTGCGCCGCCGCCATGACGAGGGCCTCTTCTTCATGTGCGGCGCGATGCTCGTCGCCCACGGCCGGGTCTGACGCCCGATGTCCGACACAGTCTCAGAAGGGAGATGAGCTCTGGTGTCCGCCAAGACCCATGAGTGCGACGTCGTGATCCTCGGATCGGGCATCGCCGGCTCGATGCTGGGCGCGATCCTGGCCCGGAAGGGGTGGAAGGTCGTCCTCGTCGACGCGGCCACGCACCCGAGGTTCGCGGTCGGCGAGTCGATGATCCCGCAGTTCGCCGCGTTTCTGCAGATCCTCGCGGTCCGCTACGACGTACCGGAGATCGCGGCGCTCTGCGACGTGAAGACGATCAACGAGCAGGTCAGCAACACCTTCGGGGTCAAGCGCCACTTCGGCTTCATGGTGCACCGGCCCGGCGAGGAGCCGGACCCGCGCGAGTCGAACCAGTTCGTCATCCCCAAGACGCTGACCGAGGCCAGCCACCTGTTCCGCCAGGACAGCGACGCGTACATGTTCCAGGTCGCCGCCAAGTACGGTTGCGACACGCGCCAGCAGTGGCGGGCGACGGACGTCGACTTCGACGACGACGGCGTCACGGTCGTCGGCCAGAACGGCGAGCGGCTCCGGGCCCGGTACGTCGTCGACGCCAGCGGGTTCCGGTCGCCGCTGGCCGAGAAGTTCGACCTGCGCGAGAAGCCGTCGCGCCTGAAGCACCACTCGCGGTCGATGTTCACCCACATGATCGGCGTCACGCCGTTCGACGACGTGAGCGGCCATCCCAAGGCCGAGCGGCCGCCCGTGCCCTGGCACGAGGGCACGATGCACCACATGTTCGAGCGCGGCTGGTTCTGGATCATCCCGTTCGACAATTACAAGCTCTCGCGCAATCCGCTGTGCAGCGTCGGCCTGACGTTCGACGAACGGCTCTATCCCAAGCCCGACGACATGACTCCGGAAGAGGAGTTCAATTACTGGCTCGACCGCTTCCCGGCGGTCAAGCGTCAGTTCACGAATGCCCGCAGGGTGCGTGAATGGGTGTCGACGCCACGGCTGCAGTACTCCTCGAAGAAGTCGATCGGCTACCGCTGGTGCCTCATGGCGCATGCCGCGGGATTCATCGACCCGCTCTTCTCGCGCGGCCTGTCGAACACCGCCGAGGTCATCAACTCGCTCGCCTGGCGCCTGCTGGACGCCCTGGAGGACGACGACTTCTCGGTCGAGCGGTTCGAGTTCGTCGAGCACCTCGAGCAGCGGCTGCTCGACTACCACGACGACATCGTCAACTGCTCGTTCATCGCCTTCTCGCACTTCAAGCTGTGGGACGCCGTCTTCCGGGTCTGGGGATTCGCGACGACGCCGGCGACCATGCGGCTCACCCGTTCGCTGATGCGTTACCGCCTCGACGGCGACAACGACGACCACTTCAAGGAGCTCGAGAAGGCGCCGCACACCGGCCTTTGGTGGCCGGAGAGCGACAAGTTCAAGCGCATCATCGACACGACCGTCGAGGTCTGCGAGAAGTACGAGGTCGGCGAGCTCGACGGGGACGCGGCCGCGGACCGGATCTTCACGATGATCCAGGAGTCCGACATCGTCCCGCATCCGTTCGGCTGGAAGAACCGCGACGAGCGGTACATCTTCCCCTCGCCGCGGCAGATGATCCACTTCATGAGCTGGGCGACCACGGCCGCGCCGCCGGAGATCAAAGAGCTCGGCCGCGACACCCTGCGCGGACTCGCCGCCTCCGCCGTACGCCGCAAGAAACTCCTCTGACGCCTGGCGATCCAGCCTCTCAGCGACCTTTCGACCCTCAGCGATTTCCGCAACCGAAGGAGGAATGGTGGTCGACGCCGCCCTCAGCGAGAAGAACAAGCAGATCGTCCTGACCGCGATGACGCTGCTCACCGGAGAGAACGCCGACAAGCTCGACGAGCTCTTCCACCCCGACTACCGCGACCACAACGCGCCGCCCGGTGCCACGCAGGGCAACAAGCGCGTCCTGGAGGTCGCCGCCCAGGTCCTCATGACCTTCCCCGACCTCCGGTACGACGTCGAGGCGGCGATCGCCGAGGACGACCTCGTGTCGCTGCGGCTGGTCATGCGCGGCACGCACAAGGGGCCGCTCATGGGCATGGGCCTGCCGGCCACCGGCAAGGAGGTCGCGGTCAAGCACCTGCACATGATCCGCGTCGTCGACGGCCGGATCAGCGACCACTGGGCCGTCCGTGACGACCTGACCATGATGCGCCAGCTGGGCGTCATCCCCGACCCCGCCTGACCTCCCGGGCCGGGCGGCGGGCCGTCGTCCCGCCGCCCGGGCCTCTCACAGACGACAAGGAGCCTGACCAATGACGTTGGCGCCCCCGAAGCTGGTGATCCGGGACGAGGTCGACCCCGTCCGCTGGATGGGCGAGCAGGGCCGTTTCCTGCTCCGCAAGGAGGACACCGGCGGCCTCTACACCTTCATGGAGATCACCACGCCGCCGAACGGCGGCCCGCCGCTGCACATCCACGACACCGAGGACGAGGCCTTCTTCGTGACCGAGGGCAAGTACGAGATCCGGGTCGACGGGGAGCTCCACGTCGCGACGCCCGGCACCCTCGCGTACGGGCCGCGCGGGGTCTCCCACCAGTTCCGCAACATCTCCGACGGCCCCTCGCGGATGCTCGTCATCGTCACGCCCGGCGGGGTCGAGGACTTCTTCATCGGGCTGAGCGAGCTGCTGCGCGACGGGCGCCGCCCGGAGTGGGAGGAGATGGTGGCGCACGCCACCAAGCACAACGTGCGGGGCTTCCGCCCGATGGGCGGCCCGCCCGCCGGCATGCCGGGCGGCCCGGGCGTGGGCGTGCAGGGTGGTCCGCCCGTCGGCATGCCGGGTGGCATGGGCGTGGGTGCGCCGGGCAGTCCGTCCGTAAGCGTGCCGGGTGGCCCCGGTACGGGTGCGCCGGGTGGATCGGGTGCGGGCGTGCCGGGTGGTCCGGGCGCGGGTTTGCCGGGAGGGCGGGGCGCGGGTCTGCCGGGCGGTCCGCCCACAGGCGCGCCGGGTGGCCCAGGTGCGGCTGTGCCCGGCGGTCCGGGCGCGGGTGTGCCGGGTGGTCCGGGCGCGGGCGGGCCGGGAACGGGAACGTCGGGCGTACGTGGGTCGGCGAGCTGATGGGTGCGACCGTCGGCCTGGACGTCCAGGAGGCGAACAAGGAGCTCGCCCGCCGCTGGTTCCGGGAGGGCTGGGAACGGGGCAACGTTGACGTCGCCGACCAGATCTTCGCCCCGGACCTCCTGCTGCGCGGCCGCAGGGTCGGGCCGGACGGCCCGAAGCGGAGCGTGCGGCACCGGCGGGCGGCCTTCGCCGACATGAGCGTTCACATCGATCTCCAGGTCGCCGAGGGCGACCTGGTGGTCACCCACTTCACGACGCACGCGCGGCACGTCGGCGAGTTCTGCGGCGTGCCGCCCACGGGCCGCGTCGTCACGGCGAGCGGCATCGTGATCTGGAAGGTACGGGACGGCCGCGTGGTCGAGGACCGCAACGCCTTCGACCGGTGGGCGGTCGTGTCGCAGATCGACCCCGTCCTGACCTACGCGCGCGCCGACTGACCCGTCCGGACCCGCGCGCGCCGACTGACCAGCCCGCCCTGATCTACGCGCGCCGACCGACCCGTCCGTCCCGACCGTCCGTCCCGACCGTCCGTCCCGACCGTCCGTCCCGACCGACCGTCCGTCCCGACCGACCGTCCGTCCCGACCCGTCCGTCCCGACCCGTGCGGGCTGTCCCGCACGGGCGGAGTGCCGGGCCGGCGCTCCGTCGGGAGACGGCGGCCTGTCGAGGGGCGCCGAGCCCATCCCCTCCTGGCCGGCGCTCCGTCGGCAGAGGCGGCCCGTCGACGGCCGCCGAGCCCGTCCGCTCCGGCCGGCCCGGCCGCGTACGCCGGCGTCCCTCTAGGTGAGGTCCTGAATGGAAAGCCTTGCTCAGCACTCTGACCTGATCCTCGCGGCCGTGATGGCCGACATCGCCATCGTCCTGATCGCCGGGAGCGTGCTCGGCAGGGTGGCCCGGTACCTCCGGCAGCCGCCGGTGATCGGAGAGATCGTCGCCGGGATCGCGCTCGGCCCGAGCCTGCTCGGCCTGCTGCCCGGCGACCTGACGCACCGCCTGTTCCCGGTCGCCGCGCGGCCGTTCCTCTCCGCGGTCGCCCAGGTCGGTCTGCTCGTCTTCATGTTCGGGATCGGCTGGGAGTTCGACAAGAAGCTGCTGCGGGGGCGGGGCCGCACCGCCGCGGCGGTGTCGCTCAGCTCGATCGTGCTGGCCTTCGCCCTGGGTTTCGGCCTGGCGGCGTTGCTGTACCCCCACCACTCCTACTTCGGCGGTCACCACATCTCGTTCGTCGCGTTCGCGCTGTTCATGGGCGCGGCGATGTCGATCACGGCGTTCCCGGTGCTGGCCCGGATCCTGGCCGAGCACCGGATGATGGCGACCTCGGTCGGAGCGCTCGCGCTGGCGAGCGCGGCTGTGGACGACGTGCTGGCCTGGTGCATACTCGCCCTGGTCGCGGCGATCGTCACCGCGAGCGGCCCGGGCGACCTGCTGCAGATCGGGCTGCTGGCGGTGCTCTACGTGGCCGTGATGGCCCTCGTCGTGCGCCCGCTGCTCGCCGCCGTCGTCCGCAGGTGGGCCCATGACCGGGTGCCGCGCCGGCTGATCGTCGTCATCGTCGCCGGCCTGTTCCTGTCCTCGTACGCCACGACGTGGATCGGCATCCACGCGATCTTCGGTGCCTTCGCCTTCGGGTTCATCATGCCGCGCGAGCCGATGAAGGTCCTGCGCGACGGCGTGAAGCAGCCGCTCGACCACATCAGCATGGTCCTGCTCCCCGTCTTCTTCATCGTCACCGGCCTGGGCGTCGACATCGGCGCCATCTCCGGATACGGCTACCTCGAGCTCGCGGGCATCATCCTGGTGGCCTGCGCGGGCAAGCTGGTGGGCGCGGCGACGCCGGGCCTGCTGGCGGGGATGCGCTGGCGCGACGCCGGCACCTTGGGCGTGCTGATGAACACGCGGGGCCTGACCGAGCTGGTCATCCTCAACGCCGGGGTGAGCCTCGGGGTCCTCGACCCGCGGATGTTCACGATGATGGTCCTGATGGCGCTGGTGACCACCGCGATGACCGGCCCGCTCCTGCCGAACGCCCCACTCCGTGCCGACGAACCCGTCCCGGTCGGGACGCCCGAGTCGCGCATGGCCGGGAGCGGCACCCGGGTCTAGACGATTCAACGCCAATTCTGCGGAGGAGACCATGCCATACGCGCGGAGCCGCGACAGGGGCCCGTACGACGTCATCATCCTCGGGTCGGGCATCGCCGGCTCGGTGCTGGGGTCCGTCCTCGCCCGGAACGGCGCGAGCGTGCTGCTCGTCGACGCCGGGGTCCACCCGAGGTTCGCGGTGGGGGAGTCCACCACGCTCTACACGCTCAAGGCGATGCGGCTCCTGGCCGCGCGGTACGGCGTGCCCGAACTGGAGCCGATCACGTCGTACGAGGACTGCATCGAGACGATCGGCCCGACGTCCGGCACGAAGCGGCACTTCGGCTTCATGCTGCACCACGAGGGCGAGGAGCCGGACCCGGCCGAGACGAACCAGTTCAGCCCGCCGTCGAAGGCCCTGCAGACGAGCCATCTGCACCGCCAGGACAGCGACTCCTACCTCTTCCACACGGCGATCGGGTACGGCTGCGTCGCGCGGCAGGGGTTCCGGGTGACCGACATCGACCTGGGCGAGGACGAGGTCACGATCACCGGCCCGGGAGGCGAGCGCCACACGGGCCGTTACCTCGTCGACGCCAGCGGGTTCCGGTCGCCGATCGCGGACAAGCTGGGGCTGCGGGCCGATCCGTCGGCGCTCAAGCACCACTCCCGGTCCCTGTTCACCCACATGCTGGACGTCCGGCCCACCGACGAGTGCCTGACGATGGACGGCCGGGACATGCCGCCCATCCCGTGGGTGCAGGGCACGATGCACCACATGTTCGACCGCGGCTGGTTCTGGGTCATCCCGTTCAACAACGACCCGCGCTCGAAGAACCCCCTCGTCAGCGTCGGCCTCACCCTCGACGAGCGGATGTACCCCAAGCCGGACGACATGTCGCCCGAGGAGGACTTCTACCGTCACGCGAGCCGCTTCCCGGCCGTGGAGCGGATCTTCGCCGACGCCCGGACCGTACGGCCGTGGGTGTCCACCGGCCGGCTGCAGTACACCTCGACGCGGACGGTCGGCCACCGCTGGTGCCTGATGTCGCACGCGGCCGGCTTCATCGACCCGCTGTTCTCGCGGGGCCTCACCAACACGATGGAGGTGATCAACTCCCTCGCGTGGCGGCTGCTCGCGGCGCTGAAGGACGATGACTTCTCCGTCGAGCGCTTCGAGTACGTCGAGCGGCTCCAGCAGGGGCTCATCCGGCACAACGACGAGCTGGTCAACTGCTCGTTCATCGGATTCACCTCCTACGAGCTGTGGAACGCCGTCTACCGGGTGTGGTGCGCCGCCGAGGTGCCCATCAACCTGCGGTTCGACCGCTACATCGAGCGGTTCCGGAGCACGGGCGACGACGACGTTCTCAAGGCGATGGAGGACGCCCCGTACCCGGGCCTGCTCATGCCGGATCTGCACGGGTACGCCGCGCTCTGGCGCGAGATGGTGGACGTCTGCGAGGCCGTCGACCGCGGCGAGCGGGAGTCCGCCGAGGCGGGACGGCACCTGCTTCAGCGGATCATCGGCTCCGACGCGGTGCTGCGCGGCATCGGGATCGAGCGGCCCGAGCGGCGCTTCCTGTTCCCGGACGGGCTCGAGCTGAAGCGCATGGCCCGGTGGCTCGCCGCCGACGCGCCGGCGGAGATGCGCTACCTCACTCGCGGCGTCGACGACCGAGGGCGCCCGGTGACGGAGGCCGTGGCCAAGGAGGAACTCGCCATCCCGGGCTGAGGACTCTCCCTCCTCGGCGGCCCCGTTGACGCACTCGGTCACGGTCGTACATCGTTACTTTGCTAACTATCTCTACTCCGAGGAGGAGACATGGACGAGGTGACGATCTGGATCGGCGCGCGCCCGGAGGCCGTCTGGGAGCTCGTGGCCGACATCACCCGCTACGGCGAGTGGAGCCCGGAGAACCAGGGCGGCCGCTGGTCCGGAGACCCTGGCCACGGCGCCCGGTTCACCGGCGCGAACCGCAAGGGGATCATGCGGTGGTCGACCCACTGCGAGGTCATCGAGTACGACCGGCCGCGCCGCTTCGCCTTCGAGGTGACCGAGTCGCGGATGCGCTGGGGCTACCGGCTCGAGTCGCAGAACGGCGGGACCCGCGTCACCGAATGGAACGCCCCCGTCGGCCGGCCGCCGCTGCCGATCCGGATCGTCGAGGCCACCGGCCTCCTGGGCCGCGACCGCCGGCAGGTGCGGCTCGACGGCATGCGGCAGACGCTTCACAAGATCAAGGACGCGGCGGAGAACGGCCGTGCCCGACCACAGGAGGAGAGACATGAGTGACGAACGGGCGCCCGTACTGATCGTGGGTGGCGGCCTGTCCGGATTGACCACGGCGCTGTTCCTCGCCTGGCGGGGTGTCCAGCCGATCCTGGTCGAACGCCACCCCGGGCCGTCGTTCCACCCCCGCGCGCACCGGGTCAACGAGCGGACGATGGAGCTGATGCGCGCGGTGCCCGGCCTGGAGGACGCGCTCGTCGACGCGGGACCGTGGGCGATCGAGGACTTCGCCATGGTGATCGGCGCGACCGTCACCGGGCCGGAGTTCCACCGGATGAACCTCGCGGAGGAGGCCGAGGCCGTCATCGACGGCGAGATCACGCCGGTACGCGTGAGCAGCGCCGGGCAGGACCAGATCGAGCCGGTGCTGCTGAAGTTCGCCAAGGAGCAGGGCGCCGACGTGCGGTTCGGCACCGAGCTGGTCTCCTTCCGGCAGGACGACGACGGTGTCGCGGCGATCATCCGCGACCGTACGTCCGGCGCGGAGACCACCGTCCGCGCGGACTACCTGGTCGCCGCCGACGGCCATCGAAGCACGATCCGCGAGGGCCTGGGCATCGGGACCCACGGCGTGGGCACGCTGTCGCACAACATCAACGTCACCTTCGAGTCCGACGCGCTGCCCAGGCTCATGAAGGGCAAGGAGGCGACCCTCTACTACCTGCGCAACCCCAAGTTCACCGGGTCCTACATCGGCACGCACATCCCCGAGCGCGGCAGCGTCTCCTTCGACTACGACCCGGTGAAGGAGTCGCCCGACGGCTTCGACGCGGCCAAGTGCCTCCAGCGGGTGCGCGCCGCCTTCGGCGTCTGGAACCTCGAGGCCACGATCGTGGAGACCCTGCCCTGGGAGATGGCCTCCCGGGTGGCCGACCGCCTCCGGGACGGGCGGATCTTCATCATCGGCGACGCCGCGCACCAGATGACGCCGGCCGGCGGGCTCGGCGGCCAGACCGCCATGCAGGACGGCTACGACATCGCCTGGAAGCTGGCGGCCGTCCTCCAGAACGAGGCCGGTCCCGGGCTCCTCGACACGTACGAGGAGGAACGGGCACCCGTCGCCGAGGTCACCGTCGCCCGTACGGTCGTCAACTACCTCGAACGCCTGGCCCCGCACCGGACCGACATCCCCCGCGACGTCAAGGCCGACAACATCGGCGTCACCATCGGCTACCGGTACCGCTCGCGCGCCATCCTCACCGAGGAGCCCGACGACGGCCTGCCGACGGAGAACCCCCGCGAGCCGAGCGGCCGCCCGGGGACGCGCGGCGCCCACGTCGTCCTCGAACGCGACGGCGCGCGGCTGTCCACCATCGACCTGTCCGGCGCGGGCTTCGTCCTCCTCGCCGGGCCCGACGGGACGGCCTGGACGCAGGCGGCGGGGGACCTCGCCGCGCCCCTCATCGCCCACCGCGTCGGCGGAGACCTGCACGACGTCGAGGGCCGCTGGCAGGAGCGGTACGGCGTCGGCCCGAGCGGCGCGGTGCTGCTGCGCCCGGACGGCTACATCGCCTGGCGCTCGGCCGACGCCGTCGCCGAGCCGAAGGCCGTGCTGGACGGCGTGCTCAGGCGCGTCCGCTGCGAGCCGACGAGCGAGCGGAGTGGTCGGTGAGGTACGAGCCGGCCGCGAAGCGAGTGAGGAGGCGAGCGCGGCAGTGAGCTCGCAGCGGACCTGACCTCCGCCATGAGCGAGGCCCTTCCCCCGGTGGCCGGGGGAAGGGCCTTCTTCGTGTGCGGGCTCAGGCGATGGGGAGCTCCAGGCGCGGAGGGTGCGCGGCGTCGTGGTGCACCTGGTAGTGCGCCACCCGGGGCTCCTCCAGGCCGGCCGGCTTACCGGTGTGGGGGTTCTTGCCGAGCAGCACGGAGTGGGCGTTGCGGACCGTCAGGCGCAGCCGCGACCCCTCGGCCAGCGTGCGGGTGATGAAGCGGAAGCCGTTCAGGTCCAGGTCGAACGGCTCCCCGGGCTCGACGAAGACGGGCTGTTCCGGCAGGGCGCGGAAGCGCAGCCGCAGCAGGTCCGAGGACAGGAACACCACGGTGCCGTCGCCGCGCACCTCGTGCAGGAGGACCATCAGGTCCGCGTCCGGCACGTCCAGGGTGAGCCGCAGGCTCAGCCGCGGCCGCCCGACCACCCGTACGCGGTCCGCCAGCGGGGAGGTGTGGTAGACGACGCCGTCGCGGCCCAGGTCGGTGGTGAAGACGGCGTTGGTCGGGTCGTGGCCGGAGGAGGTGAGGAACAGGCTGTTGAAGGTGCGCGGGACGGTCGGGACGTCGCGGTGCTCGTCCGGCCGCTTCAGCAGCTCCAGCCGGATCGTGTGATCGTCCGCCGGGTCCGCCGTGAAGGTGTAGTCCGGGCCGGCCTCCGGCTCGGCGCGCAGCGCTCCCGAGTGGAAGACCTCCCCCGAGCCGGTGCCCGGCACGAGGAAGTACGTCCGGGCCTGTCCCGCGACGTCGTCCAGGGAGGCGCCGCCGCGCCACTCCTCGTCACCGGTCTGGAAGTAGACGACGGGGTCGGTCAGCAGGGCCGGCTTCTCGCCGTCCTTCATCGTCCAGGCGTACCACTGGGCGCGCAGCTCCCTGAGGTCCACCGAGGCCTCCGGGCCGAACCGCAGCTCGCCGACGCGGGGCTCGCCGGTCTCGGTGCCGTAGTGGTCCCACGGCCCGATGAGCAGGTGGGATCGCGCCCTGGTGCTCTCACTCGCGTGGTCGAGCAGCCGCTGGTGGTGGTACAGCGCGCCGAGCTGCGAGTCGTCGTACATGCCGGTGATCGACAGTACGGACACGTCGGCGCCGCGCAGCGCCTCCTCGGACGGGATGAGGAACTCCATCCACGGGTTGCCCGGGTAGATCTGGTCCTCCATGCCCTCGTAGGGGTCCGACGGGAAGCCGAGCTGCTCGCGGATGGACGCCTCGGACTCGTTCTTGCGCCAGGCGTCGGCCAGCAGGTCGTGCCAGGCGCCGGTCTCGCGGAACGCCGACCAGTGCGGGGCACGGCCGAGCGTCGCGGTGGCGTACACGAGGCCGTACAGCGACGGGATCCCGCCCCGGGGCTGGTCGAGGGCGCCCATCGGAGCGCCGGCCGGCACGATCGTCTTCAGGGACGGGGGGAGCTCGCCGAGCACCCGCCACTGGTTCCAGCCGGTGTAGGAGGAGCCGTGCATGCCCACCTGGCCGTCGCACCACGGCTGCTGGGCGACCCACTCGATGACGTCGAAACCGTCCTGGCCGTCGCGGATGAAGCCGAAGTACTCTCCCTCGGAGTCGCCGCGTCCCATCGCGTCGACCACGACGAAGGCGAATCCGCGCGCCGCGTAGAACACACCGTCGTCGTGCCGGGAGTCGCTCGTGTAGGGGTTGAGCTCCACGATCGCCGGGACCGGCTCGGCCTTCTTGGGCAGGTAGGCGATCCCGCTGAGGAACTGGCCGTCCTCGGTCGGGATCCGCAGCCCGAACGTGAACCGTACGTTCTCGGCGTCGGTCGGCGTTCGCCGCGTCATGCTTCGGACGTCCACTCTGATGTCCCTTCCGCTGTACGTGGGTGGCTCTCCGCCCACGTGTCATGAGGGAGCCGGCCTCGGCCCGTACGGAGCCGGTCGGGGCGCATGACGGACGTGCGCGGTGACCTTAAACGCGATAAGCCTATGTAAAACAACGAATTAATACCTCCGTCGAAATACGGATTGTGGATCGTAGCCTTTTTGGCGAGAGGTCGTACTTTCGGAGTAGCGGTGATCATTACTCACCGTCACTGTCGCCGGCTTCGCTGCGTCGCCGGGCGTCCGTCATGTAATTTTTACCAGGGCGCTTGGATGACGTGCGTGTTACAGGACTTCGGCCCGTAGCATTAATTGCACGTACCGTGCCTATTCGACGCTCTGTAGTATCTCGGAAGTCGCTGGAAGGCGGGCATATGGTGACTCACCGTCAGGGATATGACTCGCCGTGAAGCCCATGTTCGAGGATGTAACGATCCATTGACAGTGCCTCCGTGGCTATGTTTTCTGACATCAGGCCCAGTCCCATGGCTGGCAATATGGGGGCCAGAGTGTCGGAGGGGATAATGCCGCGGGTCTTGTTGGTGGACGACCGGCCGCTCTCGCTGGCCGGTCTGCGATCGATCCTGATGGGAGAGCGCGATGTCACAGTGGTCGGTGAGGCTTGTGAGGCTGAGGAGGCGCTCAGGCTGACGAAGGCCCTGAGTCCGGAGGTCGTGGTGATCGACGCGCTGTCCCACCAGATCGACGCCGTCGGGCTGGCGGCCGCCATGGCCGACGAATACGGGCCGGACGTGCCGGGAGTCATGCTTCTCGCGGACACGCCGGACATCCGACTCATCGAGGCATTCCGCAACGGCGTCCGGGCGCTGCTGCTTAAGAATTCAAGCTCCGAAGATCTGATCGCCGCGCTGCATATGGTCGCGGCGGGATACGTTCTGATGGCACCTACGGCCGGAACGTCATGCACCGCCTTTCAGAACACCATGATCGACTTGGACGACACGGCGGTCAAGGAGAAGTTGGCGGGCCTGACGGCTCGGGAGCGCGACGTGCTCGATCTCGTCGCACGTGGCCTCAGCAATTCAGAAATATCCGAAACGCTCTCGGTCAGCGAGAGCACGGTCAAGTCACATGTCCGCAGCACGCTCGCGAAACTCGGGCTGCGCAACCGCGTGCAGTTGGTGATACTCGCCTACCGCCTCGGCCTCGCCCGGCCGCGGCAGGCCGGGCTGATCGCCGTTGCCGCCGAGCCGGTGGGCTGATCGCGAATTCTCTCGTTCGGAATGGGCGCCGGGAGATGGTCGGGCGGGGTGGCCCCGGACACCCCGCCCGCCCGGCGAGCCGACCCCTGGTCTCGGATCTCAGACGGTTCGTGGGAAAGGGTTCTTGCGGGGCGCCGGCTGGGGCGTGAGGGTGCCCACATGGCAAAACAGGAGGTCAGCGGAGGCGCACGAGCCGCCGGAGGGCATCCGGAGGGCGGCGCCCTCGGGGTCGAGCGGCGATCCATCGACTTCGTCCCACCCGAGGAGCGGCACGGGTCGGTGCGGAGCCTGTTCACCGTGTGGTTCGGGGCGAACATGCAGGTGACCACGGCGGTCACGGGTGCGCTCGGAGTGATCCTGGGGCTGCCGTTGCCCTGGGCGATCGTCGCCCTCACCCTCGGCAACCTGCTCGGCGCGGTCTTCATGGCGCTGCACTCGGCGCAGGGACCGAAGCTCGGCATCCCGCAGATGATCCAGAGCCGTGCGCAGTTCGGGTTCTACGGCGCGATCGTGCCCCTGCTGCTCGTCGTGCTGATGTACGTCGGGTTCTTCGCGACCAGCGCGGTGCTCGGCGGTTCGGCGCTCGCGGGCTGGTGGGGGATCGGCCGCACGCCCGCCACGATCATCGTGTCCGCGTTGTGCACCGTGCTCGCCGCCTACGGGTACCGGCTCATCCACCAGTACGAGCGGTGGATCAGTCTGATCGCGGCGGTCGGGTTCCTCTACCTGACGTACCACCTGCTGACCGGGCACCACGTGGGCCGGGTCTGGCACTCCGGGCACGTCGGGGCGGGTACGTTCCTGCTGGTCATGGCGATCGCCGCGACCTGGCAGATCACGTACGCGCCGTACGTCGCGGACTACTCGCGTTACCTGCCGGAGACGACCTCGGTACGGGCGGCGTTCTGGTGGACCTACGCCGGAAGCGTGATCGGCACGGTCTGGATGATGGCGTTCGGCAGCGTCTGCGCCGCCGTGGCGGCCAAGTCGTTCGAGGGCGGTTCGGTGTCGTTCGTCGTCGGCCTGGCCGGCCCGCACTGGGCGTTCTCGCTGATCATCGTGCTGGGCATCATCGCGGTGAACGTGCTGAACCTCTACGGCATGTTCATGTCGGCGACCACGACCCTGACGGCCCTGCGCCCGATGCGGATGAGCGGCGGCGTACGGCTCGGGTTCATCGTCGTGGCCGCCGTCGTCGGCACGGTCGTCGCGCTCGCCGCGAGCGCCGACTTCCTGCACAACTTCGAGAACTTCATCCTGTTCCTGGCGTACTTCCTGATCCCGTGGACGGCGATCAACCTGGTGGACTTCTACTTCGTCCGCAAGGAGCGCTACGACATCGACGCGATCTTCCGCCCGGACGGCGTCTACGGCGGGGTCAACTGGCGCACCATCGGCGCTTACGCCATCGGCGTCGCGGTGGAGGTGCCGTTCGTCAGCTCGTCCTTCTACACCGGGCCGTTCGTGAAGCACCTCGGCGGCGCGGACGTCTCCTGGGTCATCGGCCTGGTCGTGGCCTCGGTGCTCTACTACGTCTGGATGCGCCCGGTGGCCCGCCGCACCGGCGACGCCGCCTGACGGCGCGTCGTCGGCCGGGGCGTCGTCATCGGGTCAGCGCGGGCGAGGCCTGACCGGCGGGCGCGGCGGCGGTGGCCTGGTCCACGACGGACAGCAGCTCGATCAGGCGTCGGCGATCGCCGCCCGAGAGCGGCGCGAACAGATCCTCGCTGGCCTGCCGCCGGGCCTCGCGCATCCCTTCGCGTACCGCGAGGCCCATGTCGGTGAGGTGAAGGCGGATGGCGCGCCGGTTCTCCGGATCGACGGCACGATGGACCAGCCCGGCCTGCTCGAGCGCGTCGACCACGGTGGTGACCGAGCGGGGAACGATGCCGAGCCGCTCGGCCAGCTCCGTCATCCGCAGCGGCTCCTCGCTACGGGTGATCACCCGTAGCGCACGCTCCTGGGCCGGAGTGAGGCCGAGTGGGGCGAGCCGGGACAGCTGGGCCCGCCGCAGGCGCTTGGTCAGCCGCTGGAGCAGATCGGCCAGCTGCGCCGACGACTCCTCTTGATCCATGGCTCGATCGTAGCAGGACCAAACTCAAACTGAGTTGAGCTCATTGTGAGTGTTACTCTGTTTTGGTCGGCATTGCCCTCGACCGTGCCGTGGAGGCGCCCGTGAATGTCCCCGTACGCAAGCACGGCCTGCCGCTCCCGGAGCCGTCCGGCCTCGACGGCCCCGGGCCGCCGGCGGACCGGGACGGCGGCGACCGCGAGGATCCGAGCTCGCCCACCGCGGAGATGAGCCCGTCGGCGCGCGTTCCGCTCCGGCGGGTCGTACGCCTGTTCCGGCCCTACCGGTGGAGCCTGGCCTTCGTCGGCCTGCTCGTCCTCACGTCGTCGTTGGTGTCGCTGGTCAACCCGTTCCTGATCCGCCAGGTGATCGACGTCGCCCTGCCGAGACAACGCGTCGGGCTGCTGGCCGTCCTGGCCATCGGCATGATCGTCATTTCGGTGGCGAACAGCTCGTTCAGCGTCTCGCAGGCGTACGTGTCGACGAAGGTGGGCCAGCGGGTCATGCATGACCTGCGCACCGGTGTGTACGCGCACCTACAGCGCATGTCCCTGGCCTTCTTCACGCGTACGCGCACCGGCGAGGTCCAGTCGCGCATCGCCAACGACATCGGCGGCATGCAGGCGACGGTGACCACGACCGCGACCACGCTGGTGTCCAACCTCACGACCGTCGTCGCGACCGTCATCGCCATGGTGGTCCTGGACTGGCGGCTGACGGTCGTCTCGCTGGTCATGATGCCGGTGTTCGTGTGGGTGAGCCGCCGGGTCGGCAAGGAGCGCCGCCGCATCACCGGCCGGCGGCAGCGGCAGCTCGCCACGCTGGCCTCGATCGTCCAGGAGTCCCTGTCGGTCAGCGGGATCCTGCTCGGGCACACGATGGGCCGCTCGCGGGCGCTCAGCGATTCCTTCGCCGCCGAATCCGCCGTGCTGTCCGATCTCGAGGTGCGCGCGAACATGGCGGGCCGGTGGCGGCAGTCCATCATTCAGATCGTCATGTCCTCCATGCCCGCGGTCATCTACTGGGCGGCCGGCCTCACCGGGCGGAACGGCCACATGCTGATCTCGATCGGGACGCTGGTGGCCTTCACGACCCTGCAGCAGAGTCTGTTCCGGCCCACGGTGCAGCTGCTCCAGGTCGGCGTGGACCTGCAGAGCTCACTCGAGCTGTTCGGCCGCATCTTCGAGTACCTCGACCTGCCCGTCGACATCGCCGAGCCACGACACCCCGTGCGCGTGGGCGAGGTCCGCGGCGACGTGCGGCTGCGCGACGTCGGCTTCCGCTACGCGGGGGCCGAGCGGGAGACGCTGCGCGACATCGACATCACCGTCCCGGCGGGGAGCACCCTCGCGATCGTCGGCGAGACGGGATCTGGGAAGACGACCCTCGGTTACCTGGTCCCGCGCCTGTACGACGTGACCTCGGGCAGCGTGACCATCGACGGCGTCGACGTACGCGACCTGTCCTTCGACACCCTTACCGCGGCGGTGGGCGTCGTCTCGCAGGAGACCTATCTCTTCCACGCCTCCGTCGCGGCGAATCTGCGGTTCGCCAAGCCGGACGCGACCGATGAGGAGATCGTCGCGGCGGCCGGGGTCGCACAGATCCACGAGCACATCGCCGCGCTGCCCGACGGCTATGACACGCTGGTCGGGGAGCGGGGATACCGGTTCTCCGGCGGAGAGAAACAACGACTCGCGATCGCGCGCGCCGTCCTGCGCGACCCGCCCATCCTCGTCCTCGACGAGGCCACCAGCGCCCTCGACACCCAGACCGAGCAGGCCGTGCAGCAGGCGATCGACGCGCTGTCGGCCGGGCGCACCACGATCACCATCGCGCATCGGCTCTCGACCATCAGGGACGCCGACGAGATCGTGGTCCTCGACCGCGGTCGGATCGCCGAGCGCGGCACCCACGAGGAGCTGCTCGCCCTCGGCGGCCGGTACGCCACCCTCGTCGCCCGCGACGCCGACGCCGACGAGGTGATCCGCTCCGCGTGAGGCGGCGGCCCCTCGGTGCCGACGCCTTCTGGATCACCGGCCTGACCCGTCAGGGCTTGGCTCCTCGTGGCCAGGCCTGGCCGTCGGTGAGGATGTGGATGGAGGAGGCGGTGCGGGCGGCGGCGCCGAGGTGGGCGGCGCGGGCTCCGGGGTCCATGCGGAAGAACGGGCCGTGGTGGTGGTGTTCGGGGTGCCAGGCGATGTCGAGAGGGGTGTTGTTGGCGGAGCCGTCCCGGCCACCGGCGGCGGGGCGACGGGCCCTGCGGTGACGGGCCCCGTGGTGGCGAGCCCTGTGGTCGCGAGGCCTGTGGTGGCGAGGCCTGTGGTGGCGAGCCCTGTGGTGACCGCGGCCTGGGCGGCGGTGGGCTCGGCCACCGGCGGCGGGGCGACGGGTGCGAGGGTGACTGCGGCCGGGGCGGCGGTGCGCTCGGCCATTGCCTCCTGCCGCCACCGCTCCCACACCCGCCAGTCCTGAGGTCGGCGGGTCGGGGCCGGCCCGCGCCGCTTCGCGCGTTCTTCCAGAGTCTCCACCAGGAACCGGAACACGGCGGGGTCGCTCGGCACGGCCTTGCCGGACATCCACTCCGACAAGGTCGCCACGGCCAGCTTGACCGGTGGCCGCTGCTGCCGGGCCAGGTCCACCAGCCGGCGGTAGGACGGCCGTCCGGCCGCCTCGTGCAGGCGCCGCAGCTGGTCCGGGAGCCTCGTCTGCGCCTCACCCATGCACTCTCACCCTTCGTGGTCGTTCGGATGCGGACAGTGTCCGAACAAAGGGTAAAGCGTTGTTGAGCAGGACGGACACTGTTCGCCCGAACAGTGGTCACTCGGCGGACACCCGTCGGCCCGGGCTGAATCGGAGCCGGTTCACCGCGAACCGAACGAACCCGAACGGCCCCCGCCGACAAGGGGGCCTGTTCCCGAGGAGGAAACCCGTGAAGCTCAAGCTCACCATCCCGGTCGCCCTGGCCGCCGGGACGCTCGCCTTCCCGGCCACAACCCCGGCGGCGCCGGCCGCGTACGCCGCATCCGCCGTCGCGGCGTTGACCGCGTCATGCAATGCGCCGGGCCTGGACGACGGGCGCTCGTGTGAGGGGGCGCTCGCCTGGGCTCAGCAGCACGTGTCGACCGCCGACAACCCCGACTACCGCAAACGCTGCGACCACGTCATGGCGCTGGCGTACGGGTTCGACCACAGCGGATCCGACGACGCCGTCGCCCACTGGCGCGCCATTCCCGCCCGGTACAAGCACGCCGACGACCGCGACGTCCCCGGCGGCGCGCTGGTGTTCTTCTCCGGCGGCAGCCACGGTCACGTGGCGATCTCCACCGGCGGGCAGGGGATCATCTCCACCGACATCCACGGACTCGGAACCTTCACCCCCAGCAGCATCGACGAGATCACCGGCAGGTGGGGGCAGCACTACCTCGGCTGGGCGAACCCCTGGTTCGAGGTCAACCACTGATGGCCGCGGGCGGGGTGGCCCCCGAGGTCACCCCGCCCGCACGACCGGAAGCGGCCGTCCGCCCTGTGGCGGACGGCCGGGCAAGCAGGTCAGGAGGCGGCCCGCTCGGTGAACAGGCGCGGGGCCTGCCCGCGGGCGGCGGCCGCGGCGGCGTCGTCCGCCTCGCGGCGGGCCTGGCGTTCGGCCTCGACCTGCCGTACGTAGTACTCCGTCTCGCGTTTCACCGTCTCGTCGTCCCAGCCCAGCACCGGGGCGATGAGCTCGGCGACCTCGGCCGCGGCGGCGGAGCCCTGGTCCCACTCCTCGATCGCGGCGCGGGTTCGGCGGCGCAGGACGTCCTCGATGTGCAGCGCGCCCTCGTGGGAGGCGGCGTACACGGCCTCGGCCTTCAGGTAGTCCGTGGCGGCGTCGATCGGCTCGCCGAGGGACGGGTTCTGCTCGATCATCTCCAGCAGCTCGTCGACGCACGCGCCGTACCGGTTGAGCAGGTGCTCGACGCGGGCGACGTGCAGGCCGCCGCGCCGGGCGAGGCGGTGCCGGTCGTTCCACAGCACCTCGTACCCGACGGCCCCGATGAGCGGCACCCGGTCGGTGACGGAGGCGGGGACGGCGATCGGCAGGTCCTCGGCCGCCGCGTCCACGGCGTCCTTGGCCATCACCCGGTAGGTGGTGAACTTGCCGCCGGCGATCACCGTGAGACCGGGCACGGGCTGCGCGACGGTGTGCTCCCGCGACAGCTTGGTCGTGTCGTCCGCCCCGCCGGACAGCAGGGGACGCAGCCCGGCGTACACGCCCTCGATGTCCTCCGGGGCGATCGGGGTGCGCAGCACCGCGTTGACGTGGTCGAGGATGTAGTCGACGTCGGCCTGGCTGGCGGCGGGCTCGTCCTTCTCCAGGTCGTAGGGAGTGTCCGTGGTGCCGATGATCCAGTGCCGGCCCCAGGGGATGACGAACAGCACGCTCTTCTCCGTGCGCAGGATCAGCCCGGTGTCGAGCCGGATCCGGTCGCGCGGGACGAGGAGGTGCACGCCCTTGGACGCGGTGACCCTGGGACCGCCGCGCGCGTCCGCGAACCGGGCGGCGTCGTCGGTCCACACGCCGGTGGCGTTGATGACGTGCCGGGCCCGTACGGTCAGCTCCCGGTCGTTCTCCAGGTCGTGAACTCGTGCTCCGATGACGCGGTCGGCCTCGCGGAGGAAACCGACGGCGCGGGCCCGCGTCAGCACGGAGGCACCGTAGCCGGCGGCCGTCCGCGCGAGCGTCATCGTGAAGCGCGCGTCGTCGACCTGCGCGTCGAAGTACTGGATCGCGCCGACGAACGTGTCGCCGCGCAGTGCCGGGGCGATCCTCAGGGCGGCGCGGTGGCTCAGGTGCCGGTGGCGGGGCATCGACCGGGCGCCGCCCAGGGTGTCGTACAGCCCGACGCCGGCGCCGACGTAGAAGCGCTCCCACATCCGGTGCTTGAGCGGGAACAGGAACGGCACCGGCTTGACGAGATGAGGGGCGAGGCGGTTCAGCAGCAGGCCGCGTTCGCGCAGCGCCTCGCGTACGAGGCCGAAGTCACGCTGCTCGAGATAGCGCAGACCACCGTGGATCAGCTTGCTGGACCGGCTGGACGTCCCGGCAGCCCAGTCCGCGGCCTCGACGAGCGCGACGGACAGACCGCGCGAGACGGCGTCGAGCGCCGCGCCGGCGCCCACGACACCGCCGCCCACGATCAGCACGTCGAACTCGTTCTCCGCCAGGTCGCGCAGGGACTGCGCGCGGTAGGCCGGTCCGAGGGATACGGCTTTCACGTTCGGGTTCTCCTCCGAGAGAAGGGGGGTCTGAAGGGAGTCGGTGCGGCGGCCGGGGTGGCGCGAGGGGCACCACCCCGGCCGCAGGGGGCTGGGGGATCCAGGGGGAGAGCGGCGGACGGGGCGATGTCCAGGGGCCCGGGGGTGCGGGGGCGCACCGCTCCATCCGCTGCGGTGGGGGAGGGGTCAGTCGACGTCGACCCAGTCGAGGGTCCGGGTCACGGCCTTCTTCCAGCCGGCGTAGCCGCGTTCGCGCTCCTCCTCGCTCCAGCGGGGCTCCCAGCGCTCGTCCTCGTTCCAGTTCTGCCGCAGCTCATCGGTCGTGTTCCAGAACCCGACGGCCAGGCCCGCGGCGTACGCGGCGCCGAGCGCGGTGGTCTCCGCGACGACCGGCTTGGAGACCGGCACGCCGAGGACGTCGGCCTGCAGCTCCATGCACAGGCGGTTGGCGGTGACGCCGCCGTCCACCCGCAGCACGTCGAGGGCGACGCCGGAGTCCTGCCGCATCGCCTCGACGACGTCGCGGCTCTGGTAGCAGATCGCCTCGAGCGTGGCCCGCGCGAGGTGGGCGTTGGTGTTGAAGCGGGACAGCCCGACGATCGCGCCGCGGGCGTCCGAGCGCCAGTACGGGGCGAACAGGCCGGAGAACGCGGGCACGAAGTAGACGCCGCCGTTGTCCTCGACCTGACGGGCCAGCGACTCGCTCTCGGCGGCGCCGGAGATGATGCCGAGCTGGTCGCGCAGCCACTGCACGGCCGAGCCGGTGACGGCGATCGAGCCCTCCAGGGCGTACGTCGGCCGGTCGTTCCCGAACTGGTAGCACACGGTGGTGAGCAGCCCGCTCTTGGAGCGCACGAGCTCGTGGCCGGTGTTGAGCAGCAGGAAGTTGCCGGTGCCGTAGGTGTTCTTCGCCTCGCCGGGGGCGAAGCAGACCTGCCCGACGGTCGCCGCCTGCTGGTCGCCCAGGTCGCCGGTCAGCGGTACCTCGCCGCCGAGCGGGCCGCGCAGGCGGGTGACGCCGTAGTAGTCCGGGTTGGACGACGGGCGGATCTGCGGCAGCATCTGGCGCGGGATGTTGAAGAACGACAGCAGCTCGTCGTCCCAGTCCAGCGTCTCCAGGTTCATCAGCATGGTGCGGCTGGCGTTGGTGGGGTCGGTGACGTGCACACCGCCGTCGACGCCGCCGGTGAGGTTCCACAGCAGCCAGGTGTCGGTGTTGCCGAAGATCGCCTCGCCTTCCTCGGCCGCCTTGCGCACGCCTTCGACGTTCTCGAGGATCCACTGGATCTTGCCGCCGGAGAAGTACGTCGCGGGCGGCAGCCCGGCCTTCTGGCGGATCACGTCGCCCTGGCCGTTGCGCTCCAGCGCCGACGCGATGCGGTCGGTGCGGGTGTCCTGCCAGACGATGGCGTTGTAGTACGGGCGCCCGGTGACGCGGTTCCACACGACCGTGGTCTCACGCTGGTTGGTGATGCCGAGCGCGGCCAGGTCGGTGGCGCGCAGGTTCGCCTGGCGCAGGCCGGTGTCGACGACCGCCCGGGTGCGCTCCCAGATCTCGGTCGGGTTGTGCTCCACCCAGCCCGGGTTCGGCAGGATCTGCTCGTGCTCGAGCTGGTGCTTGGCCACCTCGTTCCCGCTGTGATCGAAGATCATGAAACGGGTGCTCGTGGTGCCCTGGTCAACCGCTCCGACGAAGTCGGCCATGGATATCGCCTTCCTTCTGTTTCTTTCCTACCCTCCGGCCGGGCCGCCGGCGGCCCGGCCGGACCATGTCGGCTCGATCCGCGCGGGGGTCGCGCGGACTCGGGTCAGGCCTTCTCGAGCTCGGCCTCGGTCGGCACGCGGCCGGGCTCCGGGGCCTCCTCGGGGGGCAGGAAGCGGCCGATGAGCACCTGGTAGAGGCCCGCGCCGAGCACCGCGCCGATGAGCGGGCCGACGATGGGCACCCAGAAGTACAGCCCGCCGTACTGGTCGCGGAACGCGGTGCCGTACCCGGTGACGAAGGAGGCGAGACGCGGTCCGAGGTCACGCGCCGGGTTGATCGCGTAGCCGGCGTCGGTGCCCCAGGCCATGCCGATGGCGACGACGATCAGGCCGACGATGAACGGCGCGAGGTTGGCGGCGGGGGCGGAGTTGCGCAGGTCGGTCACGGCGAGGATCAGGAAGAGCAGGATCGCGGTGCCGATGATCTGGTCGCGGAGGGCGCCGCCGGTGTGCACGGGCAGCGCGCCGTTGCCGGGCAGGGTCGAGAAGACGCCCTGGGTCTTGATGGTGTGGCCGGGGTCGAGCTTGGCCAGGACCTCGCTGTAGTTCCAGCGCACGATGAGCGCCGCCGCGAACGCACCGGCCAGCTGGGCCAGCGAGTACGGCAGGACCTTGCGCCAGGAGAACCCCTTGAACACCGCCAGCGCGACGGTCACCGCGGGGTTCAGGTGCGCGCCGCTGATCCGGCCCGCGACGTACACGCCGAGCGTGACGCCGAGGCCCCAGGCCCAGGCGATGCTGTCATGGTTGCCGATCCCGCCGGCCACGACCTGCGCCACGACGCCGACGCCGAACAGGATGAGGATCAGGGTTCCCGCGAATTCGGCGGCCAGTTCCCCGGCCAGCCCGGGGATCTTGAGTCGCTCTGCCACGTCTCCTCCTAGGGGGCCGGTGCCCCAGATCAGGGACACCGAGAGACACCGTTCGCGAGGGAGGCTGTGAGCTCCCTCACGACTGTCCGGACGCTAAGTCGGCCCGTGAGACCCGGTCAACAGACAGGTGCCGACATTGTCGAACGGTCGTCGAACACTGGCCTGCTCCCTGTGTGGCGGCTAGGGTCGGCGGAAGTGATGGATTTCACAAACCGCATCGAATCACACCCGTTTCACCGTCGAATGGGCGGTGCGACGGGTGAAAAGTGCCGACATTGTCGAATAGGTGCCGACTTCGCTAGCATGGCCTATGTGCCAGGTCCCGTGCAGTCGATCGAGCGGGCGGCGGCGATCCTCCGCCTCCTCGCCCGCGGCTCCGGGCGCCTCGGAGTCAGCGAGATCGCGGGGTCCCTCGGGCTGGCCCGCGGCACCGCCCACGGCCTCCTGCGGACCCTCCAGGGCGTCGGCTTCGTCGAGCAGGACGAGGAGACCGGCAAGTACCAGCTCGGCGCCGCCCTCCTCCACCTCGGCACGAGCTACCTCGACGTCAACGAGCTCCGCTCACGCGCGATCAACTGGGCCGACGCCCTCGCCGCCCGCAGCGGCGAGGCCGTCCGGATCGGCACCCCTCTGGACGGCAAGGTCCTGGTCGTGCACCATGTGTTCCGGCCGGACGACACCCTGCAGGCGCTCGACGTCGGCGCGCTCCTCCCGGCGCACGCGACGGCGCTGGGCAAGGTGCTCCTCGCCTACGACGCGAACGTCATGGCGGCCCTGCAGGACACCGCACTCGAACGCTTCAGCCGACGGACCATCACCCATCCCCGTGAGCTCGCCCGGGCGCTGGCCGAGATCCGGGAGATGGGGTGGGCCGCCGAGGTGGAGGAGTTCACCGTCGGCGAGGCGGGCCTGGCGGCGCCGATCCGCGGCCAGGGCGGCCTGGTCGTCGGCGCGATGGGCATCTCGGGGGCCGTCGAGCGCCTCTGCGATCCGAGGGGTCGGCCGAAACCGACGCTGGTGACGTACGTGCGCGACGCCGCACGCGCCGTCTCCCGAGACCTTGGGGCCGCCCGGTGGTGACCGCCACCGCCGGGCACCCGGAACTGAGGGCACGATGGTAGAGCGCTACGTGATGTCGGTCGACCAGGGGACGACGTCGACGCGCTGCATCCTGTTCGACCACGGAGGGCGGCTCGTCTCGGTCACCCAGCGCGAGCACAAGCAGCACTTTCCCAAACCCGGCTGGGTCGAGCACGACGCCATGGAGATCTGGCGCAACCTCGAGCGGATCGCGCCCGAGGCCCTCACCCACGCCGGCGCCACCCCCGACCAGGTGGCCGCGCTGGGGATCGCGAACCAGCGCGAGACCACGGTGCTGTGGGACCGGCACACCGGCCGGCCGATCGGCCGCGCCGTCGTCTGGCAGGACACCCGCACGGACTCTCTCGTCGACGAGCTCGCCGCCCGCCCGAACGCCGACATGGTCCGCGAGCGGTGCGGGCTGCCCCTGGCGACGTACTTCTCGGCCACACGCGTCCGCTGGCTCCTCGACCACACGCCGGGCCTGCGCGAGCGCGCCGAGAACGGTGACGTCCTGTTCGGCACGATGGAGAGCTGGCTCATCTGGAACCTCACCGGCGGACCCGACGGCGGCGTGCACATCACCGACGTCACCAACGCCAGCCGCACCCTCCTGATGAACCTCACCACCCTGGCCTGGGACGACGACCTGCTCGCGTTCTTCGACGTGCCGCGCGCCATGCTGCCGGACATCCGCCCCTCCACCGAGACGTACGGCCGCGCCACCCGCGTGCTGCCCGGCGTGCGCATCGCCGCCGCGCTCGGCGACCAGCAGGCCGCGCTGTTCGGCCAGACCTGTTTCGCCCCCGGCGAGGCCAAGTGCACGTACGGGACGGGCAGCTTCCTGCTGCTCAACACCGGCACCGAACCGGTCCGCTCCACCCACGGCCTGCTCACCACCGTCGGCTACCAGATCGACAAGGAACCGGCGGTGTACGCCCTCGAGGGCTCCATCGCCATCACCGGCGCGCTCGTCCAGTGGTTCCGCGACGGCCTCGGGCTGATCGCCAGCGCGCCGGAGATCGAGACGCTGGCCCGCACCGTCGAGGACAACGGCGGCTGCTACATCGTGCCCGCCTTCTCCGGCCTGTTCGCACCGTACTGGCGCAGCGAGGCGCGCGGCATCATCGTCGGCCTGACCTCCTACATCACCAAGGGGCACCTGGCCCGCGCGGTCCTGGAGGCGACCGGCTGGCAGACCCGCGAGGTCGTCGACGCGATGAACGCCGACTCCGGGCTGGCGCTCAAGGCCCTGAAGGTGGACGGCGGCATGACCGCCGACAACCTCCTCATGCAGTTCATCGCCGACGTACTCGACGTGCCGGTCATCCGTCCCATGGCGGCCGAGACGGTGTCCCTCGGCGCCGCGTACGCCGCCGGGCTCGCCGTCGGCTACTGGGCCGACCTGGAGGGGCTGCGCCGCAACTGGCACCGCGCCGCGCAGTGGCTGCCGAGCATGGACCACGAACGCCGGGAGACCGAGTACGACTACTGGCGGCGGGCCGTCGAGCGCACCTTCGACTGGATCAAGCCCGGGAACAAGTGACCCGGGGCCGGAACCGGCAGGGTTCCGTTCGCATCCGATCCCGTACCGAGAAAGGACGGGATCATGATGGACATCGGCCCCTGGGAACTGCTCATCATCGGCTGCGTGCTCATGGCGGGCGTCGGCATGCTGGCCGCGCTGGTCTGGCTGGTCCGCCGGTGAGGGCGGGCGGCCCCTGGCGTGCCGTCAGTACCAGCGGTGGGCCTGCCACCAGCCCCAGGCGCGGCAGGGGTCGCCGTAGCGGGAGCCGATGTAGCTCAGGCCCCAGGTGATCTGGGTGATCGCGTTGTTCCGCCAGTCGGGGGCGACCGAGTTCATCTTCGAGCCGGGCAGCGCCTGGGCGATGCCGTACGCGCCGCTGCCGGGGTTCTCGGCGTGCTCGTTCCAGCCGCTCTCGTGGTTCCACATGGTCAGCAGCGACGGCCAGCAGCGACCCCAGCCCTTCAGAGCGTTCATCTGCTTGGCGTACTTCTGGTTGTCCTTGGCACTGGGGTCGTGGCTCATCTTCTTCTTGAACGCCTCCCACTCCCGGCGCTTCCGCTCGGCCGCCGCGCGCTTCTTCGCGTCGCGCTCGGCGGCGAGCTGGGCCTGGTAGGCGCGTTCCCGCGCGGTGGCCTGGGCCTGGGCCATCATCGGGTCCATCGTGTAGCCGCCCAGCTCCCGGGCGAGCTCGTTCGTGGACACGTCCGCCGCGGCGCCGGAGGGCGGCTTGGCCCCCTTGCCGAAGTCGATGTTGGCGACGACGACGACCGCGACGATGACGACGAGGGTCAGGATCACGCCGGTGCTGCCGGCCGTTCGCCGCAGGATCCGCAGGGTACGCGAACCCGTCGGCCGCTCGGGGGTGGGGGACTTCCGCCGGGACATGGCTCCCAGCTTGCACCAGTCGCGACCTAGGTGACGCCATTTGTGCCGATATTCGGTTGTGACATCTGTGACGCGATCAGGTGACCAGGGAGGCCGCCGTTGCCGACCCGCGCGGAACCTTCAGACGCGGGGTCAGGTGACCGGGGAGGCCGCGAGCTCCGCGCGGGTGGGCGGGTCGGCGCCACGGCGACCGCACGTGATGGCCGCCGCCCGGGCCGCCTCCGCGCACACCTCGCTGATCACCGAGGCGGGGGCGGAGCGGAGCGCCGGGCGACGTTCGGCCCCGAGCAGCCCGCGCTCGTACAGGCCGGCGAGGACGGTGCTCATGTAGGAGTCGCCGGCGCCGACGGTGTCGACGACCTCCACGGGGGCCGCCGGCAGGTGGAGCGGCGGGAGGTGGGGCGCGGCGACCAGCGCGCCCTCCGACCCGAGCGTCACGATCACCACGCTGACGCCCGGCGTTCCGTCGAGCAGGTCCGCGGCGAAGCGCCGGGGGGCGACGCCGGGTCGCAGCCACGCGAGGTCCGCATCGCTGATCTTGACGATGTCCGCTGTCCGCAGGAGCGACTCGATGCGCGAGCGGGCGTCCGGCAGGCGCTCCATGACGTCCGGGCGGCAGTTCGGGTCGTAGCTGACCGTCGCCGTGGCCCGGGCCCGGCGGGCGAGGTCGGCGAGCACCTCGCCGCCCGGCGGCATCACCATGGCGAGCGAACCGACGTGGAGGGCGGCGACGTCGCCGAGCGGCACGCGGGACAGTTCCTCGGGGGTCCACTGCCAGTCGGCGGTCCCCGCGAGCCGCAGATCGTACGACGGCGCCCCGTTCTCCTCGTGGTGGACGAACGCCACCGACGACGGCTCCGCGGCGTGGACGACCGCGCCCGTGTCGACCCCGTTCCGTACGAGGTGGGCCCGGAGCGTCCGGCCGAACGGATCCTCGCCGATGCGGGCGATCATCCGGGTCGGAGCGCCGAGCCGGGCCAGCCCGACGGCCACGTTGGCCGGGCTGCCGCCGGGCAGCGCCAGGTACGGGCCGCCGGGCTCGTCGGCGACGAGG
The DNA here is from genome assembly GCF_039542055.1 of Actinoallomurus vinaceus. Classification (NCBI taxonomy): domain Bacteria; kingdom Bacillati; phylum Actinomycetota; class Actinomycetes; order Streptosporangiales; family Thermomonosporaceae; genus Actinoallomurus; species Actinoallomurus vinaceus. Next base: position 309,374 of record NZ_BAABHK010000005.1, read on the forward strand.
TCGATGATCGCCTCACCGGCGACCGCGACGACGCGGGCGTCAGGGATCAACACACCACTCTCCTTGGTCGGGGCCGCGGGGCGCGGTCAGGACGCTCCGTTGCCGTTCGAAGCGACGCCGAGGTTGCCCGGTGCCGCTCCTGTCATGATCGCAACCGTTTGGGCCATGTCGACCTCCCCGGGGCGCACGACGGCCACCCGCCGGCCCAGGCGCTGGATGTGGATCCGGTCGGCGACGTCGAAGACGGCGGGCATGTCGTGGCTGATGAGGATCACGGGCAGGCCGCGGTCGCGGACCTGCCGGATCAGCTCGAGCACCATGCCCGACTCCTTGACGCCGAGCGCGGCCGTCGGCTCGTCCATGATGACGACGTGCCGGGCGAACGCCGCGCTGCGCGCGACGGCGACGCCCTGTCGCTGACCGCCGGAGAGCGTCTCCACGGCCTGTTTGATGGACTTGATCCCGATCTTGAGGTCCTGCATGTGGCCGCCGGCCTCGGTCTGCATCCGCTTGTGGTCCAGCATGCGGAACACCGAGCCGAGGACGCCTTTGCGGCGCAGCTCCCGGCCGAGGAACATGTTGCTCGAGATGTCGAGGGCCGGGGCCACCGCCAGGTCCTGGTAGACCGTCTCGATCCCGGCCCGGCGGGCGTCCGCCGGGCTGTGGAACCGCACGGGCTTACCGTCCAGCAGGATCCGGCCCTCGTCCGGGACGAGCGCGCCGGACAGCGCCTTGATCAGGGTGGACTTGCCGGCGCCGTTGTCGCCGATGACGGCGAGGATCTCGCCGGGCAGCAGCTCGAAGTCGGCACCGGACAGGGCGGTGACGTGGCCGTACCGCTTGATCAGCCCCTGCGCCTCGAGCACCGGGCGCGTCTCGGCCGGTTCCATGATGGTCATGCGCGCCCCTTCCTTCGGGCCAGCTGGTCCACGCTCACCGCGACGATGACCAGGATGCCGGTGATGAGGACCTGGTAGATGGACGGGACACCGGTCAGCTGCAGGCCGTTGCGGATCACGCCGACGATCAGCGCGCCGCACAGGGCGCCGACGATGCTGCCCCGCCCGCCGAAGAGGCTGATGCCGCCGAGCACCACCGCGGTGATGCTGTCGAGGTTGTCGGTCTGCCCGGCCTGCGGGTCGCCGACCGACGTACGGCCGACCAGCAGCAGCGCGGCGATGCCGTACACCGCCCCGGCGACCGTGTAGACGGTGAGCAGCAGGCGTCGGTCCGGGATGCCGGTGAGGCGGGCGGCCTCGCGGTTGTCGCCGACCGCGTAAACGTGCCGGCCGGCGGCGGTCTGGCGCAGGACGTACCAGGCCACCGCGAACAGCACCAGCATCAGCACCGAGCCGTACGTGACGTCGGTGTTGTACATCGGGAACGTCTGGCCCAGGAAGGTCAGCGACTTCGGCAGGCCGGTGACCGTCTGGTCCTTCGAGTAGACGTGGGTGAGGGCGAAGGCGATGTTCCACGTGCCCAGGGTCACGATGAACGGCGGCAGTTTCGCCATCGTCACCAGCGTGCCGTTGAGCGCGCCGAACGCCGTGCACACGGCGATGCCGATGAGGATCGCCAGGACGCCGGGCATCCCGCTGCTGACGGCCAGCTTGGTCATGAAGATCGAGCCGAGCGCCATCACCGCCCCGTTGGACAGGTCGATGCCGGCGGTCAGGATGACGAGCGTCTGACCGACGGCGAGGGCGCCGACGACCATGACCTGCTGCACGATCAGCGACAGGTTGGCGCCGGTGAGGAACCGGTCGGTGCGGACGGAGAAGTAGACGCAGGCCAGCAGGAGCGCGAGGAGCGGCCCAACGGCCGGGAGGGTCAGGAAGTGGGAGGTGCGGGACAGCAGGCTGCGCTGCTGCGGTGCCTCAGAGCGATCGGTCGCGGTCGCTGTCGACATTCGCTCAGCCCCAGCAGTTGGCCAGGCCGAACTGGACGTCCTTGGAGTCCACGCCCGGCTGTGCCTTGTTGGTGATCAGGTTGAGGCCGGTGTCGGTGTAGCCGCTGGCCTTCTTGCCGCCCTTGGCGAAGTCGACGACGGAGTCCACGCCCTGCGAGGCCATCTTCAGCGGGTACTGCTGTGAAGTGGCGGCGATCTGGCCGGACTGCACGGCCTTGACGCCGGTGCATCCGCCGTCGACCGACACGATCATGACGTTCTTCTCCTTGCCGGCGGACTTGAGGGCGGTGTAAGCGCCCAGCGCCGCCGGCTCGTTGATCGTGTAGACGAGGTTGATGTCGGGGGCCTTCTGCAGGCAGTTCTCCATCGCGGTCTGGCCCTTGGCCTGGTCGCCCTGGGTGTCCTGCTGGCAGGCGATGCTCGGGTCGCCCTGCTTGATGCCGAAGCCCTGCAGGAAGCCGTTGTGGCGCAGCACACCGACGCTGATACCCGGCGCGAGGTCCAGCATGGCGATCTTCGCGGGCTTGCTGCCGAAGGAGGCCTTGGCGTACTTGCCGATCAGGATGCCGGCGTTGAGGTTGTTGGTGGCGAACAGCGCGTCGGCGGAGCTCTGCGGCTCCGGCGGCGTGTCCAGGGCGATGACCTCGATGCCCTTCGCCCGTGCCTTTTCGAGGCTCGGCACGATGGCCTTGGTGTCGCTCGGGGTGATGAGGATGCCCTTGACGCCCGCCGCGATCATGTTCTCGACCGCCGTGACCTGGCTGGCGTTGTCGCCGTCGAACTTCCCGGCCGCGGTCATCAGCTTGACGCCCTTGGCCTGGGCCTCCTTCTGCGCGCCCTCCTTCATCTTGACGAAGAAGGGGTTCGTGTCGGTCTTGGTGATGAGGCCGACGGTGATCTCACCACCGGAGCTGGAACCCTTCGCGCCCTTGCCGCAACCGGCCGCCACGAGGGACAGGGCGGCGATGGCGACGATCGCGCCGGTACGGCGACGGCTCGACGTCCAGATGTCGCGCTTCATGTTGATTCCTCCAACCACGCCGTGGACCGTGCCGCGGCAGGTGACTACTGTTGCCACGAGGTTTCGGAAACGTTTCCCGGAAACGTTTCCAGGAATGTAAGACCTGGGCGTACGGTCTGTCCAGAGCTCCGGCACAATCAGCGGAGATCGCGAGGGGCGGAGGTCGGGGTGGCGAAGATTCCGGGTGATGAGCCGAGACACGGCAAGGTGACCATGCGCGACGTCGCGCAGCGGGCGGGCGTCGGGCTCGCGACCGTCTCACGGGTGATCAACGGCAAGCCCGGGGTGGCGGCCGACCTCATCGAGCGCGTCAACGAGGCGTCCCGCGCCCTCGGCTACCGGCACGACGTCACCGCCAGCAGCCTGCGGCGGGCCGACCGCCGGACCGCGACCATCGCCCTGGTCCTCGAGGACGTCGCCAACCCCTTCTCCTCGGCCCTGCACCGCGCCGTCGAGGACGCCGCCCGCGCCGAGGACATCCTCGTCCTGACCGGCAGCAGCGACGAGCACCCCGAACGCGAGCACGAGCTCATCGACACCTTCACCCTCCGCCGGGTCGACGGCCTGATCGTCGTCCCCACGGGCGGAACCGACGGCCAGCTGGCCACCGTTCGCCGCCAGGGCACGCCGATCGTCTGCGTCGACCGGCTCGTCGAGCTCGACCGCGTCGACACCGTCACCGTCGACAACCGCGAGGGCACCCGTGCCGCCGTCCGGCGCCTGCTCGACCTCGGCCACCGCCGGATCGCGTACCTGGGGGACATGCGGGCGATCTGGACCGCGCGGGAGCGGTACGAGGGCTACCTGGAGGCGCACGCCGGCGCCGGCCGGCCGGTGGACGAACGGCTGGTCCGCCGTGACATCCGCAGCGCCGAGGCCGCCGAGCACGCGATCGGCGAGATCCTCACGGCCGTGGACGACCCGCCCACGGCCGTCTTCGCCGCCCAGAACCTCCTGACGATCGGCACGCTCCGGACCCTCCAGCGCCTGGGCCTGCACGACCGGGTCGCGCTCATCGGCTTCGACGACTTCCCTTTGGCGGACATGCTGCGTCCCGGCGTGTCGGTCGTCTCCCAGGACCCCGCCGAGATCGGCCTCATGGCCGCCCGGCTCCTGCTGGGCCGGATCAACGGCGGCGATCACCGGCACGCTCGGCACGCCGTCGTCCCGACCGGCTACATCGCCCGCGGCTCCGGCGAGATCCCGCCGCCCTGACGAGACTTCCGAGGCCAGGAGTTGATCTGCTGATCCCCGACCATGGAGGACACGACACCGTGAACAAGACCCTGCTCGCAGAGTTCACCGCCCGCGAGGGAACGGAGGGCGAGGTCGCCCGCCTGCTGCTGGACTACGCCCAGAAGGTGCGCGAGGAAGACGGCAATATCGCCTTCGACGTCTACACCAAGGCGTCCGACCCGCGCGCCTACTGGATCTTCGAGGTGTACCGGGACGAGGACGCCTTCCAGGCGCACCTGAAGGCCCCGTACGGCGGCCCGTTCAACACCGCACTCGCCCCGCTGATCGAGGAGGACGCCTCGGTGCTGACCTTCCTCGACCCGGTGACCTGACGCCGGCAAGGCCCGGGCCCCTGCCGAAGGCTCAGCCCCAGCAGTTGGCCAGGCCGAACGGGACGTCCTTGGAGTCCACGCCCGGCTGTGCCTTGTTGGTGATCAGGTTGACGCCGGTGTCGGTGTAGCCGGTGGCCTTCTTACCGCCCTTGGCGAAGTCGACGACGGCGTCCACGCCTTGGGAAGCCATTTTCAGCGGGTACTGCTGGGAGGTCGCGGCGATCTGGCCGGACTGCACGGCCTTGACACCGGTGCATCCGCCGTCGACCGACACGATCATGACGTTCTTCTCCTTGCCGGCCGCCTTGAGGGCGGTGTACGCGCCGAGCGCGGTCGGCTCGTTGACGGTGTAGGCGAGGTTGATGGCGGGAGCCTTCCGCAGGCACTCCTCCATCGCGATTCGCCCACCGGCGGCGTCGCTCAGGGTGTTCTGCCGGCACGCGATGCTCGGGTCGCCCTGCTTGATCCCGAAGCCCTGCAGGAACCCGTTGTGCCGCAGTGTCCCGACCGTGGAGCCCTGCACCGAGTCCAGCATGGCGATCTTCACCGGTCTGGTGCCGAAGGAGGCCTTGGCGTACTTGCCGATCAGGATGCCGGCGTTGAGGTTGTTGGTGGCGAACAGCGCGTCGACCGCGCTCTGCGGGTCCGGTGGGGTGTCCAGGGCGATGACCTGGATGCCCTTCGCCCGTGCCTTCTCCAGGCTCGGCACGATGGCCCTGGTGTCGCTCGGGGTGATGAGGATGCCCCTGACCCCGGCGGCGATCATGTTCTCGACCGCCGTGACCTGGCTCGGGTTGTCGCCGACGAACCTGCCGGCCGCGGTCATCAGCTTGACGCCCCTGGCCTGGGCCTCTTTCTGCGCGCCCTCCTTCATCTTGACGAAGAAGGGGTTGGTGTCGGTCTTGGTGATGAGACCGACGATGATCTCGCCGCCGGTGCCGGAGTCCTTGCCGCAACCGGGCGCCACGAGGGACAGGACCGCGATGGCGACGATCGCGCCCGTTCGGCGGTGCGCCGCTGGGATGTCGTGCTTCATAGCGCTCCCTCCAACCGTGCCGTGGGCTCTCCGGCCGCGACGGTCGGCCCTGCGAGCTCTCGAGGGGGCCTGCCGGGACCTCGGCGAAGCGCACGCCCTCGCGCCGGGGCAGGAGTGGTCATCGCCCTGTCCTCCTCTTCTGATCGTAGAGGCCGGGTCGGGCCAGGGCGGTAAGCCAAGTTAATTGATCTACAACGTAAAGGCGTGGCGCCGGCAGGTGTCTGGCGGGATCTCCATCGTCTTCGGTGTGCTTTCAGAAGGACAAGGGGCCGATAAAGGACACATGCCTTTGTAATGCGCTTTTCGCGCCTAGGCTTGATCACATGTTGCGACGGAGGGCTTACGAATGGGCATGACGCGGGGCGGTGAGGCCGCGGAAGGATATGTGCTCAACACGGAGGAGGGACGCCGGCTTCTCGTCCTGTTCGGCTCACTGACCACGGTGAATCCCTGGCGCCTGACCGGCCGGCCGTTCCCCGTGGTCGCCCTGGAGGCGGCCGATCCGCGTGCCGACGTCGGCGCCTACGTCGACGCGCTGGAGCAGGCGGCCGTCGAGGCGCGGATCCCGCATATCAGCCCCACGTTGGACACCGTGGCGGAAGACGCCGAACTCGGTCTGCTCGACACGATGTCCGAATCCGGTGCCTGGCGATCGGCTCGTCCCGAGTTCGGGCCGCTGAAATTCCCCCGCTCCGACCTGGTCAAGTCACTTGAGCGGGCCATCGCACGCGCCGATGAGAATGACACGAGCCCGGCCGACGAGTGGAACGCCGCCGCGGCGTCGTTCTCCTCGACCCTGCGCCCGGGCAGGGCGCCGGTCTGGTGGTCGGCGATCGGCGTCACCGCCACGGTTCTGCTGGGCGGCTTCGCGCAGGGGCTGGCCGACAAGGTGGCACTCCCCGTCCTGCTCATCAGCGCGGCGCTGCTGCTGGTCCTGCTGCTGCTACTCGCCCTGTTGCTGAGGCCGCGGACCTGGCTGACCATCCTGACCCGGGTGGGCTTCGGAGGCCGGTACCGCTGGTTCGCCACTTCCTCGTTCTTCGCCGTGCTCGGCGGCGAGGGGTTCGACGGGCGGCTGAAGCGGGTGCTCGGCCGCATGACCGCCAAGCGCGATGCCGACAAGTTCCGGTTGCAGCTGAAGTGCTTCGCGTTCCTCGAAGACCTGCGGTCGGCCCATAGCAGGCTGTCGCCGAACCTTCGAGGGTTCAAACGTCCGGTGCCGCCCGTGGTCTTCCTCAAAGGCGTCACCAAGGACAACGGCGGCGTGGAGTTGCTGTCGGCGATGAGTGACATCCGCAGCCGCCGCAGCGAGCTGCACCCGCTGGTGGTGATCGCCTCCGTCGACCACGCGCATCGTCATGAGCTCGACGAGCTGGCGGCCCCGCAGCATGAGACCGACGTCTCGATCGACGACCGTTACGACGACTGGGAGGCGTCGCTGGGGATCGCGCAGGCGCCCAGCCAGCAGGTGGCGCTGCCCTGGGTGCTGCGCCTGCCGATTCCGCCCAGGCGGCCGGGCCGCAATCCGCCGAGCCCGCTGCCGGTGCGGCACCGGCCGCGCTGGACGTGGCTGTGGTCCAGACGGTCCCTCCTGGCCGCGCTGCTCGTGATCGCGGTCGGGGTGCCGTACCTCCATGCCCGGCTGGCCTCCAGGTACTGCCAGGTCGGCTTTCCCTTCTCCGGCAACACCGACTCGCGGCTGCTCACCGATGCGGACGGCAGCCGAGAGTGCGTCGGCATCGCCACGCGAGGTGTCCGCTTCGAACGCGGATCCACCAGCATCGGAGTCGACGGCAACCGCATGAAGCCGCGAGAGGACGCGGACCTGGCCCTCTCCCAGGGCAGGTTCACCCTCGCCGACCTGGAGAGCCGAATCGACCGTGAGAACCGGACGGTCCTGCGACAGCACCATCCGTACGTGACCGTGCTGTACGCCGGAATCCTCACCGCGGCCGAGGGACACGACCAGAGCGTGGTGAGCGGCATCCGGTCGCTGGCCGGCGCGTACCTCGCTCAGGTGGGCAACAACCGGACCGGCCAGCCCGGCGCGGTCGGGAACAGGCTGAAGGTCAGGCTCCTGCCGGTCAACGTCGGCGAGAACATGAACTTCTCCCGGCAGGTCAGTGACATCATCCTCGCACGGGCGCGGCGAGATCCGACGGTGGTCGGCGTCGTCGGCATGGAACGCAACACCGACGCCTCGCAGGATGCGATAAGACGGCTGAACGACGCCGGGCTGGCGGTGCTCGGCACCGTCAACTCCTCGGACGTGCTCCCGAAGCTCTCGCACTACTACGGGCTCGCCTCCACCGACCATGATGAGGCGGCTCTCGCGTCGTACGCCGCGCGGCAGGCGCTCGGCGGCCGGCCCGCGTCGCACGTGATGATCGTCTCGCGGCAGCCGGGCGCGACGAAGGACCAGTACAGCACCGAACTGGCCGCCGACGCCGAGCGTCAGCTGTCCGCGGCACGCATCTCGACGGTCAGCTACAGCGGCGCCGACGACATCGGCGGGCAGACCAGGACCGCCTGCGCCGCGGCCTCCGGCGACCCCTTCGATCTGATCTACTTCGCCGGCCGCGCGGAGGATCTGTACAACCTGATCAACAATCTCGGCGACGGGGGCTGTGCGAAGCAGCGACCGTTGACGCTGCTGGGCGGTGACGAGGTCGCGCGGGCGCGGTTCGGCAATGGCCCACATGACGTCATACTCCCGCCGGGCATCCGGGTCTACTTCACCAGCGCGACCTATCCGAGCAATCTCACCGCCGACGGCCGGGACCGCTACAACCCCTTCTTCACGCTGGCCCGTACCAACCTCGGCGTGAGCCCGACGAACCAGACGCTGCTGGCGGACGGTCAGATGGCGCTGACCTACGACGCGACATCCGTGCTGGCACAGGCGGCACAGAAGGCGTTCACGGACCTGGACGTCCCGCTGCGAAGCGGATCGCTGATCCAGGGCAGCCGGGCGGTCACGTCGGGCAGCGTCCTGCTGGAGCTCAGGTCACGCCGGTGGGACAACGCGGCGACCGGCGCCGTCGACTTCACCAAGGACGATCACGATGTGAACGGGCCGGGTAACCGGGGACTGACCCTGGTCCGGGTCACCGTCGGCGGCACGGGCACTCCGAAGTACGAACCGGTCTGCGGCCGGATGAACGGCGGCGGCAGGGTCGCCGGCCTGCCGCTCTGTCCCTGAGGGACCTGGGCGCGGGCAAGGCGATCAAGCCCGTGGCTCGCGTGGTCCGCCACCCTGCACTACGGGCCGCGGGGACAACTGGACAAAGGTCCCAGGGCTGGCCAATATGGGGCACACGGATCCGGTGACTGGACTCACGCGTGCCGGGGAGCAGCGGAAGCCGGCCCTAGGGGTTGACCAGTGGACGAGCTGTTCGGGCGGGACGAGGAATGCGGTCGACTGGCGACGGCGCTGGATGACGCCCGGCGCGGGATGAGCGGGGTACTGGTCCTGCGGGGCGGGCCGGGAACCGGGAAGAGTGCGCTGCTCGATTTTCTTCAGGCCAGGGCCGCCGCCGATTTCGAGGTCGTGCGTTTCGACGCGGTGGAGTCCGAGGCCGAGCTGGGGTTCGCCGCGCTGTATCAGTTGCTGAGGCCGCATCTGTCTCAGCTGTTCAAGTTGCCGGATCCGCAGCGTGAGGCGTTGTGCCAGGTGTTCGGGCTCGAGGAGCGGACGAGCCCGCCGGACCGGTTCCTGGTGGGGCTGGCCGCGCTGGGGTTGGTGGCCGTTCGTGCGGATGACCGGCCGCTGTTGTGTCTGGTGGATGACGCCCAGTGGCTGGATGAGGAATCGGCGGCGGTGCTGGCGTTCGTGGCCCGGCGGCTGCACGCGGACTCCGCGACGATGGTGTTCTCGGTGCGGGACCACGTCGACCGCGTCGATCACCTGGTGGGACTCCCCGAGCTGCCCGTGGCCGGCCTCGGCGCGGAGGCGGCGGGGCGGCTGCTGGAATCGGCGGTCTCCGGGGCCCTGGATCCCGGTGTGCGCGACCGGATCGTGGCCTCGACCGGGGGCAATCCCCTCGCTCTGATCGAAGCGGCCAGGGAGCTGAGCGCCGGCCAGCTCAGTGGTGAGGCGGCGTTGCCGGAGCCCGTGCCCCTGGGCCGGGCGCTGGAGCGGGTCTATCTGCGTGAGGTGCTGGCGTTGCCGTCGCAGACCCGGACGCTGCTGCTGGCCTGTGCGGCCGATCCGACCAGTGATCCGAACGTGCTGTGGCGGGCCGGCCCGGAGCTGGGCTTCGACGCCGGTGCCGCGGCGGTGGCCGAGGAGCGCGACCTGCTGTGGATCCGGGAGACGGTCCGGTTCCGGCACCCCCTGATCCGCTCGGCCGTCTACTATGGCGCTCCCCTCGCCCGGCGCGCACGGGTGCACGCCGTCCTGGCGGAGGTCGCCGCGGATCTCGGCGAGGTCGACCTGCGCGCCTGGCATCTGGCGGCGGCCGCGACCGATCCGGACGAGGTCGTGGCCGCCGAGCTCGACCTGGCCGCCGTACGTGCTCGTGACCGGGGTGACTGGGCGGGCGGTTCGTCGCTGCTGGCGCGGGCCGCGTCGCTGTCGTCCGATGCGGCCGCGCGGGCCCGGCGCCTGCTGGAGGCGGCGGAGGCGAGCGCGGTGGCCGGTTCGCCGGGGCGGGCGCAGGCGCTGCTCGACGAGGCGGCCGCGTATCGCGGGGACCGGTCTCACGGCGGGCTGGTGCAGCGGGTGCAGGCGCGCATCCACCGGCTGTCCGGAGCCCCGGCCGCGGCGACGTACGCGCTGCTGGCGGCGGCGAGGGAGTTGGGCCCGGTCGATATCCGGCCGGCCCGGGACATCCTCGTGGAGGCGCTGGTGCAGGCGCAGATCAGCGGTTCGCTGGCACCGCAGGGGGCGTCCCGGTCGAGCGTGGCGGAGACGGCGCGTGCGCTGCCGCTGCCCGCCGGGGTGCCCGCCACCACGGGTGACGTGGTGCTGGAGGCCGACACGGCCGTCCACCTCGAAGGGCTGGGCCGTGCGACCGTGCGGCTGCGGCAGGCGATCGACGCGGTACGGCAGGAGGAGTCCACGGCTCCCGAGCTGTTCCAGTGGCTCGCCGCGGCCTGCTCGCACGCGACCGTCCTCGGCGACGACATCGCCCTGCACGATCTGGCCTGGCGGCTGCACGGCGAGGCGAGGCGGCAGGGCGCCGTGATCCCGATGGCCCTGGCCCTGAGCCATACCGCGCTCTCGGAGTTGATCGCCGGGCGTCTCGATGAGGCGGAGCGGCTGTTCGACCAACGGGCGGCGTTGGAGGAGGCGCGCGGCTCCCAGTCGTTCCTCGGTTCTCTGCTGATCGCGGCGTGGCGGGGCAGGTTCGCGGAGGCGGGCGCGCTGACGGAGGCGGTGCGGGAGCATGCCGCCGGGACCGGGCAGGGCTACCAACTGGTGTTCCTGGACTACGCCCGGTGTGTGGTCGAGCTGAGCCAATGCCGGTATGAGGAGGCGTTCCTGAGTCTGGAGGGCCGGGTCGGGGATACGTCCCAGTTGAAGTTCGCCGTTGTCGACCTGGTCGAGGCCGCGTCACGCTGCGGCCGCCCGGACGAGGCGTCGGGCCTGCTGGAACTCCTGTCCGGGCTGGCGGAGCGGACGCCCGTTCCGGGCCTGCTCGGTGACCTGGCCCGTGCCCGGGCACTGACCACCGCCGACCCGTCCGCGGCCGAGGACCTGTATCTGCAGGCCATCCGGCATCACGCGGACGCCCGCGGCCCGTTGCGGCGGGCGCGCAGCCACCAGCTCTACGGCGAATGGCTGCGCCGGGAGCGCCGTACCAAGGACGCACGGCACGAACTGCGCCTCGCCTACGACCTGTTCGCCACCATGGGCGCGCAGGGTTTCGCGGCCCGGGTGGCGCAGGAGCTGTCCGCGGCCGGCGATGCGCTGCCGACCGGCGGGAGTGCACCCGGCGGTGGCGACGCACTGACTCCGCAGGAGGCGCGGGTGGCCCGGCTCGCCGCGGGCGGGGCCACGAACGGGGAGATCGCGGCCCAGCTCTTCCTCAGTGTGCACACCGTCGACTACCACCTGCGCAAGGTGTTCCGGAAACTCGACGTCCATTCCCGGCGCGAGCTGCCCAAGCGACGCGACCACATCACCTCGGGCCAGGGCTCGTGATGCCGAGCCGATCCGACCTGAGTCTGCGCACCGCCTCGTACGGCATCCCGCGACGCTCGTAGTACCTGCGGGGACGCACCACGCGGGCCCGGCCCCACGTAGTCACCCGCCTGGCCACACCACGGGCCCCACGTGATGTGAGCGACCCGGCGAAGGCAGAATCATGAATGTGGTCACCGTCGAGCCACGAACGGGGATTCGGCGCCGTACCGAAACAACCAGCAACCCGGGAAACGAGGTGCCCGAGCATGGAGATCGAGGGATCGGTCGCGCTGGTGACAGGAGCGAATCGCGGGATCGGGCTCGCGTTCTCGCGCGCCTTGCTGGCCCGGGGCGCCGCGAAGGTGTACGCGGGCGTCCGCAGGCCGGAGGACTTCGCGGAGCCCGGACTGGAACCGCTGCGACTCGACGTCACCGACCACGACCAGATCACGGCCGCCGCGGCGACGGCGTCCGACGTGACCATCGTGATCAACAACGCGGGTATCCAGGCCGGGCCGGGCCTTCTGGAGGGCTCCCTGGACGGTGCGCGGCGGGAGCTGGAGGTGAACTATCTGGGCGCATGGGCCGTCTCCCGGGCCTTCGCCCCGGTGCTCGCGGCCAACGGTGGCGGAGCCCTGGTGAACATGCTTTCCGTGGCCTCGTGGCGGGCGAACGCGCGGTTCCCCGGCTATGCCGCGTCGAAGGCGGCGGAGTGGTCGCTGACGAACGCGCTGCGCCTCGGCCTCAGGGAGCAGGGCACGCTGGTCGTCGGTGTGCACGTCGGTTGGGTGGACACCGATGCCACCGCGGGCGTCGAGGCCCCGAAGACGGAGCCGGCGGAGGTGGCCGCCCAGACCATGGACGCCATCGCGCGCGATGAGCCCGAGGTACTCGTCGACGACACGGCCCGCCGGGTGCGCGCCGCCCTGTCCGGGTCCCTGGATCTCCTCTACCCGACCGCCTGAGCCCGAGGGCGACGCGGCCGCGGTCGTGCGCCGGCCGCCGTACGTGGTGTTCCTCGAGCCGACACTACGTACCACGCGGGATTGCCGTACGGCACCGCGCAGGAACGATGAGGTTCCGACAGCTGTCGTCAGGCGTGCGCTCTCGTGGAGAAGGCCGCATGACTTCACCCCTGTCCCGCAGCTCTCCGGCCGGGCCGCCGTGGTGACCGGCGCGTCCGGCGGCATCGGCGAGCACGTCGTCCATGAGACGGCGCGGCGGCCACCCCACTCAGCAAAGCGAGGATCGATCGCATGCCCATGATTGACGTTTACGCCACCAAGGGGATCATCAAGGACCGCAAGGGTCTGGCTCAGGATCTCGCTCAGGCGATCATGCGCTGGGAGAAGGTTCCGGTCATCCCGTTCTTCACGGACAACACGGCCGCCTTCATCCATGAGCTGGACGCGGACGGCTTCTCCACCGCGGGCGGCAGCAACGACCACGTGCGCGTCGCCGTCACGACCAACGCCGGCGCCCTCGACCGGGAGCAGCAGCTCGGCTTGGTCAAGGAGATCTCGGAGCTGGTGGCAGCGGCCGCCGGGGACCCCTCCCTCGCCGAACGCACCTGGGTCACCCTGACCGAGGCGGTGCCCGGCGGCTGGGGCATCGGCGGGCACGCCTACACCAACGAGGAGATCGTCCAGCACGTGCGCGAGTTGCTGGGCAAGGGCTGACCTTCGGACAGATCCATTCAATGGACTCTCGTGGATTCGTGTGATTCCATGGCCGTGTGTTGCCCAGTACTTACGAGAATCAGGACTGCTCGCTGGCGCGCGCGCTTGAGGTCGTAGGTGAGCGCTGGACGCTGCTGGTCATGCGCGACGCCTTCTACGGCGTCCGCCGGTTCAACGACTTCTCCGCTCACCTCGACGCGCCGCGTACGGTGCTGAGCACGCGGCTGAGCGCCTTGGTCCACGCCGGCCTGCTCGAACGCAGGCCCGATCCCGAGCACGGCGGGCGCCACCTGTACGAGGTGACGGCCAAGGGGAAGACATTGTGGCCGCCCCTGTACGCCCTGCGCGCCTGGGGTGAGGCCCACGCGGCTGATGATCGTGAGTCCCGCCGGGTGTTCACGCACGTGGCCTGCGGTGAGCCGCTCGACTTCACGGCTCGCTGTGCCACGTGCGGCGTGGTTCCCGAACCGCAGGACGTCATGGTCATCCCGGTGGGAACCCCGGAGGAGGGGGCGCGCACGGACCCGGTCGCCATGGGGCTGCGCGAGCCCCATCGGCTGCTCGACCCGCTGCCGGCCGGGAGCGTGCCGGCGAGCAAGCGGCTCACCGCTGAGTGAACGGTCCTCGAGCAGTGATCTACAATGTAAAGGCGGTGGCCGATGTGGTCACCGGAAGTCGCGGCTGCGGGTCATCGTGGCGACGGGAAGGCGCTGCAAACGGGTGGCGATGAGGTTGGCCGCGCCGTCGTGGCGTTCGAGGCGGCCGTGGATGAGCAGGGCCTGGGCCTGGAAGGCGACGTTGCGGTACCGCTCCCAGATCTGCGGGCGGCACAGGACGTTGAGCATTCCGGTCTCGTCCTCCAGGTTGAAGAAGATCACGCCGTTGGCGGTCCCCGGGCGCTGCCGGTGCGTGACGACCCCGGCGACCAGGATGTTCGTGTCGCCCGGCACGTCCTTGACCGCGCCCAGCGGGATGGCGCCGCGCTCGTCGAGGGCCTCCCTGACGTGCGCGATCGGGTGGGTCTGAGACGTCCCGGTGGCCCAGAGGTCGGCGATGGTCTGCTCGATGACGGTCATCGGGGGCAGTTCGGGTGCGGTGGTGCCCGGCGCGGTGCCGGGCAGGTGGTCCGGGCGGGTGTGGGACAGCGCGCCCGCCGCCCACAGCGCCTCGCGGCGGCCGAGGCCGAAGCAGCCGAACGCCCCGGCCGTCGCGAGCGCCTCCAGCGCCGCCGTGGACAGCGGTACCCGGCGCACCAGGTCCTCCAGATCCTCGTACGGCCGGCCGGCGGCGATCCGCTTCGCGGCGTCCTCGCCGAGGTTCCGTACGGCCGACAGGCCGAGGCGGATCGCGGGCTGCGGCCCGGCGGGGGCGTGCGGGAGATCGCCGGCGGGCGTGTACGGCGCCTCCAGGGTCGCCTGGTCGGGACTGGCGTTGACGTCGACGCCGAGAACTCGTACGCCGTGCCGGCGGGCGTCGCCGAGCAGCGTCTGCGGGCTGTAGAACCCCATCGGCTGGTTGCGCAGCAGCGCGGCGGTGAACGCCGCCGGGTAGTGCCGCTTCAGGTACGCGCTGGCGTACACCAAGTGGGCGAAGCTCTGCGCGTGCGACTCGGGGAACCCGAAGCTGGCGAAGCCGAGGATCTTTTCGTACACCTCCTCGGCGATCCCGGCGGGGATGCCGCGCTCGGCCATGCCGTTCAGCAGCCGGTCGCGGAGCCGCTCGACGCGTTCGGGCGCGCGCTTGGAGCTCATCGCCTGCCGCAGCGCGTCGGACTCCGCTGGCGTGAATCCGGCGCAGTCCACGGCGAGCTGCATCATCTGCTCCTGGAACAGCGGCACGCCCATGGTGCGCTCCAGAGCGTTCTTCATCAGCGGGTGCGGGATGTCCGGCGGCTCCTGCCCGTTGCGGCGGCGCAGGTACGGGTGGACCGAACCGCCCTGGATCGGGCCGGGCCGGATCAGCGCGACCTCCACGACCAGGTCGTAGAACGTCTTGGGCTTGAGCCGGGGCAGCGTCGCCATCTGCGCGCGGGACTCGACCTGGAACACCCCGACCGTGTCGGCGTCGCAGAGCATCGCGTACACGTCGGGGTCGTCCGGCGGGATGTTGTGCAGGTCGTAGCGCCGTCCGTGGAACTCGCCGACGAGGTCGAACGTGTCGTGCAGCGCCGCCAGCATGCCCAGGCCGAGCAGGTCGAACTTGACCAGCCCGACGGCGGCGCAGTCGTCCTTGTCCCACTGCAGCACGCTGCGGCCCGGCATCCGTGCCCACTCGACCGGGCAGACCTCGCCGATCGGCCGGTCGCAGATGACCATGCCGCCGGAGTGGATGCCGAGGTGGCGGGGGAGCCGCTGCATCCGGTCGGCCAGCGCGGTGACCGCCTCGGGGATGCCGTCCGGCGGGAGCGGCTCGTGCGGGGAGAGCTGCCGTGACCAGGCGTCCTGCTGGCCGGGGGAGAAGCCGAGCGCGCGGGCGGCGTCGCGGACGGCCATCCGCGGCCGGTAGGTGATCACGTTGGCGACCTGGGCGGCCCGGTCACGCCCGTACTTCTCGTAGACGTGCTGGATGACCTCCCCGCGCCGCCGGTGCTCGATGTCCAGGTCGATGTCGGGCGGCCCGTCGCGGCCGGGGGACAGGAACCGCTCGAACAGCAGGTTGTGCTTCACGGCGTCGACGCCGGTGATGCCCAGGGCGAAGCAGACCGCGGAGTTCGCCGCCGACCCGCGGCCCTGGCACAGGATGTCGTTGTCCCGGCAGAACTCCACGATCTCGTGCACGATCAGGAAGTAGCCGGGGAAGCCGAGCTGCTCGATGACGTTCAGCTCCCGCGCGATCTGCCGGTGCGCCCTCGGCGCCTGCCGCTGCGTCCCGTACCGCTCGCGCGCCCCCTCGGCGACGAGGTGCCGCAGCCACGTCGCCTCGGTGTGCCCGTCGGGGACGAGCCAGTCCGGCAGGTTCGGCGCGACAAGGTCCAGGTCGAAAATGCAGGAGCGGGCCAGCTCCACCGTCCGCTCCAGCACGCCGGGGAAGCGGGCGAGCCGCGCCGCCATCTCCTCCCGCGACCGCAGGTGCGCGGTGCCGGTCGCGGGCAGCCAGGAGTCCATGTCATCGAGGCCGCGCCGGGCCCGTACGGCGGCGAGCGCCTGCGCGAGCGGGGCGTCCCTCGGCGCGGCGTAGTGCACGTTGTTCGAGGCCACGACGCTGACGCCGGTACGGAGGGCGAGCTCGTACAGGGCGTCGTTGCGCGCGTCGTCGAGGGGCTGGTCGTGGTCGATCAGCTCGGCGAAGACGTTCTCCCGCCCGAACATCTCGATCAGCGCCCGCAGCTCCGACTCCGGGTCCTCGCCCGCGTGCACCGCGCCCTTGCGGCAGCCGGTGAGGATCACCCAGTGCCCATCGTGCGCGCTCGCCAGGTCGGCCAGGTCGTAGACGGGACGGCCCTTCTCCCCGCCGGCGAGCTGCGCCCGGCTGATCGCGGCGCTCAGCCGCCCGTACCCCTCGACGTCGCGGGCCAGGACGAGGAGGTGCCGCCCGCCCGGATCGGGTTCGCCCGGAGCGGCGGCGGGCAGGTCGAGGCTCAGCTCCGCGCCGAAGATCGTGCCCACGCCCGTCCCCTTCGCGGCCTCCTTGAGCCGCACGGCCCCGTACATGCCGTCGTGGTCGGTGACGGCCAGCGCCTCCACGCCGAGGCGTACCGCTTCGGCGACCAGCTCCTCCGGGCCGGAGGCGCCGTCGAGGAAGCTGTACGACGAGTGGCAGTGCAGCTCCGCCCATCCCCCCGTACGGCGTGGCAGGCGCACGGGCGGTACGGCCGGTTCCGGCGTGGGTTCGCCCACGGGCGGACGAGAGCCCCAGGAGAGCCGCCGCTCGAACTCCCGCCACGGGATTCCCGGATTATTGAATCCCATCAGGCCTCCCGACGACCTCAGGCATGGTCGGCCGCGTGCTCATGGCGGCCCTCGCGGGCGTCGACCCTGGGGGGCCTCCTGGCTTCGGGCCGCGTGCTCCCGAGCTGCGCTGCGGCCCTGCGGGCAGGAGGCGCCTTCGGCGGAGGATGCTCCGCTCGGGAGCGTTCCGGTGCTCAGGCATAGTCGGCCTCGATGTACCAGCGGCCGCCTTCGACGACGAGCAGGCGCGCGCCGCCGTCGGCGGTGACGACCTGGAACCGCGCGCGGCGGCGGAACCGCACCGGGTCCCACCAGCGCTCCCGGGCCGGCCACGGGCCCGCCCACGCGGTCACCGGCAGGACGCGTCCGTCGACCTCGATCTGGTGGGGCGGGGCCGAGACCGCGCAGCGGGCGCTGACCGTGACCGGTGCGCCGTCGGCATCGGTCACGCGGACGGGCAGCGGGTCGGGATGGACGACCGCCGGCGCCGGGTCGGGGATCCGCCCGGGCCAGCGCCCCTCCGCGGCGCCCGGTTCGGGTGGGAGGTCGCCGACCGGCACCCGGACGACGCGCTCTCCGGGTCCGCGACCGCCTGCGGGGAACGGCCGGGTGATCGCCTGATGGCCGAGCATGGCCTGCACCCGCGCCGCCGCCCGCATGACGCGGTCGGAGAGGGTGACCTGCCCCCACAACGCCTCCTGCCGCCCCTCGTCGGGGACGAGCTGGTCGGGCAGGAGCCGCAGGAAGGCGATGCCGCCGACGCCCTCCTCGTCGGGGGAGGTCTCCCAGGAGGACAGCTGCCAGCGGACCCGCTCGGCGACGGCGAGGGCCGACAGCGTCCCGTCGTGCCGCCACAGCCGGGACTGCGTACGCCCGTGGGCGTCCGTCACCTCGACGCCGATCCGTACGCAGGTCAGGCCCTCGGCGGCGAGCGCCTCGTGCAGGCGTTCGGCGAGCGTCTTGGCGGCGAAGACGACCTGCTCGGCCGCTGTCGCGGGCGGGTCGAACTCCGTCGTCACGCTCAGGTCCGTGTGCGGCGGCCGGGGGGCGGGCGGCCGGGCGTCCAGCCCCCGGGCCAGCCGGTGCGCGCGCACCTCGTCGGCGCCGAAGCGGCCCGCCACGTGCCGAGGCGGCAGGGCCGCGAACGCGCCGAGCGTGCGGATGCCGAGCCGGGGCAGCAGGTCGGCGAGCTCCGGCCGGTCGAGGACGGCCACCGGATACGGCGCGAGGAAGTCCGCTGCCCCGCCCACCGGCACGATCATGCCGCCGTCCGCGGTGCGCGCGGCCAGTTCGGCGGCGAACAGGCCGTCGGCGATCCCCACACCGCAGTCGAACCCGTGCTCGACCACGGTGTCCTGAACGTGGATCCGCAGCGACTCCTCCGCCGTCCCGCGGTCGGCGCCGCCGTGGTAGCGGGCCGCGCCCCGCGCCGGGATGGCGCAGACGCCGGGGCGTACGACCTCGACCCAGGGGGTGATGGTGGAGACGGCGGCGGCCACCGTCTCGAAGAGCCGCCCCTCGGCGTCGGGATCGCGGTCGCGGACCACCAGGTCGGGGCAGTGCCGCTGCGCGTCGCGCAGCCGCTGCCCCCGGCGGACGCCCACGGCACGCGCCGCCGCCGAGCACGCCGCGACCCGGGCCTGGACGACCACCGCGGCGGGGGTGCCCGCGTCCAGGCCCACCGCCGTGACCGGCCAGTCCGGGCACCACACGACGAGCACGCGCGGCACGGTCACCGGTCCACCGCCGGATCCTGGTGGGCCGGGGAGGGATATGGCGTACCCGCCGTCCAGCGGTCCGCCGCCGGATCCTGGTGGGCCGGGGAGGGGCATGGCGTACCCGCCGTCCAGCGGTTCACCGCCGGATCCTGGTGAGTCAAGGAGGGACATGGCAGACCCCTCATCCGGCGACGGCCTCCAGCCGCGCCGGTCCCTCGTGCTCGGCGACGGCCACGGCGCCGTCCGGTCCGGGCAGCCACAGCCAGACCCGGTGGCCGGGCGCGGCGGCGCCGCGCCCGGAGACGGCCACGAGCGCCCGGCGTCCGCGCAGGTGCCCGGTGCCGTCCCCGACGCCGGCCCAGTGGCTCTCCTCGACGCGCAGCCGCAGGGCCGCGCCCGCCCACGGGCCGGTCGTGACCAGCGCGCACCCGTTGCGCCGCGCCAGTGTGGTCAGCCGCCGGGCCACGTGCGCGGGCGGCTCCTCCGGCGGCCGCACGATGACCATCGCGCAGCCGTCGGTCAGCGCGGCGACCACGTCGGCCCAGCGCCGGTCCGGGTCGTCGACGAGCAGGACCCGCATCGGGTCGAGGCCGCCGTCCTCGCCGCCGAACGCCGCGGCGGCGGGGACGTGAGCCTCCGGCAGTCCGACGACCGCGCACCATCGGTCCCCGAGCCCGGCCGCCAGCGTGAGGGCCAGCGTGGTCGAGCCGTCCACGCCGGTGACCGTCCCGGGCCGCAGCCCGCCGCCGGGGATCACCGCGCGCAGCGCCGGCAGCACAGGGACCAGGTCAACGCCCGCCAGGGGCGAGAAGCCCTCTGTGACCTGCGACGATAGCTCGCTCACTCACTAATCATCGAACATCTATTCGACTGAAAGCAAGTCGACCGCCCTGTGTAACGTCGGTTACGGTCCGTTGATCGGAACGTTCCAGCATGGAAGACGCCATGGTCACGATGGATGCGTCAGCGCCGTGACCGGCGAAGCCGGCCCGCCTTGCCTGGCGCCCACGAGGGATGTCACTCACTCTCTTCGCCGTGTCGGCTCGGGATGGGCGGGGTCCAGTCCCACAGGCGGGCGGCCTTACGCGCCGCGACGCCGCCGCCGGCGAGGCGGGTGAGGCGGGTCATCAGGCAGTAGGTGAGCGTGCTGGTGGACAGGCTGATCCTGGGGTCCTGCCGAGCCATGTGCCGCACCTGCTGACTGCGGGGCCGCCGGGCCTCGTCGTAACGGGCCAAGGCCGCGGGAATTTCGGTGGCGCCGGTGAGCTCGGAGGCGAGAATGGCCGCGTCCTCCAGCGCCTGGCATGCGCCCTGCGCGAGAAACGGGGTCATGGCGTGTGCGGCGTCGCCCAGCAGCGCGACTCGTCCGGCCGCATAGGACGTGAGCGGGTCGAGGTCGTAGATGTCGTGGCAGAGCACGGAATCGGGCGGGGTCGCGGACAGCAGCGCGGGGATGGGTTCATGCCAGTCGCCGATGCGGTGCCGGACCTCGGCGAGGTTGTCGTCGTAGCGCGCGCCGGGCTCGTTCTGACGGACGGTGAGGAACCAGAACACGCGCTGCCGGCTGAGCGGGTGCGCGCCGAACCGCGCGCCGCGCCCCCACGTCTGGAAACCCTCCACGGGCCACACCGAACCCGGCTTGGTCACACCACGCCAGCACAGGATCCGCTGGAAGACCGGCGCGGGCGAATCCGGCCACGTCGAGCGGCGCACCACGCTGCCGATGCCGTCGGCGCCGATCAGCACGTCGGCTTCGGCTCGCCGGAGCCCGCCCGGTGTCCGGTAGACGGCAGTCACCCTGCGATCAGTCTGCTCGACACCGGTCACCTCGGCGCCGGCGCGTACGGCGGCGGCCGGGAGATGCCCGAGCAGCACCCGGTGCAGGTCGGCGCGATGGTTGGCCAGCAGCGGCGTGTCCCGCCCGGCCCGGAACCGCATGAGGTGACCGCCGGCCGGCGTGCGCAGCGTGGCGCCGGCCTCGGTCGGCACCGACACGGCCCGCAACTCCTCGCCGACCCCCAGCGCGTCCGCCGCGCGCACCGCGTTCGGCGCGAACGACCAACCCGCGCCGACCTCGCGGAACTCGGCTGCCCGCTCCAGCACGGTCACCGACCACCCTGCCCGCCGCAGGCCGATCGCCACGGCCAGCCCGCCGATGCCGCCGCCGGCGACGAGCGCCGTGCCGCCCCGTTCGGTCATCGCTCCCTCCTCGTCGAGAAACGCGGTACTTCCGCGAAGAGCTTGATTATCCAGGCGTACGCCTCGTACGCGACGCGCAACCGCTCGGCACGGGCGCTGCCGGGCCCGGCCAGATCGATGCCGTCGGCGGCGAGATCGCGGAACTCGGCCAGGCCGGCCATCCGCCGCCGGATCACCGTCTCCCACGCGTCGTCGTCCACGCGGTAGTAGTTCGTGCGCTCACCGGGACGAGTACGCCGGCGAACGAACTTCGCGTCGGTGAGCATCCGCATGTTCGTGGCCAGCGACGCCTTGCTCGCTCCGATCGCCGTCGCGATCTGGCCCGCGGACTGCTCCGGTGGGTCGCAGATCATCAGCCACCCCAGGATCCGGCCGGCGATCGGAGGCACCCCGTACTCCTCGGCGCAGAACATCGCCATCCGCTCGACCCATTCGAGCTCCTGCTCGCGCTCCGCCACCGGGAGCCTCCGTTCGCCATCGTCTAGTTAGTTCAGTATCTACTGAACTAACTAGACGATGCAAGACCGTGTCGT
The DNA here is from genome assembly GCF_039542055.1 of Actinoallomurus vinaceus. NCBI lineage: Bacteria > Bacillati > Actinomycetota > Actinomycetes > Streptosporangiales > Thermomonosporaceae > Actinoallomurus > Actinoallomurus vinaceus. The sequence goes on from NZ_BAABHK010000005.1 coordinate 331,054, forward strand.
GGGCCGAACTGGAGCCGCAGGTGCCGGCCGAGTACACGCCGAACCCCAGCGGACGGCTCGGCACCGCGGACGATGTCGCAGCCGCGGTGGCCTTTTCGGCCAGTCCGCCGGCCGGTTACATCAACGGCATCGACCTGCGCGTCGACGGCGGTGTCACCCCGGTGCCGTAGGCACGATGACCAGGCGAGGTCGCACGGCGGCCGACACGCTGATCACCTCTGCACGGGCCAGGCCGAGTGTCGCCGGTCGCGCGGGGAGAATCGATGCGATTCGTCGCCCTCGATCTGCTGGGAAAGGACCTGGTCGCCGTGCTCGTCGCCCGTTCCGTCGCGCTGTTCGTCGTCGCCGCCCTGTTCGAGATCGGCGGGGCGTGGCTGGTGTGGCAGGGGGTGCGTGAGCATCGCGGCTGGATCTGGGCCGGTGCGGGCGTCGTCGCGCTGGGCCTGTACGGGTTCGTCGCGACGTTCCAGCCCGACGCCCACTTCGGACGAGTCCTCGCCGCGTACGGCGGGGTCTTCGTGGCGGGGTCGCTGGCCTGGGGCGTGGTGGCCGACGGATACCGTCCCGACCGCTTCGACGTCATCGGCGCCCTGATCTGCCTGGCCGGGATGGCCGTCATCATGTACGCCCCACGCGGCCACTGAACGTCACTCAGGCGTTCTCCAGGGGGACGGTGGCCGGGGCGCGGGGGAGGCGGACCGTGAACGTCGTGCCCTCGCCCGGCTCCGACGCGACCGCGACCGTGCCCCCGTGGGCCTCGGCGACGGCGGCCACGATGGACAGGCCGAGGCCGGCACCGCCGTGTTCGCGGGAGCGGGACCGGTCGGTCCGGTAGAAGCGTTCGAAGACCCGCTCGCACTGGTCCTCGGCGAGCCCGGGGCCGCGGTCGGTCACGGCGATCTCCACCTGGTCGCCGGCGACGCCGATCCGTACCGTGGCCGGGGTGCCCGCGGGCGTGTGCCGCCGTACGTTGGCGAGCAGGTTGTCGAGGACCTGGCGCAGGCGCATCGCGTCGCCGAGCACCACGGCCCCGTCCGTCGTCTCCAGGTCGATCGGCCGGTCGGGTTCGACGGCGCGGGTGCCGGCCACGGCATCGGCCGCGAGCCGGGTCAGGTCGACCGGTTCGCGTTCGAGGGGGCGTCCCTGGTCGAGCCGGGCCAGGAGGAGGAGTTCGTCGACGAGCGATCCCATGCGCTCGGCCTCCGCCTCGATACGGGCCATCGTCTTGGCCAGGTCGTCGGGGCGTTCGGCCGCTCCGCGGCGGAACAGCTCGGCGTATCCCCGGACGGTCGCGACCGGTGTGCGCAGCTCGTGGGAGGCGTCGGCGATGAACCGCCGTAGCCGTTCCTCGGACGCCTCACGTTCCCGGAACGCCGTCTCGATCTGGCCGAGCATGTCGTTCAGCGCCTGGCCGAGGCGTCCGACCTCGGTGTCCGGCTCGGCGCGCCGTACGCGGCGGGACAGGTCGCCGGCGCCGATCGCGCGCGCCGTGACGCTGATCTCCTCCAGCGGGCGCAGGCCCCGGCGGATGGCCCTGGCGGCGAGGAGGGCCACCGCGGCCAGGGCGAGGGACGAGACGACGATCTCGACCTTGGCCAGGTGCCTGATCGCGCTGTCGGCGTCCTTGGTGGGGGTGCCGATGAGCAGGATCCGGCCGTTGCGGAGCCGGGAGACGCGGAGCCGCCAGTCGGCCGTGGCGTGCAGGCCGCCGACCTTGTAGATCCGCGCGCCGTCGGGGTTCCGCGCCGTGACGGCCGCAGGGGTGGGGTGCGGCGGCAGCGGCGGCCGGTCCACCGCGGCCAGCGTCTGGACGACCCGGCCGTCCGTCTCGCGGATCTGCATGAAGGACGGGATCGCGCCGCTGGCGGCCAGCGCCTGGGCCACCCACGCGCTGTTCGGGCCCACCCGTACGGGGTCGGTGCGCGTGCCGAACGCCGCTTCCATCGCCGTACCGACCACGTTGAGCTGGCGGTCGGTCCGGCGGACGATGTCGTGCCGCAGTGTCGCGAAGCTGCCCACGGCGGCGACCGCGAGGCCGGCCGCGAGCAGGACGAGCAGGGTGAGGATGAGCCGTCGGCGCAGGGACATCACGAGGCCCGGGGCAGGCGCAGGACGTACCCGATGCGGGGCACGGTGTGGATCAGCGGGGGACCGACGACGTCGACCTTGCGGCGCAGGTAGCTGATGTAGGTCTGGACGACGCTGTCGTTGCCGCCGAAGTCGTAGTCCCATACGTGGTCGAGGATCTGCCGCTTCGACAGCACCCGCCCGGCGTTGATGACGAGGTACCGCAGCAGCTTGAACTCGGTCGGCGTGAGCTCCAGCGGCGTGCCGCCCCGGGAGACCTGGTAGGCGTCCTCGTCGATCTCCAGATCGGCGAAGCCGAGCCGCGCCGCGGCGGCGTCGGGACGGCTCGTACGGCGCAGTACGGCGCGGATCCGGGCGATGAGCTCCTCCAGGCTGAAGGGCTTGGTGACGTAGTCGTCGCCGCCGACCGTCAGACCCGCGATCTTGTCCTCGGTGGCGTCACGGGCGGTCAGGAACACCACGGGCGCCTGGCAGCCGTCTCGGCGCAGCCTGCGGCAGGTGTCGATCCCGGAGCCGTCCGGCAGCATCACGTCGAGCACGATGAGGTCCGGCCGGAACGCCGTGACCTGGGCGATGGCCTCGGCGCCCGTGCCCGCCACGGCCGACTCGAATCCCTCGTACCGCAGCGCCGTGGCGACCAGATCGGCGAGGTAGGGCTCGTCGTCGACGACGAGCACCCGGATGGTGGGATCGGTCACGCGCCCCAGTGTCCCGCGTCGCTCTGTGAGAACGCTGTGAGAACCCTGTGACAGGGACCTCCCAGAACGGGCACACGACGCTCGAAGAGCGGGCTGCTGTCCTGACCCGCATGGAAGGATTCTCCCGTTTCGTGCTGCGTCACAAGCTCGCCGTGACGCTCACCTGGCTCGCGCTAACCGTCGCGGGCGTGCTCGCGACGTCGCAGATCGGAGGGCGGCTCGCGAAGCAGAACACCATGCCGGGCCGGCCCTCGTACGAGACGAACGCGGCGATCGCGCGGACGTACGGCACCGGTGGGGACGGCGACCGGCTCGATCACGGAGTTCGTGCCCGTCATGGTGTTCGCGTTCCTGTACGGGCTGTCCATGGACTATGAGGTCTTCATCCTGGCCAGGATGCGGGAGGAGTACGACCGGAGCGGGTCGACGCGGACCGCCGTCGTCGAGGGCATCGGCCGCACCGGACGGCTGGTGACCAGCGCGGCGCTCATCCTCTTCCTCGCCTTCGCGTCGCTGGCCTCCGCGCCGATGACGGACCTCAAGGTGTTCGCGACCGGCCTCGGCCTCGGGGTGCTCCTGGACGCGACGGTCATCCGCGCGCTGCTGGTGCCCGCCATCGTGTCACTGTTCGGCCGCTGGAACTGGTGGCTGCCCGGCTGGGCGGCCCGGGCGCTCCGCGTCCGTCCAGCCCCGCTGCCGCCCGAGCCCGCACCCGAGCCGGTGGCGGCCGGTCGCGCCTGACCAGGTGCGCGGACCGGCGCATGAGCTCCGTTAGTTCGGCGCCGCACCCGCACCGTCGGCGGCCCTCCGGCCGGCGGCCGACGGCCAGGCCTGGAGGGCCGCCTCGGCGATCCGCTCCAGGTCGGTCCTTGTGGCGCCGTCGCGAGCCTGGGCGGACATGCCCTGGAGGACGGCCGAGTAGAAGGTCGCGAGGGCATGAGCGTCGGTGCGGGCGGGGAGCTCTCCCGCCCGCACGGCGGCGGCGATCTTGTCTTCGAGCGCGCGGATTCCCGCAGCGCGCAGATCGCGTAGATGGGCCGCGATGTCGGCGGACTGCGGGGAACAGTTGGTCGCCGCAGTGATCAGGAGGCAGCCGCGCGGGCGATCGGGCCTGGTGTAGGCGGCCGCCGCCTCGCGCAGCAGGCGTTCGACGGCGTCGCGGGCGTTCGGCTCCTCGGCCAGCGCGCGCTGAGTGAAGGCGCCGTAGGTGCGGATGTAGCGGTCGAGAGCATCAAGGAACAGTGCCCGCTTGTCGCCGAAGGCGGCGTACAGGCTGGCCGCGCCGATGCCGAGCGCGCTGGTGAGCAGGGCGATCGAGGTCGCGTCGTAGCCGTGTTCCCAGAACACGGCGATGGCGCCCTCGAGGGCCTCGTCGCGGTCGAACGACCGGGGCCGTCCCGTTCTCATGGCTCCAATTCTATAGCGATCGTTCGAGAAGTGCGTTAGCGTACTTCTTGAACGATCGTTACAGAAGTGGGGAGCGCAGATGGTCACCGTGGGACTTTTCATCCGCGTCGAGGCCAAGCCGGACAAGGTCGCCGAGGTCGAGGAGACGTTGAAGGAGGTGGTGGACATCGTGCGCAAGGAGGGGAAGGCGGTCGTCTGGTTCGCGCTGCGGCTCGGGCCGACGACGTTCGCCATCTACGACGCGTTCGCCGACGACGCCGACCGCCAGGCTCATTTGGAGGCGAACGGCCCGGCGCTGCGCGAGGCCGGTGCGGAGCTGTTCGTCGAATCGCCCTCGATCGATCACATCGACGTCGTCGCGGCCCTGCTGCCCGGCGAGTGACCGGACGCGGCGGGAGATGACCGCCCGTCGCACGCCGTCCTCGCGGCGGCGTGCGGCGGGCGCCGGCACCGACACAGACCCACCTCGGGAAGGCCTCATGAAGACGGCACACGTCAACGACATCGAGATCGAGATCGACGTCATCGGTCGAGGCGAACCGCTGTTGCTCATCCACGGTTCCAACCTCGCCACGGGGCTCGCGCCGCTGGCGGCCGCGCTGGCCGTCGAGTCCCCGTCCCTCCAACTCGTGCGTTACCACCGGCGCGGGATGGCCGGAAGCGGCGGACGCGGCGGGCCGATGGACATCCGGCAGCAGGCCGCCGACGCCCTCGGCCTGCTCGACGCCCTCGGCCTGCCATCCGCGCACCTGCTGGGCTACTCCTACGGCGCCGTGATCGCACTCGAGACCGCACTCTCGGCGCCCGCCCGCGTACGAAGCCTGACGCTCCTCGAACCGATCCTGACCGAGGTGCCATCGTGGACCTCGTTCAAGGCCGGCATGGAACCCGTCATGAGCCGCTACGCCGCCGGTGACATGGCCGGCGCGGTGACGACGACGTTCGCCGGCCTCGGAGGTTCAGACTGGCGGGAGCTGGTCTCGACCGCCGGGCCGGACGCCCTTGACCTCGCGGTGCGTGACACCGAGCTCTTCTACCGCGACGAGTGGCCGGCCTTCACCACCTGGACGCTGGACGAGACACGCGCCGCCGCCGTGAAGAGCCCGGTGCTGTCGGTGATGGGGACCCGGAGCGGGCCCTTTTTCAAGGAAGGCCGAGACCTCCTGCATCAGCGCTTCGCCCAGTGCGCGGACGCCGACATCCCCGACGCGAACCACCTGCTTCAGCTCCAGGCGCCCGAGCTGATCGCCGCCGCGGTCGCGGACTTCCTCCAGCGGCGCTCGCCATTGACTCCAACGGCCTGACCGCTCGCCTGAGCCCGCGCCCCTCCTGGCCGGTCGCCGCTGACACCGCCCGTGCGGGGTCAGCGGGGCGCACCACGAGGCGGAGAAGGCCGGCGCCCGCCGTGAACACCGCACGTGGGGTCAGCGGGGCGCACTACGAGGCGGAGAAGGCCGGCGCCCGCCTGACACCGCCCGCGGGTCAGGGGAGCGTCGGCACCTCACCGCATTCGGCCCACTCGACGCCGACGCCACGCAACGTCGAGGCCCAGGGCCCCGCGATCGCGGCGAGCCCGGTGGCGTCCGGGGGCTTGCGGCCCAGCCCCACCGCGAAGCGCGTTGGTCCCGGTCCCGTCTCGTACGGCCGGGGCCAGGCGTGCAGGTCCGTGATCCCGGCGTCCTCCAGCGCGGCGAGCAGGGCCCGGACCCGCCCTCGTACGCGGCCGAGCGTCACGCCGAACTCCTCCGCCGGCGTCTCTCGTACGGTGATGACGGCCCACGCGGCGTGCCGCCGGTGCATCGGCGGGGGCGACAGGAGCCCGGCTGGCGGCTCCCGGTCGGTCCCCGACTCCTCCAGGATCTCCCAGGCCCGGTAGAGCTCCCGCGTCAGGAGATCCCGCCCGCCGTCGCCGACCTGGTCGGCGCACGACCGGACGGGAGCGGTCGGGGTCATGATCCGGACGGCCGCCGGCACTACCGGATCCGGCTCAGGTTGGTCCGGCCAGGCCCCAGGCGCGGACTGGCCTGGTCCGGATCCCGGCGCGGGCTGATCCGGTCCAGACCCTGACTGGATTGGTCCAGACCCCGGCGCGGACTGGCCTGGCCCGGACCCCGGCCCCGGCTGGTCCGGCCCGGGTACCGGCGCGGACTCGTTTGGCCGGGATCCCGGCGCCGGGTGGTCCGGCCCCGATCCCGGCTCGGACTGGTCCGGCCGGAGAAGGACCGGGTGCCGCCAGTCCCAGGCGGCCCAGGTGCCGAAGAAGTGTCGGAGCAGGTCGTTCTCCGGGAGATCCCCGGCCTCCCGGACCGTGCGCGCCGCCAGGATCGTCCAGGCCAGGCCGGGCAGGCCACCGAACGGAGCCGAGTCCAGGCCGCGTGCCCTCGCCCACGCCTTCACCTGCCGGGCGAGCCCGGTGAACCGGTCGCGGTGCCCGCCGACCGCCGCCAGGACGGCGTCGGCGTCGCTGACGGCGCTCAGCGCGATCGCAGACGCCTCGTCCAGCTCCATGCGGCGTGCCACCGCCTCGGCCGGGGCGACGCTCCCCGCGGCGACCACCATGAGATCGACATCCAGCCCGGCGTGCCGGAATCGGAGGCCGGGTACCCGGGCGCCGGTCACGTGCCGCATCCCGGTCGACTCCGGCAGCGCCGCCGTCACACGCGCCCGGACGTCCGCCGGGTCGGGCGTCCCCGGCAGCGCCACCACCACGTCCAGGTCCGCGCCGGTCAGGGCACAGCCCATGCGCCGGGACCCGACGACCTCGACGACGCCCTCCGCCAGTGAGGCGCGCAGCCGCTCCAGGACCGGTTCGGCCGCGTGCAACCGGGCCGGCGTGGGCTGCGGCTCGGTCACGGTCGTTTGCGTGGGCGCGCCTCTGGGGCGTCGTTCGGTCTCGGCGGTCTGCGTGGGCGTGTCTTCGGGGCGCTGGTCGGGCGGCGTTCCCCGGCCCTTCACGAAGGGCACTCCGTCGTCGAGCCAGTGGAGCTCGCCCGTTCCCAGGGCGATGGTCGCTCTGGGGCGCATCGGCTCGTCGCCCCGGCGCGACAGCAGCACGAGTTCGCCGACGTGGGCGGACACGCCACCGAGCCGTGCGGCGCAGCGGGCGATGAGACGTTCCGCGTCCCCCGTCTTTCCCAGGGTCAGGTGCGGGATACGCCCCTCGCCCCGGCAGCGTGGGAACGCGCGCTCCAGCGCGTCGCGCAGATCCGCCCAGGGGGCCGCTCCGCCCGCGGCCGGATCGAGCCACACCGTCGCGCCATCCCGATGCTCGAAGGCACGGACGCCCTCGAGCCGCGCCGTGAACGGGGTGGTCGAGGCCGCGGCGGCGGACAACAGCGGCGCCGCCCGGTCGAACTCGGACTCCGGCACGAAGCCGAACATCAGCGTCACATGCGGCGGCCACCGGTCGAACCGGGGGTCGTGGTCCCGGCGGATCTCCTGGATCGCCGGCCGGACGTCCTCCGGCGGGATCCACACCACCGCCGTCCGTGCCGTCGGCCGTACGTCGGACAGACCAGAGGACGGCTGCGCCCCGGCCGAGACGTCGACGGCGACGCCGTAGTGGTCGGACGCGAACAGGCCGTCCGGTGTCATCGGGGAGTCCCCGCGAAGGCGCGCGGCGGTGGCGCGAAGGCCGGAGCCGCCCAGGAACACCCGGTCGAGCCGGGACGCCCGGCCGGAGAGCGACGACACGGCGGCCAGCGGATTGGCCGCCGGATCGAAGGTCACGGCAGGGTCGGCGGGGCCGTGGACCTCGGTCCAGGCGTCCCGTACGCCGAGTGCGCCGGCCAGGCCGGTGCCGCCGTCGTTGAAGTCGCCGAGGAGGACGACGTCCCCGTCCACGCCGGCCAGGACCTCGGCGAGCCGCGCGAGCTCCGCCTGGCGCCGGGCGGCGCCGTTCTCGGCGTGGTCGCTGGTCAGATGGGTCGCCGCCACGACGACCGGCCCGGCGGCGGACTCCACGGTGACGGCCGCGACGCCCTTGTGGGGGCCGAGGACGTGCAGGCCCGCCTCCCGTACGGGCAGGCGGCTGAGCAGGAGGAGCCCGGTCTCATCGACGTCGGGCCCGGCCGGATCGGTGCCCAGCGTGTAGCCGGAGCGGACCCAGGGTGCGCGCAGCAGCATGTCGAGCAGCCCGGCCTCGACCTCCTGCAGCGCGATGACGTCCGCGTCGGCCCGTTCGAGGGACTCCAGCAGCAGCGGCCTGCGGCGGGCCGTGTCGATGCGGTCGGCGTCGTAGCGATCCCACAGGGTGTTCCACGTCAGCACCCGAAGGCGGGCCGGCGCCGGGCCGGCGGGTACGGGCTCGGCCGGACGCCAGCCCGTGACGGGGTCCCACGCCACCGGCGTCCTGGCGGTGAAGAACGGCGCCCGGAGCCTGCGGGCCTCCCGCACCCGGCCGGCCGGTGACGCGTCGACGCGGTCCACGCCCGCCCGACGGTCCCAGACCACCTCGCCGTCGGCCTCGATGAAGAGGATCCGGTGCCATGGGACGTCGCCGCCCGGCACGAACGCGGGCAGCGGGACGCGCTTGGGCGGGGCCCCGCGGACGTTGATCCCCAGCAGGAACCGCGCGGGGTCGAAGCGCGGGTCCCAGCGGATCCGGTGGTAGATCTCCTCACTGGTCCGCATGGTCGCTCCTGGTGTTCGGGGGGATCTCGTCATCGATGGCGCCGGCGACGTCGCCGACGGCGCCGTCCGGGCCGACGTACCAGGTGCGGTGCGCCTCACCGGGATAGGGCGGGGAGAAGCGGCGAAGCTGGACGGAGAGCACCTCCGGGGGCACCGGATGATCGCGGTCGGCGTTACGCCGGGCCAGCAGGTCGCCGGGGACCAGCATGACCGCGTGCGTCGTCAGCGCGTCGTGCCGCTGGGCCACGGCGTGGACCAGGGAACGCTGGTGCCGGTTCAGCGCCGTGGCGTCCCAGACGACGGTCGCGCCCTCCGCGAGGAGCACGCCGAGCCGGTGCAGCGCGTCCCGGAGGACCTCCGGATTGGCCCGCTGGTCCGCACGGGAGCCACGGGCCTGGCGTAGGTCGTCGAGCGAGACGACCGCGTCGACGCCGGGAAGGCCCGCCGCGAAGGTGCTCTTCCCGCTGCCCGACGGCCCCGTCATGACGACGAGCCGGGGGAAGGCGCCGGACCGCCATCGCCAGGTGAGGGCCAGGGCCTCCTCCGGCGTGGCGATCCGGCCCAGCGCGTACGCCTCCCGCGCCTCGGCCCAGCAGCGGTCCGCCGCGTCCTGGTCGATACCGGGGGCGTCGCCGAGCGCCTGGCGCAGGCCGGCCCGCAGGGGTTCCAGGGGCGATTCGGCGAGGAGTCCGGCCTCGTCGGCGTGCAGTTCGGACCAGCCGACCTGCTCGTGTGCTTCGGCGGCCTCGGCGTCGTCGCGACCGGTCAGCGCCGCGGCGGCGACCGCGTGCAGCACGCCCACGTCGGCCATGGCCGACAGGCGCCTCAGGCCGGTGCGCCGCGCCTCGTCGGGGAAGGGACGGTGCAGGCCGGTGTGCAGACCGACGAGGTCCGCGACCCGGCGGGCGAGGGGCACGCCGAGCGGTCCGGCCAGCCGCGGCATCAGCCGGGCCCGGTCGGCATCGTGGAGGAGGGCCGCCAGCAGGCCCGCCAGCCGCTCGTCGCCGGAACGCCCCAGGAGGTCGAGGCGGGCGGACACGTCGGCGACCACGGCATCGGCGCGCTCGACGGCCGCCTCCCGCGCCTGAGGCAAGGCTCCGGACGCGCCGGGGACGGCTTCACGGGCACCGGAGACGCTTTCAGGGGCACCGGAGACGATTTCGGGTGCGCCGGGGGCGACCGTGGAGGCGCCGGGGACGGTTTCAGGGGCGTTGGGGGCGAGCGCGGAGGCGTCAAGGACGGTTTCAGCGGCACCGGAGACGGCTTCGGGTGCGCCGGAGGCGGCCGCGGAGACGCCGCGTACGGAAACAGGCGCGCCGACGGCGAGCGCGGAGACGCCGGGGACGGATTCAGGTGCGTTGGGGACGGCCAGGTCGGCCGTCGTCATCCCCACCGCGCCGAGGAGGGCCGCCGGGTCCGGAACCGCCCCGGAACGCGCCTGCCAGAGCGCGGAGGCGGGGCCCAGGCCGTTCTCGACGACGGGACCGAGCATCCAGTGCCGGTCCGTTTGCACGTGCCCGCGCCGTACCCACTTGGCGACCCGGCGGGCGAACTCGTCGCGGTGGAAGCCCTCGATGGCGCGCACGACGTAGCCCTCCTGCCGCTCCGTGTCGAGACGGAGCGCCCGGATGGCCCGCTCGTCGAAGACGCCGCGCCAGAGCACGGTGGGGACGGGCAGGCCCAGCCGCCGGGCGAACCGCACGGTGCGGTCCCAGTCCAGGCAGTGGTCGCCGTCCCACACGGAGAAGGCGTAGAACCAGCTCTCCAGGTCCCGGTAGGCGATCGAGTGCCGGGCGTAGAGGTTCTCCCCGCACACCCGCGTGCCGTCCGGTATCCGGTGGGCGATCCTCCCGTGCAGCGCCTTGACCCAGGCGCGGGACGGGTGGTGCCCGCTGTCCGTCGAACGAGCGTGCAGCCCGTCCGGGTACATCGTGGTGTTCTCCCCGTCGAGCTTCTCGGTGACGACGACGTCCCGGCCCGCGAAGCCGGACAGGTCGGCGGCGCGCACGTCGTCCGGGCCGACGCCCGGCGACCAGGGCAGGTGGGGAGTGCGGGGATAGTGCACTCGCATGATCCGCTCCTGCCGACGACCGACGATTCTCAGGGCCGCGTCGACCATAGGGGCGGGCGGGTCGGCGAATCCATCGAATTCCCGTCGGCCCGTGCGTTCGCCGGTCCGTGCCCGGCGGGACGACCGGTGACGCGCGCGGCTCCGGATGGGTGGATACCGCGCGACCGGTCCGAGATGTCGGGGGACGGCACATCCGATGGTCCGCGGCCCGTAGACTGCCCGGGTGTCGCTTACCCGGATCACGCTCTCCCGAGTCCCCGCGCCACTGCGCCCGCTGCTGGTCAAGCATCGTGAGCTGGTGAAGTTCGCCTTCACCGGCGGTGTCTGCTTCGTGCTGACCGCCGGGGTGAACTACGGGCTGAAGCTGACCGTCATGAAGACCAAGCCCGTGACGGCGCTCACGATCGCGATCATCGTTGCGACGATCGCGTCGTACCTGATGAACAGCGGCTGGTCCTTCCGGGCCCGCGGGGGCCGCAGCCGTCACGTCGAGGCGGTGCTGTTCTTCGCCGTGAGCGCCCTGGGCGTGGCCGTCAACGACATCCCGCTCTACCTGGCGCGCTACGCGTTCGACCTGCAGTACCCGAACGTCAGCCACGTCACCCAGGAGGTCTCCGACTTCCTCAGCGGCATGATCATCGGCACCCTGATGGGGATGGCCTTCCGCTGGTGGGCCATGAAGAAGTGGGTGTTCCCGCACGAGAAGACCCGCGGCGGCGTCACGACGGCGAACGCCGGGCGTCTGCCCACCCCCGCCGACGAGGAGTCCGAGCTCGTCGCCTGATCTGCACGCCCACCCGGCGGGCCGGCCTTAGGGCCTGTCTCGAAGTCCCGCTGTCCTACTGCGCGGTGCCCAGGCGGCGCCTCGCCGCGTTGTCGTCGGTCGCCAGCCAACACCAGGCTGACTCCCTCCTCCGCCTTGCGAGGCACCACCTGGACACCGCTCGCTACGGACGGGGACTTCGAGACAGGCCCTAGCAGCCCCGCCAGCGCTCCAGGACGGCGTCGACGTCGGCTCGGATCCGCTCCCGTGCGGTCATCCGCGGCACTCCGGACATCAGCAGCGTGTCGTAGCCGGTGTCCTCGTGCCGGATCGACGCGACGACCGCGGCTCTGACCGCCCCCTCGTCCAGGGCGCGCCCGGCGGCGGACCGCCCGACGCGCCCGCTGCCGCGCGTCCCGGCATGGCGGGCGATCGCGTCCGCCCGGTCGGCGGGGCAGCCCGGGAACATCCGCCTGATCTCGCCGGCCATCCTCGCCTGGAACTCCACGTCCTCATCGGCGCGCCGTTCACGGTCACGCTCCCGCCGCCGGGCCCGTACGTCCTCGTCGGCGAGGCACTGCTCCTCGGCCAGTTCCAGTGCGGGCTCCTCGACGAGCAGCCCCTGCCGGTCGTACCGCTTGCGTCGCCGATTGAACCGGACGACCACGGCGGACAGGGTGCTCGCCTTCTTCGCCCGCCGGGTGAGCGCGGCGTCGCCCGAGGGCAGGAAGACCAGGTGATCCATGTCGGCGCAGGTCAGGCAGGTCGACCGGTCGTCCTCCAGGATCATGAGGTCGCCGGTGCCGTGACAGACCGTGCAGTTCCAGTCCTTGAGCGGCATGACGACCACCAGGTCCGGAGCGCGGTTCTGCCGTTCGATCAGCCGTTCGCGCCTCGCCTCGGACAGGTCGGGGGACAGCCAATGCGTCCGGAACGCCCGCTCGACGGCCTCGTCGCCATCGGAGGTGAACCGTAGGGGCCGGCGATCGCGGGAGGCGGCGACGTACGCGGTCTCGCTCGGCCTCAGCCCCTGGCGCTCCGCCCATTCGCGGAGGGTCTCCAGCGCGGTGGCGAGCTTGTCGGCGCGTACGCTGAGCGCCTCCTCCAGGTCGGCGATGCGCCCCTGACGCCACTCGTCGACCCGCCGGGCGGGCAACCAGCCGAGTCCGGTCAGGACGTCGATCATGGACACCGACTTGGAGCCGGCGAGGGCGGCCTCGGCCGCGGTGACGACTCGGCGTTCGAGAGCCGAGGCGGTTGCCCGGTTCATGACGCCCAAAAATACTCGACCGGCCGCCCCTGCGCCCCGTCCGTCAGGCGGGCTGGACCTCCACCGGCACCCCGTTGAGCACGGCGTTGCCCGACAGCGGGTCAAGGGCGCGCGGGTCGGTGAGGGCGTTGGCGTTCGCCCCAGGGTGCGCGGCGGCCACGGACATCCGGGTGCCGGGCAGGCCGTGACCCCAGCCGTGGGGAAGGCTGACGACCCCGGGCATGACCTCGGCGGTGACCTCCACCTCGGCCTCGATCGTGCCGCCGGTGCTCGTCACCTTGGCCGTTCCGGCGTCGGTGAGCCCCAGCCGGCCGGCGTCGTCGGGGTTGACCTGGAGCGTGCAGCGGTTCGAACCCCGGACCAGGCCGGGCAGGTTGTGCATCCAGCTGTTGTTCGACCGCAGATGGCGGCGGCCGATGAGGACCAGGCCCGTACGGCGGCGGGCGAGGCCGTCGCGGAGGCGGCCGGTGTCCTCGGCCAGCGGCGGCGGGCACAGCTCGACCCTGCCGGACGGGGTCCGCAGCACCTCGGGCAGCCGGGGCTTCAGCGGGCCGAGGTCGATGCCGTGCGGCGCGTCGCGCAGCGCCTGGAGGGACAGGCCGCCGGGGTTCGCGCCGAAGCCGTCGCCGTACGCGCCGAGGCGCAGCATGAGGTCGAGGCGGCGCAGCGCGGGGGTGTCGCCGGTGAGCAGCGGGAGCAGCTCCGCCGGGTCCCGGCCGTGGACGGGGGAGGACGGGTCGGCGACGGCCTTGCCGAGGAGGTGGGCGATGATCGACTCGTCGACACCGGCGTCCTGCCCGGACACGACGCCGATGAGGCGGGCCAGGATCGCGCACTCGTCGAGCTCACCGTCCCGGAGGGGGAGCGCGGGCGGGGAATACCGCGCGTTGTTGCGCACGGCGAACTCCCCGAACGCGATGTCATAGTGCGGGGACCGGCTCGGCGGAGGCGGCGGGAGGATGACGTCGGCGTGCCGCGTTGTCTCATTGAGGTACGGATCGACGCTGACCATGAACTCCAGGCCGCCGAGCGCGTCGCCGAGGCGCTCGCCTCCTGGCGTGGACAGCACCGGGTTGCCGGCCACCGTGATCAGGGCGCGCACCTGGCCCTCGCCGGGGGTGAGGATCTCGTCGGCCAGTGTGGTGGCGGGCAGCTCGCCCTTCACCTCCGGCAGCCCGCGGACGCGGCTGCGCCAGCGGCCGGTCCGGAAGCCGGGTCCGGTGCCCTTGCCCGGGCGGCGGTGCGCGCCGAGGGGGAACATCGCGCCGCCGGGCCGGTCGAGGTTGCCGGTCAGCGCGTTGACGACGTCGACCAGCCAGTTGGTGAGCGTGCCGAACTCGGCGGTGCAGGTGCCGATGCGGGCGTAGACGGCGGCGCTGGGGGCGGCGGCGAGCTCGCGGGCCAGCCGCCGGATCTCCTCGGCCGGGACGCCACAGACCTCCGCGACCCGCTCGGGGGCGAAGTCGCGGCTGAGCCGCTCCACGTCCGGCACGCCGTCGACACCGGGAGTGTCGGCGACCAGCCCCTCGGCGAACAGGGTCTGCACGACGCCGAACAGCAGGTACGCGTCGGCGCCCGGCCGGATCGGTAGGTGCCGGTCGGCGAGGCGGGCGGTACGGGTCCGGCGCGGGTCGACGACGACCAGGGTGCCGCCGCGCCGGCGGAGCGCCTTCAGCTTCCCGGGGAAGTCGGCGGCGGTGCACAGGCTGCCGTTGGACTCGAGGGGGTTGGCGCCGAGCATCAGCAGATAGGAGGTGCGGTCCAGGTCCGGCACCGGGATGGCGAAGGGGTCGCCGAACAGCAGCCCGCTGGAGACGTGCTTGGGCATCTGGTCGACGGTGCTCGCCGAGTAGACGTTCGTGCTGCCGAGCGCCCGCGCGAGCGGTCCGGCGTACAGGCCGCCCGCCAGCGTGTGCACGTTGGGGTTGCCGAGGTAGAGAGCGAGCGCCTGGCGGCCGTGGCGTCCGACGACTCCGTCGAGGCCGCGGCGCACCGCCGCGAAGGCCTCCTCCCAGCCGACCTCACGCCAGTCGTCGCCGTCGCGGACCATGGGGGAGCGCAGCCGGTCGGGGTCGTTCTCCAGCTCGTCGATGGTCGCGCCCTTGGGGCAGATGAAGCCGTGGCTGAAGACGTCGGCGCGGTCGCCCCGGGCCCCGGTGACCCGGCCGTCGGTGATCGTCAGCTCGAGGCCGCACGTGGCCTCGCACAGGGGACAGATCCGGTACGCGGTCGTCGTCTCGGGCATCGGCCCTCCACAGCCCTGGGTTGTTTGACGCAACGATAGGACTGCGGGCACCGTAATGGAACCCGATTCGGGTTTCGGTTTCTCGCCGGACGGGCGACCCGGCCGCGTCGCCGGTCCGCCGGTCCGCCGGTTGCGGGTTGCGTGGTCGTCGGTCGCATGTTCGTCGGTCGCATGTTCGCGGGTCGCGGGTCGCGGGTCGCGGGTCGTCGGTCGCGGGTGGGGGTGTCGCCAGCCGCCGCCGCCGCCGTCGCCGTCGCCGTCGCCGATCGCCGTTGCCGGGCCGTGCCGGCGGGCCACGGACGCCGGCGAGGTCGCCGCCGAGGGCGGCCTCGCCGGTCCCGCGTCAGCGCGCGAAGACCTGGAAGTCGGCCGCCCTGACCTGGCCGGAAAGGGGGCTTCCGGTCGTGCAGTCGGTCGGGACGTTCGGGTCGTTCGTCTGCTGACCGGCGTAGTCCGGACCACCCGTGCACTGCGAGGCGGCGACCTCGAAGCGCAGGTGCGTGGCGGTGGTCCGCGGGATGGTGAAGGACCGCATGGTCAGGTCGGGCGCGACCGGGCGCGGCCGGACCGCCGGGAAGGCGTTCTTCGCGCTGGTGTAGGCCGTGCGGTAGTCGGTGGCCTTGGAGCAGTCGACCGTCGCCGAGGCCGTGCAGGCCAGGATCCTGAACGACCGCAGCGCGGTGAACCGGTTCTGGCCGCCAGTGTCACCGCCCGGGTCGTGCGGATCGGCCGGCCGCAGCAGCGCGCTGACCTGGACGCGCCGCACCTGCTGCGGCCCGTTCCCGGCGAGACGGACGGTCACCTGCCGGCCCGCGACGGGCGTCCCGGCGGAGCCGAGTGAGGCCCACGTGGTGCCCTCGTCGTCGTCGATGAGGGCGCCGAGGTCGACGCCGTCGCCGGTCGCCGTGGCGCCGCCTGCCGCCGAGGCGAGGTTGCGCGGCAGCCGCACCCGAACCGTGCGGTGCGATCCGGACGTGACGCGCGCGGTGAACCGCGCCATGCCGTGGCCCGGCGCCTGGGCGACCATCCGGTACCGGCCCGCCACCATCGCCGCGGTGTCCGGCCGGTCGGTGCTCGCGTCGGTGTCGGCCACCGGCACCGCCCGGGCCTGGTAGTCGCCCACGAAGAAGCGGGCGCCCGGCACCGGCCGGCCCGCCTCGTCGACCGCCTCGAACCGGACCGTCGCGTTCTTCGCGCCCGGTGAGGCGAAGCTCGGCGTCGCGTCCGTGTCGTTGGTGGTGTTGCTGGCCGCGTCGGCGCCCATGCCGCGCCCGGCGAAGGCGTTCCACAGCAGGGCCTGGTCGGCGCCGCCGAACCGCATCCGGTCGGCGGCGAGCATCGCGTCGCGCGCGTCGAAGACGAGTTGCACCCACCGCCGGTCGCCCGGACAGCGGGTGACCGGGATACGGCCCTCGGCGCAGGACCTGCGCAGGGAGACACTGCCCGCGCCGTAGCGGGCGATGAACGCCCGGCGGACGTCGTAGTTGACGGCGTTCCAGATCTCGCCGTCCGCGTGCACCTCGGGACCGGTCAGGTCGAAGCCGAGGTCACCGTAGTTCAGCGGGTTCTTGGACAGGTCGTAGTCGCGGATGCCCCGCACCCGGTTGCCGGTGACGTACGGGCCGGTGACGAAGGGCGACTGGCCGGCCGGCAGCAGGTGGTTGGCGTCGAGGTACTCCATGGCGACCAGGTCGGACCAGGACTCGCCCATCGAGTTGGCCTGGTAGCCGCTGAGCCGGTTGTCGGGGCCGGCCACCATCCGGTTGGAGATCGCGTGGGTGTACTCGTGGCCGATGACCGACATGTCGTAGTCGCCGTCGACGCAGGGGGAGTAGAACGAGCCGGCGATCGACTGCCACAGGTACATGTTGGTCGTGGGCGGGTTGCCGTCCGGCGGCGTGGCCTGGTTGGCGTTGTCCCGGATCAGGCTCGTCGTGACCCGCGCGCCGGACTGGGCGTTGCCGTGCTCGGGGTCGCCGCCGAGCCCGCCCTTGCCGAAGTCGTCGTCCTGGAGATTCCAGGCGGTCTCGGTGAACCCGAGGTTGTAGGAGAAGTCGTGCATGCGGTTGTGCATCGCGTGCAGGTTGGCGTCCGCCGCATCGATGTCGTTCCGCTGCGGGCTGTCGAAGACCCCCGGCGCGCACTTCTGGGCGTACCACTGGTTGGTCCAGGGGTACTTGTACTCGCGGTCCGGACGCGGTGTGGCGAAGCCGTTCATGTTGAAGCCCGTGCCGGTGGCGTTGTTCCACGCCTCGGCGGCCCACTCGTTGTTGCCGCGGGTCGTACCGGTCGAGGCAGTGCCACTGACGCCCGGGTCGACGTCCCAGGCGAGCGGGGACGCCGGGTTGCCGATGACGCGGTCGCAGCCGGCCGTCCTCGTCAGGCACCACGTCTCACGCGTGTCGCGCGTGCGGTAGTCGGTCGGCGGGTTCGCCGGGAAGGCCTTCCACTGCGGGTCGTCGGCCTCGTCGTCGACGTTGTCCTGACGGACGAGGACCTCGCCGGTGCGCGCGTCGACATAGCTGGTGTAGGACTGCGCGCCGTCGGGCGCGTCGTCGTTGACCGACACCTCGTACGCCGCCCGCGCGCCGCCGGCCGGCATCGGCACTGCGACGAGCTTGACGGCCTGCGTGCCCTGGAGCCCGCTCGCGGCGTACTGCCGCCAGTCGCCGGCGGTTCCCCGGGCGGTCACGGTCCCGGCGTCCAGGCGGACGTCGCGGGCCGCGGCCCGCACCGCGTCCTTCTCGGTGAGCGTCGGCGGCGCGGGCGTGGAGACATCCGGAGCGAGCGTCGAGCTCACCTGGTACACCGTGCCGCCGGCGACGCCGACCACGGCCAGCCCGTCGTGACCGGCGGGCAGGCCGCGTATTGCCACCGCGTTGACATATGCGTAACCGCACATATACAGTCTGTGACTGATCTGAGATGCCCGGTGCGGTATCGGCGTGCGGGGCCCCCGTTCCACCGGAGAGATGGTCCGGGGCCTCCCCGTGCGTCGTTGGCCGCGCCGGTATGGCCAGGTCGCAGGGAACCCGCCGTCCTGGGAGCGGACCGCACGCGAGACGTGCGTCGCCGCCGGGGGTTGAACGTGGGGGACCAGTGCGTCCAAGACCGTTCGGGGCGTGCCGCTACGCGGGACCCACTCGTGCTCAGTGTTAAGGAACGGTGCCCAGCCGGTTCCAGTGGACCGCTGCCATTGGGTGAGGTCGCGCTGCGCGGTGAAGCGGGCGCGGCCTCCCAGGCGGCGTCACGGTCGTCGGCTCCATAGTGCTCATTCGGGACCGGGGGCCTCGCGCGAACCCGCCGTCGGCTCGGCGGCGACCGCCCCCTCTCCGAGGGTGAGGAGCGCTCCTGCCGACATCACCGCGATCAGTCGATGGACTCTTGGGTGTCTGCGGTACTTGCGCACTGGCACACCGCCTTTGGGGGATTTGCGGGGTACTGGGGCGAATTGTGCCGGGAGCTTAAAATGTGCTGTAAGCAACCGTCAATGCGGTAGAAGACGCGGCTCGGTAACAGCTGGTCATTACCAAAGGTGAGGGATGTGGTTTGCTCGTCCGAGCCGGTGACGTGGCATGCGACGCGGAAATTCGTCCTCGATCGGAGCGAATACGGCGATTTACGGGAATCGCCATTTATCACATCCGCGCGCTTTTTTCATGGCCGGTTCGGGCCAGTGGGCAGGAGGGGATGGCTCTGGCGATCCGGGCATGGCCGGAGCCGCCTCTTCCGTGATCCGGCCAGGTCGCCTCAGTGCTTCGCGGTCGGAAGGCGGCCGCCCGGCCGCCGGAGGAGCGTGGCCCGCGTAGACGCCGGTGGCGCCGAGGATCTACGGTTTTGGCGGAATCCTGACCAAGATCCAATCCAGGATGACACGGTGGTGTCATGATCGCCCAAGTCGAGCCGCGCGATGCGCCGCGGTCCCGCCTTCTCCTCGTCGAGGACGACGCGGAGCTCAGCGAGATGCTCGCCCGGCTCTTCACCGACGAGGGCTACCTCGTCGACGTCGCCCGCGACGGCCAGCGCGGCCTGCACCTGGGCCTGAGCCGGCCGTACGACGCGATGATCATCGACCGGGGGCTGCCCGCGATCGACGGCCTCGACCTGCTGGTCCGGCTGCGCCGGCGGGCGGTCGCCACCCCCGTCCTGGTCCTCACCGCGCTCGGCGCCGTCGCCGACCGGGTCGCCGGGCTCGACGCGGGCGCCGAGGACTACCTGATCAAACCGTTCGAGGTCGACGAGCTGCTGGCGCGGGTACGCGCGCTGCACCGCCGCAACCGGGACAGCGCCCAGGTCCTGCCGTTGGGCGACGGCCGGTTCGACCTGGCGGCCCGGGTCGTGACCCTGCCTGACGGCGGGCAGGTGACGCTGTCGGGCCGGGAGTACGAGCTGCTGAGGGCGCTGGCGACGCGCCCCGACCAGGTGCACACCCGCGCCGCGCTGCGCGAACGCGTCTTCGAAGCGGCACAGGCGGAGTCCATCGTCGACACCTACGTCTACTACCTGCGCAACAAGCTCGGCCGGAAGGCCGTGCGCACCGTACGCGGCGTGGGCTACCAGGCAGGTGAGCTGTGAGCCGGATCGCCGGGCCACGGGGCGGGGGAGCCGTGAGCGGATCGCCGGCCCACCCGGGCGGGGGAGCCGTGATCAGAGCCCCGGACCTCGAGCGCCGTCTGCTGGTCCGCGCCCGTACCGTCATCACCGCCCAGGTCGCCGGCGCGGTCACCCTCGTCATCGCACTGGTCGGAGTGCTGGTCTACGGCGTGACGATCGACGGCCAGGGCTCCTCCGCACGGCGGGACCTGGCCGGCGCGGTCGCGCGCGCCGACATCGCCCACCCACCACCCTGCATCTGGCTGTTCGAACTGCGGGGCGCCGCCCTGACCACATCCCCCGGCGCGCCCACCGACCTGCCCGTGCGCACTGAGCTGCGCCGGGTCGCCGCCGGCCACCGCCCCCGGACCGGCCGGTTCACGGTCGGCCGGCGGGCCTACATCGTCCGGACCGAGTTCCGGGCCGGCGTGGTCCGCCAGGCGGTCATCGACCTGCGTTACCAGGTGGAGGAGCGGCGTCGCCTGTACGAGGCGCTGGCCGCGGCCGAGGCCGCCGGGCTGCTGGCCGCGCTGCTCGTGGGTCAGCTGCTCGCCCGCCGGGCGATCGCGCCGCTGGGCGAGGCGCTCGCCCGCCAGCGCAGGTTCGTGGCCGACGCGAGCCATGAGCTGCGCACGCCGCTGACCCAGCTGCACACGCGGGCGCAGCTGCTGGAGCGGCGGCTGCGGCCCGACGCCGACCCGTCGGCCCTGGCCACCGAGGTGCGGCGGATGGTCACCGGGACGCGCCAGCTCGGCGAGGTGATCGACGACCTGCTCCTGTCCGCGCAGCTGCGGCAGACGCGCCGGCTGTTCGGCCCGGTCGACCTCGGCGCCCTCACCGACGGCCTGATCATCGCCGAGAGCGCCCGCGCCGAGGCGCGCGAGGTGACCCTGGAAGTACGGCTCCGGGACCTGGGCCCGCACGTCGTGCGCGGCGTCGAACCCGCGCTGCGGCGGGTGGTCACCTCACTGGTCGACAACGCCTTCGGCCACACCGCGCCCGGCGGCCACATCACGGTGACGCTCTCCCGTGACGGAGCCATGGTCGAGTTGGAGGTCCGCGACGACGGCGTGGGGCTCGACCCGCGGGACGCCGAGCGGCTGTTCACGCGGTTCGCCCGCGGCGAGCACGGGGCGGGCCGCCGGTTCGGCCTCGGGCTGGCCCTGGTGCGCGAGGTCGTCGACGGCCACGGCGGCACGATCGAGGTGGACGGCCGCCCCGGGGCGGGGGCGGCCTTCACCGTCCGGCTGCCCGCCGAGCGGACGGCCGCGACCGCGCGGTCTGCCGGCGTCGAGCCGTCCACCCGCACCGAGCCGGCGGACCAGGCCGAGCCCGCCGGCGACCCGGTCAGCCCGTCTCCGCCTCGACCAGTGGCAGCCCGGCGGTCTCCATCCCGGTGAGCCACAGCACGAGCGCCGCGGCGGCGACGGGCGTCGCGACGACGAGCGCCAGCGTGCGCAGCTCCGGCGCCGACGTCAGCAGCAGTGGGCCGAACATGCCGCCGACCTTTCCGGCCGCCGCGGCCAGGCCGCTGCCGCCGGCGCGCAGTGCGGTCGGATAGACCTCGGTGGAGTACGGCGACAGCAGCGCGATCATGCCGCCGGCGCCGGCCAGCAGCGTGACGAGCAGGACGAGGAGAAGCCCCCGGCCGCCCTCGCCGTCGACGCCGAGCACCGGGAAGAGCACGAGCACCCCGCCGGTGATCGCCGCGTAGCAGAACATCGTCCGGCGGCTGCCCCACCGCCCGTACAGGTAGGCGGCCAGGGCGGTGTTGGGCACCGCGAACAGTGCGGAGAAGAACAGCAGCGCGCTGGCCGAGGACTTGTCGTGGCCCAGGAACGTCGGCAGGAAGGTGATGAACCCCCAGTTGACGATGCCCCAGCCCAGGCCGTACAGCGTGATGGTGGCCGTGCGCCGCCGGAACGGCGGCACGAGCAGCGCGCGGAGCCGGAACCGGAACGACGACCACGCCGGGGGCGTCGCGGAGGCGGTGCCGGCCGGGCGGGTCGTGATCCCGTACCGCGCCATCACCCGGGCGGCCTCCTCGTCCCGGCCCACGGACAGCAGGAACCTCGGCGACTCGGGGATCCAGCGGCTCAGCACGAGCAGCAGCGCGCCGGTGGGCGCGCCGAGCACCCACAGGATCCGCCAGCTGAAGTGCGGCACCAGCAGGGTGGCGGCGCCGCTGGCCACGAGGTACCCGAGGGCGGCGCCCAGGCCGCTCTGCAGCACGATGAGCCCGCCGCGCCGCCGGGCCGGGATCGACTCGGCCATCAGCGAGTAGACGGTCGGCAGCATGCCGCCCGCCGACGCGCCCATGAAGAAGCACATGACGAGGTTCCACCCGAGGCCGGGCATGAAGCCGCAGATCGAGGTGGCGATGTAGATGACCGAGGACAGCAGGATCGTCGACCGGCGGCCGAAGACGTCGGCGAGGAACCCCCACAGGATCGAGCCGGTGACCGTGCCGGTGATGGCGACGAACGGCAGGGACGCCGCCTCCCGGGTGCTGATCCCGTACTCCTTGGCCATGCCGGGCACCACGAAGCCGAGCGAGGCCGGCTTCATCGTGTCGACGACCAGCCCGATGGTGAGCACGACCACGAGCAGCCAGTGCGCGCGCGACAGCGGCGCCTCGTCGAGGGCGGCGTACGGGACGGCGGGAGCGCGCCGGGCGCGGGTGGCCCGCTCCTCCCTCCCGGGCAGCATTCCCCAGACGCACAGGGCCAGCCCGGCCACGATCAGCGCCATGCCGAGCGACATCGTGCGGCCCATCGGCATGCCGGCCATCATGAAGTGGTCGTGCCGGGCCATCACGTAGTCGGGGACGTGCAGGAGCACCCCGGCCGCGACCAGCAGGCATCCCAGCCAGAATCGTTTCACCGCGGCCTCCCGGTGACGGGGCAGGCCGAGGCCGCCTCGATGTTCGCGAAGTGGCGCTCGCACAGCCGTTGCCGGCGGGCGTCCCAGACCATGTAGCCGCCGAGGACGAGCTGGACGGCGCTGCGCCACAGGTCCTCCCACCGGTCCCGGACCCGCATGGCGGCGAGCACCGCCGCCCGCCGTACGCCCGGTGCCGCCGCGTCGCGGGGGACGAGCAGGCACGGCCCGCGGTTGGGAACGGACCGGGTGTGCGCGGCGGAGGTGTGCAGTGTGAAGCGCCGGGCGATCTCGCGAGCCGCGACCCGCATCGTGATCGGGGTCAGGTGCCAGGCCGGGCAGGGCCGGTTCGCGGCGATCCCGAACGGGATGTGGTTGACGTCGCGGGCCGACAGCGTCTCCCAGCGCTCGGGCCGGAACTCGCCTGCGTCCTCGAACCCGGCGCGGTGGAACGCCGGATAGTCGAAGCACAGCACCGAGCCCGCCGGGATCGTCGTCTCCTCGACCCGCACCTCCGCGGAGGTGATCCGGTGCGCGATGCCGAACAGCGGGTAGAGCCGCAGCGTCTCGTCGATCACCCGGTTGACGTACCGGTCGTCGGCGTCGCGCAGCCGCTCCTGCACCTGCGGGTGCTGCGCGAGGACCATGAGCAGGTGGGTCATCGCCTCCGACGTCTGCACGATCGCGGTGTTGAAGAAGGTGCCCTGCAGGTACAGCGCGCGCTCCCGCGCCGACAGCCCCTCCGGAAGGGGGTGCCGCACGTCGGCGAGGCGGCGTTCCAGGTAGTCGGTGAGCCGGTGCCGGCGGTCCATGTGCCGCAGCCCGCAGCACTTGAGGGCGGTCACCACGTCGTCGGCGTTGGCGACGATGAGGTCGCGTGCCTCCGGCGGGCAGCGCTCGCCGAACACCACCTCGTAGTAGAACTCCGCCCAGATCGGCATCATCAGGTCGCGCAGCCGTACGGTCGTCATGCCGTCGATTCCGCTCAGGCCCCGCTCCACGCACTGGGCGGTCAGCTCCTCGGCCCGCACGGTCGGCATGGACAGGAACGCGCGGGTCGTCCTGGCGACCTCCTCGTAGAGCGGCCCCGGCTCCAGGTGTTCCTGGTGGATGTGCGGGCCGGGCGCGAGCCAGTACCAGAACAGGTCCGACAGGGCGGCGCCCTTACTGCGGCCGTTCGCCGCCGGGTCGGCGTACACCTGCCTGAACCGCGACACGTCGACGAGCGGGCAGGGGACGGTGATCCCCTCGTCGCCGTTGACCCGCTCGAAGATCCACACGCGCAGCGCGACGACCCGGCCCGGCAGCCAGTACGGCAGGCTCAGGACCAGGACCGCCGCGGCGACGGCCACGATCACGGGTGGCATCGGACGAAGCTCCGGTCGAGATCCCGGACCGACGCGCAGCCGCACTGGACGAGGGCGTGGTCGACCTCGTCGCGGATCCGCTCCAGCACGCCCTTGACGCCCTGCTCGCCCTCGGCCGCCAGGCCCCAGACCACCGGGCGGCCGAGCGCCACCGCGCTCGCGCCCAGCGCGAGGGCCTTGAGCACGTCGGTGCCGCGCCGGATGCCGCCGTCCATCAGCACGGGCAGGCCGCCGGCGGCGTCCACGATCTCGGGGAGCACGTCGATCGTCGCGGGCACGGTGTCGAGCTGGCGGCCGCCGTGGTTGGACACCAGGAGCCCGGCGACGCCGGCCTCGGCGGCGAGCCGGGCGTCCTCCCGGTGCAGGACGCCCTTGAGCACGATCGGCAGGTCGGTGATCTCCCGCAGCCAGGCGATGTGGTCCCAGGAGATCTCCGGGGACATGGTGATCTGCCGGACGTCGCCGGGGGCGTCGCCGATCCGCAGGTTCTCGCAGCGCATGCCGTCCGGCAGCTCGTGGAAGTCGTTGCGGTCGTCGCGTTCGCGCCGGCCCAGGGCGGGGGAGTCGACCGTGATGACGAGGGCCGTGCAGCCCGCGGCCTCGGCCCGCCGGATGATCGCCTCGGTGAAGCCGCGGTCGGGCTGGATGTACAGCTGGAACCACAGCTTCGCGCCCGGCGCCTCGGCCGCGATGTCCTCCACCGCCACGGTCGAGGCCATGCTCACGATCATGATGGTGTCGGCGGCGGCGACCGCCCGTACGGTCGCGCGCTCCCCGTCGGGCGCCGCGATCCGGTGGAACGCCGTCGGCGCCACCAGCACCGGCATCGACGCGCGCGTGCCCAGCAGGGTCACGCCGAGCTCGCGCCGGGCGCTGCCGCGCAGGATGCGCGGGACGAGCGCGAGACGCGCCAGCGACGCCTCGTTCGCCCGCAGCGTGACCTCGTCGCCCGCGCCGCCCGCGAAGTAGTCGTAGTACACCGGGTCGAGGCGCTCGCGCGCCACGGCCTCGTACTCGCGCAGGGTCCGCACCGCTCCTCCCTCAGGCCGAGACCGTCGCGGTCCGCGCGGCGAAGAACGCCCGGAGCGGTTCCCTGTGTGTCGTCGGGGAGTCCCACTCGTTCTCGAGGTTCTCGGTGATGTGGTGCGTCGCGACGAGCTCCTGACCGCGGTAGTGCCGCACGACCGGGTGCAGGTAGTGGCCCTCGTCCGCCCGGCCGGCGTCGCTCTGGGCGATGCGGCGGACCGAGATGTCGAACGGGTCGTGCTTGTCGTGGTCCGGCCCGTACTCCAGGGTGATCCGGTAGTGGTCGGGCAGGTCGACGTGGTCGAACGGCATCTCCTCCAGGTACCGCGCGCCGTCACCGTCGATCGCGATCACGTCCGCCAGGAAGCCGAACTGCTGCCACAGCGCCGACGTCCGGTTGACGCGCTCGAGCACCGCGTCCGCCAGCGCGTCCGGTGTGGCGGGAAGGGCGCGGTGCGGCCACTCGGCGTCCTGGTACCTGCTCTCCAGGATCCGGTGGAGGGACCGCACGCCGTACCGGAACCCGTGGATGAACCCGCTGGTCCCCCGCTTGAAATCCCGCGACTGAGTGATCGTCCCGGCGAAGTACAGGCCGGGGACGTTCACCGACTCCCACGCCGGCGTCAGCGCGGGGAACCGGTCGCGGATCGTCAGCTCGGGACGGCACGTCTCGTCGAAGATCGAGGCGTCGAAGCGGAAGCCCGTGCACGCGATCACCCGGTCGTACGGCACGTCCTTGGTGACCTCGTCCGCGCGGGAGAAGCTCACGGTGACGAGGTAGCCGTCGTCCCGCTTCTCGATCTTCTTGATGTTCCCGTCGAGGATCGCGTTCTGCGACTTGAGCTGGTACGTGTCGAGGAAGTTGTTGTTGACGGCCCGCAGGTGCCCGACGAAGTGCGTCTTCCACGCCAGCCGTACGGAGCTGGGCCCCGCGACGTGGATCACCGCGGCCTTCTCGATGAGGTTCTCGGCGGTCTCGAACGCCGAGTTGCCCTTGCCGATGATCAGGACCCGCTGGTCGGTGAACTCCGCCGGGTCGACCGACACGGTCGTGTACAGGTCGGCGGTCTCGATGCCGGGGATCGGCGGGACGTACGGCCGGGAGAAGCCGGTCGCCGCGACGAGGCACCGGGCGCGGTGCACGTCGCCGTTCTCGGTGCGCACCTCGAAGCCCTCGTCGTCGCGCGTGACGCGCGTGACCCGGCTGTCGTACGCGATGCGCAGCCCGGTCGTCTTGGCGAAGTCGGCCAGGTAGCGCACCATCTCGTCGGCGGGCGGGTAGTAGCGTTCGGTGTAGCGGGTGAACAGCAGCTCCGGGTCGTCGGACAGCAGGGAGTTCCAGTCCATCCGCAGGTTCAGGTCCGGGTCGGTCCACCCGGTGTGCACCTTGTTGCTGGAGATCAGCGTCCGGTGCCGGGGAAAGGTCTTGAAGAAGGTCCCGGGCGTCGAGCCGGCCTCCAGGATCAGGTAGTCGCGGCCCGCCTTCTCCAGGAGATATCCGAGCTGGAGTCCTGCCGGTCCCGCTCCGAGCACCAGGTAGTCCTTCACCACGCCCACCTCAGCAGTTCGATCAGGGTTCAGACGCGGCAAGCATGGGAGCGCGAATCTCAGAGGATCCTCAGAGATCCGATGTGACGAACCGCCCGACCTCCCCGGTGTCCGCTCCCGGCCACGCGGCTGTGGTAGATCAACAGGGCCGTCCCCGTCCCCGTTGCCTGACGCATTACGAAACTTGGACTATTCGTTCCCTTGAATCGTTCGTGTTTATGGCGATAGGTTGGGTGCCATGACCGCACCCCAGACGCCGACCACCGCCGATGAGCTGCGCGGTGTCGGCCTGCGGGTGACGGCCGCCCGCGTCGCACTGCTCGAGACCGTCCGGGGCGGTGACCACCTTGACGTCGAGGCGCTCGCCTCGGGGGTGCGCGACCGCGTGGGCCACATCTCGCTTCAAGCCGTCTACGAGGCCCTCCACGCGCTCACCGCGGCGGGACTCGTACGCCGGATCGAACCGCCCGGCAGCCCGGCCCGGTTCGAGGGACGCGTAGGGGATAACCATCACCACATCGTCTGCCGGTCGTGCGGTGTCGTCGCCGACGTCGACTGCGCGGTCGGCGAGGCGCCCTGCCTGACCGCGTCCGACGACCACGGCTTCTCGATCGACGAGGCCGAGGTCATCTACTGGGGCCTGTGCTCCGACTGTTCCACCGCCCGTAGTTCCTGAGCATTGTGATCCGCCTAGTCCGGAAGGATTCCCATGACCGAGAACCATGACCCGATCGTCACAGAGTCGGCGACGGAGGAGGCCGGAGGCGGCTGTCCGGTCGCGCACGGGCGCGCCCCGCACCCGACTCAGGGCGGCGGTAACCGCCAGTGGTGGCCGGAGCGGCTCAACCTGAAGATCCTTGCCAAGAACCCGGCCGTGGCCAACCCCCTCGGCGAGAAGTTCGACTACGCCGAGGCGTTCAAGAGCCTCGACCTTCCGGCCGTGAAGCGGGACATCGCCGAGGTGCTGACCACCTCACAGGACTGGTGGCCGGCGGACTTCGGTCACTACGGCCCGCTCATCATCCGGATGGCGTGGCACAGCGCGGGCACCTACCGGATCAGCGACGGCCGCGGCGGCGCCGGGGCGGGCCAGCAGCGCTTCGCCCCCCTCAACAGCTGGCCGGACAACGCGAACCTCGACAAGGCGCGCCGCCTCCTGTGGCCGGTCAAGAAGAAGTACGGCCAGAACATCTCGTGGGCCGACCTGATGATCCTCGCCGGCAACGTCGCTCTGGAGTCGATGGGCTTCAAGACCTTCGGCTTCGGCGGCGGTCGTGCGGACGTCTGGGAGGCCGAGGAGGACGTCTACTGGGGTCCCGAGACCACCTGGCTCGACGACGAGCGCTACACCGGCGACCGGGAGCTGGAGAACCCGCTGGGCGCCGTCCAGATGGGCCTGATCTACGTCAACCCGGAGGGCCCGAACGGCAACCCGGACCCGCTCGCCGCGGCCCGCGACATCCGTGAGACGTTCCGCCGGATGGCGATGAACGACGAGGAGACGGTCGCCCTGATCGCGGGCGGTCACACCTTCGGCAAGACCCACGGCGCGGGCCCGGCCGACAACGTCGGCGCCGACCCCGAGGCCGCCCCGATCGAGGAGCAGGGCCTGGGCTGGAAGAACTCCTTCGGCACCGGCAAGGGCGGGGACGCGATCACCAGCGGTCTCGAGGTCACGTGGACGCCCACCCCGATCAAGTGGGACAACACCTTCTTCGAGACGCTGTTCGGCTACGAGTGGGAGCTGACCCAGAGCCCCGCCGGCGCGAACCAGTGGACGGCGAAGGACGGCGCCGGCGCGGGCACCATTCCCGACGCCCACGACTCGTCGAAGAGCCACGCGCCGACGATGCTCACGACCGACCTCGCGCTCCGGTTCGACCCGGTCTACGAGCAGATCTCGCGGCGCTTCCTGGAGAACCCCGACGAGCTCGCGGACGCCTTCGCCCGGGCGTGGTTCAAGCTGACCCACCGCGACATGGGCCCGGTCGTGCGCTACCTCGGCCCGGAGGTTCCGGCCGAGACGCTGCTGTGGCAGGACCCGCTCCCGCCGGTGACGCACGAGCTCGTCGACGCCGAGGACATCGCCTCTCTCAAGGCGAAGATCCTCGCCTCGGGCCTGACGGTGTCCCAGCTCGTGTCCACCGCGTGGGCGTCGGCCTCCTCCTTCCGCGGCAGCGACAAGCGCGGCGGCGCCAACGGCGCCCGCATCCGCCTTCAGCCGCAGGCCGGGTGGGAGGTCAACGACCCCGACCAGCTGGCGACGGTGCTGAGCGCCCTGGCGAACATCCAGGAGACCTTCAACGCCGCCCAGACCGGCGGCAAGCAGGTCTCGCTCGCCGACCTGATCGTGCTCGCCGGCGGCGCGGGCGTCGAGAAGGCCGCCAAGGACGCCGGCGTCGAGATCGAGGTCCCCTTCACGCCGGGCCGCGCTGACGCGTCGCAGGAGCAGACCGACACGGAGTCGTTCGCCGCGCTCGAGCCGACCGCCGACGGGTTCCGTAACTACCTCGGGAAGGGCAACCGGCTCCCGGCCGAGTACCTGCTGCTCGACAAGGCGAACCTGCTGACCCTGAGCGCCCCCGAGCTGACGGTCCTCGTCGGTGGCCTCCGCGTCCTCGGCGCGAACTACCAGCAGTCGTCGCTCGGCGTGTTCACCGCGAACCCCGGCACCCTGACCAACGACTTCTTCGTCAACCTGCTCGACCTGGGCACGACGTGGAAGTCGACGTCCGAGGACGCGACCACGTTCGAGGGCCGCGACGCCACGGGCGAGGTCAAGTGGACCGGCAGCCGCGCCGACCTCGTCTTCGGGTCGAACTCCGAGCTGCGCGCGCTCGCGGAGGTCTACGCGAGCGACGACGCCAAGGAGAAGTTCGTGACGGACTTCGTCGCGGCGTGGGACAAGGTGATGAACCTCGACCGGTTCGACCTCGTCTGATCCCGTCTGATCAGAACGTCCAGGCCGGCCCGCACGGGCCGGCCTGGACGTTCTCATTTCCGTGAACAGTGCTCGTCAGCCCTGAAACCACTACTGACCTGCATCGCAGTATCGCCAGCACGTGCTGGGGCGGACTGATCTTACGGTCCAGCGATGCCTCGGCACCGTACAGGAGCGCCGCGCCCTGCTCGTCGCGATAGCGCTGGTCACGGCATGCCCGCGAGGTTTCCAGTCACGGGGCGACGGATATCTTCCCACCAGCATCTGATGTGTCCGGTCGCGTGGTGGGGGGCCATGGATCTCTGGCAGCAGGGTGTGTTCAGCGGCGTGGTGGCGGCGCTCCTTCCGGTCGCCTCGTTGGCTGCTGCGTGCGGGGCGGATCGCGACCTGCGAACCGCTTCCGCTGTGGCCCCCGGCTGCACGTCCCCTCCGACGGTCACGCCGCTCGGCTGCATCAGCAAGGTCGCCGAGACACGCCTCACCGAGTCG
Organism: Actinoallomurus vinaceus; assembly: GCF_039542055.1. Lineage (NCBI taxonomy): Bacteria > Bacillati > Actinomycetota > Actinomycetes > Streptosporangiales > Thermomonosporaceae > Actinoallomurus > Actinoallomurus vinaceus. Next base: position 361,072 of record NZ_BAABHK010000005.1, read on the forward strand.
CAGGTACGGGCGATCCGCAAGGCCTGCCGCGACGCGGCCGAGATCCCGCAGGTGGGCACCGACGATTGCGGGAGAAAGCTTCGGGGGGTGCCCTGGCACCACCAGCGGTGCAGGCTTCAGGACCTGTGCGCAAAGGCGCTCAAGGTCTCCTCTGGCGCCGCCCCCGTGGCTGGATACATCGAAATCATCGACTCTCGGCCGCCCGGCGAGTCACTGTGCAAACCCAGCATGTGCCTGCACGTCGGCGTGCCCACACCGGATGTGCTCAACCAGATCATCGGACCGGCGCCGCGTACCACCTCACCCACGGGATCGGTTGGACCAAAGGAGTCGCCGACAGCGTCACCGACGCTGCAGACCTCACATCCAGGGCCGACGGTGACCACCTCCGGGCACGGTACAGGAGGACCCGGACCAGGAGGACCCCCACCAGGAGGACCCGGACCAGGAGGACCTCCACCAGGAGGACCTCCACCAGGAGGACCTCCACCAGGAGGACCCCCACCAGGAGGACCAACTGGGTGAACAGAGGCTTGCGACGAGAGCGGCCGACCCGCCAGGCGGCTGGGAGCCCGGCCCGTTGCTTGATTTCGTTGTCCGGCTGCTGGTGCCCGCCGGTGTTCTGACCGCGCTGGTGTACTACTTCGGGTACACGCGCGCGAAGGCGCAGTACGAGTACTTCGGCGTGGACCTCGGCAGTATCGGGTTCTCGACGAAGGACTACCTCGTGCGAGCCGCAGGGCCGCTGTTCACCCCGCTGGCAGCGGTGCTGGTCGCCGGGGTCTTCGTGCTCATCGCGCACCACGTGCTCGTATTTGTGCTTGACCGCCTGTCCCTGCGGTGGCGGCGCGTCATCTGGGGTGTCCTGGCCGGCGGCGCGTTCGTCACACTCATCGTCGGTGCGATCGGCCTGTATAACGTGCACTGGCCGATCACTGGTCCGCTTTTTTCACCTGTGGCCCTCGGGGCAGGCGCACTGCTGCTTGAGTACGCCACCGAGAACGCGCTGATCCGCGGGGCGGTGCCGGACGGGCTCGCGGCGGTCCTTGCCTCAACCCGTGCCCTGCGCCGTGGCCTGCTCGTCGCGGTCGCACTGGTCGCGGCCTTCTGGGCAACGGCCGGCGTCGCGGATCGGCAGGGCCGGTCCCATGCGCGGGCGATCGAAGTGTCGCTGATCACTCAGCCGCAGGCGATCGTGTACAGCCGTGAGCGCCTGCGGATCGAGGGGCGGCGCGGTGTCCAAATGAGCCGGCTCGGCGGCAGCACGGACTCGGCATACGCCTTCCGCTACGACGGCCTGCGCACCCTCTTGCACACGCCGGGCCGCTGGTTCCTGCTCCCGACGGACTGGACGCCTGACAACCGACAACCGGTCATCCTGCTGCCGGACTCCCGCAACGACATCAGGGTGGAAGTGGCACCGCCCTCCTAAGCTGTTGTTGTCCCACCCGTGAGGGAAGCGGGCCAGGCCATAGTGTGCGGTGGAGTGCCCCACCGGACGAACGACGTTTGCCGCTGGGCGCCATTCCGCGCATGTTCCGCAGCCTCGTCGCACCGGTCCGGAGTGCTTACCCGCGGGTGCGGTGAGACGTGGTGACAGACGGAATCGCGTGGGTGAGTGCTCCCGTTCGCGGGGAGGCAGGGGGCTGCGAAGCCCGCGCTTCACTCTCGATCGACACGGCGACTCCGCCCGCACCCTGCGCGCAGCCTGATGACGGCGAGTCCTCGTGTGGTTCTTCTCGTACGCTCGCGCACAGCTCCCAATAACCCTTTGTCTCGAATCCCTCCAGGTGCTTAGTTGTGGGCCGTCCTCGTTCCTTAGCACTTGGAGACCCTGTGAGCACACCCCAGTACACCCCGCATGGGCTCGTCTACGAACGCGCCGGTTGCAGCGGCGACGCCCCGATCGTCCTCATCCACGCTGGCGTAGCCGACCGGACCATGTGGGATGCCCAATGGGAGGCCCTCACGGCCAAGTTCGACGTCGTTCGCTTCGACCTTCGCGGCTTTGGCGAGTCCAGTAGGCCACCCCGTGGTCGCTGGTCACATACCGAGGATGTCCTGTCCGCGTTGGGCTATCTCGACATCAGTCGGTGTCACCTCGTGGGAGCCTCGTTCGGTGCCGGGGTCGCGACCGAGGTCGCCCTACTCAAACCGGGGCTGGCTCTGTCCCTGCTGCTCTGCCCGCCAGGCGGGAGTTTGTTGGCGGAGTTGACCGAGGACCTCAAGGACTTCTTCGAAGCGGAGAAGAGCGCCCTGGCCGCTGGCGATCTCGACGCAGCGGTGGAGGCCAACATCACCGCATGGGTGGTCGGCCGCGACCGAGAGCCGTCCGATGTGGCATCCAGCGTTCAGGATCACGTACGCCGTATGCAGCGGCGCGCGTTCGAAGTTGCAGAGTTCTTGGGCGAAACCGGCGAAGCCGAGTTCGACCCACCAGCACTCGAACGCCTGCCTGACCTCACCGTTCCGGTGCTCGTCCTCGTCGGAGGGCACGACCTCGATACCACTCGTGACTCCGCCGAGCGGGTCTGCCAAGCGCTCCCTGACGTCCGCCGTGTCGACTGGCCCGACGTTGCCCACCTGCCCCCTTTGGAGCGACCCGAGGATTTCCTCACACTTCTGCTGGAGTGGGTGGCTCAACATCCGAGCCGATAGGGCACTCAAGCAGCCCAGTTGATCATTTATGGCAGCCGGTCGCGCAATGCCGTTGGAACTTGTTGCAGGAGGTCAGGGCCGGTTTTTGCTGATCAACTACGGCAACGGCGGACGCCCGATGATCAAGGCATGCGTTCCTTGGGAAGGCTTTTCCCTTTGGGGCTCTGACTAGCGCTAAGTCAGTCACGGCCGGAGGCATAGCCGCACTGTGGGCGGAACGAGCGTGCAAGCTGAGTTGCCCCGACGTCACAGGGATCTCTTCGGCGTGAAAGTGATCAAAGTGCCACACCGCGGGCGTGCGCAGGCTGCGACCGGCACCGGATAGGTCAGCGACGTTCAAGGGCTAGGCGGCCTCTTAGGCGGCCCGGTCGGTCGTGTACTGGCCACGGTGCGCTGCTCGTGTGAAGCCACTGACGGGTGTATGCAGTTCAACGTGACGAGGAAGCCGTGGCAACGCTTCTATGGATTGACCGCCGCGCACCTGGATGGTTGCCGTATCAGGGACTCGCCCGGGAGATTGCGACGGGCCTTCGACGCCAGGAGCCACCATCGCGGATCCGAGGTCTTCGACAGTTCGTCGAGACTATCGGCTTGTAGCCCGGAGCCGTTCATGCCGTCGAATATAAGTGTCGTGGTTATGGCGTGGAAAAGAGTTCAAGTTTTTCACAGTGATAAGATAGGTGGCATGCTTCGAACTGGAGTTACGGAAAATAAGGCAGTTTCCAGGCCGATGCGGCGATTCTTTCGGGAACTTCAGAGAAAACGGAATATAAGCGCCGAAGACGTTGCCAAGAATTATGCCCGATATTTTTGCCCTATAGCGAATTTCGGGCCCGCGAAGCACGAGAAGAAAGTATCAAGATCCCGCTATCACGTCAGCCTGGCGACGAGTGACATGAGCTTCGCGCAATTGACCAAGCGTACAACTCTAATATCGGATACGCTTTTGCTTTCACATAATCGACGGGGACAGTTTCGTGGGATTGGCCGTTATCAAACACCTCCAATAGGTTTGCAGGAGCAGGTCGGCCCAGGTATGGAGGACATTATTGGTCCTCCATATCCGGAGTTTGGGATCTACTGTGATGATCTCTCAAACTTGGGACAGTGGATCCTAGATACTAAGCCTCTTCTGCGGGCAGGCCTCGTTTGGTATCTTCCAAGCTTTGCGGTGAGCGATAAGGGCACGGTCGATGACATTCGTGGTTCTAAGATCCTGGGAGAGGGGCACGAGAGTGTCGATTATATAATCCGTGACGGCAGAGCCATAGACGCCTCTGGGGCCTCACCCTTTAAGAAACAGGCTCGTTCGGCCGATTCTTCAGATCGATCTCCCGTTCCTTGATGGGATTAGCCTCGAGCGTTTCAGTCAGATCACGGTCGATGAGTTCAATTCATATGTCAGCTTTCGTGACTATCTTCGTACGTCGCTTCTGGATATGGATGATGCGCTCGATGCTGTCCAATCGGAGATTGAGCTAGCTAAGATCGGTTTGCATATATCCGACCATGTGCGATCAATGGCGGCGGACATGAGAAAAGTGCAGAAAAGGCGTGCGGTAGCCATCACTGGTGCGAGCGTTGGAACCGTCGCGGCGATCCTGACTGCGGTGTACGGGCCCGCGCTGAAAGACGCTCTCGCGATAGTTGGAGCGACGGGGGGCGCAGGCTTGTGGTCAGTAATTCAGCACCTTGCCGAGGACAATCGAGGCTCCTTTAAAGAGAACACCTGGTATTACGTATGGACTCTTCAGCGGAGAGCCGAACGGCTTTAGCGGTGATAGTCATCGTTCCCCGGAACGCCTGCAGTGGGGTCATGGTGACGGTAGATCGCCATGAGGCGAGCCCGAGATCGTGATCTTTACGGAGAGTGCCTGCCCGTAACGTCGAGCAGCTCGGTCATGCCTCTGTCCCGCTCGGCGGGCGGGCCAGCAGGGCCTTGGTGCGCAGGAACAGGTCCTCATCCTTCATTCGCACGGACTTTGACGTCAGGTCATCGACGAGGCGGCGGAGCAGCTTCAACCATTCACCAGTGAGGACGGCCGTCTCGACGGTGAGCCTGCTGCGCTCGTTGAGCAGGAACTCATAGTTGCCCACGACGGTATCCCAGTGGGAGTCGATGACCAGCTCGTCCTTCTCCTTCCGGATCCACCATTGGGCGAAGAAATCGGAGGAGCCAGTGGACACGTAGGCGTCAGCGAAATTCGCGGTCTGGATATCCTCCAGCAGCTGGACGATGTCATACACGAAGACATAGACGTCTGTGTGGTAGTTCACCGCTATCGGGATTCGGTTCCAGGAGAGGATCATGTAATCCGTGTCGACGGGATACAGGAGCGGAATTGCCTCGTACATGTTCTCCGCGATCTCATCGACGTCCAGGAGCGTGGGAGATCCGGGTTGAATCCAGAACATCGTCGTTCGCTCGTCTATCGGCGGGAAGAGCCGCGCGGTCGTGTCCGGGCGGATCTTCGGGATGGGCTTGAGTATCAACCGTACTGGTAGGCCAGTCGAAGATCGTGAGCTCTGTGGGAGCAGCAGGACGTGCAACGCGAGCAGCCGTCCGGTGATCTTGATGTGTGACGATCAACGACCGTGGGGCGGCTGCCGCCGCCATCGTAGAGGCTACGGCGGCCAGCGGGTATCTCGATGATCTGATGGCCGGCCACGTGCAAAGCAGCAAGGATCTGGTGTTCTGCACCAGAACCGGGACGGCGCTCGGAGCGATTGCGATGAACGAGATCTTCCCGGCGGATTCCGGGCCGTAGTCATCCAGTTAGACACTCACTCCCCGTCTCCGAGCACGGAGACGGGGCGTTTGGGCTGATCAGAGAGGTGGACAGGGGCGAGGTCGAACCGCCGACCTTCCGCTTTTCAGGCGGAGGAGGCGTCGGCCTCGCGGGCGGCCATGAGCGGGCCGAGCACGCGCGTGCCGGGGCCGACCCGCCCGCCCGGTCCCGGAAGCTGAGTCGTGTTGTGCACGGTGAGCGGCTCGCCGCAGTGCGCGCACGCGGCCACGGCATGGGTGTCGTGGCCGCAGTCGAGGTGGTGGATGCGGGCCGGCGGCCCGGCGGGCTCGGCGTACCAGCGGTCACCCCACTCCATCAGGGCGAGCAGTACGGGGTACAGCTCCTCGCCCTTGCGCGTCGCGCGGTAGTCGTCGCGCGGCGGGCGCTCCTGGTAACGCTCGCGGACGAGGACGCCCTCCTCGACGAGCCGGGTCAGCCGGGCTGCGAGCACCTTCCGCGAGATGCCCAGGTCGCGGGCGATGTCGTCGAAACGGGTCACACCAGTGATGACGTCACGCATGATCAGCGCCGTCCAGGCGTCACCGAACAGGTCGGTCGCGCGCGCGATCGAGCAGGCCACGTCGGCGAGTCGGGTTCGGGTCACGCTGCGAATGTACCCCGAGTTCCCTCAGGAAACGCACGCTGTTAGATTCCCTTAGGGAACTCACTGGGGAGGCGCAGCATGGCGGCACCGCACATCGAACTGGACTCGCCCGACGCGATCGACGGACGCCACATCCGGGCGGTCGCCTTTCAGCAGGTGCGCGTGGAGTACGTGCGAAGTGTCCTAGCGCGGGACGGTGCCCCACCGCCCGGGGGCAGGGCGCTGGTCGTCGGAAGCGGTCGCGGCGACCTGGCCGCCGCGCTCGACGGGCTCGGCCTCGACGTCACCGCCGTCGACCCCTCACCCTCCGCGACGGCGCTGGCGCGGCGGCGGCACGGCGACGGGATTCTCTACGAGACGGCCACGGCCGAGGACCTCGGCCACGCGGACGGATCGTTCGACCTCGCCTATTACGCCGACACGTTCGAGATCACGCCGGACCTGGACCGCGTCGTCGGGCACGCGGCGCGGGTCCTGCGACCCGGCGGTGTGCTGATGTACGACACGGTCACGCGGACGCTCGTCTCCCGGCTCATCTACCTGGGCGCCTTCCAGGCCGTACCGCAGACCCGCATCATGCCGCGCGGCCGGTACGCCGCGGCGCGCCTGCGCCCACCGGCCGAGGTGGCCCGCGTGCTCGAGCGCCACGGCCTGCGCGACGAGGACGTCTGCGGTTTCAGACCGACCCGCCCGCGCGACCTCGTCACCGCCGTGCTCGCCCGCCGGCGCGGCCGCATCACCGACGACGACATCGCCGAGGCGTGCCCCTTCGTCCTCGACCCGGACCACCGCCCGGTCGTCACCTACCTGGGGTACGCCCGCAAACCGTAGGCCGGTGGATCACCACGCGGCGCCCGGTGCGTCGCCCTTGCCCTGCCGCTTCCCGGCCGGAACGGCGAACGACGCCGTACGCCCGGTGGCGAGGTCGACCCGGTGGATGCGCCAGCCCTGGGTGTACAACGCGAACCGGCCGGAACCGTCCAGGGTCAGGCCGCCGAGGCCGTCGGCGGCGCTTCGCAGGCGCGCGAGCGTCTGAGCGGGTCCGCCGTCCAGGGACCGTCGTTCGATGCGCGACCCGGTGAAGACGATCACCGCTCGGTCGTCCGGGGTGACCACTGCGTCGAACGCGTCAGGGAGGTTCGCGACCGGCCGCAACGCCGGCGCCAGTTCGGTGTCGGGGCGCGTCGTGTCCAGCGTCTTGAGCGTTTGCCCTGTCCACAGCCAGAGGCTGCGCCCGTCCTTCGCCCAGCTCAGATCGGTGATGTGAGTCCCGTGACCGGCCCAGGTGTGTCCGACATGCGTGACGATGTCCACTACGACGAGGCCCCCAGTGGCCATCGACGTGAAGGCGAGTCGCCGGCCGTCCGGGCTCAGCGCGCCCACGAGTTCGCCGTCGGGCGAGTGCGGGCCGGCCGCTGGCATCGGCGCCAAGACCTTGCGGGCGGTCCCCGGCCGGCCCTGGTCGTCCAGGCGCACGGTGTAAAAGGTGAAACCGGCGCCCGGTCCGGTCGTGCCGCCGATGACGAAGGTCCGGTCGTCCGGGGCCGCGGCGACCACCGACCAGGAGGAGAAGACGCCCGGCGGTGTCGTGATCGTGTGCAGGACCCGCCCGGTCTCCGCGTCGAGTACGACGGCATGCGCGGGAATGTAGGAGGTCGCGTCCTTGGCGCTCGGCGGGTCGAACACCGCCACCGGTGCCGTGGCCGCGACGATGAACTTCGGCGTTCCCGGCGGCCGCAGGGCCGGGTAAACGGACAGGCGCGGTATCGGCAGCGGGCGCTGTGTCGCCACCGGCGTCGCCGCCTCGGAACGCGCCGGTGGTACCGCCCGCTTGGTGTGCCCACCGCTGCAGCCGGTGAGCGCCAACGCCGCGACGATCACGGATGACACCGAGAGCCGCGCCGCCCGACCGTGTGGATTCGACGTCATCGTCTTTCCCGCCTCCCCGCGCCGGCGGACGCCTCACTCGCCCCGAGATTGGATCATCGTCTGTCGCCGAGCGGTGCCGCAAGGGCGACCGGTCCGAATGATCCCGCTTCCGCCGACCGTAAATGGGCCTGCCGCGACCCGGCGGACAGCGGCACCGGCAGGGCGCGGCGGGCTTGCCGGCGGGTGAGGGCGTCGGGGCCTGATGGTTAGATTGTTGAAGATCAAATTAAGAAAATCAAGATCTAGTCGTTGATAACTCAAGAAAGTTCAGGTACAACTGAACGGCGGGCATGTCGCCGAGAGTGAGGGGATCGAGGGTGGACTGGCAGGAGCTGACGGACCTGACGCACGGACGGGCGTTCGTGGTCGAGCGGGTTCGCCTCGCCGGTAGCGGTGTTGTGGTCGAGGGTCGGTTCGAGCCGCCGCAGCTGGCTCAGCTCAGTGTCGATGATCAGGTGTTCGTTGCCGCGTTCGTGCGGTCGCACGGTTCGATCAAGGAGATGGAGCGGGTCTTTGGAGTGAGCTACCCGACGGTCAAGTCCCGGTTGAACCGGATCGCTGAGCGCCTCGATTTCGTCGACATCGACCCGGCGCCCACCGGCGCCGATGTCGTTGACCGCCTGCGGCGGGGGGAGATCAGCGTCCAGGAGGCGCTGGTCGAGCTGGAGAAGTCCCGGTGATCCCGCACCTGGTCACGGTGCGCCATCGCCTTCGAACAGGGGCGGGCGGCCGTGCTGATCAGCGTCAGATGAGTCAGAGAAGAGAGCAGCGATGAACGAGCAGCGTCGCCAGATCCTGCAGATGCTGGCCGAGGGCAAGATCACCGCGGACGAGGCCGAGCGGCTGATCGATGCCCTCGATCGACAACAGCCCGAGTCGCCGCCGGGAGCCGCACCCCGTCCGAAACCCCGGCCCAAGTACCTGCGCGTGGTGATGAGCTGGGCGGACGACTCCGGCGGCGACGGGCCAGGCCGGATCAACGTCCGGGTCCCGCTACAGCTGCTGCGCGCCGAGGTCCGGCTCGCGAGCCTCATCCCTCCGCAGGCACTCACCCGGGCCAACGCGGCGCTGGAGAAGTCAGGGGTACCGATCGACCTCACCCGGCTCAAGCCGCAGCAACTCGAGGAGCTCATCGAGCACCTCGACGACCTCACCGTCGACGTCGACGACCCCGACACCAAGATTCAGGTGTTCTGCGAATGACACCGCCACGGGCTGACGCAGGGAGATCCCGATGACGACACAGGCGATCCACGTGCAGGGTCTTGAGAAGTCCTACAAGGAGCTGCGCGTGCTGCGCGGCGTGGACTTCGACGTGGCGCGGGGCAGCATCTTCGCCCTGCTCGGCTCCAACGGCGCCGGCAAGACCACGGTCGTGAGGATCCTGTCCACGCTGCTCAAGTCCGACGCGGGGACGGCCACCGTCGACGGCTTCGACGTCGCCACGCAACCGGCGGACGTGCGGGAGTCCATCAGCCTCACCGGGCAGTTCGCGGCCGTGGACGAAACCCTCACCGGCCGAGAGAACCTGGTGCTGATGGCCCGGTTGCGGCGCGTGAAGGGCCCCGGCCAGGTCGCCGATGACCTTCTGGCCCGCTTCCAGCTCACCGACGCGGCGGGGCGGAGGGTGTCGACGTATTCCGGAGGCATGCGCCGCCGCCTGGACATCGCCATGAGCCTCATCGGGAATCCACCGGTGATCTTCCTGGACGAACCGACCACCGGGCTCGACCCACAGGCCCGCGTCGAAGTGTGGAACAGCGTCAAAGAGCTCGCCGGGCAGGGCACGACCGTGCTGCTCACCACGCAGTATCTGGACGAGGCCGAACACCTCGCCGACCGGATCGCGATCCTCCACCAGGGGCGGATCATCGCCAACGGCACCCTCGACCAGCTGAGACAGCTCCTCCCACCCGCCAAGGTCGAGTACGTCGAGAAGCAGCCGACCCTCGAAGACGTCTTCCTCGCCATCATCGGCAACGACGACACCGGCGCGGACGACCCGACCACGGCACGGACCGCGAAGGAACAACGATGACCATGCGTTTCTTCGGCGACACCGCCCTGTTGACGGGCCGAACCATGCGCCACATCACCCGCAGCCTGGACACCATCCTCACGGTCGCGATCACGCCGATCGCCCTCATGCTGCTGTTCGTTTACGTCTTCGGCGGCGCGATCCGCACCGGGTCGCACCACTATGTGAACTACCTGCTGCCCGGAATCCTGCTGATCACGATCGGGATGGGCATCTCCTACACCTCACTCCGGCTCTTCACCGACCTGCAAAGCGGAATCTTCGAGCGATTCCAGTCCATGCCGATCGCACGCTCGAGTGTGCTGTGGGCACACGTGCTGACCTCGGTGGTCTCCAACCTGATCTCGCTCGCGCTGGTCCTGCTCGTCGCCCTCCTCATGGGATTCCGCTCAGGCGCGGGAGTCTCGGCCTGGCTTGCCATCGCCGGAATCCTCGTCGTGTTCACCCTGGCCTTGACCTGGCTCGCCGTCATCGTCGGCCTCACCGCCAAGACCCCGGACGGCGCGGGCGCCTTCGCCTACCCGATCACCTTCCTGCCATTCATCAGCTCGGCATTCGTGCCCACCCACACCATGCCCGGCGCCGTGCGCGCCTTCGCCGACAACCAACCGGTGACATCCATCGTCAACACGGTCCGCGACCTGTTCGCACAACAGCCGGTCCACACCGACATCTGGACCGCCCTCGCCTGGTGCCTCGGCATCCTCATCGTCGCGTACGCCCTCGCCATGGCCACCTACCACCGCAAAATCGCCTAGGTGCCCTCTCTCCTTAGACCGATCAGTCAGCAATTTCGGTGGCGGTGCCACCACGTCGCCGCCGAGGAGGCCGGATGTCGGCAGATCCGTCCAGCTCACCCGCGCTGCGCGCGTCCGACGCGGACCGCGACCGGGTCATCGAACTGCTGCGCGCCGCCCTCGCCGACGGCCGGCTCGACCCGGTCGAGTTCGACGAGCGGCTGGACACGGCGCTGGCGGCCCGCACCATCGACGCGCTGTCCCCACTCACCGCCGATCTGATCGCGGTGCCAGGCGGCGGCGCGCTCACGCTGCCCCTGGCTGGGGCCGAACTGATCACCATCAAGGAGAAGCACGGCACGGTGCGCCGTGACGGCCGGTGGACGCTGCCGCACCGGCTGGCGCTGCGTACTGCGTGGTGCGACGTGATGCTGGACCTGACCAGCGCGGTGCGCAGCGGGCCCGAGCTGGTCATCGAGCTGCGGGTGAGCGGCGGCAACGTGGAGTTGGTCCTCGCGCCGGGCATGGTGGTGGACGCCAACGAACTGTCGGTGCGGCACAGCGCGCTGGCGATCAGCAGGGACGCGGGCGACAACACGCCGGAGACGCTGCACGTCCGCTTGGCAGGCCGCATACGGCACGGCCGGATCGACACCCGGTGGGAGGCGCCGCGCCGGTGACGCGGCAGGGCCCGGATACCGCGGCATCCCGCCCCTGACATCTCGCGCGTGGTGCGGGCGCGCGCTTCATGACGGCTTCGTCACGGACAGGCCGTCACGGCGGCGTGATCGCACGCGATTCCCGACGAAATTGGAGCGCTCCATGCAAAAGTAACGCCATGTCCCGCCCTATGCACTTTGTCGGCAGTCTGCCGCCGGACCTGTGCGGCTCACCGCGCCAGGCCATGCAGTGGATCGTCGGTCAGTCCGACGGCCATCGGCAGACCACCCTGCCCTGCGACATCGATCCCAACTGGATCGTCGCCTACCTGCGGAACCTCGCCGAGCGGCCGGCGTTCGAGATCAAACGGCCGGGGGAGTACGCCGACTACGACGACATGCGCACGTACGGCGTGCGCCGCGGCCACGAACTGCGGCCCGCCGACGTGTCGATGAACCGCGAGGACCGGCTCCGAGAGATCCTGGAGCAGTTCCGCGCGCTGCGCGCCGAGCGTCCCGAACTCGCCGACGTCCGGCTGCAGTTCGGCATCCCCAACCCTCTCGACCTGGCGATCTTCGTCTTCAACGGTCGCCCGTGGTGGTCCCTGCGATACCTGCCGGTGTTCGCCCAAGCGGCCGTGGACGACGTCACCGCGCTGACCGCCGAAGCCGGACAGGACGTCGTGTGGCAGCTGGAGACGCCCGCCGTACTGATCGGCATGGACATGGCCAAGCGGCTGCCGGGAGGCCGGTCCCTCGCCGCACGGCTGCTGGCCCGCCAGGTCGCGGCCCTGCTCACCCGCTTCCCGACGGACGCGGAGGTGATCCTGCACCTGTGCTACGGCAACCACCGGAACACCGAGCTGGTCGCTCCCCGGGACCTCGGGCCGGCCGTCGAGTACCTCAACCTCCTCGCCGCCGGACTCCGCAGCCGCGGCCGGCCGCTGCCGCCGGTCCACCTCCCGGCCGCGTACGGTGCGAACCCCGCGCCCCGGACCGAGGAGTTCTACCGCCCGCTGCGACGGCTCGACCGCGAGTGGAGGATCATCGCGGGCATCGCGTCCGCGACCGACCCCGCAGGCGGCGTCGAGAGCCTGAGGCTCCTTGAGGCCGCCGCCGACCGCGAGGCGTACGCCGTCGCCACGGCCTGCGGCCTTGGCCGGCACACCGTGGAACAGGCCGAGCGAGCGGTCGAGGCGATGGCCGCCGCGGCCGGTGCCGACCCGCGCTGACAGCCGACGGCCCGGGTGCCGCGACTCACGACGGTGCCCGGGCCGGCAACTCCTTACAGTGCCTGGGTCAGCAGCTCTTCCATCACCGCGAGCTGCGCGTCCGGATGCGTCCGCATCGCCCAGATCACGTGCGCGGCGCCGAGCGACCGGACCCGGGGCAGGTCCTCCAGAACCTGATCCACCGATCCGGTCAGCGGCGCCCGCTCGTCGAGCGGCTTGGCGGTGACGGACCCGTTGACCCGCACGACGACCGGCAACGACGCCGGGTCGCGCCCGGCCTGCTCGGCCGCCCGCCGGAAGCCGGTGACCGTCTCGTCGAGCTGCTCCCAGGACATGACGACCGGGTTCAGCCCGAGCCCCAGCCGCGCGGCGCGCGCCACCGCGGCCGGGGCGACGGCACCGGCGAGCAGCGGCGGCCCGCCCGGCCGTACGGGCTTTGGACCGATCTGGGACTCGGGGATCTCGTAGAACTCCCCGTCGAACCGCACCGGATCCGGCCCCCAGACCGCCCGCATCGCAGCGACGTGCTCCGCGAACCGCGCACCGCGCCGCTCCGGCGGCACACCGGCGACGGCGAACTCCTGTCGCATCCACCCCTGCCCGAGCCCGACGACCAGCCGCCCGCCACTGAGCACGTCGAGGGTCGCCAGCCGCCGGGCCAGCACGACCGGGCTGTGCAACGGGGCAGGGATCACACTGGTCCCGAGCCGGATCCCGCTCGTCCGCCCCGCGAGGTAGCTGAGCGTCTCCAGAGGGTCGTAGACGGTGGCGTACGCCTTCGGCAGCGGCGCCGGCGGCGCGAACCCGCCGTACGAGACCGGCTCCACGACGCGCAGCAGCCGCTCGAACGTCCACACCGCCCCGAGCCCGATCCGCTCGGCCTCTTCCGCGAACCGGACGATCGTCCCAGGCGACGCCACCGGTCCGTACGAGGGAAGGTTGAGCCCGAAGTCCACGCGCGCCCCCTTCGCCTTCCGAAAGAGATCGCTCCTGACGACGAACCTACCCGCCCGGAGCCGGGTAGCCGTCGGAGTTCGTCGATCAGTTCGGCCGCACGGATGACGGCAGCGAGGGCGTCGATGCCCGTAGCGGAGAGTGGACGAGGTGTTCCGGATGAAATCAGGCCGGCGGGAGGAACTCGTCGATCAGTTGGTTGATCAGTTGCGGGTCCTCCAGGGCGGCGAGGTGGGCGACCTCTTTCAGGGCCAGGAATGTGGATCCGGGGATCGCGTCGGCCATGGCGCGGGTCTCGGCGACGGGGAAGGTCGCGTCCTCGTCTCCAGCGATGACCAGGACGGGGGCGGTGATCGTGGTGAGCAGGGCGAGTTGGTCTGGGCGGGCCGGCACGACGCTCTTGACCGCCCAGGATGCCGAGGAGATGTCGACGTGCCGCAGTGATTCACGGACGGTCGCCACGACTGCGGGCCGGGTTCGGAGCGTGGTGGGGCCAAGGAATGCGCTGAGGGTCGTCCGGGTCAGGGGTGGCCGGATGCCGCCTAGAACTTTGGCCATGCGGAGCAGGAGGGCGTATTCGATCTTTTGCTGTCGGCGGGCCGCTGAGCCGGTGCAGTTCATCAGGACGGCGCTGCTGATCCTGTCGGGGTGGCGGGCGGCGAAGGTGGCGCCGATCATCCCGCCCCAGGAGTTGCCGATGAAGTGTGTGGTGGTGATCTGGAGGTGGTCGAGGATCTCTGTGATGCAGCGGACGTTGTCGTCGAAGCCGAACATCGAAGTGAGCCGCTGGCTACGGCCGTGACCCGGTGGATCAACCAGGACCACCCGGTACCGGTCGGCGAAGTAGGCCGCCTGGGCGGCCCACATGTCGGAGGTCATGAGCAGGCTCGGCCAGAACAACATCGCTGGGCCCTCACCGCCGACTCGCACGTGGATCCGGCCGAGAACGGTCTCGACCTCATGGTCGATCACGCGCAACACCCCCCTCGCAGAAAACTTGGCGACCAACAACACCACAGAACCCGTCTCACCCCCAATTCCGATGGCGTACGACGACTGGACCTGTGGCCGGTGAGGTGCGGTTGGGGCTGGACCGCGCTGAGGAGCGGGCGCGGCGCTGCTCGAAGAGCAGGGTTTCGGTGACGTGCCCCAGCGAGGCGTCGTTATCTGTCCTGGCGGGGCTGGGTGCTCGTATGTCGCGCGGTACATCCCGGCAGCGCATGACGGGACGTCATTCCAGCAGGTAGGCGCGGAGCTGTTCGGCGGTCATACGGTCGAAGTGGGAAAGGGCGATGCCGAGGAACCGCAGTTGGTCCAGATCCGCCGTCGCCACGTAGACAGGGCCGTCGCCGTGCCACTCCCATAGCGGGATGCCGTTGAGATTCGAGGTCGGCGACCAGCCCGGAGGCGCGGGAAGGTCCGCGGGGATCCGCTGAGCGAATTTCAGGCTCATGCTCGCCGCGGCCGGATACTTGCGGATGAGGAAGTCGAGTTGGAGCAACTCGGTGGACGAGGACGGCGGTTTCTCCGTCAATGAGTCGATCGACTTCCGAAGCCGTGAGAGCGAGTGCATGAGCTCTTCTTCGGGCGTCATCGCCGAGGTACCTGAATGGAGACGACGTTCTTGATCGCCGCCACGAGTTCGTCGACTTCGTCCGGTGTGAGGATCCGCGTCATGTCGCGGAGGTGAGTGATCGGCCTGCCCCAGGACCACAGCCACCGAAGCGTGCCGTTCTCATCCAGCTGGCAGGTGACCTGCTCGGACAGGCGGTGATCGTCGGCGATGACCCACACCGTCCCGCCGTACTGCTCCGCGTCGAGGCCGGCTACCCGGCAGGCCTGGGTCAGCCACTTCGCGTAGGCGCATATCTTTTCGGTCGTCTGATACTCCACGGCAGCTTTCCTTCCTTGAATGGTGCCCTCAGGATTCCCTTGACCATTTATGATCGGAGCGCCTTCAAGTGCTTGTCACGGCAAGGCAACGACGTGGCGGCGCAGGGTAATGCGCGCTATGGTCCGGCGAAAGGGGACAAAAATGGGCAGGGTGCCGAGCCCGGCATTGATCACGCTCGGGCGTCAAATCCGGCGGTACCGCGACGCGGCCGGGCTTCGCCAGCGCGAGCTGGCCGACCTCCTCGGCTACAGCGAGCCGTGGATGAGCGCCCTGGAGACCGGACGGCTGCTTCCGAAGGCCGACCAGATCGCGGCCATCGAGGAGGCGCTCCACATCCCGGCCGGCATCCTCATGGAGGTCTGCAAGCAACTCGACATCGACCCCACGCCCCAGTGGTTCCGCGAGTGGCGCGACGTCGAGACCACCGCCGACGTCCTCCGCTGGGTCGAGCTGTCGATCATCCCTGGGCTACTCCAGACCGAGGACTACGCGTCCGTCCTGTTGGGAGGGGACAAGGCGGCCGTCGCCGCTCGGATGGAGCGCCAGCAGATCCTGACCAGAGAGTCACCGCCACCACCAACGCTGCACTTCGTCCTCGACGAAGCAGTCCTTTATCGAGGACGAGGAGGGCCCAAGGTCATGTATGACCAGTTAATGCATCTCGTCGACTCCGTGGGGCCTCGTCTCACGATTCAGGTTGTACGCTCGGACGTGAATCCCCGATCACTTGGGGCATACATCCTCGCGACCGCTGATGGGCGCGACGTGGCGTATCTGGAGACGGCGGTGCGCGGACTGGTCACCAGCACGCAGGACGATGTCTCGATCCTTTCGTGCGCGTGGGAGTCCGTTCGGTCGTTCGCAATGCCACAGCACGAGTCGATCGATTTCATTCGCAGAACGGCGGAGGAACGATGCATCTGATCACCGACTGGCGGAAGTCGAACCGCAGCGGAGAAAACGGTGGTGCCTGCGTAGAGGTCGCCGTGGCGGAGAAGGCGGCTGGGTAGTCGGCTTCCTTCACTGGTGGTGAAAGAGGACCGGTGCTCTGGACTCAGACGCCGGTGGCCAGATGGCCTGAGATGAAGTCACGCCAGAGGGTGGTCGCCGTAGGTCTGGTCTCGCTGTGCGCACCGGCGTAGCCGACCAGTTGTTTTTCCTGTGATCCCAACCGGTCGAACAGGTCCAGTTGCCCGTCCCGAGGGAAGACTTCGTCGTCCCATTGGATGTGGAAGAGGGCGGGGGCGGTGACCCGCTGGGCGTCCTTTGCGACCCGTTCCGGTACGGCCAAGCCCTTGTCCATGGCCGCGCACTGCCGAAGACCGAACTTCCCGAAGACCACACAGCGAAGCTCGTCGCCCATGGCGGCGGCGAGGGGAAGACCGAACCGCGTCCCCAGGGACATTCCCAGATACCCGAGGCGGGACGTGTCCACGATGCCCAGAGCGCCGAGGGCGTCCACGGTCGCCCGCCATTCGTCGGTCATCCGATCGAGGACGACCTCGATCCCCTCCGCCGCGATGCGAGGCTGATACTTCTCGGCGGCCATCGGGGCGGGAACGCGGTCGCCGTGGTACGGCCCGTCGATCGCCAGTGCCGCGAAGCCGGCATGGGACGCGAACCACCGGGCCTGGCTGACGATCCGCTCACTTCGCTTGTGCCCGCTGCCCCCGTGCCCCAGAAGGACCAGGGGAGGGGCGGAGACCGCAGGCGGCAGCCACAGCACGCCCGGAACAGTACTTCCTGCCCGGACGAGCCGGAGCGACCGCTCGACGACACCGCCGTCAGAAACCTGGCGTCCGACCCACTCCAGCGCCTCGTCCATGAAGACGATCGAACCACGGGCGTAGCTCAGCGTCACCCGTTGTCCGTTGCTCATCGGCTTGCGAGACGCCGGTCCTAGTTCGTCGGTGGCGGTCACCGAGATGTGTCTCCCAGGACATGTCGTCAGAGCTCGTCGATCAGTTCGGTCGCGCGGATGACGGCGGCGAGGGCGTCGGGGTCGCCCGTTCGCCGGTAGACGTCGAGGCAGGTGTCGGCGAGCTTGATGGCGTGCTCGTCCCCGTGCCGGACGGCACGGGCGAACACCTCCTCGGCTGAGTCCGGTGCGGTGGGCAGGCTGTGCCTGGGTGTGGGTGCGGCGGGGGTGTACGCGGCGGTCACCGCCGCACTCGCGGCCCAGGCGGCGTACAGGCTCGCGGCCCACTGGGCGCGGGGCAGCGCGGGCAGGGTGCGGAGTACGGCCGTGGGCGCGGTCGCGGCGTGGACCAGCATGACGGCCGAGCCGTGCGCGTTGGGAAGGTAGTGCACGGTGGCGGCGGTGGTCAGGTCGGCCAGCAGGTCCCGGGCCCGCTCGGCGTCGGCGGCGGGTCGCAGCGCGGAGAGCGCGGCCGTCCAGCCGGTGAGGTCGGTGAGCTGGCCGAGCCGGTTGTTGATGCCTATCTTCGGCTCGGGAATGCGCGGGACGGCGGCGAGGGCCGCGGTCGGGTCGGCGGTGCCGGAGGGCACGGCGAATCCCGGGACCTGCTGCCAGCGGGCCGCCCAGTAGCCGAGCGCCTGACCGAGCTCGGCCAGGCGCGGTCCGTCTTCCTGGTCGAGCAGCGCATGGACCGCGTGGCCGGTACGGATCACTCCGTGGGTGGCGCCGGCCGCGATCCCCGGGAGCAGCCGTGGCCACCAGGTCTCCAGCACCGTACGCCAGGGCCGTTCCGTCACCTCGCGGCCGAAGAACACGAGCCAGTCACCGAGGCGATGTGGGTCTCCCAGTGCCGAACGCCAGCCGTCGGCGGTGATGGGCGAGGAGCCGCGCGGCAGCTCGTCCAGCCGGCTCTCATAGGCGTCGAGCCAGCGGTGGACCTGCCGCGCGTGCCCGTGCCGGACCATGGCCTCCACCGCCATGGGGCCATGATTGGTGAGCCAGCCTTCGAACTCCGGGCCGGTCCGGTGAAGTCGTTCGTAGGCCTCTTCAAGCGTGCCGTTGCCGTTCATGTCCCCGATCGTCGTCCACGTGCCGGTTCGCGCGCACCGGCCCTGGGGCCGAGGCGCATTCGGCCATCGGTCCTAGGGCGCGGCCGCGCTTCGGGCGGCACCCGGTGGTGTGCTACGGGCGTACGTAGGGCCGGGTCATGATCTCCATGTTGTGGCCGTCGGGGTCGTCGAAGTACGCGCCGCGGCCGCCGAACAGGTCGTTGGCCCGGCCGGGTTCGGTGTGATGGGGGTCGGCGTAGTACGTGACGCCGGCCGCTTCCAAGCGGGTGATCATTCCGCCGAACCGCTCCTCCGGTACGAGGAAGGCGTAGTGCTGCGACTGGATCGGCTCGTCGCGCTTCTCGTAGTAGTCGAGCGTCACGCCGTTGCCGAGGTCGATGGGCAGGAACGGCCCGAACGGCGCGCCGACCTCCAGGCCCAGGATCCCCGCGATGAACTCGGCCGACCGCCGCCGGTCGGTGGCGTAGACGGCGGTGTGGTTCAGCTGAACGGCGGTGACGGAGTAGTCGTGCTGGTCATGCGTCATGTGATACCTCTCCAGGTGCTGATTTTCAGGTGCCCCGCGGTGGCGGCGGGAGCGAAGATGTGGAGAGGGGAAGGCGGGCCTCGGGCCCGCCCTGGCGTCACGCGGAGGCCGGGTGCCTCACTCGTGTACGGCCCATGGCCGACCCGGCAGTCACATGATCGACCCTAGTGCCCGCGGTGAACGGGGACAAACGCCGGGGCTCGGTGGTCGCCCCCGCGTCCTCGCGCGGAGACTCGGCACGTTCGCCGCAGTGGGCCGCAATCGGCCACAAATCCCACCTTGTCCGAACATAGCTAAACAGGTACAACCAGGACGGCCACGAAATTCGAACGCGTTCGCTCACCCCTGGAGCCCCGCCATGCGTCGGATTCTTCGTACTTTCGGCATGCCGGCCGTCAGCGCCGGCCACGTCCCGCCACCCGCCACCCCGGCGGTCGCCGCGCCTATCGCGCCGAGGCGAGGGAACGGGAACCGCGGTCGTCCCGCCCTCGCCCTGTCCACCGTTCTCCTGCTTTTCGCCGCGCTTCTCCTCGGCGTTGGTCGCGCCGAGGCGGCGATCGCGAACAGCCAACTGCTGAATCCGGTCTCGGGAAAGTGCCTGGATGTTACCGGTAACACCAGCACTGACGGGACCCAGGTGGAGATCTGGACCTGCAACGGCGGCGCCAACCAGCAGTGGACGTCGACGGCCGCGAACGAACTGCGCGTGACGATCGGCGGGGTGACCAAATGCCTCGACGCGTCCGGGCAGGGCACCTCCGACGGCACCAAGGTCGTCATCTGGACGTGCAACGGCGGCGCGAACCAGCAGTGGAACCTCGCCTCCGACCAGACCATCGCCGGCGCCCAGTCGGGCAAGTGCCTGGACGTCAACGCGGGCGGCACGGCGGACGGCACGATCGTCCAGCTGTGGACGTGCAAGACGCCCGGCGACAACAACCAGAGGTGGATTCCGCCGAGCACCTCGACCAGCCTGACGATCAACGGAACCGGGAGCGGACGGGTCTTCGACGGCGTCGGCGCGATCAGCGGTGGAGGCGGTAACAGCCGGCTGCTGATCGACTATCCCGAGCCGCAGCGTTCCCAGATCCTGGACTACCTGTTCAAGCCCGGCTACGGCGCGAACGTCCAGTTGCTCAAGCTGGAGGTAGGTGGTGACGCCAACTCCACCGACGGCGCGGAGCCCAGCGTCGAGCACACCCGCGGCGCCGTGAACTGCGACGCCGGGTACGAATTCTGGCTGGGCGAGCAGGCCAAGGCGCGTAACCCCGACATCAAGCTGTACGGGCTGGCGTGGGCCGGTCCGGGCTGGATCGGTGGCGGCGACTGGTGGTCCCAGGACGCGATCGACTACCTGATCACCTGGCTGGGCTGCGCGAAGAGCCACGGTCTCACCGTCGACTACCTCGGTGGCCGCAACGAGAAGGGTCACGACAAGACCTGGTACGAGAACCTCCACCAGGCACTCGCCGACCGCGGATACGGCAACGTCAAGGTCGTCGGCGACGACACCGGCTGGAGCGTCGCCGACGACATGGCAGCCGACCCGGCCTTCAACGCGGCCGTCGACATCGTGGGCGTCCACTACCCGTGCGGCTACCTCTCCGACTCGACGACCTGCAACTCGACCGCGAACGCGCTTGCCACCGGCAAGCAGCTGTGGGCGAGCGAGAACGGCTCCCTCGATATCGACGGCGGTGCCGCCGCGCTGATCCGCTCCATCACCAGGGGCTACATCGACGGCCGGATGACCGCCTACCTCAACTGGCCGCTGATCGCCGCCCTCACGCCCAACCTGCCCTTCGCCACCGTCGGGCTGGCGGTCGCGCCGTCGCCCTGGTCCGGCTCCTACCGGCTCGGCAAGGAGACGTGGGCGATGGCGCAGGTCACCCAGTTCGTCAAGCCCGGCTGGCGGTTCATCGACTCCGCGAGCGGATACCTCGGCGGCGCCCGCTCGAACGGCAGTTACGTCACCCTGAAGAACGGCGCCGACTACAGCACGATCGTCGAGACGGCCGGCGCGAGCACCGCCCACACCCTCAGCGTCGCGGTCACGGGTGGCCTGTCCACCGGCACCGTCCACGTGTGGGCGACGAACCTGAACTCGGGCGACTACTTCATCAAGCAGCCCGACATCACGCCGTCCGGCGGCGGCTACCAGCTCACCCTCCAGCCCGGTTACATCTACACGCTCACGACCACGACCGGGCAGGCGAAGGGCACCGCCACCGGCCCCGCCCAGCACGCTCTCGCCATCCCGTACCGCGACGACTTCGACGCGTACGGGCAGGGCACCGAAGCCAAGTACGTATCCGACATGCAGGGCGCCTTCGAGGTACGCGCCTGCCTGAACGGCCGCAGCGGCAACTGCGTGCAACAGGTCGCGCCGGTCAAGCCCATCGAATGGCAGGGGGACAGCGACGCGTACGCCCTCGTCGGTGACACGACCTGGACGAACTACACGGCCTCGGTCGACGTCGACCTGCAGCAGGCCGGGACGGTCAAGCTGATCGGCCGGGCGGGCGCCCAGTCCCGTCCCCAGGATCGGCAGTCCGGCTACGAGTTCCGTGTGGGCGACGGCGGCTCGTGGACGCTCGGCAAGCGCGACACCGGCGGCACCTTCACGACGCTGGCGAACGGGACGACCACCGCCCTCGGCCTCGGCCGCTGGCACACGCTGGCCCTCAGCATGCAGGGCAGCACCATCACCGCGAAGCTGGACGGCGCCACCCTCGGCACGGTCACCGACGGCACCTACACCTCCGGCCAGGTCGGCTTCGGCGTCGCGGGCTACCAGACCGACCAGTTCGACAATCTCTCGATCAGCTAGCCCTCTGGAGCCCCCGCCATGCGTCGGATCCTTCGTACCCTCATCGTGCTGGCCGTCGGTGCGGCCGGCCTGATCTCCCCGCCCGCCAGAGCGGCCACCCCCGTGACGCCCACCGCGACCCCGCCGATGGGCTGGAACAGCTGGAACCACTTCGGCTGCGACATCAACGAGTCCCTGATCAAGGGCATCGCCGACTCGATGGTCGCGAACGGCCTGGACAGGCTCGGCTACAAGTACGTCAACATCGACGACTGCTGGATGGCCTCGAACCGCGACTCCAGCGGCCATCTCCAGGCCGACCCGACCCGCTTCCCGTCCGGTATCAAGGCCGTGGCCGACTACGTCCACGGCAAGGGCCTCAAGCTCGGCATCTACGAGTCCGCCGGTACGGCCACCTGCGCGGGCCGGCCGGGCAGCCTCGACCACGAGACCACCGACGCCGCGAGCTTCGCCGACTGGGGCGTCGACTACCTGAAGTACGACAACTGCAACAACCAGGGCCGGCCCGCCGCCCAGCGCTACAAGACGATGGGCGACGCGCTGAAGGCCACCGGCCGGCCCATCGTCTACAGTCTGTGCAACTGGGGGGAGGACTCGCCCTGGCTGTTCGGCCCGGGCACCGGCGGCAGCCTGTGGCGGACGACCGGCGACATCAGCGACTCATGGTCCAGCATGACCTCGAACCTGGACCAGCAGGCCGGGCTCGAGCCGTTCTCCCACCCGGGAGCCTGGAACGACCCGGACATGCTCGAGGTCGGCAACGGCGGCATGACCGACACCGAGTACCGCGCGCACTTCTCGCTGTGGGCACTGCTCAACGCCCCGCTGATCCTCGGCAACGACCTGCGCTCGATGAGCGCCGCGACCAAGGCCATCATCACCAACCCCGACGTCGTCGCGGTCGACCAGGATTGGGGCGGCTCCCAGGGCCGCCGGATGCGCGACCTCGGCGGCGGCCTGCAGGTGTGGGCCAAGCCGATGTCGGACGGCTCGGTGACGACCGTGCTCCTCAACCGGTCGGCGTCGGCCGCCACCGTCGCGACCAGCGCCGCCGAGCTCGGGCTGGGCGGATCCAGTTCGTACGGTCTCAGGGACCTGTGGAGCGGGACCACCTCGACCACATCGGGGACCATCTCATCGAGCGTGCCGAGCCACGGCGCGGTCATGTACCGGGTCACCCGCGCCGGGACCTCGCAGGCCGCCCAGGCCGCCGGCACCTACCAGGTCAGCGACCTCACCTGGCTGGCCTCGAGCAACGGCTGGGGCCCGGTGGAACGCGACCGCTCGAACGGCGAGCAGGCCTCCGGCGACGGGAAGACGCTCACCATCGGCACGACGACGTACGCCAAGGGCCTGGGCGCGCACGCCGACTCGGCCGTCCACCTGTGGCTCGGCGGATCCTGCAGCCGGTTCACGGCGGACGTCGGGATCGACTCCGAGGTCGGCTCCGGCCACGGCAGCGTCCGCTTCGCGGTGTACGGCGACGGCCGGCTGATCGCCTACACCGACGTGAAGTCCTACGGCGCGGCGACCCGGCTCGTGGCCCCGGTGGGCGGCGCCCGTACGCTCGAACTGCGCGCGACCGACGCCCGCGACGGCATTAACTACGACCACGCCGACTGGGGCAACGCCTCCATCACCTGCGGCGCCGCGGGTACCGCCCGCGGCGTCACCTGGACGACCTCGTCCAACGGCTGGGGCCCGGCGGAACACGACCAGTCCAACGGCGAAACGGCCGCGGGCGACGGCCAGGTGCTCAACGTGGGCGGCGTCGACTACCCGTCCGGCATCGGCACCCACTCGCAGGGCGACATCACGGTCGACGTCTCCGGCTGCACGCGCTTCACCGCCGCCGTGGGCATCGACGCCGAGACGGCGGGGAAGGGCAGCGTGAGCTTCACCGTGACCGCCGACGGGACGACACTGGCCTCGACCGGCACGCTGACCTCCGGCGCCGCCACGACCGTGGACGCCGACGTCACCGGGCACTCGACCCTCCACCTCGTGGTCGGTGACGGCGGTGACGGAACCTCCTACGACCATGCCGACTGGGCAGGTGCGCGGCTCGTCTGCTGATCTCCACCTGGCACCGCCCGTGCCTCGGCTGCGGCCAGGGCACGGGCGGCCCGGTGCTCTGGGTCGTGGCGTAGTGCGTCGAGGACGACGTTGACCGCCGCCCGCGGCGGTGAGCCGCGGCGGATCGCCGCGGTGATGGTCCGGGTGACCGGGGCGGCGAGGCGGCGGGTGACGACCCGGTACCGCGGGTCGACGGCCAGGCCGGGCAGCAGCGCGATGGAGAGACCGGCCTCGACGTGCTGCATGGTCATCATGTAGTTGCTGAAGCGGCACACCACCCGTGGCTCGAACCCGGCTTCGCGGCACAGGCGGGTGGCCAGGCTCGCCATGTAGGACCCGGGGATGTCGAACGTCCATGCCTCGTCCGCGAAGGCGGCCAGGTCGGCCGGGCCACGGCCCGCGGCGGGGTGGCCGGGCGGCGCCACCAGCACGATCGGGTCGGTGGCCAGCGGCACGATGTCGAGGTCGGGCCCCAGCGGCTGCTCGACGAAGTCCGTGGTCGTGATGATCACGTCGACGTCGCCCACGCGGAGGGCGGGCATGCTCGCGTGCGGTTCCAGCTCCAGCAGTTCGACGTCGAGATGCGGGTACGCCTCGGCGAGCCGGGTGACCGCCGGGACGGCCAGGCTGTGGATCGCGCTCTGGAACACGCCCAGCCGGACCAGCCCGGCCGGTTCCTCGCCGAGGCCGCGCAGCTCCGCCCCGACCGCGGTCATGTGGTCGAGGATCTCCCGGGCTCGCCGCGCCAGGATCAGCCCGGCCGGGGTGAGCCGCACCCGTCGCCCGGTGCGTTCGAGCAGCCGGGTGCGCGTCTCGGCCTCCAGCACGGACAGTTGCTGGGAGACGCTCGACGCGCTCAGGTTCGCGGCCTGGGCGACCGCGCGTACGGTGCCCAGCGTGTCGAGCTGAACCAGCAGCCGCAGCCGCCATGGGTTGAACATCACGCGACCATTGTGCGGTTTTTCCGAACAGGACGGCCGGAATCGTGAGATGGACGTGTCGCTCGGCGGGCTCTTACGGTCGAGGACATGACCGCTCCGACCTCCGCCCCGTCCTCCACCGAGACCTTCTGGGCCGACGCCGACCGGCACCTGGTGCGTTACGCCGGTGCCGGCGAGTTCACCCGCGAGATCATCGAACGCGCCGCCGGGAGCTTCCTGTACACCGAGGACGGCCGGAAGATCCTCGACTTCACCTCCGGCCAGATGAGCGCGATCCTCGGCCACTCGCATCCGGAGATCGTGTCCACGGTGCGGGAGCAGGTGACCAGGCTCGACCACCTCTTCAGCGGCATGCTGAGCCGTCCGGTCGTCGACCTCGCCCGGCGGCTGGCCGACACGCTGCCGCCTCCCTTGGAGAAGGCACTGCTGCTGACCACCGGGGGCGAGTCGAACGAGGCCGCGATTCGGCTGGCCAAGCTCGTCACCGGCAGGCACGAGATCGTGTCCTTCGCCCGCTCGTGGCACGGCATGACACAGGCCGCGGCGTCCGCCACGTACAGCGCGGGCCGTAAGGGCTACGGCCCGGCCGCGCCCGGCAACTTCGCCATCCCGGTGCCCAACGCGTACCGGCCCGACTTCACCACCGCCGACGGTGAGTTCGACTGGCGGCGGCAGCTGGACTTCGGCTTCGAGCTGATCGACGCCCAGTCCGTCGGCAGCCTCGCCGCCTGCATCGTCGAGCCCATCCTCAGCGCGGGCGGGATCATCGAACCGCCCGAGGGTTACTTCGCGGCACTGCAGGAGAAATGCCGCGAGCGCGGCATGCTGTTGATCCTCGACGAGGCCCAGACCGGCCTGTGCCGCACCGGCGACTGGTACGCGTTCCAGCGCGACGGCGTCGTCCCCGACATCCTCACGCTGTCGAAGACCCTCGGCGCGGGGCTTCCGCTCGCGGCGGTGCTGACCAGCGCCGAGATCGAGGAGGAGGCCCACGACCGCGGCTTCCTGTTCTTCACCACCCACGTCGCGGATCCGATGATGGCCGCGGTCGGCAACACCGTCCTCGACGTGCTGACGCGGGACCGGCTGGACGACCGCGCCGCCCGGCTCGGCGCCTTCCTGCGTGACGGCCTCGAGCAGATCGCGCGGCGGCACCCGGTGGTCGGGGACGTACGCGGCCGCGGCCTGCTGGCCGGGCTGGAACTCGTCGCGGACCCCGAGGGCCGACGCGGCTCCGATGAGCTCGGTGCGCTGGTCACCCGGCGCTGCCTGGAGCTCGGCCTGCACATGAACATCGTGCAGCTACCGGGCATGGGCGGCGTGTTCCGGATCGCGCCGCCGCTGACCGCCACCGAAGCGGAGATCTCACTCGGCCTGGCCATCCTCGACCAGGCCATCGGCGACGCGACCACCCTCACCTGAGGCCGCAGCCCTCCGTCAGGCGATCGCGGAGCGCAGCGCCGGCAGGACGTCGTCGGCGAGGCGCTCGGCCTGCGAGCGGGCGCGCGGATGCGGTCCTGACCGCCCTGACCGATCCGCAGGGCACCTGACGGCCGTCGACGGAGTCAGGGTGACGAGCCGCTCCATCAGGATGCGGAGCGCCTTCCGCGCCGATTCGGAACGGCCCGCGGTCCTACGAGAACGGTGATCGGCTACAGTCGGCGCGGCGATCGGCGTGCTGACGGAGGCGGATGATGGCGACAGCGGTCCGGCGTGGCTCGTACGGGGTGGACGCGCCGTACGTCCTGTTCGGCCTGGCGTGCGGTGCGGTGGGGTTCGTGTTCGCCGGCTTCGGCGCCGAGATGGGCCCCGGTATCGCTCTCGCCTCGGTGTTCTTCCTCCTCGCCGTCGTCATGGCCGTGAGCTCCGCGCTGTACCTCAACGCGACGCGGCGCGGGAAGTTCCAGGTGTGGTCGGAGATCCTCGACGAGCTCGCGCTGCGCGGCGACGAGCAGGT
Organism: Actinoallomurus vinaceus; assembly: GCF_039542055.1. Lineage (NCBI taxonomy): Bacteria > Bacillati > Actinomycetota > Actinomycetes > Streptosporangiales > Thermomonosporaceae > Actinoallomurus > Actinoallomurus vinaceus. The sequence goes on from NZ_BAABHK010000005.1 coordinate 387,884, forward strand.
GCTGGATCTCGGCTGCGGGCGGGGCGCGGTGCTGCTCATGGCCGCGGAACGGCTCACGACGGGCCACGCGGTCGGCGTCGACCTGTGGCGCACGGTCGACCAGTCGGGCAACGCCCTCGACGTCACCGAGCGCAACAGCGTCGCGGAGGGCGTCCGCGAACGGGTCGAGCTGCGGACCGGCGACATGACGGAGTTGCCGTTCGGCGACGGGGAGTTCGACGTCGTCGTCTCCAACCTCGCCATTCACAACATCAAGTCGTCTGAGGGACGCGCGCGGGCGATCGACGAGGCGGTGCGCGTGCTCCGCCCGGGCGGCCGCCTGGTGATCGCGGACATCGTCGCCGCCTCCGCGTACCAGCGCCGTCTCACCGAGCTCGGCGTGGCCGACGTCCGCGTCCGTCCCCTCGGCCCGCGGATGTGGTGGGGCGGACCGTGGATGGGCACCCGCCTCGTCAGCGCCACCAAACCGGCCGACTCCTGACGGACCCCGTTGGTACGGCGCGCGCCATGGTCGATCACGAGGTATGGCGGTCCAGGTACTCGATCAAGCCGACCTCGCTGTGTCGAAGCCGGTCCCGCTCCTCGGCCGGGAGGGCGGCCAGCGCATCGGTGAGCGCCTCACGGCGCGACACATGGACCATGGTTCCGGTGTAGACGTGGCAGCCGGAGCACCAGGAGAGCCCGATGCAGCGTTCGTAATTCGGCGACTCGACCGGGTGGTAGCGGTACACATACGAGCGTACGGCCATGCCACAGGCAGCGCACACCCCACGATCGCCATCACGGATGAAGCTCGACAGGTCCACCTTGAGCCAGCGCTGTGGACGGCGCCGGCCGTGCGCTCTTCAATTCGCCATATGCGCATTGTGCTACAGCGGCCGGGTCAGGTGGACGATTCGCTCGCCGGTGCTCAGATGCCCCGTACGACCGGTGGGCCGAAAACCGGCCCGTTCGTACAGACGAAGGGCACGGTCGTTGCCCTCGCCGGTCCATAGTTGCAGCGACGTGTGGCCTTGACGGAGTGCCTCCTCGCGCACCGCGTCGAGCAGGAGCTCCCCGATCCGATTACCCCAGTGGTCGGGGCGGACGAACACCATGGAGATGTGACACAAGCCGGGTACGACTCCGCGTGCGCCGTCTTCCTCCCGGCCCGGCTCGGCCGCCGCCATGCCCACGAGTTCTCCGGCGCGCTCGGCGACGACCACCAGGGCGGCCGGGTCGGCCAGCTTGGCCTGAACCCGGGCGACGCGGTCCGGGCCGGGCGTCTTGTGCCTGGCGGCGTTGGCCAGCCGCCAGACTTCAAGGGCCGCAGTGAGATCACCGGGCCGGGCGAGGCGGGTTACGGTGCTCATTCGACGGCCATGCCGGCGCCGGACAACGCAGTGATCACCAACTGATCGTGCCACAGCCCCTCCCGCCGGCGGCGGTCCCTGCCGCTGCAGGGGGACCGCCGCCGTACGGGCTCAGCGGGACAGGATGTGGTCGCGTGCCTCGGCGTAGCGGTCCCGGATCGCGGGGACCGCGTCGGCCTCGTACGTCTCCAGGCCCTCGCGCTCCCAGCGCGGCGGTTCGGCCGCTCCGGACAGCGCCCAGGCGGCCTGGGCGGCCGCGCCCTCGGCGACGTACTCGCCGGTGGGCGGGACCAGCACCGGCCGGCCGAAGACGGTCGGCGCGATGCGGCGTACGGCCTCCGAGCGCGCGGCGCCGCCGATGAGCAGCACCCGCTCGGCCCGTACGCCCTGGGCGAGGAGCGCGTCGAGCCCGTCGGCGAGGCCGCACAGCATGCCCTCGATCGCCGCCCGCGCCAGGTGCGCCGGCGTCGACGTGGCCAGGCGCAGGCCGTGGACCGAGCCGGTGGAGTCCGGCCGGTTCGGCGTGCGCTCGCCCTCCAGGTACGGCACGAGCACCAGGCCGTCCGCGCCGGGCGGTGCGGACAGCGCCAGCCGGGAGACCTCGTGGTGGTCGACGCCGAGCAGGGCCGCGGCGGCGTCGAGCACGCGGGCGGCGTTCAGCGTGCAGACGAGCGGCAGGAACCGGCCCGTCGCGTCGGCGAACCCGGCGACGTCCCCGGCGGAGTCGGCGGACGCCCGCTCCGCCGCGGTGAACACCGTCCCGGACGTGCCGAGGGACACCACCACGTCGCCCGGCCGGAGGCCGAGGCCGAGGGCCGCGCCCATGTTGTCGCCGGTCCCAGCCGACACGAGCGCGCCGGCGGGCGTACGGCCCGCCGCCTCGGCCGGGCCGAGGACGCGCGGCAGCGCCGGGACCCGCCCGAACGCCATCTCCAGCAGGTCGGGCCGGTACTCCCCGGTGGCGGGGGACCAGTAGCCGGTGCCGGACGCGTCGCCCCGGTCGGTGACGAACTCACCGGTCAGCCGCCATGTGAGGTAGTCGTGCGGTAGGCACACCGACGCCGTACGGGCGGCGGCGTCCGGTTCGTTCCGGGCCAGCCAGCGCAGCTTGGTCACCGTGAACGACGCGACCGGCACACTGCCGACGGCGTCGGCCCACTTGGCCGGACCGCCGAGCTCGTCGACCAGGTCGCGGGCCGCGCCGGCCGAGCGGGTGTCGTTCCACAGCAGCGCGGGCCGGACGACCTCGCCGGCCTCCGACAGGCACACCATGCCGTGCTGCTGCGCCGCGACGCCGATCGCCGCGACGTCGTCCAGGCCGCCCGCCTCGTCGGCCGCCCGCCCGAGCGCGTCCCACCAGGCGGCGGGGTCGGCCTCGGTGCCGTCCGGATGCGAGGCCTGACCGGCGCGCACGATCCTGCCGGTGGCGGCGTCGGCCACCACCACCTTGCAGGACTGGGTCGACGAGTCGACCCCGGCCACGAGCGTGCTCATCGCCTGACTCCCGTCGCCGGCGTGCTCAACGTTCCGCCTCCGCCACCATCAGCGCCCCGGGTCACCGGGCGCCGAGGAGGTGCTCGACCGCCAGCTGGTCGAGGCGCTCGTAGTGGTACCCGCGCTCGCCCGCGGCCTCCACGTCGAAGTCGTCCTCGGCCAGGTGCTCGTACGTCTCGCCGGGCGCGAGGGTCGGCTGCGCGAGCTGGTCGACGCGGGACGCGGCGAGCGCCTCCTGCACCTCCGGGTCGGCGCGGAACGCCCGGGCCCGCTCCTTGAGGATGAGGTAGGTGCGCATGTTCGCGGCGGCGGACGCCCAGACCCCGGAGATGTCCTCGGTACGGGCCGGCTTGTAGTCGAAGTGGCGCGGCCCGTCGTACCCGCCGTTCTCCAGCAGGTCGACGAGGAAGAACGCGCTCTTCAGATCGCCGTGGCCGAACACGAGGTCCTGGTCGTACTTCGGGCCGTGCTGGCCGTTCAGGTCGATGTGGAACAGCTTGCCGTGCCACAGCGCCTGCGCGATGCCGTGCACGAAGTTCATCCCGGCCATCTGCTCGTGCCCGACCTCGGGGTTGAGGCCCACCATGTCCGAGTGCTCGAGCGAGCCGATGAACGCCAGGGCGTGGCCGATCGTCGGCAGCAGGATGTCGCCGCGGGGCTCGTTCGGCTTCGGCTCGAGGGCGAAGCGGATGCCGTAGCCCTTGTCGGTGACGTACGCGGCGAGCAGGTCGATGGCCTCGCGGAACCGGTCGAGCGCCACCCGCACGTCCTTGGCCCCGTCGGACTCGGCGCCCTCGCGCCCGCCCCAGAAGACATAGGTGTGCGCGCCCAGCTCGGCGGCCAGGTCGAGGTTGCGCATGACCTTGCGGATGGCGTAGCGGCGGATGTCGCGGTCGTTGGAAGTGAACGCGCCGTCCTTGAACACCGGGTGGGTGAACAGGTTCGTGGTCGCCATCGGCACCTTGAGGCCGGTCTCGTCGAGGGCCGTGCGGAACGCCGCGACCGCCTTGTCCCGATCCGGCTCGACCGCGAGGAGGTCGTCGTCGTGGAACGTCACCCCGTAGGCGCCGAGCTCGGCGAGCCGGTGCACCGCCTCGACCGGGTCGAGCGGGGGCCGGGTGGCGTCGCCGAACGGGTCGCGCGCCGGCCAGCCGACGGTCCACAGCCCGAAGGTGAACTTGTCCTCAGGGGTGGGTTCGAACATCTCGTCTCCTCAATTCGTTCAGGCTCTGGACTAATTAAAACCCGCAGGTGCCGAGTGTCAACAGGGGAGATGTTCAATGATTAGTCTGTGAACATGCGCAATGAGATCACGCCCGTCCGGCACGGCACCATGCGCGCCCGCAACCTGGCCGTGGTGCTGGGTGAGATCTCCCGCAGGCAGCCGGTGAGCCGCGCCCGCCTCGCCGACGTGACCGGCTTCACCAAGACCACCGTATCCAGTCTCGTCGCCGCGCTGAAGGACGCCGGTCTCGTCCGCGAGGACGGGCCGGTACGGGACGGCGAGCGCGGCCGTCCCGCCACGGCCGTCTCGGTCAACGGCGACCGCGTCGCGGGCCTCGGCCTGGAGGTCAACGTCGACTACCTGGCCGCCTGCGTGCTCGACCTCGGGCGGCGAATCCGGCACCGGCACATCGTCGCCGCCGACAACCGGGGCCGTGACCCCGAGCGCGTCATCGGCGCGCTGACGGACCTGGCCGAGACGGCGATCGCCGCGGCGGGGGAGCAGGGCCTGACGGTCGCCGGCGCGGTGGTCGCGCTGCCCGGCACCCTCGACCGGGCCGGCGGCCGCGTACGGACCGCGCCCAACCTCGGCTGGCGCGACGTCGCCGCCGAGGACCTGCTGACCGCCGGGCTGCCGCCGCTCGCGCTGCCCGCCGACCAGGACAACGAGGCGAACCTCGCCGCTCTCGGTGAGTTGTGGTTCGGCGACGGCCCGGACCTCGGCTCGTACGTCCACGTCTCCGGTGAGATCGGCGTCGGCGCGGGCATCGTCGTGGACGGCCGGGTGTTCCGCGGGGCGCACGGCTTCGCCGGCGAACTCGGCCACGTCGTCGTCGACCCGGACGGCCCGCCCTGCGCGTGCGGCGGCCGCGGCTGCCTGGAGCAGGCCGCGGGCCAGGAGGCGATCCTGCGGGCCGCGGGCATCCCGGACGTCACGGCCACGTCCACCGCCGGCCCCGACGGTCCGCTCGCCGCCCTCGTGACCCTGCTGCGCGGCGGCGACGAACGGGCGCTGTCCGCGGTACGCCGCGCGGGCGAGGCACTCGGGCAGGCGCTCGCCGCGGCCGTCAACCTCCTCGACCCGGACACCATCGTGCTCGGCGGCATCTTCTCCGCGCTCGCCCCCTGGGCGCGCCCGGCGGTGGAGGCGGCGCTCGCGCGCGGCACCGGCATCGTCCGGACCGCGCCTCCCCGGCTGACCGTCTCGCGTCTGGGCGGCGACGCCGCCGCCCTGGGAGCCGCCGCGCTCGTCGTCGAACGCGTCATGAACGATCCCGCGCTTCTTCTCGCGGAGATATCGGCACGGCCGGACGGACGGTGACGGGAGGGATCCGTCAGAGTCACGGAAAACGACGGTCCGGTGGCATGTTTCCGTTTCGTGATCAAACGTCGGACAACCCGGTGTCGAAGAGGTTCGTCTTCTCTCTCGCGTGAAGATCACGCGAATCCATCATTCGACCCACAGGTGATTGCTTTGCGACGTATCACCCTCGGCATCCTCAGCGCTTCGGCGGTGATGTGCACGCTCGCAGCCGTGCCGCCCGCCGCGCTGGCCGAAACGGCGGCCCCTGGCGCGTCCCAGGCGCGACTCGACCAGAGGCCCCTCTCCTTCAGCAGTTTCACCGTCTCGTACGACCCGTACGCGAATGTGACGATCAACGGGGGTCTGCGCAGCGATTCCGCCATTTATGACGCGCTGCCGCTAACGATCGAGTACTCGTTCGACGGAAAGACGGGCTGGACCGTCAAGAAGACGGTCACGGCGGACACGGGCGCCAACGCGTTCAACACCACTTTCAACTACAACCAGTCCGGTTACTGGCGGGCGCGGTTCGCCGGTAACGCGACGTACCAGGCGGCGACCAGCCCGGTGCGCAAGGCCTGGCGCTGGCGGACCGAGATCCACTCCTTCAAGGTCTCGCCGAAGAAGGTCCGCAAGAACCGGTACGTGACGGCGAGCGGCCGCCTGATCCACTGGACCACGATCAGCAAGCACAGCGGCTACGCCGGCCGTAGAGTCCGGATCATCTTCCGGTTCAAGGGCAAGAAGACCTGGTACCACCTCAAGTGGACCAAGACGAACAGCAAGGGCTACTTCAAGCAGAAGGTCCACGCGTACGGCAGCGGCTACTACGCCGCGGTCTTCGAAGGTGGCAAGGGAACCTTCGCCACCGGCTCGGACAACACGCCGTACGTGAAGACCTACGGCATCGGCGGCGGGTCCGTCGCGGCGCAGACTGTCCCCGGTCCGGTCGTGAACTGGACGCCGTCCCCGTCGTCGTCGGCGGTGTCCGCCACGGCTCCGCAGCTCTCGGCCCGCCGGGACTGATCGGAGACACCGAGCCTCTCGAGGCCGATCGGGCGTCGCCCGTCCACCGCGGTGGACGGGCGACGCCCGTGTCGCACCGGCCCGACGAGGCTCACCGGATCCGTTAAGTTGATCATGATTCGTGAGGGAGACTCATTTGCCTCGGTCGGCGAGCGAACGGGAAGGGGGCTCGATGACGATGGACGCGATGGTCCCGGACGGCCTCGACACCGCCACCCCGAACGTGGCCCGCACGCACGACGAGTCCCGTGTCGAGTGGCTGCACCCTCGCACCCTGACGCCCAGGGCCCACATGCCCTGGGCGCGACATGGGTGTCGAGTCGGAGGTCACAGGGCGGTGTCGTCGAACTGCTCGAGGAGAGCGTCGGCCAGTGTGCCGCCCGGGGCGCTGTGGGCGCCGTCGTCGAGGGACTGTTCGGCCCATATGACCTTGCCCTCGGATGTGTACCGCGTCCCCCAGCGCTGAGAGAGCTGCGCCACGAGGAACAGTCCCCGCCCGCCTTCATCCATGGTCGCGGCGCGGCGCAGGCGTGGTGAGGTGCTGCTGCCGTCCGACACCTCGCAGGTCAGGCCGCGTCCGTGGAGCAGCCTTACCCGGATCGGCGGTGATCCGTACCGGATCGCGTTCGTGACCAGCTCGCTGACGATCAGTTCGGTTGTGAAGGCGACCTTCTCCAGCCCCCACTCCCGCAACGTCTCTCTGAAGTGCTCGCGCGCGGTGGCGACCGCTGCGGCGTTGGCCGGCACGTCCAATTCGGCCACGCGCGAGGGCGGGAGCAGCTTGGTGCGCGCTACCAGCAGTGCGATGTCGTCGGTGGGGTGCGTCGGAATGACAGCGTCGATCACCACCTGACACGTCTCCTCCGGACTGTGTCCCTCGGTCCGCTCCAATGTCCGGCGCAGTTCGTCCAGCCCGCCGTCGATGTCGCGGGTCCGGTCCTCGACCAGCCCGTCGGTGTACAGCACCAGTCGTGCGCCCTCTGGCAGGCGCAGCTCGACGGTTTCGAAGGGGTGGCCACCGAGTCCGAGCGGGGGTGATGCCGGTACGTCCGGAAAGGTGACTGTTCCATCCGGGAACACCACCGCCGGGCCGAGGTGTCCCGCACGGGCGATCGTGCACCCCCCTGTTACCGGGTCGTAGATCGCGTACAGGCACGTGGCTCCCGTCACCTCGTCCGCTCTGTGGCCTTCGGTGTCCTCGCTGGTGCTGTCCTCGTCGTCCATGCGCGTGACCAGGTCGTCCAGGTATCCGAGGACCTCGTCCACCGGGAGGTCCAGCGCGGCGAAGTTGTGCGCGGCGGTGCGCAGCCGCCCCATCGTCACCGCCGCGTGCAGTCCGTGACCGACGACGTCACCGATCGCCAGCGCCACTCGTGCCCCTGGCAGGGGGATGAGGTCGAACCAGTCCCCGCCTACTCCTGCCTTCGCGGGCAGGTATCGCCAGGCCACATCCAGGGCTTCCTGTTCCGGCTGCCCCCGCGGCAGCAGACTCCGCTGCAGCGTGGCCGCCATCGCGTGTTCCCGGATGAAGCGCCGCGCGTTGTCGATGGCCACCGCCGCCCGTGCGGTCAGCTCCTCCGCCAGCAACAGGTCCTCCTGCTCGAACGCCGGCGCATCCCCCACCCGGAAGAAGCTCGCCACGCCCAGCGGAATGCCCCGTGCCTGCAGCGGCACGGTCACCAGCGAGTGGAACCCGTACTCCAGCGCCCTCTCGGCGCGCTCCGGGGCCTGCTCCTGCCATCCCCGCGCCTGCCGCAGCTCCGCCCTCAGCACCCCGCAACCCCGCTCCAACGCTTGTATCTGGGGCGCCGCCGACGTATACGTGATCCGTTCACCCACCGGCCACAGGGGCGACGTCGGCTGATCGCCGCTCTTCGCCGTACGCCGCAGATGCCGCAATCTGTCCGCCGTTGGCTCCTCCCCTCGCATCACCGCGTCCAGTAGGTCCACCGTGACGACGTCGGCCAACTGTGGTACGGCCACCTGAGCCAGTTCCTGTGCCTCATGGACCATGTCCAGCGTGGTCCCAATCCGTATTCCCGCCTCATACAGCAGCTTCAGACGCTCCCGCGCCACCTCCGCCCGCCCGGTCACCGCAGCCAGTTCGGTGGTGTCCCGCAACGTCACCACGCTGCCCCCCTGAGCCCCGTTCAGGAACGTGGGCCGCTTGTTCACCGCCAGCAACCGGTCCTCCGCCCGATGCACCTCATCCGTGACCGGCTCCGCCGACAGCAGCAATCGCGATATCCGCTCCGGCAGCCCGAGGTCCCGCACATGCCGCCCATCCGCGTCCGCCGGCAGGCCCAAAAGCCGCTTCGCCTCGTCGTTGGCCAGCACCAGTCGCCCATCGGCATCGGTGATCAGTACGCCTTCTCGCACCGCGTGCAGGACCGCGTCGTGATGCTCGTACATCCGCGTCATTTCCGCCGGACCCAGGCCGTGCGTCTGCCGCCGCAGCCGCCGTGATACCAGCGCCGTCCCGGCGGCAGCCACGGCCAGCGCGGCCGCGCCGCTCCCCAAGGTGATCGGCAGTTGCGGCGTCCACTGTCTCGCCACGGCCTGGACCGTGAGCCCGGCGGACACCAGGCCGACGACCGCGCCCCTGTCATCGGTCACCGGGACCACCGCCTGGACGTAGGTTTTCCAGCCCACCGGTACGGGCGGCCCGCCTGCCTCCTCAATGACGATGTGGCCCTTCAGCGCCGGTTGGATGTGGCCGACGAACTTCCCGCCGATCGCGCTGGTGTAGGGGAACGTGTAGCGGATTCCTTGGGTGTTCATGACGACGATGAAGTCCACGCCCGCTACCTTGCGGGTCGCTTCGGTGCGCGGTTGCAGCACCGCCGTAGGGTTCGGGCTGCGCAGCGCCTGGACCAGGCCCGGGGACTTCGCGAACGCCACGGCCGTGGCGAGCGACACTCGACGCGCCTGCTGCAGGGCGTGATGCGCCGCCTGCCGCACCTCCATCGTCACCGTGGCCGCGACCAGCAGTACCACGATCACGACCTGGAGAAGGAACACCTGCCCGGCGGCACTGCGCGGGTTCAGCAGTGAGACGCGACGTTCAAGCGAGCGCCCGACGAACGGATGACGGAACGGCATCCGATATCGCCGGAAAGGTGCCCCCATGTCCCATTCATAGCACTACCCTGAGAGGCCGGACGGACCGCCCAGCGCCGTAGCGAGCACCACGCCTGGCGGTCGGTGGTGGCAGCACCGGCGGAGGCATGACCGCCGAGGTGGCGCTGCGCGCCCGTGATCAGGGCGGCCCGGCGAGGCTCACCGGATCCGCTACGTTACTCATGATTCGTGAGGGAGACTCATTTGCCCCGGTCGGCGAGTGAACGGGAAGGGGGCTCGATGACGATGGACGCGATGGTCCCGGACGGCCTCGACACCGCCACCCCGAACGTGGCCCGCATGTACGACTACTACCTGGGCGGCAAGGACAACTTCGCGGCCGACCGCGAGGCCGCGAGCCGGATCCTGAAGGTCTTCCCCGACACCCCGGTCGCCGCGCGCGCCAACCGGGACTTCCTGCGCCGGGCCGTGCGCCACCTCTCCGCCGCCGGGATCTCCCAGTTCCTCGACATCGGCTCGGGACTGCCGACGCAGGGCAACGTGCACGAGGTCGCCGCGGACGCGCGGGTCACCTACGTCGACAACGACCCGATGGTGCTCTGCCACGCGCGGGCCCTCCTCGGGGGCGCGTCCGACGTCTCGATCATCCAGGCCGACCTCCGGAAGCCCGAGTCGATCCTCGGGCACCGTGACCTGAACCTGGATCTCTCGCGGCCCGTGGCGCTGCTGCTGGTGGCCGTGCTGCACTTCGTCACGGACGACGAAGCGCCGTACGACATCATCGCGCGGTTCCGCGACGCGCTGCCCTCCGGCAGCCACGTGGTGATCTCGCACCTGACCACCGAGGGCGTTCCGGAGGAGCACGTGCGGGCCGGGCGTGCGGCGTACAAGAACGCGACCGCCCCGATCGTGCCCCGCCCGCGCGCGGACATCCGCCGGTTCTTCGACGGCCTCGAGCTGATCGACCCCGGGCTCACCCGCATCGCGGAATGGCGCCCGGACGATCCGAACACGCCGCGCTCGCACGGCTTCGCCGGCGTCGGCCGCAAGCACTGACCGCCGGTACCGTTCCCCTGGCCCGTGCGGGTCACTCCGGAACGTCGAGGCCGTACACCCGGACGGCGTTGCCGGCCAGCACGAGCGCGGCGGTCTCCTCGTCCGGGCAGAGCGCGGCGACGGCGCGGGCGTTGGCCGCGATGCCGGGCACGCCGGGCCAGTCGGTGCCGAAGATGAACCGCCGGCACAGCCGCGAAAAGTCGTACCGCGCGTAGTACTCGGGCAGCCGGCGCGGTGGCAGCCCGGACAGCTCGATCCAGACGTTGTCGCGGGACAGCGCGAGGAACGCCGCCGCGTCGTACCACCAGCCGCGCCCGCCGTGGGCGAGGACGACGTTCAGCGTCGGGAAGTCGCGCAGCACCGCGTCGAGCAGCACCGGGTCGGCGTAGGAATTGGTGGACCCGGGGAAGCTGCTGGTTCCGCAGTGCACCACGACGGGGATTCCACGGGAGCGGCACACCTCGTACGCCGGGTAAAGCGCGCGGTCGTCGGCGGCGAATCCGCCGTGCACCGGGTGCAGCTTGAGCGCCACCGCGCCCAGCCCGAGCTGGCGTTCGAGTTCTTCCGCAACGGGAAAGTGATAGTGCGGGTTGATGTTCGCGACCGCGCGCAGGCGGCGCGGGGCGTGCGCCGTGAGCGGCAGCAGGTCCTCGATCGGCTGGATACCGGTGGCCTTCGGGCTGTACTCGCACAGCATCAGCGCGATGTCGACGCCTTCGGTGTCGAGGAGTTCGACGAACCGCTCCGGGATCGGCGTGCCGCCGGAGTCGAAGACCCGGTCGAGGACGGCCGCGTCGCCGAACTCGGTGGCCCAGCCTCGCCAGGCGGCCTTGAGCGTCGGCAGACGGGCGGGATGTGTGTGGGCGTCGATGAGCGGGCGGCCATCGAGCACGATGTGTTCCTGCCTCTTTGTCACGGTTTCTACAAGGCGCCAATTATGCACCTGATTTATGTAGAATTAAGTGTGACCGCCCCGCGACCCACGCTGACTCGACGGCACGCCCTAGGCGAGACGAGCGCCCGTTCTCTGTTGCTGACCCTACTGGGTGAGTTCGTCCTCCGGAATCAAGAGCCGGTATGGACCGCGACTCTCGTAGAGGTGCTCGACGAACTCGGCGTCGAGGAGAAGTCCGCGCGGCAGGCCTTGGCCCGTACGGCGGCCGACGGATGGCTCACCTCCGAGCGGGTCGGCCGGACCGTCCGATGGTCGCTCACCCCACCCGGGCGGCAGCTCCTGACCGAGGGCGCGGAGCGGATCTACACATTCGGCACCACGACCGCGCCCTGGGACGGGGTGTGGCTCATCGTCTACGTCTCCGTTCCCGAGTCCAAGCGCCGGCTCCGGCACAAGCTCCGCACGAAGCTGAGCTGGGCCGGCTTCGGCTCGCCCGGCCCAGGGATGTGGATCGCGCCGTCGTCGGCGCGCGAGGCGGAGGCGCGCTCGGTCATCGAGGGACTGGGCCTGGAGTCCGGCGCCCTGTCGTTCACCGCGCGGTTCGCCGGGGTCGGCAGCGAGCGGGCGATGGTCGAGCGGGCGTGGGACCTGGAGGGCGTGGCCGCCCAGTACGAGGCGTTCATCGAGGCGTTCAGCGCCCCGCGCCCCGCCTCCCCGGAGTCGATCATGCTGGCGCAGACGCGGCTCGTCCACGAGTGGCGGCGGTTCCCGTTCCTGGACCCCCGCCTGCCGTCGGCGCTGCTTCCCTCGGGCTGGATCGGCGACCGGGCCCGCGATCTGTTCGACGCCCGGCACGGCGAATGGGACGCGATCGCCCAGCAGCGCTGGCGCGCACTCGCCGCGGGCTGAACCAGCCTAGGAGGCCAACTGGTCCAGAAATGCCCGGACGGCGGGGGAGCAGTCGGCGGCGGAGGGGACGGCCAGGGCCAGGGACCGGGTGGTCGGCGGTTCCAGCGGCCGGGTGATGACCGCGCCGAGGTCGGCGGGCAGGCCCAGCGCCGGGATGATGCTGACCCCCAGCCCGGCCGCCACCATTTCCAGGATCGCGGCGGGTCCGCTCGCCTCGAAGGCGATGTCGAGCTGCGTCTTCGACTTCCGTGCCGCCGCCATGATCAGCGGCCGGCAGCCGGCCGTGGTCAGGATGAACGGCCGCCCGGCCAGGTCGGCGACGTGGACGGTCTCCCGCTCTGTCAGGGGGTCGTCGGCGGGTAGCGCGGCCACCATGTCGTGGGTGCTGAGCGGCACGGTGTCGAAGCCGGGGGCGGGCAGGGTGACGACGCCGACCTCGGCGGCCCCGCGGCGCAGCCATTCGCGGATGTCGTCGTCGACGCCCTCGAACAGGCGCACGTGGACCTGCGGGTAGCGGTCGGTGAACGCGCGCAGTAGCCGCGCGATGAGCGTTCCGGTGGCACTGGGCAGGCTGGCCAGGCGCAGCTCGCCGGAGATCTCGCCGGTGGCGGCCGCCACGTCGGCGCGGATGAGGTCGAAGTGGCGCAGCGCCTCGCGTGCCCGGTCGACCGCGCGGCGCCCGGCCTCGGTGAGGGCGATGCCGTCGCGGTGACGTACGAACAGGTCCGCGCCGAGCTCGCGTTCCAACGCGGCGATCGCGCGGCTGACGGCGGGTTGCGACATGCCGGTGTGGTCGGCGGCGGTGGTGAAGCCGCCGTGCTCGGCGACCGCGATCAAGGCTCTCAGCTGCGCCAACGTCATGGCGGCATACCCTAATTGATATTTGACCGGGGGTACGTCAGAACCCGATGGTTATGGCATGTCCGAGCGAATGATGATCGAGATCGACGGGCTGCGAGCCAGTTGTCTGACGGCGGGCGAGCGCGGTCCGGTGGTGTTGCTGCTGCACGGTACGTACTGGAGCCGGGTCTGGCAGCCGGTGCTGGACGAGCTGGGGGCCGCGGGCCTGCGTCCCGTCGCGGTGGACCTGCCGGGGCTGGGGCGGTCCGAAGGGGAGTTGACGCCCGCGACGGCGGCGGTTCCCGCGCTGGCGGCGTGGGTGGCGCGGTTCGCCACGGCGGTGGGCGCGGACGAGCCGCTCAACGTGGTCGGGCACGACATCGGCGGCGCGGTGGCCCAGCACCTCCTGGCGGGCGGCGAGGCCAAGGTGCGGCGGCTGGCGCTGGTCAACTCGGTCACCTACGACTCGTGGCCGGTACCGGGCGTGGCCCGCTTCCGCGACCCCGCCGTCGTGGCCGCGGTGACGGCCGAGGAACTGCTGGCCGCCCGCCGCACGGCCATCACCACGGCGCTGGCGCGGCCCGCGTCGGAGGCCGAGCTGGCCGACTACCTGGATCCCTGGAACGACGCACGCGTGCGGCGGTCCTGGATGGCCCTGGCGGGCGCGGCCGACAGCCGCTACACGCTCGACCTGGTACCCGCGCTCAGAGCCGACCGGACGCCGAAGCTGCTGGTGTGGGGCGAGGACGACACGTTCCAGGAGGTCCGCTACGCCGAGCGCTTCGCCGCCGAGATCCCCAACACCGCCCTGGTCCGCGTCCCGGGGGCGGGGCACATCCCGATGGAGAACGACCCGGCCGCGGTCGTCCACGCCCTGGTCCGGTTCTTCCAGGCCTGATCAGCGGCGACGTCTCAAGAACGGGTCTCGTCGAGGAGGTCGCGTCCGGCGTCGGCCGGTGGGGGAGCCGGGGGCGTGCGGCCGTCGAGCCGCTCACGGACGAGGTAGCGCTGGATCTTGCCGGTCGCCGTCGTCGGCAGCGACTCGACGAAGTGCACCGCGCGCGGCCGTTTGAACGACGCGAGCCCGTCGCGGCAGAACGCGACGACCTCCTCGGCGGTGACGGCGGAGCCGGGCGCGCGGACGACGGCGGCGACGGGCTTGTCCAGTCCGTCGCCGTCCGGCAGCGCGACCACCGCCGCCTGGGCGACGCCGGGATGCTCCAGCAGCCGCGCCTCGACCTCGCTCGGGGACACCCAGATCCCCCCGGCCTTGATCATGTCGTTGGACCGGCCGAGGAACCGGTACGACCCGTCCTCTTCGCGGACGTAGGTGTCGCCGGTGCGCAGCCACTCGCCCTGGAACACCTGCCGGGTCACCGCCGTACGGCACCAGTAGCCGGTGGCGATCGAGTCGCCGCGTACGAGCAGGTGGCCGGGCGTTCCGGGCGGGACGTCGGCGCCCGCGTCGTCGACGACGCGCACGTCGTACCCGGGCACCGGCACGCCGCTGCTGCCCGGCCGCACCTGGCCCGCGCGGTTGGAGATGAAGATGTGCAGCGCCTCGGTCGCGCCGATGCCGTCCAGGATCTCCACGCCGAACCGCTCGGCGAACCTCCGCAGGATCGGCGCCGGCAGCGGCTCGCCCGCCGACACCGCCGCGCGGACCGGCGCGAACGTCTCGGCGGGCAGCCCGGCGGCCAGCAGCGCGGCGTAGAAGGTCGGCACGCCGAAGAACAGCGTCGGACGCTCCCGCTCGACCAGCTCGGCGATCAGCGCCGGGGTCGGGCGGCCCGGCTCCAGCACGGCGGACGCGCCGACGGCGAGGGGGAAGAAGCAGGCGTTGCCGATGCCGTACGCGAAGAAGAGCTTCGGCACCGACAGGCACCGGTCCTCCGGCCGGATCCCGAGGACCTGCGCGCCGTACGTCTCAACGACCGACCGGATCGAGGCGTGCCGGTGCACGGCGGCCTTCGGCAGGCCGGTCGTCCCGGAGGTGTAGAGCCACAGCGCGCTGGAGTCGGGGTGGGTGTCGTACGGGTCGCCGCCTCCCTCGTCACCGGCGATCTCGTCGAGCCGGTGGCCCGCCGCCCAGGCGGGCGGGCGCGGCGCGTCGGGGCCGCTGAGGAGGAACGCGGCGAGCTCCGGCGCGGACTGCGCGGCCTCCTCGGCGGGCGCGGCGAACTCCGGGCTCGCGGCGAGGACCCGCGCCCGCGCGTCGCGCAGCAGCTCGGCCAGGTCCTTGGCGGTCAGCATCGTGGAGACCGGAACGGGGACCGCGCCGACGCGCATCGTCGCGAGGATCAGCGTGAGCAGGTCCGGGCCGTCGGCCATCGACAGCATGACCCGCTCTTCGGGCCGTACGCCGAGTTCGCGCAGGCCGGAGGCCGTACGGCGGATCCGGCCGAGCAACTGCGCGTAGGTCAGCGTGCCGCCCGTCCCGGTGATCGCGATCCGGTCGCCGTTCCCGGCCTCGACGTGCCGGTCGACGAGATACGTGCTGGCGTTGAACACCGGACTCACGCCCTCGGTCAGAGGTGGACGTACTCGTAATCGAACGGCTTGCCGTTGATGCCGTTTCGCGGCGGCTCGAGCCAGCTGGCGATCTTACCGGGCTCGTACACGGGCCGCATGAGAGAAGCGACGAACGCCTTGTCCGTCTCGGTCGGGAGCCAGGCGCCCTTGCGCGCCTCCCACTCCGCGTCCGGCAGCGGCTCGCCGTCGGGTGAGACGTTGACCTTCGCGAACGCGCCGACATACCGGTTGAACCCGCGGTGCGGCAGGCGCAGCCGGTGGGGGAGGCCGGAATCGGCCAGGATGCGGTTCCAGCGCTTCACGCCGCTCTCGCAGTCGGCGATGTACTCGTCGCGCAGGTCGGTGTTGAGCGCGGTCAGCGCCTCCACCTCCACCGTGGACAGCTCGCCGTCCACGACGGCGTCGACGTGCGCGCCCCGGTCGGTGAGCCGATGGTCGTCCTTGCGCCGCTCCTCCTGCCAGCGGCCCTTGATCCCGGCGGAGAAGTAGTTGGCGACGTTCGTCGACGTCTCCCCGCCGAACAGGTCCAGCGACACCGAGTAGTGGAAGTTCAGGTACTTCTGGATGACGTTGAAGGGGATCGCGCCGTGCGGCCCGGCGTCGTCGGTGTCGTGCTCGACCATGAGCCGCGCGGTGCGGCCCACGACGCGGTCGATGCCGGTGGTGCCCACGAACATGTGGTGGGCCTCTTCCTTCAGCATGAACTCGCAGGTGCGCGACA
Source organism: Actinoallomurus vinaceus (assembly GCF_039542055.1). NCBI lineage: Bacteria > Bacillati > Actinomycetota > Actinomycetes > Streptosporangiales > Thermomonosporaceae > Actinoallomurus > Actinoallomurus vinaceus. The sequence continues at coordinate 404,317 of NZ_BAABHK010000005.1, forward strand.
GCGGGTCGAAGCCGCTCTCCTTCAGCGTGCCGAGCTGGTACTTGCCGTCCCGGTCCGTGAAGTAGGTGAACATGAAGAACGACAGCCAGTCCGGGGTCTCCTCGTTGAACGCGCCGAGGATGCGCGGGGAGTCCTCGCTGCCGGAGTTGCGGCGCAGCAGCTCCTCGGCCTCCGCCCGGCCCTCCCGGCCGAAGTGGGCGTGCAGGAGGTACACCATCGCCCACAGGTGGCGGCCCTCCTCCACGTTCACCTGGAATAGGTTGCGCAGGTCGTACAGGCTGGGCGCGGTGTAGCCGAGCCGCCGCTGCTGTTCGACGCTGGCCGGTTCGGTGTCGCCCTGGATGACGATGAGCCGCTGCAGCTCGGCGCGGTACTCCCCGGGGACCTTCTGCCAGGCCGGCTCGCCCTGGTGCTCGCCGAACGCGATGCGCCGGTCGGGGCGCGGCTCGGCGAGGAAGATGCCCCACCGGTAGTCGGCCACGGGCACGTGCCCGAAGTGCGCCCACCCCTCGCGGCCGACGTTCACGGCGGTGCGCAGGTAGACGTCCTCGGTGGGCAGCTCCGGGCCCATCTCGGCCCACCACTGCCGGAACCCCGGCTGCCACGACTCCAGCGCCCGCTGCAGCCGCCGGTCGTCGGCCAGCCCGACGTTGTTCGGGATCTTCTCCTGGTAGTCGGGATGCACGTTCAGACTCGCTTCCGGTCGAAGCTCGCTCGTTTACCGGTGCCGTATTTGCTGAGGGCACCGTCGGGCCCGGAGGCGCCCGGCCGATTGAAGATCCAATTCTGCCAGGCGGAGAGCCGTCCGAAGATCTTGGTCTCGAGGGTCTCCGGCCCGCCGAACCGGAGGTTGGCCTCCAGGCCGGTGAGCGCGTCGGGGCTGAGCGACGCCCGTTCCTCGACGGCGATGCGGACCTCGTCCTCCCAGTCGATGTCGTCCAGCGCGAGGGTGACCAGGCCGAGCTCCTCCGCCTCACCGGCCTCGACGGGCCGCCCGCGCGCGTCGCGGATCCGCTCCAGCGCGGCCTCGTCGCCGTGGAACCGTGCGGCGAGACGGCTCAGGCCGTTCGCCATGGGGTAGGCGCCGAGGTTCGCGTCGGTCACCACGATCTCCGCCGGTTCGAGGAGGTACTGCCGGTCGCAGGCGAGGGCCAGTTCGAGCAGGGGACCGGCGAAGCAGCTGCCCGGCTCGATGAGCGCGACGAGGCTCCGGCTGGTGACGTCGAGCCGTTTCAGCGTCCGTTTGTAGTAGTGCCGGATCTCGTTGACCAGCCAGTCCTTGTCGCCGGTCATCGACTCCTCATACGCGAGGACCGCGTCGGCGTCGCCGACGGTCCGGATCGCCCAGGTGCCGCGCTCGGGCTCGTTGACGCGCAGCCACAGGATGAGGTCGTCGAGCTCGCGGGTCATGGCGAGGGGCCAGAAGTCCGCGTCGACGACCGGCGGGACGTCGCCCTCCGGGCCGCGCACCGTGATGGTGACCAGGTCGTCCGCGAACTCGGCCGTGACGTGCCGGTACGCCACGCGGTCGGCGGTGATCTCCGGTTCGAGCATGGGCAGGGAGACGCCGCGCTCGCCGGTGCGCGAGGACAGCGCCGCCGCCTCCCGCGCGCGCTCGCGGACGGTCTCCTCGAACCTGCTGCGCGGGATCGCCTCGTCGACCAGGTTCCACTCGACGGCGGTCCGGCCCTTGAGCCCCTCCGCCTTCGTGGCGAACACGTCGGCCCGGTCGCGGCGCACCTTCCGCTTGTCCGTGACCCGGGTCAGCCCGCCCGTGCCCGGCAGCACCCCGAGCAGCGGCACCTCGGGCAGGGACACGGCGGCGGACCGGTCGTCGACCAGGAGGATGCGGTCGCACGCGAGCGCGATCTCGTACCCTCCGCCGGACGCGGTGCCGTTCACGGCCGCGAGGTAGGTCTGCCCGGAGTTCTCGGTGGCGTCCTCGATCCCGCAGCGCGTCTCGTTGGTGAACTTGCAGAAGTTCACCTTCCACGAGTGGTCGGACGCGGCCAGCATGCGGATGTTGGCGCCGGCGCAGAAGACCCGGTCGTCGGCGCTGGTGATCACCACCGCGCGCACCTCGGGGTGCTCGAACCGCAGCCGCTGGACGGCGTCGTACAGTTCGATGTCGACCCCGAGGTCGTACGAGTTCAGCTTGAGGTCGTAGCCGGGGCGCAGCCCGCCACGCTCGTCGACCCGCATGACCAGCCGGGCGACCTCGCCGTCGAACTCGACGCGCCAGTGCCGGTACAGGTCGGGCCGGGTCTGGAACGAGACCCGCGGCTCGGAGTCGGACATCTTCGGCCTCCCTCCCGAGGCCATCATTCTAAGTTTTTCTGACGCCGCGTCTAGGTTTTGTAGAAAAACAGGCCGCCGTGGGCCCCGGGTTGGGCCTCCAAAATGTCAGTGTTCGAACGTATGATCGAACCATGGCCGAGAACGCGACGCTCGCAAGCCGTACCCGTCCCCACCTTCCCGCCCCCGAGGTGGCGGCCCTCGCCCTCTCGCTCGCTCACCTGGGCGCCGGTCCGCAGTCCGCCACGGCACGCCGGGCCCTGCGCCGTCTCTTCGACGACCTCGACCCGGCCGAGGTCGTCGGCACCACCCTCGAAACCCTGGCCCGCCCGCTCGACCCCGCGACGGCGCACCGCGCCCGGACCGCGGCGAGCGCGATCACCGCGCGGCTCGTCGTCCGCCTGCACTACGTCGACGCCAAGGGCAACGTCACGGTCCGCGAGGTCGAGCCGGTCACCTGCCTCGTGCACCGTGACCACTGGTACCTCGTCGGCTGGTGCCGGTTGCGCCGCCACATCCGCGCGTTCCGCTTCGACCGGATGCTGGCGGTCGAGAGCACCGACATCCCGGCGCGCCCGCACCGCGCGGACCGCTTCCTGCCCTTCCAGCCGCGCTCGTCCCGGACCCGGCCGGGCGCAGGGCCGGAGGGCACCGGCCCGGCCCGGAGCCGGGTCGTCCCGCTCCGGGCGCGCTGACAGCGCTCCGCCGCGGCGCTATTCCTGCGCCGCGGCGGCGTGGCCATCGTGCGTCGGACGCCGTACGGCCGCGCGGCAGGCGCAGGGCCTGCACGACGCGGTCGGTGATGGTGCGTCCCGCCGGGCGTCAGGCGTGGAGGCGGCGGGTGAGCTTCTTGCCGTCCGTGGCGGCGACGCCGACGCAGGTGACCGAGTGATCGCCCGCTCTCCACGACTCCGGCGAGGGGTAGTAGTACGACATCGCGAGCTTGTCGGCCGCCGGATCCCGCTCGAGCCGGGGGCGGGCGAACTTCCGGCAGCCGAGCTTCGCCTGGTTCTGCAGCTCGGAGTCACCCGGCAGGATCAGCCCCTTCAACCTGAAGACGGCCAGCACCTCGCCGTCGTGAGGCTTGTTGCACGGCACGACCTGAACGCTCTCCACGCTGTCCGCGGAGGAGTTGTCGTTGATGCACTCGCCGACGCGCATCTTCTTGACCTTCACGTCGTGCGTCTTGGTCACGGTCGGTGTGGGCTTCGCGCCCAGACCCGTGTTCGTGTTCGCCTTGCCGGAGCCCTTGCTGAGCGCGAGGCCGATCACCGAGAGCACTACCCAGAAGCAGAACAGCGCGATGCCGGCGATCGCCAGACCGCGACCGCGCTCGCCGCGCTCCTTGATCTGGCGAAGCGCGATCACGCCGAGGATCGCCCCTACGAGGGAGATGCACCCGATGAGGCCGGTGATGAGGCTGGCGATGGCCAGACCGTTGGTCTTGTTGCTCGCCGGCGGCTCGTAGGGCGACTGGTAGGCCGGCGGGCCGGGCGCGGGTCCGGGACCCTGCGCACCGTACGGGGGATACTGCGGTCCTCCAAACGCGGAATCAGGCGCGGAACCGGAGTTGGGTGGATAGGACATGGGGCGAGAGCTTTCCAGATCTTTACTCTCTTGGTGATTCTTTTTCCATACGGAACCGTATATTTTTTCAACTTCACTCGAGAACACCGGCGGCGCGCAGCGTGGCCTGCGCGGTCTCGTCCAGGCCGAGCAGGCCGGCGTACCGGGTGGTCACGCGGGAGCCGGGGCGAAGGCCTTCAGGAAGGTGTCGACGGCGGCGCGTGCCACCTCGCGCAACTCGGTGTCGGGGACCGGCCGGGTCCCGAGGCGGGAGCGCTTGTCCGCCGGGCCGCCGAGCAGGGCGGAGAACTGCTCCGCGGCCACGAGGGGATCCGTGAGGCTCAGCCGGCCGGCCAGCGCGAGACGCGCCAGCCGGTCGGCCAGGGACTCGGTGACCCGGTCCGACACCCCCTGGACGGTGTCGAGCAGGTCCGGGAACCGGGTCATCTCCGCGGACAAGAGCCGCCGTAGCGCCCGGGAGCGGTCGTCGCAGTGGCACTGAAGCAGGCGAAAGGCGACATCCTCCAGCAACGTCCGCAGGTCTCCGCCCTGGTCGGCGAGCCGCTCGACCACCGCGAGGTTCTGCTCCAGGGCGCTGTCGGCGAGGGCGGCGAACGTCTCGCGGAGCAGCGTCTCCTTGTCGCCGAAGTGGTTGTACACGGTGGCCTTGGCGACGCCCGCCTCGGCGGCGATCGCATCCACGCCGGCCTGGGCGTAACCCTCACGGGAGAAGACGCCGAACGCCGCGTCCAGGATCGCTCGCCGCTTGTCGATGCGCCCTCGCCCACGCGAGAGGCCCTTCCCTGCCAAGGTCACCGCTTCCGCCATGCGGACCATCCTACCGATCCGTCGGCTGAACCAGACTCGCGAGTCTGGTTTTTGATACTGTCCGGGGCGAGACGAATGAGTCCTTTAAGCTGGACTCATCGGTCTAGTTAGGGGCGACTTATGACGGAAATGCCAGGTCATCGCCTGGATTCAGGGCTGCGACGGCTGATCGTGGTGATCCTTCTAGGCGGGATGATGGGCATCCTGGACGGCACGATGGTCGCCGTCGGCATCGACACCCTCACCGTGGCGTTCGACGCCTCGCTGAGCGCGATCGGGTGGGTCTCCACCGGATATCTGCTCGCCCTGACCCTCACCATTCCCGTCACCACCTGGGCCGTCGATCGGTTCGGCGGACGGCGGCTGTGGCTGGCCGGCCTCTTGGTCTTCCTGGGCGGATCGCTGGCATCCGGGCTGGCCTGGAACATCGGCAGCCTGATCGTCTTCCGCGTCGTCCAGGGCGTCGGGGCGGGCGTCGTCGATCCGCTCGTCCTGACGCTGCTCGCCCGCGCGGCCGGGCCGCGCAGGGCGGCACGGGTGATGGCGCTGATGGCCGGAGTCCTGTCACTCGGCCCTGTACTCGGCCCGGTCGTGGGCGGGATCGTGCTGGAGGGACTGGGCTGGCGGTGGATGTTCCTCATCAACCTGCCGATCGGACTCGTCGCGTTCCTCGGCGCCCTCCGCCTGGCACCCCGTGACCCGGCGCCGGAGCCGACGGCATCCCGGCTCGACGTCATCGGGGTGGCACTGATCGCTCCCGGGTTCACGAGCCTGATGCTCGCCCTGTCACAGGCGGGCGAGCGGGCGGCGTTCACGGTCTGGCAGGTGCTCGCGCCGCTGACGGTCGGCGCCGTCCTCCTGATCGGCTACGCGGTGCACGCGCTGCCCACCCGGCGCACACCTCTCCTGATCGACCTGAGGCTGTTCACCCGCGGTGGCTTCGCGGCGAGCGTGACCGTCATGGGGCTCACCGGCCTCACGATGTTCTCCGCCCTGTTCGCGCTGCCGTTGTACTACCAGCAGGCGCACGGCCACGGCACGCTGACGGCCGGACTGCTGGTCGCGCCACTCGGGGTGAGCGCCGCGGTCGCCGCGCCACTGGCGGGCCGGCTCGCCGACCGGTTCGGCGCGCGCGAGATCGTACGGGCGGGCGCGGTCGTGGCCGTGATCGGCGCGCTCGCCTTCGCCGGGATCGGGGCACGCACGCAGGAGCTGTGGCCGACGCTCGCAGCCCTCGCGGTCGGCGCCGGACTCGGTCTGGTCGGGGCCGCCACGATGGGCTCGCTGTACCGCACCCTGCCCCCGCCGCTGATCCCCCAGGGCAGCTCCGTGCTCTACATGCTGAACCAGTTCGGCGCCTCGGTCGGTGTCGCGGTCGTCGCGCTCATCGTCCAGACGGCAGGGAAGGCCGACGTGATCCGCGGTCTCCACGGCGTGTACTGGTTCATGACCGCCGCGATCCTGATCATCCTCGCGGGCACCGTCCTGCTTCCCGGACGACCCGGAGCACGGCCCACCGCCCCCGCGTCCGGCCACGAGACGCAGACGGCCGACCTCACGCTCCCGGGCGCCTGATTCCCGACCATCCCCGGGATCGCGACGACGTCGAACCCGGACCCACTCCCAAGGAGACTCATCGTGCGGACCATCGTCATCTCGGGCGGCACGGACGGCATGGGCAATGCGCTCGCCCGCACGTACCTGAGCCGCGGAGACACCGTCGTCGTCCTCGGACGTGACGCGGGGAAGGGAAAGGACTTCCGGGCGGCCGCGGCGGAGGGCGGCGCCGGAGAACGGGCCGTCTTCCTCCAGGCCGATCTGAGCCTGGTCGCGGAGAACAGGAGGGTCATCGAGACGCTCACCGCCAGGTTTCCCGTCGTCGACGTGCTCGTACTCTGCGCCCGGCACTTCCGTTCCACACGGCGGATGACGGCGGAGGGCTTCGAGGGGACGTTCGCGCTGGAGTACCTGAGCCGGTACCTGCTCAGCCACGGTCTGGTCGCGTCGCTCGAGCGCGCCGACCGCCCCGTCATCGTCAACGTGTCCGGCCCCGCCGACGTCCCGGTCGGCGAGATCCGCTGGGACGACCTCGGGCTCGACCGGCGATACGCGGGGGTCGCCGCGCAACTGCAGGCCGGGCGTGCGAACGACCTGCTCGGCATCGCCTTCGCCGCCGCCCACACCGCCGGGCGGACCAGGTATGTGCTGGTCAACCCGGGCATGGTGGCGACGAGCTTCTCCGGCGAGTACGACCCGGCGACGGCGGCTCACGTCGCCATGATGAAGAGAATGGGAAAGCCGGTGGAACGGGGCATCGCCCCCATCGTCCTGGCCATCGACGATCCCCCCGCCGAACCGCTGAGCGCATTCGCCGAGGACCGGCGGATCCGTCTTCGGCCCCCGTTCTTCGACGAAGGCGCGGCGAGGCGGCTCCACGACCTCACACGCGGACTGCTGCCCGGCGGACCCGACACATCCGCGCGTCGCGCCGGGGCCGCCGGCGGAGAGGATCGATGACGGCGACGTCACCCCGGGACGCCGCCGTGCGGCGAGGATCGGCCGCTCCAGGACGCCGCTGTGCGGGGACGATCGATGACGGCGACGGTCACTCCAGGACGCCGGCCGCGCGGAGCGCCTCCTGCTCGGTCTCGTCCAGGCCGAGCAGGTCGGTGAGCAGGTCGGCGGTGTGCTCGCCGAGGCGCGGTGCCGGCGTGTGCACGCTGCCCGGTGTGCGGGTGAGCCGCGCGGGCAGTCCCTCGTGCAGGAAGGTGCCGGCCGCCGGGTGGGTGAGCGGTACGTAGAAGTCCCACGCGCGCAACGCCGCGTCGTGCTCGACGAGCGTACGGCCGTCGCGCACCGGGTAGGCGGGGACGCCGTTGCCCTGCAGGATCTCCGCGACGGCCTCGGCGGGCCGGGACCGCGTCCAGGCGGCGACGTGCTCCTCCAGCGCGGACTCGTCCGCCTTGCGCCCGGCCACGGTCGCCCAAGCCGGGTCGTCGGGCAGGCCGGCGACGGCCGCCAGGCGGGCGAACTCCTCGTCGGTCCGGACGGTGACGGCCACCCAGGTGCCGTCGCCGAGGCAGGGGAACACCCCGTGCGGGGCCATCCGCGGATGCCGGTTACCGAGCGGCTCCACGGTCTCGCCGTGGTCCGCGCGCAGGATCGCGTCGCCCAGGTGCGCGGCGGCGGTCTCCAGCTGGGCCATGTCGACGTGCTGCCCGGTGCCGGTGCGGTCGCGTACGGCCAGGGCTGCCAGCGCGGCCAGCGCGGCGTGGTGCCCGGCGATGATGTCGGCCAGGCCGTACACGACGCCGACCGGCCTCTCGCCCGGCTCTCCGGTGAGCGCCGTCCAGCCCGACAGCGCCGAGACCGCGTCGGCGTAGGACACGTAGTCGCGCCACGGGCCGGTGTGCCCCATGCCCGACATGCTCACGACGATGATGTCCTCGCGGACCTGGCGCAGCCGGTCGTAGCCGAGCCCGAGCCGGTCGAGCACGCCCGCCGCGAAGTTCTCCACCACGATGTCGCAGTGCGCGGCGAGCCGGAGCGCGAGGTCGCGGCCCTCCTGCGTGCGCAGGTTGACGGTGACGCTCTTCTTGTTCCGGTTGACGTTGTTGAAGTAGCCGCTCGTGTCGGGGTCGGTCTCGTCGGACCGGGACAGGTGGAACCCGGGGGAGAAGCGGGTCGGGTCCGGGCGGTGCCGGGATTCGATCTTGATGACCTCCGCGCCGTGGTCGGCGAGGGTCTTGGTGGCGTACGGCCCGGCGAGCACCCAGGTGAGGTCGAGGACCCGGATCCCCTCCAGGGCTCCCCGCCGCGGTTCGACCGGCGCGGCGTCCCGTGCCCGCCGTTCGGCTGCCGCGGTGACGGTGCCCGCCCGCCGTTCGGCGGCCACCGAGGCGGCGGGTCGGGTCGGCACGGCGGTCCGCTCGGCGGTCGCCGAGGTGCCGGGTTGGGCCGACAAGGCGGTCCGCGCCCGGGGTTCGGCGGTCGCCGGGGCGGCGGGTTCGGACGGCGCGATGTCCCCCACCCGTTCCGCGGCCACCGAGGCGGTGGGTTCGGTCGGCAAGGCGGTCCGCGTCCGCGGATCGGCGGTCGCCGGGGCGGCGGCTTCGAGCGGCGCGATGTCCCGCGCCCGGTCGGTGTCCGCGGAGGCGGCGTGCTCGCCGGGTTCGGGGACGCGCAGCCGGGCCGGCGGGGCCGCTCCGCGGACGCGGGCCGCGAAGCCCGCGTCGCGCGCCGGGCCCCAGGGGGTCGTGACGTCGACGAAGAAGCCGCGCTCGACCAGCTGGGCGTTGGCCGTCAGCTCCTCCGGGCGCAGCACCGCCGCCCAGGGGAGCCGCCGAGCCTGACCCTCGTGGAAGAGCTGGTCGCGCTTCATCTCGCCGACGATGGCCGCGAGCCGGTCGAAGATCTCCTCGCGGTGCCGGACCCGGTACACCGGGTCCTGCCACCGCTCGTCGGCCAGGTCGCCCGCCGTGCCGTTCTCGGTGAGCCAGGCGAGCGTGGCGTCCCACATTCGCGGGCTGCCGCCCAGGCCGCCGGCGATGAGGCCGTCCGCCGTGGCGAACAGCGTGTGCGGGGCCATCGGGTGCGTGCTGCCCGTCCGCTCCGGAACCCGGCCGGTGTGGATGTAGGTGATCGCGCCGAACTCCAGGCTCGCGGCGACCGAGGCCTGACCGGAGACGATCACGCGCTGCCCGCCGCCGGTGCGCGTGGCGATCAGGGTCGCGATCGCGGCGTTCAGCCCCGCGAGCTGGTTCGCCTGATCGCCGTACGGGCGCAGCGGCGGGCGGTCCGGCCGGCCGATCAGTGCGAGCATGCCGCCCGCGGCGGCGACGGTGAGGTCGGTCGCCGCCCATTCGGCGGCCGGGCCGTCGTCCCCGTACGGCGTCAGCACGACGTGGACGACTCCGCGTCCGGCGGCCGCCACCAGGTCGGCCGCGACCTGCGTGAGAGGACCGCCCCACGTGCCGTCCAGGATCACGTCGCACTGCGGCGCGAGCGCGAGGGCGTCCTCCGGCCGTACGGAGGACTTCCCGGCCGCCCGGTGCGCGAAGCCGACGGGGTCCGTACGGCGGGCCGCGACGCCATCGGACGGCTCGACGATCGTGACGTCCGCGCCGAGGCCGACGAGCATGCGCCCGGCGTCCGGCGCGGCGTAGTCGCCAATCTCCAGGACACGGATCACGCGAGCACCTTTCCGAGCGATTCCATCAGCTCATGGGGGAGGGTGTAGGAGCCGACGTGCTGGAGCAGGACGCCGGTGACCCCGAGCCGTTCCAGGCCGGCCATCCGGTCGGCGATCTGTTCCACCGTGCCGTACAGGCAGAACTCGTCCGCGAACCGTACGGCGTCGGCGTCGCTCACCCACGCGGAGCACACCTCGACGGCGTGCTCCCAGTCTTCCGCGTGCAGCAGGTCGGGACGGACACCGGGTACCTGGCTCGGGACCCGCACCTCGATGCCGGCCGCGGCGAGGGCGGGGCCGCCGCCCTTCTGCGCCATCGCGGCGCACACCGGCTTCAGCGCGGGCGCGTCCCGTTCGAGGTCGTCGGTGACCTGGCAGAAGGCGGAGACCGTCACCTCCGGCGGCGCGCCGTGCCCGCCGACGATGTCCAGGGCGTCCTGGACGCGCGCCGTCGAGGCCCCGGCGAGCAGGATCACGCCGTCGCCCAGCTCACCGCCGAGCGCGAGGTTACGCGGACCGCTGGCCGCGACGTGGATGGGGATCCCCGGCATCGTGTCGCGGAGCCCGGTCACGCCCGCGCGCAGCTCAGCGGTGGTGGACGACCGGAGGCCGACGGGCCCGACGGAGCTGTTGCCGACGCCGATCCCCAGCACGAAGCGGCCCGGCGCGAGTTCGGCGACGGTCCGCGCGGCGGCGGCGACGACGCTCGGATGGCGGGTCACCAGGTTGGTGACCGCGGTCCCGAGGCGGACCCGCTCGGTGCGCAGCGCCGCGCAGGCGAGCGCGGTGAAGGCGTCGCGCCACAGCGTCTGGGAGTCGGGCATCCAGACGTCGTCGAAGCCGAGCTCCTCGGCCCGCCGTGCGGCCTCGGCCACTTCGTCCACGGGGCGGCAGGGAGGCAGGCGGATTCCGACGCGCATGTCAGCCCGCCTCGACCATCGCGGTGTCCAGCCCGACCGGGCCGATCTTCGCCGAGCCGCCCGGCGAGCCGACGGGCTCCTCCCGCCCCGGCAGCGGCTCCTCGAAGAACCGCCGGTTGTCCAGCCGGTGGTCCGGGTCGGCGGCCCGGTCGGCGGAGATCGCCTCTTCCGGGCAGACCTCCGCGCAGGCGCCGCAGTCGATGCACTCGACGGGGTGGATGTAGAGCTTGCGCGCTCCCTCGTAGATGCAGTCGACCGGGCATTCCTCCATGCACGACCGGTCCATGACGTCGACGCATGCCGCGCCGATGACGTAGGCCATCTCACTTCCTCTCTGCGGGGCCGTCCGTGGAGTGCCCGGGGAACAGCTCGGCCTCCGGGTCGATGACGGTGGCGGCGTTGTTGACCGCCGTGGCGACCTCGCCGAAGCCCACCGCGATCAGCCGGACCTTGCCGGGGTAGTCGGTGATGTCGCCCGCGGCGTACACGCGGGGCAGGTTCGTGGCCATGTCGGTGCCGACCGCGATCCGCCGCGACCGGAGTTCGAGGCCCCAGTCGAGCAGCGGCCCGAGATCGGCGGTGAAGCCCAGCGCGGCGATGAGGGTCTGCGCCTTCAGCTCCCGCGTCGTCCCGTCGGGCAGGTGGGTGACCTGCACGGTCTCCAGGCCGTCCGGGCCCGCAGCGGCCGTCACCGCGCTGTTGACGAGGATCTCGACGCCCGCCTCACGGACGCGTCCGACGGTCGCGGCGTGCGCCCGGAACCGGTCGCGGCGGTGGACCAGCGTGACCGAGCGGGCCAGAGGCGCCAGGCTGTCGGCCCAGTCGAAGGCGCTGTCCCCGCCGCCGACGATCACGACGTCCTGGTCGGTGTGCTCGGCGAGCCGCCGCACGAAGTAGACGAGCCCCCGCCCGTCGAACGCGCTCGCGGCGGGCAGCGGCCGCGGGGTGAACGTCCCGATCCCGCCGGTGACGACGACCGCCCCGGCCCGTACGGTCGCGCCCTGGGCGCTGCGGACGACGGGCAGTCCGTCCTCGTAGGACAGGTCCACGGCCTGGTGACCGAGCAGGTACTCCGGCCCGTACGGCGCCGCCTGGGCCAGCAGGTTGTCGACCAGGTCCCGGCCGCGCACCGAGGGCAGGCCGGCGATGTCGAAGATGGGCTTCTCCGGGTACATGGCGGTGATCTGGCCGCCCGGCTGGGGAAGCACGTCCATGACCGCCACCCGCAGGCCGCGGAAACCCGCGTAGTACGCGCCGTACAGTCCGGCCGGGCCGGCGCCGACGATCAAGATGTCGACCTCGGTCGGCGGGCTCTCGTCCGTTGGCACCGAGATCTCGGCAAGCGTGCTCATGACAGGTGACGGTAAGCACGGCGGCGCGCCCCACCAACGGATCCGGTCCGGTGAGCAGGACGGCCCGCAGACCGGCGGCCCGGCGCGGCGAGGAACCGGCGGACCCGGTCCGGTGAGCGGAACGCCCGGTTCACCGGCGACGCCGCGCCGACGCCGCGCGACCCCAGGCGCGACCGTCGGCGGCCGTGGATCGGCCCAGTGGCCAGGGCCCAGTGGTCGGGGCGCGGTGGTCAAGGCGCGTTGGTCAGGGCGGCTCGCGCACACGGCGTCGACTCGGCAGAGACAGGGCGCGGTGGTCAACGCGACTCGGTCACGGCTGCTGCTCGGCCGGCCACAGGTCGATCGGCACCGTACGGACGCATCGGCCGTCGCGGCCCAGCAGCCGTCCCATGTGCTTGGACGTGCGCAGGACGACGCACCGGTCGTGGACGTCCAGCCGGGCGATCTTCCCGGACAGATGGGCCTCGAACGCGTACACGTCGGCGAGCCCGCGCAGCCACGCGTCGATGATCAGGTTGTGCGGCCCGGCGTAGATGCCGCAGGAGCGGACCTCCGGTATCCGGGCCAGCGCCTCGGTGGCCTCGCCGGCGCGCTCGGCCGGCACCGAGCCGAAGTAGACCGCCGAGACCGGCCATCCCGAGACCGGCCGCGACAGGTCGCAGCGCAGGTTGACGCGTGAGCCGATGAGGGCGTCCAGGCGCCGCCGTACGGTCGTCATGCTCGTGCCCGTGCGAGCCGCCAGGTCGCCGATCGGCATGCGGCCGTCGGTGCCGAGCAGGGACAGCAGCCGCGCGTCCACCTCCTGCCAGGGGCCGGCCGGCCGCCGCCGGGGGTCGGGCGCGGCCTGTTCCATCCGCGCGCGCTGGTCGCGGTCCAGGCTCCGGAGCCGCCAGCGGCTGCCCTCGGCGGGGACCAGCGTCGCCAGGTGCGTGCGGGTCGCCCGTACGCCGGGGACCGCCGAGACGTCGCGGGTGAGGTGACTCGCCAGTGAGTCGAGGTCCGTCGCCTGCACCGTCACGACGAGGTCGCGGGCGCCCGTGGTGTGCTTGATCGTGACCACCCGCGCGCCGGCCGCCAGTTCGGCCGCCACCCGGTCGGCCGCTCCCGCCTCGGTCTCGATCTCGACGACGGCGGTGACCGCGTGCTGGGCGTCCGTCAGCCGTGGGTAGGCGGTCACCCAGGCGAGCCCGCGCGACTCCAGCCGCCGCCACCGCCGGGAGACCGTCACCGGATCGACGCCGAGCACCTCGCCGACCAGCCGCCAGGGAGCACGCGGGTGAATTTGCAGTGCGTGCACCAGCTGACGATCGAGTTCGTCCAGCTCAGCGGCGGAATCCTGCGTCCTCATGGGTTGGCATGATGCTGCGTTTCCCACTCCGAAATCAACACAATCCTGCGTTGTCACCTCTCCGTCACCTGACGCGCCGGACAGTCGTGCGATCGGGACGGTCCCGGACGAACGATGCGGAAGGCGGCAACCCTGCACATGTTCCATTCCAGTACCAGTGGACTGCGCGTCGAGCGTGCCCGCCTCATCGACGGCACCGGCGCGGCGCCGGTCGACGACGCCGTCCTGTGCGTCGACGAGACCGGCGTCATCGCCTACGCGGGTCCCGCCGCCGGTGCTCCCGCCGCCGTACCCGGCGAGCGGGTGATCGACGCCGGCGGCCGTACGGTCCTCCCCGGATTCATCGACTGCCACGTGCACCTCGGCTTCGCGGCCGGGCGGCCGCCGGGAAAGCGGGGCGAGGAAGACCCGGTGCACCTGGTGTTCGACACGGCGGCGCGGCTGCGGATGACGCTGGACGCCGGCGTCACCACCGCCCGAGACCTCGCGGGCCTGCCCGCCGGGTACCGCACCGCGGTCGAGACCGGCCGCGTCGACGGGCCCCGGATCCACACCGCCGTCCGCGTCATCAGCCACACCGGCGGGCACGGCGACGTACGGCTGCCCGACGGCACCGACCTGAGCAGGGGCATGGCCGAGTTCGCCGACTCGGTGGACGAGGTACGGCTCGGCGTCCGCAGGGTGCTCCGGGAGGGCGCCGACCTGATCAAGGTCTGTGCGACCGGCGGCATGGGCAGCCCGTACGACCAGCCCGACGACGAGGAACTGCTGGAGGAGGAGATCCGCGCCGCCGTCGACGAGGCGCGCCGGCACGGCGGCAAGGCCGTCGCCGCGCACGCGCAGGGCACCGGGGGCATCCTCACCGCGCTGCGCGCGGGCGTCACCAGCATCGAGCACGGCTACGGCCTGGACGACCAGGCCTGCGACCTCGCGGGGGAGCAGGGCGTCTTCGTGGTCCCGACCCTGTCGACGGTGTACGCCGGCATCGACAAGGACGCGATGCCGGCCTACCACTACCAGAAGAAGGTCCGCTGGTCGGGCATCACCAAGACCAACATCGCCCGCGCCATCGAACGCGGCCTCCGGTTCGCGATGGGCACCGACGCCGCGGTCGGCCCGCATGGCCGTAACCTCATGGAGCTGAGCTACCTCGTCGACCTCGGCATGACGCCGATGGACGCGATCGTCGCCGGGACCCGCACCGCCGCGGAACTCCTCGGCGTCGGCGAGCGGCTGGGGACGCTCGCGCCGGGCAAGGTCGCCGACGTCGTGGTGTGCGCGGGGGATCCGCTCACCGACATCGGCGTGCTGGGGGAGCCCGCCAACATCCACTACGTGATCCAGCAGGGCGTCATCCGCAAGGCCCCGCCCGCCACCTCTTGACTACCCCTGGGGCGGCCGGGAGTCCGCCTGCCCACCGCACCACGCGAGGGAACCCATGACCCAGAACGTCGCCGCCGTCCCGAAGCGATCGGCCCTGCTCGACCGTGTGCTCGGCCGCATCGAGTGGGCCGGCAACAAGCTCCCCCACCCCGTCCTGCTGTTCGCCTTCCTCTTCGTGCTGGTCGCCGTTCTGTCCAGCGTTCTAGGCGGCCTGGGCACGACCGTCACGATCCCCGGTACCCACCAGACCAAGACCGTCCAAGGGCTGCTGACCGCCGACGGCGTCGTGTGGCTCCTGCAGAACCTGGTCCAGAACTTCGCCGGCTTCCCGCCGTTCGCGACCGTCATCATGCTGATCATGGCCGTGGGGCTGGCCGAGCGGAGCGGCCTCCTGGAGGTCGCGGTACGGGCCACGCTCGCGCGCGTCCCCCGGGCGGTCCTGCCGTACGCGCTGGCCATCGTGGCCTGCCAGGCGCACATGATGAGCGACGTCGCGAACATCGTCATCCCGCCGCTGGCCGCGATGGCGTTCAAGGCCGCGGGCCGGCACCCCGTCGCCGGGCTGCTCGGCGGCGTGGCCTGCGTCGGCGCCGGCTACTCGGCGGGCTTCACCGTCGGCTCCCTCGACGCCCTCCTCATCGGCATCACGCAGAAGTCGGTCGCGGTCCTGCCCGGCGCGTCCGGCGTCGAGGTGAACCTCCTCGTCAACTACTTCTTCACGGCCGTCAGCAGCATCATCCTCGGCCTGCTCGGCGGATTCCTGATCTCCCGGGTGCTCGAACCGCGCCTCGGCGCCTACGAGGAGCGGGACGAGCAGCCCGAGCAGGCCGACATCTCCTCCGAGCAGTGGCGGGGGCTGCGGGTCACCGGCGTCGTGCTGGCCGCCTACGTCGCGACCGTCCTGACCGCCTGGCTGTGGCCGGGCAGCCCGCTGCGCGGGCCGGGCGGCGCGCTGGTGCCGTCCCCGGTGCTGTCCGGGATCGTCACTCTGATCTTCCTCGCCTTCCTCATCGCGGGCCTGACCTACGGCATCGCGTCCGGGACCGTGCGCTCCGCCCAGGACGCCGTCACGATGTCCACCGAGGCCGTCAAGAGCATGGCGGGCTACGTCGTCCTCATCTTCGTCGCGGCCCAGGTCATCGCGCTGTTCAACTGGTCGAATCTCGGCCTCGTGCTGGCGGTGAAGGGCGCGGCGCTGCTGAAGTCGATCGGCCTCACCGGCCTCGGCGTCATCGTCCTGTTCGTCGCGCTGACCGCGCTGCTGAGCCTGTTCATCGTCTCCGGATCGGCGCTGTGGTCGCTGCTCGCCCCGGTGTTCGTCCCCGCGTTCATGCTGCTGGGGATGAGCCCCGCGCTCAGCCAGGCGGCCTTCCGTGTCGGCGACTCCGCCATGCACATCGTCACGCCCATGAATCCGTACCTGCTGCTGGCCCTGGCGATGCTGCGCGAGTACGAGCCCGAGGCGCGGTTCGGCACGATGATCTCCCGGCTGGCGATCTTCGCCCTGCCGTTCCTGGTGGTGTGGACCCTGCTGCTCGCCGTCTTCTATACGCTGGGCCTGCCTCTCGGTCCGGGCAGCGGCATCCACCTGCATTGACAGCAGCGGTCCGCTGAGCAGGACGATCGGCTGTCCAGGCCGAATGCCGGCTGGAATCGTCGCCGCGTGACAGGAGGGAAACGAACATGACCGTACCCGGTGAGGCGCTCGCCGAGGCGGCGCGGGCACTGGCCGCCGCCGAGCGCGACCGCGCGGCGATCCCGCCGCCGACCGAGACCTGGCCCGGCCTCGACACGGCCGACGCGTACGAGATCCAGCTGATCAACACGCGGCGGCGGATCGCCGCGGGGGAGACGGTGCGCGGCCACAAGGTCGGGCTGACCTCCGCCGCCATGCAGCGGATGCTCGGCGTCGACCAGCCGGACTACGGCGTGCTGTTCGCGTCGATGTTCACCGAGGACGGCGGCAAGGTGGCGGCGGCGGACCTCCTCGCCCCGAAGGCCGAGATCGAGATCGCGTTCGTCCTCCGGGACGAACTGCGCGGACCGGGCGTCACGGTCGACGACGTCCTCGCCGCCACCGACCACCTGCGCGCCGCGATCGAGATCGTCGACAGCCGGGTCGCCGACTGGCGGATCACGCTCGCCGACACCGTCGCCGACAACGCCAGCAGCGCCGGCGTCGTGATCTCCGAGCGCCGGGTGCCGGTCGGCGACGTGGACCTGGAGCGCGTCGAGGGGCGGCTGCTCAAGGGCGGCGAACTCGTCGAGCGCGGCCCGGGGTCGGCGGTGCTCGGCAACCCGGCCGCCGCGGTCGCCTGGCTCGCCAACACCCTCGGCGAGCGAGGCGTGTCCCTGGAGCCCGGCCACGTGGTACTCCCCGGTGCCTGCACGCGCGCGGTGGACGTGGTGGCGGGCGACGTCGTGACGGGCGACTTCGACGTGCTCGGCCCGGTCTCGGTGACGTTCGGCTGACCGTCCCGGGTCAGAGCTCGCCGGTGCATTTCTCGGTGTATCTCGGGTAGTCGGCCCACAGGCATATCCGCATGACGAGGTCGACACCGCCGACCACCTTCTTCACGGCCGGTGTCCGCACGTAGTCGCGGGTCGGGCTGTGGCCGGTGATGATCGCAGGGCACGAGTGCCACGGCCCGGTCCCGACCCGCCAGTCGAGCCGTACGCCACCGGTGCCGGCGTCCGAGCGGCCGCGTCCCCAGTAGTAGGTCGCGCCGTTGTGGTACGCGTACCAGGCCGAGCCGTGCAGGTAGGCGAAGTCGAGGGTCGGGTTCTCGCGCTTCGCGTCCCTTCCGCGCAGCTCGGACGCGTCGATCGTCGCGTCGGCGGCGGCATCCGCCGCACAGGTCGACCCGGCCGGCGCCGACGAAGGCGGTGGCCGCCGCTGCGACCGGCCCAGCGCGAACCAGACGACCCCCGCCGACACCGCACACGCGACCACGGCCCCGATGATCGGCAACAGGGGCCGGACCGCGGCCCCGGCACGCTCGACGTCGGTCGAGGTGTCGGCGCCCTTGTCGTCGGTCGAGGTGGCGACCGGCGACGTGGTCTCGTCGCTCCCGCCCGGTGCGTGCTTCTCCAGGACCAGGCGGTCGAGGGCGGCCAGCCAGGGGCCAGCCTCGGTGACGTCGCAGCAGCGCAGGATCGACGCGACGAACTCCCTCCGGTCGGTCATGGCGACGAGCCGGCCCGGGTTGCGGAAGACGTCGCTCACCGTGGAACTGGGCAGCCACCGGGGCAGTGCGAGGGCGCGTGCGCGGCGCTCCAGGCGCCGCAGGCTGAGCCCCGAATGACGGCAGAGGTCGCCCAGCAGACCGACGTATTGCTCGATCGTCTCGGCGGCGCCCGGATCGTCCGGCGTGAGCTCGGCCATCGTTGATCCCCCGTCGGATCGGTCCCCGAACCAGTCTTCACCAAGGCCCTGACCTGCGTCCGGGACATTCTCGGCCCGCTCCGGCCGACTCCGGACAGTGAATATCTTGTGACCCATCGGAGTCGTGCCCTCCAATCGGAACCGTGTTCAACCACCACCGGATCCGAAAGGAACACCCACGATGGGACGAGCTCACTCGCTCACGCTGAGCGCCGCGGCGGCCGTACCCGCCCTCGCCACGGCGTCGCTCGCCGCGATGCCGGGCCACACTGCGGTCCAGGCCCGCAACGTCGCGGCCGTGTCGTACGACACGGCCGTGCACACCGACGCCGCGACGACCATCACCCGCTCCCAGGTGCTCGGCCGGGCTGGCTGGTGGCTCAACAAGACGAACATCCCCTACTCCCAGAGCACGTGCTACACGCCCGCCGGGCAGCGGGCGTCCTGCCGGCCCGGCACGTTCCGGGCGGACTGCTCCGGGTACGTGTCCATGGCCTGGAATGTCGGCAACCTCACGGTCGGCAGCTCGAATCCGGCACTGACCCCCCTCGGCGGGCACGCCTCGAAGTCGCGCGAGATCTCCAAGTCCGCCCTGGCACCCGGCGACGCGTTCGCTTACTACAAGGGCCCGGGCGACGACGCGCACATCGCGCTGTTCGTCCGCTGGCAGGGCGGCGTCGGGGGCCCGGCCGTGGTCTACGAGCAGGCCGGCGGCCAGTCCGGCGCCCGCCAGCACGTCTGGTCGACGAACTACCAGCGCGGCTACCGCGCCTTCCGCTTCCTCGACATCCGTTAGGGGGTGTCCGGTGACCGGCGGGTCGATCCGCCGGTCACCGGCCGCCGGCGTACACCCACACGCCGAGGCGTTCGATCCCAGGTGACGCCGTCGTTCCGCTCAGCAGGACGATCGGCTTACTCCTGCGCGGACGCGGCTGGAATTCTCGCCCGATGACAGGAAGGAAGAAACCATGACCGTTCCTGGTGAGGTGCCGGCCGAGGCGGCGAGGACACCGGCCGCAGCTGGTCACGGTGACCTTCGGCTGACGGGGAGAGGCAGATGACGAAGATCTCGGCCGCGATCGTCGGGTCCGGCAACATCGGCACCGACCTGCTCTACAAGCTGCTCCGCTCGGACCTGGTCGAGCCGCGCTGGATGATCGGCGTGGACCCCGCCAGCGCGGGACTGGCGAGAGCCGCCAAGGAGGGCCTCACCACCTCCGCCGAAGGCGTCGACTGGCTGCTCGCACAGCCGGAGCTGCCCGGCCTCGTGTTCGAGGCGACCTCCGCGTACGTCCACGTCCGGAACGCGCCGAGGTACGCCGCCGCCGGCATCCGCGCGATCGACCTGACTCCGGCGGCGCGCGGCCCGTACGTCGTGCCGCCCGCCAACCTGCGCGAGCACCTGGACGCGCCCAACGTCAACATGGTCACCTGTGGCGGACAGGCCACGATCCCGATGGTGCACGCGGTGTCCCGGGTCACCGAGGTCGCGTACGCCGAGATCGTCGCGTCGATCGCCTCCCTGTCGGCCGGCCCGGGCACCCGGCAGAACATCGACGAGTTCACCCGCACCACGTCGCGGGCGATCGAGGTGCTCGGCGGCGCGAAGCGCGGCAAGGCGATCATCATCCTGAACCCGGCGGACCCGCCGGTGCTGATGCGCGACACGGTCTACTGCTCCATCCCCGACGACGCCGACGAGGCGGCGATCACGGCGTCGGTGAAGGAGGTCGCCGCCGAGGTGGCGGGCTACGTGCCCGGCTACCGGCTGCTGTCGGACCCGCAGTTCGACGCCGATGGCAACGGACGGCGTGTGGCGATCTTCCTGGAGGTGGAGGGCGCCGGCGACTTCCTGCCGCCGTACGCCGGAAACCTCGACATCATGACGGCCGCCGCCGCGCGCGTCGGCGACGTCCTCGCGGAGCAGCTGCTGACGAAAGGACGTGCCTGATGGCGTACGGCGACGGCCTCGACATCCGGGTCACCGACTCGACCCTGCGGGACGGCAGCCACGCCGTCCGGCACCAGTTCACCGAGGAACAGGTCCGCGGCGTCGTGCGCGAACTCGATGCGGCCGGCGTGCCGGTCATCGAGGTGACCCACGGCGACGGGCTCGGCGGCTCGTCGTACGTGTACGGCATGTCCGGCACCGACGAGCGGGTCCTCATCAAGGCGGCGGTCGCCGAGGCGCGGCAGGCGAAGATCGCCGCGCTGATGCTGCCCGGCGTCGGCACCAAGGACGACATCCGGGCCGCGCACGACCTGGGCGTCTCGGTGATCCGCGTCGCCACCCACTGCAGCGAGGCGGACATCTCCGAGCAGCACTTCGGGCTCGCCCGCGAGATGGGCCTGGAGACGGTCGGCTTCCTCATGCTCGCGCACCGCCTCAGCCCCGAGGACCTGGCCAAGCAGGCGCGCACCATGGTCGACGCCGGCTGCCAGTGCGTGTACGTCACCGACTCGGCGGGCGCGCTCGTCCTCGACGAGGTGACCGACCGGGTCGAGGCGATGCTCGCCGAGATCGGCGGCGAGGCGCAGATCGGCTTCCACGGCCACCAGAACCTCTCCCTGGCCGTCGCGAACACGATGTTCGCCTTCCGCGCCGGTGCCGTGCAGGTCGACGGCTGCACGCGCGGCCTCGGCGCCGGCGCCGGGAACACCCCCACCGAGGCGCTCGTCGCGGTCTGCGACCGGCTCGGCCTGCGCACCGGCATCGACACGTTCGGCATGATGCGGGTCGCGGAGGAGGTCGTCCGGCCCATCATGGAACGCGAGTGCGTGGTCGACCGCCTCTCCCTGGCGATGGGGTACGGCGGCGTCTACTCCTCCTTCATGGGCCACGCGGCCCGCGCCGCCGAACGGTACGGCGTGGACCCGGCCCAGATCCTGCTGCGCTGCGGCGAGCGCCGGCTGGTCGGCGGCCAGGAGGACCAGATCACCCAGATCGCCCTCGAACTCGCCGAGGAGAAGGCATGAAGCCCATGTTGCGGCGCGCCCGCACCGCCGTCATCGCCGGTGCGGCCCTGGCCCTGGCCACGTCGTGTACGTCCGGGTCGACGGACGCCGGAGCGGCGAACGCACAGGCCAAGGGCCCGGTCATCCGCGTCGCCGTCGGCGTCGACCCGTCGTACGCGCCGCTCTACCTGGCCGTGGAACGCGGCATGTTCGCCAAGGCCGGGGTGAACGTCCAGCTGATGCAGGTCGAGGGCGGACCGGCCGCCGCCGAGGCCGTGGTCGCCGGGACCGCGCAGATCTCCGCGAACGCCGACTCCACCGCGCTGTCGCTCGTGGCGAACAACGCGAACCTGCGCTCGATGGGCGTCTTCCAGTCCTCCGACCGCTACCTCAAGGTCGTGCTGCGCAAGGGAATCGACTCGCCGAAGCAGATCAAGACCATGGGCTCCATCCAAGGCCTCGGCCTGTACGCCACCCACGCGTACCTGAAGCACAATGGCATCGACCCCAACAGCATCAAGATCGTCAAGGGGTCTCCGCCGGACATGCCGGGCCTGCTCGGCCGCGGATCGATCGACGGCTACGTCCTGTTCGAGCCGTGGGCGGCCAACGGCGTCAAGGAGGGCGGCCACATCACCGCCCGGATCGGCGACTTCGGCGTCGGGTACGTACAGTGGCTCCTGGCCGACCAGAAGTGGCTGAGCGGCCATGGGGACACGGCAGGAAAGATCTTCAAGGTCGTAGCGGAGGCCGACCAGATCGTGACGAAGGACCCGAAGGCCGCGGCGGAGGCGACGCAGAAGCAGGTGAAGCTGCCCGCCGACACGACCGCCAAGGTCCTCCCCGAGATCAACTTCACGGCGCGCGGCTTCACGGACGCCGACTACACCTCCGCCGGCAAGGAGCTGGACTTCCTCCTCGGACAGAAGCTGATCAAGGCGCGGCCCGACCTCAAGACCGTGATGCTCCAGGGCTGGTACGAGAGGTACGCGAAGTGACCAGCGACCCCCTGGAGGAGGTCTGCGCCCGCGCGGCCCGGCTGCGCGGGCGGACCGAACGCGTCCGACTCGGCGAGATCACCGTCCGGGACCTGTGCCGGTACGCCATCGCGGTCGGCGACGACGATTACGCCGTCGCCGCCCGCGCGGCGGAGGCGGCGGGCCGTACGGTGGTCGCACCGCCCATGTTCCTGACCGGCATCCTGAGCTGGGAGGACGGCCCGCCCGAACACGAGCTGCGCCCGGACGGACTGGGTGCGCACGAGTCACCGTGCACCGAAGGCCTGCCGGTCCGGCAGGTCCACGGAGGCCAGGCCGTACGGCTGCTCGCCCCGGTGGAGGCCGGCATGACGATCCACGCCGAGCGCTCCCTGACCGGCGCGGACCGCAAACACGGCAAGGCCGGAGACTTCGTGGTCCTCGGGCTGCGCACCGAGTACTTCGATTCCTCCGGCACGCCGCTCGTGGTGTCGGAGGAATCGGTCATCGTGCTGGGAGACGCCGATGGAGCTTGAACCGGGCGCGGTGTGCCCGCCGCTGGAGTTCACGCCGACGCGCGTGGGACTGTTCCGCTTCAGCGCGGTGAGCTGGAACTCCCACCGGATCCACTACGACCAGGAACACGCCCGCGCCGAGGGCTTCCCCGACGTCGTGGTGCAGTCGACGCTGCACGGCGAGATGTTCGCCCGCACGGTGCTGCGCTGGGCCGGCCCCGGCGCGACGCTGCGCCGCGTCGAGTGGCGCAACCGCGCGACCGCGTACGCCGACGTGCCCCTGACCTGCTCGGCGACGGTGACCACGGTCCGGGAGACCGACGACGGCCGGCTCGTCGAACTGTCACTCACCGAGACCGCCGCGGACGGCACCGTCTGCGCCACCGGCACCGTCGAGGTGCACATCCCCTGATCGAGGACGGACCGCCGAATGCCAGACGTGTTCTCACTCGCCGGCCGGACCGCGCTGATCACCGGCGGCACCTCCGGCATCGGCCTCGCGGCCGCGCGCGCCATGGCGGCGGCCGGGGCACGTGTCGCGATCACCTCCCGTGATCCCCACCGGGCCGAGAAGACCGCCGAGCGGATCGGCCCGGAGGCCATCGGGCTGGGCTGTGACGTCTCCGACGAGGACCAGGTGCGCGCCACGGTGGCGCAGGTGGCCGAGCGTATCGGCGGCCCTGACATCGTGGTCACCAGCGCCGGAACCCTCGCCCGGGGCAGCGTCGCCGAGCTGGACACGGACACGCTGCACGCGTGCATGGCCACCAACTTCTACGGCACCTGGTACACCGTGCGGGAGGCGAGCCGGCGGATGACCGCCGCCGGTTACGGGCGGATCGTGACGATCGGCTCGGTCCTCGGTGTCGTCGGCGCCCCCGAACGCGCCGGGTACGCCGCGTCGAAGGGCGCGGTGGTCCAGCTGACCAAGTCCCTCGCGTTGGAGCTGGCCGGTACGGGCGTGACCGCCAACTGCCTGCTCCCCGGGCCGGTGCTGACGGAGATGAACGAGGCGTCTCGCGACGACCCGGTGGCGCTCGCCATGGTGCGCAAGGAGGTGCCGGTGGGCCGCTGGGGCGAGACCCACGAGCTCACCGCCGCGCTGCTGTTGCTCGCCGGCGAGCACGCCGGCTACCTGACGGGCGCCACGCTGCCGGTGGACGGCGGCTACCTCGCGCACTGACCGCGAAGCCACGCCTGTCACAGACTCGGAGGATGAAATGACCGAAGACAGAGCACCTCTGTCGCCGACCGTGTTCACCGGTGCCCGCCTGATCGACGGCACTGGCGCGGCACCGGTCGAATCGGTGGCGGTGGTGGTGGACGACGGCCGATTCACCTACGTCGGCCCGGAGGACTCGAGGCCGCAGATCGACGGCGCGACAGTCGTTGACCTCGGTGGACGCACGCTGCTGCCGGGATTCTTCGACTGCCACGTGCACTTCCTCATGAACAGCAACACCGACTTCACGGGCAGACTGCTGACCAACCGCCCGACCGTCACCGTCTTCGAGCGCGCAGAGCAGATGCGAACGACGTTGCATGGCGGCGTCACGACGGCGCGCGACCTCGGCGGCATCGACGCCGGCTACCGGGACGCCGTGGCCCTCGGCCTGATCGATGGACCCCGGCTCCACGTCGCCCTCCGGCTGATGAGCCACACCGGCGGGCACGCGGACTTCAGTCTGCCCACCGGCTTCGACCCGGGGCCACTCGTCGGCCCGGTCAGCGAGCTGGTCGACGATCCCGCGGAGGCCCGCCTGGCGACGCGGCGGCTGCTCCGCGACGGCGCCGACGTCATCAAGGTCTGCGCGACCGGCGGCGTGAACAGCCCGAGCGACCAGCCAGAGGACGAGGGCCTGAGCGTGGAGGAGATCAAGGCGGTCGTTGACGAGGTCCGCCGCCACCGCGGCCGGCCGGTCGCCGCACACGCGCAGGGTTCCCAGGGCATCAAGAACGCCTTGCGGGGCGGCGTGTCCAGCATCGAACACGGCTATCTCATCGACGACGAGGGCATCGACCTCATGCTGGAGAAGGGCGCGTTCCTGGTCCCGACCCTGTCGACGTTCCACGTCGCGCGTGAACACTTCACGCCCGCGGCGTACGAGAAGAAGATGCGCATGGCCGAGGCCGCGACGGAACGACTGAGCGAGGCGGTCCGGCGCGGCGTGCAGGTCGCACTGGGTACGGACTCGGGCGTTCTCGCGCACGGCCAGAACCTCAAAGAACTCGGCTACATGACGAAGCTGGGCCTGTCACCGCTGGAGGCCATCCGCGCCGGCACGCTGAACGCCGCCCGGCTGCTGAGCCTGGACGAGACACTCGGCACCATCGAACCGGGCAAGACCGCCGACCTCGTGGTGTGCGACGGTGATCCGACCGCCGACATCGACATACTCGGCGACCCGGCGAACATTGTCCTGGTGATGCAGGAAGGCCGCCTGGTCAAACGAACGCAGGCCGAGGCCGTCCGGTAGCAAATGCCATGCCGCACCCGGCCGCTGTCGGCCGGGTGCGGAGGACGGCCTGTTCAGGCGGCAGGGGTTGGCTTGAGGTAGGTGACCTCGACGTTCAGGTAGGTCGCCAGGCCGTAGTCGTGGCCGCGGATGGCGAGCAGGTTGCAGCATTCCAGATAGTTCGCCGGGACGACGACGTTGATCGCGCCTCCGATGCAGTTGCCGCTCTTGGCGGTCTGCAGGAGGTGGCCGTTGAAGTAGACCTGCGCGTCGTTGTCTATCGTTCCTTGGATGCGGACCTGTTGTGCGTCACGCGGGATGTGGACCCAGTGGCGTACCAGGATGTCGGTGTTCACGGCCCAGGGGGTTTTGACGTGGGCGGGGTTGTTCCAGGAGCAGCCGGCGCCGACAGTGCCGAAGCCCTCCTGCCCGGTCCGCCAGCCGCTGTCGTCGAAGCTCCGTTCGTAGAACAGCGGCTCGTCGGCCGCGGGTGGTACCTGGATGTATCTCCAGTCGGTGCTGTTGTAGCCGAGTGCGGTGAGGGCGGTCTGACGCATTCTGGCCGATGATGTGGACGCGAGTGCCGGGACGGACAGGGCCATGGCGGCCAGCAGCGAGCCCGCCGCCAGGCCGGTGGGCAGGAAACGCAGGGGTCTTTTGAACATGGCGATCTTCCTTGTCGATTGTTCGAGATGTCGTGACCCTGTGGGCATTCAGAGCGGGTCATGGCCCTGCATATCGTGACGCTTTCGCTGCGCGCCCGCCGGAATGCAAGGAGAGCAAAGCATGTTCACGTCGTCGGTGAACAGATTTCCATGGCAAAGCTTAATGGATGCTTGCAGAGAGGCGGCCGCATGAGGCGGCATTGAATTATGTGCTTGATCTCCGGTTTCTGGGAAAGTGTCCATGAGACCTACTGTGGGACAAACTGTTAGATGCCTGGAATCTTTTATGATGGACTGGGCAGGCGGGGATGGTCGTCGGTAGGGTGTCCGCGTGCGCGTTTCCCAGTACGCCTACTTCGCCTTGTCTTCAACGCGGATGTCCGCAACCGAGATCACCGCTCGGCTGCGTGTCGAGCCCGACGAGGTGACGACGCGCGGTAGTCGTATTGTCGATCCGCCGCGGCCGGTTGCACACGCGTGGAGGGTGGTCTGCCGTACGGCCCACCTCACCGTGGACGAGCAGATAGCGCGGATCGTGGACAGGTTGTTCGAACATGCCGAACGCATCGGCGCCCTGGCCGCGGAGCTTGACCGGGTAGAAGGAGAATCAGGCGCCAGCAGGCTGCAAATTGTTCGGGTATATGAGCGTCCGGATGGCGAGGAAGAAGAGGACGTAAACCCGGTTGAGGGTCTCGAGAAGCTTGCAGGACAACATCAGCTGCTGGGCTGGCATCTTGACGCCAGGGCGCTGGAGTTCCTCCGTCTGACGCGAGCGGAACTGGATGTCGACGAGTACGCCTATGGATGACGTCGATCCCGGGGTCAACACTGGACGCATGAAGGTGACCGTGCGCCCGACGACGGCCCAGGACCCGGTGCTCGATGAGATCGGTGACCTGTTCAACGACTATCGGGCGCACTACGGTCACCCTGGTTTGAGCGAGATCACGCACCGTTGGCTGCGCGAGCAGCTCGCGGAGCGACGACTGCAGCTTGTCGTTGCCATGGTCGGCGACCGTGCAGGCGGGTTCATCACCACGACAGTGGTGCCGGCGTCCCTGACACTGCGTACCTTCTGGCTGATCCGAGACCTCTACGTCGCCCCGGAACACCGTCGAAACGGCGTGGCTCGCGCTCTACTCCAGCACGTCATCGAGGCCGCTCGTGCCAGCGGCGCACACCGTTTGTCGCTGCAAACTGAGACTGGGAATGCTGTGGCGCTCCAGTTGTACGCATCCGCTGGATTTCAACCCGTCGCCGGACTGCAGCTACTCAACCTCAAGCTCACTTAGGGCGATCAGCTATTTTGGCGGGTTTATAGGGGTGGGATGGGTGTAGGGAGAGTGCCGGCGCGGATGGCTGCGGCTTGGTCGGGAGCGAACGGTGATTGGAACAGGCTCTGGTTTTGTTGCCAGGAGCGGAAGAGGTCCGCTATGAAGTTCATCCGGTCGCCTAGTTCGGCCCAGTCGTCGGCGGCGCTGCCCAGCACGGTGTTGGGTGTGCGGTCGATGTCGTAGAGCAACGCCTTGAGCTCGATGTTGGAAAGGTGGGTCAGGTCGGGCGGGAAAGTCGCTGCGAGGACGGCCCGGCCGATGTCGGTGCCCAGGTTCTGAATGGTAAGGCGGCGGGTCTGCTGGAAGTCGGAGGCGGGCATCCGGACGTCCATCAGGTGGGCGGTGGCCATGGTCCGCCACAGCTGTGTCAGGCGCTTACGTAGCAGGGGTGAGGCAAGCGGGGAAACCTGCACTGGAAGCAGCGCTTCGGCGATGGTCTCTTGCAAGCGGATCTGCTCGTGCAGACCGATTCGCAGATTGGCCAGCAGGATGTGCTCGGCGCGTTCGGCGGCGTCGCGGGCGCGCATGGCGGCGTGATGGCTGTGCACGGCGGCGATCAGCAGTTCCTGGCCGCCCTGTCCGGTCGCGTCGGGACGCAGCGCGGCCACGCAGCGTTCGAGCGCGTGGTCTTGGGCGGTGGGGTCGGCGGCGCCTGTGTACTCCTGGATCAGCCGGGCGTACAGCAGCCCCAAGTCCTCGAACACCATGCGGTTGCCGATGGCGATGTTGTCGCCGACCTGCCGGACGGCGCGGGCGAGCAGTTGAGGACCGACCGCCTGGATACGCTCGGGAACACGGTGGGCGAAGGCCGTCATGAGGCGGACCATCCGGGGGATACCCTCACCGCGAATGAACCGGCCGGCCGTGCGTGAAGCCCAGGTTCCAAAGCAACACCAGCTGACGTTGTCGGGACCCAGCAGTTCGGCCATCCCGATCGACAGGTCGTGGTACGCCTGGGTGATGCGCAGATTGCGCAGCACAGGGTCGGTGATGGCCGCTATCTCGGCGACCTCCTCCACGGTGACCCGGTGGGCCACATCCCGTGCGGTCGAGGTAGGAGTGGGCCGGGCGCCGGCGGCGTCGAGGGGCATGCGCGGACGATATCCAGCGCACTCCTCGCCATGATAGTCACTAAAGGTGACACTAAAACTACTCATTGAGAGTACATCACTACCGTCCGCGTCGTTCATACCGCTGTGAGTGACGTGCCTAAGCTTGTCGTCTCTCTCGGTCCAGGGACGGATGGTGCCGACGATCGCTGACGCGGGATGGGCGACACGGATCATTGGCGCGGGCCGCGTCTCTTGACTCACCACCTGCCGGTGAACACTCGCCCACTACCCCCATCGCCTACGCGGACCGGGGAAGCTCGATACGGGCTGCCAGTCCTCACGGCTTGCTGTGAGCGCTTCAAGCGCCCGCAGGGGGACGCTTCATCGCGGTGGAACGGCCCTGCGATCTCCTCCAAGAAGCTCAGGCCCGCGTGGAAGCCGATCGGCTGAACACACGATCGAAGCGCTGATACACGGCGACCGTACGGCAGGGTCGCGTTGCGCACCTTCCTCGCAAAGGTGCCGAAGCTCACGCCAGGAGGCTAACGGACCGGCGTCAAGCATGCCCGAACCGTCGTGGTCCAGCCAGTTTTTAGGCACGACCACGACGGTTCGAGTTCGGAAAGAAACGCACTTACGATACCCAGCGCCTGTATCCGTAATTCAGTCCACCGTCAGCATAACAGTATGCATAAGCCCAGCCAGAGTAGTTTGTGTCGCCCCAGACATAATTTCCGTCGTTACACACTCCCACTGCCTGGTACCAGCGCCCGCTGCCTGTGCAATTTACCCCGTAAGTGTTTTTGTCGTGCCATGGGGTACATGTAGCGGCAGATGCTGGCGAAGCGCCGATGAAGCTCACCGGCAGAATCATCGAGGCTCCCACGGCCATGCCGGCCAGAGTGGTTCGGATTCGCACGTGAATCTCCTTTGAAACGGGCGCCCCTATGCCGCTAACTGGCACGGGCGCGGCGTGGCGGTCAGTCAATGGAGATACTGGCAAGCCATCAGATCGGCAGCAACGTATTCGAACCTGTTCGAACCTGTTCGGGCAGGCCATCGGGTTGCGGACGGGGACCTGCCGGAGCACGCGTCGGTCGACCACTGGTTTTGTAGTCGATAACCGGCACCGGATGTCAATGAGGGCCGGCATCTACCGTGATTTGGGGCGTGTACGGGAGGGGTCGAGGTGGTCATGGAGCCGTCCGCGGCGGCTTCCAGTCTGTGGTGGCCGATGCTCAGTTTGTCGCGAGCCGGTCGAGGAGGAATCCGGCGGTCGCGTCGATAACGTCGTCGAAGTGTCCAGCGGGTCCGGGGTAATGGAACGCATGTTCGGCGCCTTCGTACTCAAGCAATATGCAGTCATTGCCGGCCTGCGCCATCGCGTCCCGGAACCGTCGTGCCTGGTCGATGGACGCAACCTCGTCGTGCGTCCCGTGTTGAATCAGCATCGGTGGATTCCCGGGCCGCACGAACTCAATCGGCGAGTACTCGATCGCCCTTCCCGCAGCGATTCCAGCGTCCTGTTCAATGATCTGCAGTTGCGTTGGCGAGTAGGCGAGCAAATCGACCACAGGGTTGAGAGCCACGACGGCCGCGACATCCGGCTCGGGCGCCGGAAGGGGCTCGTCGGGGGCGATCATCGCGGCAACGAGCGCGAGATGACCGCCGGCCGAACTACCACCTGACGCCAGACGTGACGAATCGAGCCCGCGCAATGCAGCCAATCCCAAGAAGTGTTCAACCGCCCGCCGAGCGTCGGCGATGCAGTCGTCGATGCTCGTAGCACCCTGATCGATCAGTCGATATCCGGCTGAAACTGCGAGGATGCCGCGCGACGCCAACTGCCGACAGTGCGGGGCCAGGCCATCGGCCGATCCTTTGCGCAGAGCGCCGCCGTGGAACATGACGATGCCCGCCACAGGTTGTGTGCCTTCGGTCGGCTCGAAGACCAACATGGGTAGCTCGCTGCCGTCAGCGGCATCATAGATTGTCGAGGACTCGCGACTGGCCGTCATGGGCACACATCCGACCATCTACTACCCATGTCAGCAACCAAATTGGCGCAGGGGGCACATGCAAGGCCGGATCGTTCGGATTCCCGAGCTGCCAAGCAGCACGAGCGGACGTCGCCGGATAATCGAGGACCGCGTGACGTGGGTGCCGGTTGATGCGGGCGCGGGGGTGGGTTCGCGCAGGTCAACAGGACCCGATCAGTCCCAGAGCGAGCGGCGGCCAGATGTGGCCTGCGTGGAAAAGGATCACGTCACCTATGAGGGCTAATGTGATGCTCACATGATCACCTACCCGCAACGGAGATAGCGTGAGAACCACGTTTGGGCTGACTCGTCGCAGAGCGGGCGCCATGGCGGCGATCGCAGTGACATTTCTGGCGTTGGCGAGTCCGGCCAAGGCGGACACGACAGGAACCATTGTCGTTTCCGTGAATAACAGTTCTGGCGCACCGGATCAAGACCCGCAGGTCGATTTGCTCTTCCCCAATGGGGTCGGTTATGCCTCGAGCTCCGCGCTGGGCGGCACTCACACCTTCACCGGGGTCACGCCCGGCAGTTACGTGCTGAGAGTCAGCGACGGCGACGGAAGGGTCACGCAGTTCTATCACCAGAAGCTCACACTGCAGCAGGCCGACCAGATCTCGGTGGCCGCCGGCCAAACCACAACGATCAACGAGACCATGCTTGCGGGCGGTGTCATCCAGGCCCACTTGACCGACTCCACGACCGGCGCCCCTGTGAACAATGTGTGCGCCACGCTGAACAACGACTCCGCGACCCAGGTCTGCGGACTGACGAATGGCCTCGTTCAGTTCACCGACCTCGGGCAGGGGACCGACTCGATCCAGATCACCCCTACCGACGGCCTTCACATGCCGTACAGCATCAACGACATCGCAGTACAGCTCGGCCAGACCACCAGCCTCAACGCCAAGATCGATCCGGCCGCGGCAGTCACAGGGACGGTCGTGGACAGGGCCACCGGCCAGCCCGTGGACCTGGCGTGCGTGTCCATCGTGAACAGGCAACTTCCGGTGTTCGGAAGTGACTGTGAGTCCGACGAGCCGACCTCCATGTACTCAGGTACGATAAACGGCACCCCGAGCGGGTCCGTGCAGCTCGGCCAGATTCCCGCGGGGACATACAGCCTTTTCGTCGATCCGCTGTTCCTCGGTTACGGAATCCAGTGGGTCGGCGCAAACGGGGGAACCGGCTCTCAGTACACGGCGCTGCAAATCCACGCCGAGCCGGGAACGGTGACCAACATCGGGAAGATCTTGTTGGATCGTCCGGGCTCACTCTCCGGCGTCGTACACGCGGGAGACGCCTCGACCCCGCCCCCCGCGAACCAGACCTCCGTGTCAACCTTTCCGCTGGACAGCGCGACCGTGAGCGCGGATGGCACTTACACCCTTTCTGGCCTTGGCCCGTACGCCTGGCCTGTAAAGATCACTGACGGCAGTGGTACATACGCCAGCGTGTGGGCGGGTGGCTCTGATCGGAAGTCGGCCGAGCTCTATCCGGTGACAGCGGGCCAGAGCGCGCCCGGTCCGAATGTCGTACTGCCGCAGGGTGGTCAGCTTCAGGGCCAGGTCCAGGACCAGAACGGCCAGCCGGTGCAGGGCGGTACCGACGTCAAACTGTTCAATGCCCAGACCGGCGACCAGATCGGCGACTCCTCCCAAACGTCCGCCAACTACAGCTTCACCGGACTCGCTACACAGGACATCAAGATCGAGTTCTGGGTCAGCGGACACGGCTGGACCTGGTACCGCCAGGCATCCAGTTGGCAGGACGCGACCGTCGTCCACGTGACCAAGGGCGATATCGCCACCCTGAACCTCAGTCTCCCACCCGCGTCCTGAGCACATCCTCCTGTCCCGGAAGCCGCTCGGCCTCTGGGACAGAAGTTCCCGCCCAGTTGCGACCGCATGCCATTCCGTGCCGCAGGCTGCAAAGTCAACCAGGGCAAGAAGTAGGCTGCCGAATCCGGATCCCGGCGGCGCCCCGAAGCCAAGGTAGTCGCCCGCCGAGGAGCAGGGCTATTCTGCGCGCGTGCGCTTGGTCGGCTGACCCCCGGCGGCTACCTCGCTCACCTCGACGGGCCGAATCGAATCGGATGGCGTCAGCCGGTTTGCCGCGCGTAGGCCTGCCGGGCGAGCGGGTGGTCTGGAGGCAGGATGACGGCTTTGTGCTCGCGCTGGGCTGTGGCGATCGCGTCGCCCTGGGATGTGCCGTGGCGGGCGTAGACGAGGCGCACTCTGCCGTCGCCGGAGCCTCGCGGTGCCAGCGGTGTGACGGCGCCGTGGGTGCCGTCGGGCAGGGTGACCCATAGCTGAAAGTCGTCGCGGCGGAAGAAGTCGGCGGATTTGACGGGCCATGGGTAGTGGTGCTCGCCGGCCGCTTTGGGCAGGATGCCCTGGTGGTCGCTCTTGGTGAGCGGGACGCAGCTGTTGAACAGCGAATCGGTGTAGCGGGCGATGCCGTCAGCGTCCTTGATCTCCTCGTTGAGGATCTGTTCCGCCTCGTCGTAACCAAGGTCGGCGAGAGCGGGCAGGGTATTAGGGAAGGCGGTGACCAGCGTCAACGCATCACGGCGCAGTCGGTCGACCTTCACCGGGTCGGCGCAGAATTGCGTGCTCCATTCGATGCCGGCCCGTGCGAGGTACATCTGCCAGCCGTTCGCCGAGCGGACCCACAGACTCCCTCCATGGTGCATCTCCCACGGCCCGGGGCCGTAGGGGAGCCTGTCCTGGCCCGAGTCGGCCAGTATCTTGTGGGCCGTGCGCTTGGCCTCCGTGAACCAGTGCGACTCCGTGCGCTGTGGATGGTCGGCTATATAGACGCTCCACGGATGGTCTTCCGATTCAACGTGCGTACCTGTAGAGCTCGATGTCATGGCACACCTCCTGAGAACAGCGATAACGCATGTACTGCAGAAATCGGAGATAAACAGGTGCTCTGCAGAGACGGTCGCGCTTCCAGCGGATCCAGTTATCTGACCCGCATCGTAGCCTCGTCACTCTTTGCCTCAGTGTCGGACAATGTCAGTGTCCGGCACTATCATTTCCTGGATACGGCAACGTTTCTCAAATAAAAGTAAGCCGACCCGTAACACACAGTGGCCTGAAGGGTGAATCCGCTACCGCGCGGCGCGGATACCGCGTTTCTCGCGCTCGGCGTCGATGAGCTGGTCGGTGAGTTCCTCTGGGTCCACCGTGTACCGGTCAGTCAACAGCGCCACTTCGTCGCGTCTCCCGGGTCTCCTCGCGGGGGCGAGGGCTTGTTGCGGAGGCGATGCCGCGGTATGGCTGGGACATGACCGTGGTGATCACCGGGGCGACCGGGCGCGTAGGCGGCAATGTGGTGGACGGACTTCTGGAGCGCGGGATACGGGTGCGGGTGACCAGCCGGAATCCGAGTGGGGCGGTCTTCCCGGCGGGTGTGGAGGTGGTGCGGGCGGATCTGAACGAGCCGGAGAGCCTTCGGGCGGCGCTCGTGGGAGCGGAGCGGGTGTTCCTATACCCGCGCGTGCAGGATCCGGACGCGCTGGTCGCGGTGTTGTCGGAGGCAGGGGTCGAGCACGTGGTGCTGCTGTCGGCGTCCTCGGCGGCGGCCGAGGGCGTGGAGGACGACTTCAACGGGGCCAGCCTCCTCAGGAGGATTGAGAGGCCCCTCGCGGCGTCGGGGTTGACGTACACGTTCCTGCGCCCGGATACGTTCGCCGCCAACGCCTCGGGTTGGCGGGACACCATCAGGGCCGGCGGCACCGTCCCGTTGCCTTATCCGGACTCGGTGCAGGTGCCGATCCACGAGAAGGACATCGCCGATGTCGCCGTGGTTGCGCTGACCACCGACCGGCTGAACAATGCCGCACCGGTACTCACCGGGCCGGAGCGGATCACCCTGCGCGAGCAGGTGGCGGCCATCGGCGTCGCGATCGAGCGCGAGCTGAGCGTCGTGGAGCAGACCGAGGCGGAAGCCCGGGAGTTCTTCGGACGGTTCATGCCACCGCGGTTCTTCGACGTGATCCTCGGTGCCTGGCGGGCATCGGTCGGCGCAACGCCCACGATTTCGCCGGAGGTGGAGAAGATCACTGGCCATCCGGGCCGCACGTTCGCCCGCTGGGCCGTCGACCACGCCGACCTGTACCGATAGACACGGCGGAGGGCCCGGGTCGTTCGGCGGCGTCAGAGGTTGCGGCCGAGGAGGTCCAGCAGGGCCGTCCAGTGGCGTTCCGTCGCCTCGGCGTCGTACATGGCGGTGTCGGCCTGGGTGAAGCCGTGGTGGGCGCCGGTGTAGACCTCGCCGCGGTGGCGGACGCCCGCGGCGGTGAGGGCCTTGTCGAGGCGGTCGATCTGCTCCGGGGGCAGGGCGGCGTCCTGGTCGGCGTGGCCGAAGTACAACTCGGCGGTGATGCGGTCGGCGATCAGATGGGGGCTGTCCGGCGCGTCCGTCGCGAGACGGGCGCCGTGGAAGCCGGCCGCCGCGGCGACCCGGTCCGGGTAGGCGCCTGCGGTGCGCAGGGCCAGGCCGGCCCCCATGCAGTAGCCGGTGATGCCCGCCGGGCCGTCGGTGGTCAGGGGGGAGCCGGCCAGCCAGTCGAGGTAGGCGCCGGCGTCACGCATGGCCGCCTCCGGAGTCAGGGACACCGCGGCCGGGCGGATGCTCTGGATGATCTCCGGGCGCTGGGCCGGGTCGATGAACTCGGGCAGTTCCACCACGGGCGCCCGCCCGTAGCGGTAGAAGACATTGGGGACCAGGACCGTGTAGCCGGCCGAGGCGAGACGGTCCGCCATCTTCTCCAGATGCGGGCGTAGCCCGAAGGCGTCCATGTAGAACAGGACGGCGGGGCGTGGGGTGTCGTCGGCGGGGTGGGTCAGGTAGGCGTCGGCGGTCCCGTCCTGGGTGGGGATGTCGACGGACGATCCGTGTACAGCGGTCATGGGTGTCCCTCTTCGTTGAATCCGGCGCGGAACCGGGGCTCAGTCCCCGGCGATGGCCGCGCGGGAGCCGCCCGCGGGGCCCCGGACGGCCGTGTCGGTCAGTTCCCCTACCCGGTCGGCGGGCACCGGAACTCCCGGAGTCTCGAAGAACCAGCGCTGTGCCTCTTCCCGGCTCATCCCCGCGGGCCGTTCCGCCATGTACGGCGTGACGTAGACCGGGGTGCCGGGCTCGCTGCGCCAGCTGTCGGCGAGCACGCCGATGTCCACCGCGTCGTAACCGAGGGCGTCCAGCAGCCGTGCCACGTGCGCCTTGGCGGCCGCGTCGTCGCCGGCGATGGGCAGGGCGCTGCGGTCGGAGGCGCCGGCGGGCCGGGCGCCGGTGAACAGGCGGCGGAAGTCGATGTTGTTGAACGCCTTGACCACGTGAGAGTCGGCCAGGTGCCGCTGCACGAGGGCGCTGGAGGTCAGCGTTCCCGCGTCCAGTTCGGCGATGCGGCCGTCGCGCTCCGGGTAGTAGTTCATCGTGTCGATCACGGTCTTGCCGGCCAGGGCGGCGGCGGGGAGCCGGTCGTAGGCGTTCAGGGGAACGGTCGCCACGACGAGGTCGCCGGCCGCTGCGGCTTCGGCGGGCGTGGCCGCGCGTGCGTGCTCGCCGAGGTCGGTGACGAGGTCGGCGAGGGTTTCGGGGCCGCGGGAGTTGCTCAGGACGACGTCGAGGCCGGCGGCGACGGCGAGGCGTGCGAGCGCGCTGCCGATCATGCCGCTGCCGATGAGTCCAAGGGTGCCGGTCACGGTGTTCGGCCTCCGTTTCAGCAGATCAGCGGGCTCCGCAGTGAACATTGATATCTCTTATGAAACTCAGTGTCACGTTAGCCACCAGGATCCATACCTGCAAGTCGGGTTCAGGAACGAGGTACCATCGCAGGGTGACGACGAACACGCGGGACATCGCACGGGCCGCCGTCCGGGCCGAGCTGGCCCACGTGGCCTTCGACCTGTTCCGCCGCGAAGGCTTCGAGAAGGTCACCCTCGACGACCTGGCCACGGCCGCCGGGGTGTCCCGCAGCACCTTCCTGCGCTACTTCGGCAGCAAGGAAGAGGCCGTCCTCAGCGCCTTCGACGCCCACGGCGACCAGGTCGCCGCCGCCCTACGCGCCCGCCCCGCCGACGAGGACGACTGGACGGCGCTGCGGCGTGCGCTGGACACCGTTCTCGACCGCTATCGCGAGGACCCGGTCAGCTCCCTGGCGATGACCCGTCTCGTCCGGGGCACATCCGCCCTGTGCGCGCGGCAGTTGGAGAAGCAGCACGGCTGGCGTCCCGCCCTGGCCCAGGCCTTGGCCGAGCGCTCCGGCTCCTCGCGGCCCGCGACGCTCGGCCAGTCGGTACGGGCCGCCGCGGCACTGGACTGTCTGAACGTCGCCCTCGACCACTGGACCGCCTCCGACGGCCGACTCGACCTCGTCGACCTCCTGGACGAAGCCTTCGCCGCACTCGCGCCGCGGTGAGGACGGATCACACGACTGTCAGGCCGAGGACTGGAGCGTGCGGGAGATGCCGAGGCCGGCGGTGCGCAGAGCGCCGGTGAAGCGGCCGAGGTTCATGCGGCACGTCGGCGCGGTGATCGACAGTGCGCCGGCGAGGGTGGTGGGGGTGCTGAAGACGGGGACGGAGACGCTCATGTAGCCGAGCCGGGTCTCCTCGACCTCCAGGGCGTAGCGGTCCGTTCGTACCTTCTCCAGTTGGGCGCGCAGCAGCCCCGGCTGGACCAGGGTCTTCCGGGTGAGCGGCCGGAGCTCGTTCCGTACGACCTCCTGGAAGAGGGACGCGGGGGAGAACGCCAGGATCACCTTGCCCGTGGCGGTGCAGTACAGGGGCAGGCGGCCGGCGACGCGCGACTGCTTGTTGAGGCCGCGATGCACGATGAGCTTCTCGACGTACAGCACCTCCAGGCCGTCCTGGATGGCGAAGTGGATGGTCTCCTGCGTGGCGATCAGCAGGTCCTCCATGTAGGGGAGGGCGGCCTCCCGGAGGGTCCGCTGCCGTGGCACGCGCTGGCCGATCTCGAACAGTCGCAGGCCGAGGCGGTAGCGGGTGCCCGAACGCTCCAGGACGCCCCAGGCGAGGAGCTCCTGCGCGAGACGGTGCACGCTGGCCTTCGCCACCCCGGACCGGCGGACGAGCTCGGCCAGCGACAGGGCGTCGTCCTCGGCGGTGAAGGCCTCGAGGATCAGGCGCGCCTTGCCGAGGACGGAGTTCATCGCGTCGGCGTCGGCGGCGTTCTGGGGGTCCATCTGGGCGGCCACGTCGGTGCGGGCGAACGGAACCACTGTCATCGCGCGAACCTCACGATCAGATCGGCCACCTCGGAGGGGTGAAGTTCCATCAAAGGAACCATGCCGCCCTCGACCACCGCAACGGTCGGGTCGGTAAAACGTGACGACAGCGACTTCAGCTCGGGGAAGCTGAACGGGTCCGCCGAGGCCCCGATGCACAGCACGGGGCAGCGGACGAGGCCGATGCGGTCCTCCATCCGGTACGTGCTGACCGCCTCGTGGCCCTTCTCCATGTCCGGGCCGACGACCAGCGCGTCCCGGACCAGCCGGGTGAACAGGTCGGGCCGGTCCGGGGGATAGAACGCCTGCCGGCGTCGCCACAGCTCGGTGAGGTGCCCGCCGTCCGGGTCGACCTCGACATGGTCGATCGGCGACCGGTGCCGCCGCATCTCGCGGGCGGCGGCGTCGACGTACGGCGTGGACGACAGCACCAGGCGCTCGACGCGCTCCGGCGCGCGCGCCGCCACCTCGATCGCGACGACGCCGCCGGTGTGGTGCCCGACCAGGGCCGTACGGTCGAGGCCGAGGGCGTCGAGGAACGCCACCACGGCGGCGGCGTAGTTCTCGATGCGGTGCTCGGCGACCGGTGCCGACGCGCCGAAGCCGATCGTGTCCATGGCGATCGCGCGGTGCGTACGGCCGAGCAGCGGCAGCACCTCGCGGTACTCGTCCCACGATCGGGGCGTCTGGTGCAGGAGCACGACGGGTGAGCCGGAGCCGCATTCGGCGTAGTGGAGCTGTCCGAACGGGGTGTCGGCGTAGCCTTTCCGGAGGCTCATGCGGCGTCGCCCTGTCGCACCTCCGCGAGGAAGGCGAGGCTCATCGGGTTGTAGCGGTCGGCCTGCTCGTGCTGGGGCCAGTGCCCGCACTCGTTGAAGATCTCCAAGCGGGCGCCCGGGATCGCGTCGGCGATCGCCTGGGCCTCGGGCACGTCGCCGAACGGGTTCTTGTTCCCCCAGACGACGAGCGTGGGGGCCTTGATCCGGGCCATCCGGTCCGGGCGCAGCAGGTTGCGTTCGCGGATCTCCACCTCCTGCAGGGCCAGCAGGTTCGGCAGGTTCTTCTGGAACTCCGGCCGGTGGTAGATGGCGTAGCGCGTCTCGGCGAGCTCGTCGCCGAACTCCTCGTCCCATTCGGCCCACAGCAGCCGCAGCCGGCTGCGGGTGAGCTCGATGTCGTTCTCGAGCGAGGCGGCGGTCGTGGACTTCTTGAGGCGCTCCATCACCTGCGGGTTGACCCTGGTCCCGCCCATGCACAGCAGCTGCAGCGACGCGACCCGCTCCGGGTGCTCGCTCGCCATCCACGACGACACCCAGCCGCCGAGCGACTCGCCGACCAGGTGCGCGCGCTCGGCGCCGACGGCGTCCAGGTAGGCGATCAGGTGGTCGACGTACGCGGGGATCTCCTGCGGGACGTCCGGCTTGCCGGTGTACCCGTGGCCGAGCATGTCGATCGCGTGGCAGCGGTAGAGGTGGGCGTGCGCGGGGATGTTGCGGACGAACGCCTCCAGATGGCCGCTGGTGCCGTGCAGGAAGACGACGTGCTCGCCGTCCTCGGGGCCGGCCTGCAGGGCGCGGGTGGTGATGCCGCCCGCGTCGACGTAGGTGTGCCGGTAGTCGAGGCCGGCCAGTGCGTTCCAGATGCTCATCGCGAGACCTTTCCGTGGGGGGCGGGGTCGATGACGGCGACTCCCATGCCGGTGAGCCATTCGGGGATGACCTCGTACGCGAGGCGGCGTCCGGGTGCGTGGCCGAGCGCGGCGGCCATGACCAGCCAGGTGCGCACCTCCTGGGCGCCGTTGCCGGCGACCTCTTCGAGGCGTTCGGTGGTGTAGGCGGTGATCCGGTGCAGTTCGCCCTTCTCGACCATGGTCAGGAGCTCGTCGTCGAACTCCGGGTTGATCGCCGCCTGGGCGGCCCTGATGATCTGGCGGCGGCGGGCGTCGTAGTCCTGCCAGTTGTGCCGTCCGTCGAGCCACGCCCGGACCATGAACTCCTCGTCCTCGCCGTCCGGGCTGCGCCAGTCGGGCCAGGGGAGCCGGTGCGACAGGCCGCCGGAGCCGATGACGGCGACGCGGCGGTCCCCGGGGAACGCCGCGATGGCGTCCCGGATCGCACCGCCGAGGGCGTCGCAGCGGGCCAGGGCGGGCAGCGGAGGCGCGAAGACGTTCACGACGATCGGGACGATCTCCACGTCCAGCCCGTCGAGCAGGTACTGGATGGCGTGCGACTGGCCGTGGTCGATCTGCAGCCGGGCCGAGAACGCGACGTCGAAGCGGCCGCCGTCGACGAGCGTGCCCGCGATGTGCCGGGCCAGGTCCTCGTCGACCGGCTGCGGGCCCTTCGGCGTGCCCGACTCGCCGCTCGCGACGCACTCGCCGACCCCGATCGTGAAGCTCGGGATCAGGTCGAGCCAGAACCCGCGGAAGTGGTTCGAGCCCACGATGACGACGGTGTCCGGCCGCGCGGCGGCGAGCTCGTCGCGCGCGGCGTACAGGGCGTCGCGGAAGCGGCCGGCCTCGTCCTTGTGGACCGTCTCCTCCCAGTGGGTGTTCATCAGCGTGCTGTGCGACGCGCCGACTCCCAGCACGATGTCGGTCATAGCCCCACCTCCGAGCGGGAACGGGTGATCGTGTCCACCGCCGTGCGGATGAGGTGCCTCGTGAGACGCTCCATCTCCCGGACGTCGACGGTGTTCATGCCCATGGCGAAGTCGATCTCGAAGGGCGCGTCGGTGACCTTCGGCATGCCGATCCGTACGGTCGGGATGCCGCGGTTCCGCAGGATGTTGGCGTCGGTCGCGCCGCTGTTGCCGCGGATCACCTCGTGCTCGCGACCCTCCAGGGCCTCCCAGGCGGCGATCGCGCTGCGGGACACCCACATCTCCGGGTCGGAGGCGGTGCCGGGGATGGCGAGCACCATCTCCGCGGTCACCTCGGTCCCGGGAAGGTCGGCGCGGATCTTCTCCAGCGCGGCGGTGAACTCCCGCTTCGCCTCCATCGGGGTCGTACGGGGGCTGAGCCGCAGGTCGACCAGCAGCCGGCAGGCGGCGGGGGTGACCGACGCCATGCGCGGCCAGCCGCCCTCGACCGCGGCCACGATGCCCTGCGGGGCGACCGTGCCGTCGGTGTGCCGCTCGCTGTACTCGGCGAACCAGCGTTCGAGCCGCGCGGCGACCTCGCCGGCGCGGGCGATCGCGTTGTCGTACGGCAGCCGGTGCCGCGACCCGACGTACGTGTGGATGCCGCGGACCGTCACCTCGAACCAGGTCAGCCCGACCTCCTCCCAGGAGACCGTCCAGCCGGGCTTGGCGATCACCGCGAAGTCGGTCCAGTGCCCCTGTTCGAGCAGGAAGGAGCAGCCGGCGCCCTGGCCGGTGTTGCGGCGGGTACCGCCCGGCAGCGCGTTCGTGGGCATGCCGCCCGCGCCGAACGCCACCAGCAGGTCCCCGGCCAGCGGGAGCCCGGCCTGGTGGATCGCCTCGGCGGCCATCAGCACGCAGGCGGCGTGCCCCTTCGGGTTCGAGGCGCCGAGCCCCGTCACGAGGTCGCCGTGGACCCGGGCGGCGGGCCGCATGTCCGGGCGCAGTTCCGGGCCGATCCACGGCACGTCCTCGCGTTCGTCGCCGGTCGTCAGCGTGTCGATCGGCGCGTACAGCATCAGGTCGGGGCCGGTGCCGTCGCCGCGCAGCCGCCCCCAGGCGTTGGCCTGCCGGTCGTCGAGCGGCTGCGCCGCCGCGGTGATCCCGACGCCGGACAGGACGCCCGCGATGTGCTCCGCGAGCGGCCCCTCGTCGCCGGTCGGGCTCGGCACGTCGACGAGGCCGACGATCAGTTCGCGCAGCCGGTCGGCGCTGACGTGCCGCCACGCCGCCTCGACCTGCGCCCGGCGCCGCTCGTCCAGGCCTTCAAGTCCGGTGCCCTGGGTCACTGGTTGATCCGGTGGACCTGGGTGTTGCTCGTACGGGCGATCCAGCGCCAGAGCGCGGGGGCGGCGGCGGCCAGGCCGGCGCCGATGATCAAGGTCAGCAGGGTACGTCGCACGAATACTCCTCGTGGGTCACTTGGCGCCGAGCTCGGCCCGCTTCTTGGCGGTTTCCTCTTCGGCGAGGGTCCGCCAGGCGGTCAGCGAGACGTCGGGGCGGTACAGCTTCTCCGGCGGCGCGTCCGTCACGTCGACCATCCAGGCGTCCTGGCCGGAGAACTGGCCGTGGAAGAGCCAGCGGATGGCGCCCAGGTACTTGGCGTAGAAGCCGAGGGTCTTCCAGCCCTCGGTGAAGTTGACCATCACGCCGACGTACTGGTGGTTGTCCGCGTCGACCGGGACGTAGAACTCGTAGTGGATGAAGTTCGGGTACGCGATGCGCAGCACGCCCGGCATGGACAGCGAGGCGAAGCCGGGGAACCCGCGCGACTCGATCACCGGGTCGACCTTCTTCGGCTTGCCGGTGTTGCCGAGGTTGAAGGTCTCCTTCGGCGGCTGGATCTTCCACCAGCGCTTGCTCGTCCACCGGCCCACGCCGGGGAAGTCGGCCTCCCAGTGCACCTCGTCCTGCACCCGGAAGATCCAGCGGCCCTCGGGCACGATCCTGGTGATGTTCCAGGTGGGCATCGCCTTGAACAGCCGCCACAGCGACGTCCGGTGCAGGTACTTCGCGTGCCCCTCGTCGAAGCCGTTCTCGCACGCGAACCGCCAGTTCCCGGCCCGCGGCTCGATCCGGCCGCCCATCATGAAGGCGTTCTCGACGAGCTCCTCGGGCAGCTGCGAGTCGATCGGGTGCGGTTCCTCGTCGCCGAGCGGGACGTACACCCACACCATGCCGAGGCGTTCGGCGGTCGGGTAGGTCCGCACCCCGAGCTTGCCGCGGATACGGGAATCGGGGCCGTCGGTGATGACCGCGCACAGCTGGCCGTCGCCGAGGCGGAACGTCCACCCGTGGTACGGGCAGCTGAGCGTTCCGGGGAACTGCTGGTCGCCGAGGGAGAGCGGGACGCCGCGGTGCGGGCAGCGGTCGTGCAGCGCGTACACCTGCCCGGAGTCGCGGACCAGCGCGATCTTCTCGCCGCAGAGGGTGACGGCGGTCGGCTTGCCGGTCACGTGGCTGGACCAGGTGACCGGGTACCAGTACCCGCGGAAGCCGGCGGCGGCCGCGTCGTACTCAGGCCAGGACGACCAGTCCTGCCGCCCGGGCCGGTCCGACCGTCGAGGCCGGCGTTCCGGCCGGCGGGCGCCCCCGTCCTCCCGGGCTGGCGCGTCGGGTTCGGTCATCTCGTCGTCCTCCGCATTTCCTTTGTGAGGGGATGCGGAGATGATCGGCCGCCGCCGTGGACTTGCCTACGGAAACGTCTCGCTGAGCAGACCACGCGGCTTGGGCGTCGTCGCACGTGACAGTCGTGTGACGTTCCGGTGAGTGGACCTCCGGTCATGCGACGAGGGCATCGGCGACCTTACGGTTCGACGAACTTCGGCCAACGCCGCAACCACGCCGGGGTTCCCGGCCTACTGCCATCGAGGTGCTCTTTGAAAGCACGGCACATCCCCTGGCGCGCCGCCGCCGCCGTCATCGCACTGATCACGACCATCTCCGCCTGCGGCGCCGGCACGACCGACTCCGCGGGCGCCGGTGGAAACGCCGCCGGGCCGAAGGTCCGCCTCGCGGTCGGCATCGACCCGTCGTACGCGCCCATCTTCCTCGCCCAGGAGAAAGGGCTGTTCGCCAAGCACGGGGTCAACGTCGACGTCGTGCAGTTCGGCAAGGGCGGCGACGCCGTCGACGCAATCGCCTCCGGCCAGGTGCAGCTGGCGGGCAGCTCGGACACGACGGCGATCGGCACCCTCCAGGCGAACCCCGACCTTCGGGCGCTCCTCGTCTACGAGCACTCCGGGAAGTACCTGAAGGTCGTCGAACGCAAGAACATCGGCGACCCGTCGCAGATCAAGAAGATGGCGGTCGTCCCCGGCCTGTCCGAACTCGCCGCGACGCGCTTCCTTCAGTCCAAGAAGATCGACCCCAAGAAGGTCACGTTCGTCACCGCGGACCCGCCGGAGATCCCGGCGCTGCTGCAGAAGGGCGGCATCGACGCGTACGTCCTGTGGGAGCCGTGGCCGACCAAGGGCGCGCAGCTCGGCGGGAAGATCGTCCAGACGACGGGGGACTACGGCCTGTCCTACGTGCAGTGGCTCATCAGCGGAAACAAGTGGCTGAGCGCCAACCAGAGCACGGCCGCCAAGGTCGCCGCGGCGATCGACGAGGCCGCCAAGCTGACCGAGAGCGATCCGCAGGCCGCGGCGCAGGCGACGCAGAAGGCCGCGAAGGTCCCGACCGCGCAGACCGTCGCCGCGATCAATGAGATCGACTTCGGGGTCCGGGACATCACCGCCGCCGACCTGAAGGGGTACGAGGCGACCGCCGACTTCTTCCTCCAAACCGGCAAGGTCAAGGCGAAGCCGGACGTGAACGCCGCCGTACTCCAGAACTGGTTCTCCCAGCACCAGGGGAAGTGAGGACGCGTTGACCACCGAGATCGACCAAGAGGCCGCCCGCGGCGCGGCCACGCGCATCGAGGGCGTGAGTATCAGCTTCGGCTCCTACCACGCCGTCGATGACATCTCCCTCGAGGTCGCCGCCGGCGAGTTCCTGTGCCTGCTCGGCCCGAGCGGGTGCGGCAAGTCGACGCTGCTGTCCGCGCTGGCCGGGTTCACTCCG
The DNA here is from genome assembly GCF_039542055.1 of Actinoallomurus vinaceus. Taxonomy (NCBI): domain Bacteria; kingdom Bacillati; phylum Actinomycetota; class Actinomycetes; order Streptosporangiales; family Thermomonosporaceae; genus Actinoallomurus; species Actinoallomurus vinaceus. Next base: position 448,541 of record NZ_BAABHK010000005.1, read on the forward strand.
GCCACGACCGGCACCGTCTCCGTGGACGGAGGGCCCGTCACCGGGCCGTCGCCGGAACGCGGCATGGTCTTCCAGAGCAGCGAAGCGCTCTTCGACTGGCTCACCGTGCGGCAGAACGTCGCGTTCGGCCCCCGCATGCGCGGCATGTCCCGAGCAGAGCAGGCCGCCCTGGCCGACGAGTACCTCGGGCTCGTCGGCCTCCGCAAGTTCGCCGGCAAGTTCCCGGGCCAGCTGTCGGGCGGCATGCGGCAGCGGGTGCAGATCGCCCGGGTCCTGGCGAACCGGCCGCGCATCGTGCTCATGGACGAGCCGTTCGGCGCGCTGGACGCCCAGACCCGGCAGGTCATGCAGCAGGAGATGGACCGCATCTGGAGGGAGTCCGGGTGCACCGTCGTGTTCGTCACCCACGACATCGACGAGGCGATCATCCTCGCCGACCGCATCGCGGTCATGACGGCGGGCCCGGCGGCCACGATCAAGAACATCTACGACGTGGGGCTGCCCCGGCCCCGCGACGAGACGTCACCGGAGGCGATCGCGCTGCACCAGAAGCTGCGGCAGGACATCGGCCAGGAGGTCCGCGCGGCCCTGCGCGAGCAGGGGCTCGCCACCGGAGAGGAGGACCGATGACCACCGTCGACGCCGTCAAGCGGACGGACACCGCCCCCCGGACCCGGCGCTCATCCGTGGCGTCCGGCCGGCTCCGTACCGTCGGCATGTACCTGATCTCCATCGCCATCGGCATCGGGGTCTGGCAACTCGTCGCGATGCGGTACGGCTCCGCGCTCGTCGCCTCGCCGGCGCAGACCGTCAAGGCGGCCAAGGAGCTCGCGTCCGACGGCACGCTGCTGAACTCCGTCATCGCCTCCAGTCGCCGCATCCTCATCGGCTGGGGTCTCGGACTGGTCGTCGGCGTGCCCGTGGGCCTGCTCATGGGCCGCCTCACGGTGATCCGGCAGCTGCTCGACCCGTACATCGAGTTCTTCCGGTTCATCCCGCCGGTCGCCTTCGTCACCCTGGCGGTGGTGTGGCTCGGCATCGGCGAGTCGTCGAAGGTCGTGCTGATCTTCTACACGTCCGTCTTCATCGTCACGCTGAACACCATCGCCGGCGTGCTGTCGGTCAACGAGTCCAAGCTCCGCGCGGCCACCAGCCTGGGCGCGAGCCGCTGGCAGGTCATGCGGAGCGTCGTGCTGCCCGCCACGGTGCCGCACATCGTCACCGGCGCCCGCCTGGCCATGGGCAACAGCTTCCTGACCATCGTCTCGGCCGAGATCGTGGCGGCGCAGGTCGGCCTCGGCGCGCTGATCTGGACGTCGCGGAACTACGGTCGTATCGACTGGGTGTTCGTCGGCATCATCACGCTCGGCATCCTCGGGTTCGTCTTCGACCGGGTGCTGCGTATCGTCTCCTCCCGTGTTCTCCGCCGATATGGAGTGAAACTGTGACCGAAGAGAGCTCGCGCGCGCTCATCGTCGAGCGGTTCGGGTCGCCGCCACGGATCGTGGAGCGGCCCGTGCCAGTACGGTCGCCGGGCGAGACGCTCGTCCGGGTGCACGCCGCGGCCGTCGGCCACCTCGACCTGAACATCGTCGACGGCCGGTTCGGCGTTCTTCCCGAGCCGCCGTTCGTTCCCGGCACCAACGCGTGCGGCACGGTCGTCGAATCGGACGTCCACCCGGAGGGCTCCCTGGTGCTCCTGCGGGGCTCGGGCCTGGGGCTGCGCCGGGACGGCTGCTGGGCCGAGCACGTGGTCGTGCCCGACAAGGCCGCCGCCGCCACGCTGGACGGGGCGGACCCCGCCGTCGCCTGCTCCTTCTTCTCCGCCGCGGGTGCCGCCTGGGCGGCCGTGCACGACGTCGCCGCGATCGGCGAAGGACAGCGCGTCGTGGTGACCGGCGCGGCGGGCGCCGTCGGCTCCGTGGCGGTGCAGCTGGCCGTACGGGCGGGCGCGGAAGTGATCGGCGTCGTCGGCCGCCCGGCCAAGCTGGCCCACGTCCCCGCGGGAGCCAAGGCGATCCTCGCCGCCGACCTTTCGGAAGAGGCCCTGGGCGGCGCGGTCGACGCTCTCGTCGACACCGTCGGCGGGCCGGTGCTGGCCGCCGCGCTCCCGCTCGTACGGCCGGGCGGCCGGGCCGCTCTGGTCGGCTACTCGGCGGGGCGGGAGTTCACCGTCGACCTGGCGGACTTCCTGCTCGCCGACGTCGCGGTGCTTCCGGTCAACCTGATGTCCCGCGCCGGGGGCCTCGCCGAGGTGGGGGAGCGCCTCCTGGCCGAGATCACCGCCGGGGACCTGACCCTGAACGTCGAGCGGTACGGCCTCGACCGGATCGACGAGGCCGTCGAACGGCTGCGCACCGGCGCGGCGGTCGGCAAGGTCGCCCTGACGATGGACTGACCCGGCTCGACCTTCGTGGTGACGGCGCCGCCGAGCGGGCGGCGCCGTCACCACGTTTGGACGAGTTAGTTCCGGTCCGGCGACGAGAACGTGCCGTGCATCCAGCGGGCCGAGGACTGCGCGCTCTCGTAGGGGTCGGTGATGTCGGGGCGGTCCACCTCGACGATCAGCCAGCCGTCGAAGGCGCTGGGCAGGTTGCCCAGGATGCCGGTCAGGTCGAGCTCGCCGCGGCCGGGCTCGGCCCACAGCCCGGCGAGGACGGTCTGCTGGTATCCCCAGCCCTTCTCACGGCCCTCGGCGGCGACGCTGAGCCGGCAGTCCTTCACGTGCACGAACGGGATCCGCTCGGCGTAGTCCTTGATGAGCGCTCCGACGTCGGCGCCCGCCCAGGCCAGGTGGCCCGTGTCGGGGAGGAAACCGAGCCGGGACGCCGGCAGGGCCTCGAGCACCGCCCGCGCCTCTTCATCGGTCTCGATCCACGTGCCGACGTGCGGGTGCAGCGACGGCCGTACGCCCTCGGCGAGCATGGCGTCGCAGATCCGCTCGATCAGCTTCGTCACCGCCTCGACCCGGGACTCGTCCGCGTCGTGGGCCTGCGCCGGATGCAGGACGCGCGGCGCCTCCTTGCCCATGGCGAGACCCAGGCCGATCTCGGTCATGCCCAGCTGCGCGTGCTGCCGCGCGAGCGCGGCAGCACTGGCGACGACGTCGTCCTCCTTGCCGTCCCTGCCGTCGGAGCGGCAGACGGCGTAGCCGGGCGCCAGCGTCAGGCCGGCCTCGTCCAGCAGCGCCTGGTACCGCTCCACGGTCAGGTCCGCGGGCACCTCGGCCATGACGGCGTCGAATCCGGCCTGTTTGATCAGTGACAGCCGCTCCGCCGGCGCAGGGGCGAGGGACGGGTCAAGCCATCCGTCAGCGCTGGCCATCCACTGGATCGGGTTGAGCGCGATCCGCGCGCTGGTCGAGCCGTCGGACATGTCGATTCCTTTCTCAGGGGATTTCTCTAGGGCCGGGACGCGAGCTCGCCGGCGAAGTGGCAGGCGGCACGCTGTCCGGTGGCAGTGGTGGTGAGCTGCGGTTCGACCTCGGCGCAGATCGTCCGATCGGCGTGCACCAGCGGCCCGATCGGGCATCTGGTGCGGAACCGGCAGCCGGACGGCGGGTTCGCCGGGCTCGGCAGGTCACCCGGCAGGACGATGCGCTCCCGCGACCGCGCCGAGACCGTCGGAACGGGCGACGACGACAGCAGGGCGGCGGTGTACGGGTGCTGCGGAGCGCCGTACACCGCGGCGGCGTCGCCGTACTCGACGATCCGGCCGAGGTACATGACGGCGACGGTGTCGCTGAGGTGACGCACGACCGACAGGTCGTGCGCGATGAACAGGTATCCGAGCCCCAGCTCGTCCTGCAGCCTCCCGAGCAGATTGATGATCTGCGCCTGGATCGACATGTCCAGCGCGGAGACCGGTTCGTCGAGAATGAGCGTGCGCGGCCGGCGGGCCAGAGCGCGGGCGATGCCGATCCGCTGGCGCTGGCCGCCCGAGAACGCGTGCGGGTAGCGGTCGAGGTGCTCCGCGCGCAGCCCGACCTGCGCCATCAGGTCGCGCGCCGCCGCCTCGCGGTCCCGCCCGCCCACGCCCGTGAGCGCGAGCGCCTCGGCCAGCGACTGCCGGATGGTGCGGCGCGGGTTCAGCGACGCGTACGGATCCTGGAACAGGTACTGCACCGACGTTCGGACCCGCGCCAGATTTTGCTCTCGCCTTTCACTGACGTCGGTGCCGTCGACGAGGATCGATCCGCCCGCGATCGGGGTGATTCCGACGATGCTGCGGGAGAGGGTCGACTTGCCGCAGCCGCTCTCGCCGACGAGCCCGAGCGTACGGCCCGCCTGCACGGACAGACTCACCCCGTCGACCGCGTACACGGAGGACTCGCGACGGAGCAGCCCGCGCCGCCGGCCGACGTCGACCTTCAGGTCGCGGACCTCGAGCACGACGGTATCCGCCGTCGAGGCGGCGGTCGCCGGGCCGTCCGGCACCGGCACCTGCGTGGGATCGGGAAGGTCGCGGATGGGCGTCTCGGCGTCTCGATGGGCGACGACGCAGGCGACCTCCTGCCCGGAGTCGCCGATCGGGAGCATCGCCGGCGGTTCCTGCTCGCAGGCGTCCTCGGCGAACCGGCACCGGGGCGCGAAGGGGCAGCCGGCGGGCAGTGCGGCAGGATCCGGCGGCGCGCCGGGGATCGCGGGCAGCGGCCGGCCGAGCCGGTCGTCGTCGAGACGGGGCATGGCCGCCAGCAGCGCGGCGGTGTAGGGGTGCCGTGGATGCTCGAAGACCTGCTCGACGGTGCCCTTCTCCACCGTGCGGCCGCCGTACATCACGACGACCTTCGTGCAGAGTTCGGCCACGACCCCCATGTCATGGGTGATGATCGCGATGGCGATGCCGAGTTCGCTGCTCAGCCGGGCGAGCAGGCGGAGGATCTGCGCCTGGATGGTGACGTCGAGCGCGGTGGTCGGCTCGTCCGCGATCAGCAGGGTGGGGTCGTTGGCCAGGGCGATCGCGATGACGACGCGCTGGCGCATGCCCCCGGAGAACTGGTGCGGATACTGGTCGATCTTCGCCCGGACGTCGGGGATGCCGACCTGCTCGAGGAGCCGTATCGCGCGCTCGCGCGCGGCCTTCCGGCCGACCCCGTGCACGGTCATGGCTTCGACGATCTGGTCGCCGACCGTCATGACGGGGTTGAGCGCGGCCTGCGGGTCCTGGAAGACCATCGCCACCTTGCTGCCGCGACGGCGCCTCATCTCCTTTTCGGGGAGCGTGAGCAGATCCTCCCCGTCGAGCCGCACCGAGCCCGCGACGACCTCGCCCGGCGGGCGCAGCATGCGCATGATCGAACGCACCGTCACCGACTTGCCGGATCCGGACTCGCCGACGATTCCCACGACCTCGCCCGGACGGATGTCGAAGGTGACGTCGTTGACGGCCTTGACGCCGCCGTCCTTCAACCGGAACTCGGTGCGCAGGCCCTCGACGCGGAGCAGCGGCGCGTCCTCGGCCGTCGGCGACGCAGGCCGTCCGGCCGCGGCGGGACGAGTAGGAGAGGTCACTGGGGGTTCACCACCGTGAAGTCGGCCGTCAGCGGGGGTCATCGCCGGTTCACCGCCTCGTTGAGCGCGTCCGATACCAGGCCGAAACCGACCGCGAGCAGCAGGATGAGCAGGGCCGGGCCGACGATGTACGTGGACGATTGCGTAATGAATCGCAGACCGTTGTTGAGCAGGACGCCGAGGGAGGGTGTCGGCGGCTGCACGCCGAGACCGACGATGCTCAGCCCGGCCTCGATGTAGACGCCGACGACCATCCAGACGGCGCCGTTGACGACGATCGCGTCCATCGCGTTCGGGAGGACGTGCCGCAGCAGCAACTGCCGCCGTGACACGCCCAGCACGCGAGCGGCGAGGACGTACTCCCGGTTCTGCTGGCTCAGCCACGCGCTCCTGGCGAGGCGTCCGGTGCTGGGCAGGCCGGTGATCAGGATCGTGAGGAACAGCGCCGGCCAGCCGGGCCGGAGCACGGCGACGAGGCAGATCCCCAGGATCAGGCCCGGGAAGCCGAGGATCACGTCGAGCACGCGCTGCACGGCCGCGCCCAGCCGTTCGGAGATCGCGCCGCTCAGCCCGAGCAGGGTTCCGATCACCATGCAGAGGGGCACCGCGGTGAGGATCAGGCTCAGGTCGATGCGGAGCCCGTAGATGCTGCGGACGAAGATGTCCCGCCCGTACTCGTCGACGCCGAAGATGTGGTCGGCCGACATCCCGGTCAGCGAGGCCCGTCCCTGCCGGTCGTAGCCACCGGGGAACAGCACGGGCGCGAGCAGGGCGGCGAGCCCCAGGAGCAGGAGGATCGCCAGCCCGGTCATGCCCTTCGGCGTGCGGAACGCCGACAGGTAACGGGCCAGGGTGGGGTTCAGTCGCCGGCGCGCCTCCGGTACGGCCACGGCCGCGGATGCCGGCTGAACGTCTGCCATGCCTAGTCTCCCAACTTGATCCGCGGGTCCAGCGCAGCCAGGACGATCTCGGTGAGGATCTGGCAGATCACCGCGACGAAGACGACACCGAGGATCAGCACCTGCAGCACGGTGAAGTCGCGCGTCTGCACGCTGGACACGACGAGCTGGCCGAGGCCGTTGCGGTTGAAGATCGCCTCGATGACGACCGCTCCGGCGAGCAGGTTCCCGATCTGGAGGCCCACGGCGACGACCGCGGTGCCGACGCTGTTCCGCAGCACGTGCCGGATGGTGACCCGCGAGGCGGACGCTCCCTTACTCCTCGCGAGATCGACGTACTCCTCGTTCCCGGCCGCGCGCATCTCCGTCTGCAGGAGACGGGCGACGGCCGCGGCCGGTCCCAGCGCCAGGGCGAACGCCGGCAGCGTGAGGTACTGGATGCCGATCGCCGGATCGTGCAGGAAGCCGACCTCGCCGCTGACCGGCAGCCAGCGGTTCAGCACGCCGAACACGAGGATCAGCAGCACGCCGATGAGGAACGACGGCACGGCGATGAACAGGCTGCCGGCCAGGTCGAGGGTCGCCCGCGCCCAGTTGCGTCCGGTCGACCCGGCCAGCACGCCCAGGACGGTTCCGATCAGGATGACCAGCAGCGTCGACAGGACGGCGAGTTCGACGGTGCTCTCGAGGCGGTCGCCGATGACGCTCGCGACGCTCCGGTGCAGGAGGTAGGACTCGCCGAGGTCCCCTCGGAACAATCCGCTGATCCAGTCCCAGTACTGGACCAGGAGCGGCCGATCCAGCCCCAGCTGCCGCTGGATCGCGGCGACGTTGGCCGCGGTGGGATTCTCGCCGGCGAGGGTGACGGCGACGTTCCCCGGCGCCAGGCGAGGCAGCGCGAAGGCGACGACCGAGCCGGCGAACAGTACGAACACCACTGACGGGACCTTGCGGGTCAGGAACCGGATCATCGTCTGCCTACCGTCGCTCGCTCTCTCGTCCGGTCATTTGGACAGCCACGCCCGGCTGATGTCGAGGAAGCCCATCTGCGTCGGGGTGATGCCGTTCACGGCGACCGTGCGCACCGTGAGGGTGGGCCGGATGATCAGCGGAACCGCGAACGCCTGCTCGTTGAAGTAGGCGTCGTAGTCCTTCAGGGCCTTCTGCTTGTCGGTGTCGGTGGTGGCCTTCGTGACCGCGTCGACGAGGCGGCCGTACTCCGGGTCCTGGAAGTGCGAGAGGTTGCCCTTCGGCAGGAGCTCCGGCCGGTTCAGCACGGCGCTCGCCGGGGACAGGCCGTTGCTGGCCAGCATCAGGAAGGCGGGCGCGCCCATGTCCTGCTTCGCGACTCGCGCGTCGTAGTCGGCCACGGCGAGGACCACCGGCCGGGGGTTCAGCCCGACAGCCGCCAGGTTGTTCTTGACGATCTGGAAGATGCCGGTGGCCTCGGGCGTGTTGAGCGTGACCATGTCGAACGAGGCGTTCTTCACGCCCGCCTGCGCCAGCAGCTGCTTGGCCTTGTCCGGCTGGTAGGTGTACTGCTTGGCCTGCGCGGCGTCATAGCCGACGGTGGACGGCTTCCAGCGCAGGCTGGTCGCCGTGGCCTGGCCGCCCTCGACCTGCTGCACGATGCGGTCGCGGTCGATCGCGTACTGGACCGCCTGCCGTACGGCCTTGTTGTTGAACGGCGGCTTGGTCACGTCGAACGCGAGCGGGATCGCCGAGCCGCCGGACGTCACGAGGGCATAGCCCGGCTGCTTGCTCAGGCTCCTCGAGTCCAGCGCCGCCATGCCGGTGCCGTACTGGACACGCCCGCTGCGGACCGCCGCGGTCATCGCGGTCGGGTCCTTGATGACGTCGAGCTCGATGGCGTTCAGATGGGTGTTCTTGGCGTCGCGGTAGTTCGCGTACTTCTCGAGCAGGATCTTGCCGCCCGGGGTCCACGACTTCCACGTGAAGCGCCCGGTGCCGTCGACGTTCCGGCCCGCCGCGTAGTCGCCGTAGGTGTCCTTGTTCAGGATCGGCATCGTCTCGAACAGGTCGAAGATGTTCGGCAGCGGCTGCTTGAACGTGAGCGCCAGCTCGGAGTCGCCCTTCTTCTCCACGTGGGAGATCTGCTCGGCGATCGACTGGTTCGCCGCCCCGGTCTTCGGGTCCTGGACCTTCTGGATCGTGAAGATGACGTCGTCGGCGGTCAGCTTGCGGCCGCTGTGGAAGGTCACGTCGTCGCGGAGCTTGATGTCCATGCTCTTGGCGTCTTTGCCCAGCGTCCACGAGGAGGCCAGGACGCCTTTGGGCTGTCCCGTGCGCGTGTCGATCATGGTCAGCGTCTCCAGGACCGCGTACTCCGCGAGGATGTTGCCGACCGAGGTCTTGAGGAACGAGCCCGGGTCGGCGTCGCTCGACTGCCCGACCACGAGGGTGCCGCCGTCGCGCACCGGGCCGCCGCCGGTCGTGGAGTTTCCGATGGCGCCCTGCTGGGCGGCACTACACGCGGCGGACGCGAGAACGGTCGCGCCGGCGACGCCTGCCGCGAACCGGAGCCGCCAGGCTGACGTGGTCAGTGACATCGATACTCCTCAGGACGTTCTGGAGGATGACGGTGAAGTGGTGAAGGGAGGGGTGGTCAACGTGGCGGCTGTGCTCGGCGAGGAGGGTGAGGAGCGTCGTACGGCCTCGGTGGCCGGCCGTCCGGTGTTCGCGCGCTCGTGTCCTTGTGCTTCAGGTTCGTCGCCTACCGGCCGGGCGTATCCCGTTCCGGTCCGCTGAGCGGAACATCGGTCGTGGGTGCGTCCGGCGGGCGGTGTCTCCCTCCGGAGGTTCGGCGTTGTTATGTAGCTGGTGAGCATGGTTCGAGTCACAGACAGCCGCAAGCCGCCGGATTTAGTTTTTTCCACGACATAAACGGTGCGATACTCCGGGCCCCGCCTCGCCATTCCGGCCGATCTCCGGACGCCCTCCCGGCGGTTCACTGACCGGAACGGCGCGCCGTGCCGACCGATACCCGCAGGGTAGGGTCCACGGCCATGCCTCTCGCGTATGGGTTCGTCGACTACGGCGGGCCGGACGTCCAGCGATTCCTCGACATCTCCGTGCCCGAGCCGGAGGCCGGGGAGGTGCTCGTCGCGGTCGAGGCCGCCGGCGTCAATCCGGTGGACTGGAAGGTCCGCGCCGGTATGCAGCGCGCCTTCCTGCCCCTGCGGCTGCCCGCGGTCCTCGGGCGTGAGGTCGCCGGCACCGTGGTACGGACCGGGCCCGGGATCTCCGGGCTCGCCGCCGGTGACCGGGTGTTCGGCAGCACGGTCGGGGGGAGCGGCGGGTACGCCGAGTTCGCGCTCGTGCCGGCGGAGCGGGCGGCGCGCCTGCCGGACGGGGTCTCCGTCACCGACGCGGCGGCGCTGCCGATCGCGGCGGGGACCGCCCACGACGGCCTCGCCGACCTTCGCCTGGCCGCAGGAGAGACGCTGCTGATCCTGGGCGTCGGCGGCGGGGTCGGCACGGTCGCGGCCCAGCTGGCGGTGATGAGCGGGGTCGCCGTCGTAGGCACCGCGAGCGAGGCGAAGCGCGCGTTCGCCGAGTCCCTCGGCGCCGCGCCGGTCGCCTACGACCGCGGCGACGTCGCGGGCCGCCTGAAGGATCTGCTTCCGGCGGGAGCCGACGCCGTTCTCGATCTCGTCGGCGGCGACGCGCTCCACGGCGTCGCCGGCGTCATCACCGCCCGGACCCGCGTGCTCACCGTGGCCGACGAGGAGACGCGCGGGCATTTCGGCGCGCACCCGCTGACGCGCGTGGGTGACACGGCGACGCTGTCGGCCCTGGCCGAGCTCGTGGCCGCCGGCAGGCTCAAGCCGTACGTCCACCGGGTGTTCCCCTTCGCCGAGGCGGGCGACGCGCTCGCGCTCGTGGAGTCCGGCCACGCGTCCGGCAAGGTCGTGATCGATACGACCGGAGGGGTCACCGACGGACGCCGGTGACCCGCCCGGCGGGATCGGTCACTCCTCGAAACGACCGGCCGGACGCTCGCACGTGCTCTCCATCCGGGTGCCCTGCCCGGGCCCGTCGATCGCGGACAGCACCTCGAGCACGTGGAAGGCGAACGCCGCGTTCGCGCGGTGCGGGCCGCCCTCGATCGCGTCGGCCAGGTCCCGGACGCCCAGACCGCGGCGCGCCTGTTCCTTGGTGCCGACGGCGCCGAACAGCTCCACCACCGGCGGGAAAACGGACCAGTCCGCGTCGCCGTGCCGCTTCACCCGGACGTCGCCGTCGAAGTGGTGCGGAGCGGGGAGCGAGAGCGTCCCGGCGGTGCCGTAGATCTCCATCTCGGGCAGGTCGGTGTCCCAGACGTCGAAGCTCATCAGCGTCGTGCCGACGACCCCGGAGTCGAAGCCGAGGACGGCCGAGGCGTGGGTCGCCACCTCGACGTCGATGAGGTCCACGGCCCGGTCCGGCGCGGTCACCGTACGCGTCGGGGCGCCGATGCGGGCGGCTCCCGCCACGGACCGTACCGGGCCGAGCAGGTTCACCAGGGCGGCGATGTAGTACGGCCCCATGTCCAGCACCGGGCCGCCGCCGGCCTGGAAGAGGAAGCGCGGGTCCGGATGCCAGGTCTCGGCCCTGCTGTGCCGGATGAACGCCGAGACGCCGACGGGCTCGCCGATCAGCCCGTCGTCGAGCGCCTTCCGCGCGGTCTGGCACGCGCTGCCGAGGAAGGTGTCCGGAGCGGAGCCGAGGAGGCGCCCACTGGCGTCGGCCGCCGCCAGGACCTTCCTCGCGTCGGCGACAGTGGTCGCGATCGGCTTCTCGACGTAGACGTGGTGGCCGGAGTCGAGCGCCCGGATGATCGTGGTCGCGTGGTACGCCGGCGGGGTCAGGTTCACCACGATGTCGACCGAGTCGTCGGCGTAGAGGTCGTCGTCGTTCCCCCACGCCGGGATGCCGTGCCGTCCGGCGGCCTGCTCGGCCCTGGCGGCGTCGACGTCGGCGACGCGGACGATCTCGAGCTCGGGGTAGCGGGCCATGCCGGTGACATAGCGGTCGAAGATGTTGCCGCACCCGAGGATTCCGATGCGGTGGTGCTGGGGCGGTGTCGCCACGTGTCTCCCCTTCCTTGGTGATATGGAGTGCCGTCGGCCGATTCAGGCGACGATGAGCGGGCGCAGGGTGCGGTGCGCGATCGAGAGGCCCTGTTCAACGCGAGTCACGTCGCCGCCCCAGACGGGGTCCTCGTGCTCGACCGAAAGCGTCCCGGTGAAGCCGTGTTCGTAGAGCGCGTCGACCACCGCGTCCCAGTCGACCTGGCCGCGGCCGGGCACCCGATACCGCCACCAGCCGACGTCCCAGGGGTTCGGCCGGTCCACCGCCTTGCCGAAGAACCCGTACCGGTTCACCGCGGCGGGATCGAGCTGGATGTCCTTGGCCTGGGCGTGCACGATGCGCTCGGCGTACGGCGCGATCGTCGTGACCGGGTCGATGCCGATCCAGACGAGATGCGACGGGTCCCAGTTGAGGTAGAGCCCGAGCGAGAACATCCACTCCCACAGCTCCGGCGAGTACGCGAGGTTGCCGGGGTACCCGTCGGGGTGCCACCCCTCCATCACGCAGTTCTCGATGATGATCTTGACGCCGCGCTCGCCCGCGTAGTCGACGAGCTCCCGGAAGATCGGCTCGGCCTCGGCGAGGTTCTCCCGCACGGGCTTGGTCCAGTCGCGGCCGACGAACGTCCCGACGTACGGCACGCCGAGCGCGGCGGCGGCGTCGATCGTACGGGTGAGGTGGGTCCGGATCTCCGCGCGCCGTACGGGGTCCGGGTGCAGGTTGTTCTCGTAGTAGGCGAGCGCGGACAGGGTGAGATCGTGGTCGGCGAAGCACTTGTGGGTGCGTTCGACGTCCGCGGGGCCGAAGTTCGCCACCGGGAGGTGCGCGGCCTCGAAGTCACGTCCGCCGGTGTCCGGCCAGCACGCCACTTCCAGGGCCTCATATCCGGCACCGGCGGCCCAGGCGGCGATCTCCTCGAGGGTCAGCTGGGGGAGGCAGGCGGTCAGCATGCCCAGTTTCATGCGCTCATCTCCTTCGTGTCCGTTACGGCTGACGATTCCACCGAGATCCACGTGAGGTCCGCGTCGGCGCGCAGCACCGCGTCGACCAGCCGCGCGGAGCGGACGCCGTCCGCGACGGTCGGGAGCCCTTCGGGCCGCCGGCCGGCCATGGCCGCGTAGGCGTCGTCGACGAACGCGCGGAAGCAGTCGGCGTAGCCCTGCGCGTGCCCCGCCGGCAGGGTGGCCAGACGGCGCTGCTCGGCCGATCCCTGGTTCGGATCCCGTACGACGAGCCGGGCGCCCCCGGCGTCGCCGAGCCACACCGACTCCGCGTTCTCCTGGTCGAAGACGGCGCTGCCGTCCTCGCCGTCGAGCTCGAACCAGAGCCGGTTCTTGCGGCCGGCGGAGACCTGCGACACCGTGAGCGACCCCAGGACCCCGTCCGCGGTCCGCAGCAGGATCGTTGCGACGTCCTCGGTCGTGACGGGCCGCAGACCGGCCGTTCCGTTCGCCTCGCCGCGCGCACCGAAGGTCGCGCCGCTGCCCGCGGGGCGTTCGGGTCTGGTGATGCCGAGCCGTGCCGTCACCTCGTGGAACCGCACGCCGGCCACCCACTCGACGAGGTCGCACCAGTGCGAGCCGATGTCGGCGAAGGCGCGTGACGGCCCGCCGCTCACGGCGTCGACGCGCCAGTTCGCGGTGGCGGTGTCCAGCATCCAGTCCTGTAGGTAGCTGCCGTGCAGGAGCTGCCAGGCGCCGAACTCTCCGTTCAACCGGCGCGCCCGGATCTCACGGACCAGCGGGTGATAGCGGTACACGAACGGCACGGCCAGCGTCCGGTCCGTCTCCGCGGCGACCGAGGCGAGCCACTGCGCGTCGGCGAGCGACGTCGCGATCGGCTTCTCGCAGATGACGTGCTTGCCGGCCCGCATCGCGGCCGCCGCCTGGTCGGCGTGCAAGGAGTTCGGCGTGCAGACGTGCACCACGTCGACGGCGTCGTCGGCGAGTACGGCGTCGAGGTCCGGGTAGCTCACGGGAACGTCCCATTCGCCGGCCAGCGCGGCGGAGCGGCTCGGGGTGGAGCCGACGACGCCGCGCACGGTGGCGCCGACGCTGCGGACGGCGGCCGCATGGACCGAACCGATCATGCCGGCGCCGATGATGACCGCTTGAATGCGCGGGTGCGCCACGTTCAGACCTCCAGGCGGGAGACTTTTCGGGTTTTATGAGCATGATTGAGTGCATTGACAGCCACAAGATGCCGTCTTTAGTTTGATCGCATGCAAAAAGGGGTGAACGTCGCCGCCGATGAGGTCCCGGGGTCTGTGGCGATCGCGCTGCACAAGGTGCTCTGCATGATCGCCTCCGGCGAGGCGACGAGCCGTGCGTCGATCGCGCGCCTCACCGGTCTCGCCCGGTCGACCGTCAGCCAGCAGGTGGACACCCTGATCGACCTCGGGCTCGTCGAGGAGACCGAGTCGAACCAGTCGGTACGCGGCCGGCCGCCCCGGGCGCTGGCCATCAGCCCGCGCGCCGGCATGATCGCGGTGGCGGACGTGGACGTAGCGGCGACCCAGCTCGCGATCGCCGACCTCAGCGGCACCGTCATCGCCCGCGAGATCGTCAATCTGTCCGTCGAAGGCGGCCCGGAGGAGCTGCTGGCCGCCGTGACGGCGCGGTTGCGCTCGATGCTCACCGAGCACGGCCACGATTCGGTCCCGGTGCGCCACGTCGTCGCCGGGCTTCCGGCGCCGGTCGACTTCCACCGTGGCTGCGCGGTACGCCCGCCGATCATGCCCGGGTGGGACGGCTACCCCGTCGGGGACCACCTGCGCGAGCAGTTCGGCGCCCCGGTCACGGTCGACAACGACGTGAACCTGATGGCCCTGGGGGAGGCGACCCAGGAGATGGCCGACACGCCGCTCCTGGTCATCAAGGTCGCCTCGGGCATCGGAGCCGGCATCGTGACGGCGGACGGCTCGGTGCACCGCGGCGCCGACGGCGCGGCCGGCGACATCGGGCACATCCGCGCCTCCACGCGAAGCGACGTCGTCTGCCGATGCGGCAAGACCGGCTGCCTGGAGGCCGTGGCGAGCTACCGCGCGGTGCTCACCGACCTCGGCATCGACTCCTCCTCGGTCGACGACCGGTTGCACGCCTCGCGCGAGCTGGCCCGCCTCGTGGCGGACAGCGACACCCGGGCACTGCACCGCATCCGCCAGGCGGCCGCGAACATCGGCGAGGTCGTGGCGATGCTCGTTCACACGATCAACCCGCGCGTGCTGGTGCTGGGCGGCCCACTGACCGAGCTCCAGGACGAGATCCTGTCCGGGGTCCGCGCCGCGGTGTACGAACAGGCGCTGCCGCTGGCGACGCGCAAGCTCATCATCACGTCGAGCCAGCTCGGCAGCGACGCGGGGATCGTCGGCGCGATCGCACTGGCGTCCCGGGAGATCTTCAGCCGGTCAGGCGTCGCGCGGCTCCTCACCGAGGCGTGACGCCGGCGGGAGCGGCGGGCGGGGCGTTCACGCCGGCGGGGGCGCCACACGGGCGTTCATGACGGCGGGGCGACACATAGGCGTTCACGCCCGCGGGGGCGGCACACGGGCGTTCATGACGGCGGGGCCACGACGGCGTGTCCGCGGCAGCAGACGGTGCCGTCGTCGAGCCGCTCCTCCAGGTCGAGTGTGACCTCGCCGGTCGCGTCGTCGACCGCACGTACGGTGCCGGTGACGACGAGACGGTCGCCGGGACGGGCGGGCGCGCGGTTCTGCCACCCGAGCGCGCGGACGGCGGCGGGGTCGCCGTCGGCGAAGGCGGTCGCGGCCCGGTGGAGGAGGCAGCCGTGCAGCTGCGCCATCACGACGGGGCCGTCAAGCCCCTCGGTACGCGCGAACTCCGCGTCGTAATGGATGCGGTGCGCGTTCCGGGTGACCGCGCCGAACCTCAGCAACCGGATCGCGTCGGGCGCCGCCCGTACAGGCGCGATCTCCGCACCGGGCACCGGCGGGACGGGCGTGGTCGCCGTACCGAGTGTCGACGGGACGAGGGTGGTCTCCGCACCGGGCGCCGGCCGTACGGGCGTGGTCTCCGCGCCTGGTGCCGGCGGGATGGGCGTGGTCTCCGTGCCGGGCGCCGTCGGCCGATCCGGCTCGCGGCCGTCCTGCGCTGGAATCTGGTGGTCTGTCAACGGACGATGAACCTCTCCGTGACCTCGGCGAGAACGCCGCGCTCGGCCGTGCCGTAGGTCTTCTCGACGGTCAGCAGCAGGAAACCGGTGCCGCGTCCCTTCCGTTCGACCGCCGTCAGCGTGCGCCGTACCTCGATCCGGTCGCCGGGCTGTACGTCGGCGATCCAGCGCACGTCCTGGCCACCGGCCATCAGAGCGACGTCCAGCCCGTCGGTGCCCGGGACCTCGTCGCGGTACATCCCGTCCGGGCGGAACTCCTCGTCGTCGGCGCCCGGCGCGCCACGCAGCAGGCTGACGACGTACATCGGGTGCACGACGAAGCCGGCGTCGTCCGGGTCGATCAGGCGCGGCGAGGTCTCGCCGGCGGCCCGCGCGAACTCCGCGGCCTCGGCCGCGCGCACGACCCCGAGCGATCGGCGCTCGACCCGGCCGATGAGGGCGCGAGCGCGCTGTTCGGCGAGGTCGACGGCGGCGGCCACGGCTTCCAAGCGATACCTCCCGGATGGTTTCCTGAGGCGCACGCTACGGACGGTATCCGCCGGCGGTAAGGTCCGCGGACCGCTCAGCGGACCGACGGGCTTCGGCGCGCGGCCGTCGCGGCGCGAGGATCCCGCCATGGACATCCAGCCGGCTCCCGAGGGGGCGTTCGCCGACGCCGACGGCGTGAAGTACCACTACCTGCGCATGGGCTCGGGCAGCCCGGCGATCTTCCTGCACGGCGGTGGACCGGGCTGCACGGCCTGGTCGGACTTCGGCCCCGTCGCCCCGATGTTCGCCCGCGACCGCGACTGCTACCTGGTCGACATCCTCCAGTACGGCCGGTCGGAGAAGTGCGTCATCACCGGGCCGATGTGGGACTTCCACGCCGCGAAGACCGTCGCGCTCATGGACGAGCTCGACATCGCCAGGGCCGACTTCGTCTGCAACTCCTGGGGCGGCACGATCGCGCTCAACCTGGCGGCGAAGTACCCCGAGCGGGTGCGCTCGCTGGTCGTGACCGGCAGCATGCCGACCTTCTACGGCCCGCTCGCGCCGCTCCCGGAGGGCGCCCGCCGCGGCCGCAACGCCCGCGACGCCTACTACGGCGGCACCGGCCCGTCGTGGGAGAAGATGCGCGACCTCATGGCGCGGCTGGAGTGGTACGACCCCGAGGCCATCCCGGACGGGACCGTCACGCTGCGCCACCAGCAGAGCCTCGACCCGGAGGAGATGGCGCTCGCCGCGGCGTCGGACAACCCGCGCGGCGACTGGCAGGACCTCACCGGCGAGCTGGGACGGATCACGGCTCCCGTGCTGTTCGCCTGGGGGATGTACGACGCGTTCCTCACGCCCGACTATCCGCTGATGCTCGCCCGCATGGTGCCGCGCGGCCACCTGTACGTCATGGACCACGCCTCCCACCACCTGCAGGAGGAGCGGCCGTACGACTTCTACTCCGTCGTCACCGGCTTCCTGAACCAGGACCACGACGGCTGACGCCCGAATCGAAGAACTCGCGCAGCGTCCGCGTGGACTCCTCGGTGAGGTCGGACGCCGCGAGTTCGGCCCGGGAGATCCACCGGTGGGCCTCGTGCTCGGCCGAGAGGGTGATCGGGCCGCCGTCGTACGGGAGCGCGAAGGTGTACTGCCGCGCCCGGCGGCCCGAGCCGGACACGTAGTCGAACGACGCGACGAAGCCGGGGTCGAGACGCGGCAACGCAGGCAGGCCGATCTCCTCGGCGAGCTCGCGGGCGAGCGCGCCGAGGAGGTCCTCGCCGTCCTCGACGCCCCCGGAGGGGAGTTCCTCGATGCCCGGCAGGAAGTCGTCCGCGGCGGACCGGCGGAGGATGAGCACGCGGTCGCCGTCGTGGACGACGGCGCCGACCACGAGCTTTCCGACGCCGTCGTGCCGTGCGTCCTCCACCAGCCGCTGAAGATCGATCACCAGGCGAGCGTATCGGTCCTCAGCCGATGAGCTCCGCGCGGAGACGCGTCTTGAGGATCTTGCCGGCGGGGTTGCGCGGCAGCTCGTCGTCGCGGAACCAGAGGTGGGCCGGCACCTTGAAGGCCGCGATCCGCTCGCCGAGGAACGCCCGCAGCTCCTCCGGCGTGACGGTCATCCCGGCCTGGAGACGGACGACGGCGCCGACCTCCTCGCCGAGCACCTCGTGCGGCACCCCGATGACGGCGGCGTCGGCGACCGCCGGGTGCTCGTAGATCGCCGCCTCGACCTCGGCGCAGTAGACGTTCTCCCCGCCGCGGATCAGCATGTCCTTGGCCCGGTCGACGATGTAGATGAAGCCCTCCGCGTCGACGCGGGCCAGGTCGCCGGTGTGGAACCAGCCGTCGTGGAACGCCTGGGCGGTGTCCTCCGGCCGGTTCCAGTAGCCCTTGATGACGTTCGGGCCCTTGACCAGCAGCTCGCCGACCTCGCCGGTGGGCAGTTCCTCGCCCGCCGGGTCGACGACCTTGACGTCCACCACCGGCACCGGCGGCCCGACGCTGTCCGGATGGGTCAGGTAGTTGATCCCGCTATTGTAGGCCGTCACCGCCGACGTCTCGGTGAGGCCGTACCCGTTGTTCGGGACCCGGTCCGGCAGGAGCTCCCTGATCTTCTCGACGAGCGCGGGCGGCGCGGGCGCGCCACCGTACGAGACGGTCGCGAGGCTGGAGGTGTCGTACTTGTCGAACTCCGGCGACGTGAGGACCTCCCACGCCATCGTCGGCACGCCGCCGAACCCCGTGACCCGCTCGCGCTCGATGAGCTGCAGCGCGCGCTCGGCGTTCCACTTGTACATGAGCACGACGGTGCCGCCGAGGATCGCGCTGGCCACGAGGATCGCGTGGCAGCCGGTCGCGTGGAACAGCGGCACGTTCAGCAGGGTGACGCGCCGCTGCGGCGCGGACACCTCCTCGAGCGAGCGGCCCGCCCGCAGGCCGGCGGCCATCATCGCGTACCCGAGGCAGAAGGTGTTCCCCGTGATGTTGCGCTGGGTGCCGAGCGCGCCCTTCGGCCGGCCCGTCGTCCCGGACGTGTAGAAGATGGTCGCGTCGTCCTCGGGCTCGATCTCCGCCTCGGGGAGCGTCACGTCGGCGGTGACCTCGCCGAGCACCGTCTCGTACGCGTCCGTGCCGGGCGGCGGCGCGCCCTCGGCCCGTACGACGATCGTGGGGATGCCGAGCCCGGGCAGCACGTCGGCGAGCCGGCCGGCGCGCTCCGCGTCGGCGATCAGCACCGTCGCACCGCTGTCGCGCAGGCCGTACTCCAACTCCGACGCCGTCCACCAGGCGTTGAGCGGGACGACGACGGCGCCGACGGCCGCGGCGCCGAAGAAGGCGACGGACCATTCGGGGAAGTTGCGCATGGCGATCGCGACCCGGTCGCCCTTGCGCACGCCGTACCGCTCGACGAGCCGGCGCGCGAACGTCGCGGCGTGCCGGAAGTGCTCTTCGAAGGTCAGGCGTTCGTCCTCGTAGACGATGAACGGCGCCTCGCCGTGGAACCGGGTGATCTCCAGGACGGACCGCAGCGACGGGGGAGAGTGTTTCCAGACGCGGGTCCGCACGCCGCGGATCTCGGTCTCGTCCATCTCGAACAGCTGCCCCGGCGCGGTCAGCTCGGCCTTGACGTCGTCCAGACTCTTCATCGGCACCTCCGCCCCCGGAGCCTACGATCCGAACAAGGTTCTGGACCAGCCCCCGCGCGGCCGGCTCACGCCTTGCGGGCGACGCCCGCCCAGCAGACGGAGCGGGCGGGGTCGTCCCGCAGCGGGCTCGACGCCTCGTCCGGGCGCCAGAGGGGGGTCCACACCACGCCCGGCTCGATCAGCTCGAGGCCCGCGAAGAACGCCTCGACCTGGGAGCGTGGCCGGACGTGGGCCGAGCTGGAGGTCTTGTAGTTCTCGTCCAGGGCCCGCTGCACCTCGTCGTCGTCCCCGTCGTCGGTCCCGTGGGAGATCGCCAGGTGGCTGCCCGGCGGCAGCGGCTTCATGAGTCGGCGGACCAGATCGTACGGGTCCTCGGAGTCGGCGACGAAGTGCAGGACCGCCACCAGCATGAGGGCGACGGGCCGGTCGAGGTCCAGCAACTGGCGCAGCCGCGGGTCGCCCAGGATCGCGTCCGGATCGCGCAGGTCGTGCCGCACGATCGTGGTCCCGTCGATGCCGTGCAGCATGTCCCGGCCGTGGGCCAGCACGACCGGGTCGTTGTCGACGTACACGACCCGGGACTCCGGTGCGACGCCCTGCACGATCTCGTGGACCTGGCCGTTGGAGGGCAGCCCGGTGCCGATGTCGAGGAACTGGCGCATGCCCGCCTCGGCCGCGAGGTAGCGGGTGGCGCGGCGCAGGAAGCCGCGGTTCTCCACTGCGGCGTCGCGGGCGCTGGGCAGGGCGGCCATGGTGTTCTCCGCGACGACGCGGTCGGCGGGGTAGTGGTCCTTGCCGCCCAGGATGTAGTTGTACACCCGCGCCGGGCTCGGGATGTCGGGCCGGAACTCGTCTTGCCGGTCGTCGCTGTCCGTCACGAGATGCCTTTGTCGCCGGTTATGTCGAAGGCGTTGATTTTTCCACGATCGCCCGGACTCGGCGGTCGGATCGGAGAACTCGCCGCCGAGCACGGACGTCGGGCGGGCGGCCTCTCAGCTCGCCCGCATCACCATCACACGCCTGGCCACGGCTGCCAATGGGATTGCATCCAGCTATGGGATAGCATTGCGCCACGACGCTGACGATGCAAGCCCATGAGTGGATGAAATTGCATCGGCGGTTGATCTTCCGGTCCGTGGAAGACTCGGGGGTCAGCCGCAAGGGAGGTCGAGGTCATGGCGAACGCTGGAGCGAGCGGGCCGACGGCGCTGCGCATTCTTCTCGGGTCGGAGCTGCGCCGGCTCCGTGAGAAGGGCGGCGTCACCTCGGTCGCGGCGGCCCGGGCGATCGGCGGATCCGAGTCGAAGATCAGCCGGATGGAGCTCGGCCGCAGCGGCTTCAAGGAGACGGACGTCGCGATCCTCCTGTCGCTGTACGGGATCACCGACGCGGAGGAGCGCGACCAGCTGCTGTCCCTCGCCCGCCGGGCCAACCAGCCCGGCTGGTGGCACAGCTACGGCGACGTCCTGCCGTCGTGGTTCCAGTCCTACATCGGCCTGGAGCAGGCGGCGTCCCGCATCCGCACGTACGAGCCGCAGTTCGTCCCCGGCCTGCTGCAGACCGAGGACTACGCCGCGGCCGTCATCTCCCTGGGCGACTTCCAGCCCGAGGAGGTGGAGCGCCGGGTCGCGCTGCGGGCCACGCGGCAGCGGAGGTTCCGCGACGGCGCGGTGCGGCTGTGGGCCGTGATCGACGAGATCGCGCTGCGGCGGCCCGTCGGCGGACCCGAGGTGCTCCGCGGCCAGTTGGAGTACCTCATGGCCGCCGCGAAGCATCCGGGCCTCACGCTCCAGGTCACGCCGTTCGCCGCGAGCGCGAAGCACGCCGCACCCGGTGGGTTCACCATCATGCGGTTCGCCGATCCGCAGCTGCCCGACGTGGTCTACGTCGAGCAGCTCGGCAACGCGCTCTACCTCGACAAGCGCGAGGACGTCGACCGCTACACCCTCGCCATGGATCGTCTCAGCGTCATCAGCGCCACCCCCGACGAGTCAATCGACATCATCGGCACGATCCTGGAGGGCATCTGATGCGCGACGACCTGTGGCGAAAGAGCTCCAAGAGCACCCCCGAAGGCAACTGCGTCGAGGTCCGTGTCATGGAGGCGCGCTCCCTCCGCTGACACGCCGCAGCACGGAAGTGGAGCATCTCGCTACGCTCCGTGTACGGTGCGGGCCGTGGAGAACCTGCGGATAGGCGTGGTCGACATCGCCCACGACGACCAGACCACCAACGATCACCTGTCCTGTTCGGTGTGCACGTGGCGGCTGGGCGTGTCGCCGCGCGAGTACGCGCTGCGCCTCGCCCGCCGCCACGACGAGTCACACCAGAACGGACCCCGGCGCGCTCGCCCGGGTGGTCCGGAGCGGACGACGTAGCGAAAGCGTCATCCGGCGGGCTCGGCGGCGCGCCGGGCCAGGCCGACCAGGTCGTCGGCGCGCAGGCCGGGCCAGCCGTGCACCTGTGCCCGCCACTCGGCGGGCACGGCGGACGCGCCGTACCGCGCGCCCAGGAGCGCGGCGGCGATGGCCGCGACCGTGTCGGTGTCGTTGCCCGCGCGCACGGCGGCGACCGCGCCGTCCGGGAACGTCGCGGTGCGGGTGACGGCGGACCACGCGGCCTGCAGCGCGGGCACGACGAAGCCGTTCGGGCTGAACCACTCCGGGGGAGCGGACTCGGCCTCCCGCAGCCATCCCGCCCACAGATCCCGCCGCTCGGCGGGCAGCAGATCCAGGCCCTCGCGGACGCCGTCGACGGTCCCGTCCAGCACCGCCCGCCGTACGCCCGCGCACCACAGCACGCAGGCGTCCCCCGCCAGGTCGTCGAAGTGGGTGAGGGCGCTGACCAGCCGCGCGGCCTCCGCCAGCCCGTCCGGGTCGGCGAGGTAGGGCAGCGCCACGATCGCCGTCCGCATCAGCGAGCCGTTTCCAGCGGTGCGTCCCGTCTTGCGGTGCAGGTCCGCGGACGCCTCGCGCATCGCCCGCGACAGGCCCCCGGAGCGCGCGGTGGCGGCCAGCACACCGGACGTCTGTTGCCCGACGTCGCTCGCACCGCCGTGGAACCACCCCAGGAACCGCTCGGAGATCCCGTCGAGCGCGGCCTCGGATCGCAGGTCGCCGCCGAGCGCGGCGACCTCGGCCACACAGACCTGCATCTGGGTGTCGTCGCTGTACTCGCCGGGCGCGTAAGGGCCCAGCCCGCCGCCGATCATCTCCGGCACGGCCGTGTCCGGCAGCCGCGCGGCGAACTCGTACGGCACGCCGAGCGCGTCTCCGCAGGCCGCGCCGAGCAGCACGCCCGCGACCCGGTCTCGCTGTTCATTCGTGAGCATCATGAGTACCGACGCTCACCCGGCGGCGGTGGTTCCCGGAGCGGTGGGCCCGGCGATGTCTCCCTCGGGACCGCGCCGGTCGTGATCCGCGCTGAACTCAAGCATCTGCTTGACAAAAAAGTCAAACAGATGCTTGAGTTCTGGCTGTGGGGGCGGAAAAGGTGGATCTACGTCGAGAGGCTGGTCAGCGTACGCGGGACCGCCTACTGACGGCCGCCTTGGAGCTGCTGGCGCAACGGGGCCACGATGGCGTGACACTCCGCGAGATCACGGAGAACGCCGGAGCCAACGTCGCCGCGGTGAGCTATCACTTCGGATCGCTGAACGCACTGCGTGACTCGGCGATCGAGCACGCGCTGGAACGGTATCTGGACGCTCAACTCCAGGAACTGGGTTCCCTGGGCTCCACCTCGACGCTTGAGGAGCTGGCCGCGGCGTTCGCCCGGCCGATGGTGCGTGCGCTCGCGGCCGGTGGAGCAGACCTGGCCGTCATGCGGACCGTGGCGCGCATCGGAATCGATCCGCCAGAGGGATGGGAGCGGCTGGCTGGTAAGTTCGACCAGGCCCGCCGGGATGCCCTTCGAGTGTTGACGGCGCACCTTTCCGGGGTCGACGAACAGGAACTGATCTTCCGTACGCGGTGTGCGGCCGGCATGCTGAACTGGCTGGCGCTGGCGCCCATCGGTGCCGAGTTGGCCGCCAAGCCCGCCGAGCAGATCGAGCGGCTGCTGGTGCCCGTGGTGGCCGGGGCGTTCCACGGATACCCGAGCGCCGGCTGACCGGCCCACCGGGTACCGGATCAAGTAATTCAAATGCTTGCTTGACTAGATCCTGGTCTGGTCATAATATTAAGCAAGCATTTGATTTACTTCGCCGAAGGGGAGAGCGCAATGGCCACCAACGCAGAAGCCGTGGTCCGTGCCGCGTATCACGCGGCCGAGGGCAGCGTCCTGGACGTCCAGGGGTTCATGGACCTGTTCGCCGAGGACGGCGTGTTCAACAACGTCGTCGCCGGGGAGAGCTACCGGGGCGAGCACCTGGGCGACCTGGTCGTCTTCATGGCCAAGCTCGCTCCCGACGTACACCGCGAGTTCCACCGGTTCCACGTCATGGGCAACGTCGTCACTGTCGAGCTGTCGATCCAGGGCACCTTCACCGGGCCGTTCGAAACGCCCGCGGGCGTCATCCAGCCGACCGGCGCCAAGCTCGACATCCCGACCGCCGACTTCTGGTACATCGAAGACGGCAAGATCAAGGAGTTCAACTGCTACGTCGGCCTCAGCGTCATGCTCGCGCAGCTGGGCGTGCAGCCGGACTTCGCCTCCGCCGTCACGGCGTCGCCGGCAACGACAGCCTGACCGGCCCGAACAATCCGAAGGTGCGCGACTGCCCAGCAGACGCGCACCTTCCTCATCTCAGCCCTTACACACACCGCCGGTCGCCGCCCGCGCCGGCGCGGGCGGCGGCCTCTCAGCCCTGTGCTCCGGTCAGCCGCTCGACCTCCCGCGCGTGCGCGTCGGCGTCGGCGCGGGCGGTCCGTGGACTCCACCGGCCGGCCAGCGGCAGCATGAGGACCAGGAAGAGCAGCTCGGCGACGATGCAGATCCACCACCAGGCCTGCCACTGGTGCGGCGCGTCGGCCGCCGCCTTCTTGAGCTCGCCCAGTTCGTGGAGCAGCGTGGGCGGCGGAGCCGTCCCAGCCGGCACCTTCTTCGCCGCGGCCAGTACCTCGGGGGCCCGCGTCAGCGTGTCGACGGCGCCGACCACGTACGGGAGGACGAAGTAGGAGACGCACACGACGATCCGCAGGATCCAGCCCCAGATGGCCAGGCCGGTCGCGGTCAGGGCGGGGTTCCGCCGCTCGATCGTCTCCGTGAAGGCCGCCATCCAGGGCGTGTACGCCACGCCCAGACCGACGGCGAGCAGGCTGATGATCCAGATGAGGGTGGACGCGCTCGTGTGGGGGTGGGTCGTCCGGGTCATGAACAGGAACGTCATGACCACCGCGAGGAGGGTGCCCGCCACGATGAAGGGTTTGCGCACCCGGAGGCGGTCCGAGACGACGCCCACGACGACGAGGGCGACCGCGTTCATCGCCCAGTACCAGCTGTTGACGCCGTTGGCCCGCGCGGTCGTGAGGGCGAAGTTCGAGGTCAGGTAGATGGTGAAGAACGCCACGGCGGTGTAGTAGATGAGCAGGAAGACGCTGACGCCGAGGGCGGGCGCGAGGACGTCGAGCCGCAGCATCTGCCGCCAGGGGTGCCGCAGGTCGGCCTCCCGCTCGGCCGCCTCGGCCCGGGACTCGACCAGCGCGCGGTCCGCGACGCTCACCATCACCTGGTCGCGGAGCCCGGGGCGCAGCTCCCGCAGCCCGAACAGCGCGACGGCGAACGCCACCAGCCCGACGACGCCGACGATGTAGTACTGGCTGGACCAGGAGTCGTCGAAGCGCGGCAGGGTGCGGTTGGCCACGAAGCTGACGACCAGGCTGCCGATCACCGGCCCGAGCGTCCAGAAGCCCATCGCGGAGGCGCGCCCGATCTGCGGTGAGAAGTCGCGGACCAGCGCCGGAGTGGCGACCAGGCACATGCCCTCGACGAGGCCGGTCAGGATGGTGACGACCGCGAACGTCGCCTTGTTCGGGGCGAGCGGCGTCAGGATCGTCAGCACGCCCGTGCCCAGCAGCCCATACGTCACGAGGTTGGCGCGGCCCCACCGGTCGGCGATGCCGGCGGCCAGCGACCCGAAGGCCCCGACCAGGTTCGCGAACACGAGCACGTTCACGTAGTACAAGAAGGACATCTTGAAGTGCGCGAGCATCAGCGGGGCGACGCCGCCCGCGACGTAGAGCTCGTAGTACAGGACGATCGTGACGAACACCGCCACCGCGAGGTACCGGTAGCGGGCCGCGGTGTCGGGGTAACGGTCCAGCCCGCGCTCCCACAGCCGGTGCGCGGAGAAGCCGTCGGACGGGGTCGTGGTCGGATCGGCGGGGGCCATGGCCACCTCGTTTCCTACAGGCCGACGTGTCGGAGCGTCGTCGCGCTCCGCCCCCGAGGAACGAACCGGATCCGGGTGAATGAGTGTTCATTCACATTAGGGAAATTAGTACGCTCGGGTCAGTCGGCCGTCAAGACGAGGAGCGGCGCACGTGACCGAATCGGAGCTTCCGCTCGCCGGATCACGAGTCCAGCGGCGGCTCGCCGCGGCCGCGATCGACCTTTTCTACCGCCAGGGCGCGCTGGCGACCTCCGTCCGGCAGATCACCGAGGCGTGCGGCCTGACGCCCGGCGCGCTGTACAACCACTTCGGGTCAAAGGACGAACTGCTGTACGTCGTCGTGCGCGACATCCACCTGCGGCTGGAGAACGAGGTCGCCGCGGCGCACGAGGCCGTCGCGGGAGACCCGCTCGCCGAGCTGAGGGCGGTCGTCGGCGTCTACGTGACGCGGCACGCCGACCATCACGACACCGCGCGGGTCGCCAACCGGGAGTATCCGCTGCTCACGGGTGCCTGGTACGACGAGGTCGTCGCGATCCGGCGGCGGCTGCGCGATCGCCTGGCGGACGTCCTGCTGGCGGGCCACAAGGACGGCGTGTTCCACCTGGTCGGCGGCGGCGACCGGGTCGCCGCCGTCCTCACCGCGATCCCCATCCTCGACATGTGCGTGCACCTCAGCGAGTGGTTCCACGAGCATCGCGCGCTCGGCCCCGCCGACCTGCGGGACCGCTACGTGGGGCTCGCCCTGCGCATGGCCGGTGCCCCGCCCGACTGACCGACCTGGAGGTCTCCATGGCCCGACTTCTCCACCCTCATGCCCAGGCCCGGCCGGACGAGCCGGCCCTCGTCGACGAGCACGGCGTCACCACCTGGCGCGCGTTCGAGGAGCGGGTCGACCGGCTGTCCGGGGCACTGCGCGGGCTCGGCCTGCGGACCGGGGACACGATCGCGATCCACTCCGGCAACCGGCGCGAGTACTTCGAGGTGATGGCCGCCGCGACGCACATCGGTCTGCGGTACGTGCTGGTCAACTGGCACTGGACCGCGGACGAGCTCGCGTACGTGCTGGCGGACTCCGGAGCGAGGGTCCTGTTCTCCGAGGACCGCTTCGCCGAGGTCGCCGCGACGGCGGCGGCAGGGGCGGACCTGGCGGCGCGCGTCGGGTTCGGCGAGGTCCCCGGCTTCCGGCCGTACGAGGACCTGCTCGCCTCCGGGCCGGACGGCGAGCCCGCGGACCAGGTCCTCGGCTGGCCGATGATCTACACCTCGGGCACGACGGGCCGGCCGAAGGGGGTGAGCCGCAAGCTCACCCGGGCGGGCGCGCCGATCGAGACGATGGCCCAGACGGCCGTCGGCTACACCGGCGTCCTCCGCATTCCCGAGGGCGGCCGGTCGCTGCTCGTCGGGCCGGTGTACCACTCGGCGCAGTGGCTGTTCTCGTACGGCCTGCTGTGCGCGGGGCGGTCGCTGGTGATGCGGCGGGCGTTCGACGCGGAGGAGACCCTGCGGCTCATCGAGCGGTACCGGATCACCAACGTGCACCTCGTGCCGACCCAGTTCGTCCGGATGCTGCGCCTCGATGAGGCGACGCGCGCGGCGTACGACCTGTCCAGCCTCGTCGCCGTGTGGCACGGTGCCGCGCCGTGTTCCCCGGAGGTGAAGCGCCGGGTGATCGACTGGCTGGGTCCGGTCGTCCACGAGTACTACGGGTCGACCGAGGCGTCGGTGAACACCGTCGTGACGGCCGAGGAGTGGCTGCGCCGGCCGGGCACGGTCGGGCGGCCGCTGCCCACGGTCGAGACGCACGTCCTGCGCCAGGACGGCGCCCCTGCCGAGCCGGGCGAGCCGGGGCAGCTGTGGTTCCGCTACCCGAGCGGGGACGACGTCGAGTACTGGGGAGACCCGGACAAGACCGCCTCGATCCACCGGAACGGCCTGTTCACCACCGGGGACATCGGCTACTTCGACGCCGACGGGTACCTGTTCCTCGCCGACCGCGCCATCGACATGATCATCAGTGGCGGCGTCAACATCTACCCGGCCGAGATCGAAGGCGTGCTCATCACCCATCCGGCGGTCCGCGACGTCGCGGTGTTCGGCGTGCCCGACGAGGAGTTCGGCGAGCAGGTCAAGGCGGTCGTCCAGCCGGAGGACGGGCACACCGCGTCGCCGGAGCTGGCGGAGGAGCTCATCGCCTTCTGCCGCGCGTCGCTGGCCGGCTACAAGGCGCCGCGCTCGGTGGACTTCGTCACCGACCTGCCGCGCACCCCGACCGGGAAGCTCTACAAGCGCCTCATCCGCGAGCCGTACTGGTCCGACCGCGGTACCCGGATCTGACGTCAGGCCCAATGGCGGAGTTCGGCGTCCTCCAGGGCCTGGCGCAGCTCCTCCTGGTCGGCCCGCCAGCCGACCAGGTCGTAGTAGCGCTCGGACGGCTCCCGGACGACCGGGACCCCGGGCGCGTGGACGCGCATGGCCTCCGTCAGCGACGACGTGCCGTACTGCCATCCCCGGGCCTCGGCGTGGAAGCTGACGGCGAGCTCCAGCCCGGCCTCCGACGGCCCGCGGTCGAGCCGGCGCAGCCGCTCCCACACGTCCAGCGGCAGGTCGTGCCGGGACACCGCCTCCTCGAGCTCGGCGCGATGCCGCTCGGGCGAGCCCGGCGCCATCGGATGCAGCCGGACCCCGACGCATCGCACCGTGCCCTCGACGAACTCCGTCCGCCGGGAGAACAGCACCAGCGCGCTGACCTCGTCCCAGCCGAACCGGCGAGCCCCGTCCGGCGACGCCACGAGGAAGATCCCGTCCGCGTCGACGGCGAAGGCGATCCAGCCGGTGCGCCGACCCCGGGCGAGCCGCGCGCCGCCCACCGCGGCCAGGACGACGGACGCGGTCGCCAGGCCGAGGCGCGTGGGCACGCGGTTCGGCTGCCCGGCCCGCACCACTCCGATGATCATCCGGACCGAGATCGCGAGACCCAGGACGCCGACCGCGATCATGAGGATCGGCCGGAGCCGCCGGAACCTCACGACGTACGGCGCCGACGCGGACCCGGCCGGAGGTTCGGTGGTCACCGCGAAACCCCCTCCGCCCACGAGGCAATGATCCGTCCGGCGCACTGTACTGCGCGAGCCCGGGGGTCGGCGGCGCTCTGCTCCGGGCGTCGAAGGGCCGCTCACCCGCCGACGGCCGTCCGGCCGCCGAGCCTGCCGGCAGCCGACCCGGCAGGCCGTAGGCGCCGAGTACCGGGTAGTCGGTGTAGCCGCGGTGGTCACCGCCGTAGAAGGTGGCTGCTGGAGTTTGAGTGTGCATAAGTGCACACTGTGTCTCTATGGTCACGCTATGTTGTTGCTGTGAATCTGGCGGAGTGGGCACGAGCGCAGGGGATCAGTCCCTGCGCCGCTTACCGCTGGTTCCGTCATGGCACGCTTCCGGTCCCGGTGCAGCGGGTCGGGCCGCGCACGATCTGGATGAATGTCGACGTCGGCGCTGCCCCAGATGCGATGGTTGGTATCGGGCTGTACGCCCGCGTTTCCTCCCATGACCACAAGCCGGACCTCGAATGTCAGGTTGCCGGGCTGTCGCAGTGGGCAGCCAAGAGGGGGCGCCGCATAGCGCGGCTGGAGTGCGAGATCGCCTTGGGCGTCAACGGCTCCGGTTCCAAGGCCCGGCGGCTGCCGGCCGACCCGGACGTGACCACGATCGTGGTGGAACACGAAGGTCGCCTCGGTGGCGTGAACGTGGAACTGGCCGAGGCAGCGCTGGTCGCGAATGGCCGCCGTCTGGTGGCCGGGGACGACGGTGAGGTCGTCGGTGATCTGGTGCGGGACATGGGGCAGGCGCCGGCCTGCTTGTGCGCCCGCCGGTATGGCCGTCGTTCGGCGCGGGACCGTGCCCGCACGGCGGTGGATGCGGCCCGGCATGGCTGACCTGCGCGCCATCGAAGCGCCGTTCGTTGCGGTCGGGCCGTCCGGGGTCGCGATCCGTGACCGGCTCAAAGGCCTGACGTCGCAAGATGTGCAGGTGCTGCGGGTCGTGGGTGACCACCTGGGTTCGCTGGCCTCCTCCGATCTGAAGGCACGGTGCGCGGCGGCGCTGGATCACGACACCGGCCAATGGGCGGAGCGGAAACGGGCTTTAACCGAGGTGTCGTCGTCGCGGTGGGCGGGTTCGATCACTAAGGCTACGCATGATCAGTGGGCGCTGGCCCGGCGCAGCCAGCTCGCCCACATCCGCAGCCTTGAAGCCGGGATCGTCACAATCACGCAACGGCTGTCCCTGCCGGTCGGAGAGAAGGGCACGAAGAAAGCACCGGGCGGTTACCACAGCGCCCAGGAGTGGTTCGAAAAGACCCGGCGCCTGCGCCTGCTTCAGGACCGGCTCGAACAACAGCGGGCCGACCATGAGGCCGGGCGTGTCCGTGTGGTGCGGGGCGGTAAGAGGCTGCTGCGCACCCGGCACAATCTGGATGCTGCTGGGCTCACCGAGGCCGAATGGCGGGACTGGTGGCAGGCCAAGCGCCGGTTCCTGGCCGCTGACGGCGAATCCGGCAAGCGGTACGGCAACGAGACGATCCGCGTCGCCTCCGGCGGCGAGGTCTGCATCAAGCTCCCGGTCCAGTTGGCGCACCTGGCCAACGCTGCACACGGCCGGTACGTCCTCACCTCGAAGGTGTCGTTCCCGCACCGGGGCGATCAATGGCGTGACCGCGTGTGCGCGAACCGGGCCGTGGCCTACCGCATCTGCGAAGACGTTCAGCGCGGACGCTGGTACCTGACCGCCTCCTGGACCATCCCACCGGTCAAAACCGTTCCCCTGGAAGCCGTCCGTGCCGGTGGCCTGATCGGCGTGGACACCAACGCCGACCACCTGGCCGCCTTGAGACTCGACACCCACGGCAACCCCGTCGGCGAGCCCCGCCGCTTCGACTACGACCTGACCAGCACCGCCACCCACCGTGACGCCCAGATCCGCCACGCCCTCACACGCCTGCTGCACTGGGCAGCACGGCACGAACTCGCCATCGCGATCGAAGACCTTGACTTCCAGACCGAGAAGACTCGCGAAAAACACGGGCGACGCAAGCGATTCCGCAGGCTGATCTCCGGCATGCCCGTGAGCAAGCTCCGGGCCAGGCTGGTTGCGATGGCGGCCGAACTCGGCATCACCATCGTCGCCGTCGACCCCGCTTACACCTCCAAATGGGGCGCCCAACACTGGAAACGCCCCCTCACCACTAAGCGACGCCCCGTCTCTCGCCACCAGGCGGCGGCGGTGGCGATCGGACGACGCGCCCTGGGACACCCGATCCGGCGACGGACGGCACCGCCCCCTGCTCACCAGAGCGATGAGCAGGGGCATCGGACCGTCCAGGCCCGATCGGGTGGCCCGGGACGTGAGGAACCCCGCCCCTGCATCCCCGGACCACGGACACGATTCGTGCCGCCCGGACGCGGAGCGAACGCGGGGAACCAGGACGCTCAACACCGTTCGGAGCGTCCGGCTGAGCACACACAACTCATGCTCGGTCTTTAGGAACGGTGTTGTACGGGCGCGACGATTTCGGAGAACTCGACTACCGGTCCTATGTGGAGACTCTGCTCGTCATGAAGGAGACCCCGGGCTGGCAGTACCTCTTCACCGAAGTCGACCTCCGCCACCGGAAGTTCCACGCCACCGTCCGCCAACTGGAGAAGACCCTGGAGGTTTTTCCCAGCCTCTTCCCCGATCACGACTACGGCCACCTGCAGGAACGCTTCCAGGCCCGCTGCGACCGGCCCACCGGAGGACGGGCGCCCAGAGTTCGGTGAGCCGGGTGGCACCGCGGTCGACGGCGTGGGCGCCGCCCGTCTCGGAGGCGCCCACATCGCCGGGTCAGACCAGGGACGCCTCGAGCGTGATTTTCGTGCCCGCGAGCGCCTTGCTCACCGGGCAGTTGGCCTTCGCCTGCTGGGCGGCGTTCTCGAAGTCCTCGGCGGAGATGCCCGGGACCGACGCGCGTACGGTCAGGTGGATGCCGGTGATGCCCTCACCCGGCTGGAAGGTCACGTCGGCGCGGGTGTCCACGGACTCCGGGGGCGTGCCGGCCCCGGCGAGGCCGTGGGACAGCGCCATCGAGAAGCACGTGCTGTGCGCGGCGGCGATGAGCTCCTCCGGGCTGGTCTTGCCCTCCGGCTTCTCCGCGCGGGACGGCCAGTTGACCTCGAACTCCCCGACCTTCGAGGAGTCCAGCGACACCTTGCCCTGCCCGCCCATGAGCGGGCCTTCCCAATGGGCGTTCGCGGTACGGACGGTGGCCATGTGATGCTCCTTCTGGACGTGCGCGGGGCCCGCCGTCGAGCGGCGGTGCGCCCGGTTTCGTGCAAATTCACTGGACGCGGGCCAAGGGCGCCCCGATGATCGAGGGCATGTCCGAACCCGTCGTCCCGATCATAGGGGCCGAGCCCGAAGCGCCTGTCGACTACCGCCTCGACACGACCGACACGCTCGGCGGCGTCATCGACGTCCTCGCCCTCCAACCGTTCACGACGGGCCGGCAGCCGTACGCGCGGGTCAAGCGGCTGGACCGGGTTCGCCCCGACGCGCCCCTGCGCCCGCCGGGCGCGCGGGTGCTGCGCGCCGTCCGTGAGGAGAGCCGCGACGCGCTGCTGGCGTGCGGCGACGGCTGGACGCTGCGGGCGGTCCGCTGGCGCGGCGGGTCCGGCACCGTCGAGGTCACGGCCGTCAGCGACGAACTCGCCGCCGCCGTCGTCGAGCAGTCCGTCCGCGACGCCGTCGAGGCGGCAGCGGAGCCGGACCGTGTCGAGATGGGCTTCTGGCATTCCGGGTCCCACGGGGCACAGCGCCGCAAGCGGTCCATCGCGACGACGTCCTGGTCGGAGATCCGGGCGAACTATCCGGCCACGACCGCGGCGGCCGTCGACCGGCTCGCGGCCGTACGCGCCGCCGACGTGACCGGCCGGCTCATCCTCCTGCACGGACCGCCCGGCACCGGCAAGACCACGGCCCTGCGCGCCCTGGCCGGCGAGTGGTCGAAATGGTGCCAGTTCGACTGCGTCCTCGACCCGGACGAGCTGTTCGGCAACCCGGCGTACCTCATGGAGGTCGCCGTGGGGGAGGAGGACGAGGACGAGGAGGACCGGCGCTGGCGGCTGCTCGTCCTCGAGGACTGCGACGACCTGATCCGCGCCGAGGGCGGGGCGAGCACCGGGCAGGCGCTCTCCCGTCTGCTCAACCTCACCGACGGCCTCGTCGGCCAGGGCCGCGACGTCCTCGTCGCCATCACCACCAACCGGCCCCTGTCCGGCCTGCACCCCGCCGTCGTACGCCCCGGCCGATGCCTGGCCCAGATCGAGATGGGCCCGCTCTCCCGTACCGAGGCCGCGGCCTGGCTCGGCACGACGGACGGCGTCCCCGAGAACGCCACCCTGGCCGAGCTGTACGCCATCCGCGACGGCCGTGCTGCGGAAGCGCCACGACCGTCAGCGGGCACCGGCTTCTACCTCTGAGGAACCGGTCCTCGCACAGCCGTCAGCCGAGGAACGCGTCGAGGGCGGCCGCGAAGGCACCCGGATCGTCCAGCCACGGATAGTGCCCGGAGCCGGGCTGGACGACCAACTCCGCCCGAGGGAAAAGGCCGATCGCCTGCTCGGCCGCTTCCGCCGTCGGCCATAGATCGACTTCGCCGGCGAGGACCAGCACCGGTCCGCCCACTGCGGCCAGAGCGGTGTGCAGTGTCTCGACGTCGGGCCGGTACCCCGCGTAGAAGTTCTCGCTTACGGCGAGGGAGCGTTGCGCCGGGTCGGACGCGGCGTGCGCCTGGGCGGTAGCGTCCCACCGGCCGTACATCAGCGGCTCGAACGCGAGTCGGTACCTCGCCGCCTCGGCGAAGGTCGCGGCCTCCCGTACACGCCGGTACGCCTCCAGCGCCGATTCGTACCACGGCTCGGCCGACCGGGCGGCGATCACCTTGTCGGCGCCCAGATCGGATTCCAGTCCGATGGCGTGCAGCGACGGGTTGGCCAGAACGAGGTGGTCGAGGCGGTCAGGATGGGTGGCGGCGTACAGGAGGGCGACACCGCCGCCGGCGGAGTGCCCGAACACGTCGATGTGCTCAAGGCCGAGATGGCCCCGCAGTGCCTCCACGTCCCGTACGAGCCGGTCGACCCGGCAGGTGCTCAGATCCCGCGGCATCTCAGAGGCGCCGGTGCCGCGCGTGTCGAGCATGATCAGCGTGCGGTCGGGAGCTCCGAGATCGCCGAGGTACTCCGCCGCCCGACCCGGACCACCGGCCAGGCAGACGAGCGGTGGCCCCTCCCCGATCGTCCGGTAGGCCAGGGTGGTTCCGTCGTACGAGGTGAAGTGCGTCATGGGCCAGGAGTTTGGGAGCATTACCGAACGTCGGTCCATCGTTAAGCGATATCTAAAATGTCGGATCTGAAATGCCGGAGCGGTGATGGCGGTCAAGATCAGGTTGTCCGGTGCGGAGGTCGCCCGGGTGCGCTTCGCGCTGTCGCCGTTGGCCGAGACCGTCCTGGCGACCAGAGTCCTGCTCGGGACGGACGGGCATGCCGTACACGGCCCGTGGGCGCGCCGGGCGCGGCCCGCGCTGGCCGGCGATCCCGACCTGCCGCTGCTGTCCGCGCTCCTTTCCGGGTGCACGCCCTCGTTCCTGTTCCCGGTACCCGCCACACGGCTGCCCGCGCTGGACACCGAACTCGATCGAGTGAGGTCGACGGCACCGGATTTCTTCCTCGACGAGCTCACTGCGGCGTTCGGGGCACGGTCCTTCCCACGCCTGCGCGCCGATCCGGTGGACGCGTTGAACCGGATAGCCGGGGCTCTGGAGCGATGCCACCGGCTGTTCATCGAACCGCGTTGGGAACGGATCAGAGCGATCATGGAGGCCGACCTCGCCCACCGGGGGGCGATCCTCACCGGCAGTGGCGTCGAAGGTGTCGTGTCGGCGCTGCACCGGGATCTCTCCTGGCGTGACGGCGAGCTGATCGTACGGCGCGAGTGCAGCCTCGAGCTCGGCGGACACGACCTGGTGCTGTCGCCGAGCGTCTTCCTCTGGGCCCGGACACTGGTGGACACGGCGCCGATCGACGCCACCACCATCCACTATCCCGCTCGTGGTGCGGGCCGGCTGTGGGAGACGCCCGGCCCGCTCCCGAAAGGTGTGTCCGCCGTGCTCGGCCGTACCAAGGCCGCCGTCCTCGAAGCCCTGTCCGAACCGCTGACGACGGCGCAGCTCGCCGTGCGGCTGGCCCTGACGCCCAGCGCGGTGTCCCAGCACCTCGGTGCGCTGCGGGACGCCGACCTGATCGTGACTCACCGCCGCGGCCGTACCGCCCTGCACGTCCGAACGGAGCGCGGGTCCGCGCTCGTGGGGCCGGGCGATCGCTCCGGAGCGTGATGGCGGCCGCCGCACCGGCCGCAGGGCGACGCTCCCGCCCTCAGGCCTGCTCCCTCTGGCGGCCGGATCGCGTGACCACGGTGGCCTGCCGCCCGACCGCGACGGCGATGGACGCCGTCCGGCCGGCAGGGTCGACAGGCGGCGTCGACTAGGTCATCTTGAGAGGGACGATCTACGCCTGCCGTCTCATTCCGCCCGATCGTGGACGCGGTCTGTGGCTGCTGTCGGGCGTGGCGCGGCCGGTGAAAGGAGTGGCCGGGTGGCAGTGGACATGTCGTTCCTGGTCGCCGATGAGGACTACTACGAACCCTGGGACACCGCCGATCCAGGTCCGCGCTACGACGCGGGTCCCATGCCGGCCGGCTGGACGCGGCGGGACTCAGGCGCGTGGACTCACTGGGGTCCCGCCGGCCTCGTCCTTCCCGAGCAGGGGTGGAAGGTGCACGTGTCCAGCTCCCTGCCCAATGCGCAGTCCGTGCTGGCGGTGGTGTCGACGGCGTGTGCCGAGATGAATGTCCCGTTCAAACACCTGGCCGGTCACCGCACGTTCTTGTGGGCGCACGACAAGCACGCGAACAGGGTGCAGAGCGGCAAGTTCTGCACCCTGTACCCGCCCACCGAGCAGTGCGCTCTGCGGGTGTTACGGCGGCTGACGGAGGATCTGTCCGGGATCAGCGGCCCTCTTGTGCTCTCCGATCGTCGTTTCGGCGCGAGCGAGTGTGTCTCCTACCGTTACGGGGCGTTTCGCGGCCGTACGCGGGTCGACGCGGAAGGCAACCACGTCCACACGATGGCCGGAGCGGACGGCCGGGAGATCGATGACGAGCGCCGGCCGGAGTTCCATCTGCCGCCCGGTGTCTTAGACCCGTTCCGGCAGGCCGCTCCGGATGCCGCCACGGGCCCGGTCACGCTGCACGGCCACACCTTCGACGCCGTACTGCGGCACGGCAATGCCGGTGGCGCCTACCGGTTCCGCTCCGCGGACGGCAGCCCGGTGTTCGTCAAGGAGGCGAAGGCGCACAACGGCTACACCGCCGACGGCGCCGACGCGAAGACGCGGTTGAACGCCGAGTACCTGTCCCTGCGGGCGATACACGGCCGCGAACCCGGCCTGTGCCCGCGCCCGATCGAACTGTTCCACCATTGGGAGCACAGCTTCCTCGTCACCGAGTTCACGCCCGGCATGCACCTGTACCGGTGGATGGTGACGAACAATCCCGCCATGCGCATCGGGCCGGACGCCGCGGAGTTCGCCGAGTATCACCGCCGCAGCCTGGCCCTGCTCGACCAGCTCGACGCACAGCTGCACCGCCTGCACGAGCTGGGCTGCGTTTTCATCGATCTCAGCCCGACCAACGTGCTCGTCGACGAGGACGACCGGGTCCGGCTGGTCGACTTCGAGGCGGTTCAGCCCATCACGGGCGTACGGCGGATCATGGGCACTCCCGGCTACCTGCACCCGGACGCGCGGTCCGTGGCCGAGCGCGATCCCCTCGAGCTCGACCGGTACGGGCTGGCCGCCCTGGCGCTGCTCCTCGTCTTCCCCGTACACGAGGTCGCCGAACGGCATCCGGCGGTCCTCGATCATCTGCACGCCCACCTGACCGAGCTCGCGCCGGTCGCCCCGCGGCTGTGGCAGTGGGGCACCCGCTACCACGACCGGACCGAGGCCCCCTGCCTGCCCACGCCGCGGACCGTCCGCGAGGACACCGTCGCCGAGCTGCGCCGACTGGCCGACCGGACCGCGGACACGCTGGAGGCGATGGCGGAGCCGGACCACCCCGTGCGGGTCTACCCGACCAACCCGTTGGGGCATCAGACCGACACCCGCGCCGTGGCCGCCGGGACCGCCGGTGTACTGCACGCGCTGCACCGCTCCGGCCGCATCTGCGATCCGGCCGTGGTCCGCCGCCTGCGGGACGACGCGCTGGCCGCGGCCCCGACCAGTGCTCCCGGCCTGCTGTTCGGCAGCGCCGGCATCGCCTGCGTGCTCGCGGAGCTCGGGGAGTCCGACGCCGCCGAGACCCTGCTCGTCTCGGCGGCTGCTCACCCGCTGAACGGCACGTCCGCCACGCTCGGCGGCGGCGCGGCGGGTACCGCGCTCGGGCTGCTGGTCCACCACCGTCACACCGGCGAACAGCGCTGGCTGGACCTGGCTCAGCGGCTGCTCGAACGCGTTCCGGACGGTGGCGAGCTCACCTCGCGGTTGAGCCCGACCAACCGATCCGGGCTGGTCGGCGGGCGGACCGGCGTGGCGCTGGCGCTGTACGCCCTGTATCGCCGCACCGGGGATGCTCGGCTGTTCGCCCGGGGCATGCGACTGCTGGGGGAGGAACTGGCCTACGCCCAGCCCATGCCGGTGGACGGCCTGGGCTTCAAGATCTCGCACGCCGACCGTCGCGTCTATCCGTACCTGTTCGCCGGCAGCGCGGGATACGCCGCGGTGCTCTCCCGCTACCTCGCGCACCGCCCGGACGCGGAGTTCGACGGGGCCGCCGACCCTGCCCTCGGGGCGGCCGATGCGCTGGAACGCTGCCTGCGCGCCTGCTCGGCCCGCTTCGCCGTGTTCCCCGGGCTGTTCCCGGGCCTGGCGGGGCTCGCCGTGACACTGGCCGACGCCGGAAAGCGGCTGGGCCGGCCCGAACTCATCGACACCGCGCTCACCAGCGCCCGTGGCCTGTTCCGGTACGCGATCCCGCGCGAGGGCGGAGTGGGCTGGCTCGGTGAGCCCGGACATCGACTGTCCGCCGACCTGTGGTCCGGCTCGGCCGGAATCCTGCTCGCCCTGCGGCGCCTGACGGATTCCGCGCCGGCCTCCCCTGACGCCCTCGACGACCAGCTGACCACGTCGAGGGATGCCGTTGCACCGCACCGATGGAAAGGAGTTGATCAGCGTGGAGGAAGTTCTGCGTTTGCAGGCTGAGGCGTCGGTCGAGGAGGAACTGGCCTGCAACCTGCTCACCCTGAGCAGCAGGGGCAGCATCTGCCAGTGACCCCTGGCCTGCCGGGCCGGAGACATCCGCGCCCGGCAGGCTCCTCACCTGCTCGTACGCCCAGCCCGGTGGCCTGTTCCCGGCCGGTGATGACGTCTTCGCGGTCTACGTCGGCCTGGACGCCGTGGCCGCGCCGGTGGGCGGAGCCGTGGCACGACCCACGTCGGGTTCGGTGGAGTGCCGCGGCGCGTGCGTACGCGAGAGCGTGCCTGCCGCGCGGAGCGCACTTGCGGCGCTCAGCACGAGCAGCACGGCCACCAGCGTCAAGGTCCAGCCGAGGCCGGCCGTGAGATAGACGCTGCCGAGGCCCGCGATGGCGGTGACCGAGGCGAGCATCGGCCCGGTCGAGTTCAGCGCGGACAGGGCCGACGCGCGCTCGGGGCCGACCGCCGTCGACAGCCTGGCGATCATCGGGCTGTAGCCGGCCGCGTGGCCCGCGCCCGCCGCTACCAGCAGCGGCAGCAGCGCGTACGACCAGCCGACGGCTGCGATGATCGCCGCCACCGCCGCGAAGAGCAGGGGACCGGCCACGGGCAGCCACCCGTGGACACGCAGCTTGCCCCAGCTCAGGCTCAGCGCGGCGAAACCCGCGGCGTACGGGACGAACGTCAGTCCGGCGCCGAGCGGCCCGACGCCGAGCCGTTCCTGGAGGTTCAGCGTGAATGCGAACAGGAAGGCCGTGTAGCAGCCCATCACCAGCACGCAGGTGATCAGGCCGGGCTTCACGCCGCGCGGTCGCAGAACGCCCAGGTCGAGCAGTGGCAGGCCGCCGCGACGCGCCAGCAGCCGCTCCCACCCGACGAAGACCGTCGTCAGCGCGAGACCGGCCACCAGCGACGCCCACGTCCACGGCCGCCAGCCGTACTCGCGGCCGAAGACCAAAGGCGCCACGATCGCGGTCATCGCCGCGCTGAGGAGCACCACGCCGGTGAGGTCCAGCCGCCGCCGCACGCGGGGTGCCCGCGGAAGCGTGCGCACGCCGGTCAGCACCAGCACGACGCCCACCGGAACGTTGATCAGGAACGCGGGCCGCCACGACAGACCGAACAGGTCCGCGCCGACGATGAGACCGCCGAGGATCTGGCCCAGCGCGACACCCAGGGCGAGCACCATCGAGTACAGGCCGATCGCGCGGCGCAGGGCAACGTCGGCGAACCGCAGCTGGATCAGCGAGAACACCTGAGGGATCAGCAGCGCCGCCGCGCCCGCCTGAACGAACCGCGCGCCCACGAGGGCCGGTGCCGACGGAGCCAGGCCGCACAGCAGCGAAGCCGCGGTGAACCCGCTCAGTCCCCACAGGAACACCCGGCGATGACCCAGCAGGTCGCCGAGCCGCGCGCCGGTGACGATCAGCACGCCAAGGGTCAGCAGGTAGCCGGAGACGATCAGTTGCAGCGCCGCACCGTTCGCGCCGAGGTCGCGCTGGATCGAAGGGAGCGCCACGGCGACGATCGAGCCGTCCATCGAGGCCATGGTCTGCCCGGTGAGCAGCGTCCCGAGCAGCACGCCCGTACGTTCGCGGGTGGAGAGAGGCATGCGTCCCACGCTGCGCTGACGCCGGGCCTGCCGTCTTGAAGATATTTGCCTACGCTTGGCGGGGTGCGGAGTTCACGGCTCGTGCTGAGTACCCCCGAGTTCGGCGTGCACGTGGTCGACTGCGCCGAGCGGCACCGGCACTGGTCGGCACCCGAGGTGCCGGGCACGGCCGGCATCGTGCTCCCGCGGCGCGGCATCTTCCGGCTGCTCAGTGACGGTCGGGAGCAGACCGTCGATCCCACGACGGGCTATCTGCAGACGCCCGGGGAGGAACAGCGCTTCGCCCATCCGGCCGGTGGCGACGTCTGTACCTACATCAGCGTCCGCGAGCCGCTGTGGCACACCATCGTCGGCGCGGAGCCCGCCTCGCCCGTCCACGTGGACGGCCGGGTGGAACTCGCGCACCGCCTTCTGCTGCGCACCGAGCACGACGCCGCCGACCCGGTCGAGCGGCTCGTGCACACGCTTGCCGCGGCGAGCCGGCCGTCACGGTTCCCCACTCGCCCCGGTCACGCGGACCTGGCCGACCGGGCACGACAGGCCATCTTGGCCGACGCCCCCGAGTCGGCCGATCTCGTACGCCTGGCGCGGGCGCTGCGCGTCTCGCCCTCACACCTGAGCCGCACCTTCCACAGCCACGTCGGGATGACGGTCAGCCGCTACCGCAACCGCATCCGCATCAGCCGGGTGCTCGCCCACTTCGAGGAGGGCGAGACCGACCTCGCGAGGCTCGCCCTCACGGTCGGCTTCGCCGACCAGGCCCACCTCAGTCGGGCGGTACGCGCCGAACTGGGCGATTCCCCGGCTCGATTGCGCCGTCTCTTCAGGAGCTTCGGGTTGAGCATGAATCGCCACGCCAAAGGGTGAGCGGCAGCAGGTTCCTCGTCCGACGGCTCGGCGGGAGCGGCCACACTGGTGGGGTGCGTTCGTCCGACCTGCCCGTGTCCGCGGCCATTCCCGCCTTGCGTGACGCCCTCGACTCCGCCGGGACGGCGGTGCTGGCCGCGCCGCCGGGGACCGGGAAGACCACGCTGGTACCGCTCGCTCTCGCCGAGACCGGGCGGCGGGTGATCGTGGCCGAGCCGCGGCGGCTCGCCGCGCGTGCCGCCGCGCGCCGGATGGCGTGGATGCTCGGCGAGCAGGTCGGCGAACGCGTCGGCTACGCCATCCGCGGCGAGCGCCGGCCCGGCAGCGCGGTCGAGGTCGTCACCACCGGCGTGCTGCTCCGGCGCCTGCAGCACGACCCCGACGTGCGCGCCGACGTCGTCATCCTCGACGAGTGCCACGAGCGTCACCTCGACGCCGACACCGCGTTCGCGTTCCTCCTCGACGTCCGTACGACGCTGCGGCCGGACCTCGGTCTCGTCGCCGCGTCGGCGACCGCGGACACCGGGCCTTGGTCCAAGCTGATGGGGGAGGCTCCGGTCGTCAGCGCGGACGGGGCGATGCACCCGGTCGAGGTGGTCTGGGCACCACCGCCTCGTCCCGTACGGCCCCCGCACGGACTGTCCGTCGATCCGGCGCTGCTCGACCACGTGGCGTCGACCGTACGGCGGGCGGTGGCCGAGCGGGACGGCGACGTGCTCTGTTTCCTGCCAGGTGTGGCCGAGATCGACCGGGTCGCCCGTGCCCTGGGCGACCTGCACGTACTG
This sequence comes from Actinoallomurus vinaceus, assembly GCF_039542055.1. NCBI lineage: Bacteria > Bacillati > Actinomycetota > Actinomycetes > Streptosporangiales > Thermomonosporaceae > Actinoallomurus > Actinoallomurus vinaceus. The sequence goes on from NZ_BAABHK010000005.1 coordinate 489,731, forward strand.
CGGCTGCACGGCCGCGCCCCCGCCGCCGTGCAGGAGGAGGTGCTGCGCGGTCCGGAGGGCGGACGGCGCGTCGTGCTGGCGACCTCGGTCGCCGAGTCGAGCCTCACCGTGCCCGGCGTGCGCATCGTCGTGGACGCCGGGTTGTCCCGGGAGCCGCGCACCGATCACGCGCGCGGGCTCGGGGCGCTGACGACCGTACGCGCGTCGCGGGCCGCCGCCGACCAGCGCGCCGGGCGTGCCGGGCGGGAGGCTCCGGGGGCGGTGTACCGGTGCTGGACCGAGGCCGAGCACCAGCGGCTCCCCGAGCGTCCGCGACCGGAGATCGCGCTGGCCGACCTGACCGGCTTCGCGCTGGAGGCGGCCTGCTGGGGCGATCCGGACGCCACCGGCCTGGCGCTGCTGGACGCCCCGCCGCCCGCCGCGATGCGCGCCGCCCGCGAGACCCTACGAGCGATCGGCGCCGTCGACGACGGAGGCCGCGCCACCGAACGCGGCCGGCGGATGGCCCGCATCGGCGTCCACCCCAGGCTGGCCCGCGCGCTCCTCGACGGTGCCGAGCACGTCGGCGCGCGGGCGGCCGAGGTCGTGGCGGTGCTGTCCGACCAGCAGCGCGCCGACGAGGACCTGGTCCGGCAGTGGCGCGGGCTGCGGCGCGACCCGCGGTGGCGTGACGAGACGCGCCGGCTTCGCCGGGCGATCCCGGAGGCTCCGGAGGCCGGGCCGGACGACGAGACGACGGCCGGCGTCGTCGTGGCTCTCGCCTTCCCCGAGCGCGTCGCCCGAGCCCGCGACGGCGGCGGTTACCTGATGGCGTCCGGTACGGCGGCCGAGCCCTTCAAGGGTTCCACGCTGGGCGGGTCCGAGTGGCTGGCGATCGCCGTCGCCGACCGGCCTGCGGGCGCTCCGGCCGCGCGGATCCGCCAGGCCGTCCCGATCGACGAGGAGGCGGCCCGGCTGGCCGTCGGCGTGACGGTGGAGGACGAGGTCGTCTGGCGGGGCGACGTCGTGGCCCGTCGCGTCGAGCGGCTCGGCGCGATCGAGCTGTCCGCCGCACCCCTGGCGGACCCCGACCCCGAGCTCGTCCGGGCGGCCCTGCGCGAGGGCCTGCGCCGGGAGGGGCTCGGCCTGCTCACCTGGACCCGCGAGGCGGAGGCGCTGCGCGCCCGGCTGGCGTTCTGCCATCGCGTCCTCGGCCCGCCGTGGCCGGCGATGGACGACGACGCGCTGCTCGAGTCCCTCGATCTCGCGGCCGGCGGCGCGCGGCGGCGGGCCGACCTCGAACGCGCGGACGTGTCCGCGCTGCTGCGCGGCCTGCTGCCGTGGGAGTGCGCCGCCCGCCTCGACGAGGTCGCCCCCGAGCGGATCGCCGTGCCGAGCGGATCGCGGATCCGGATCGACTACTCCGGCGAGCAGCCGGTGCTGGCCGCGAAGCTGCAGGAGCTGTTCGGGTGGACCGAGACGCCGCGCGTCGCGGGCGTTCCCCTCGTGGTGCACCTGCTGTCGCCCGCCGGGCGGCCCGCCGCCGTCACCGCCGACCTGGCGTCGTTCTGGCGCGAGGGCTACCGGAACGTCCGTGCGGAGCTGCGCGGCCGCTACCCGCGCCACCCCTGGCCGGAGGACCCGGCCAAGGCGGAGCCGACCCGCCGAACGAACACCCGCCGCCGCTGACCGTTCCGCCGAGGGTTCTCGGGGTCCCAACACCGATAACCCTCGGCGGGAACGGCTGCCGTCGGCGACGTCAGGTGCTCCAGGGCGGACGCTGCGTGGTAAGCGCCGTTGATCACGGGACGGCGCCCGGCCGATCGACCGGTGCGCTGGTCCGGGTCACGGCTTGCGGCCGACGCCTCCGTAGATCCAGTAGGTGGCCTCCGGGGCCGGGTCCGCGGGGTCGGGACGCCAGGCGTCGACGGTGACCAGGCCGGGCTCGACGAGGTCGTATCCGTCGAAGAAGCGCGCGATCTCCGCGCGCTCCCGGATGTAGATGGGCGTCGGCGTCATCGCGTACACGCTCTCGATCTGCTCGACCGTGCTGATCGGATGACCGTCCCGGGTGGCGTGGGTGAACGTGATGTGGCTGCCGGACGGCAGGGCGTCGCGAAGCGAGCCCATCACGTACGGCCGTTCCTCTTCGGTGAGGAAGTGGACCATGGCGATCAGGAGGACACCGACCGGTTCGCTGAAGTCGATGAGCTTGGTGGTGTTCGGGTGTTCCAGCACCGACGCGGGATCGCGCATGTCGGCGGTCGCCACGGCGGTGTTGTCGTCCCGGGCGAGCAGGGCGCGGCCGTGCACCAGGACGACCGGGTCGTTGTCGACGTAGACGACACGGGCGTCGGGCGTGATCTCCTGGGCGACCTCGTGGGTGTTGCCCACGGTGGGCAGGCCGGAGCCGATGTCGATGAACTGCCGGATCCCCTGCCGGGCCATGTACCGGACCGCGCGCCGCAGGAAGGCACGGTTCTCCCAGGCGAGCCGGCGGATCTCCGGCATGGCCTGCGCGACCCGGTCCACGGCCTCCCGGTCCACCTGGTAGTTGTCCTTGCCATCCAGGTAGTAGTCGTACATCCGGGCGACGCTTGGCTTGCTCGTGTCGATACCGAGCGATGACGGGTCGACCTGTTCATCCACGAAAGTGGTCTCCATCCCTGCCTGACCGCTATAGCTAACTAAGGGTAGAACGATCTTGTTACCTTCGCCCGCCTATCCGATATTTGTGTCGACCGAAACAGCGGGTCGCGTTTTCGTCGGCCGGAGGCCGCCTCGGTGACGAGGGCGCGGTCGCGCTCGTCGCCGCGTGAGAGAACACGCCGCTGTTTCGTACGCTCACGCCCGTCGCGATTTGTGAACCGCCGGGCCGACCGTAGAGCGCCCCTGTGCGTACGGCCAGGTTCACCTTGCACAGTGAGACCGCGACCCGGTCACGGAGTGCTGCGTCGGCCCAGCCGTTTGCACAGTGAGACCGCGACCCGGTCACGGAGTGCTGCGTCGGCCGGGTGGCTCAGCCGCCGTGGACCGTGAGCGCGAACCACAGGTCGTAGCGCGCCGAGGGACCGCTCACCAGGGAGCGCCCCAGGATCTCCTCGACGCGGATCAGCCGCTTCCGCATTCCGGGTGCCGAGAGGCCGAGCGCCGCCGCGGCCGCCTCGACGCGCGCGTCGTTGTCCAGCCACACACGCAGGGTCTTCACCAGCAGGTCCTGGTCGCGGCGCAGCAGCGGGGCGATCTGCAGGTCGGCCCAGCGGCGCACCTCGGGATCGTCGAGCAGTACGTCGAGGGGCGCGGGATCGCCGCCGCCCGGTCCGTCGAGCACTCGCAGCGCCAGCTGCATTCGGGCCTGCGTGCCGACGTCGTCCAGCCGGTACCCCAGGAGGCGTTCGATGTGGCGCAGCCGCGCGGCGAGGGTGTTGCGATGGATTTTCAGTTGGCGTGCGGCGCCACCGTAGAAGTCGAGCCACGACCGGAGCGTCGCCGTCAGCTCGGCGGCATCGGGATCCTGGCCACGGTCGGGGCGGTAGCGAGAAAGCGGCTCGAGCGTGGCCTGGGCCCACCCCCACGCCCGGGGGCGCAGCAGCGCCGCCAGATCGCCGCGAGGGCTGAACCGGGCGTAGTGCCCGGCGCTGCCCCGCGCCACGGCGAGCGCGTGGAACGCCTGGGCGTATCCCGACGCCAGGTCGCCGAGCGCGACGGGCTCACTGCCGCCGATGTCGACGCCGCCGGTACGGCCCGCGAAGACCCGCAGCGCGTCGTCCAGCACGTCGGGTCCGTCGTCGGCGGGGGCGATGACGATGACGTGGCGTCTGTAGACGGGGCACCGGACGATCCACGCCCGGCCCTCCGAGACCCGGTCGCAGTACGCGACCGACCGATCGCGGGTCTCGGCCGCGCACTCCAGGACGAAGACGCGGATCGTTTCGGCCAGCGGGGGGCCGAGCGTACCGGCGACACGACGGGCGGCCTGGAGGTCACCGACCATGAGCAGGTGCAGGACCGCCTCACGGGTGTACGTCTCCGCGCGGTCCAGGCGCCGCCGGCGGCGGTCGGCGTCATCGGCGCGCCAGCGGAGCCCGAGCAGCCGGGACGCGTCGCCGACGAGACGCCGTTCGGGCGGGGACAGCCGCCGCTCCCGCGCGACGACGAGCACCGCTCCGGTGTCGCCCTCGCCGATCGACTGGACGTGGACCACGCCCTTGTCCAGATCGGCCGCCACGGCCCGGGCCGCGCCGGTCATCACGCGCTCGATCTCCTCCGTCACCCGGTCGAGGACGCCGTCGGAACCGGTGGGAAACGCGTGCCGGGGCCTGCCGGTCCGGTCGACCAGGACGACGCTCGCCCCGATACGCCGCGTGAGCCAGCGCAGGAGACGTTCGACACCGTCCGCCCGGGTCGCCGCCCGCTGCATCTCGTGGAGGTCGCGCGCGTGGCCGGCAGCCGATTCCCGGTCCTCGCGGAGGGCCGTCGTCACCGCCGCCCACACCTGGGCCGGCGCCATCGGGGACGTCAGGAGCGGGAGCCGGTGCCGGGCGGCCAGGTCGACGAGGCCCGAGAGGCCCGCATCGCCCGCCCCGGCCGGACCGCCTGCGAGGTTCGGGAGGTCCGCATCGCCCGCCGCGGCCGGGCCGCCTGCGAGGTTCGGGAGGTCCGGAGCGTCCGCCCCGGCCGGGCCGCCTGCGAGGCCTGGGAGGTCCGGAGCGCTTGCCCTGGCCGTACCTCCGGCGAGGACGAGTCCGGCGGCACCCGCGTCACCGAGCCGCCGCAGGATCGTCTCGGTGTGATCCCGGGAGTCTTCGTACGGGTTCGGAACGATCACCAGGACGCCCTCGAACAGGCCGGTGCCGGTGTCGGGCCAGTCGGCCGAGCCCGCCTCGGGGAGAATGACGGCGGATCCGACGTCCTGCCGTTCGCCGTCGCCCTCGGCGAGCAGCCGAAGCCCGATCGACCGCACGAGTGCGCTGAGCGTCGGCACGCGGATCTCTCTTCGTCACCGGAACTCTCCGGCCCTCTTCGCGGCCGCAAGATCCGCATCAGGTTAGAGGATCGATGCCGGCCAGGTAGCTCCGGTCGGACGCCGCTCCCGCACTCACCGGAGACCACCGACGCACGGTCCGGAACCGGCCGAAGAGGGTGCTTGTCAAGCAGTTGGTGCGCATGCCCGGAGGACTCGGCCGATTCACGAAGAGGTGGGCCCCTGCCGTGCCGGACCACGCCAGGGGCCCGCAGCTCACACCGGGGGAGCGAGGTAGGGGAACTCCGAGCCCGGCTCGCCGGCGGCGGATCCGGCGTCGATGCCGAGTGGGACGGCCGTGCCCAGCACCAGCGCGAACATGACCTCGGGGGCGCGTTCGGTCAGCCCTCGCCCGTTGCGGCCGGCGAAGCCGAAGTCCGCCGGAGTGCCGATCCGGTAGCGGAGGACGTCCGGGAAGATTGCGCCGGCGACCTTCCGGGCGTACGCCTCGGGATCGTCACTGGTCCCCGCGGCGGCCACGGCCTTGGCGACCAGATCGGTGACGAGCGGGCCGTACAACGTGGCGTCCTCACTCGGATGCGTCGTGTTGTAGTCGCTGGCGCGTTCGGAGTCATCCGGGTTGAAGATGGTGTTCACCAGCGGGGTGGCGCAGCGGTTGATCTGTCGCCAGCCGCCCGCGTCGGTGGCGAGCGCCGTCGTGCCCCAGAACCCGATCTCCGGGGTGCCGAACTCCCCGTCGGGGATCTCGAGCACGATCGCGCGGACGTTGGTGCCCGCGAAGAGGTTCGCCGCCGTGCCGTAGTCCACGGCGGACAGGTCGACGGCCGTGCCGGTGGCGACGGCCTCCTTGACCGCGCCGACGACGGCGCCGTTCACGTAGAAGGGATCCGCCGCCGGTCCGGCCCAGACCCGTACGCCGCCCGAACCTCCGATCTCCTGGCGGGTGCGTCCCTCGGCCACCACCGTGCCCGGGGCGCTCCGGTCGCGAGCGTCGGCGCCGTCCAGCCGCCGCACCTGCAGGTCCTGGTCGCCTTCGGCGTCCTCGGCGCCGAAGGTGACGACGTAGGCGCGGTCCTCGACCACGTCACCGTCGGTGTCGATCCTGAACTCGTACCGCGCCTCCGGATGGAAGCCGCCCGGGCCGGACAGGGGATTGGCGTTCATCACGAACACGGTCGCGCCGGCGCCGCGGAAAAGGTACACATCGCTGATGTCGAGCCGGGGATCCTGGCGGGCGAGTGGTGAATCGAGATGGTGGGACATCGCGTACTCCGTCGCGGGAAGTCAGAGGGGATTGCGTTTCGATGGGCCGCGTCGGCCCGTTCGACGGTAGGGCGGCCTGGAGACGGCGGCCAGGATCACCGTGCACAGCGAACCGCGAAGCCGGTTTCGGATCGCTGTGTCACCTCCGCGGGCCGGCACCCGGCACTCCGGCACCCGGGCACCCGGGCATCCCGGCACTCCGGCACCCGGGCACTCCGGCACCCGGGCACTCCGGCACCCCAGCACCCGGACACCCGGACCCGGACATCCGGACACGCGGCACCCCAGCACGCGGCGCAACCGGCACCCGGTGCCCGGGTGCCGTCCGCCCGCGAAGGACGGCTGTCTCGGAGCGGGGCCCACGGTAAGGTGGCCGGTGTGTTCCTCCCCTGTGTCTAGACACCGCCGCTGACCGCGCCTCCGGGCCGCGGTCCTCCGGTGTCCCCTGACGCTCACGGCGCGGCTTCCGCGCGCCGTCATTCCGAGGAACGCTCTCGTGTCTTCACCCACCCCCTCGTACGGAGCCGTCCTGCGCGCTCCGCACGCTCGCCGTACCTTCGGCGCCGCGCTGCTGGGCCGGCTCTCGTACGGCGTCGTCTCCCTGTCCCTGGTGCTCGCGGTGTCCGGCGCGACCGGCTCGTACGCCACGGCGGGCACCGCCGTCGCCCTGTTCGCGCTGGCCGTCTCGGTGCTGTCACCGGTGCGGGCGCGGCTGATCGACCGGTACGGTCCGCGGCGCGCCCTGCGGCCGATGGCCGTGGCGTACGCGCTGCTGCTGGGCGCGCTGGCCCTCCTCACCGCGCGGCATGGCGTGCCCGCCGCCCCGGTCGTGGGCCTGGCTTTCGCGGCCGGTGCGTTCCCGCCTCCGCTCGGCCCGGTCATGCGCACGCTCTGGAGCGACCTGGTGCCCGACCGGCGGCTGTTGCAGCGCGCCTACAGTCTCGACACCGTCGCGGAGGAACTGCTGTTCGTCACCGGTCCGCTGCTGGCGGGCCTGATCGCCGCGCTCGCCGGCCCGGCTGCGGGCGTGGCCGTCAGCGCGGGGCTGGTCCTGGTCGGAACGTTCGCCCTCGTCTCCTCTCCGGTCGCCCGCTCCCGGGCCGGGGCGGGCGACGAGGCCGCGGACGCCGTCGAGACGGCGACCGGCCGGCCACGGGCAGGCTCCTTCGGCGGGCTCGGACGGCCGGTCGTCCTGTCGGCCGGGATCGGTGCGTGCCTGGGCGCGCTGGGGCTGCTCCTGGTCGCGTTCGCCGCCCGCCGTCACGAGGCGCCCGCGGCCGCGTGGGCCGAGGCCGCGCTCTCCGCCGGCAGCGCGGTCGGCGGCCTGGTGTACGGCTCGCGCTCCTGGCGGGTGCCGGGGCGGGTCCGACTGCCGGTGCTGACCGCCGCGCTCGCGGCGTCGCTGGCGGTCGCCGGGGCGGCGCCGGACCTGTACGTGCTGGCGGCGGTGACCGGCGTCGCCGGGCTGTTCGTCGCCCCGGCGATGACCACGGCGTACCTGCTCGCGGAGGAGTCCGCCGCTCCCGGCGCCCGTACGAGGGCCGGGGCGTGGGTCAACACCGCGTTCAACGCGGGCTCCTCGATCGGCGTGGCGGCGGCCGGCCGGTTGGTGGGCCGACTCCCGCTCGCGTGGTGCTTCGCGGCCGCGGCCGCTCTGCCCCTGATCCTGGCGCTGATCGCACTGGCCCGGCGGGCTCGCCCGGAAGAGGGGTGATCTCGGGCGATCACCCCCTATCGGCGGTGCTCGCGCGGGATCCCGCGTTTTCCAAGCAGGAATTCCTGCGAAGTGGCGAATGCGAACGGCCTCGGTCTGATCTCATTACGGAGTGGGAGGACCACTCAGGGTCACCGCTGAGCAGAGAGGGGTGTGTGGTGGTCACCGGGTCACGGCCATCGCCACGTCGCAGAACGGATCCGCGCGATCGCGCCCGATATGTCGCGATAAGGCAAGATGAGAGATTCGCCGTACTGAAAGGGAAATCTAGGAAATTAATCGTTCTGATCGTCTCAGTGTTCCTCGGGTGGTATTTCCTCTATGTCGCAGCGGCGGCGTTCGCGCGGGAGTTCATGGCGTACCGGATTGTGGGGAACGTCAACGTCGCCCTCGTGTTCGGCGTGCTCCAGTTCGTCTCGGCGTTCGTGCTCGCCTGGCGCTACACGCGGTACGCCCGGCAGGTCCTCGACCCGCTGGCCGCCCAGATCGTCGCCGACGCGGAGGAACGCGTCGGCGAGGCGGTCCGCCGCCGCGCGGGCGCATCGCCCGGGTCCCCGACTGAATCGTCCGCGCCGTTCACCGGCGGCGGGCGACCCTACCTCGGGCCGACGCCCCCGGACGGACTCGGTGTGACGCCCCCGGACGGGATGGAGTCGCCGCGCGATCCGGCCACGCCGCCAAGGGCTCCCTGGCCGGAGACGGCGGGCCGGCCGTGGACGGGAGGCACGCGATGATCCTCGCCAGTGCGGGCTCCCTCGTGGGAGGTGGCCGGGCCATAACGTTCGCCCTGTTCATCGGGCTGGTGTGCATCACCCTCGCCATCACGGTCTGGGCCCGGATGCACACCAGCGGGGCCGTCGACTTCTATGCCGGCGGGCGCGTCTTCTCCGGCCCGCAGAACGGCCTGGCGCTCGCGGGCGACTACATGTCCGCCGCGTCGTTCCTCGGTATCGCCGGCATCATCTCGCTGTCCGGCTACGACGGCTTCCTGTACTCCATCGGGTTCCTGGTGGCCTGGATGCCGGCGTTGCTGATCGTCGAGCTGATGCGCAACACCGGCCGCTTCACCATGGCCGACGTCCTGTCCCAGCGGGTACGCCGGCAGTCCTCCGTGCGGATCGCCGCGGCGGTCTCCACGGTCACGGTCTCGGTGTTCTACCTCCTCGCGCAGATGGTCGGGGCCGGGGCGCTCATCGCCCTGCTGCTCGGGGTGAAGCCGGGGTCGACCTTCCTCGGCATGTCCGCCGGCACGGCCGAGGTCATGACGATCGTCGTCGTCGGCGCGCTGATGATCTGCTACGTGCTGTTCGGGGGGATGAAGGGCACCACCTGGGTCCAGATCGTCAAGGCCGGGCTGCTGATGTTCGGCGCGACCCTGATGACGTTCCTGGTCCTCGGCCGCTTCGGCTTCGACCTCAGCCACCTGCTCGGCGCGGCGGCCCGGTCCAGCGGCAAGGGGCACGCCTTCCTCGAACCCGGTCTGAAGTACGGCAAGGAGGTCGCGGGGCATTCCTCCCAGACAATGTTCAACAAGCTCGACTTCGTGAGCCTGGCCCTCGCCCTCGTCCTCGGCACCGCGGGCCTGCCGCACATCGTCACCCGCTTCTACACGGTGCCGGACGCGCGCGCCGCGCGCACGTCGGTGAACTGGGCGATCGGCCTGGTCGGGGCGTTCTACCTGATGACGATCGCGCTGGGGTTCGGCGCGACCGCGCTGGTCGGACGGAAGACGATCCTCGCGCACGACCCGGCGGGCAACACGGCGGCGCCGCTGCTCGCCCGCGAGCTCGGCCAGGACGTCGCGGGGCGCATGGGCGGGGACATCATGCTGGCGTTCGTCGCCTCGGTGGCGTTCGCGACGATCCTGGCGGTGGTCGCCGGCCTGGTCATGGCCTCGGCCACCTCGCTCGCGCACGACTACTTCGGCAACGTGCTGATGCTGGGACGGCCCCGGGAACAGCAGGAGGTGGCCGTGGCGCGGTTCGCGGCCTTCCTCATCGGCTCGATCGCCATCCTGCTGGCCGTCTTCGCCAAGAACCTCAACGTCGCGTTCCTGGTGGCGCTCGCGTTCGCCATGGCCGCCTCGGCGAACCTCCCGGCGATCGTGTTCGCCCTGTTCTGGCGGCGGTTCAACGCCACTGGGATGGTCGCCGGCATCTACGGCGGGCTGATCAGCGCGATCGTGCTCGTGATGTTCTCCCCGGTGGTGTCGGGGAAGGTCGACCCGGTGACCGGGCAGAGCCTGTCGCTGTTCCCCAAGGGCACCGACTTCCACTGGTTCCCGCTGGAGAATCCGGGGCTCGTGTCCATCCCGGTCGGGTTCCTGTGCGCCGTCGCGGGGACGTTCCTCAGCCGGGAGAAGACCGACCCGGAGGACTTCGCCGCACTGTCCGTGCGTTCCCTGACCGGAGCCGGCGCGCACTGAGCGGAGTTCGTACGGGTGACCGCCGCCGTCAGGGGAGCAGGCCGCGCTTGTAGGCCTCACCGACGGCGGCGGCCCGGTCGCGTACGCCGAGCTTGTCGTAGATGTGCAGCAGATGCGTCTTGACGGTCGCCTCGCTGACGAAGAGCCGCCGCGCCACCTCCCGGTTGGTGGTGCCGTCGGCGACGAGGGCGAGCACCTCGCGCTCGCGCTTGCTGAGCGCGCCGGGGGAGGGGGCGCGAACCCGGCCCATCAGGCGGCCCGCCACCGACGGGGACAGCACCGACTCGCCGCGGTACGCCGCGCGGACCGCCCGGACCAGTTCCTCACGCGGCGCGTCCTTGAGAAGGTAGCCGGTGGCCCCCGCCTCGATCGCGGGCAGCACGTCGCTGTCGGTGTCGAAGGTGGTGAGGACGAGGACGCGCACGGCCGGGTGGACGTCGCGGAGCCGGGCGATCGCCTCCACCCCGCTCATCTCCGGCATGCGCAGGTCCATGAGGACGACGTCGGCGCCGGCGGCCAGCGCGATCGCCTCCGCGCCGTTGGCCGCCTCGCCGGTGACCTCGAAGTCGGGATCGCCGGCGAAGACGCCGCGCAGGCCGTCCCGGACGATCGGGTGGTCGTCGACGATCAGTAGACGGATCATGGGTGCGCTCCGGCGGGCAGGGCGGGGACGGTCGCGTTGATCGCGGTGCCCTCGCCGGGACTGCTCTCGATCTCCAGCCTCCCGGCCACCCGGAGCAGCCGCTGCCGCATCGAGGTCAGCCCGAAGCCTCCGTCGTTCACGGCCGGGTCGAAGCCGACCCCGTCGTCGCGGACGTCCAGCAGTACCACGTCGTCCAGGTAGGTCAGGGTGAGCCCGACCCGGGAGGCGCCGGCGTGCTTGGCGACGTTGGTCAGCGCCTCCTGGGCGACGCGGAACAGCGCGACCTCCACCTCGGGGATCATCGGCTGGGGTTCGCCGGCCGTCTCGACGCCGACGGGGACCCCGGATGTGCGCGACCAGCGTTCGCTCATCCCGGCGATGGCCTCCGGCAGCCGCGCCTCGTCCAGATGCGGTGGTCGCAGCGCCTCCACCGAGCGGCGCGCCTCCGCGAGGTTCTCGCGGGCCAGGGTCTGCGCCTGGTCGGCGTATCGGCGCCACTCGACGGGGTTCTGCCGTGCGGCCTCCAGTTGGGCGATGATCCCGGTGAAGCCCTGCGCCAGGGTGTCGTGGATCTCGCGGGCCATGCGCTGGCGTTCGTCGAGCACGCCCGCCTCGCGGGCCTGGGCCAGCAGCTGCGCGTGCAGCCCGGCGTTCTCCTCGAGCGCCGCCTCCCGCCGGGCGTTCGCCTCGGCCAGCCGGTCGAGGGCGGTCCGCCGCCTCAACTCGAGGACCAGGAGCGCAAGGGCAACGGCACTCGTGGCCGCGACGAAGATCAGGTAGACCGGCACCGTGGACGCGTTGAGGTTCTTGAAGCCGCCGACGTAGGTGGCGGAGACGACCGCCGCCGTCGCCACCATGCCGACGTACCTCCAGCGGCCCCGTAGGTAGGCCGCCTGGATGTAGCCCGTCCAGGCGAAGAGGCCGAACAGCGGACTGCGCAGGATCATCACCGCGAACAGCACGAGCAGGCCGGCGTAGTAGACGCCGGCCAGCCACGGTCCCGGCGTGGACGCGCCGGGCAGGGCGACGATCAGCGTCCAGACCGCGGCCGTCGCCGTCAGACCCAGCGTCGTCCAGACCTGAGCCGGCGTCTTCGCATCGGCGAGCAGGACGAGGACCATGGAGACGGCGAGTGCCCCGTACGGTACGACCCTGAGCACGATCGCGTCTCGTCGGTCGAGGCCGTCGGGGCGTACTCCCATCGTCTGTTACTCCCACCGGAAGAGCTTGGCGGCCGCGAGCCCGGCGACGACCGCGTACGCGGCCATTATGGCGAACTGGGCCAGGCGCGGCTCGGTGCCCATCCAGGCGTCCCGCATCGTCTTCAGCGTCGCGCCGAGCGGGGTGTAGTCGCCGACGGCGCGCAGAGCGGGGGGCATCTGCTCCCGTGGGATGTAGACCCCTCCCAGGAAGAGGCTCGGGAAGAACAGCACCAGGCCGATCGCATTGCCCGCCTTGGCGCTGGGCGCGACGGCGGCGACGACGAGCCCGATCCCGAACAGGGCACCGATGCCGAGGACGACCGCCACGATGAAGGCGGGGAACCGCTCGGGAACGTGCGTGCCGAAGAGCACGCGGGCGGCGATGATCAGCATGACGACGTTGGCGATCGCCACGGCGACGTAGAGGAGGAGCTGGGCGATCAGCAGGTACGCGGGGCGGACCGGGGTCGTGGCCATACGCCGCAGCACGCCCTTCTCCCGGTACGAGGCGAGCGTGGCGGGCAGGATGGACAGGCCGAGGATCGTCAGCGCGATCCCGACACCCAGCGCGGCCATGTACTCGGCGGTGGTCTGGCCGCCCAGGTTGTGCTGGGCCTTGTTCGCGCCCGGCATGTACCCGAACCCGAGCAGCAGCGCGAGCGGCAGCAGCAGGATCAGCGCCGGCAGGATGATCTCGCGGGTGAAGAGCTTCAGCTCCATGGACGTGAGCTTGACGAGCATTGGTGTGTCTCCTCGATGGAAGGGTCAGTCGATGGGGCGGCCGGTGAGGGCGATGAACGCGTCGTCCAGGCTGCTCTGCTCGACCCGCAGGTCGGCGGCGATGATCTGATTGCGGGCCAGGACCGAGGTGACCGCCTGCAGGAGGCCGTCGGTGCCGGTCACGACGATCTGCCCGCCCGTCTTGGTCACGGTGAGCACCTCGGGCAGGTCCCTGAGCAGGTGGTCGTCGAAGGGGACGGAGGGCCGGAACCGTACGCGCTGCTCGGGCGCGACCCGCGCGACCAGCCCGGCCGGCGTGTCGACGGCGACCACCCGGCCGGCGTCGATGACGGCGAGGCGGTCGCAGAGGTGCTCGGCCTCCTCCATGAAGTGGGTGACGAGCACGATCGTGACGCCCCGGTCCCGTACGCCCTCGATCAGCTGCCAGGTGTCGCGCCGCGCCTGCGGGTCCAGGCCGGTGGTGAGCTCGTCCAGGATCGCGACCTTCGGGTCGCCGACGAGGGCGAGGGCGATCGAGACCCGCTGCTGCTGACCTCCCGACAGCCGGCCGAAGCGCGTGTCACGCTGGTCGGCCAGCCCGAGCTCCTCGATCAGCCGGTCGGTGTCGGCGGGCCGGGGGTAGAACGAGGCGTACAGTTCGAGGGCCTCGCGGACCTTCATCCTGTCCTGCAGCCGGCTCGCCTGGAGCTGGACGCCGAGCCTCCGGGTCAGCTCGGCGCGGTCGCGGCGGGGGTCCAGCCCGAGCACCGACACGGTGCCCCGGTCGGGGGTGCGCAGCCCCGCGACACACTCGACGCTGGTGGTCTTGCCCGCACCGTTCGGGCCCAGGATGCCGAAGATCTCTCCTTCGTCGACCGTGAAGGACACGTCCTCCACGGCGACCTTTGCTCCGTACCGCTTGTGCAGGTTCCTGACGTCGATGACCGGCATGGTCTCTTCCTCGATTCCGTGGCGACGGATTCGAGGATGGCTTCCGGAGCACGGGACGCGGATCGACCGGTCGGGTACGGCTGAGGTGGATCCCGGGCATCAACCGATCGGTCGATGTCCCCGGGTGAGCGTCGCGAAGGCGAGCGACGCCGCCACGGTCAGGGCGGCGATGACCAGGCCCATCGGCACGGCGGTGTGCGGGCCGGCGACGCCGACGAGCGGCGCGGCGGCCCCGCCGATCACGAACTGCGCCAGGCCGAGGAGGGCGGACGCGCTCCCGGCGACGGCGGGCGGACGGCCGGTCAGGGCGAGGGCGGTGGCGTTCGGGGTGATCAGCCCGATCGCGGCCACGACCAGGAACAGCGCGGGCAGCACTCCCGGCAGGCCGAGGCCGGCCCCGATCGCCACCGGCAGCGTCACGCCGCCGGCCAGGGAGATCGCCAGGCCGGCCGCGAGCAGCACCCGCAGGCGGACGCGCGCGGCGAGCCACCCGCTGACCTGGCCGGCGGCCACGATGCCGAGGGCGTTCACCGCGAAGATCAGGCTGTACGCCTGCGGCGACAGGCCGTAGATGTCCTGGATCACGAACGGCGAGCCGGAGATGTAGGCGAACATCGCCGCGAACGCCAGCCCGCCCGCCAGGGCGTAGCCGACGAAGACGCGATCCGCGCACAGCCCCGCGAACGTCCGGACGGTGGATCCGAGTCCGCCGGGCCGCCGCCCGGACCGCGGCAGGGTCTCGCGCAGCCCCGCGTACGCCGCGACGGTCATCAGCGCGCCGATGATCGCGATGAGCACGAACACGCCGCGCCATGACGTGACGCGCAGCAGCTGGCCGCCGATGACGGGCGCCGCGATCGGAGCGACGCCGTTGACCAGCATGAGCAGGGCGAAGAACCGCGCCGCGGCCGGCCCGTCGTACAGGTCGCGGACGACCGCCCGGGCGATGACGATGCCGGCCGCGCCCGCCGCGCCCTGGACCAGGCGCAGGGCGATCAGCGTCGGCACCGTGGGGGCGACGGCGCACAGCAGGGAGGCGACCGTGTACAGGGCGACGCCGACGAGGAGGGGGCGGCGCCGTCCCCACGTGTCGCTGATCGGGCCGGCCAGCAGCTGCCCGGCCGCGAGGCCGATGAGGCAGGCCGTCAGGGTGAGCTGGACGAGCGACGCGCCGGCCGACAGGTCGTGGGTGAGCTTCGGCAGCGCCGGGAGGTACATGTCGATCGACAGGGGCCCGATGGCGGTGAGCGCCCCGAGGATGAAGATCAGCCGAACCCGTCCGGCGCGGGTCGGCGCCGTCTCGGTGGTCTCGCTCGCCGTCGCGGCCATGTCGCCCCTCCCCGTGCCGGCGCCGCGGTCGGCGCGCATCCGTTGAGGAAACCGGCCCACGGTCAGGGAGAATTCCCGCCAAACTGGATGAACGGTGCGGAACGCGCATCGAGCGCCGCCCGTACCCGGAGGTCAGCGGAACGCGTGCCGAGCGGACTCCGGCTCGCCGGGGTCAGCCGAAGAATCGCGTCAGGTGCCGGACGACCGCCTCCGGCTGCTCCTCGGGGATGTAATGGCCGCTGCCGGTCACTTCGACCACCTCCACGTCGGTGCCCTTGTCCGCGAGCACGGCCTGCAGGAGCCGGTAGCCCCCCTCTCCGCCGCCCAGCGCCAGGATCGACGCGGTCACCGGCGCGTAGGTCTTCTCATCCTCGATGTCCTGGCCGAACGCCCGGTACCAGGCGTTGCCGGCGCGGATCGCGTCCTCGGTGGAGTAGGCGTGCGCGTAGACATCCCGGTCGTGGTCGCTGATGGAGCCGGGGTCGTCGATCAGGTAGTCGCACATCCAGTCGATGAGATGGCGGGAACGGCCGGCGAGCAGGCGTTCGGGCAGGCCGGGGACCTGGTTGAACGCGAACCACCACAGGAACCGCCCGGGCCCCGCGTGGATGTCGCCGTCCACCTGCTGCCGCCCGGGCACGGGGAGGAGCGAGTGCTTGTAGAACCGCTCGTCGGCGTGGGCGATGTCCAGCAGCGCGATCCGCCGCGTGTTCGCGGGATGGTTGGCCGCGAAGGCGTAGGCGACCATGCCGCCGATGTCGTGTCCGGCGATGTTCACCGTGTCATGGCCCAGGTGGCGTGCGAGCGCCAGGATGTCGCCGGCCATCGTCTTCTTGTCGTAGCCGCCCGCGGGCTTGTCCGAGCCGCCCATTCCCCGAAGGTCGACGGCGATGACCCGGAAGCGCTCCGCCAGCGGGGGCATGATCTTGTGGAACTCCCACCAGGTCTGCGGCCACCCGCCCAGCAGGACGAGCGGCTCGCCGCGGCCCCCAGCCACGTAGTGCAGGCGGATCCCGTCGACGTCGGCGTGTTCGCTGACGAATCCGCCCTCCAGCGAACCTGCCAGCTCGGCGTCGGACACTGCTCCCGGCATGCGATCTCCTCGCTATGTACGAATGTACGGGACTTTCGTACATTAGCGCCCCGTGGCGGCCGGTCGACGGGAACGGTACGGATTTCCCGTACGATCGGACCATGACTGCTCTTCTGCACCCGGCGCGTGAGCAGTTCCAGTTGGAGGACGTGCTCGCCGCGCTCGGGCATCCGGTCCGGATGAGGATCGTCCGGGCGCTCGCCTCGGGCGAGGAGACGTACTGCGGGGCGATCGACGCCGGGGCGCCCAAGTCCACCCTTACGCACCACTGGCGGGTCCTGCGGGAGAGCGGCGTGATCCGCCTGCGTCACGAGGGGCGGCGCAACTACCTCACCCTGCGCGGAGAGGACCTCGAGGCTCGCTTCCCCGGACTGCTTGCCGTCGTGCTGGGCGCGTAGCTCCGGGTCAGGGGCGCGGGCGCAGCCCGTCGAGCATGAAGGACAGCAGGCGTCCGGTGTCCTCCGGCGCTCGCTCGCTCGCCACCGAGAGTGCGTGGGCGAGTCGGAGCAGGTCGCTCGCGGTGAGGTCGGGCCGTGCGGTGCCGGCCGCCTGGGCGCGGGCGAGGATGGTCTCGGCCGCCGTCTGGATCTCGTCGTGGCACCGGACGAACAGGTCCGAGTGCAGGTCGATGACGGCCTTGAGGGTCTGGGTGAGTCCGCGTTTCGCCCGGGAGTACTCCGCGATGGCCAGAATCCAGGCCGCCAGCCCCTCGTCGGGAGAGCAGGTCTCGGCCAGCTCGTACGCCTTCGCCGCGAGCTGCTCCATCTCCTCGCGGTAGACGGCCTCCTGCAGGGCCAGGCGGGTAGGGAAGTGGCGGTAGAGCGTGCCGATTCCGACGCAGGCGCGGCGGGCGATCTCCTCCAGTGAGGCGTCCGCGCCGTACTCGAGGAACGCGCCCTTGGCCTCGGTGAGGAGCCGCTCGTAGTTGCGGCGCGCGTCGGCCCGCATCGGACGCTGCCCGGCGGTCGTCGGCATCGCACCTCCATGAAACACGGTTGCCAACCGGAGGATACCTCCGTATTGTTTGCGGAGGCACCCTCCGGTTATCCCGGCCACTCCCCGACAGCCACTTCGGGGGACGGCCGTAACCCTTCCTGCACGAGGAGTCTACGACTCATGTCCCAGCAGACCGTACAGATGGGCGACCCGCCGCTCGACGCCGAGCGGCGACGACACACGCGTCACCCGGGACTGTCGCTCGCCGTCATCGTCGCCTGCCAGCTCATGGTGGTGCTCGACGCGAGCGTCATGTTCGTCGCCCTCCCCAAGATCCAGCACAGCCTGCACTTCTCCGCGACCGGCCTGTCGTGGGTGACCAACGCCTACTCCCTGGCGTTCGGTGGCCTGCTCCTGCTCGGCGGCCGGGCCGGCGACATCGTCGGACGGCGGCGGACGTTCATCGTCGGTATCGCCGTGTTCACCCTCGCCTCGCTGGCCGGTGGGTTCTCCGGCTCGGCCGCCTGGCTGCTCACCGCCCGCGCCGTCCAAGGGGTCGGCGCCGCCCTCGCCGCGCCGAGCGCGCTCGCCCTCATCGCCACCAACTTCGAGGAGGGGCCGGAGCGCAACCGGGCGCTGGGGGTCTTCTCGGCCACCTCGTCGGCCGGCGCCTCGATCGGCCTCGTCCTCGGCGGCATGCTCACCGACTGGGCGTCGTGGCGCTGGGTCCTGTTCATCAACGTCCCGGTCGGAGCCGTCGTCCTGCTCCTCGCGCCACGGCTGCTGCATGAGACCGAACGGCACCGCGGCCGCCTGGACATCGCCGGCGCGGTCGCGGTCGTGACCGGGATGGTCGCGCTCGTGTACGGCTTCATCCGCGCGGCCGACGCGGGCTGGAGCGACGGCGGCACCCTGGCGGCGTTCGTCGCCGGCGTCCTGCTCCTCGCCGCCTTCCTCGTCGTGGAGACGCGGGTCGAACGGCCCGTCGTGCCCCTGCGGCTGTTCGCCGACCGGGCGCGGTCCGGGTCCTACCTCAACATGCTCCTGCTCGCGGCGGCGATGTTCGGGATGTTCTTCTTCATCGTCCAGTTCCTGCAGAACGTCCTGGGGTTCAGCCCGCTCAAGGCCGGTGTGGCGTTCCTGCCGATGTCGGGGCTGATCTTCGTCATGGCGCGCATCGCGCCGCGGCTGATCCCGCGCGTCGGCGCGCGGCGGCTCATCCTGATCGGCCTGCCGCTCATCGCGGTGGGCATGGCGTGGCTCACCCGCCTGTCCGCGCACAGCGGGTACGCCTCGGGCGTGCTCGGGCCGATGATCCTGTTCGGGCTGGGCGCCGGTCTGGTCTTCCTGCCGGTCACCGTCACCATCCTGTCCGGGGTGCGGCGGGAGGACTCCGGCGCCGCCTCCGGCACCCTGCAGACCATGCAGCAGGTCGGCGGCGCGCTCGGGATGGCGGTGCTCGTCTCGGTGTACGGGACGGCGCTCCGGCACGGCGGCCTGACGCACGGGGTGAGCGTCGCGTTCACCGTCGGCACGATCTTCGTGCTGGTCGCCCTGGCGGTCACCGCGGCCTTCGTCCGGCCGCGCGCGGCCTCCTGACCATACGGGAAGCGCGCCGATGACGCCGCCGGGTCTCGGGGCCCGGCGGCGTCATCGCGGGCTACAGCTTGACGAGCATCTTTCCGGTGTTCTGTCCGCGCAGCATGGCCAGGAACGCGTCGACCGCGTGGTCGACGCCCTCGAAGACCGTCTCCTCGAAGTGGACCTTTCCCTCGGCGAGCCAGCCGCCGACCTCGCGGACGAAGTCGCCGAACACCGAGTAGTGGTCGGTGACGATGAACCCGCGCAGCGTGAGGCGCTTGCCGATCACGAGGGCCAGGTTCCGCGGCGCCGGCTGCGGCTCGGTGGCGTTGTACATCGAGATCGCACCGCAGATCGCGGCGCGGCCGTAGTCGTTGAACGCCCCGATCGCCGCTTCGAGGTGGTCGCCGCCGACGTTGTCGAAGTACACGTCGATGCCGTCGGGGGCCGCCTCGGCGAGCAGCTTGTGCACCGGTCCGGACTTGTAGTTGAAGGCGGCGTCGAAGCCGAGCCGGTCGGTCAGATAGGCGACCTTCTCGTCCGAGCCGGCGCTGCCGATGACGCGCGAAGCGCCGCGCAGGCGGGCGATCTGGCCGACGAGCGAGCCGACGGCCCCGGCCGCTCCGGAGACGAAGACGGCGTCGCCCTCCTTCATCCCGGCGATGTCGAGCAGTCCGGCGTACGCCGTCAGCCCCGGCATGCCGAGCACGCCGAGGAAGGCCGACGCCGGAACGCCGTCGACCGGCGTCACCTTCCGGAACTCCTTCGCGGGGGCCACCGCGTGCTCCCGCCAGCCGAGCTGATGCAGGACGACGTCGCCCGGCTTGAGATCGGGCGAACCGGACTCCACCACCTCGCCGATCGCGCCGCCGGTCATGACCTCGTTCAGGCCGAACGGGGGGACGTAGGACTTCACGTCGTTCATCCGCCCGCGCATGTACGGGTCGACGGACATGAAGAGGTTGCGGACGAGCGCCTCGCCGTCACCGGGAGGGGGCAGCTCCGTCTCGACGAGCGCGAAGTCCGTCGGCTCCGGCCAGCCCTTGGGGCGCGATACGAGGTGCACCTCACGCGTCTTCATGGCGGTATGTCTCCTCTGTCGATGAGCGTCTGATTCACCCCACGCTACTCGCGGGTAATCGGGGTGGTCGGGGCGGGCCGGGGTTCGCCACCCCGAGGGTGCGACGTCGCAAGATCCGCTGAAACTGGGCGTTAGCTGGGCAAACTGCCGCCTTCCTGTGTCCACCCGCCCACGGCGATGATGTGGGAGACGAACAATCGCGTCGTCGCCGTTGGGGCGGTGCCCGCCACGGCGTGCCACGGCCGGTGCAGGGGAGTGCCGGGCGCGTCCACCACGGCCAGCCTCCCGTCGGCGAGCTCGTCCCGTACCGCGTCGCGTGAGACGAGGGCGACGCCGAGACCCGCCGCGGCGCCGGCGATGACCGCGCCGTTGGAACCGAGGACGAGCTGTGGCGGGTCCACGTCACGCTCGGCGAGGTAGGCCTCGGCCGTACGGCGCGTGCCCGACCCGGGTTCGCGCATCACCCACGGAGTGGTGTCCAGCGCGAACGCGGCGGCGACGCCGGGGGACGCCACGACGACCAGGTCGTTCGGGCGGGTCGCCAGGACCGTCGCGGGGAGGTCCGCCGGCGGCCGTCCGCCGAGCACCAGATCGGCCGAGTGCGCGGCGAGGCGATCCCACACCAGGCTGCTCGGGCCGACCTCCAGGGCGAGGTCCACCTCGGGCCACCGGGCGCGGAACGTCGCCAGCAACGCGGGCAGCACCTGGTCCGCCGCCGTGGTCACTGCCGCGAGCCGCAGGCGTCCGCGCCCGGCGTCCTCGCCTCCGCGCGCCGCCGCCCGGCCCTCCTCGAGGAGCCCGAGGACGCGGCGCGCGTAGTCGGTGTAGATCCGCCCGGCGGGCGTCAGCACCACGCCGCGACCGGCGCGCTCCACCAAGGCGACCCCGATGTCGCGCGCGAGCGCGGTGACCGCGGCGGACACCGCGGACTCGGTCACGACGAGCCGCCGCGCGGCCGCGCGCACCGACCCGGTCTCCGCGAGGGCGACGAGCGCCCGTAGCCGTGCCTCGGTCATCTCGAATCCGTGTCCGCGATCACCTGCGGCCGTACGCCGCTTGTTTGAGTGATCGCTTAAGCGTCATGCCGGAACTCTTGATGGACAGTACAAGTATCGTCCCGCACGCTCAAGGCATGACGAATCGATGGTCGGCGGGGGTCATCCCGTACGCGGAAATGGGCTATTGGCAACCCGACTACGAGCCGGGCCCGAGCGACGTCCTGGCGGCGTTCCGGATCACCCCGCAGCCCGGCGTCCCGCCGGAGGAGGCGGGCGCAGCGGTGGCAGGGGAGTCGTCGACGGCGACCTGGACCGTCGTCTGGACGGACCGCCTCACCAGCTACGCGGAATACCAGGCGAAGTGCTACCGCGTCGACGCGGTGCCCGGCGCCGAGAACCAGTACATCGCGCACATCGCGTACAAGCTCGACCTGTTCGAGGAGGGCTCGATCGCGAACCTCACCTCCTCGATCATCGGGAACGTCTTCGGTTTCAAGGCGCTGCGGGCGCTGCGCCTGGAGGACATGCGCATCCCACCGCACTACGTGAAGACCTTCCAGGGGCCGGCGCACGGCATCGTCATGGAGCGGGAGTACCTGGGCAAGTTCGGCCGCCCGCTGCTCGGCGCGACGGTCAAGCCGAAGCTCGGCCTGTCGGCGCGAAACTACGGCCGGGTCGTGTACGAGGCCCTTCGCGGCGGCCTCGACTTCACCAAGGACGACGAGAACATCAACTCCCAGCCGTTCATGCGCTGGCGCGACCGGTTCCTGCACTGCATGGAGGCGGTCGCCAAGGCGCAGGCCGCGACCGGCGAGGTCAAGGGCCACTACCTGAACGTCACCGCCGCCACGATGGAGGACATGTACGAGCGCGCGGAGTTCGCCAGGGACCTCGGCAGCGTCATCGTCATGATCGACCTGACCGTCGGCTACACCGCGATCCAGTCGATGGCCCGGTGGGCGCGGCGCAACGGAATGCTGCTGCACCTGCACCGCGCCGGGCACTCGACCTACACCCGGCAGAAGACCCACGGCGTGAGCTTCCGCGTCATCGCCAAGTGGATGCGGCTGGCCGGCGTCGACCACCTCCACGCCGGTACGGTCGTCGGCAAGCTGGAGGGCGACCCGAACTCCGTCGCCGGCTTCTACGACACCCTGCGCCTCGATCATGTCACCGCCGACCCCGTACGAGGCCTGTACTTCGACCAGGAATGGGCGTCGACGCCGGGCGTGATGCCGGTCGCGTCCGGCGGGATCCACGCCGGGCAGATGCACCAGCTCCTGCACCACCTGGGCGAGGACGTCATCCTGCAGTTCGGCGGCGGCACGATCGGCCACCCGATGGGCATCGCGGCCGGCGCCACCGCGAACCGCGTCGCGCTGGAGGCGATGATCAAGGCACGCAACGAGGGCCGGCACTTCCTCGCCGAAGGACCCGACATCCTGCGGGCCGCGGCCAAGCGCAGTCGCGAGCTCGACATCGCCCTGTCGACCTGGGGCGACGTCACGTTCGACTACGAGTCCACCGATACGCCGGACGTCACCCCGACGCCCACCCTGACGTGAGGACGACCATGCGCATCACCCAGGGCACCTTCTCCTACCTGCCCGAGCTGACCGACGGGGAGATCAGCGCGCAGATCGCGTACGCGCTCGGCAACGGCTGGCCGTGCTCGGTGGAGTTCACCGACGACCCGCATCCTCGCAACGCGTACTGGGAGATGTGGGGGCTGCCGATGTTCGACCTGCGCGACCCGGCCGGCGTACTGCACGAGATCAACGAGTGCCGCCGCGCGTACCCGGACCACTACGTACGGCTGAACGCCTACGACGCCGGCTACGGACGCCAGACGACCGCGCTGTCGTTCATCGTCCACCGCCCCGCCGCCGAACCGGGCTTTCGCCTGGACCGTACGGAGACCGCCGACCGGCGGGTGCGTTACCGCATGCACCCGTACGCGCTGGACCGGCCGGCCGGCGAGAGGTACAGGGCACGATGACCGGACGTCTCGGCTTCGACATGCGCGCGACGGGTTCCGACGGTTCGGGCGACGCCCCAGGGCCGCCCGAGCCGCTGCCGCCCGACGCCCGCGTCGACCTGGCGCGCGCGGAGGCGGAGTCGCGGATCGGCCAGGTGCTCGACGCCCTCGACGGGGAGCTGGTCGGGCTGGTCCCGGTGAAGACCCGGATCCGGGAGATCGCGGCCCTGCTGCTCGTCGACCGGCTCCGCGCGAGGTACGGGCTCGGCACCGCCCCGCCGAACCTGCACATGTGCTTCACCGGCAGCCCGGGCACCGGCAAGACGACCGTCGCGACGCGGCTCGCGGAGCTGCTGCACCGGCTCGGCTACCTGCGCCAGGGCCACCTGGTCGCCGTGACGCGGGACGACCTCGTCGGCCAGTACGTCGGGCACACCGCCCCGAAGACCAAGGAGGTGCTCAAACGGGCGATGGGCGGCGTGCTGTTCATCGACGAGGCGTACTACCTCTACCGCGCCGAGAACGAGCGCGACTACGGCCAGGAGTCGATCGAGATCCTGCTGCAGATGATGGAGAACCACCGCGACGACCTCGTCGTCGTCCTCGCCGGCTACCGGGACCGGATGGACTCCTTCTTCGCGTCCAACCCGGGGATGAGCTCCCGGATCGCGCACCACATCGACTTCCCCGACTACACCGTGGAGGAACTGGAGGCGATCGGCGCCCTGATGCTGCGCCGCGACGGTTACGTCCTGGCACCGCGGACGGAGCCGGTGTTCCGCGACTATCTCGAGCGGCGCCGCCGCCGGCCCCGCTTCGCCAACGCGCGCAGCGTCCGCAACGCCCTCGAACGCGCCCGCCTCCGGCACGCCGCCCGGCTCCTCGCCGAAGGCGGCGAGGTCGGCCGGGAGGAACTGAGCACGCTACGCCCCGAGGACTTCCTCGCCAGCAGCGTCTTCACCGACACGGCTCTCTCGAGGAACGAGCGGATATGATCAATATGTGGGTGACGCCGGGGCGTTGTTGCCGCCTTTGGGTTTCATGGTCGGTGGGTGCGCGATAGCGGTGGCCGCGGTGGCGGGCATGCGACTGGAGCTGCGATTCCGCCGAAGGGCGATTCGCGCCACGGGGCGGGTGGTCGCTCTCAAGCCCGGCGGGACGCTGCTGCGGTGGGTCGACTATGAGTCCTGGGACGTCCGCTATTTCCCTGTCGTGGAGTTCACCACGCGACAAGGGCGAGCCGTACGAGCCACGTCCAGCGTAGGTCGAAGGCGCGGTACCCCGCTCCCTTCTCATCGGATCGGAAGCAAGATCCCAATCGCGTACGATCCGGACGACCCGACAACGGTGCGCTGGCGACCGTTCTACGGCTCGACACTGCTGGCCCTGTGGGGTTGCCTGGCCTCAGGCGCCGTGTGCGTAGCCGCTGGAATCGTCTTTTTCTTTTCAGTGGTCACGTCTTGAACCGTCACGTTGGTCGACCAAATGGTTGCCGGAGGTTTTGGAGCGGGCGCAATGATGAATCCCGATGAAGAGAGTTATTCATTTCCGTTCGAAGAGCGCTGTGCACGGACTTTGGGGGAGATCCGACACTCCTCAGGGCTCATTGTGTCGGAGGCTTTGTTCGGTGCGATACACGGGCCTATCGACGACTTTGAGTTTGTGTTCAAAAGCCTTGCCGAGGACGATGGGCTGCCGTTCAGTCCAGCAGTCCAGCGATACTTCTTCCGATGTGGCGAAATTGCGGCGCAGTGGCAGTCGCCGGACCCGGATTTCGAACTCGCCGGTGAATTCCACCTGACGCATCTGTATATCACCAGCCTCATGTCGCACACCTGGGAAGGAAGCGACAACTGGGAGCGTGACCTCTACCGAGAGCTGAGGGTATTCGACGACACGCCTCGGACGGGAACCGGATACTTGGCTGCGTTGCGCGCCGCACATGGCACCACAGACCCTGAGATCTGGTTCTTCGATATGCATCGGGGCGTCATGGAGATGGATCTCGACTACGGCACCTATCTGGATACTCTGCTGGTTACCAAGGGAACCATCGGCTGGCAGTACCTGTTCTGCGATACGGGAATGCCCGATCCCGGGTTCGCGCCAGTCGCAAAAGGACTCAAGGAAATGCTGGAGGTATTTCCGCAGCTCTTCCCCGATCACGACTACGCGGACCTCCGGGCTCGTCTCCGGGAGCGCACGTGACCCGCTACGCCGGCGTGGCCTGTTCGCTTACGGGCGGTTAAGCTCGATCAGCCGGTCTGCGCCCGCCTGGATCGCCGCCTCCTCGCCGGGAAAGTACTCAGCGAGGAATGCCGCCATGTCGTAGCTGGTGAATTCGTTGTCATCGAGTTGGAGTTCGGCCCGGGCCAGCGGTAGCGCCTCGCCGTACCACTCCTCCCACTCGTCGCGACCGATCCCTACGACCAGCAGCACCGCGGTGTCCGGGGACTCGGCCGCGAACAGAAGGCGCAGGTCGGCTGTCTCGAGCCGCAGCTCGCTCAGCATTTCAGGCGCCGCGTCAACATCAAGCTGCTGTTCCAGGTCGGCGGCGACGCGCAACAGTTCGTCGACGGCGGCCCGGGCAGGCGCCATGTCGTCGGCCGTCATACCGAGCATGTGCTTCTCACCGAGGGCCGCAAACGCTTCGTGGATCTCCTGCTTGGCCAGCGCCGCGGTGTAGCCGGCCTTAATGGCCTCCTTTCGGGCACGGAATGCGTCCACCCTGGCCTGGAGTCGCTGCGCCGAAAAAGTGGCCTGTTCCTCTTTCGCTACCAGTTCCTCATACCGTTGGCGCGTATCGGCGAGAGCCTCCTGATCAAGGTCGCCTCCACCGATCTGCAGCTCCAAGCGTTTGCGCGCAGTAGCCAGATCTGCGGCGCTCCGGCGCGCCCGCTGCAGGAGTTCGAGCTGGCGTTGGTACGCGTGATCGAGCGCGACCCGGGGATACCGAGCGCGCAGCAGGGACTCCATCGGGGCGACCAAGGGTGCCTTGAGCTCGGTGCCCCCCGTGAACAGCACCGTCACGGCCTCGCCGACCAACCGCCCCACCTGGTGATCTTCAGCCAGCAGAGTCGCGAGCCAATCCCGGACCTCGCACGACATACGAACCCGATAACTCATGTGCTCCCCTGACAAGTCCTTCACACGGTGGCATGGGCGGGCCGACACGACAAGGCCGGCGATGCGTGCGCAGGCGGCGGCTGGGAGTCTTGAGGGCGGGTGGGCGGTCGATTCGAACCGCGCACATATCGCTGCCGCCGGATCTTGAGGCCGCCGGTGGTGTTGAGCGACAGATAGATTGGCTCTGACCCACTCCCGATGAAGGCATCACAGCTGGTGACAGGGGCACCTCCTGAGGACCCTGGGGGCGGTGCCTGCTGACCATCGGGAATGATGTCCTTATGCGTGGATCTTTGATGGTTGCTGTTGCCCAGCCCGCGTGTGTTGATCTGGATGTCGCCATTAACGCCGGTCGCCAGGCCGGGGTGGTGCAGCGTGCGGGTGCGCGTCTGGTGGTCTTCCCGGAGCTGTCGCTGACTGGTTACGATCTCGCGGCTCCTGCTGTGGCTGTGGACGACTCGCGGTTGGATCCGATCAGGGCCGCGTGTGGTAGCGCCGGCGCGATCGCGCTGGTGGGCGCTCCGGTGCGGGAAGACGATGGGCGTGAATACATCGCGACGCTTGCCGTCACGGGCGAGAGTACGACGGTGGCATATCGGAAGATGCACCTTCACGGTGGGGAAGTCCGCCGCTTCACTCCCGGCGAAAAGCCAGAAGTTCTGGAGGTCGACGGATGGCGGCTGGGTCTGGCCATCTGCCGCGATGCAGCGGTGCCGCAGCACGTGGCCGACACTGCGGCATTGACCATCGACGCTTACGTGGCCAGCACCCTGTATGGGGCAGGGCAGGAACAGGCGACCCGCCGAGACGGGCACATGCGAGATCGGGCCGCCGCGCACGGCGTCTGGGTCGTCCTGTCCACCGCTGCCGGACCGAGCGGGGAGTACCGCGAGACATCCGGTGGCTCCGGGGTCTGGGCACCGGATGGGGACGTGTTCATCCAGGCAGGCGCCGAGCCCGACGCCGTGATGACTGCGACTCTCCACTAACCCATCACGGCCACGTCGGCCGGTGTGTGCTCCTCGGATCACCCGTAGTGGAGGACTTTTCCTGTCGCTCAACAGGTGGAATCGCTCCCGCACGGCCGATGGAAGGCGGTCAGCCGAAACATCGGGGACCGTCCGTGATGATCAGTCGTGGAGCTGTTGGCGGACCAGAGTGTCGAGACGCTGCCATGCCGGTGATGAGGCGTTGACGGTCCCCTGGATCAGGGCGGGGATGTCGGAGTCGGTGTCCTGTCCTGGCAGCCTGTCGACGTCGTAGCGGTCTCGGGTGGCGTCGGCCATGCGACCTGCCAACTCCTCGATGAAGGGGTCGTGGGGATCGAGGTCGTGGGCGTGGTCGTAGTCGAGGAAGATCTGTCGTAGGGCAGGGTCGGCGAGCACGTCGGCCTGGTCGTGGAGCAACTCGGTCGCCGTCTCTGGGTGGGTGGCGAAGACGAGGACCCACAGGTCGGCCTGGAGTTCCACCCAGCGAGGGCTGAACCCGAGCTCGCGCAGCCGGTCGAGGTGGGCGCTGATCTCAGGGGGCAGCAGGTCGGCGTCGCCGGCGGCGAGACGTCGCAGGTGTTTCTGGGTTCGGCGAAGGTTGCGGATGCGGGTTGTGAGGTCGGCGTCGACGTCGCGGAGGGCCTGATGGAGGTCCGCGTCGGGGGCCGCGCGGAGTTCCCGGATACGGGCGAGGGGCACTCCCGCGTCGGCGAGGGTGCGGATCTTGATGAGGTCGATGACGTGTCGGGCGGTGTAGCGCCGGTAGCCGGAGGAGTCGCGTTCGGGCTCGGGCAGCAGTCCCTTGGCGTGGTAGACCCGGATCGTTTTGATCGTTACACCTGCGTAGCGGGCGAGCCGGCCGATCGTTATCACTCACTCATGCTCTCGCACTTGACCCTGCCCTAAGGGCAGGGTCCCAGCATGAGGCCATGGCGGACACGACCCCGGATCGGGACACCCTGCGCGCGCTGGCCGATGAGGGCAACGAACTGGCCTTGGATCGGCTGGCGGACCTCGCCGATGCCCGCGGTGACCTGGACGAGCTGAACGAGTTGTTGGACGAGGGCTGCGAACGTGCGGGCCACCTGCTTACCCGCCGTGCGGTCGCGGCGGGGGACCTGCGTGAGCTGCAGCGGCTGTCGGACGCCGGGGCCGAGGATGCAGACGAGGAACTGAAGCGGATCCTGTCCACACCGACCGGGCCCGAGGACTGAGCTGCTCGGTGGTGATGGCCACGGTGCGCCTGCAGTAATCAGTCCCGACAAAACCGCAGCCGTCGCGACCATGGGCGCTTCCGGCGCGCCGGCCTTCGCCGACGACACCACCCCCTCACCATCGCCCACCCCGAGCGGCCCTTCTGGCGGCGGTGGCCCCGGTGCTCAGACGATCACCGAGGACTTCTTTGGCCTGACCACCGACGGCAAGCGGATCGACGACCTGTTCGTGATCCACTCACGCGGCGTCGACACGGCCCCCGTGATCGCGGCCGCGAAGGCGTTCCTCGCCGGTCTCACCGACGCCCAGAGATCTCTGACGCAGTTCACCGTCCACTCCACCGAGTGGCGGCTGTGGAGCAACCTCGATCCCGGCGGGTTCAAGCGGCAGGGCGTCTCCCTGGCCGACCTGACGGAGGCGCAGAATACTTTGGGCACCGCCCTGCTGAAGGCGGCGCTGAGCGCCGGTGGCCTGCAGACCACCGAGAAGATCCGCCGCATCAACAAGGCCGCCGGCGACATGCTCGGCAAGGGCGCGGTATTCAACGACGAGCTCTTCTACTGGACGGTCATGGGCACACCGTCGGCCACCGAGCCCTGGGGATTCCCGTTCGACGGCCACCACCTGGTCGTCAACTACTTCGTGCTCGGCGAGCAGGTCGTGATGAGCCCCTGTTTCTGGGGGTCAGAGCCGACGTCCATGCAGATCGACGGCGAGACCGTCTCGGTCTGCCACGAGGAGGTCGCGGCGAGCCTGGCGTTCATTCAGTCGCTCACCGAGCCCCAGCGGAAGGTCGCGGTCATATCGGCCACGAAGGCGGACGAGGACATGAAGGCGGGCGCCTTCGCCGACAACGCGGTGCAGCAGTACGCCGGCATTCGCGCCACCGCCTTGACAGCGGCCCAGAAGGGGAAGCTCCTCGCGATCGTCGAAGCGTTCGTGGGACGCGCGAAGGCCGACGTGGCGAAGGTACGCATGGCGGAGATCCGCAGCCACCTCAACGACACCTATGCGGCCTGGATCGGCGGCACCGGTGACGACGATCCCTTCTACATGCGTGTGCACAGCCCGGTCGTCTGGATCGAGGTCGACTGCCAGGCGGCGGGCCCGCTCGGCGACGCGTACGGCAAGACACGGGCCGACGGCCCGACCCAAATGCACATCCACTCCGTCATCCGTACGCCCAACGGCAACGACTACGGCAGGGAACTCCTGCGGCAGCATTACCTGACCTCGCCGCACCACCGGTGACCCACGGATTGCCGATCAGCGCGAGGACACGGGTCGACCAGCGCGTTCCCGCCCCGTGTGCCGAGGCCGCCGTCAAGGTTGGCGATGTAGGTATCGGGGTCGGTTCCTGCCCGAAGTGGTGGGGCGGCCTGGAAGGTGTCACAAATGCCGGGGGTGATCGGTCTCTTCTGTAGCGGCGCGTCCAACGGGGGACCGAGGGTAGCCGTCGGTCTGCAGCCACCGGCAGCGGTCCGCGCATGCCCCCATCAACACGCCGTTACGCATCTAACTTAGGGAGAGGACGGTTTGCATGTCGTACCCGAAGCAGGTGTACACGGGAGATGACGGCGAGATCAACGCAAATTTCCGGCCGTCGAACACCCCACCGAATTTCGGAACAGTCGGCAGGGACGCCATTCACTACTTGGCGACCACGGTCATCACACGGGGCGAGTTCGGGCTCTATCGATTCGAGATGAAGGCGAAGGCCGGCGGCCCCAAGACCCACTACCACAAGACCATCTCGGAGTCCTTCTACATCCTCGAGGGCACCGTTCGTCTCTTCGACGGCGCACAGTGGATCGACGCGCAGAAGGGCGACTTCCTGCATGTGCCGCAAGGCGGACTGCATGCCTTCCGTAACGACTCCGACGCTCCGGCCGAAATGCTGCTGCTCTTCACACCGGGCGCGCCGCGTGAAGAGTACTTCGAGCAGGTGTCACAGCTGGCCCATGCCACGGATGAAGAGCGCGCCAGGTTCTTCGACAAGCACGACTCGTACTTTGTCGAATAACCGGCAGATTCCCCATCGCGTACCGCAGCCGCCGACGGTACGGTTTTCCGACCCCCGCTCACTGGATCGACGGGCGCGCGGTGCCCGTGGACGGCCCGGTCCTCAAGGCACGGCTGAGGATGTCGGCGCGGCCACGAGGTACGGGCCGGTGACTCCGGCGGGTATCGCGACGGGCACCGCCCGGGGATCCGCGTCTGCGATCAGGCGTTCAACGACGGCACGAATCAGACGGAGGGGTCGGTCCTGCTCGCGACCGGCGCCACATTCCCACCCTGCACAGTGAGGATGACGAACCATGACGGCTCACGGTGATCTGCCCGCCCCGCAACGAGGGCTCCTTGTCACGCACTTCCTGACCGTGCGCGACGTGGAGAGATCACGGCGCTTCTACGCCGACGTGTTCGGCGGCGAGGTCGTGATGGAGGAGAACCCAGCGATCGTGAAGGTGGCCAACAGCTGGATCATTATGAATCCCGGGGGTGGCCCCACCTCCGACAAGCCCGGTGTCACCCTCGAGGTGCCCCAAAGCACCGAGCGGGTGTCGAGCTTTCTCAATGTCCGCGTCGCGGACATGGCCGCCTTCCACGCCGACGCGGTCGCCAAGGGTGCTCATTTCCTCACCGAGCCCCTCGACCGCGGTTCGGAACTGCGCTGCTACCTGCGCGATCCGGACGGCTACCTCATCGAGGTGGGTCAGTCCACCGGCCTGCTTCGCGGTCTCCATGCCGATTGACCCACCGGTCCGCGCCCCTTCCCCTGCCGACAAGGGGCCGACATAGATCAAGGCCCAGGTCTTCGGGCTCACCCCCGCCGATCTGGGCCTTGGCTGTGTCCTGACACTGGTGGGCGCGGACGGTTTCGAACCGCCGGCATCCGCCTTGTAGGGGCGGAGGTGAGGGAGGGACCCTTGTATGCAGGTCATCCCGGCTCTGGAGAGCTCGCAGGTCACCGACGCATCTCAGCTGAGACGAATCCTTGAACCCAAGCTTGTCGCGCGTGGCGGTGTGGGACGTGGTTGTCCAGTCCGCGCGTACTTTGCGAGTTCCGGACTGTTTCCTACAGCGCGACCGTGAAATGGTGCGCCGTGATGGCCAGGTTGTGGCGCATGTACAGGCGGTGGGCGGGAGCACGGTCGGGGCTGACGCCCGAGTCCAGGTGCAGGGCCTCACATCCCAGGCGGCGGGCCTCTACCTCGACCCAGCTGAGCAGGCGGTCGGCATGGCCGCGCCCGCGGGCTTCGGGGAGGGTGGACAGGTCGTCGACGTACAGATACTGGCCCCAGGCGGAGGTCCATGCCACGCGAAAACCGATGACGGAGGCGGCGAAGTCGTGGTCGTCGTCGTCGAACGCGCCGACCAGCCGATAGCCGACCGGCCGCAGCCGAGTGTCGATCAGGTCGACCACGGCGTCGACGGTTTCCCAGCGCGGCCGCAGCGCCAGCATGGCTGGTGCGGCCAATTTCGTCTGCCCTTCCGGGATTTCACGTACTTCGGTCACCTGCTGAACGCTAATGACGGCTCCGGCGGCAGCACAGGTCCACTTGGGCAGGAATGCGGAAGACCAGCGGACACTGGTGGTAGACCCCTTCGGAGTCACGTCCCGAGCAGCTCCGGTACGAAGACGTCCTCGTACGTCAGCGGCCGTGCGGACAGGCCCTGCTCGAAGTGCCAGCGTAGGAAGGCGTCGATGGACGCGCGGTTCGCCTGGACGCCGTACGGCCACCCGTCGCCCTGGAACAGGCGGCGGTTGGCGTCGAAGAGCTCACTGAACCAGGGAACGTTGACGTCCATGTGGTTGAAGATCCGCAGCGACTCGCTGCGTTCCATCATCCATCCACAAATAGGTGGAAACCCAGGCAGTCCGGGTCCTGCAACGGGCAGCCAGGATGCGGTGTGCGGTCCGGCTCCGACATCGACGGCTCGGGATCCCAGTACCCCGGCCCCGGCGGAGGCGCCTCGAACGCGGTGCACACGCAGTCGTCCATGCAGGAGCCGGTAAACACCGAATCTCTATGACGATCGCGCGAATGGCCGCACCAACACTCGATTGCCACCCGACTCGCCATCCAGACCACCGTCCCCAGCAACTTTCGTCCCGGTCAGGGTAGCGGCGAGGTCATGGAAGGGGGAGGCCCAACAACATTCCGGCGCTGTGTCAACGAGCGCACCAGACGCCGGAGGGCCCGTACTGCGGGCGGACCGACGCCTAAAGGCCCTAGGACAGGAACGCTCATCGATAGTTGATGGAAACGGCATTCCGCTCGGCCGGGTATTGGCCGGAGCCAACCGGCATGACTCACCGCTACTGGCCCCCACCTTGAATAAACTCGGTGATCTGGGCCCGTTGCCCGCAGACATCACCGTGCATCTGGACGCCGGCTACGACTCGGCGAAAATCCGCAACGAACTCGCCGCACACGAAATGACCGGCGACATCGCCCACAAAGGCGACAAAGCCCCGATCCAAGCCGACAGGCGCTGGCATGTAGAACGCCTGGCACAACGCCTTCAACCGGCTCCAACGCTGCTACGAACGCCACGAAAGCGTCATCAACGCGTTCCTCGACCTCGCCGACGCCATCATCACCCTGCGTAGCTTGATCCGCCGAGCCTGGACCACCCACCGCTGGGACAACCGCCCCACACGGCGCCCCTGAAGATCACCAATCCTCGTGATCTCCTGCAGAGCCGAATCTGGGTAGTCACGCGTCACGCCCACTCACCGTCCACCGATGAACATGGCCGCGGGGACGAATAGATCATGCCCGGTAGTGAAGCGAATGCGCAATCCGGCGGCCGTCCACTCGGTCGCTCGGACACCGAAACCTCCGCCGACGGTAGCGTTGATGTCGACCCGGTGCCCGTAGGACAGACTCGGATCGCTGCCGACCACCAGGTGGTACGACTCGCCATAGAGCAGTGTCCGTTCGCGATAAAGACCCAGGTGATGCGCACGCCCGTCCTGATAGCGGACCGTCAGCGGCTGGTTTTCACTATGAACGAGCGTGGATTGCGGCCATGCCGCCACGATGAAAAACGATACGGTCAACATGATTCCCGCGACGGCTCCGAGGGCCATCAAACCGAAGCGTTTCCCCCAGTGCACTCTGTCTGCGGCCATGGAGCGACTCTAGCCACTTACGAGCCCGCGTGGACTACTGTCATGGGGTTCGTCACGGGTCGGGAAGCCAAGATGGCAACGGGCACGCCCCCTCCATGATCACGAAGCGTCAGCAGCTTCATGATCGACAGGGCCGCCCCCGTGCCCGCGTCACAACATCCCACCGCGACCTATTCGCGCGGGCTCTAAGTCTGAACAAGATCAAACGCCGATCTTCGGACCTGCTCTTCACTTGCCAGTTCGGCGCACTGGCCGCTGGCAGGGTGCGGGCGGAACGGACACTGGTGGTAGACCCCCTTCGGAGTCACGTCCCGAGCAGCTCCGGTACGAAGACGTCCTCGCACGTCAGCGGCCGTGCGG
This sequence comes from Actinoallomurus vinaceus, assembly GCF_039542055.1. Taxonomy (NCBI): domain Bacteria; kingdom Bacillati; phylum Actinomycetota; class Actinomycetes; order Streptosporangiales; family Thermomonosporaceae; genus Actinoallomurus; species Actinoallomurus vinaceus. The sequence goes on from NZ_BAABHK010000005.1 coordinate 523,441, forward strand.
ACAGGCCCTGCTCGAAGTGCCAGCGTAGGAAGGCGTCGATGGACGCGCGGTTCGCCTGGAGGCCGTACGGCCATCCGTCGCCTGCGAACAGGTGGCGGTTGGCGTCGAAGAGCTCGCTGAACCAGGGAACGTTGACGTCCATGTGGTTGAAGATCCGCCTGGTCCGGTAATGCTCCATCGCCACGTCGCGCGCGTCGCAGAACCCCCGGTAGACGGTTTCGGCGAGACCGGGGTGCCGTGCGAGAAGGTCCCTGCGGATCACGACCGTGTGCATGATCGGGAAGATGCCGGTGCGCCGGTAGTGGTCGCGTTCGACGACGCCATAGTCGGGGAACAGCCGCGCGACCCGCGGCGAGCCGTCCAGAACGCACCGCGGGACGTCGGCCGAGATCATCGCGTCGATCTCGCCCGCCTCGAGCATCGGCCCCAGGGCCTTGCCGTCGGGAGCGCGAGTCACCTCGACGTCCGCCGGATGCGGCTGGGGGACGAAGTCGAACGGGGCCATCGGCCAGTCGAAGCCGCCGATGACCCAGCGGCTCCGGCTCGGGTTCACGCCGTACTCGTCGGCGAGGATGCCCTTGGCCACGACACCGGCGTCGTGACCGTACATCGCGAACTCGCCGACGGTCTTGCCCGCGAGGTCCCGCGGCTCCGTGATGCCACTGGCGATGTTGACGAAGATCGCCGAGTGTCGGAACTGGCGGTTGGGGAACACCGGGATCGCGACGAACGGTGGATCGTCGAGGTCGAGCGTGCGCAGATAGAAGGACAGGCCCAGCTCGGCGACGTCGAACGCGCGGTGGCGCACCATGCGCTCGAAGATGTCCGAGACCAGGCGGGCGCCTTCGAAACTCGCGTCCACCCCCTCGATCTTCACGGTCCCGTCGAACAACGCCCGCGTGACGTCGTACGGGTGGCAGCCGACCCTCAGCTCGAGATCGCTCATCCTGCGGACTCCTCTCAGACACGCCCTCGTGGAGAAGATAGTAAACGCATTTACGATCTGCCGCAGAGTCGTACGCGCGACGGCTACACTCCGTCCGCATGAGTGCCGACGCGCGCTCCCTCACGGAGCTCTTCGCGACCGCGTCCCTCGGCGCGCCGGAGAAGGCCGTCGGCTTCGTCATGTGGCGGGTCCTGCATCGTTACCTGCGCGAGGTCGACCGCGCCCTCGCGCCGCTCGACCTGACGCACTTGCAGTTCATGACCCTCGCGATGGCCGGGTGGCTCGGCCGGACGGACGAACCGGTGACCCAGGCGAGGCTCGCCCGGTCCAGCGACATCCATCCGATGCAGATCTCGCACATGCTGAAAACGCTCGAGACCAAGGGCATGGTCGTCCGGCCGCGCGGCGCGGACGTACGCACGAAGCATGTCGAGGTGACCGAGGCCGGCGTGACGGCGCTTCGGGATGCCCTACCCCTGGTCATCGACGTCCAGCAGCGTTTGTTCGGCGATGCGGGCGGCCCCGACGGCGATCTGCTGAACACCCTGCTGAGCCTGGAGGAACGACCCCAGGACGAGCCCCGGCCGATTGAGAACACAGAACGCCCCGGCGACAGCACGCCGGAGCGTTCAGTTTTCTCGTAGTCAGCGCTTGATCTGCTCCTGGCCGGTGACGACGGCGACTTCAACACAGTTGCCCGACCCGCCGCCGGAGCGGCTGCTCTTGCGCCAGTCGTTGGGGGAGAAGGACTTGGACACGGTGCACCACCTCATTCATTCTTCTCGGTCGACTGCGGGATGCAGAATGCCCGGCGACGGTAAGCCTGGGAGCGTTGCGTGTTCCCTCTCGTCAGCGCTCCATTTGCTCCGGGGCGGTGGTGATGGCGACTTCAACGCAGTCTCCGCCGCCCTGACCCTGGGAGTGGCTGCTCTTGCGCCAAGTGGAGACCTCGTTCGGCTGGGACACGGTGTGCCACCTCATTCAGTTTGCTCGGCCAATCGTCTGAGGTAGGCGATTGACTCGTTCGGTCCGAGCGCGGTCGCGCTCAGATGCTGGAAGACCCGCCGGCGCTCTTCGACCTCCTTCTGACCTTCGATGTAGAGCGACTCTGGCCGGACTTCGCGGTAGACGAGGCTGGGGTCGTCCTCATAGTCCAGGATCACGAACGAGCCGGATAGACCCGGGTGCGGGTCGGTGGTCATCGGCAGGATCTGGACACTGACGTGTTCCAAACGTTCTGTGTCGATCAGCCGCTGGAGCTGTTCCGCCTTGGCATCTGCGGAGCCGAATGAACGGGTCACGGCATATTCGTCGATGACGGCCCAGAGGAACGGTGGCTGGTCGTGGTCCAGAATCCTTTGTCGCTCCATACGGAGTTGGACCAGGCGCTCGATCTCATGCTCATCCGTCATGAGCCAGCCGCGGTGTAGAGCGCAGGCGTAGGCGGGCGTTTGGAGCAGGCCGGGAATGACCAGCGGTTGGAAGCTGAAGATCTTCGTTGCTTCTGCTTCGAACTCGACGTAGTTGTCCTCCAGAGCCCCGTATGCCGTCCACCAGCCACGCTGGCGAGCTTCGCGGGTCTTGGCAGCGTGAGAACTCCATGATCACTGGCGGAAGGTCATCCTTGTATCGGCGTCACGTTAAGTGACGACCATCGATCCGGACATCACCGGACGATCGCCCCAGACGGGCGACCTTGAAATCGCCCTGGTTGCGCCGGGAGGTCCGGCAGCTGCGTGAAGTGCGGCAGATTCTGAAGAAGGCGGCGATTTTCTTCGCGTGAATGCCACGATCGTGCCTGTCCCCGGCGGGTTCGCTCGTTTCTTTGCTACCCCGGCAGGTGCTGGTGGCTTGTCCCGATCTGCGACCCGCCTGGGACCCGGAAAGCGCCTCTTCGCCGCGGCCCCGGCGAAGAGGCGGCGGGGTCGCGCAACTTCGGTCTTGTCATCCAGGCCGGATGACTTGCTCGTTGCCTGAGCTGGCGACCCGGCGCCGCTGCCTCAGCAGGCCGTTTCTGAACGGTGTCCTGCTCGCTTCTGTCAGCCTGCCGCCGGCTCCTTCACGTCTTCCCACAGGTCCCGGAGCAGGACTTCGAGACGGAGTTCGCCTTCAGGCGTCTGGGCGCCGCGCTCCACACCGCCCTGGATGAGCTTGCCGGCCGCGGGTCGCGCGATCAGGCTCGCCCATGCGTCGTGTTCGCGTACGAAACCCTTAGCGAGATCCTTCGGCGGTACGGCCAGCTTGGCGGCCTCGATGACACCGTCGGGAAGTGCCGCGATGTTGCGGGCGAGCCGGTCGACGAAGGCGTCGATTTCGGCGGCGGGCAGGGCCCGGTTGATCCAGCCGTAGCGTTCAGCGGTCGGTGCGTCGAACAGGTCCGCACCGAGCAGGACCTCGAGCGCGCGGTTCCGGCCCAGGCGGTGGGTGAGGTACTGCGTGCCGGAGCCACCGGGAGTTATACCCATCAGTGCTTCACACTGGGCGAGTCCTGCCGTCTCGATCGCCGCGAAAGCCATGTCGGCTGCCGTGACGAACTCGGCTCCGCCACCACGGGCGATGCCCGCGAGCTTTACGATGGTGACCTGAGGCTGGTTCCGTACGGCCTCGGAGATTGACTGGAAGACGTTGAGACGTTCCGGTGCGGCCTTCATCAGCTCGCCGAACGCCGTCGACTCCGGATTCAGTGTCATGTCGACATGGGCGATGAAGAAGTCCGGGATGGCACTGCTGAATACGATGACCTTGACCGAGGGGACGTCGCGAACCGCCTTAAGAAAGTGCAGCAACTCGGTCATGAGATCGACGCTGAGTACATTGACCGGGGGGTTGTCGATGGCTACGTTCGCCACCCCCTGGTCAACCGAGACTCGCAGAGTCGAGTACTCTTCCGCCGGAAGAGAATATTCGGCCACGCCCACTCCTTGATCGCATTGCACTCCCGCTTGCGCATGTCGAGGCAAGTGATTGAGTGCTACTAGGTTCCTGATGTATACCTAGACTATGGCGAGCCGAAATGCAGCGTCAATTACGCACTTTCACCATCCTAGGGATGCTCAGGGATACCACCATGAACGATGAGGTCGTCTTTCGGACCGACTGCCCGAGCCGCGCGATCATCGACCAGATCGCGAACAAGTGGTCGATCTTGATTCTGGCGGTGCTGCTCGACGAACCTCGCCGGTTCAACGACATCAAACGACGCCTCGAAGGCATCACCCAACGGGTGCTGACCCAGAACCTGCGCCGCCTTGAACGCAGCGGAATGATCACACGTCGTGTTCTGTCCGGACGAACGCTCGGAGTGGAATACGCCCTGACACCGTTGGGCCGCTCTCTGCAGGAACCACTCGGCCAGGTCTACGACTGGACAGTGCGGAACATGGACGTCATCCAGGCGCGACAGCGCGCATACGACGAGCAACTCGAACGCGGCGAGTCCGTCGCCTGATACATCTTCCCCGTCGACCATCGCGCTCGCTCAGCGCGGGGGTCCTCGGGACGTGCGACTGCCGGCTCGTGCACGAGCCGGCAGTCGCACGTCAGCGGGCTCATCGCGCGCCGGCGTCCGCGGTGTCGAGGGTGGGGTAGTCGGGCCTTCCCCCCGAAGAAATGCCAGGTATTGGCCGATCAGCGGTCAGGCTCTTGGCCGAGGAGGAGGTCGGCGTTGCACGTGGTGAGGGATCGCCAGTTCTGGTGTCCGTCAGCCAGCACCGAGTCGAGTGACGTCAGCAGGCGCAGGGCGAGTTCGCGTTGCGTCCAGGCGTAGTCGCTGCCGTAGAGCAACCGCTCCGGCCTGGCGATGCTGGTGAGCGCGGCGATCTGCTGCTTCGACGGCATGCCGGCGAGGTCGTAGTAGAACCGGCCGAGGACGTCGGCGACCGTGACGCGGCCCTGCGCGATGCAGGCCGCCGACTACGGCTTCGCCGACGTACTGACCATGACGTTCCCCACCGCCAAGGCCCTGGAAAAGCGCCGCGACGAGGCGTACGAGGCCATGGTGCAGCTCATCAACCGCGCCAAGGCCACAGGCCCGCCTGCGCGAGGACTTCGACCCCTCGGACCTGGTACTGCTGCACATGGCCAACGCCGGCTTCGTCAACGCCACCGGTGACGCCGCTCCCGACGCCTGGCGGCGCGTCGTCGCCCTGTTGATCCAGTCCTTCCAGGCCCCTGCCCGCGGACCCCTGCCCGCCTCGCCCGAGCACGACGCCCTCTACAAGGCCATGCTCCGCGCCAGCCCAGCGGGCATCACCGCATCGGAGCCATTGGAAGAAATCAGTAGATCGTGGTTCCGGGGGAGGTGAGCAGCGGTGACGGCGGGGTGGGCCGGCCGTCCACCGTCGTGCCGCCGTTCTGGGCCACCGGGGCGAGCGTGGCGTTGTTCTCGGCGGGGAAGTTCAGTCGCGGAGCAGAGATCTCGTCGAGTCGGTTTCGGTGGTCCGGGCTCAGGGTGAGCTCAAGGGCGGCGAGATTGGCCTCGAACTGGTCGAGGCGACGGGCTCCGAGCAGAGTGGACGTGATGCCGGGGCGGCTCAGCACCCACGACAGTGCCACCGTGGCCGCGCTCACGCCGAGGTCGGCCGCGATCTCGTTGACGACGTCGATCACGCGGTAGTCCTCCTCGCTCGGCGTGCCGACCAGGGCGGTCCGGGTCGTGTCGACGGTGCCCGCCGCAGCCGTGCTGGAGTACTTGCCGGAAAGGAAGCCGTTCTTGAGCGGGCCCCAGGGCAGAACTCCCATGCCCATCGCCTGCGCCATCGGGAGGAGTTCGCCTTCGGCGGTGCGTTCCAGCAGCGAGTACTCGAGTTGGAGCGCGATGACGGGGGCCCATCCGCGGAACCGGGCAATGGTCGCCGCTTCCGCGGTCGCCCAGGCGGGCACATCGGAGAAGCCGATGTACCGGATCTTCCCGGCGGTGACGAGGTCGTCGAGGGCCCTCAGGGTCTCCTCCATCGGCGTCACGGGGTCGAAGTTGTGCAGCCAGTAGATGTCGACGTAGTCGGTGCGCAGCCGGCGCAGCGAGTTCTCCAGTTGCTGGACGACCGCCTTGCGGCCCGGACCACCGCCGTTGGGGTCGCCGAGGTGGAGGTTCCAGAAGAACTTGGTGCCGAGCACGATCCGATCACGTACCCCCGGGTTCGCGGTGAGATGGTCGCCGATGATGACCTCCGAGTGGCCGTTGCTGTAGATGTTGGCCGTGTCGACGGAGTTGCCGCCCCGGTCCAGGTAGGCGGCCAGGATCCGACGCGACTCGGCGGGGTCGCTGCCGAAGCCGTGATCTTCTCCGAACGTCATCGTGCCCAGGGTGAACGGGCTGATCCGCAGACCGCTGCGGCCGAGAGTGACGTAGGACGTCAGTGACATGAATTTCTCCGGACGGAATCGCTGTCGTTGCCGTTCTCATCTCACCCGCACCTGGGGCCGACGTCCTAGCCCGATTCACGCAGGTCCTTGCATGATCCGCGCAACAGTGCGCTGATACCGGCCGTGGTTGACTTGGGGCATGTGCGACCTGGCGGAGCTGAGGACGCGGATCACTCGGCTGGCGGCGGGCCACCGTCGGCCGCGGTGGATCGACGGCGTGAACGTCTTCGCCACGGCCAGGACGACGCAGCCGCTGGGCGGCGTCGCCCGACCCGTCCTCGCGATCGTCGCTCAGGGCGCGAAACGGTCGATGCTCGGCGACCAGGTCTTCGACTACCGGGCCGGCCAGTTCCTCGTCGTGACCGTCGACCTGCCGCTCACCTCGCAGATCACGCAGGCCGGCGCCGACGAACCGTTCCTCGCTCTCGGCCTTCCGCTCGAGCCGGCGACCATCGCCCAACTGCTGCTCGACGGCAGGCCGCCGGCCGCGCCGGTGCCGGACGGGCCGGCGCTTTCGGTGAGCACCCTGACACCGGAACTGCTCGACGCCGTCGTGCGCCTACTGCGCCTGGCCGATTCTCCCGGCGACCAACGGGTTCTCGCCCCCGCGGTGAAGATGGAGATCCACTGGCGGCTGCTGACCGGCCCGCAGGGCGGACTCGTCCGGCAGATCGGGACCGCGGACAGCCGGCTCGCCCTTGTCGCTCGCGCGATCGCGTGGATCGACAGCCGCTACGACGAGGTGATCCGGATCGACGACCTGGCCGCGGATGTCGGACTGAGCGTCTCCTCCCTCAATCGCCACTTCCGTGCGGCGACGTCGATGAGCCCGGTGCAGTACCAGAAGCAGTTGCGCCTGCAACGGGCCCGGCTCCGGTTGCTGGCCGATCCCACCGACATCGCCGGCGCGGGCCACGCCGTCGGGTACACCAGCGCGTCCCAGTTCAGCCGGGAGTACCGTCGCCTGTTCGGCATGCCGCCCAGCGAGGACGCACTGCGCCTGCAGAGCGATCCCCTCGTCATCGAGTAACTCCGATCCCGGCCTGCGGAATCATGCGCCGGCCTGCGGCGATTCCGGGCGACGAGGACGGAGCAGGGTGGACCGCCGCGTCCGATCACCGCGCGGCGGTCACCAGGTGGTAGAGCAGGAGGAGTTGGGTAATGGCCAGGGGCTCGCTGTGCACGTCGTCGCCGATGCCGCCGAGGGTCTCCGGAGGGTCGCCGGCGTCCACGCCGAGCCGCGACCAGATGGCCTTGCGCACCATCCGGCTCTCCTCGGCGGGGACGTTCCCGTGGATGCGCAGCGTGTCGACGGGCCGGCCGTCCTCGTCCCTGGTCAGCCGTAGCTGGATCGCGTGCCCGTCGTCGGCGAGGACCGCGCTCAGGTCCGGGTGCGGGATGGTGGGCCGCAGTACGAGGTCGGCGGACAGCGGCGTCCCGGGCGGGTCACCATCGATCGGCGAGAAGCGGACGATGACGTCGGCGAAGGAACGCTGCGGCCGGATGAACTCCGCCGACTCCGGCTCCCGCCGCTCCAGCTCGGCGAGCACCTGCTCGGCCGTGTAGCCGCGCTTCCGCGTGTCCCGCTCGACCTTCCAGCGATGCCGTACGGGCTCCGGCGGGTCGAGGTAGATGGCGATGTCGAAGCACGCCCGCGTCAGCCGGGTGTGCAGCGGCAGCAGGCCCTCGACGAGGACGAACTCCCGGGGCTCGACCAGCTCGGGACGGCACAGCAGGCCGGTGCCGTGGTCGTACACCGGCTTGAGGATCGGGTTGCCGGTCGCGATCAGCTGGAGGTGCTGCTCCATGATCTCGATGTGGTTGCACTCCGGGTGGAGCGCGGTGAACGGCAGGCCCTTGCGCTCCCGACGGTCGTAGCGGTGGTAGTCGTCGACGCCGATCGTGGTGACCCGCTCGGGTCCGAGGATCTCGGCCAGCCCTCGGGTCAGCGTGGTCTTGCCGGCGGCGCTGTCACCGGCGACGGCGACCATGACCGGCCGCCGGGCCGGCCGGAGCTCGTCGCGAAGGCGCCTGATCCGGGTCAGCTTGTGCGGCACGTCTCCTCCTCGGCTGCCTCTCGGGCGCGGACCTTCGCGAGGGCGGCGCCCACGACGGCGGGAACGTTGAAGCCCAGTTCGCGGTACACGACGTCGCCGGGGGCGCTGAGGCCGAAGCGGCGCAGGCCCACGACCGTGTCGCCGGGGCGGGCCAGTGCCCGCCACCCGTGCGGGACGCCGGCCTCCACCCACACCGCAGGGCAGTCCGGCAGGAGCTTGGCGTGGGATTCGAGGGCCTCCTCGAACCGTTCGCGAAACGGGACCGACAGCACGCGTACGCCGACACCGCGCTCGGCGAGTTCCTCGGCGGCGGCCAGCGCCAGCGCGACCTCCGAGCCGGAGGCGACGAGGGCGACCTCGGGCGGCCAGGTGCTGTCGCGCAGGACGCGCGCCCCGTACCGCGCGATCGCGTCGTCGCGCACCGGCTCCAGCACGGGCAGGTCCTGACGGCTGAGCACGAGCGCCACCGGCCCGTCGGCGCTGCGGAGGGCGAGCCGCCAGCAGGCCGCGGTCTCGTTCGCGTCGGCGGGGCGCAGCACGGTCAGGCCGGGAATGAGCCGCAGCGACTCCAGTTGCTCGACGGGCTGGTGGGTGGGCCCGTCCTCGCCGACCGCGACCGAGTCATGGCTGAAGATGAAGATCACGGGCAGCCGCATCAGCGCGGCCATCCGCAGCGCCGGGCGCATGTAGTCGGAGAACACCAGGAACGCGCTCCCGTACGGGCGCAGCCCGCCGTGCAGCGCGAGGCCGTTCAGCACGGCGCCCATGGCGTGCTCACGGATGCCGAAGTGCAGGGTGCGGCCGCCGTAGGCGCCCGGTCGTACGTCCGCCGCGCCGGGAATGGTGCTGTTGGTGGAGGACGCCACGTCGGCCGACCCGCCGACGAGCCCCCGGTAGGCCGGGCCGATCGCCGCGAGCACCGCGCCGGACGCCGTGCGCGTCGCCATCGCCGTGCCCGGTTCGAAGACGGGGAACTCCAGATCGTGGGGTGCCGCCGCGGGAGCCGACACGTCCCATCCGGTCGCGACCTCGGGATGCGCGTGGGCCCAGACCGCGCGCCGCCGCACCCACGCCAGTCGTTCCTCACGTCCTCTGACCGCCAGCCGGCGGCAGCGCGCGGCGACCGCCTCGGGGACGAAGAACCGCTCGGCGGGCCAGCCGGCGGCCTCCCGTGCCGCCGCCAGCTCCGCCTCGCCGAGGGGGCGCCCGTGCACCTTGTTCGAACCGGCCAGCGTCGGCGCGCCGTCGCCGATCGTCGTACGGATCGCCACCAGGCTGGGCCGGGTGTCGTCCGCGGCCGCCCGGGCGAGCGCCCGCGCCACCGCCGCGACGTCGTTGCCGTCCCGTACGCGCGACGTCGCCCAGCCGTAGGCGGCGAACCGGCCGAGGACGTCGTCGCGGCAGGTCTTGCGGGCCGGGCCGTCGATCGTGACGTCGTTGTCGTCGTAGACGACGATCAGGCGGCCCAGGCCGAGATGGCCGGCGAGCGAGGCCGCCTCGTGGCTGATGCCCTCCATCAGGTCGCCGTCGCCGGCCAGCACCCACGTACGGTGGTCGACGACGGTGTGCTCGTCGACGTTGAGGCGGGCGGCGAGCATGCGCTCGGCGAGGGCCATGCCGACGGCGTTCGTGAGTCCCTGGCCGAGCGGGCCGGTCGTCACCTCGACGCCCGGCGTGCAGCCGTACTCGGGATGTCCCGGCGTCCGCGACCCCCGCTTGCGGAACCGCCGCAGCTCCTCCAGCGGCAGGTCGTACCCAAAGAGATGCAGCAGCGCGTAGAGCAGCATCGACCCGTGCCCGGCGGACAGCACGAACCGGTCGCGGTCCGGCCAGTCGGGGTCGGCGGGGTCGTGCCGGAGGAACCTCGACCACAGCACCCAGGCGGGTGCGGCGGCGCCCATCGGCAGGCCCGGGTGCCCGCTGCCGGCCGCCTGCACGGCGTCGGCGGCGAGCATCCGGATCGTCGTGACGGCCTGGGCGTCGATCTCGTCGAATCCGGTGGCGATCCGGTCCGCGTCGGACCGGCCGGTGCGTTCGCTCGCGGATATGTTCATGGCGTTTCCCGGATTGCCGCGGGAAGAACGCATGGAACGATGCACGGTCGCGATTCGGGTGCCCTCATGGGTCCGACCTCCGTCGTCTCGCTCGGGATGGCTCGACGGTAGGTCGCGATATCACGCCCGGCCTCCCCCGGCCGAGGGGGTTACAGAGTGATTTACGACTCGATATGCCATTTGTCATCTTCTATCTATGCTTCGCCTTATGAAGAATGGGCCGCTGCGGATCGTGGTGATCGACGACCACGAGATGGTGCTCGAAGGTCTCAAAGCGCTTCTGGCGCGCTTCCACGGCCGCGTGCGCATCGTCGGGCAGGCCGTCAGCGCCGACCGCGCCGAGTCGCTGGTCGCCGCGCTGGACCCCGACGTCGTCGTCTCCGACGTACGGCTGCGCGGATCCGTCAGCGGACTCGACCTGTGCCGGCGGCTCGTCGAGGCCGATCCGGCGCGGCGGGTCGTCCTGCTCAGCGCCTATGACGACGAGCAGTACCTGTTCCAGGCGATGCGCGCCGGCGCGGCCGGGTACCTCCTCAAGTCCATCGACGGGGAGGGACTGGTCCGCCACCTCGAACTCGCGGCCGAGGGCCAGACGACGGTCGACCCGACCATGGCCGGTCGCGCGGTCGCGACGGCCGCGCGCCTGCAGGCCGGGGAGTTCTGGCCCGGCGCGCACCTGAGCCTCACCCAGCGGGAGAGCGAGGTGCTCGGGCTGCTCGTGGCCGGGCTGTCCAACCGCGCGATCGCGGCCCGGCTGGTGCTGGGCGAGGAGACGGTGAAGAGCCACGTACGCGCGATCCTCCGCAAGCTCGACGTCGGCGACCGGACCAGCGCGGTCGCGGTCGCCCTGCGCGAAGGGATCTTCCGGTGACCGGGCACGGCCTCGGCCTGGCCGACCTCGAACGCGAGAACGCGCTGCTGGTCGGCATCGTCGAGGCGATCTCGGCGGGCCCGGAGCTGGATCAGCTGGCGGCCAAGGTCGTCCGCCTCATCGTGGCCGCCACCGCCACGGACGTGTGCTTCCTGCACGTCCTCGACGACACGGACCGGTCGCTCACGCTCGTCGGCGCCACCCCGCCGTTCGACCGGGAGGTGGGCAGGATCCGGCTGCCGCTCGGCGAGGGGGTGACCGGATGGGCGGCGAGCCGGCGGCGGCCGGTCGTCATCGTGGAGGACAAGGAGCGCGACCCGCGCTACCGGTACTTCCCGCAGCTGCGCGGCCACGACTTCACCTCGATGGCGGCGGTTCCGATGGCGAGCAGCCCCGGGGGAGTGGTCGGCGTGCTCAACGTGCACACCCGCGCGCGCCGTGACTTCACCGACCGGGACGTACGGCTGCTGACGTCGATCGGCAGCCTCATCGCCGGCGCCGTCCACCAGGCGCGGCTGCACCGCCGCCTGGCCGCGCGCGAGCGCGCGCACGAGCGGTTCACCGAGCAGGTCGTCGCCGCCCAGGAGGCGGAGCGCCGCCGGCTGGCCGCCGACATCCACGACGGCATCACCCAGCGGCTCTGCAGCCTGCGGTTCCACCTCGACGCCGCGGCGGACGCGCTGGTCGACGCGTCGGAGTTCGCCGCCGCGCAGCTCGTACGGGCCCGCGAGCTGGCCGACCTCACCTTCGACGAGGCGCGGGCGGCCATCAACGACCTGCGCCCTCCGGTGCTGGACGACCTCGGACTCGCCGACGGGCTGGCGAGCCTGGCGCGCTCGATCACCGCGGTCGAGGTCATCGTCGACGCCGAAGAGTGCCGGCTGCCCGACCACGTCGAGATCGCGCTGTACCGCATCGCCCAGGAGGCCCTGCAGAACGTCGTGAAGCACGCGCGGGCGGCCGGCGTCCAGGTGAGCCTGCGCCGTACGGACGGCGTCGTGACGCTGCGGATCACCGACGACGGGCGCGGCATCCCCGGGGACGTGCCGCCGCCCGGCGACGGACCATGCGGCGGCTACGGGCTGAGCAGCATGACCGAGCGCGCCGAGCTCATCGGCGGCAGCCTCGAGGTCAGCTCTCCTCCCGGCCGGGGCACGACGGTCGAAGCCCGCATCCCGGTCCCCTGACCGGCGGCCACAGGCGGGCCGTGCCCCGGCCGCTCGCGCCTCGCCGGCGAGAGCACTGCGCCGCGGCCGGCCGAGAACGCACGGTGACGTCCCCGGGGTACGGCCCGCGGCGCCGGCGACCGCGCGTACGTTCCGCACGGCCGGGGCACGGATGTCGGCGGCGCCCGCCGCCGTGGGCCCACGGGCGGATGACGACGCCTTCCCGCCGGGACGATAGGCCGTACGACGTGGGTCCGGCTCCCCCGACCGGGGGATCGCCGGGGTGAACCCGGCTCCGCGGGAGCGGGCTCAGGCAGGCTTCGGCCGGGATCGCAGGCGCTGCATCTGGGCGTGGCTCAGGTCGTGTGCCCGGCGCATGTGCCGGGTGATCACCTCGAGCTCTTCCTCGGTGTGCTCGTCGAGGAGCTCCTCCCAGGCCTCGCCGAGGTCGTCCCACACCGCGGCGACTCGGGCGAGGCGATCGGGCACCGGGGTGACCAGCACCCGGCGGCGGTCCTGCTGGTCGGGGGTGCGGACGACGTAGCCGCCCCGCTCGAGCCGGTCCACCAGGCGCGTGGCCGACCCCGTGGTCAGCCCCGTCATCTCGGCGATCTGCTTGACCGTCAGCGGCCCGGGCGCGGCCGTCAGCAGGCTCAGGCACTGCACGTCGGTCGGGTGCAGCCCCAGGTGGTCGGCGAGGGCCTGGTTGAACAGCACGTATGCCGCCAGATAGCGGCGGGATGCCATCGACAGCTCGTCGTGCAGCCGCGCCCGAGGCGTGTCCGTCACCTTGCTCACATCCAATCGCTGCGCGACGCAGCAATCTCTGGTAATCTGCTGCGCGGCGCAGTTAATGCGCCACACAGCTATACTACTGCTTGGAGACGACCATGCTCACCTTCGCCGTCACCGGTGCCACCGGAGCCCAGGGCGGGGCCACCACCCGCGCCTTGCTCGACGCCGACCAGCGCGTGCGGGCGCTCACCCGCCGTCCCGACTCGCCCGCCGCCGACACCCTGCGCGCCCTCGGCGCCGAGGTGCGCCACGCCGACTTCGACGACCGCGTCTCGCTCGACGCCGCTCTGAGGGGCACCGACTCCCTGTTCGCGGTCACCACACCCTTCGGCACCGACATCGCCACCGAGGCACGCCAGGGCAAGGCCCTCGTCGACGCCGCGGCGGACGCCCGCCTCGGACACGTCGTCTTCACGTCCGCCGCCCACGCCGACCGCGGCACCGGCGTCCCGCACTACGAGAGCAAGTACGTGGTCGAGCAGCACCTGCGCGCCTCCGGCGTGCCGTGGACGGTGATCGCACCGGCGGCGTTCATGGACAACTACGCGAGCGGCTGGACCCTCGACGGACTGCGCGACGGCGTGTTCGCCTGGCCGATGCCCGCCGACCGGCCGCTCACGCTCATCCCCGCCGCCGACATCGGCGCCTTCGCCGCGCTGGTCCTTCAGCGCCGCGACGAGTTCACCGGCCATCGCGTCGACATCGCCTCCGACGAGCGCACCCCCGCCGAGATGACCGAGATCCTCGCCTCCGCCATCGGCCGCCCGATCACCTTCCAGGAGGTGCCACTGGCGTACGTCCGGCGCCGCTCCGAAGACCTGGCGGCCATGTTCGACTACTTCACCACCACCGGCCTCGACGTCAACGTCACCGCGCTACGCCGCGACCACCCCGAGGTCGGCTGCCACACCTTCGCCGACTGGGCCGCCGCCCAGGACTGGCCCGCGCTCCTGTCCTCCGCCCCCGCACACCACTGAACGGAACACCACCATGAAGCCGATCGGCTACTGGCTCAACCGCACCGACCGAGCCCTCACCGGCCACATGAACGGCATGCTGGAGGAGTTCGGGATCACCCGGCTCGCCTGGCAGGTCCTCAACGTCATCCAGGACGCCCCGGAGGTCACCGAGGCCGAGGTCCTGTCGATCCTCGCCGCCAACGGCGACACCCCGGCGCTGACCGCCGCGATCGGCACGGTGCTCACCGGCGGCTGGGCGACCCGGCCCGCACCGGACCGGCTCGCCCTCACCCCCGAAGGCGTCGACCGCCTGGTCAGGGTCGCCGAGCGCGTCGACGCGTTCCGCGACCTGAGCATGACCGGCATCTCCCTGGAGGAGTACCGTACGGCCGTCGAGGTCCTGGAACGCATGACCCACAACCTCGAAACCGCGATGAGTCGATGATTCGCGCAGCTCAGAGACTGTCGCGTCGAGCGGTGTAACGGCGCAGCTCAGGCACTGCCCGTGCGACCATCGCCACGGTCGCCGTGGTGAGCAGCCCGCCGGCGCAGATCACGGTTCGGGGGCCGACGATCGAGGCGGCGGCGCCGTGCAGCAGGTTTCCGATCTGCGGACCCCCGATGAGTACAACGGTGAGCGACCCCTGGATCCGGCCGCGCATGGCGTCGTCGGTGAGCGCCTGCGTGATGGCGTTGCGGAAGGTGCTCAGCACGAAGTTCACCGCACCGCCGAGGACGAGCGCCGCCACCGCGATCCACAGCCTTCCGGCCAGTCCGAGGACCACGACGGTGACGCCCCACGCGGCGGCGGCCGACGCCATGAGGGCGCCATGGCGACTGGCACGGGTGAACGTGCCTGACAACAGTCCGACCGCGACAACGCCGGCCGGGTAGGCGGCGTAGAGCAATCCCAATCCCAGGCCGCCTCCGGCTGGGCCACCGTAGGTGTGCTGGGCCAGTTCCGGGAACAGCGCGAACGGCATGCCGAAGACCGTCGCGGCGAGGTCCACCGCCAGCACCGCCACGAGCAACCGGCTCGCGGCCAGGTAGCGGAAACCCGCCGTTATCTGGTCGATCGTGGAGCGCCCCAGGCGGTACGCCGCCGCCGGGTCGCTCGAGGATCCAGGGCGGGGCGGCAGCGGCGGCAACTTGACGACGGCCCACAGGACGGCCGACAACGCGACGGCGTCGAACAGGTACAGCGTGCCGAGCCCGACAACCGGGATCAGGGCACCCGCCAGGAGCGGTCCCAGGATCGACCCGGCGTAACGGACCAGCGAGCTGAGACTGTTCGCCGCCGGGAGAAGCTCGACCGGGACCAGGCGCGGTACCGCGGCGCCCATCGTGGTCATGATCGCTCCGAAGGCCAGCCCCTGGCAGGCCACCAACGTCATGAGGACACAGACCGCGCGTCCACCCAGCACCGCTTGAATCCACAACGCCGCGTACGTCGACGCGAGGCCGCAGTGGGCGGCCAGCAGCACGCTCCGTCGATCCCGCACATCGGCGACGGCACCGGTCCACAATGCCGCCACGACCAGCGCGGCGAGAGACACTCCGGCGGACGCGCCCACGGCCGCCGACGACCCGGTCATCGTGAACAGCTGCGTCGGTATGGCGACCAGGCTGAACGAACCGCCGACCGCGCAGATCACCGAGGCCGTCCACAGTCGCCGATACGCCGCGATGGCGAGCGGGCGGCGGTCGACCGCGTGGACCCCCGGCACCCGGACCCCTGCGGTGCTCACCGGCCCGTGCCGCCGGCACGGCCGGCGTCCGCGGCGGCCGATGTCTCCAGCCCGACCACGTCCGCGACCACGCCTGCG
Organism: Actinoallomurus vinaceus; assembly: GCF_039542055.1. Lineage (NCBI taxonomy): Bacteria > Bacillati > Actinomycetota > Actinomycetes > Streptosporangiales > Thermomonosporaceae > Actinoallomurus > Actinoallomurus vinaceus. Next base: position 539,479 of record NZ_BAABHK010000005.1, read on the forward strand.
ATGTTGTCGGGGGCGCCGGCGGCGTACGCCCGCCCGACCAGTTCCTCGAGCACCTGCTGCGGGCCACCCGACCCGGTCAGCACCTCGCGCAGCGACTCGGCCGGTACGACGGTCGACAGCCCGTCGGAGCACAACAGATACCGGTCACGGGCCACCGCTCCGTGCATCGACAGGTCCGGCCGGAACTCACCCGTACCGGTCAGCGCCCGTACCAGCAGCGAGCGTCGCGGATGCGAGGCCGCCTCCTCGACGGTCAGCCGGCCCTCGTCGACCAGCGACTGCACGTAGGTGTGGTCATGGGTGATCTGGAACAGCTCTCCGTCCCGTACGAGGTACGCGCGGGTGTCACCGATGTGCACCAGCGCCAGCCGGGAGCCGGACCACAACAGCGCCGTCAGCGTGGTGCCCGCCTCACCTGCCGGTGTCGACGCGGCGATCTCCCCGATCGCGCGGTCGGCGGCATCGATCGCGTCGGCGAGCGCGCCTAGCAGGTCATCGGCTGGCACGGCCAGGGTTTCCAGCGGCCTCAGCGCCTCGACGGCCGCCGCGCTCGCCAGGTCACCGCCCGAACCGCCCATCCCGTCGGCCACCGCCAGCAACCGGGGGCCCGCGTACGCGGTGTCCTCGTTGCTCGTGCGCACCAGCCCCTGCTCCGACCGGGCGGCGTAACGGATCCCGAGCATGGTCGTGGACTCCTCCACAGGGCTGCCCCTTCCCGTCAGGTAGTCGACGAGGAAGGTGGCGAGTCGCCCACGGGCGGCGGTCTCGGCCAGCACCTGCTCCCAGTAGCCGGTGATCTCTTCGGCCGCCGCCGGCGCCGGCAGGTCGCACACGCGCCGGATGCGCGCCAGTGGCATGCCCAGCCGCCGTAGCCAGGCGATCAACCGGGCCCGTTCCAACTGCTCCGGATCGTAGAACCGGTATCCCGACTCGCCGTCCACGACGGCCGGCCGCAGCAACCCGAGCTCGTCGTACAGCCGCAACGCCTTCGGTGACAGCCGTGCGGCCCGGGCGAACGCCCCGATCGTCAGCAACCGCTCCACCGCTCCTCCTCGTCCCGGCCGCCATGGCCGGTGCCGACGATGCTGCGGCTTCACCCAAGGGCAAGGTCAACACGGCGTCGCGTCAGGGCCGCACGGTCTCGGCCCGTCCGCGAGCGGCTCAGCCGCAGCCCTCGAACTGGGGGACGGTCGTCGTGACGTTCAGGCCCGTCGAGCCGAACCACCGTTTGAGCAGGGTGGCGGCGGTGCCGTCCTGGTACATCTCGGTGATCGCCTTGTTGACGTCCTCGCACCCGCCGATGTCCCCGGGACGCAGCCCGACGCCGTACTTCTCGTCCGAGAAGGGGGCGTTGACGAAGCGGACCTGGTTGCCCCGCTGCGCCGCGAAGCCGGCGAGGATGAGGTCGTCGGTGGAGATGGCGTCGACCGTCCCCGAGGTCAGGTCGTCCAGGCACTGGCCGTACGTGGACGCCGGCACCAGCTGGGCCTGGATCTTGCGCTCCTGCGTGACACGCTGCCAGGAGACCGAGCCGGCGACCTGGCACAGCCGTTTGCCGCGCAGGTCCCGGACGTTCCGCACGGTCGTGTCGGTGCCGCGCACGAGGATGTCCTGGTGGGCGACGTAGTACGGGCCGCCGAAGACGACCTGGGTCTTGCGCTGCTGCGTGATGGAGTAGCTGGCCACGACCATGTCGACGTCGCCGGCGCGCAGCGCGCCCTCCCGCTGGCCGCTGGCCAGCGGCTTGAACGTCACGTGCTTCGCGCCGAGCCGCTTGGCGATGTCGCGGGCGACGTCGACGTCGAAGCCCTTGTAGGCGCCGTACCCGTCGCGGAAGCCGAGGCCCGGCTGGTCCTTGGACACGCCGATGACGAGGTGGTCCTTTCCGCTGACCGACGGCGTCGCGCCGCCGGCCACCCCGCAGCCGGCCGCCGCCAGCAGCGTCAGCGCCAGGGCGTGCCCTAGGCCGATTCGACGTAGTCGCATGTGCTGCGCTCCCTTACCGGTACTCGGACAGCCGCGGCCGGACCCCGGCGAGGATGAGGATGATGAGGAGGACGGCCGCGCCGGGGAGGACGATGTTCCAGCCGCGCAGGCCGTGGTCACCGGCGCTGATCGCCTTGTCGAAGGCGCGACCGTGCAGGTTCTTGAGGGAGACGAGCGCCGTGTCGTAGTCGCCGAAGTCGCCGGTGCCGGCGTTCAGCTTGGCCGAGAGGGCCCCGCGGCGGTCGCCGCCGGTCGCCAGCTGCCGGATGTTCCGGTCGTTCGCCTGGACCTTCTGGTATCCCGACAGCACCTTCCGCAGCGCCTCCTGCTGACCGGGCAGCGTGACGTGGTGGGCCTCGGTGCCGAAGAAGCCGAGGAAGTCGCTTCCCCCGATCTTCTCGTCGACAAGGGTGTAGTACTTGTCGAGGTTGCCCGCGGGGACGTACATGATCGCCAGCGACTTGTCCAGGTAGACCTGTTCGTACGTGTCGGCGCGGCCGGGGTCGAGCAGGTAGCGGGCCTCGTCCGCGTGGGCGCTGTTGCTGATCGCCCGGGCCCGCGACAGCGCGAGCACCGAGTCGAAGCCGTCCTCCTTGGCCGTCCGCAGGCGTCCCGCCTCGCTCGACAGGAGTGCCACGCTCACCACGACGAGCACCAGGGTGCCGACCGTGGCCAGGGCGAGGAACGGGTTGACCAGCCGGCGGAACCGCCGGATGAAGTACCACTGCACGCCGGCGAGGACGACGATGAGCAGCAGGCCCGTGAGCACGACCCAGATGCGCCCGTTCAGCACCGCCGACCGCTTCGCCTCGTACGTGCGGCGCACCTTCGTGCCGTTGTCCAGCGTCAGGTTGTACGCCTTGGGCAGCACGTCCAGCTTCATCAGGTCGGTCGCCTGGCGGTACAGGGCGGTGACGGCGGCCGGAGGGGGCCCGGCGGCGTGGTTCGACTGCTCGTCGGTCTGCAGCGCCTGTCCGGCCAGCCGTTCGTAGCGGCCGAGCGCGTCCAGCATCTCCTGCGCGGTGCGCTGCTCCGTCGCGTCCGTGCCCGCCAGCCGCGAGCCCTGCAGCAGCGCGCGGTTCGCCTCGGAGCGGCGCTGCTCGTACGTCCGGAGCGCCGCCGCCCGCCGGTCGGCCAGGCCGCGGTCACCGCCGATGAGCAGGGCGTCGGCGAGCTGGGCGTCCATGTCGCTGAGCGCGAAGTACAGGTCGCCGGTGGCGACCACCTGCGGACCGGCGTCGTGCCCGATAACCCGCAGCCCGTCGCGGGCGTCCTGCACGGTCAGCGTGGTGACGAGGACGACGACGAGCACCGCCAGGGCGGCGACGGCGGCCAGGGCGCGGATGCGTCCCGGCATCGTGCGGATCCGCAGCCGCCCGGGGACCCGTGCCCGCCGGGCCGGGGAGGACGGGGGATTCGTCGTGATCGTCACCGCAGCCTCCGCAGCGTGATGGTGGTCCAGACGCCCACGTGCACCCGGTCGCCGTCGCGCAGCGGAACCTCCACGTTGACGGGGATGGGCGTGTCGCCCTCGTTGACCGTCGTGCCGTTGGTGGACCCCGGGTCGACCAGCGTCCAGGTGCCGTCGGGCTTGGCGAGCAGCACCGCGTGGGTGTGCGAGACCCCAGGGTCGGCGGGCGTCTCGCTCAGGTCGATCTCCGGCGTGATGCCCCGCGAGACACTCTTCCGCCCGATCCGGACCTCCTCCCCGCTGAGGGGGATGCGCCGCGACGGGCAGTACGGCGGGAAGGCGAAGTCCTCGCCCTCGGTCACGACCCGGTCGTAGTACTCCTGGTCGGCGATGACGACGGCCGCCCAGTCGGTCGCGGGCGGCTCGGGCGCGGGCGCCTTGTCGGGCGCCCAGTCCCGCGTGACGGGATCCTCCTCGTCCGGATCCCCGGCCGCCGGAGCGGGTGGCGGCGGGGGAGGCGGGGGAGGCGGGGGAGGCGTCGGCCGGCCGCCGCCGACCGCGTAGTCGTACCCGCAGTCCTCACAGAAGCGCCCGGTACGGGACGTGCCGCAGTCGGGGCACCGTTCCCCGGCCGCGGGCGCGGGCGCCGCCGCGGCGGGCGCCGCCGCGGCCGTGGCCGGCGCCTCGCCGATGTCGGCGCCGCACACGTCGCAGTAGTCGGTGGCGGTCGAGCTGTGCCCGGCCGGACAGGTCGCCATGCTCAGCCCTCGCCCCGGCGCGTCCGTACGGTCTTGGTCGAGCGGGTGTCCAGCGACATCTCGTCCGCCTTGTCGACGTCCTTCTTCAGCCGGACCCGCCCGGTCGCCGGGTCGTCGACGTCGACGACCTTCCCGAGGAGGCCGGCGATCGCCTCGTTGCCCGACTCGTGGGCCAGCGCGACGGCCCGGCCGAGCCGCGCGGTCGCCGTGTCCAGGTCGCCGTCCTTGCGGGCCTGCAGGCCGACCTGGATGTTCTCGGCGAGCTCGGCCTGGCCGGTGTAGTGCGCGACCTTCGGGTTGATCCGGGTGGACTGGGCCTCGTCCTCGGTCCACTCGGCCAGCACGTTGCCGCTGGAGACCACCTGGTCACCGAGCATCAGCCTGACCCACGCGACCCGTTTCGCCCGCTCCCCGACCACGCCGGGGGGCACCTCGACGGAGATGTGGTAGTCGCGGCTCTCGGTGCCCCACGCGCCGAGCGGGTAGTCACCGGACCGCTCGTCCACGTCGGTGCGCCGCCCGGTGAGGTCTTCCATGCTCGGCAGCACCTGCTTGACGAACCGCAGCTTGGCGTTCTGCGGCGTCCACACCCGCAGCGCGACGTCCGCGACGGCCTTGCCCATCGCAGCCTCGGTCATCGCGCGGAAGTCGGCCTCGAGGGCCTCCGGGCTGGCCACCATGTCCAGGCTGCCCAGCAGCGCGGACGCGACCTTCCGCAGCTCGGCGACCTCCCAGTCGGTGCCCACCCCGCGGCAGTCGCAGACGAACCGGCCGACGGCCGCGGCCACCGCCTGATCGAGCTGCTCCGGCGTCTCATGCTGGTTCTTGCCGTCGGTCAGCAGGATCGCGTGCCGGATGCCCTCCGGGTGCTTGGCGAACAGCCGCCCGGCCAGGCTCAGCCAGGCCCCCATCGCGGTGCCGCCCGTCGCCGTCAACCGGCTCAGCGCGGCCTTGGCCTCGGCGCGGGTCTGCGCGTTGGCGGGGATCAGCTCCTCGGCCCGCGGGTACACCATCGTGGCGCGGCTCGACCCGGAAACGACCGCGAACTTCACCCCGTCGCGCAGCGTGTCCACCGCGGCCTGTGCCGCCTTGACGGCCGAGATCATCTTGTTCCGCGGGTAGTCCATCGACCCGGAGGTGTCGATGATGATGACCTCGGCGGCGGACGCCCCGGTGCCGGCGCCGACCGGGGCCCCGGTCGACTCGACCGTGACGATCGCGTGGACCTCCTGGCCGCCCTGCGGCAGGTACTTGTTCTGGTCGACCCGGATGCTGAAGTCCGGCTGTTCACTCATTGTGCGTGCTCCTGTGTGAAGGGGATCACCACGACGGTGATGTTGTCGCGCCCTCCGGCGTCCAACGCGAGGCGTACGAGATGCCGGGCCCCGGTCAGCGGATCCGCGGCGGGCAGGATGGAGGCCAGCCGCGTCGCCTCCGGGTAGTAGTTCCACAGGCCGTCGCTGCACAGCAGCAGCGTGCCGGGCCCCTCCGGGACGAAAGCCGTGATGTGCTGCTCGATCTCGCCCGCGTCCGCGCCGAGCCAGGCGACGATGGCATGGGCGTTCGGGTGGGCCTGCGCCTCGGCCTCGGTCAGCGCCCCGTGCGCGACCATCTCGGCGGCCCACGAGTCGTCGGCGGTGAGCTGCCGGGAGGCGTCCCCGGCGAGCCAGTACGCGCGGCTGTCCCCGACCCAGCCGATCGTGACGCCGCTCGGTCCGGCGTACGCGGAGACGTACGTGCAGGCGGGCGCGTCGTGCGGGGACTCGGCGAGCGCCGTGACCGCCTCGACCGCCCGGGTCAGCGCCGTGCGCGTCGCGGTCTCGGGGTCGTCGCCGGCCGCGAGCCGCTCGGTGAGCGTCTTCAGGCCCGTGTCGGCGGCGGCCTGGGAGGCCGCCTGCGGCAGGGGAGAGGTCGACACGCCGTCGCAGACCACCGCCGCGATGCCCTCGCCCGCCACGGTCAGGGCCATCGCGTCCTCGTTGCGGCTGTGCCGCAGGCCCCGGTCGGTCACGCCCGCGGCGACGCCCGCCTCCGTCTCGATGTGGTCGCGGTCACCGGGCCGCAGCGCCCCGCAGCCCTCGCAGTAGCCGTCCTCGCTGAACGAGGTGGAGCCGCACTCCGCGCACGCCCCATTCGGGGCCGGGACGGGCTCACCGGTCAGGGACCGGCCGCACGCCTCGCAGAACGCCTCGCCGGCGAAGACCTCACTGCCGCACCCCGGGCAGCTCTCCGGTGCGCCCACGGTCAGACCACCGTCAGCGGGCGTACGGCGTTGGCCCGGTCGATCAGCTCGTGCCGCTCGGCACGGTCGGTGGTCAGGCGGGCGAGCGTCCGGTAGGTCTCCTCGAGCTTGCGGCGCAGCCCCGACTCGGTGAGCGGCGTGCCCAGCACCGTGCCGGCGCCGCCCCCGGAGGCCCGCGCCCGGCCGAGGGCCGCCTCCAGCACTTCCAGGGCGAGCAGCCCGTGGCGTCCGGGATCGAGGTTCAGCGCGGCCAGCCGGGCGCCCGCGCCGGTCAGGTCCGCCTCCGCGATCTCGCCGGGGTCCCGGTCGCGTACGGCCGTGGCCACCGCGGAGATCTGCGCGGCGATGTGGTGGCTGGAGATCCTGGGAACCGAGTCGAGCGCCTGGAGCGCGCCGGCGCGGTCCCCGAGAGCGAGCCGCGCCCGGGCCAGGCCGTAGCACGCGGTGACGTACCCGTGGTCGGTGCGCCACACGGTCTCGTGCAGGACCGCCGCGCCCGCCGGGTCGCCGAGCAGCTCGCGGCAGTACGCCAGGCCGAGCTTGGGCGCCGCCTCGCCCGGCATCAGGGAGTACAGCTCGTCGAAGAGGCCCGCCGCCTCCGTGACGTTCCCGGCGGCCAGAACGGCGACCGCGCGGTACCAGCCCACCCGCCAGTCCTCCTGTGGCAGCGCGTCCAGTACCGCGTGCGCTTCCGCCGTGTCGCCGAGTTCGATACGCACCCGGGCGAGTGTCAGGTCGACCTCCGGCGTACGCGTGGGCGCGCTCGCCAGGGCGTCGGCGAGCCGCTGCGGCTCCAGCGCGGTCAGACCGGCGAGGAAGCCGGCGGCGGGGTCGGCCGAGTTGACGAGCGGCGCCGGCAGGGTCGCAGCGGCGTCCGCCGGGCGGAGCGGCTCGAACACGTCCCCTGCCGTGAACCGCTCCATTCCGAACTGCGTCGACGCGGCCGGGCGCGCCTGGCCGTCCCCGGCGGACAGGACCTCGCGGAGCACCCCGGTGAGCTGGTCCGCCATGTCGGAGGCGTCCTGGAACCGGAAGCCCGGGTCGCGGTCAGTGGCACGGCGGAGCAGCCGGTCGTACGACTCGTGCCGGGCGAGCACCGGCACCTCCTCGCGCGGCGGCAGGCTCGCCTCCCACTTGCCGGTGTAGCCCTTGAACGGGAAGCTCAGCACGGCGAGCGTCCGGCCCACGGTGTACAGGTCCGAGCTGATCGAGGGACCCTCGTCAGCGATCTCGGGCGCCTGGTAGCCGACCGTGCCGTAGATCGCGCCGTCGACGTCGTCGACGCGGCGGACGCCGCCGAGGTCGATGAGCTTGAGCTGCTCCTCGGACTGGATCGCGTTGTCCGGCTTGAAATCGCAGTACAGGACGCCGAGACCGTGCAGGTAGTCGAAGGCGCGCAGCACCTCGATGCCGTACGCGATCACCTGGGGGAGCGGCAGCGACGCGTCGGGGCCCTCGGCCTCGCGGCGATCCTTCAGGATGTCCTTCAGCGGCCGGCCGCCGACGTACTCCATGACGATGTAGCCGGAGCCGTCGTGCTGCACGAAGTTGTAGATCTTGACGATGTTCGGGTGCTCGACCTCGGCGAGGAACGCCCGCTCGGCCGTCGCCGCGGCCAGCGCGTCGGCGTCACCGGTGTCGAGCAGGCCCTTGAGCACCACCCACCGGTCGCTCACGTTCCGGTCGCGGGCCAGGTAGATCCAGCCGAGGCCGCCGTGCGCGAGGCAGCCGAGCACCTCGTACTGGCCGCCGACCAGGTCGCCCGCCTTCAGCTTCGGCGTGAACGAGAACCCGGTGCCGCACTTCGGACAGAAGCCGTCCGTACGGCCCGGCCGGTCGCCCCGGGACCGCCCCACCGGCTCGCCGCAGTTGCTGCAGTAGCGCTTGTTCTCCGCGACCATCGGATTCGCCATGATCGCCGACGCGGGGTCGCGGTACGGCACGCGCGGCACCTCGACCAGGCCCGCCCCGAGCATGCCGCGCCGTCGCGACGACGACCGCGACGATCCGGTACGGACGCTGCGGCTCGACGTGCTCCCGGTGATGCCCGTCCCGCGGCTGGCCCCGGTGACCGGCGCGGACCGCGCCGAGGCCCGAGTCGAGGCGGGGCTGGAAGCGGGGCTCGCCGAAGCGCCTCCGGCCGCCGGCTCCAGCCCGCACACGTCGCAGTACCCGTCCACGACCGTGCCGCCGCACCCCGGACTCGCGCAGCGGTCATCGGGCGCTGGGGACGGAGCCGGGACGGCGGCGGGCGCCGCCGTCGCCGCGGGGGCCGCGGCGGCCGTGCCGCAGACGTCGCAGTAGCCGCCTTCGATGGTGCCGGTACAGCCGGGCTGAGCGCAGCGGTCGTTCGCCGGTGCGGCGGCGCTGGGTGCCATACCGCATACGACGCAGTATCCGTCTTCCACGGTTCCGGCGCAGCCGGGCTGAGTGCAGTTCATTTTCGATCTCCGATCGCACGCTGGTACTCCGCCAGCGCGGCGGTGGCGCGCCGCAGGTCACAGGGGGAGGTCCAGAGCAGGTCGTGGGCCCGCTGGTAGAGGTCCGTCAGCCCGGGGTCCTCCGAGCCCCCGAGCCGCCCGGCCTTCGCCCGGTACGCGTCGAGCCGGCCGCGCAGCTCGTCTCGCCGCTCCAGGAGACCGGCGATGGTCCGCACGGTCGTCCGCGCCTGCTCGAGGGCGTTCGCCGCCGCCTCCTCGAGTTGGGTCACGCGCTCGGCGAGGTCGATCCACCGGCCCGGTACGGCGCCGAGCGCGGCCAGCCGGTCGGCCAGCGCCGCCGACGACTCCGGCAGGTCCGGCAGCATCGGCGACGCGATCTTCGCGAGGACCTGGTCGCGCACCCGCAGCGCCTCGTCCTCGGCGGCGCGGATCAGTCCGATGGTCTCCTCGATGCGTCGCAGCCGGACGTCGAACTCGGCCCGGACACGGACCGCCTCCTCCAGCCGTGACCGCAGCGCGCCCAGCGCGGCGTCGACGCCGTCGAAGGCGGCCGGGCGCATCGACAGCGGGTCCGTCCGGACGGTCTCGCGCAGCCCGTCGAGATCGCCCTTGAGCCGGTCGTACTCCGGATCCGATCCGAGGGAGTCGAGCAGCCCCTCCACCGTGCGGGCCGCCTCGGCGACCCGGTCCAGCCGGGTGAGCAGCGCCGACCAGGCGGTGTCCACCTCGGCGATCATCCGGGCCGCCTCCTCGTACAGCGCGGTCATCCGGGTCACCACGTCGTCGAGGGAGAGGCGTTCGGTGGACGGGCCGAGCAGCGTCCGCTTCTCGAGGGGGATCTGCGTGGCCAACTCGATGGACGGCCCGCGCAGCAGGCGCTCCAACTCGGCCAGCTCCGCGTCGTCAGGCTTCTTGCGCCGGGCCCGGATCTCCTCCGCCTGGCCGAGCACCCGCCCGTACGCCTCGAACAACCGCCACAGCGACGCCGTCCGGTCGCCCAGCTCGCTCCAGCGGTCGGCGGTGAGCCCGGTCAGCGGCGCGCCCTTGAGGAGCTTGTACCCCTGCTGCGCCTCCAGCTCGAACAGCCCGGACGTGATGCGGTCCCGCTCATCGCGCAGGCGGCCGAGGACACGGTCCACCTCGTCCCGGTTCAACGGCCCCCGCCCCAGTTCTAGCCCGCACGCGTGTTACCCCGGAAAGCGCGCTACGGGCGAATTTGTTATGTGTCGTCCGTTGTCGGCTGACTAGTTTTCACGAAAGGGCGGACCCCCACAAGCGATGAAACCGCACCGATACCTCGACCGGCCTGAGGCGGGCGGCGCGACCCCGCCGGGTGCGCCCGCCCGCACCACGGGAACGACGTCTGCCCACGGGCGACCGGAGCCTGCCAGAAGGTGGGCGCAACGCAGTTCCTCCGGTGGTCAGGACGGCCGCCGACTGGCGGAATGCCTAGGGCGTGTCCACCGGACACGCCCTACCCGTGGGCGGACAGATAGGAGCGCCAACCGCCGTACCCGGTGATGTCGACCGCATCCGGCAGGCCCTCGGGAGCGCAGAGGAACCCGGTGACCTCGCTGCCGTCGGCGAGCTCGACCCGCCCGAGGCCGAGCGGCCGGGGCACGTCCGCGAGCAGGGTGCCGAGACCCTCGGCGGGGAGCTCCCACACCTCCACCTCGATCTCCGCGCCGGCGTCGGCGACGCGGACGAGGCCGGGCTTGGGCGGGCTGGTCGCCAGCGCGTACAGCCGGTAGGCGGCCGCAGTGACGGTGGTCGCGACCAGCCGCGCGCCCCGAGACGTCAGCTCCGGGTTGAGGGGCTGGCCGCTGAGGTGCGCACCGACCACGGCCAGCCGGGCGGCGGGCCGCGCTGCGAGCAGGGCGGCGATCGCGGCGAGGTGGTCGTCGCTGCCGCCGCGTCCGAGCAACATGACGCCGAACGGGAGGCCGGCGACGGTTCCGAAGGGGACGGCGACGCCTGCCATGCCGAACAGGTTCGTGGCGTTGGTGAACCGGCCGAGGCGGCTGTTCGCGCCGACGGGATCGGCCGCGACCTGCGCGATCGTGGGATGCCCGGGGGCCGTGGGCAGCAGCAGCGCGTCCGCGTCGCCGAGTTCGGCGAAGGCGTGTTCGCGCAGCGACGCCAGCCGTTCCCGGTCGGCGAAGAGCCGGTGGGCCGGAACGTCGCGGGCGGCGCCGATGATGGCGCCGACCGTGGGGTCGAGATCGGGCGCGTCCTTCTCCAGCAGCGCGGTGACGACGTCGCCGACGGCGGTGTACCGCTCGGCGACGAACGCTCCCTGGTAGAGCAGCGCGGCCGCGTCGAGGAAGGGCGCGAGGTCGATGGGCAGCAACCGAGCGCCTGTGGCCGCGAGGCGGTCGGCGGCGGCCTCGAACGCCTCGGCCCAGCCCGGATCGAGCTCGCCGAGATCCCGGGTCGCCGGCACGGCGACCCGCCACGGGCCGGGCCGCCGGGGCGGCGTGGCGACCGGGCCGTCGGCCAGGAAGGACAGCGCGAACCGGGCCTCGTCGAGGGTGCGGGCGAACACGGTGACGCAGTCCAGGCTCCGGCAGGCCGGGACCACCCCTTCGGCGGGCACCAGGCCATAGGTCGGTTTCACGCCGACGACGCCGTTGAAGGCGGCCGGGACCCGCCCGGAACCGGCGGTGTCGGTGCCGAGCGCGAGGTCGGCGATGCCGAGGGCGACCGCGACCGCCGAGCCGGAGCTGGACCCGCCCGACACCCGTTCCGGGTCGATGGCGTTGCGGACCACGCCGTACGGGCTGCGGGTGCCGACCAGGCCGGTGGCGAACTGGTCGAGGTTGGTGGTGCCGAGGACGATCGCGCCGGCCGCTCGGAGCCGGGCCACCGCGGGCGCGTCCCGGTCCGGCAGGTAGGCGTACGAGGGGCAGCCCGCCGTGGTCGGCAGACCCGCAACGTCGATGTTGTTCTTCACCGCGACCACGGTCCCGGCCAGCGGAAGTCGCGGGTCGACCGCCCGGGCCTCGGCCTCCGTCTCCTCACGGGGCCGCAGGGTGATCCAGATCTCGGGCCGGTCCACCTCCGCGATCCGGTCGTACGCCCGCCTGACCCGCTCCAACGCGGTCTCACTCACCGTCCGCTCCTCTCAGCATGACGAGCGCCGAACCGGCCTCGACCTGATCGCCCGGCGCGACCAGTACCCGGTCCACCACTCCCGCGGCCGGGGCCAGGACGGCGGACTCCATCTTCATCGCCTCCAGGACGACCAGCCGCTGTCCCTCGGCGACCCGGTCCCCGGGCGCGACGGCCAGCTGCCAGACGCTCGCCGTGAACTCCGCCTCGACGACGCTCCCTCCGGGCGGCGGCTCGATGTCCTCGACCGGATCGGCCACGTCGGCCTCGTCGCCGCGGGTGAACTCGCCCGCGGCCTCCCACGCCGCGCGCTCGGCGGCGAACGCCGCGGCCTGCCGGGCGCGGAACCGCTCGATCGAGCCGGCGTTCGCCGCCAGGAACCGGCGGTACTCGGCGAGGGAGAACTCGCCCTCCTCGATCTTCAGGTCCAGCCGTCCCGCGGCCATGTCGGCGCGCAGCTCCCGGAGCTCATCGGCCGATACCGGGTACCACCGGATGCGGTCGAAGAACCGCAGCAGCCACGGGGCGCCCTCCTCGTAGGGCCCGCGCTGGTGCCAGGGCGACCAGACCTGGGTGGTGCGCCCCACCAGCTGGTAACCGCCCGGTCCCTCCATCCCGTAGACGCACAGGTACGCCCCGCCGATGCCGACGGAGTTCTCCGCGGTCCAGGTCCGGGCGGGGTTGTACTTGGTCGTGACCAGGCGATGCCGGGGGTCGAGCGGCGTGGCGACCGGCGCGCCCAGGTAGACGTCGCCCAGGCCGAGGACGAGGTACTCCGCGTCGAACACGATCCGGTGGACGTCATCGACGTCGTCGAGCCCGTTGACGCGGCGGATGAACTCGATGTTCCACGGGCACCAGGGGGCGTCGTCGCGCACCCCGGCCGTGTACCGGGCGATCGCCTCGGCGGTGGCGGGGTCGTCCCAGGACAGCGGAAGGTGGACGGTCCGGCTCGGCACGACCAGCTCGTCGGTCGCGGGCAGGCTCTCCTCGGCCTCGTGGAGGCTCGTCAGCAGCACGTCCTGGGGGAGCACGGCCGGATCGAGGTGGACCTGGAGCGAACGGATTCCGGGGGTGAGGTCGACGATCCCGGGCAGGTCGCGGGCCGCGACGGCCTCGGCGAGCGCGTGCACGCGCATCCGCAGCGCCAGGTCCAGCTCCATCGGCCCGTACTCGATGAGCAGGTTGTCGTCACCGCTGCGCCGGTAGGTGACCTCCGGCCGCCCGGCGGTCCCCGGCGACCGGGCCAGCACGCCGCCGTCGCCGGCTGTTCCCACCGGAGACGGGGCGGGGACGAACCGTACGGTGTCGCCGGGCCTGAGCTGACCGAGCTTCCAGCGTTCGCCGGTGACGACCGTCGCGGGGCAGACGAACCCGCCCAGCGACGGGCCGTCGGGCCCCAGAATGACCGGCATGTCGCCGGTGAAGTCCACCGCGCCGACGGCGTACGGGGTGTCGTGGATGTTGGACGGGTGCAGTCCGGCCTCGCCGCCGTCCGGGCGGGCCCACCGCGGTTTCGGCCCGACCAGCCGTACGCCGGTGCGCGCCGAGTTGTGGTGGACCTTCCAGCGTGCCGCGTAGAACTCCCGGATGTCGTCGGCGGTGAAGAACTCCGCGTCCGCGTGCGGCCCCTCGACGACCCCGAGCGCCCACTCGCCGGCGAAGACGGGGCGTTCGGCGGCCGGGACCGGCGCGCCGGGTCGCTCCAGGCCCCCGTGCAGGACGTCTCCGGTCCGCAGCGCGCGTCCGCCGTGGCCGCCGAACCCGCCGAGGGTGAAGGTGGCGGCGCTGCCGAGGAACGGCGGGACGTCGACGCCGCCGGCGACCAGCAGGTAGGTCCGCATCCCGGCCGAGGGAGCGCCGATGTCCAGGACCGCCCCGGCGGGGACGGTGACCGGCTCCCACTGCGGGACCGTGACGCCGTCCACGGTGACCGCGGCCGGTGCGCCGGTGACGCACACCGTGGTGGCGTGGGAGAACCGGAGGGCCGGTCCTTTCAGCGTGCACTCCAGGCCGGGCGTGCCCGGCGCGTTGCCGACGGCGACGTTGCCCAGCCGGAACGACCGGTCGTCCATCGGTCCGGACGGCGGGACGCCCACCTGCCAGTAGCCGGTCCGGCCGGGCCAGTCCTGCACGGTGGTCAGCAGGCCCCCGCGGACCACCTCGATCCGCCGGGAGCCGTCGGAGATCTCCGCCAGCGTCGCGGTGTCGTGGACGGCGGCCGTGACCCTGTCGTCCCGGAGGGCCGCGCGCAGCAGGCCGAGATTGGTCTCGACGCCGTCGAGCCGGGTGGCGTCCAGCGCCGCGCGCAGCTTCGCCAGGGCCCGCGCGCGGTCGGCGCCGTGGGCGACCACCTTGGCGAGCATCGGGTCGTAGGAGGTGGTGACCTCGGTGCCGTTCTCGACCCAGGTGTCGACCCGGACGTCGCCGGTGAACTCCACCCGGGTCAGCAGGCCGGCGCTCGGCCGGTGGTCCTTGCCGGGATCCTCGGCGTAGACGCGGACCTCGACGGCGTGACCGCGCGGGCGCGGGGCCCCGGCCCGTACGAGCGACCGGTCGCCCTGGGCGAGCCGCAGCATCCACTCGACCAGATCGATCCCGTAGATCGCCTCCGTCACCGGGTGTTCGACCTGCAGCCGCGTGTTGACCTCCAGGAAGTAGGGCCGCTCTCGGACCGGGTCGTAGATGAACTCCACGGTGCCCGCCGACCGGTAGCCGACGGAGGCGCACAGCGTGGCGGCGCTGTCGGCCAGCAGGTCGCGCACGCGCGGCGGCAGCCCGGGCGCGGGCGCCTCCTCCAGGACCTTCTGGTGGCGACGTTGCAGGGAGCAGTCCCGGTCGCCGAACGTCAGCACCCGGCCGAGGCCGTCCCCGAACACCTGGACCTCGACGTGGCGGGCGCCGTCCACCAGGCGTTCGAGGAAGACGCCGTCGGTGCCGAACCCGGCCGCGGCGACCCGGCGGACGCTCTCCCAGGCCTCGGCGAGCTCGGCCTCGCCACGGCAGGCCCGCATGCCGATGCCGCCGCCACCGCCGGTCGCCTTCAGCATCACCGGGTAGCCGATCTCGCGGGCGGCGGTGACGGCGGCGTCCAGGTCGGCCAGCAGCCCGGTGCCGGGCAGGAGCGGCACGGACGCCGCCTCGGCCGCCGCCCGCGCGGTGTGCTTGGAGCCGAACAGCTCGATCTGGTGGGGAGTCGGCCCGACGAACGCGAGTCCGGCGTCCTCCACCATGCGGGCGAAGGCGGCGTCCTCGGACAGGAACCCGTAGCCGGGATGGACGGCGTCGGCGCCGCTGTCGATGGCCGCTTGCAGCACTTTGGCGGCGTCGAGATAGCTGTCCCGGGCGGGGGCAGGGCCGAGCCGCACCGCGTGGTCGGCGAGGGCGACGTGGGCGGAGCCGCGGTCGGCGTCGGAGTAGACGGCGACGGTGGCCAGGCCCAGCCGCCGCGCCGTGCGGATGATCCGGACGGCGATCTCGCCCCGGTTGGCGACGAGCAGGGTGTCGATCACTGGACCGCCATCCTCACCGGCGTCGGGTCGAACCCGTTGCAGGGGTTGTTGATCTGCGGGCAGTTGGAGACCAGCACGAGGACGTCGGTCTCGGCGCGCAACGTCACCGTGAGGCCGGGCGCGGAGATCCCGTCGACGATCCCCAGCGTTCCGTCGGCCTCGACCGGGACGTTCATGAACCAGTTGATGTTGCTCACCAGGTCCCGCTTGCCGAGGCCGTGCCGTGCGCCCTCGGCGAGGAAGTTGTCCACGCAGGCATGCTGGGACCAGGTGTGGTGGCCGTACCGCAGGGTGTTGGACTCCTTGGAACAGGCGCCGCCGACCGTGTCGTGCCGGCCGCAGGTGTCCTCGGTCACCGTCATCAGCGGGGTGTGCTCGTTGGACAGCAGGACGCTTCCGGTGGTGAGGAAGACGCCGCCCTGGGCGTGGACCGTATCCTGAGCGCTGTAGCGGATCGCGGAGTCGTGGGCGTCGTAGATCAGGCAGTCGACGGCCTGGTTGCCGCCCAGGTCGGTGATGGTGAGCGTCCGTCCCGCCGGGACCGTCCCCGACCAGGGGGCGCGGGCGGGGACGACGTCGTCGCGGATGGTCACTGGATCCCCTGGGCGGTGAGGTGGTCGGCGGTGTTGGCGAAGGCGCGGCGGCCCTCGGGCGTGGCGTTCCACAACGCGTCGTCCGGTGACGTCGGCCGGCCGGGCCGGGCGGTGACCTCCAGCGGCGTGCAGACGTACTCGGGGCGCGGGTCGATGGGGTGGGCGGCGTTGGCGACGAGGACGGTGACCGGCATCTCGGCGCGGAGCGTCACGGTGGCGCCGGCCCCGCCCGACCCCGTGAACTCCAGCCGCCCGGTCTCCGGGTCGACCCGGACGCCCTGGAAGAAGGACAGGGACGGGGGGAGGTCGCGGGGTTCCAGGCCGTGCTTGGCGGCCGCCAGCTTGAACAGCTCACGCCCGGCGGGCGAACCGCCCTGGGGCGAGCCGTCGCCGTACCGCTCGGTGTTGCGCCGCAGCGTGGAGACGCCGCACATCGTGTCCACCGGCGCGGTCGAGGAGACGATGGAGGCCAGGACACGCCCCTGGTCGGACAGCAGCAGGTGCCCCTCGCCCGGATAGGCGTTCCACAAAACCTTGACGGTGTCGGCGACGTTCAGCCGCTCCCAGGGACGGTCGGTGACATAGAGGAGCAGGTGCGCGCAGGCGTCTCCGGCGACGTCGACGAGCCGCAGCTCGGTGCCGCGCGCCAGCGCCTTGTGGGTGTAGTTCCCGCCCGCGACCGTCTCGGCCCACGTCAGGCCGGAAGGAGGCGGGACCTGGGGCATCGTGTCGGTCTTCGCGCCCTCCTGGGCCCGGGCGTGGGCACGCGCGCCGTACGTCGTCGCTGTCGCCATCGTGTCTCCCGACGTCGAATATCTGTCGTGCGATAGAAATTAGGTGCGCGGTGTTTCCCGGGTACGGCCGCCGCGTTTCCGTCCTGTTACCGCCGAGCGCGTGCCACGGGTCGCCGATCGACCGGCGGGCGCCGGTCGGTGGCCTCCGTGCGAGGATTCAGCCGTGAGTGCGCCCCGAAGAGTCGGCCGGCCCCGGGCCGTCGCCACACCCCCGTCCGGACTCACTCCCCGCGAGGAGGTGCTCGCGGCGGCGGCGGAGCTGTTCACCGGGCAGGGGTACGCCGCGACGACGACGCGCGAGGTCGCCGAGCGCGCCGGGATCCGGCAGGCGTCGATCTACCACTACTTCAAGGGCAAGGAGGAGATTCTCGCCTCCCTGCTGGAGAGCACGGTCCGTCCGTCGCTGGAGGCCGCCCGCGCCCTCATGGACGCGCCCGCCCCCGCCGAGGCCCGGCTGTGGGCGCTCTGCGTGCGCGACGTTCGCCTGCTGTGCTCGGGGCCGCACAACCTGGGCGTGCTCTACCTGCTCCCGGAGGCGGAGCGGTTCGCGCGCTTCCAGGAGCTGCGCGACGCGCTCAAGGATGCCTACGCCGGCCTGCTGGCGCGCACCGCCGTCGCGAGCACCCTCACCGAGGACGAGCTGGCTCTGCGCGCCAGGCTGATCTTCTCCCTGGTGGAGGGCGTCATCCTGATCCGCAGGGACGCCTCCGCCCTCCCGGTCGAACAGGTGGCGGAGGCGACCGCGGACGCCGCGCTACGCGTCGGCGGCGTCCCCGACGACGACCTTCCCCACCTGCGGGAGCTCGGCCGCCCGCTGCTCTGACCGTCCGGACCACCACCGGTACGCCGCGCCGAGGGCCACCGCGCCGATCAGGAACAGCACGGTGAACCACTGGAAATACCAGCGGCCGCTGGCCGGCGCGTACACGGCCTTCCGAGGCCAGGCCAGATTGACGGCCATCCCGACGCCGTAGACGACGGCCAGGACGTTCACCGGCAACCCCCACCGGCCGAGCGAGAACAGCGGCCTTCCGCGCTCGTCCTCTCCGGCGGGAGCACCGCCGCGCCAGGCGCCGCGCAGCCGCTGCGCCAGCAGCGGACCCGTGACCATCGCGTACGCGACGTAGAGCAGCACGATGCAGGTCGTGCCGATGGCCAGGAAGGCGTCCGGCGACGCGAAGTTGATCGCCACGATCACCGCCGAGAGCACCCCGGTGACCAGCGCGGGACCGGTCGGCATGCCGGTCCGGGGCGAGATCCGCGCGAGCAGCCGCGAACCGGGCACCACGCCGTCGCGCGCCATCGAGAACAGCATCCGCGTCGCGGCCGTCTGGATGGCCAGGGTCGCGACCGAGATGGCCACCACCACGTCGGCGAGAAGCAACTTGCCGACCCAGTCGCCCAGCCGGCTCGTCAGCACGTACGACAGTCCATCGGTGGCCAGCTTGCCGTCCGTCAGGCTTGGCGCGGCGAGCAGTCCCGCGAGGATGATCAGGCCGCCCAGGACTCCGGCGGCGCCGAGCGCGGTGAGGATGGTGCGGGGCGCGACGGCCCGCGGGCTGCGCGTCTCCTCGCTCATCTCCCCGGCGCTGTCGAAGCCGATCAGCACGTACGCCGCGGCGAAGGCGGCGACCAGCAGCGCGCCGAACGCGCTGCCCGGCACCCCGGTGTGGAAGGTGACGGTCGGCGCGTGCTCGGCGTGCGTGAGCAACAGCACGACGATCAGGGTCGCCCCGACGATCTCGGCGGTCACGCCGATGACGTTGATCCGGGACATGATCTTGATGTCGAGCAGGTTCACGATCGTCGTGCCCGTGAGGAGGATGACGCCGAGGACGGCGGCGTTCCCGGCGCCGTCGGCCGAGACCGGGGACGGGTCATGGCCGACGAGCTGGAACCCTGACCAGATGGCCGGCAGCACCACCTGCAGCGCCAGCGCCGCCGCGGCGACGACGACGATCTGTCCCAGGATCATGATCCAGCCCGCGAACCAGCCGAAGGTGGCGTGACCCAGCCGGCTGGACCACTGATAGATCGCCCCGGAGATCGGGTACCGCGCAGCCAGCTCCGCGAAGCAGAGGGCCACGAGGAACTGCCCGGCCAGGACGACGGGCCAGGTCCAGAAGAACGCGGGCCCGCCGAAGGCGTATCCGAGACCGAAGAACTGGAAGACGGTGGTCAGCACCGAGATGAAGGAGAAGCCCGCGGCGAACGAGGCGTACCTCCCCATGCTCCGGTGCAGCTGCTGCCGATAACCGAACGCCTGGAGCGTGCCTTCGTCGCCCGGAGGAGGATCGGAGACGGTGGAGGGATCCATGAGTGCCATGCGGGCTCCCGGGGAGTAATTCCTGTCGGTTGACAGATAGATACGGATCGCCCGTTTCCCGCGTGTGTCATGGCTGTGCCCGTGCCGTAAAAAGGTCCTACCGCAGATCGAGCCCGCACCCCGTCGGGCGAGGTCGCCGGCGTGCCGCTCAGGCGGGCTTGTGACGCTGGTAGTGGCGCGCGACGCGGGCCCGGTTGCCGCAGCGGGCCGCCGAGCACCAGCGGCGGCGCGGGTGGGCGGGCAGGAACAGCATCACGCAGTCCTCGGCCTCGCACTCGCGGACCTTCCCGACCGCCGGGTCGGCGAGGAGTTCCGCGGCGGCCTCCGCCAGCCAGGCCGCCAGGCGAACCCCGGCTGAGCCGGTACGGCGGCGGGCGGCGATGACCGACGAACCGTCCCAGGCGAGTTCGCGGATGGCGGGCGCGGCGCGCTGCGCGTCGTTGAGGGTGTCGAGCGCGGCCGCGGGAGGACGCTCGCTTCGCCGGGCGTGGTCGATCGCGACGCCGGCGGCGTCCCGTACGGCGTGGACGGCCGCCACGTCGGCGGCGGTCAGGCCCGCTGCCTCGTGCGCGGGCGGGTCGGGGAGCCGGTCGGCCTCCAGTTCCAGCCAGGCGCGCAGGTCGGCGGGGGAATCGAGCAGGTCCGCGTCGTAGGGCCGCGTGTTGACCAGGTCGAGCGCCAGCGGCTCACCGGTCAAGGGGACGAGATCGCTCATGCCCTAATGCTAAGCATCCGTGTCAATGCGTTAGCCGTCTTCTGGGGCCACGCGAGTGCAGCCCTTAAGACAAAGTTCATCCGGATATCAGAAAGTCTCTTGCGGATGACTTTCAGGCCGTAATCGACGGGCGGCGCCGAACATTCCGTTATGCCGACGTACGGTTTCTGTATCGGCGCTGTAGCGAGCTCTCGGCCAAAACAAGTGCAATCCGCCGAAGGCAACGATCTGTGACGATGCGATAGCCATGTGATCATGCCCTTGGCCTGCAATAACGTGAGGTTATTATCGGCTAACTGAATGTTTCCTGAGCGTTAGCCTTAAGGAAGCTACATTCGGCGCCATTGTGAATCCAGCGGAAAAGTAATCGCTTAGTTAATTGGCTGGCCCCTATTGATGGCGGTCCGCAACGTGCCCCTGACACAGAAGTGGACTCCCATGCGCCTACGTGACCTCGCGGCCGACGTGCCCGCCGCCGAACCGCACCCCGCGAGCGGTGACTACGACGTGCTCCGCGTCATCCACGACTCCCGGCAGGCGCGGGCGGGCGATCTGTTCGTCGCCGTACACGGCCTGCGGTCGGACGGCCACGACCACGTCCCCCGCCTCGCGGCGGAAGGCATCGCGGTCGCCGTCGAGCGGCCCGTACCGATCCCCCCGGGGGCACCCGCACTGATCCTCCTGGACACGCGCACCGGTCTGGCCGAGCTGTCCGCCGCCTTGCACTCGAGACCCGCACGTCGTCTGCTGGTGGTCGGCGTCACCGGCACCGCCGGCAAGACGACGACCACGCACATGACCGCCCACGTCCTCACCGCCGCCGGCATCCCCGCCGGATACCTCAGCACCGTCGCCCATGGAGCCGGAACCCATGCCGACGAGAACAGGTCCGGCCAGACCACCATGGCCGCCCCCGACAACCAGGAGTGGCTGGCACGGATGGTCGAGCGGCGCATGCGCGCGGCGGTCATCGAGACCAGTTCGCACGCCTTGGAGCAGGGCAGGGTCGCCGCCTGCGATTTCGATGTCGCCGCGTACACCAACATCGGCCAGGACCACCTGGACTACCACCGGACCCCAAAGAACTACTTCAACGCCAAGGCACGGCTCATGGATCTGACCGCGCGGTCGGCCGGCAAAGGCGTCCCGAAGACCACGATCCTCAACCGCGACGATCCTTCGTTCGAACTCCTCAGCGCGCACTGCGCGACCGAAGGACGCCTCACGTACGCGATCGACCATCCCGCCGACGTACGCGCCACCGATGTGTCCCTGAGCCGGAACCACACCCGGTTCGTCCTGCGCGGCGCCGGCGGATCGGCTCCGGTCCACCTGCGCCTGCCGGCCCTCTTCAACGTCCGCAACGCGCTGTGCGCGGCCGCGTCCGGCCTGGCGTTCGGGGCGCCGCTCGACGCCGTGGCCGATGCCCTGTCCGCCTTCGGCGGCGTACGCGGGCGTCTCCAGCCCATCGACCGCGGACAGCCGTTCACCGTCTATCTCGACTTCGCGCACTCCTCGCTGCGCCTGCACAGCGTGCTGAGCGAACTCCGCACCACCACCTCCGGCCGGCTGATCGCCGTCTTCGGCGCCACCGGCCACGCCGACCATGACCCGGTGGGGATGGGACGTGCGGCCGCGAAGTACGCGGACTTCTTCATCCTCACGACCGACGACCCCGCCCACAAGGACCCGGCGGACCTTGCCCGGCGGATCGAGTCGGGCGTCGGGCCACGGCGACGCGGCACCGACTACGAAGTCATCCTGGACCGGCGGGCCGCGATCCGCCGGGCGATGGAAAGCGCCCGGCCCGGTGATGTGGTCGTCCTGGCCGGCAAGGGTCCCGAACGCACCATGCTGCTCGCCGACGGCCCCGCGCCCTGGGATGAACAGGCCGAGGCCGAGGCCGCCCTCGAGGAACTGGGCCGGGCCACCGCCTCGGCGGCGAACGAGAGCACCTCGCGGGTGAGCTTCGGCACCAGATCCGACCTTGCCGGAACCAGCCAGGAAGTCGCCGGGACCCGACGCCGAGCGGAGGGCCTGTGAGGTACGGACGGCCATGAAAGCACGCTGACCACCGGGATCTGCTGTTCTCCATCGTGTACGCGATGCTGGGCAGCGTGGCGGACACCGAGGACGTGCTCAGGGGCGCGAGAACCGGTCAGTGCGCGCGGTCGCGTTCGAGTACCAATGCCAAGGCGGACAGTCCGCCACTGCGCGGCGCCCCAGCGGCAGCAGTCGGTCGGGCAAGGTCCCGATGATCGGATAGCCCCACTCGTCCAGGTCGATCGTCTCCGGGAGAAGCTCGGCGCACAGGCCGTGCCCTGTGCAGGCGATCGGGTCGGCCCTCAGCCGACAGCGAGGCGGCGACACGCTTTTCACACAATGCCGAAGACGAGGCCGGTCACGCCCGTGCCTTCCAGCGGGCCCTGAACAGTGCGCCAATACGTTAGATGATGCCTTGTCGGAGTGCCGGGCGCCCCGAGTGCCGACTTCCGTCCATTGAGGTCTTCTCGGCAACGTCATGGTTGCGGTGTGTGACGGGGTGCGGGTGCCCGCTCGCGGCCTAGTTCTGCGGTGCCAGGGTGCGTAGGACGTCGAACTCGTTGCCCTCGGGGTCTGCCATGACCACCCAGTTTCGGTCTGAGCCCTGGCCCACATCCGTCTTGGTGGCGCCGAGGCCGAGCAATCTGGTCACCTCGTCCTCGGTGCTGCCGTCGATCGGGCTGACGTCGAGGTGAAGCCGGTTCTTCACGGTCTTGCCCTCGGGCACCTGGATGAACACCAGGGTGGGCGGCATCTGGCGGGCCCGAACATCCTCGACGGTCGGCACCCAGGAGCCGATCTCGACCTTGCCCTCGCTCCGGTCGATCACCTTGAAGTCCAGGACCTCGCACCAGAAGGCCGCGAGCCTCTCCGGATCGTGGCAGTCAACGACCAACTCGGTGAACCTACTTGTCATGACTCTCCCCGATAGTGCGGACGAGGCTCAGAGTATGCCGCCCGTCCGACAGATCCGAGATCTTCCTGACTAGGGACATCAGACGGGCTTGACCGGTCATCAGATACGCAAGAAGCCGCTGGTAGGAACAGGTCTGCGAAGAACAGGTTCCGGGTACCGAGAGGCTTCACGCGTTGACCAGTATCACCTGCACCGGCGTGCTCGATGGCGTGGCCGAACGCGCCAACGCCCTGCTCAAGGTGACCTTCAAGGCTCTGCGCAGGGTCAGCCTCGACCCCAAGGCGATCACCCGGATCACCCGCGCCGCCCTCGTCCTGCTCCAGATGGAACACGGCCGCACCAGCTGAACGAAGATCACGAACTGTCACGAGACGTTACAGAGAAGGGCTCATCGGCTCCGTTAGGACCTCTGGCGCAGCGCCACCACTCCGGTGCCGGTGCGGACGTAGAGCATCCCGTCGGCGGGCAGCACCGCCGGCGGGATCTCGTCATAGAGGGCTTCGTGGTCGAGTTCCCTGTCGTCGATGTATTCACCGAGATCGAGGGCCCAGCGTTGTTCTCCGGTCGCGGCATCGAAGGCGAGGACCGTCCCCTTGCCGGTCGCCATGTAGAGGACGCCGGCCGCCAACACAGGCGTTCCCACTCCCGCGCCTGGCAGCTTGCGGGTCCACAGGGTCCCGCGCGTCTCGATGTCGACGGCGTGAACGCCGTCCTCGCCACCGGACACCACGAAACAGACGACCCCGTCGGCGACGGCCACGGATCCGTCCGGCCGTCCCTTCACCAGATGGCTCCACCGCTTCTCACCGGTGAGCGGGTCGAGGCCGACGATCTCGCCGGGGTGTTCCGGCCGTTCGTCCTCCTCGTCCCGAAGGACCGGCTTCCACACGAGGCCCTCGGCCACGACGGCGTGCGGCGGGCCGGTCTCGGCGAACACCTCTTCCTCCGGCTCGTACGCGAACCGCGTCCTGCCGGTGCGAAGATCCAGGGCCACGAGTCCGCCATGCGTGCGGTTGGCCTCTCGCCCACCGGACAGGTAGATGAGACCGTCCGGCCCGGCCGCCGGGGAGGTCTGAACCCGCCCGCTCGCCTTCCTGTTCGACCACAGCGGAGTCAGGTCGGGCAGAGTGACCGCCCGCACACCTCCGTTGAGGCTGATCAGCACGAGCCGGTCGCCGACGACGGACGGGTACCAGTCCCGCGGCGCCGTCCGCAGGAGCCTCCCCGACCGCAGATCAAGGAAGCTGATCTGTTCGTCGATGAGGTCATCGACCTCTTCTTCGTCGTCGTCCTCGAACTCGTCCGCTTCGGACTCCTCATCGTCGTCATATCCGGCGTCGGCGAAGGTGTCGAAGTAGTCGAACTCGCCGCATACCCCGACGACGACCTCGTCCCGCCAGACGGTGACGACCGTCTTGTAGGACTCGTCGTGGGCGTTTAGGTCGTAGTCGTGGTCGGGGAAACGCCAGCGTTGCTCGCCCGTCGCCGCGTCGAACGCATGGACTCTCCCGAGCGAGTCACCAACGAGCAGGGTGTCCCTGGTAAGGACCGGCAGCGCGTGAACCGGGTAGCCGAGGTCCGCGACCCAGGCGATCTCCGCACCGTCCGGCAGCCCACTGACTGAGTAGGCGCCACTTCGTCCGTCGGTCATCCGTGCCGTCCCTTGAAGTCGTCGGTCCCGCAGAAGTCGATCAACGCTTGGGGAGGGGCCTCGTGGCCGTCACCTGCTACCAGTCGTCGGGATTGGCTCGCACCTGGCTCACGTCGCCTTCCCGGAGGGCTTTGGCCGGGGTGACGAACCGCAGGATGCCTCCATCGCCCCACTCCCACATGTCGGTGGCGCCGAGAGTGAGCAGGTGAGCGTAGGGCTCGCCCTGCGATAGCTCCTCCAACAGGTCAACGCCGTAGCTGCGGATCGGCGGCCAGCCGAACGCCTGATTGTGCATGCCGCCCCACTCGATGCCCTGCTCTTCCGCGCAGTACTGCGGCCAGGCGGTCTCGCCCAATTTGTTGACCACCAGCCAGCCGGGATCCACGTGGTAAAGCGATGACTCCTCGATCTCGTCTCCATAGTCGAGAGTGCTGAGCACCGGGTCGCAGTCGTACGACGAGGCCGAGGGCAAGGTGACGACGGGGGTGGCATGCAACCGAACCCTTCGAACCCGGGCCGAGCCAACGCCGCCACCTGAGCCCCAACGCGTTCCCCCAGATGTTCAACGCACAGCTCACGGACGCCGGACAGCGCCTCTTCATACCTCATCCGGCTATGAAAGCACGACGACGACCCTGAAGATCATCACTGTGCCCCGGACAGCGCAAAGCGAATGCCGCTCTGGCGGATGTCACACTTCGAGGGGCGGTGGCGCTCTCAGGTGGTGATCTCATTGCTCACGGCAGGAGGAGCCCACCATGTCCCACGGCCCGCCCGACCCGGTGCCGGACTCCCCGGCGGAGACGGCCACGCGTGTCTTCGTCGACCACCGGGAACTGCTGTTCTCCATCGTCTACACGATGCTCGGCAGCGTCGCCGACACCGAGGACGTGCTCCAGGAGACCTGGCTCGCCTGGGACGCGCGCAGCCGCTCCTCCGACGCTGAGCCGGTCGGGAACTCGCGCGCCTACCTCGTCCGGGTCGCGGTCAACCGGGCCCTGGCCCGGCAGGCGAGCATCAGCCGCCGCCGGGAGGAGTACGTCGGGCCGTGGCTTCCCGAGCCGCTCGCCACCCCGCCGGGCCCGGACGGTGGTGACGTCGCCGACGGCGTCGTGCGTTCCGAGTCGGTGTCGATGGCGCTGCTCGTGGTGCTGGAGACGCTCTCTCCCCTGGAACGCGCGGTGTTCGTGCTGCACGAGGTCTTCGGCTACTCCCACCCGGAGGTCGCCGGCATCCTGGGCCGCAGCGCCTCGGCGGTCCGGCAGGTGGCGCACCGGGCCCGCGAGCACGTGCACGCGCGCCGTCCCCGCTACGAGACCGACCCGCGCGTACGGCGTCAGGTGACCGAACACTTCATCGCCGCGGTGGTCGGCGGCGACATCGAGGGTCTCATCCGGGTCCTGGCACCCGACGTGACCCTGTGGGCCGACGGCGGAGGCAAGGCACGCGCGGCCGGCCCGCGGCCGGTCCAGGGCCGGGACAGGATCGCCCGCCTGCTCATCGGCGACGCCGCCCGGCGGCCCATCCCCGACCTCGCCATCCGATACCGGCACGTCAACGGCGATCCGTCGGCCCTGCTGCTGTCCGGCGACACGCCCTACGCGGTCGTCGTCCTCGACCTGACCGCCGACGGCACCCAGGTCTGCGGAATCTACACCGTGACCAACCCCGACAAGCTCTCCCACCTCGGCTGACCAGGGAGTTCCCAGTGTTCATCGCCTATGTCGTCGTCGCCGTGCTCGCCATCGCGGCGAACGGTTTCTCGGGCGTCGCCGCCGTCGTCCATTTCAAGCCGATCCTTCCCCCCATGGCCAGGGCCGGGGTGCCGGAGTCCTGGCTCGCGTTCCCGATCGGAACGTTGAAGATCGCGGGTGCCGTGGGGCTGCTGCTCGGCCTCGCCGGCGTGCCGCTGATCGGAACGGCCGCCGTCATCGGTCTGGTCCTGTTCTTCGTCTGCGCCCTCTACACCCACATTCGCGCGAGCGACTATTCGTTCCAGTTCGGCCTGGCCAACGGCTTCCTGGCCCTGGCGGTCGCCGCCCTGGCCCTCGACCTGGCGAGCGCTCGATAGTTTGTAACTCATATG
This sequence comes from Actinoallomurus vinaceus, assembly GCF_039542055.1. Classification (NCBI taxonomy): domain Bacteria; kingdom Bacillati; phylum Actinomycetota; class Actinomycetes; order Streptosporangiales; family Thermomonosporaceae; genus Actinoallomurus; species Actinoallomurus vinaceus. The sequence continues at coordinate 566,064 of NZ_BAABHK010000005.1, forward strand.
ATATGGTTCTCATTCTTTATGGGTACCCCTCGAGAAAGGGATGCGGATGCGCCTACGCGCAGCGGTTGTCGGTGTGGGGATCGCCGTCGGTGCGGTTTGCGGGATGAGCGTGCCGGCCCGTGCGGCCGTGCCGCGGACGGGTGCGGTCGCACAGGCCAAGTGGACCTACGTCGAGTTCTGGGATCGCCAGGGGGACTGCATCGACGCGGGCCAGCAATACGAGCGTGAGGGCTGGCGGTACAAATGCGTAAACGAGTACAACGACCGCGTTGAGTGGGATGGCTGGGACCTTTACATCCTGGAGTAACCGGGGCGCGTTCACCGCGCCCTCGGTACGGCCGGGTGGTCACGCGCCCGGGCGGCGGTAGACGAAGTCGGCCGTCGCGGGCGCCTCGGTGAGCGCCTGGATCAGGCGGTGGTCGGGGGACAGGTGGCAGGCCGGATCCGTACGGGCCGCGTCCCCGGTCAGCGCGAACGCCTGGCAGCGGCAGCCGCCGAAGTCGACCTCGCGCTGCGGGCAGGTGCGGCACGGCTCGCGCATCCAGGCGGTGCCACGGTAGGCGTTGAACGCGGGGGAGTGCTCCCAGATCCAGGCGAGGGAGTGGTCGCGGGCGTTCGGCGGCGACAGGTCCGGCAGCGCGTACGCGACCGGGCAGGGCAGCACGCGTCCGTCCGGGGCGATCGTGATCGAGCGATTCCCCCAGCCGCCCATGCACGGCTTGGCGATGCCCTCGTAGTAGTCCGGCACCACCCAGATCAGCTCGATCGAGGACCGCTCGCGCCAGCGGCGTACGGTCTCCTCGGCGGCGGTGAGCAGCTCCCGGCCCGGCAGGAGCGCCGTCCGGTTGCGCAGCGCCCACCCGTAGAACTGGGTGTTGGCCAGCTCGATCCGTTCGGCGCCCCACTCGGCGCCCAGCCGGATGATGGCGTCGAGGCCCGCGAGGTTGTGCCGGTGCAGGACGACGTTGAGGCCGAGCGGCAGGCCGGCGGCGCGTACGACCGCGGCGGCGCGTTCCTTGTCGGCGAACGACCGCCGGCCCGCGATGCGGTCGGAGGCGGCGGCCGTGGCGTCCTGGACGGAGAGCTGGACGCTGTGCAGCCCGGCGTCGGTGAGCTCACCGAGCCGGGCCGCGTCGAGGCCGACACCGCTGGTGACGAGCTGGGTGTAGATCCCGGCGCGTTCGGCGGCGGCCACGATCTCGGTCAGGTCGGGCCGCAGGAGCGGTTCGCCGCCGGAGATGTGGGCGTGCACGATGCCCAGGTCGCCCGCCTCTTCCATCAGGCGGACCCACGTGGCCGTGTCCAGCTCCGTCGAGCGCCGGACCAGCTCGACCGGGTTGGAACAGTACGGGCAGTGCAGCGGGCACGCGTGGGTGACCTCGGCCAGCAGCGCCCACGGCGGATCGACGGTCCCGGCGGCGACGGCCTCGGAACTCCGCTCCGGTCCCACGGCGGTCTCCTCGACGCTCATCTCACCCACCCCTCGCCGCGTACGCGGTCGAGGAACTCGCCGACGTCGTCGGCGACAGAGGCGTCCGGGAAGTCCTCCGCCAGCTCGTCGACGATCTGCGTCGTCGTACGGCTGCCGTCGCACAGCCGCAGGATCCGGCCCGCCTCCGGGTTCAGGACGACGACCCGCTCGGGCATCACCAGCAGGTCCTTGTCGCGCACCCGGTCGTGGCGCAGCCGGATCGATGAGGCCAGCGCGGGCCGCCACTCGGCGGTCATCCCCGCTCCACGGCGTCGAGAAGGCTCCACAGCACGTCGCACTTGAAGGACAGGGCGGCGACCGCGCGCTCCTGGTCGGCGCGGGTCCGAGCCCAGTCCAGGACGAGGGCGATGGCCTCCTGGCTGTCGTTCCGGCCCTGGGAGATGCGGCCGCGGAAGTACCGCAGCCCGGCCGCGTCGACCCAGGGATAGTGGCGTTCGAACGCCTCGATGCGGACCCGCATGAGGTCCGGGGCGAACAGCTCGGTCAGCGACGACGCGACGGCCTCCAACGGAGGGCGCAGGCGGCAGAAGTTGACGTAGCCGTCGACGGCGAGGCGCACGCCCGGCAGCACCTCTTCTCCCGACAGCAGCCGGCCCCGTTCCAGGCCGGCCGCCTCGCCGAGGCGCAGCCACCGCTCGATGCCGCCCTCGCCGGGCGCGGTGCCGTCGTGGTCGTGGATGCGGTGGATCCACAGGCGCCGCAGCTCGGACGTCTCCAGCTTGGCCAGGATGAGCGCGTCCTTGATCGGGATGTGCTGCTGGTAGTGGAAGCGGTTGAGGATCCAGCGCCGCAGCTCGTCGGGGGTGAGCGTGCCTTCGTGCATCCGCAGGTTGAACGGATGGCGGTGGTGGTAGCGGCGCGCGACCACGTCGCGCAGGCGCTCCTCCAGCTCAGCCGTCGTCCAGGGGGCCAACTCCGTGTCGGCGATGCTCACAGCTCGATCACCGTCCTGTCGGGCGCGACCTCGATGCCCAGGGCCGCCAGCGACGCGTGCGCCGGGGCGGTCGGGTCGACGAGGGGATTGGTGTTGTTGAGGTGGGTGTACAGCTTCCGGCGGGCCGGCAGCCGCGACAGCGGGCCGGCGGTCCAGGTGATCGGCAGGTGCCCCATCTGGGTGGCGGTCCTCTCCGAGACCCCCATCCGGCGGGGCTCGTCGTCGTCCCAGAACGTGCCGTCGACGATGATGCAGTCGGCGGCTGTGAGGACCTTGTCGAGGGCCGGCGTCCAGTCGGCCAGGCAGGGTGCGTAGACCGCGGTCCGGTCGCCGTCCGCGAGGACGAGGGCCACCGACCACGCCCCGTCCGGGTCGGCGTCGGCGGCGTAGCGGGGCCGTTTGCCCGAGACGCGCACGGCCTGCACCGACACGGTGCCGCCGAGCCGTACGGGCCGGTCCTCCGGGAGCTCGTGCCAGGTGAGGCGGGTGTAGGGGGCCAGGACGTCGCCCAGGCGGAGCCGGTCGCACAGTGCGCCGGTCACCGCCGGTGTCGCGATGACGTCGACCGACGCGGCCTCGCGGAGCCGGGCCAGTCCCAGGGTGTGGTCGAGCTCCGCGTCGGTGAGGATCACCCCGGCGAGAGGGGTGTCCCGCGAGCCGGGTGCCGGCGTGCCGCAGAACTCGACCTGGTCGGCGATGTCCGGCGTGGCGTTGATGACGAACCATCGGTCGCCGGCGCGGATCGCCGCCGAGGCGTGCCGGCGCCGGCGCTCCGGGTGGGAGCGGGCGCCGGCACACCCCGGGCATGCGCAGTTCCACTGCGGCACTCCGCCGCCGGCGGCGGTGCCCAGGATCTGCAGGAGCAAGGGTCTTACCGCGTGGACAGGAAGTAGGCGGACGCCTCCATCGACGTCTCGACGATCTCGTAGTCGGGCTTCCTCCAGGTCGTCTGGTCGGTTCCCCGGCGTTTGCCCTTGCCGTGGATGTCTGCCATCGTCACCATCCCTTCGATCGATCGATGGCCCCGGCGGACGGCGTCCACCGGACGTCTCTCATCGAGCGCCTCCGCGGCCGGCGGGGGAGCCCCAGCCCACGTGGATCTCGTCGATGGCGAGCTTCTTGAAGAAGGCCGGCACGCTCTCGGCGGCCCAGGTGCTGTCGACGTCCAGCCTCACGTACCGCGCCGTGGTCGTCGTCGGCAGGTCGATGAACCGCACGGCCTTCGCGCTCTCCAGCACCCCGGTCTTGACGGGGTCGCCCCAGGTCACGCCGTCATCACTGACGTAGACCCGGTAATCCTTGATGCGAGCCGAGTCCTCCTTGCGGCCGAACGTCTCCCGGTTGTGGGTCGGGGAGTTCTCTCGCTGGTTGATCGCCAGGAAGCGGACGGGGCCGCGGCGCCGCAGGTCGAGGGTGATCGAGACCGGCACGGTGGCGTTGCCGTCCCAGTAGTTCAGGTAGCCGCCGTCGGTGAGGTTCGCGGCCGGGTGGCCATCGGCCGAGGCGGTCGCGGTGGCGGTGACGTGCCGGTACAGGCCCTCGCGGCCGGCCAGGTCGACGCGGAACACCGTGTCGTACCGATCCCAGAGGGTGATGCCGGAGATGGTCACCCGCCCGTTCGCCTGGGTGAAGGCGAACCGGTGCCCGGTCCGTACGTCGGTCACGCGGGCGACGCGGTAGCCGTTGTCGCGCACGGTGAGCGTGTCACCCGACGGCCGGGTCAGGACGTGCAGGTAGTTCCGGAACGGGTCGTCCTTGGCGACCGTGACGGTGCCGTACGCGCCGTCGTTCCACGCACCGGGCTGCAGCCCGCCGTACATGTAGCCGCCGCCCTCGGTCCCGTGGATCGACTTCCAGATCGGGTCAAGGTACGTGTCGAGGAAGTTGTTGAAGGCTTCCTGCTTGTCCGGGAAGCGCCCGTTCACCATCGCGGTCTCGGCGATCAGGTTCTTGATCGAGGCCCCGGCGTTGGTGATGTACCGCCCGACGCTGAGCGGGTAGTCGATGTCGGAGTCGCTGCCGTCGTACCACCACGCGCCCTTGGTGGGCAGCTTGAAGTCGGCCTCGGTCAGGCGCGGCATCGGCGTCCAGGTGGCGGCGGGATAGTCGTACGCCGGGGTCATGCCGGTCTTCTGCTCGTTGCTGACCGTGTCCATGATCGGCGTGTCCTCGTTGTTGTTGGACAGCAGCATGTCCGGGCGTTCCTTGCGGATCAGCTCGTACAGGCCGTTCTGCTCCCAGTACTCGTTGTCGTTGTCGATCCAGAACCCGGACAGGCCCGGGTAGTTGTGCATGACCTCGACGAAGTTGTCCCAGCTGAACTCGCCGAAGCCAGGCCGTGTCGAAAGATCAACACTCCTGCCCTTGTAGGCCGAGTAACCGGCGGAGTCAAGCCATTCGTGGCCACTTTCGTCGTGCCACTTCGGATCGTCGGTCATGTAGAGGATGACCCGCAGGCCCTTCGCGCGGGCCGCCTTGATGAGCTCGCCGAGGAAGTCGCGCTTGGTGCTGCAGCTGCCGGGGATCTTCGACGGCCAGGGCCGGGAGTAGCCGAGCCGGCTGTGGAAGCTGGCCAGCACCAGGTACGACGCGTGCAGCTTCCGCGCCTCGCGTACCCAGTAGGCCGGATCCCAGCCGCCGTCGGTCACCGCCTTCTCCCAGGCGGCGCAGTCGGTGTAGCCGGGGCTGGTGCGCATGCCCCAGTGCAGGAACAGTCCCGCGGTGGAGTCGCGCAGCCAGATCTGGCGGGGGTTGAAGAGCTCGGCCCGCGCCGAGGACGTCACGCCCATGGTGAGGACCAGGGCCAGGACGGCGAGCAGCGCCGCCGCTTTCGAACGCATCGTCTGTCGCTCCCAGGGATGAGCAGTGCCATGGAGACTCGGTTTCGGATCGAGAAGAGCCGGATACGGTGCGGTGGACCGGCCGTCGCGAGGGGCTGGGACGGCCGGTCCACCAAGGTGGGCGGTTAGAGGGGATGCGCGCGGATCAGGCGCGTCTCTCCGGGCCGGAGGGTCGCGCTGTAGGAGTCGGCCACCGTTCCGGTGGCCTTGCCGGACCACAGGTCGGTGACGGAAGCGCTGCCGGAGAAGCCGACCTGCGACCAGTTCACGCTGACGGTGGAGTTGCCGGAGGTCCCGGTGTTGAACAGCGCCACGACGTAGTCGCCGTTCGACTCCTTTTTGCGCCAGACCTGCTTGACGCCGCTGTTCACGATCCGGCCCGCGGCGACGCCGTCCTGGTCGACGCCGATCAGCCGGTCGTTGGTCAGCATCGCCGTGTCGGTGCTGTTCAGGTTCGTCAGGTCGGTGCCGAGCAGCAGCGGCGAGGCCGCCATCGCCCACAGCGTGAACATCGACCGGCGCTGGTCGGCGGTCAGGCCGGCCTGGTCACCGTTGCCGATCTCCAGGGAGTCCAGGTCGTTCCAGCCGCCCGGCCCGGCGTACTGCTGCCAGGACGCGGCCGTCCCGAACCGGCTGGACACGTGCGACCAGTCCGTCAGCGGGTAGCCGCTGCCGTTGGAACCCGAGCCGCAGTAGCACTCGACGTCGCCCTGGGTGCGCCAGCTGTTGGCCAGCTTCTTCCAGGTCGTCGCGTTCGCGATGGGCAGGTTGTTGGACAGCGCGAAGTTGATCGGACGGCCGGTGGCGCGCAGCGCCTTGTCCCACGCCTGGACGTCGGGGACGTCGGCGCTGCCCACTCCGTCGATCTTGAGGTAGTCGACCCCCCACGAGGCGAACTGGTTCGCCCAGGAGTTCACGAACTCCTGCGCGCCCGCCTTGGAGTAGTCGATGTAGTACATGTTCTTGCAGTTGTAGTTCTTCTCCGTCTTGGACGTGTCCGCGATGTCCTTCGCGTGGTACGACGTGCCCTCGATCGGGGTGTTCTTGGTGACGGCGTTCTTGGCGATGCCGGGCGTCACGTAGAAGCCGAACTTCAGCCCCTTGCCGTGGACGTAATCGGCGAGCGCCTTGATGCCGGACGGGAACTTCGACGTGTCGACGGCCCAGCGTCCGTACGAGTCGACGGTGAAGCCGTTCGAGTCGCACTTCTGCCAGAAGTCGTCGAGGTTGATGTAGACGAAGCCGTGGTCCTTCAGCCCGCTGCTCGCGAGAGCGTCGGCCTGGGCCTTGATCTTCGCCTCGGTCGGCCAGCGGCGGACGAAGCTCCAGCTGCTCCAGCCCATCGCCGGCCGGACCGACAGGCCGTTGTCCGACGCGTGGGCCGCGGACGTGGCGCCCGGTACGGCCAGCGCGGTGGCCGCCACGGCGAGAGCGGTGAGACGGGCCCTCATCGTCAGCTCCCGCACGTCTGGGTCGAGCCGCCGCTGGTGGCGACGCGCAGCGCCCCGCCGGAGGTGTTCGTGCTGTTCGTGGCGCAGTAGCCGGTGATGCCCTGGAAGAGCAGGTCGGAGGGGCTGTCGCCGCCGCGCTGCGCGGTGAAGTGGTCGAAGCTGATCGCGCTGCCGGCGTTGGCGATGACCGCGGGCCGGCCGTCGTCCTTGGCGAACTTGACCGAGCTGTTCGTGAACTTGATGTTGTTCGCGTTGTGGATGTACCAGCCGTACGCGGGGCGGGTGCCGAGGCTCTTCGGGTTGTAGTCACCGCTGTCGCTGGGGACGCCGGTGCCCATCGTGCCGTTCCCGCCGGGCACGGTCAGGTTGACGTTGTTGAACGTCACGTTGCTGATCTGGTTGCCGCCCGTCTGGCCCCAGATGGTGGGGCTGAAGGACGGGCTCGCGCCGGTGCCGGTGACGTTGTCGAACGTGATGCCCGAGATGTGACCGACTCCGGGGCTGTTGCCGCAGCGTTTCCGGGTGCCGACCTTCAGCATGATCGGCGAGCGCACGCCGGACATCGTGATGTCGCTGTAGTGGACGTCGGAGATGTTCGCGCCGTCCATCGACACCATGCCCAGGCCGGACTTCTGCGCGCCGGTGATGGTGATGTGCGAGAAGTTGTAGTCGGTGAAGTCGCCGCAGGTCTCCGAGCCGAACATCAGCGCGTTGCAGCACTTGGCCGACAGCTTCGAGTCGGTGACGGTGACGTGGCCGTTCGGCAGCTTGGCGCCGAGCGCGTAGTCGCTCTTGAACGGGAGGGCGTCGTCGTTGGCGGAGATGTTCGCGTTGGTGATCGTGACGTTGGTCGTGCTGATGATGTTCCAGCCGTCGCGGTCACTGGCCGTGTCGATCGTCAGGTGGTCGGACGTGACGTGGTCGCAGCCGTTGATGAGCGCCGCGAAGTGGCCGCCGCGCCGCAGCGTGATGCCGCTGAGCGTGAGGTTCGTGCAGCGGGTCAGCGAGATGATCTTGTCGGCCTGACCGCTCTTCGGGTTCCCGGTGATCAGGTTGCCGCCGCCGTCGATCGTCCCGGAGCCGGTGAAGCCGATGTTGGTGAGCTTGTCACCGTAGATCATCGCGTCGTGGAAGTGGCTGTGCCCGTAGTCCTGGTACTTGTCGTTGGAGTTCGACTCGGCCTTGTCGTAGCCGGTCCCGCTCGCGCCCTTGATGGTCGAGCCGGAGTCGAGTTGCAGCGTGACGTTGCTCTTCATGTGGATGGTGTTCGAGGACTTGTACGTCCCCGACGGGAAGCGCACCGTGCCGCCGCCCGCGTCGTTGGCCGCGGTGATGGCCTTGTTGATGGCGGAGGTGTCGTTGGCGTCGCCGTCGCCCTTCGCGCCGTAGTCCTTGACGTTGAAGGTGCCGGCGGCGGCGCGGGTCGCGGCCGGCACGGGCGGCTGGACGAGGCCGAGGACGGCGACCAGTCCGATGAGGGCCGCGAGTGTTTGTACGAGGTGTTTCAGTGGGATCTTCATGGTTTCTTCCGAGAGGAGGCGGAAAAAGGGATTAGCAGGTCACGCCTTCGGTGCGGACGAACTGCTCGTTCATGATCAAAAAGGCGCCCAGGCCGTGGAAGTCGTTGGTGGCCCGGGTCCTGCCGACGTAGTAGGAGTACGAGCCGACGTTCGTGCCGACGGAGATGTCGGTCAGGTTCGTCCGGCCGTCGCTCCCCAGCGAGATCTTCTTCAGCACGCCCTGGTAGGCGCGGTCGGCGACCGCCTTGTAGTGCGCGTCGACATAGCCCTGCTCCGCGGCCCGCGACAGCGCGAACGCGAACATGCTCGAGCAGGACGTCTCCGTCCAGTTGCCGGACTGCGAGCCCTTGTCGACCACCTGGAACCAGCGCCCCGTGGCCGGGTCCTGGTAGCGCTCGAGGCCGGCGGCGAGGTCGCGCAGGATGGTCAGCAGCTGCGGCCTCCGCGCGTTGGTCGCCGGGACGGCGTCCAGCACGTTGACCGTGGCCATGGCGTACCAGCCGATCGCCCGGCACCAGTGCTCCGGCGCCAGGCCGGTCTTGGAATCCGCCCAGCTCGCCTTCTTGGACTCGTCGTAGGCGTGCCGCAGCAGGCCGTTCGACACCTGCAGATGGGTGCCGTACGCCACGAGCTGCTTGGTCGCCTCGTCGTCGGTGTAGGCGGTGTCGCCGAACTCCTTGCCGTACTCGACGAGGAACGGGTTGACCATGTACGCCCCGTCGGCCCACAGCTGGTGCGCCCGGCTGCTGGACGTCCCGTGCCAGAACGCGCCGTCGGAGTTCCGCGGGTACGACTTCAGCCGGTTGCGGATCTTCGCGGCGGCGGTCTGGTAGCGCGCCTGGCCGGTCTCGTGGTGCAGCAGGACGAGGATCCGGCCCGCCTGCATGCTGTCGAGGTTGTCGAAGCTCTGGCCGATGTTCCCCTTCGAGTCGACGAAGCGGTCCGCCCAGCTCTTGATGTACGACAGGTACTTCGCGTCGTGGGTGCGCTGGTAGACGAGGTACTGGCCGTACAGGTACAGCCCGACCGGGTACGACCAGCCGCCGATCTTGCTCGGGGTGTCGCGCGCGATGGTCGAGTCGACCACCGCCACCGACCAGTCGGTGGCCGCCTTGGCGGCGCGTCCCGGGCGGGCGGCCGACGCCGGCGTGGTGAGCGCGGTCAGCGCCGCGCAGAGCACCGCCGTGAGCGCGACGGCGGGCCGCCTCGATCCCAGAATGCGCTTTCTCGGCCTACGCATAGTCGGATCCCAGCCACATCTCGTCGATCAGCAGCTTCTTGTAGAACTTGGTCGCGGACGACGCGGCCCACGTGCTGTCGACCTCGAGGCGGACGTAGCGCGCGGAGGAGATGCCGAGGTCGATGAACCGCACGCCGCGGGCGCTGGGCATCGTCCCGGACTTCACCGTCGACCAGGTCTTGCCGTCGGTGCTGGACAGGACCTTGTACGCCTTGATCCGCGCGGAGTCCTCGGTGCTCGACCGCTTGTAGCTCACCGACCACTCGCGCTGGTTGACGCCGAGGTAGGCGACCTTCTTGGCGGAGCCGAGGTCGAGGGTGATGTTCACCGGCAGGGTGCCGTTGTTGTCCCACCACTTCAGGTAGTCGCCGTCGACGAGGTTGCCCGCCGGGTACCCGCTCTTGGACGCGCTCGCGGTCGCGGTCACGCCGGAGTAGATGCCGGTACGGCCGGACGTCTGGACCTTGAAGACGGTGTCGTAGCCGTCCCAGTCACCGATGCCGGTGATGATCAGCGAGCCGCCGGACTGGCTGAAGTTCAGGGCCGCGCCGGTGCGCAGGTTCGTGACCCCGGTGACCTTGTAGCCGTTGTCGCGGACCTTCAGCGTGCTGCCCGAGGGCTTGGTCAGCACGTGGATGTAGTGCAGGTTCGGGTCGGTCTTGCTGATGGTGGTGACGCCGTACGCCCCGTCGTTCCACGAGCCGGGCTGCAGGCCGCCGTACATGTAGCCGCCGCCCTCGGTCCCGTTGATCGAGCTCCAGATCGGGCCGAGGTAGGTGTTGAGGAAGTCGTTGTACGAGGCCTGATTCGACGGGAACTTGCCGTTGACCTGCGCCGTCTCGGCCATCAGCGACTTGATGGAGGAGCCGGCGTTGGTGATGAGCCGCCCGACGTTCAGCGCCTTGTCGACCGAGGAGTTGCTGCCGTCGTACCACCAGGCGCCGCTCGAGGGGAGCTTGTAGCAGGCCTCGGTGAGGCGGGGCGCGGGGGACCAGGTGGCGGCCGGGTAGTCGTACGCCGGGGACATGCCGGTCTTCTGTTCGTTGCTGACCGTGTCCATGATCGGCGTGTCTTCGTTGTTGTTGGACAGCAGCATGTCCGGCCGGTCCTGGCGGATCTTCTCGTAGAGGCCGTGGTCGATCCAGTACTGGCTGTCGTTGTCGATCCAGAACCCGGCCAGGTCGGGGTAGTTCTGCATGACCTCGACGAAGTTGTCGTAGGAGAACTGCCCGAAGCCGTCGTTGGTCGTGAGGTCGACCGTCTTGCCCTTGTACTTGGAGTAGGCGGAGGAGTCGAGCCACTCGTGGCCGCCCTCGTCGTGCCACTGCGGGTCGTTGGTCATGTAGAGGATGACCTTCAGGCCCTTGGCCTTCGCGGCGCTGATCAGCTCGCCGAGGAAGTCGCGCTTGGTGCTGCAGCTGCCGGGGATCTTGGACGGCCAGGCCCGCGCGTACCCGAGCCGGCTGTGGAACGACGCGAGCACGAGGTACTTCGCGTGCAGCTTCTGGGCCTCGCTCACCCAGTAGTCCGCGCTCCAGCCGCCGTTCGTCACGTCGGACTCCCAGCCGCTGCAGCTCGTGTGGGCGGGGCTCGTGCGCAGGCCCCAGTGCAGGAACAGGCCGGCGGTCGAGTTGCGGAGCCAGTCCTGGCGCGGATTGGTCAGCTCGGCCCGGGCGGGGCCGGCCGTGGTGGTGAGGGTGAGGGCGAGCGCCGCCAGACCGGCGGCCGGCAGGCGCAGTGATCGTCGTCGCATGGGCGGGGGTTCTTCCTGGGTGTGGCAGGGGACTGCCCGGATGGGGACCGGCGGGAGCCGGGATGAGGGTGACCGCGCCCCCGGGCCCCTGGCGCACCGGGGACGCGATCACGTATTCGGGGGGAAGGGCTACTTCAGGTCGATCCGGAACACCTTGTCCGAGCCGTCGGCCTGGTTGCCGTTGTTGTCGCAGTTGGTGGTGGACAGCCACAGCGCGTTCTTGCCGGGGATGGTCTCCACGGTCCGCAGCCGGCCGTACGTGTTCACGTAGTAGGCCGCCGGTGTGCCGGTGGTCGTGCCGTCGACCGGGATGCGCCACAGCCGCTGGCCCTTCAGCGCCGCGACGTACAGCGCGCCGTCGGCGTACGTGATGTCGCTGGGCGAGGCCTGCGACACCGACCACTGCACCTTCGGGTTGGTCATCCCGGAGGTGCTGCACTTTCCTTCGCACGTCGGCCAGCCGTAGTTCTTGCCCGGCTCGATGAGGTTGACCTCGTCGTACTTGCTGTTGCCGAACTCGGCCTCCCACAGGCGGCCCTGCGGGTCCCAGGTGATGCCCTGCGGGTTGCGGTGCCCGTAGCTGTAGACGAGCGTGCCGAACGGGTTCCCCGGTGCGGGCTGGCCGTCCGTGGTCATCCGCAGGATCTTGCCGTTGAGGGAGCTCTTGTCCTGCGCGAGGTCGGGCGTCTGCGCCTCGCCGGTGGTGGCGTACAGGTAGCCGTCCGGGCCGAACTTCAGCCGCCCGCCGTTGTGGTAGCGGTTCTTCTTGATGCCCTGGACGAGGATCTTGTAGCCGCTCAGCGAGCTGCCGTCGTAGGTCATCCGGACGATCCGGTTGCCCTCCGACGCCGTGTGCATGATGTACACGTAGTGGTCGCTGCTCCAGTTCGGCGAGACCGCGATGCCCAGCAGGCCGCCCTCGCCGTCGGTCGTCACCGCGTTCGGCACGGCGCCGACCTGGGTCTTCGTGCCGCTCTGGGTGAGCTTGAAGACCTTGAAGGAGTCGCGTTCGGTGATCAGCGCCGAGCCGTCCGGCAGCCAGGACATCCCCCAGGGGATCGTCCAGCCGGACGAGACGGTGGTGATGCTCGAGGGCACGCCGCCGCCGGAGGAGGACCCCGTCTTCACCGTCACCGCGTTGCTCGCGTCGGAGACGTTGTTGCCGGCGTCCTTCGCCTTCACGGTGAACGTGTAGGAGGTGTTCGCGGCCAGGCCGCTGATCGTCGTGGAGGTGGTCTTGACCCCCGTGACGATGGCCGTCCCGCCGCTGTAGACGTCGTAGCCGGTGACGCCCACATTGTCGGTGGCCGCGTCCCAGGCCAGGGAGACGCTGCCGCTCGTCACGCCGGTGGAGCGCAGGTTGGCCGGCGCGCTCGGCGGCTGGGTGTCGTCGGTCGCCGCGGTGGTCACCGTGACCGAGGCGCTGCTGGGCGACACGTTGCCCGCGGCGTCCCGCGCGAACACCGTCAGCCGGTACTGCGTCTTCGGCGTCAGCCCGGTGATGGTCTTGCTCGTCGCGGTGCCCGCGGCCTCGGAGATCTTGTTGCCGTCGTTGTAGATGTCGTAGGCGGCCACGCCGACGTCGTCGGTCGAGGCGTCCCAGGCGAGGGTGACGCTGTCGCTGGTCACCCCGGTCGAGTGGACGTTGCCCGGGGTGGTCGGCGCCTGCGTGTCGCCGCCCGTCCCGCCGTAGACCTGCAGTTCCTGCAGGGAGTAGCCGTAGCTGCTGGTGTCCCGGCAGCGTTTCGTCCCGTACACGCGGACGTACCGGCCGCTGGCCTTCAGACCGGTCAGGTCGTCCGTGCCGCCGTCGCCGGAGGTCGTCGAGTAGACGTCCGTCCAGGTGGAGTGGTCGCCGGAGGTCTGGACGCGGTACGCCGTGGCGCACGACAGGTCCCAGACCAGCTTGACCTCGCTGATCTGCGCGGTCGCGCCGAGGTCGACGTAGATCCACTGCGGGTCGGAGTCGCGTACGCTCGCCCACCGCGTGGAGGTGTCGCCGTCGACGGCGTACTTCCCGGCGTATCCGGATCCGCCTTCCGAGGACGCCGTCGTGGGCTTGTTCTGGCTCAGGAGCACGGGCGCGGCCGCGTGCGCAGAGGATGTACCGATCAACAGCCCGGCGCCGAGCGCGCCCGAGCCGAGCAAGGCAAAGGTTTTCATCATGATCCTGCCGCCGCTCTTGGAACGGAAAGATGGGATCTTTGCTGGAAATGTAACAGCGGTGTTTCCGCTGTCAATGACTTGTTGAATTTTGGTCGATGCAGGCCTGACGCGTGTTCGATTGGCCGTTCGACGGTCGAGCTGGGGTGGGTAGCCGGCCAGATAGGTCGGATGTATCCACCCTCTGCCGGTCGCCCGGCGTGCCTCGCGCGGAGGCGCGCCGGGCGAGGGCGTGACCCGCTGTACCTCGACCAGGTTGGGTCAGCCGGTGTACTGGGCGAAGATCTTGGAGTAGGCGTAGGCCGACTGGGACACGCCGCTGCACGAGTCGCCGGCGCTCTCGCCGGAGCCGCACTTGCGGTCGCGGTTGACGGCCCAGAAGGTGAGCCGCGCGATGTGGTGGGACTTCGCGTACGACAGGATCGTCTGGAAGTCGCCGGTGCTCACGGTCTCGTCGGACTCGTCGGTCTTGCCGTTCATCGACGAGATGCCGATGTGGGAGTAGGCCACCGAGTCGCTGTACCCGTATGCGCTCTTGACGGCGTTCTTCAGCCCGTCCGCGGCGGCGGTCGTCGCGCTGCCCATCGAGCCGCTGTGGCTGCCGAAGTCGAACGGCATGATCGTCCAGCCGTCATTGTCGAGCCCGGCCTTGGCGCCCCGGTTGATCAGCGACTTGCCGGTGGAGTCCGGGCCGCTCGGGGTCGTGCCGAACGTGATGTACGTCTTGATCCCGGAGTTCTTCGACTTGACGATCTTCAGCGCGTCGATGACCCGCTGCTGCACCGTCCCGTTGGAGAACTCGGTCGACTCGATGTCGATGTCGATGGCCTTCAGGCCGTAGGCGTCGATCACCTTCTGGTACGCCCCGGCGAGGGCCGAGGCGCTCGAACAGTGCTCGCCGAGCTTGTTCCCGCTCCAGCCGCCGAACGAGACGACGACGTCGCCGCCCGCGGAGCGGATGGAGTTGATGGCCGTCTTGTCGGAGCCGGTGAGCGAGCGGCTGCCGTCCCACTTCGGGTTGCAGCCGCCGTCCGACAGGATGAAGGCGAGGGTGAGCCACTTGACGCCCGTCGCGGACAGCACCGAGGCGGGCGCCTGCGGGTTCCCCCAGCCGAGGTACTCGTACGGGGCGACGGCGACGCCGGGGGAGGCGGCGGCGCTCACGTCGTGGGAGGTGGGAGTGGCGTGGCCGGGCGCGGCGAGGGCCACCTGGGCGGCCGTCACGGCGGCGGCCGCGGCGAGCAGGGTACGCGGGGCAATGGGCACGGTCGGTCTCCTTTCGCCGATCCGGTACGCGGCCCCCGACGCGCCCCCGGCCGGCAATGTCCGAGTGCGGTCTTGGTTAGGAAACCTTCCTAACCTATGACTGCAGATGTCACCACCGTCCGCCGCGTCCCGTCAAGCCCCGTCGTGCGTGTGGCCGGTGTGGGCCACATGGCAGGCTCACGGGTTTGCTTAGGGATCTCGAACGTTAGGTGGCGGTAGCTAGAGGGCGTCGAGTTGCCGTGGATGCGCGATGACGTTTCGCCGCTGACGGTCGACGCCCTGAGGGGCTGACCTCGCTTGAATTTTCGAATCACCGAGCGGAATGTCGATGAGGATCGTTACCGTGCGTATGTGTTTCGTCGCGTATCGGGAAGTGGGTCGTGTCGTATGAGCCGGGAACTGCCGTTGGCCGCCGGTCAGGTGGCCCGGACGGCGACCGCCCGCGTGCTGCTGCGTGGTGGGATGGAGGAGAAGACCGGAGAGATGGTCTCGGCCCGGACGGTGGCCGAGCGGGTGGACTGGGCCACAGACCTCGTCGCAGGGATGGCCACCGATCTGCTGGCCGAGCATTGGAACGCCGGTGACGTGGCCGTGCTGGCCGGTGGGGTGGATGAGGCGGGCCGCGTCTTGCCGTCGAATGCGTGGATGGCGTTGCGCAGGTTGGGCTGGGCGGTGACCGTCCCTGAGGGGATCAAGGTCAATGACCGGATCGTGCGGATGGCTCAAGAGCAGGCCGGGCGGATCCTGCGCGGTGCGCAGCACCGTGTCCAGATGGTCGCCGGGATCGTGGCGACCTGGCCCGCCGACCCGGACAAGCGCACCCCGGCCGAATGGGACGCCGTCCGCGAGACGATCCCCGACAGCAGGGCCCTGTCCAGCAGCGTGATCAAGGCGCGCACGAGGCAGGTCGCCGCTTTTCTCGACGAGCGTGGGCGGCTTCCGGCCGATGTGTTCGAACTGGAAGAAGCGCCGAACGCGGCGCGGATGCTGGTGCTCGCCGCGGTGGACCGCCAGCAGGCCACCGTGGAACGCGCAGAGGACGACCCGTCCAGGGTGTTGCTGCGGCTGCAACTGCCGACACGCCCGGATCCGCGCTCGTATGCCGACTGGACCTGGGTGGCCTGCCCTCTCACGCTGCCGCCCACCGTCCCGCCCTTCGCGGTGCTGCACCTGCCCACACTCCGCCCCACCACCGGGCCAGGCGGTGGCAGGGTGCACGCCGACCTGGCGTTCTCCCATCCCGTTCCCAAGGCTGAACCGAAGGGCCACACGACGGCGCTGGGTGTGGACTGGGGTCTGAACACCCTGCTCAGTGCCGGGGCGTGCCGTTTGCATCCCGGCGGCACCATCACCGCGCTGGGGGCCGGGGCGATGTTCCGGGCCGGTGGGGTGATGGCCCGCCAGCACCGGCTACGCCGCCACAGCGAACACCTGCACGCCAAAACCGACACCTACGTCCGCCTCATCGGCAGCAACGAGGACCACCATCTGGCCGCCAAACACGCCGTGCTGAAAGCCGAACGCCAGCATGTCGCTGATCGCCGGTCGGGCCTGAACGACGCACTTGCCTGGTCGGCGGCGCGGTGGGTGGTGGATCAGGCGATCGCCGCGGGTGCGAGTGTGATCTATGTGGAGGATCTGCGGTCGATGGAGGCCAAGGGCATGGGCCGCACCCTCAACACCCGGCTCTCCGAGGCCGTGCGTGGGCAGATCGTCGGCAACATGCGGCACCTGGCCGCCGAGGCCGGCATCGCCGTGGTCACCGTCCCGGCCCGCAACACCTCAAAGCGCTGCCCGGCCTGCCTGATGCCGCTGCGGCACTGCAAGGCACCCGACCGGCCCACCACGCCCGGATGGAAGTGGGCGTACTGCCCCGACCCGCAGTGTGGCTGGCAAGGCGACCGCGACCACGGTGCATGGCGGCGCGTCGCCGCCCGCGGCCTGACCCACGAGCACAACACCACCGTCGACCGCGCCACCGGCCAGATGACCATCGGCCGCATCATCGATGAACTCGAAGCGAGTGCGGTCATTACCCCGACCGCCGCTCCTCAAGCCAGCGGGGGTGATCGGTCCAAGACCGGCCCCACCCCGCGCCGAACCTCACGCCCCGCGCCCAGGCGACGCGGGGCACCCTCCACCCCCGGCCCCTACGGGCCGGCGGGTCAGCGTCCGGAGGGACACGCTCACACGGACCGCAAGCTGCCTCGCGCGGCCTGCCGGTACCAGGGCGTGCGCACCACTATCGTGCATACGATCAGCTCAAGCACACCCACCCCCAGCCGGGACCGCCCACGGCACCGGCCCAAAGGAACGGCACTGGGCGCAGGCTTCCACCTACACGCCCACGCCACCCCACCCCGGTGGACAGATCCCCCAGTCACAAATACCCAACATGACTACGGATCCCTAAGCTGATCAGAGACGTTGGGAACGCACAAGGGCCCGGTGGCGTTCATCGGGAGGAGCGGGTAGGGGAGGGGCGACGATGCCGATCACGGATGACGCGATCGAGAAGATCAAGGGAATGATCGTGTCGGGTGAACTGCGGCCGGGCGACCGCCTTCCCAAGGAGGCGGATCTGGCGGCCCAGCTCGGGTTGTCCCGCAACTCCCTACGGGAGGCCGTACGGGCCTTGTCCCTGGTCAGGATCCTCGACGTCCGGCAGGGCGACGGCACGTACGTCACGAGCCTGGAGCCGAAGGCGCTGCTGGACGGCCTCAGCTTCATCGTCGACCTGCATCACGACAAGACCGTGCTGGAGTTCTTCGAGGTGCGCCGCATCCTCGAGCCGGCGGCCACGGCGCTGGCGGCCCAGAAGATCAGCTTGGAGACCATCGACGCCCTGCGTGACCACCTGGCCAAGGTCACCGACGAGTCCGCCGTGGAGGACCTGGTCGAGAACGACCTGGAGTTCCACCGCCGCATCGCCGAGGCCGCCGGCAACTCCGTGCTGTACTCCCTCGTCGACACCATGTGCGGCCCGACCATCCGGGCGCGGGTCTGGCGCGGGCTCACCCAGGAGGGCGCGCTGCGGCGCACCCTCGACGAGCACCACGCCATCCTCGACGCGCTGGCGACCCGGCAGGCGGACGTCGCCCGGGCGCTGGCCACGGTGCACGTCGCCGGCGTCGAGCAGTGGCTGCGCAAGGCCCTGTGAGCCGCCGCCCGCGATCCGGCGAGAAAAATCGGCAGACGTTGAACCGAGCGCCCGACCGGGCGCGTACACCCTGTCGTCACCGGGACCGCCGGCACCGGATCACGGGAGGGATGACGATGGGACTGCTCCGGCACGGGCGCGCGGAAGCCCACGCGTTCGCCACGAGAGCCCAGGCACTCGCCACAGGAGCCCACACGTTCACGGACGAGCCGCCGCGCGCGGCCGTGTGCGAGCGATCCGGCCGCCGCCGGGTCTATCGTTGACCTTCGCGCTCCCGACCGTCCGGAGAACCCCCGCCATGGCATTTCCCGGAGCGCGCGGCAGGACGAAGGCTCGGACCTGGTTGCGCGCGCTGCGTCCGGTGACCGACGCCGACGACGAACTGATCATCGCCGGGCTGTACCGCGAGTACCACGCCCCCCTGCTCGCCTTCGTCATCCGGCAGACCGCGGGCGACCGGCAGTGGGCCGAGGACATCGTGCAGGAGACGATGATCCGCGCGTGGCGCAGCCTCGACCAGCTCGACTCCGACTCCGGGAGCCTGATGCCTTGGCTCGCGACGGTCGCGCGCCGTATCGTCATCGACGAGAGGCGCCGCCGGGGTGCGCGGCCCCAGGAAGCGGGCGAGGGACCTCTGGAGAATCTCCAGACCCCGGACGGCATGGAGGATCTGCTGCGCGGCGTGGTCGTATCCGAGGCGTTGAAGGCGCTGAGTCCCGCGCACCGTGAGGTGCTCACCGAGACCGTCCTGCGCGACCGTACGGTGAACGAGGCGGCCGAGGTCCTCGGCATCCCCGTCGGCACGGTCAAGTCGCGGGTCTACTACGCGCTTCGCGCGCTGCGCGTCGTGCTCGAGGAGAGGGGGGTGACGCCGTGACCGAGCGTGGCGAAGAGGCCGTCCCGCACACCGACGTCGGCGCGTACGCCCTCGGACTGCTCGAGGAGGACGACCGGCTGGCCTTCGAAGCCCACCTGGCCGGGTGCCCCGACTGTTCGGCGGAGGTCGCCGACCTGTCCGGCATGCGGGAGCTGCTGACCGACCTCCGTCTGGAGCCGGAGGCGGGCCTCGGTACCGAGGGGCCGGTGGAGATCGGTCATGGCGCCGCGCGGCTGGAGGACGCCGCTCCCGGCGCGGCGCGGCAGGATGCGCCCGAGCGCTCCGCCGACGTCACGAGCCTGCTCCGCCGGCGCAGGGCGGCCGCGCGCCGCCGGCGCCGGGGCACCGCGATCCTCAGCGCCGCGGCCGGTGTCGCACTACTCGCCGGCGGGGTCACCGTCGGCGCCGCCGTCGCCGGACACGGCGGCGGGATGGTGATGACGCACGATCACGCGAACATGCCGGCGGACCTCCTCGGATGGGGTGAGACGCACAGCGCCACGAGCCCGCGGACGGGGGCGAGCGGAATCGTGGCGATGGAGAAGAAGGCCTGGGGCACGCACGTCGCCCTGGATCTGGGCAACGTCAAAGGCCCGCTCACCTGTCGGCTCGTCGCGGTCAACCGGTCGGGGCAGCGGCACGTCGTGACCGAGTGGGCCGTACCCCCCAAGGGCTACGGCGTCCTCGGCTCACCCGACCATCTGCAGGTCCACGGAGGCACCGCCGTCTCGCGCGAGGACCTGGCGAGGTTCGACGTGGAGGTGGAGGGCGGCGGCACGCTCCTGAGCATCCCGGTGTGACCAGGAGCGCGACGACCTACGGCCGTCGCGCTCCAGGGTCTACACCGTGGCGGTCCGCGGCTGTTTCCGCGTCTTCATCGCGTGCTGGACGAGGGCCACCAGGACGTCTTTGCAGGACTCCTTGTCGCGGGCGTCGCACAGCACCACCGGGACGTGCCGCCCGAGGTTGAGCGCCATCTCCACCTCGTCCAGCTCGAACCGCTTGGAACCCTCGAAGCAGTTCACCGCGACGATGAACGGCGTGCCCCGCCGCTCGAAGTAGTCGACCGCGGGGAAACAGTCGGCGAGCCGCCGGGTGTCGGCGAGCACGACCGCGCCGAGCGCCCCGATCGCGATCTCGTCCCACATGAACCAGAACCTCTCCTGACCGGGGGTGCCGAAGAGGTAGAGGACCAGTTCGTCCTTCATGGTGATGCGCCCGAAGTCCATCGCGACCGTCGTGGTGGCCTTCGCCTCGACGCCCTCCACGTCGTCGACGCCCACGCTCTTGTCGGTGAGGAACTCCTCGGTCCGCAGCGGCTTGGTCTCCGATACGGTCCCGACCAGGGTCGTCTTGCCCACGCCGAAGCCGCCCGCGATCACGATCTTGATCGCCTTCGGCAGCCTCCGGCCCCGTCGATCAAAGCGCCTTGAGTCCATCGATCACCGCCAGGTAGAGGTCGTCGTCGTCCGCGAGCTCCGCCTCCGTCTGCGGGTCCTCAACGGTGATGAGGCCCTTGGCGAGCAGGTCTCCGAGCAGCACTCGGACGGTGACGGTCGGAAGGTTCAGGTGCCCGGCGATCTCGGCCACCGACATGGGCTCGTCACAGAGCCGGAGGGTGGCCTGATGCTCGGGGTCCAGACCGAGCCCGGGCGCCGGGAGGATTCCGGTGGCCGCCACCATGGTGATGAGATCGAACGTTCCACGGATCGGCTCGGTGCGGCCCCGCGTCATGACGTACGGGCGGACGAGCGGGCCGGCCTGTTCGTCCAGCCAGCGTTCCTCCGGCTCGCCGTCTGCGGGAACGGCGACCGGCGATCCGCCGGGCGGGGCGTCGACGAGGTCCGGCGCCGGGGCCTCCTCTTCGGGGATCTCGCTGGCGTCGGTCACGGCACAGGATCCGTGGTGCGCGACGCGGCCGTGAGGTGATGGCCGAGGCCGGAGACGAGCATCTCCATCTCGTAGGCGACGAGCCCGATGTCGGCGTCCTCGCTGCTGAGCACGGCCAGGCAGGCGCCGTGCCCGGCGACGGTCACGAGGAGGTACGCCGACCGCATCTCGACGATGGTCTGCAGGACGGGGCCGCCGTCGAAGCGTTCCCCGACGCCCTTGGCCAGGGACTGGATCCCGGCCGCCACCGCGGACAGGTGTTCGGCGTCGTCCTGGTCGAAGTCCGCCGAGGCCGCCATGAGCAGGCCGTCGGCGGACAGGACGATCGCGTTCCTAGCCTCCTTGACGCGCTTGACCAGGTCGTCGAGCAACCAGGCCAGTTCGGCGGGAGGGTCTGTCTTCTGGGCCACTGCTTGTCCTTCTACGCTTCTTCGTCTGCGGTCGGGTGGGGCTTCGTGCTGACGTTCGACCGGTTCCCGGGCGTGTCGGGTGGCGGCCTGCAGGCCGCCGATGGATCTGCGGACCTCCCCGATCGACCGGCCCCCACGTGGTGCGCCGTGTTCGGCCGGCCGGGCGACGGGCGGAGCGTCCGCGCGCAGCGGAGCGGCGATGCTCGTCTGGGGAACGCGGATCGGGAGACCTGAGGGGGTCCGCGACGGCTCCGAGGGATTCGAGTCCACGCCGAGGGGGTTCAGGCCGTCCAAAAGTGCATCCACCAGTTCCAACGAGAGCCTACGGAAGAACTCGCACGCCGTCGTGAAGCGTGAACGGCCGCCGAGCATCCGATGCCGAGCGCGTCACGGCAGGATGCCGCCGTTCAACGCCTGTCGCACTTTAGCAAGCCTCTGCTTACCCGGCGCAATTGCCGGTGTTGCCACAGCCCGCCAGGATTCAGGCGATATGTCCGTTGTTAGGAAATTTGTCATTGTTTTTCGGTGGCGATGAGGACGGCCACCGAAGGGTCGCGGCGCGCCAGATGCACGGCGGCCAGGACGGCGGACCGGACGATCGCGTCCGGCCGGTAGAGGTCCTTGTCGTGCCACAGCGCCGGTCCCGCCGGGCCGCCCGCGGAACGCGTCAGGTAGGCGTGGCCGCGTGCGGCGGCAGCGTGTGACTCCTCGCTCACGGCATGGGTCAGCAGCAGCATCTGCAGTGCGTAGGCGGTCTCCTCGGGCGTGCCCGCCCACCGGCCCCATGAGCCGTCGGCGCGCTGTGTGGCGAGCACCCAGCGCACGGCCCTGCGGATCGCCGGCAGCGCGGCATCTCCGCCGAAGCGGCCGAGTGCGAGCACGCAGCACGCCGTCGCGTAGTACGGCGAGGCGTGCCATCGATCGAGCCAGCCGCCGTCGTCGCGTTGGTGGTCCAAAAGGAGCGACGTGAGTTCCGTCACGACGGCCGCGTGGCGGGGGGTCGCATCCGGCTTCCGGGCGGCGTACTGGCCGAAGGCCTCCAGCACGTGGGCGTTGGTGCTGATCGAGAACCCGTCCTCACCCTGCCACGTGCAGAAATGCCCTTCCAGCCGGAACGGCCAGAGGCTGTCGGGCCGGTGCGGCAGGCCGAGCAGGCCGAGGGCGTACAGCGCGGCGGACGTGGTGTCGGCGTCCGGCGGGAGTCCTTCGCCGGCCGGCGTGCCCGAAGGGCTCAGTGCGCCCCGCAGGCTCGCCGTCAACGCCGCGGGCACCTCGACCGTGATGCCGGCGCGGACCAGATTGGTGATCACCCAGGCCCGTTCGAACACCGTGATGGGGATGCCGCAGGGGACCGGGCCGCCGCCCAGATCCGCGACCGTCTCCAGGAATCGGCGGGCGGGGTGGGCCGGGTCGGCGCGGCCGTCCCGGTCGAGCCATGCCGCGGTGGCGGCCGGCGACGCCCCGATCGTTCCGGAGGGGGCGGGCCGGACCGTGCGGGCACCGCGCGCCGCCTCACCGACCGTCTCCAGCGCGTGCAACAGCTTCTCGGGCGGCGCGGCGCCCACGTCGAGCATCGCCCGGACGGCGTAGAGACGCTCGGAGGACAGTCCTCGCGGTAGGCGCAGCCGCTCGCCGCCCGACCATCGGCCCAGGCCGGTGGCCGGTGCGTCGTTCAGGACGTGCAGGCTCCGGTTGATCGACGCGACGAGTGACGCCGTGATCAGTTCGATCGCCGGCATGTCGGGGATTGAGGTCATGTCGAGGCGGGGCAGGAGCCGGAACAGCGCGCTCAGTCCGAGGTCGGCGACCCGCGTGAGGCCGGGCCGGTCGCCGTCGCCGATGCCGTCGCCGGTGTGAGAGCGGATCAGGGCGGACAGAACCGCGTCCGTCGCGCTGAGGGTCGGCGCCAGGGCATAGCCGTCCGGGCCGCCCCAGGCGCCGTCCGCCCGCTGGGCCGCGGACAGGAAGTCCACCCGCTGTGCGTGGCCCTTCAGCCAGGGCGCCAGGGCGACCAGCCGTGCGGTCTCGTAGACCGATGGGGAGGCCTGGCCCCAGGGCCGGGCCGTCAACCCGGCGATGAGGTCGCGGGCGGCCGCGCGGCCGTCGCCGGCGTTCGCGGGTGTGAGGGACTCTTTCGTAGCAGGCGCGTGGCCATGGGAAATGCTCATCTGCCGGGCAGGACCCTTTCGAAAAGTGGTCGACGTCACAATCGGGGGCTGAGCTGCTGACGAAGTCCATTGGCGGCGGATATTCCGCTACCTGTTTCTCGGGTCCTGCTCTTTGGTTGTCGTCCTCGCTTTCGCCGACGTCAGCGAAATACCACATGAAAGAATCGACCATGCGCCAGTGACGCCTGGGTAAGGGTTAGCTTACCGTGCGTTGAGTCGCCGTGACACCCCGCCCGTACGGTCGGCAAACGTCCGTCAGCGGCGTCGGGAGCCCGGCGGCATCGGGGGCGGCGCGCCCGGCGGGCGTCGTGTGTGATGTGATTCATTTCCGGCTCCCCGCCGGTTTGAAATCGCCGCCAGGGTGGGAATCAGTACCTCCGTTTCCTCCCGACTCCCCGGCCCCCTCCAGGAAGAACCGCGTGCACTGCGATGCTCGATTCGACTGAAATCCCCGCTCGCGAATCCCGCCTCGTCACCTTCCCTTTCCACCGCATCGTTCCTCGGCTCTTGCGCGACCCACTGGCGGCATTCGAGGACATCGGAAGGCGGGCCGACGGCTCCATCGCCCGGCTGGACCTCGGCCCCTTCCGGCCGTATCTGGTGACCCGTCCCGAGCACGTCCAGCACGTCCTGCGCGACAACGCCGCCAACTACCCGCGCCGGGGAATGATGTGGGAGCCGTTCTCCCGGCTGGTCGGTGACGGCATCGCGGGCGAGGGCGAGGCCTGGGCGGCCAGCCGTGCCACCCTGCAGCCGGCCTTCGCCGGGCGGCACATCACCGCGCTCCTGGACGAGATGGCGGCGACGGTCGACGAGGCCGTCGCCGACCTGGCCGGCCGTGCGGCGCGGCAACAGACCCTGGACCTCGGGCTCGAGATGACGCGCATCGTGCAGCGCGTCCTGAACCTGGTGTTCTTCGGCGGCCGGATACGCCTGGAGGACGCGGACCGGCTGGGCACGGCCGTCAGCACCGCGATGATGTCGTTCCTCTGGCGGATGATGATGCCGTTCGTCCCGCTGACCGTCCCGATGCCGGGCGACCGCGCGTTCCGCCGGTCCACCCGGACGGTCGAGGAGATCCTCGGGCCGATCGTGGCCGAGGCGCGCCGTTCCCCGACCGGGGGAGGGGATGTCGTGTCCCTGCTGCTGCGGGGCACGGGCGCCGACGGCGCTCCGCTCAGCGACCGGCAGGTCCGCGACGACATCGTGGGCCTGTGGGTCGCGGGCTCCGAGTCGACCGCCGTGGCGCTGACCTGGCTGTGGGTCAACCTCGCCGCTCGCCCGGACGTGGCGGACCGGCTCTACCGGGAGATCGATGAGGTCGTCGGCACCGACGCGCCCGGCCGTGACCACGTGCGTCAGCTGCGGTACACCACGATGGTGCTCAACGAGTCGCTGCGCATCCACTCGGTCGGGTGGGTGGTGCCCCGTACCAGCGCGGCCGAGGACGTCATCGACGGGGTGCCGATGCCGGCGGGCGCCACCGTCCTGGTCAGCCCGTACCTCACGCATCGCCTGCCCGCCGTCTGGGAGGACCCGCTGACGTTCGACCCGGAGCGGTTCGCCCCCGGGCGCGCCCGGGAACGCCATCCGCTGGCCCATCTGCCGTTCGGGGCGGGCGTGCACGAGTGTCTCGGTCAGCACTTCTTCATGGTGGAGGCGGCGCTCATCGTCGCCGCCGTGCTGCGCCGCTTCCGGCCTGTCGTGGACCCGGCCGTGCCCGTACGGGCGCAGGCGTCCTTGACGGTACGGCCCGCCCGGCCGGTGTCCTTCACGCTGCGACCCCGCTGAGGAGGCCGGAATGGATTCCACCGTTCCGGGCACCGGCGAATCGCTCTCCTCAGAGCGGATCGCGCGGCTGACCGCCGAATGCGCACGAGACCTGCGGGAGACCGCCGCGGCCTACCCGGAGCTGTACTCGGACTTCGGATCACCCGAGCTGTACCGCAGGGTCGCCACGGCCAGTGTGCTCGGCGCGCCGTGGCACACGGCCGCCGAGCTGAGGATCACCTGCCGTGCCGCGCTGTGGTTCTTCGCCCTCGACTGGCTCATGGACCGCGTCGCGACCTCGAGGAGCCAGGTGGACGACGTCGTCTCCGCGTGCCGGACCGCCGCCGACGGCGCGGCCCCCCGTACCCCTCTGGCCCGGTTCCTCGCCGACATCCGCCGGGATCTCATCACGGTCCCGGCGTTCGCCCTGTCCCGCGCGGCCTGGCGCGAGGAACTGGAGCAGGTCCTGCTCGCGATGGCCCGCGAGTGGGACTGGAAGACGGAGCCCGGCGCGGGACCCACGCTGGAGGAGTACCTGAGCAACGCGCACAACTTCGGCTCGACCTGGATCAACGTCTCGTACTGGATCTTCACCGACGACCCGGACGACCGGCCACGCGCCGTGGACGTCCTGGACGAGCTTCGTCAGGCCAGCGACGCGGTACAGCGGACGCTGCGCCTGGCCAACGACCTCGCCACCGAGGAACGAGACCGCAGCTGGGGAGACCTGAACGCGTTGATGATCGTCGGTCGTGAGGCCGTGCGCGAACGGATCGGCGAACTTTACCGGGAGAGTTGCGACGTTCTGCGGTCGCTGGAAGCCCTCTGCCCCCGGCAGGCCGACTATCTCCGGCGGCAGCTCGAATTCAATCTGGATTTCTACGGCGGCGGATCGGACTACTGGGACTGGCGCTGACGGAACCCGCCGTACGTCCACGCGTGCCGGGGGAATAAGGTCGGTTGCGAATCGTTCACGCTCCATGCCGGAAAGTGGCGCTTCGTGAGCATCGACGTTGCTAGGGTCCTGTGCGGACTCGATCATGTCGAGTCGGTCGATGACGCTGTCCGGCCGCCCGTTCCCCTTGACCTCGGGAGTGGTGGCCGCCTGTCCGGGATGGGTTGGGGACGATCTTGCGACTGAGGCGCGGCAGAGGCCGTATGCCGAACACGCGGCTCCGGCTGAAGGTCACGGTCCTGCTGACGGTGGTGACCTGCCTGTGGGGATTCGCGGCGTACGTCACTGCCCGGCAGGGGCTGGACCTGCTGAGCGTCAACACGATCGACCAGAGAGTCGGGCGGCCGACCGTGGACCTGGTCACGGCCCTGCAACAGGAACGCCGGCTGTCCGCGGTCTACCTCGGTGATCCCTCGCCGGCCAACCGTGCCGCACTGGACGCCCAGCGGGGCCGCACCGACAAGGCGGACGCGACGTTCCGCGCCAACGCTCGCGTCGCCCTGCACAGCCGGATCAGGCAGGAGGTCAAGCGCCGCGTCCGGGAGATCTTCCCGCTGCTGCGCGAGCTGCCCTCCGAGCGAATCACGATCGCCGCGAGGAGCGTCACCCGGGCCCAGTCCGCCCAGACGTTCGACCGCATCGTCGACGGCGCGTTCCTGATCTACAGCCACAACGCCGAGCTCGACGACCGGGGCGTCGCCAAGGACGCCCGGACCCTGATCGCGTTGACCCGCGCGAAGGAGGTCCTGTCCCGCGAGGACGCGCTCGTGGCCGGCGCGTTCGCGTCCCGGCACTTCACCGCCCAGGAGCGCCTGGACTTCACCGAGATCGTCGGTACCCAGCGCTTCCTGCACGCCGAGGCCGTGGCCGAACTGCCGGCCGCCGACCGCGACCGCTACGACCGGATGGTGGGCGGCCCGGCCTTCGTCCGCTTCCGCGCGCTGGAGGACCGGGTCAATCGCCCCGTGACCCGCGCGCGATCCCAGAAACTCCCCGTCAGCGCGACCGAATGGGCCCAGGGGATCGAGCCGGTCCTGACCGCGCTGGACAAATTCGTGCTGGCCTGCGGCGACGAACTGGTCGAACGGGCGAAGCCGGGCGCCTACGGCGTGATCTTCCGGCTCGCGCTCGCGGGCGGGCTCGGTCTCGTCGCGGTCATCGCGGCGATCGTCATGTCGATCACCACGACCCGAAGGCTGATGCGGCAGCTGCACCGGCTGCGGAACGCGGCACGGGAGCTGGCCGACAAACGGCTGCCCGGCGTGGTCGAGCGGCTCGGTCACGGCGAGGCCGTGGACGTCGAGATCGAGGCCCCGCCGCTCGCGTTCGGCAGCGACGAGATCGGCCAGGTCGGCCGCGCGTTCAACTCCGTTCAGCAGACGGCGATCCGCACCGCCGTGGAACAGGCGGAGCTGCGGCGGGGCTTCCGCGACATCCTCCTGAGCCTGGCCCGCCGTTCGCAGGCACTGCTGCATCGGCAGCTGAGCCTGCTGGACGAGATGGAGCGGCGGAACGACGACGCGAAGATCCTGGAGGAACTGTTCCGGATCGACCATCTGGCCACCCGGATGCGGCGGAACGCCGAGAACCTCATCATCCTCTCGGGCGCCACCCCGGCCCGCGGCTGGCGGCGCCCGGTGCCGATGATCGACGTCGTCCGTTCCGCGGTGGCCGAGGTCGAGGACTACACCCGGGTGAAGGTCGAATCCAACACCGCCCACGTCGCGCTCGAGGGCCGGGCCGTCGCCGACGCCATCCACCTGCTGGCCGAGCTCATCGAGAACGCGCTGCAGTTCTCGCCTCCGACGACGGAGGTGAAGGTGACCGGCCGCATCGTCGCGCACGGCTTCGCGATCGAGATCGAGGACCACGGTCTCGGCATGACGGACGAACTCCTCCGGGAGACGAACGAGAGGATCGGCAACCCGCAGGAGTTCACCCCCTCCGGCACGCTGCACCTCGGGCACTACGTCGTCGGTCGCCTCGCCGCCCGGCACCAGATCAATGTGGTGCTCAAACCGTCCGCCTACTTGGGCACGACCGCCGTCGTGCTCGTCCCGCGCGAGCTGATCACCGACGTGCCGGCGCGCACACCCGGCGCCGAGATGACCGGTCCGGTGGCCGCGCCCGCCGTGGTCGGTGCCGGCGGGACGGCCCGGCCGCCGGAGATCGCGAGCGTACCGGCCGACGGGCGCCCCGCCGCGATCGTCTCGGCGTCCACCTCGACGATCACTCCAGACGGCAAGCCCACCGTCCAGCGGATCTCCACCCGGCGAAGGCGCCAGGAGCACCGGGCATCGCCGCTCGCCCGGAAGGAGCCGCCGCAGGTCACCCCGGAGGAAGAGCCGCGGCCGGCGGGGGGCGCGTCGCACACCCCCAACGGCCTGCCGGTCCGTGACCCGCAGGCCAGCCTCGCCCCGGCCCTGCGCACCGACGGCCCACCCGCCGCCCCGGCGGAGGAGACCGAGGCCGACCGTTCCCCGGAGACCGTCCGCCGCTCGCTCACCGGGCTCCAGGCCGCCACGCGGCGCGGGCGTGCGGAGGCGGCCAAGTCCCACACCGCCGCCGATCCGGGGGACGGCGAGGCACCCGACGAGGACGGTTCCTGACGGCGGAACGTCCCGCTCTGGCCCGGCGAGAGAGGCCGACTTTGTGATCTACAACGTAAAGGCGGTCGGCTTCTCAGGCCACGCGAAGGTGGCATTGCCGCTTCTGTCGACCGAGGTCCGCGAAAAGCTAGATCATTGCGCCGATGCCGGTCAGACTGGGGCGGTGTACGACTTCGACGTGCTCGTCCTGGGAACGGGACCCGGCGGTCAGAAGGCCGCCATCGCGGCGGCGAAGCGTTCTCTCTTGTACGCGCGTGTTGCAGCCGCGGCCTCGGCCGGATCGTCGGCATGCCGGTGAATGAGTTCCTTGGTCAGGAGGTCTGTACCGATGTATGACTTTGACTTTCTTGTGCTCGGCTCCGGTCCGGGAGGCCAGAAGGCGGCCATCGCTGCGGCAAAGTTGGGCAAGCGGGTCGCGATCGTTGAGAAGCGGCACATGGTCGGCGGGGTCTGCATCAATACCGGCACCATTCCGTCGAAGACCCTCCGGGAGGCGGTGCTCTACCTGACGGGGCTCAACCAGCGGGATCTGTATGGGGCGAGCTATCGG
Organism: Actinoallomurus vinaceus; assembly: GCF_039542055.1. Taxonomy (NCBI): domain Bacteria; kingdom Bacillati; phylum Actinomycetota; class Actinomycetes; order Streptosporangiales; family Thermomonosporaceae; genus Actinoallomurus; species Actinoallomurus vinaceus. The sequence continues at coordinate 595,112 of NZ_BAABHK010000005.1, forward strand.
GTGAAGGACGAGATCACGGTCGCCGATCTTGGTATGCGTACGCAGCATGTGATCGGGCGAGAGATTCAGGTGATCCGTAGTCAGCTCAGTCGCAACGACGTGACGATGCTGGAGGGGACCGGCCGGTTTCTGGACGAGCACACGATCGGGGTCGGCGAGGAGAAGAAGGTCACCGCCGAGAGGATCGTGATCGCGACGGGAACATCGCCGGCCCGTCCGTCCAGTGTGGAGTTCGACGATCGGACGGTAATCGACTCCGACGCGATCCTGCACCTTGACCAGGTGCCTAAGACACTCGTTGTGGTTGGCGCAGGCGTCATAGGCATTGAGTACGCCTCGATGTTCGCGGCGCTGGGCACCAAGGTGACCGTGGTCGAGCGCCGGGAGCGGATGCTGGAGTTCTGCGACCTGGAGATCGTCGAGGCGCTGAAGTACCACCTGCGGGATCTGGCCGTGACGTTCCGGTTCGGCGAGACCGTCGCCGCGGTCGAGCGACGGCCGCATGGGGCGCTGACCGTGCTGGAGAGCGGCAAGAAGATCCCGGCGAACTGCGTGATGTACTCGGCGGGGCGCCAGGGCAAGACGGCCGAGCTGAATCTGGAAGAGGCGGGCCTCACCGCCGACGAGCGGGGCCGTATCGCGGTCGACGAGTACTTCCGCACCGCCGTGCCGCACATCTACGCGGTCGGCGACGTGATCGGCTTCCCCGCGCTGGCCGCGACGTCGATGGAACAGGGACGGCTGGCGGCCCAGCACGCGTTCGGCGAACCGGTCGCGGACATGCAGGAGCTCCAACCGATCGGCATCTACACGATCCCCGAGATCAGCTTCGTCGGGAAGTCCGAGGACGACCTGACGCGTAAGAAGATTCCGTTCGAGGTCGGCATTTCGCGGTACCGCGAGCTGGCCCGGGGACAGATCATCGGCGACTCGTACGGAATGCTCAAGCTGCTGGTCTCCCCGGACGACCGCCGCCTGCTGGGCGTGCACGTCTTCGGCACCGGTGCCACCGAGCTGGTGCACATCGGCCAGACGGTGATGGGCTGCGGGGGAACGGTCGACTACCTCGTCAACGCGGTGTTCAACTACCCGACCCTGGCCGAGTCGTACAAGGTCGCCGCCTTGGACGCCATGAACAAGATCCGGGCGATCACCGAGCTTACGGCCGAGTTGTGACTACGCCATCGAACGTGACGCCGGCACCACAAAACTGGCGATGGTCAATGGCGCAGGTGCTCCCTCAGCCACTGCTCGGTGTTGCTGACGTGCAGCAGCGCGGCGGCCTGGCTGAGGGCCGCGTCGCGGGTGGACAGGGCGTTGAAGATCGCCTCATGTTCGGCGAGGGTCCGCCCCGCGGCCTGGGTGTCGACCAGACCGCGCCAGATACGGGCGCGCAACGTGCGGCCGGAGACGCCCTCCAGGAGGGTGAGCAGGATCTCGTTGCCGGTGGCTGAGACGACGGCGCGGTGGAACGCCGCGTCGTGGGCGTTGAGTTGCTCGACGTCTTCGCGTGCCTCGCGCATGGCGTCCAGGTGCCGCTTCACCTCGGCCAGCTGCTCCTCGGAGATCCGGGTGGCGGCCAGCGCGGTGGCGATCGGTTCGAGGAGCCGTCGTACCTCCATGAGGTCCTGGAGGGCGGTCGAGTCGCCCTGCAGCAGTTCGACCGCGCCGCCCAGACCTTCCAGGAGCAGGCTCGGCTGCAGGCTGGTCACATAGGTGCCGGCACCCCGCCGGACCTCCAGGACCCGCGCGACGGCCAGCGCCTTGACGGCTTCGCGGGCGAGGTTGCGGGACAGGCCGAGCTGGGCGGCCAGATCCGGTTCCGGTGGCAGCTTCGAGCCCGGTGGCAGCGCTCCGGTGCGGATCAACTCACGGATCTGCTCAATGGCCCTGTCCGTCAAAGACAACGCGAACTCCCTCCGTGCCCGTTCGCCGCGGGCACGGCCGGCCTGAACAGTCCTTGGGCGCGGAGATCGTCCCAGAGACCTTCGAGGATGTGCTGCCGGTGGAGTTTCACGTTCCGTACGACCTGTTCCGGGTCCCGCATACCAAGGGTGATATTGATGATAGTGGGATGGGTGTACGAGAAGGCGATCGTCTCCAAGCGGTCCAGGCCTAGGTCGCTGAGTGGTTCTGTTCTGCTGGAGCCGGGCGTGGGGACCGGCGACCGTCGTCGGTCCCCACGCCCGTAGCCGTCACACTCCTACGGGCTGCCATTCCTGGTTGGCGCCGCCGTTGGAGGGCCACTGGATGATCTTGGCGCGGTCGGCGGTGGCCCGCTCTGCACGTCCGCGCACAGTCCGCTCTTGATGTTGACGAGGCGGTAGTAGCCGCTGGTGGCCGCCGGGACGAGCTTCCACCACTGGTTGCTGCTGTTGGTGTCCGACCACTGGTCCAGCGCCGTGCCGGCGTTGGGGGAGCCCCCGGGATCGTCGAGCACCTTGCCGCTGTTGCGGTTGACCAGCTTGAAGGGACCGGTCAGCAGGCCGACCGTGATCGTGGTACTCGTTCCGGCGGTCAGCGACACGACCCGGGCGTGATTGCCGAGGGGTGACGTGGTGACCGCGGCTCCGGTGCCGACGGACGTGATGCCGCGCCGACAGATGAAGGTGACATCCTGGTTGATGTCCGAGGTGAGCTTGACGATGGCGGTGCGGGCCGACGTGTCCCAGGACAGCGATTGAACGGTGATGCGGTTCCGGCCGCGTACTCCATTGATGCTGCCCTTGGCCAGCTGGTCAGGGAGGGCGGGGAGGATCTCAAGGACGCCCGGACGGGTATAGATCAGCGCTTCGGCCGCGGCGGTCCAGCCGGGCCGGAGCGGAGCTCTTCGACGTAGATGTGGCCCTTGCGGCACGAGCCCGCGTGTCATGGCTCCCGTATGCGCGAGGATCGTGCAAGTGCCAGCGAGTATCGTTCTCACGTTTTCGCAGGTCACGTTGGTTGAATCGACGGCCTCTTCCATCGCGGCAGAGTAATGCAGCCATGAGTGCCAATTATGGCTTCGAGGCCACCCTGATCGGCGCGCCCGGAATGGGCAACCAGCTGGTTGAGACACCGACGTACCGCAAGGAAAGCTGGACCTTATCCGTGGCTGACGCTGGAAAATGGCCAGTGCCGGACTTAATGAATGCGTGGGATTCTCAATATGTTTTTCAATGCATAACGGGAGGGTCGGCTCGGTCTCTGGGAAAGTGTGCTGTTCAGCGGTCGCAAATGTGGCCGATCAGCATGAGTGTGTCACCCGGAGAAGGTGGTCGCGGACGAGGGTGACGTGGGGGAGGGGCTTGGCGCCGCTGCGCTGGGCGAGGAAGCCGGTGTTGATGGGGGCGTCTTCGGGGTCGAGGAGGAGCCGGAGCGTGCCGTTGGCGAGTTCGGCGGTGCATAGGTAGCGAGGGAGAACGGTGACGCCGAGACCTGCGACGGCGGCGGCTTTGACGGCTCGGAGGTCGGGGATGACCAGTGCGGGTTCGGCGACCAGGCGGGTGTCGAAGACGTGTCGCCAGTAGCGGCGAAGAATGGGCAGGTCGTCGGCGTAGGAGATGAGGGGGACGTCGGCGAGGGCGGCGGGGCCGTCGCGGGTGAGGAGGTCGTGGTCGACCTGGTCGGTCCAGTTGGGGGCGGCGACGAGCACGAAGTCCTCGTCGGCGAGGGGTTCGGAGGTCAGGGCGCGGCCGCGAGGGCGGATTGTGGAGACGACGAGGTCGTAGCGGCCTGCATGAAGCCCCACCAGGAGGTCCTCTGACAGGCCGGTGGTGATGCGGAGCCGGACCCCCTTCTCCAGCAGCGGGCCAAGGCTAGGGATGACGGTGGCGGCGAGGAACTCCGCAGGCCCGGCCAGAAGCACCGGCGGCTCGGGCACCGCCTGATCGGGGGTGCCACCGCCGGCGATCGCTTCCAGGGCGTCCATCGGGGCAGCGAGTCGGGCGGCCAGGTCGTCGGCCACGGGGGTGGGCGTCACGCCGCGGGGCAGTCGTTCGAATAGTTGGCGGCCCATGTGATCTTCCAGGGCGCGCAGCTGGGTCGTCACGGTCGGCTGGGAGAGACCGACGAGCCGGGCGGCGGCGGTCAGGGAACCGGCGCGGTAGACGGCCAGGAAGGTCCGTAGCTGCGTCAGATCCAGCGGGCCATTGGATTTTCTATCGCTCACCTAGAAGAGTCTATTTTGTGGCCGAGAGTGCGGGTCTTAACGTGAGGTGCCGGCGGATCGACGATCTGAGCGCGGAATGTCGAGCCGCCGGTCTACCGCATTCCAAGGAGACCCTGATGTCCAAGATTCTTTTTGTGGTGACCGGCGCGACCCATTGGACGCTCAACGACGGCACCCGGCATCCGACCGGCTTCTGGGCCGAGGAACTCCTGACTCCGTACAAGGCGTTCACCGAAGCGGGCCACGAGGTCGTCTTCGCCACGCCGGGCGGCGTGGCCCCGGCCGCCGACCCGGGCAGCCTCGCGCCGGAGGTCAACGACGGCCGCGATGCGCGCCGACGGCACCTCGGCCTTCGCCGGCCGGAAGATCACCGCTTTCTCTAACGAGGAGGAACGACAGGGCGGTCTGGCCGACAAGGCGATCTGGCTGCTGGAGGACCGGCTGAAGGCCATCGGCGCGGACGTGCAGGTCGCGGCCCCGTGGACGCCGAACGTGGTCATCGACGGCAGCCTTGTCACCGGCCAGAACCCGATGTCGTCCGGCCCGCTCGCCGCCGAACTGCTCAAGCAGCTGGGCTGACCGTGTCTGCAGACCGGCTCTCGGCGGTCTTGGACTCCACCTACGAGTGCTTGCTGCTGTGTGGGGTGCGCCGGACCACGATGGACGACATCGCCCACCGTATGGGCCTGTCCCGGTCAAGCCTCTACACCTACGTCCACAACAAGGACGAGGCGTTCCGCCTGCTCGCCGAGCGCCTGCACAGCCGGGCGTTCGAGGCGGCACAAGCCGCAGCCGCCCGCACCGACGCCACCGCCGAGGAACGGGCACTGGGGATCCTCACCGCCAAGCTCGACCTCGTACTGGCGCTCAGGGACTCCCCGCACGTCGCCGAACTCTTGGACGCCCGAGCCCGCCTGTTCGGCGACATCTGCACCGTCTTCACCGCCCGCCTGCGCACCCTCCTCACCGAGATCTTCAAGGAGGCGGGCACCGACCGCCCGCAGGATGCCGCCGACATCTGCCTGACCCTGGTGCACGGCTTCGAAAGCTCACCACAACAGGCCCACCTGATGCAGCCGGCCGCCGAAGCCGTCATCAACGGCCTCCTGTAACCCGTCCGGCGGGCTGCCTTCGCCATTCATGCTCATACCTGGAGTACTGCCGTGTCTGAAACAAGCCGCGAGATCCGCCTCGCCTCCCGCCCGGTGGGCGAACCGACCTCGGAGAACTTCTCAGTAGCCGACGTTCCGGTCGGCGAACCTGGCTCCGGCCAGGTCCTGGTCCGCAACACTTGGCTGTCGGTCGACCCCTACATGCGCGGTCGCATGAACGACGCCAAGTCCTACGTGCCGCCGTTCCAGATCGGCGAGCCGCTGCAGGGCGCGGCGGTCGGCGAAGTCGTCGCCTCCAACGCCGACCAGATCCCACTCGGAGCGACCGTGCTGCACTTCCTCGGCTGGCGGGAGTACGCGATCGTCGATGCCGCTGCGGTCCAGGTCCTCGACACCACGATCGCCCCCGCGCAGGCATACCTCGGCGCGCTGGGCATGGTCGCCCTCACCGCCTATGCGGGTCTCAAGCGCATCGCTCCTGTCAAGGAGGGCGACGTGGTGTTCGTCTCCGGTGCGGCCGGCGCGGTGGGCATCATCGCCGCACGGGTGGCCAAGCACTTCGGTGCGGCCAAGGTGATCGGCTCCGCAGGCGGCCCGGTCAAGGCCAAGCGGCTGGTGGAGGACTTCGGCTACGACGCCGCCATCGACTACAAGGCCGGCGATCTGGACGGTCAGCTCGCGCTCGCCGCTCCAGATGGCATCGATGTCTACTTCGACAACGTCGGCGGCGACCACCTGCGCGCCGCGATCAACGCCATGAACCGCGACGGCCGCATCGCCCTGTGCGGCGCGATCTCCGTCTACAACGCCACCACCCCGCCGCCCGGCCCCGACAACCTCTACCAGGCGATCGGAAAACGGCTCGCGTTGCGCGGCTTCATCGTCGGTGACCACCAGGACCTCGCCGCCGAATACGCCCAGCTGGCAGCCGCATGGCTGAAAGACGGTTCCCTCCAGTATGAAGAGACCATCGTCGACGGCATCGACAACACCGTCGAGGCATTCCTCGGCATGCTCAAGGGCACCAACACCGGCAAGATGCTCATCCGCCTCAAGTCAGCATGATTTTCAGCCGTCTCACGCCACGGTGAAACAGGTCGGCCCTGTACGGCCCTCCAGGGGGCCGTCGATCCCCTATCCCGTACGGCCCGGAGCAACGTAGCCGTTTATCGAAAGGCATGAACCATGACTTCTCGTCTTGAAGGAACCGTCGCTCTGGTCACCGGAGCCTCCAGCGGCATCGGCCACGCCACAGCATTGGAACTCGCCCGCGAAGGGGCATCGGTGGCCCTGGTCGGACGGCGCGAGGACCGGCTCACCGATCTGGCCGCGCAAATCTCCGACGCCGGCGGGCGGGCCTTGGTCGTGCCCGCCGACATCACCGACGCCCAGGCCGCCACAGAAGCGGTCGAGCGGACCGTCGAGGGCCTGGGCCGCCTGGACACCCTGGTCAACAACGCCGGTCTCATGCTGCTCGGGCCCGCCCCCGGCGCAAACCTGAACGACTGGCGGCGCATGATCGACATCAACCTCATGGGCCTGATGTACACCGCCCACGCGGCCGTTCCCCACCTGGTCAAGGCAGCCGCCGAGCAGCCGCGTCAGGTCGCCGATATCGTCAACATCGGCTCACTCGCGGGCCGCGCCGCCTTCGCCATGTCCGCGGTCTACAGCGCCACCAAGTTCGGCGTCGGCGCCTTCAGCGAGGCGCTACGCCAGGAACTCACCCGCCAGCACGTCCGCGTCTCCGTCATCGAGCCGGGCAGCGTCGACACCGAACTCCGCACCCACAACCCCGACGTCATCCAGCAGCAGATCGTCGCCGCTCTCGGCGACATCGAACGGCTGCAAAGCCACGACATCGCCGACGCCGTCGGCTACATCGTCACCCGCCCCCGGCACGTGGCCGTCGCCGAACTCCTCGTACGCCCCACCCAGCAGGCCTAAGCACCTCCCCGTCGAGGCGGTCGAAAGAACACAAGAGCACCTCAGAGAGAGGAGCGGGGGATGGCGCGATTAGCCGCCGTCCCCATGGCAAAGCGACCGCTCGCGCGTCCGCCAGGGCGCTGCGGCTCGATCGCCCTCGCGGCTTTCACCGTCCGTCGCGGTTGCACCGCAGGGGGCGTGCGGTGTGAAACTTTCGCGGCGCCGCATGGTCGGGGAGGAGCGTTCCGGCGAGTGCGGGTACCGCCGAGCAGCGGCTTTCCCGGCTGCCAGGTCACCACCCCGGCCGGGGGTGCGAACTCTGGCATTGACCCTCTCTCATCTCGGTCGTAATCTCCCAGCGAATCGATTCGCGAACCGGTTCGACATCGTTTGACCCACGCCAACCTCACGCATCGTCGCGCCTTGGCCGTCACCGCCGCCAGGCCGGCGGCACCGTACGAGTGGCGCGGCCGTGAGCCCGCTCGATCGCGTCATCCCGGGCCGCCCCGGACCGGAGGAAGGTTCGATGAGGATGAGAGGAAGACTGGGCCGTCTGATGATGGCGGCCGGAGTGGTGCTGGCGCTGGCGATTCCGTTGTCAGCGCCAGCGCAGGCCGCCACCGAGTCGATGAACGTGAACCTGGCCGCCACGACGCGGCCGTCGACCGGAGTGGGCGAAGGCTTCCTGTACGGCATCAACCAGGACGGCACGCAGCCGCCGGACCAGTACCTGCAGCCGCTCCACCCCAACGCCTACCGCGCCGGCGGGCACGTGAACCGGGCCTGGATCGGGGACGGTTACAAGTACGGCTCCCAGACGCAGACGGATGTCAACACGGTGATCGCGCAGGCCAAGCGCCTCGCCCCGTACAACACCGAGTTCCAGGTACTCGTCACCGACCTGTACGGCCTCGACGGAGGGCAGCCGTCCAACACGGTGTACCCGTGCGACAACGGTGACTGCTCCAACTGGGTGAGCTTCATCGACGCGACAGTGGGCGCGCTCCAGGCGTCCGGGCTGAAGTTCGCCTACGACATCGACAACGAGCCGGACATCTCCGTCTTCTGGAAGCGGGGCGTGAACAGTCCCCAGTACTTCCAGATGTGGGACACCGCCTACCGGGAGATCCGGCGCATCGCCCCGAACGCGAAGATCGTAGGGCCCTCACTCGCCTTCACCCCGCTGGGAAACCCGGGGGAGTGGCGGACGTGGCTGGCGCACGTCAAGTCCGCCGGCACGGTGCCGGATGAGATCACCAACCACGACGAGGGTGACGTCGACGACCCGGTGACCGTGGGGCAGGCCATCAACAGCGCGCTGGATTCCGCGGGAATCGCACGCCGCCCACTGTCGGCGAATGAGTACCAGCCTGCGGACCGGCAGACCGCCGGGGTGACGGCCTGGTACCTGGCCCGCTTCGCCCAGTCCGGCTACACCAACGCGATGCGCGGCAACTGGGTCTGCTGCCTGATCCCCAACCTGACCGGGATCGTCGCCGTGAACGGCGGCAGCTTCGCCGCCACCGGCAACTGGTGGGCGTTCCGCACCTACGCCGACCTCACCGGCGACCTGGTGTCCACCTCCGGGCAGGTCGGCAGCACGGCGATCTCCGCCGCCGCCGACAGCGCGAACAAGCGGGCCGTCGCCATCATCGGGGACTCCAACGGATACACCGGCGGCGCCTCGGTGACCTTCAGCGGACTGTCGTCGCTGCCCTGGCTGACCAACAACGGCAGCGTCCACGCCACCGTCTACCGGATCCCGGACCAGTCCCCGCTGAACGCGCGCCAAGTGGTCCTCGATCAGGATATGAGCGCCGCCGGCGGCTCCATCGCGGTGCCCGTCACGTTCCAGGCCTCACACGACGCGTTCGGCATCTACCTGACGCCGGCATCGGGCGGTGGCGGTGGTGGAACCGGCGCTTTCCCGAGTGGCTATCACCAGTTGGTGGTCGGTAGCGATGGGCTGTGTCTGGACGTGTACGGGAACACGAGTGCCTCGGGTGCGGCGATCGATCAGTGGTCTTGTAACGGGCAGTCGAATCAGCAGTTTCAGTTCGTGCCGGGGTCGAGTGGTTTTGGGGAGTTGCAGGCGCAGAACTCCGGTCTGGTGGTCGGGGTCGCGGGCGGTTCGACGGCGCAGGGCAGTCCGGACATCGTGCAGCAGGCCCGTAACGGTGCGGCGAGCACGATGTGGAAGCCGGTGGCGCAGTCCGATGGTTCGTGGTCGTTCCAGAACCAGAACAGCGGGTTGTGCCTGGACGTCTACGGCGCCGGCAGTAACCAGGGCCAGCAACTCGACCAGTGGCCGTGCAAGAACGCGGCCGGTACCAACCAGGACTTCACCCCCCGCTGACCACGGCGGCTTGACCCGGATCCCTCTTCGCCGGCGGGCGGGCACCGACCGCGCGTGTCGTGCCCGACTGCCGGAGCACGACTCCGTGCGGTGAGCGGAGAGAAACTTTCGTTCGAAAGGAGGTCGAATGTGACCGCGAGTGAAGGCGCGTTCAGACCCGGGGGTGTTCGGCTCGGTGGCTGGGCCGCCGCCGTGGTGACCGTCGCGGTGGCGATGGTCATGGCGCTCGGCGCCGCCGTGCCGGCGCGGGCGGCGACGACGCTGAGGGCTCTGGCGGAGGCGGACGGGCGGTACTTCGGTACCGCGCTGACGGCTGGGGACCTGGGCATCAGCGGCGAGATGAACGTCGCGACGGCGCAGTTCGACATGGTGACCCCCGGCAACGAGATGAAATGGGACACCACCGAGCCGTCTAACGGGAACTACAACTTCGGGCCGGGCGACCAGATCCTCAACTTCGCCCAGTCGCACAACATGCGGGTGCGCGGACACAACCTGGTCTGGCACTCGCAGCTACCGGGCTGGGTGTCCAGCCTGCCGTCCAGCCAGGTCAGGTCGGTGATGGAGTCGCACATCACCACGGAGGCCACGCACTACAAGGGCAAGGTGTACGCCTGGGATGTCGTCAACGAGCCGTTCAACGAGGACGGCAGCCTACGCGCGGATGTGTTCTACAACGCGATGGGCAGCGGGTACATCGCCGACGCGCTGCGCACGGCGCACGCCGCCGACCCGAACGCCAAGCTGTATCTGAACGACTACAACATCGAGGGCGAGAACGCCAAGAGCAACGGGATGTACAACCTGGCGCAGTCGCTGCTGGCTCAGGGCGTGCCACTGGACGGCATCGGACTCGAAAGCCACTTCATCGTCGGGCAGGTTCCCTCCTCGACGCTGGCCAACATGCAGCGGTTCGCCGCTCTTGGCCTGGACGTCGCGGTCACCGAGCTCGACGACCGCATCCAGTTGCCGGCGTCCGGCTCCGCCTTGGCGCAGCAGGCCACCGACTACAGCACCGTGGTCAAGGACTGCCTGACCGTCTCCCGCTGCGTCGGCGTCTCCCAGTGGGGTGTGGATGACGGGCATTCGTGGATTCCCGGCACCTTCCCCGGCTACGGCGCGGCCACCATGTACGACTCCAACTACCAGCCCAAACCCGCCTACAACGCCACCGTCGCCGCTCTCGGTGGCTCGCCTGGCGGTGGAGGCGGCTCCGGCAGCGGCGAGCTGCATGCGGTGGGCGCGGGAAAGTGCCTCGACGTTCCGAACTCCAGCACCACGGCGGGCACCCAGCCGCAGATCTGGACGTGCGCCGGAACGAGCAACCAGATCTGGACGCACACCGCCGCGAATGAGCTCACCGTCTACAGCGGCGGCACGACCATGTGCCTGGACGCTTACAACAAGCAGACGTCTGCGGGCACGAAGGTCGAGATCTGGCAGTGCAACGGCGGCACCAACCAGCAGTGGCAGGTCAATGCGAACGGCACCGTCACCGGCGTGCAGTCCGGCCTCTGCCTGGATGTGACCGGCGCGTCGACCGCCAACGGCGCCATGGTCGAGCTGTGGACCTGCAACGGCGGCAGCAACCAGCAATGGACCCTCGGATGACGAGCTGGACGCCGAGGCCGGCCGGCCGCCCCGACCGGCAGAGCCGGAGATGATGGGCGGCGTATCCCGCCGCCATGACACCTGAGGCCGTGGCCCGGGCCGGCACCGCGACGCCGGCCCGGGCCACGGCGCGACGGGGTGTCAGATGCGACCTTGCGCGCCGATTCCGTTGAGGACGCGTTCGAGCCCATGCTGGAAGCGCGCGGCGGGAGATAGGTGTGACATCCGGGATTCCAGTATGGACCGGTTGAACAGCGGATAGGCGCCCGACTCGACGACCTGTCGGACGTACGGCCCGACGTAATCGCGCTTCCATGTTTCCGGGTCCAAGCCGGTGCGGCGGGCTTCCTCCTGCCAGCCGATTTCGCGGCGGACCGCACTGTGGATGTAGTCGTTGAGCATGCCGACGTAACCGGCCATGTCGTCGATATCGAGGACGAACCCATCGAGTGCGGCCAGGGCGAACTCGTGCACACGCAGTAGCTGAGGGCCGAGGGTGGGGCGGCCGGAGAGCAGTGGGACGAGCCAGGGGTGGCGTAGTCCTGCGGCCCGCGCCTGGTGGGCGACCAGGGACAGGTCGGATCGCCAGTCGCCAGAGGGCTGGTCGGGGAGCTCGATCTCGCGGATCACCATGTCGATCATCAAATCGAACAGGTCGTCGCGCTTAGGAACATAGCGGTAGAGCGACATGGCGCCGGTGCCGAGTTCGCAGGCGATCCTGCGCATGGTCGTGGCCTCCAGACCCTCCGTGTCGGCGATCTGGACGGCCGTCCGGGTGATCTGGTCCCGGCTGTAGCCGGGGCGCCGTCCGGGCCCGGAGCGCTCCAGGCGTTCCGGTCGCATCCAGATGCTCGTCGGCTGGTCGTCGGACATCCACACGCTCCTTTCATTTGCGTACAGGGTACCTGAATGGCTATCGTCCCATTTCGAGTACGGGGTACGCGAAAGAAGGTCGAGCTGTGGGTTCATCTCTTCGTACGGGTGTGATCGGCGTGATGCTCGGCATGATCACTGCTCCGCTTGACGGCATGATGCTCGGGCCGGCCCTGCCGACGATCGTGGGAGATCTCGGTGGTCTGGAGTACTTCTCCTGGGTCGCGACCTCCTACCTGATCTGCATGGCCGCCGCGACGCCGATCTGGGGAAAGCTCGGTGACCTCTACGGGCGAAAGCCCGTTTACATGGCCTCGATCGTGCTGTTCCTGCTGGGCTCGGGGCTTTCGGGGATGTCGCAGGACATGATCCAGCTCATCGGCTTCCGTGCGGTGCAGGGGTTGGGTGCCGGAGGTCTGATGGTGGGTGCCCTGGCGCTCATCGCCGAGCTGGTGCCGCCCAGGCACAGCGGCAAGCTCATGGCGCTGTTCGGGACGATGATGCCGATCGCCTTCATCGCCGGCCCCCTGCTCGGAGGCCTGTTCACCGAACAGCTCAACTGGCGCTGGGCCTTCTACGTCAATCTGCCCGTCGGAGCCGTCGCCCTGCTGCTCATCGGCGGCGCCGTACGGCTGCAACCGCGACGGATCCGCGCCCGGATCGACTACCTGGGAGCGGTGCTGCTGACGACCGCCCTGGCGGCACTGAGCCTGATCGCGAGCTGGGGCGGCACACAGTACGGTTGGATGTCCGGCCCGATTCTCGCGCTGGCCCTGACCGGAGTGTTGTCGCTGGCCGCGCTGGTGAAGGTGGAACGGCGCGCCGTCGAGCCGATCGTGCCCTTGCGGCTGTTCGCCGACCGGAACTTCACCCTCGCCCAGATCGTGCGCTTCCTTGGCGGCGTCGGCATGGTGATCGCGGCCAACTTCCTGCCCCAGTACATGCAATTGGTCCAGGGCGCCTCGCCGATCGTCAGCGGCCTTCTGGTGCTGCCCTCGATGCTGGGCATGGTCGCCGTGCTGGTCGGCACCGGCCGGCTGATCAGCCGCACCGGCCGATACCGGATCTATCCGATCCTTGGCGGCGCCACCCTGGCCGTCGGCATGCTCCTGCTGCTCGTGCTCCGGCCGGGCACCAACCCGGTCCTCGCCTCCAGCCTCACCCTGGTCGGGGGCATCGGAGTCGGCCTGCTGACGCAGAGCACCACGATCATCACCGTCAACAGCGCCGAGCCACGAGACATGGGGGCGGCCAGCGGTTCCGTCACCCTCTGGCACACCATGGGCGCGTCACTGGGCGTGGCCGCCCTCGGCGCCCTGTACACCGGCCGTCTGCAGGACACCCTCGCACAACGCCTCGGCACCCGGACCGCCGATCGGATCGCCACCGGCCGGCTGACGGCACAGGCGCTCCAGCAGTACCCAGTGCCCGTGCGCGAGGCGGCCCGCGTCGCCGTCTCCGACGGCATCCATGCCATGGCCATCGGCGCCACCATCCTGGGCCTCATCGCCTTCGTCCTGGCCTGGTTCATTCGCGAGATCCCCTTGCGTGACCGGATGCCCGCCGAACCCGCCACGACGGCGGCATGAGGGTCCGCATGTCGTACGGACGACAGAGCGTGCACGTCCGCATCGTGTTGGACGTCATCTGCGCGCACTCCTACCTCGGCTACACCCGCCACTTCACCGACGGGCTCCACATCGGCGACGCTGCCACCCTTGCCCGCCTGGCCGCCGAGGTCGGCGTCGCCATGGACGACTTCCCGCCCGGCGAACTGCGCGCCCGGCTCCACCGGGTACGCGCCCTTGGCATCACCGCCGTGCCGGTCTTCCTGATCGGCTCCCTGCCACCGCTGACCGGAACCCAGACCGAGGACACCTTGTACGCGGCGCTCAAGGAAGCCGCGCAGACGAACGGAGAAGACCGTGACCGATAGACCGCTCAGACTCGCCGTCATCATCGGCAGCATCCGCGACGGCCGGTTCGGACCCACCGTGGCCACCTGGTTCGCCGGGGAGGCCGCACGCCGTACCGACATCGAGATCGACCTGATCGATCTGGCGGACGTACCGATCGGCGCGGCCGCCCCGTCCGTCTCGCCGCCACCGCAGGTGCTGACGGCCCTGGGCGATCTGACACCGCGGCTGGAAGCGGCCGACGGGTTCGTGGTCGTGACCCCTGAGTACAACCACAGCTACCCGGCGGCATTGAAGAACGCGATCGACTGGCACAACGGCCAGTTCCACGCCAAACCGGTGGCGTTCGTCTCCTATGGCGGCCTGGCCGGCGGACTGCGCGCCGTCGAGCACCTGCGCGCGGTCTTCGCCGAACTTCACGCCGTCACCACGAGGGACACGATCAGCTTCCACGGCACGTGGGAGTCCTTCGGCGAGGACGGCCGGCCCAAAGATCCGAACGGGCCGGCGATGGCCGCCAAGACGCTGCTCGACCAGCTGACCTGGTGGGCACGAGTGCTGCGCGACGCCAAGGCCACCACTCCCTACAACGCGTAACGGAAAGGCATGAACATGACGTCATTGACCGGAAAGACGGCGCTGGTGACCGGCGGGAGCAGGGGCATCGGCCGAGCCATCGCCACCCGGCTCGCGGGGGAGGGGGCTCGGGTCGCCGTGCACTACGGCAGCAACCACACCGCGGCGAAGGACACGGTCTCGGCCATCGAAACGGCGGGCGGGCAGGCCTTCGCCGTCCGCGCCGAGCTGGGTGCACCAGGAGACGCCGAAACGCTGTGGGCCGCGTTCGACGCCCACGCCGACGGCCTCGACATCCTGGTCAACAACGCCGGAATCCTCGGCGACCAAGCCGAGATCGACGGCGTGACCAGGGAGGGCTTCGAGCGGCTGTTCGCGGTCAACACGACGGCACCGTTCTTCATCACCCGACTCGCCCTGCCGCGGCTGCGCGACGGCGGCCGGATCATCACGGTCGGCACCATGCTGACCCGGGGCCCGGCCATGCCACGGGCGATCGACTACGCAATGTCCAAGGCGGCCCTCGACGTGCTCACCTCGACGCTCGCCAAGCAACTGGGCCCGCGCGGCATCACGGTCAACATCGTCGCACCAGGAGTGATCGACACCGACATGCACCAGGGACGGCTGGTCGGCGATGCCCTGACGTGGCTGGAGTCCCTGTCGCCGCTGGGCCGGCTGGGAACGCCGGAGGATGTCGCCGACACGGTGGCGTTCCTGGCCTCCGACGACAGCCGCTACATGACCGGCCACCGCCTGGACGTGTCAGGCGGGACGGCCATATAGCCCGAAGAGCCGTCACGGCGTCTACGCCGGGCCCCGGCACCCGCGGAGTGGCGGGTGCCGGCGGAGAACGGCGCCGGCCGGACGTCTCCGCTCGTCCGGCCGGCACGATCACAGGGCGAATGGCGTGAATGCGGGTTACGGGTTCAGTTCTGGGTCCACTTCTGGTTGCTTGCGCCGTTACAGGTCCCGAGGACCATCAGCGTGCCGTTGGCGGTTCCGGAGCCGTTCGGGTTCAGGCACAGGCCGGACTGCACGCCGATGATCGTGCCGTCGGCGTTCAGGTTCCACTGCTGGTTGGTCCCGCCGTTGCAGTCCCAGATGAGCACCCGGGTGCCCGCGGACGTGCCGGCGCCCTCGGCGTCCAGGCACTTGGAGCCGTACACCTGCAACTGCTTCGACGAGGTGGACGTCCACTGCTGGTTGGTCCCGCCGTTGCAGTCCCACAGCTCGACCTGGGTGCCGTTGTTCTGCGAGACGTTCGGGACGTCCAGGCACCGGTCAGAGGCGGAGTTGACCAGCGCGGACGTCGATCCGCCCGTACCGCCGCCCGAGCCGGGGGTGATCTTGAGATTGTCGAACTGCGCGGTCTCGCCCTGGCTGGTTCCCAGGCCGATCTGGCCGGCTCCGTAGGTCGAGTCGTTCACCGAGCCGAGGGAGTTGCCGTCGACGGCGGCGGTGATGGTGCCACCGGAGAAGCCGAGGGCGAGGGTGTGCCACCGGTTCGTGCCGAGTGCGGAGGTCGTGCCGCTGCGCAACGTGGTCCACTGCGCGCTGGTGTTGGAGCGCAGGATCGACCACGAACCCGTGTCGCTGACCCGCAGGTAGTAGGCGTTCAGCCCGTTCGGATCGCCTGTGCTCTGCGAGCCGGCGCGGCCGATGAGTTCGGCGTATCCGGACTTCTCCAGCAGCACGTCGGAGGAGACCGTGTAGTTGTTCCAGTTGGTGTTGCCCAGCAGCGCGTACGGGTCGGAGATCGGCTTCCACCCGATCGCGGCCTGCGTGCTCGCCTGGCGGACGCACATGCCGGAACGGCCGCCGCCGCAGGCGCTCGCCTCGAACGCGCCCTGCATGTCCATGAGGTACTTCGCCTCGTGGCCGGCGGTGGAGGCGTCGAAGTCGTCGCTGTACGGCAGGTCGAGCGAGCTCTGCGGCGGGCCGGCGGCGGTGCCCTTGCCCTGGCCGGTCGTGGTCGTGACGGTGTAGAGGTAGCCGGGCTGGACGGTCAGTGTGTAGTTGCCGCCGGACGGGGTGATGTCGGTGGTGTGCACGAGGTAGTCGGCGGGGTTGCCGGAGTTGAGGTTGGTCGCCCACACGTGCACCGCCCCGGTGGACAGGCCGCCGGTGGCGCTGAAGTTCAGCGTCTGGGCGCCGGTGGCGTCCGCGGTCTCGATGATCGTGCTGTAGTCGGTGTTGTTCGTCGACTTCAGCGACACGTAGCTGCCGTTGTTCCGGTTGCCGCCGAGGTAACCGCTGGAGGAGTCGAGGTACTTCCACCCGGGCGCGGTGAACTGGGTGGTGTGCGCCAGCGCCCAGGTGTCCTTGCCGACCGAATAGTGCCCCGACCACGGCTGGTTCGCCAGGATCAGCCCCACGGTCGGCCACGGGATGTTCGGAGTGACCGACGCGATCAGGTCCCAGTTGAGGTAGGCGGTCATCTTCCCGTCGATGTAGGACCGGTTGACGCCCCGGGCCAGCGGTGCGGCGCCCCCGTTGTAGTCCTGCGATCCGTTCTCGCTCGACCACAGCGTCTTGCCGGAGTTGATGAAGTTCGACGGCACCGAGCACGAGGTCTGCGCGCTCAGATATCCGCATGGGTAGTGCCCGCTCAGCACGTCCACGTCGTTACGGAAGGTGGCGTTGCTCGCGACCTGGTCGGCCCCGACCCAGGCGCCCGGGTACTGGTCACCGACGATGATCTTGATGTTCGAGTAGCCGGCCGAGTTCAGCGCGTTGCGGAGGTTGATCGTCCAGTTGACGTCCCAGAGCTTCTCGTTCTGGGCGGCCGTGAGGTAGTCGATCGACAGGTTGTGCTGCTTGGCGCAGCCCAGCCACGACACCAGATAGTTGATCATGTCGGTGGACAGGAACGTGCCGCTCCCGATCCACCCCGGCGCGCCCCAGGCCAGCCCGACCAGCTTGATGTTGGGATTGCGCGCCTTGGCCTGCTCCATGATCCACCACTCGTAGCCGCGGTCGCAGTTCAGGTCGCCGCGGAAGTGGGAGTGGCTCGGCTCGGCGCCGCTGGTGGAGTTGGTGTCGCCGCCGATCTCCGCCTTCAGGATCTGCAGGGAGGCGCCGTAGCCGGGTTTGAACAGGTAGTCGAGGATCTGGCCGCGCTGCGGTTCGGGGTAGTCGATCAGCAGCCGGCTGTTGCCGCCGCCGCCGCTGACCGCGCCGACGCCGTCGAACGTACGGCCGCCCGACGCGCCGTTGACGGTGATCGAGGTGGCCGCCCGGGCCGGAGTCGTCGCAGCGCCCACGAGGCCGCTCGCGGCCAGGACGACGCCGACGACCACGATCATTGAGACTCTTAGCCGCCGGAGCAATCGGCTGATTCCTGGCATGGGGATTCGTTCCTTTCTGGGGGTGGTTGGAACGAGTCGGCCGATCAGGTACGCGTCCATTGCTGGTTGCTGCCGCCGTTGCAGGTCCAGATCTCCACTGCGGTGCCGTTCGCGGTGCCCCGGCCGGTGACGTCCAGGCACAGCCCCGAGCCGACCCCGACCACGGTGCCGTCGGCGTTCAGGCGCCACTGCTGGTTCGTCCCGCCGTTGCAGGTCCAGATCTCCACCCGGGTTCCCGGGCTGGTGGCGTTGTTCGGCACGTCCAGGCACTTCCCGCCGTACACGGTCAGTTCGTTGCTCGCGTTCAGGGTCCACTGCTGGCCGGCGCCGCCGCTGCAGTCCCAGATCTGCAGGAGGGTGCCGTCGCTCTGGCTGCCGTTGGGCACGTCCAGGCACCGGTTGGATCCGACGCCGCGGAGCACGCCGGTGTCCCCACCGCCACCGGACTGGGAGCCCGTGCCCGCGTTCGAGATCACGGACTGGGCGCCCGCGGGCCAGGCGCCGTTGCTGACCTGGGTGTTGCCGTAGACCGTGTTTCCACGGTCGCCGTTGTTGATGTTGGTGCCGCCGTTGCTGTACCAGTTGTTGGTGAGGGTGAGCGTGCCGGTGTTGTTGTTGGCGTTGGCGTTCATCGTCGCCCAGACGCCGCCGGTGCTGGAGAACACGTTGCCCGTGGCGGTGAAGTACCGCGAGCCCTCGTCGAAGTACAGGCCGAAGTAGCCGTTGGTCCGCAGGCAGTAGTTGCCGCTGATGCGCCCGTTCGGGTTCGCCGACAGTCCGTAGATGCATCCGCCGTCGTTCATCTGCTGCATGACGTCGTGCACGTAGTTGTCGGTGATCTGGTTGTTCGACGCGGTCGTGGCGGTGCTGTAGCGCGGCTGGTAGTTGTAGAGGCCGCGGTTCGCGTAGTCGTTGCTGCCGCCGGCGTCGTTGGCACCCCAGCCGAATCCGTCCGAGATGCCGGAGTACGGCATGTTGTAGACCTCGTTGTGGGAGATCGTGGCGTTGGTGACGTACGTGGGCAGGAACGAGCTGCTGTCGCGGTAGTCGATGCCGACGTCGTGCACCGTGTTGTAGCTGATCGTGATGTCCCGGTTGATCATCCGCGAGTCGCTGGGGTGGTGCGCGTCGGCCTGCACGCCGCCGGCCAGGATGGCGCCGGCCGCGTCACCGCTGAACGTCGACTTGGTGACGGTGATGGAGCCGGCACCCAGGCCGACGCCGCTGGCGTGGGCGTTGGCGTCGTTGCCGATGCCCATCGCGATCTGGCCCAGGTTGACGAACTGGTCGCCGCTGAAGGCGATGTGGTCGGCGGCCGAGACCTGCACCGCGCCCGGCATCTGGCTCCAGTGCGGCCGGGCGGCCTCGAACGCGGTGCAGCCCGAGTTACACGATCCGAACGTCGGCCATGACCAGTTCCCGGCGAGGTAGCCACCGGTCTGCTGGTCCGCGAAGCCCTGGTTGCTGGACGGCCCCAGCCAGCTCGTCCCGGTGAAGGTGATGCCGGAGAAGGAGATGTCGTGGGCGGGGGCGTCGTAGGTGCCGCCGACGTCCAGCAGCGACTGCAGCCGCGGCAGCTCCACGTCGGCGCTGCTCATGTTCTGCCCGGACCGCGGAATGTAGTACAAGGCGCCGGTACCGGTGTTGAGGTACCACTCGCCGGGTGAGTCGAGGAACTCGTAGGCGTTCTCCACGTACAGCGGGCCCGCACGGAACGGGTTGGTGAACGTGTCCCACCCGAAGGTGTTGTTGTTCCAGGCCGGCTGCTGCATCGTGATCTGGTTACCGCCGATGCTCTGCACGGTTACGTACCGGTCGGTCCAGGAACCGATGGCCTCGACCTCGACGCGGTTCTGGTTCGCCAGGTTGTTGAGGTATCCCAGGGCGCTGTTGGAGAAGTGCAGGCCGCTGCTGTTGGCGGTGAAGTCGGAGCGGTTCACCTGGGTACGGGCTCTGATGGCCGGCGCGCCGTCGACGTAGAGCTGCCGGGTGTCGAAGCCGGTCCCCACGCTCGCCTTCCAGATGTTCTTGGACGAGTCGGCCAGGCTCCATCCGGTAACCGCCTGGGCGCCGGTGACCACCGGATGCGCCCCGGAAGCAGCCTGCCAGCTGACGGTGTGACCGCCGGTGCCGGAGTCGGTCGCGGTGAACCGCAATGGCGCGGTCTGCCGGTAGACGCCGTCGGCGAGCTGCACGACGATGTCGCCGGACATCCCGCCGTTCATCGACCGCACCGCCGCCTGCGCGCCCGCCAGTGAGCACGGCGCTGCGGAGGTACAGGCGCTGCCACTGCCCGACGGCGAGGCATAGATCGTCGTGGTGGCCGCCGATGCGGGAGCCGCCGGGGAGATGAGGGTGAATGCCGCGGCCAGTCCGACGGCGGCGGTTCTGGCCGCGGCCGCCCATCTGCGGCGGCCGAACGGAAGTGAGGAAGACATGACGGAATGCCTCTCAGGACGGGGACGGCCCTGCTGGTGGCCGCCGATGGCTCGACCTTTCGAATCGATTCGCTAGCACCGGTTCGAGCGGATGGTATGACCGGTGATCAAGGGGGTCAATGGCCTTTCACGGGCCTTTCGAACCGATTCGGCGACGCGCAGCCCCGTTCCCAAGCCAGGCGGGGGATCAGCCGAAGACGCGGCGCTGGATCTCCCGCCGGTAGTCCTCGAGCGTGTTGTCCAGGTGGACGGCGGCGGCGCGGGCGGCCGCGTCCGGGTCGCCGTCGCGGATCGCCTGGTAGATCGCGGCGTGCTCCTCGACCGCCTCCTCCGCGTGGCCGCCGACCGTGCCGTGCAGCCCGATGGCGCTGGATTGGCGCTGCAGGCGGCGGGCCTCGCGGACCGCCGCGACGAGGAACGGGTTGTGCGAGGCGGTGGCGATGCCGAGGTGGAAGTCGTCGTCGCCGCGGTCGAACAGCGCGGACTGCCCGGTCGCGTGGCCTTCGCGGCAGGTTTCGGCCGCGGTCTCGATGGCGCGCAGCTCGGCGGGGGTGGCCAGGGTCGCGGCCAACCGGCTGGCCGCGGTCTCCTGTACCCGGCGGAACTCGAACAGCATGTACACGTGGTCGAGGTCCGTCGGCAGGAAGAAACCCCCCCAGCGCGACGAGCCGAGCATGCCCTCGTCGTCCGCGACGTAGAGCCCGCGGCCTTTCTGCGCGCGTACCCGGCCGATCGCGGAGAGGATTTTGACGGCATCGTGCACGACCGTCCGGCCGGTACCGAGCCGCGCGGCCAGCTCGTTCTCGGTGGGCATGCGGTCACCGGGGTGTAGCCGTAGCTCGGCGATGAGCTCGAGGATCTGTTCGGCCACCAGCTCGTAGCGGGGCCGGTACGCACCGGCTCGCTGCGCGCCGTCCCGTTCCCGCGCGGACCCATCGGCCGGCGCCGATACGGGCGTGCCGTCCACCGGGCTGCCTCCTTCGTCGCGGTCCACACCGAGAGTATGGCCCATCGCCACACCATTGCGGAGAGCATACATATCCGGCGGCTGAGGTCGGTAGATAAGTATGACTCATCCTCTGTCCGATCCTGCGGGTCCCGAGGATTCACACGTCAAGCGGCTAGGAACATCCACTGCCCGTAACATGCTCGAAAAAATAGGTGTGCTTATCCTCTTGACTGTCAGAGTGTGCGGGCGCTCTCATGGGGCCACGACGAATCGCCAGGTTTGCCGTGATAAGGGGGTGATCGAGGTGGCCGTGCGGACCATCTCGGTCATGCGGGGGCTCCCAGATGAGTCGGACACATATCGCCTGCCGTCGCCTGCGAGATCCGGCCGGCGGGCGCCCGTACGTCAGTGGAGCAGCTCATGACAGTGAAGGTCCGCGCCGACGGCGCGAGGACATCGGGCAGGGCCCGCCGGCGCGCCGCGTTCATGGCCCTCGGCAGCGCATTCGTCCTGGCGGCTGCCGCGGCCTGCGGCAGCGGGTCCGGTGGCACCACCGGCGGCACCCAGGGCGGGTTCCGCGAGGCGCCACAGACCGCCGGTCCGCTGACGGTGTGGGTCGACTCGACGCGACTCGCGGCCGCCCAGCTGTACCAGAAGCAACACCCCACGGTGAAGATGGACATCGTCACCTACGACGGGGACGCCAACGGCTCGAACTACCTGCAGACCAAGGTGAGCCTGTTCAACCGCACCCGCAAGGGCTGGCCGGACGTCGTCTTCAGCACGCAGAACAACGAGGCCTCCTGGGCGGTGCAGGCGGGCTTCACCGCCCCGCTGAACAAGGGCCTGATCCCGCAGTCGACCCTCTCCGGATGGGCCCCGAACGCCAATGCCCCGTGCACGGTGAACGGAACGCTGTACTGCCTGCGCAACGACCTGTCCCAGACGGTGCTCTGGTACAACGCCCCGCTCATGAAGAAGTGGGGCTACGAGGTCCCCAAGACATGGGAGGGCTTCGAGGCGCTGGGCCAGAAGGTCGCCGCCCAGCACCCCGGCTACCTGGTCGGCTCGGCGGGCGACAGCTTCACCCCGGAGATCTACATGTGGGCCGGCAAGTGCGGCGCCAACCAGATCACCGGCTCCCGGTCGATCACCGTCGACACCACCAGCGCGAACTGCACCCGCATGGCGTCGCTGCTGGACACCCTGGTCAAGAACCACACCATGACGATGAGCAGCGTGTTCAGCTCCGACTTCGACAAGAACCAGGCCGACAAGATCCTGATGCTGCCCGGCCCGGCATGGTTCGGCGGCGCGCTCTTCCAGGGCACGTTCAAGACCCCCGCCGGCCAGGTCGCGGCCGCCCCGATGCCGCAGTGGTCCGGCGACCCGAACCCCACCGTGGGCAACGTCGGTGGTGGCACCTGGCTGCTGTCGGCGCACAGCGCTCATATCAAGCCGGCCACCGACTTCCTCACCTGGGTGACCACCGCGAACGACTACCAGGGGAAGGTCGCCCCCGGCTATCCCGCGTACGCGTCCGCAGCCAGGACGTGGCTGGCGAACCAGACCGCGTCCCACTACTACGCGAACGACATCTCCGGGCCTCTCCAGACCGCGGCCGGCCAGGTGTGGTCCGGTTGGGGCTACGGGCAGTTCAGCCAGGAGGCGATCTGGGCGGCCACCGTCACCCCGGGGATGACCGCCGGCAAGACCGTCGTCTCGCTGCTCCCCGCCTGGAAGACCGCCATCGCGAACTACGCGCGGGCCGACGGGTACAAGGTCGGCCCGTGAGTACACCCTCCACCACCGTCGGCGGCCGGGCCGGCGCACCGCGCGCACGACGCGCGTGGTGGCCCGGCCGGGCCGGCCACGCCTTCGTCGCCCCGTACGTCGTGCTGCTGATCGCGTTCGGCGTCGTCCCGACGGTCTACGCGATCGACTTCGCCTTCACCGACGCGACGGGTCGCTTCGCGGGCCTGGCGAACTTCACCTCCGCGGCGGCCGACTTCCGGTTCGTCCCGGCGATCGGCCACGTGGCGCTGTACCTGCTCTTCTGGCTCGTCGCGCTGGTCGTGCTGGTGGTCGGGCTCGCGCTGTTGCTGCACGGCCTGACCGCGCGCGCCGCCGACCGGACGCTGCGGTTCCTGTACTACATCCCCGGGGCGCTGGCCGGGGCGGCGAGCGTGATGGTCTGGCTGTTCATGCTCGACCCGGCGGTGAGCCCGGCCGGCTTCCTGCTGCGCGCCTTCGGCCTCGGCACCTTCCCCCAGGTCATCGCGCCCGGACACCTGCCCATCCTGCTCGCCGTCATCGCGTTCTGGACCGGCGCGGGCGGCTGGATCGTCGTCATGTACGGCGCGCTGAACACCATCTCCACCGACGTTCTGGAGGCGGCGCGGATCGACGGGGCCGGGCCCTGGCAGATCGCCCGCCGCATCCAGATCCCACTGCTGCGCAAATGGATCGTCTACATGGTGATCCTCGCCTTCGCCGTCGGCACGCAGTTGTTCGTCGAGCCGCAACTGCTGTCGCAGGCGAGCAACGGCGTCGCCGGCCGGGACTACTCGCCGAACCAGCTCTCCTACGACTTCGCCTTCCAGAACAACAACGTGAACACCGCCGCGGCCGTCTCGGTCGAGCTGCTGGTGGTCGGGCTCGTGGTCGCGGGCCTGTTCGTCGCCCGATCGGGGTTCTTCGATGCCGACTGACACACGGCGGCGTCCCGCCGGGTCCGCCCGCGCCGGCGCCGCACGGGAGGCGGCGAGCCGGAGACGACCGCGCCGCGCCGCCCGCCGGCGGCCGCCGAACCCGCTGCGCGCCCTCGTGCTCGTCGCGTTCCTGCTGTTCTTCTTCGTCCCGGTGCTCTGGCTGGCCCTGGCCGCCACCAAGACCGACGCGCAGCTCGTGCACGGCAACCCGTTGTCTTTCGGGTCCTGGTCGGCACTGCGCCACAACTGGGACAGGCTGACGGCGTACCAGGACGACGCGATCCTCCTGTGGCTGCGGAACTCGGCGCTGTACTCGTTCCTCGCCCTCGCGATCACGCTGGCCGTGACGATCCCGGCCGGCTACGCGCTCGCGATGACCGAGTTCCGCGGCCGGCGCACCCTCCTCCTGGCCACCCTCGTCGTGATGCTGATGCCGAACGCGACGCTGGTGGTGCCGCTCTTCCTCGAGATCAACGCGGTGCACCTGGTCGGCTCGATGTGGTCGATCGTGCTGCCGTACGCGTTCTATCCCTTCGGCGTGTACCTGACCTACATCTACTTCAGCACCGCGTTGCCCAGGGAGCTGCTGGCCGCCGCGAAGCTCGACGGCTGCTCGGAGTTCGGCGCGTTCCGGCGCATCGCCCTGCCGCTGGCCGCGCCGGTCGTCGCGCTGGTCGGCTTCTTCGGCTTCGTCGCCAACTGGACCAACTACTTCCTGCCCTACGTCCTGCTGCCCGAGAGCCGCCAGTTCCCCGTTCAGGTCGGTCTCGGGACGCTGCTCGACAACGTCCCCCAGTTCAACCCGACCGCCGGCACGCTCGCGGTCGAGCGGCCCGAGCTCGCCCTGGCGACGCTGCTGGCGATCACACCGGTGCTCGCCGTATTCGTCTTCTCCCAGCGCTTCCTGGTCGCCGGAATGCTCGCCGGCGCGACGAAGGACTGACCCGACCGGCCGCCCCGCGGCGACACGTACACGCGTCCACGCTCCTCGCCGGGCGCGGCCGCGCCCTGGATTGGAGAACCCGGATGCTCCCCGTCATCACGGCCTCGGTACCGGTGCTCGAACCGCCGGGCTGGGCGATCGCGCAGCGCGGGCTGTTCGACCTGCTCGACCACGCCTGGCGCCGATTCGCGCACGACTTCACCGGACCGGACGGACGTCTGCTCTACAACGGCCGGCTCACCTCGCGCGACGGCGTGGACGACTTCTATGAGACGTTTTTCAACTGGCCGCAGCTGTACCTGCTGGGCGGGGCCGATGACCTGCTCGCCGCGTCCGAACGTCACTGGCACGGCGTGACCCGTCAGCTCACCGAGCTGGGCATGCTGCACGAGGAGTACGAGCGCGGCTACGACTGGTTCCACCAGGGCGAGAGCCTGCTGCTGTTCTACTTCCTGTGCATGGCCGCGCCCGAGCGCTGGGCGGAACGGGCGCTGCGGTTCGCCGACCTGTACGCCGACCCGGTACACGGCAACTACGACCCCGAGCACCGCATCATCCGGCGCGCGCACAACGGCAGCGACCCGCGGAGGGAAGGGCTCTTCGACGGCGCGAGCTACCCCTGGCTGCCCAAGGAGGCCGCGACGTACGGCTTCCCACTCGACTGGGTGCTGCCGCCCGGCACCGGCGAACCGGAGCGCGACCGTGACCCGCGGCTCGGCGAGGAGATGCGCCGCCGCATGGGCGCCGGTGACACCGCGGTCAACCTCGCCGCCTCCGGGCTCGTCCTCAACGCCTGGATACTGTCCGGCGAGCCGCGCTACCGGGACTGGATCGCCCAGTACATCGGCGCGTGGCGCGAGCGCGCGGCCGCGAACGGCGGTGTCATTCCCGACAACGTCGCCCCCGACGGCACGGTCGGCGGTCTGCTGGAGGGCCGCTGGTACGGCGGGCACTACGGCTGGTCCTGGCCGCACGGCTGGTACAGCGTCGGACACGCCGCGATGGTCGGGGCCCTGGCGGGCGCCGCCGCGACCGGCGACGATTCCTTCCTCGACCTCGTACGCCCGGCGCTGGACGAGATGATCGCGCACGGCAAGGTCATGGCCTTCGCCGAGGCCGACTCCAGCATCCGGTCGAAATGGACCGTGCAACTGGCGGAGGACGTGCACACCCCGACCCTGCACGTGCCATTCCGGTACGGCGACAAAGGCTGGTTCGACCACAATCCGATGCTGATGGGGGTGCCCGTCGCACTGTGGCACCACTCTGCTTCCGTACCCGACCGGGAACGCGTCGAGCGGCTGCGCGCGGCCTGCGGGTACGACTGGCGGACCGTGCGGCCGTTCCGCAGCAAGGAGGAGGCCGGGCATGAGGAGCCCTGGTTCGCCTTCCTCGCCGGTGACGACCCCGGCTACCCGGAACGGATCCTCGCCGCCGCCCAGGCCCAGGTGCGGCATCGCCTGACCCGCATGGAGCACTACCGCGGCGGGGAGGTGCCGGAGGCCGACATCCACCTCTGGCAGCAGTCGAACCCGGTCGTGACCGAGGCGCTGGTCCAGCTGACCTGGGGTGGCCCGCAGGTCATCTACAACGGCGGGCTGCAACAGGCGCGCGTGCGCCACTACGACGCGGACGCCCGCCGCCCCGGCCTGCCGCCGTCGGTGGCGGCCCTCGTCTCCGCCATCGATCCGGACGCGACCGTCGTCGACCTGGTCAACCTCGATCCGGAGGCCACGCGCCGCGTCATCGTCCAGGCCGGCGCGTTCGCCGAGCACACGATCCGTACCGTGCGCCACACCGTCTGCCGGGACCCGGCCTGGATCGGAGACCTGTACGACTACGGGCACGGACGGCCTGCGGTGACGTCCGCCGAGACGCGCGCCGACGGCCCCTGGCTCCTCGTGGAACTGCCCCGCTCGACCCGTGTCCGCCTGACGCTGCGGCTCGACCTGCGCACGCGCCCGCCGTCGTACCGCACTCCGTTCGACGCTCCGGCCGCCGGGAACATGAGCCTCCGCTCCTCGACACGAGAGAATCCGCGATGACAGGCCTGGCTAACCATCGGTGCGTCGTCTACGCCGGGGCCCGACGCCTGACGCTCGGCACCGCCGAGCCCACACCGCCGCCTGCCGGCCACGTCCGCGTCGACGTGGCCTACACCGGGATCTGCGGCACCGACCTGCGCATCTTCCATGGCGACATGGACGGCCGGGTGGATCCGCCCCGCGTGATCGGACACGAGATGTCCGGCCGGATCGCCCAAGTGGGGCCCGACGTCCGCGAATGGTGGCCGGGCGACCAGGTCACCATTATGCCGCTGATCAGGTGCGGGGGCTGCCCGGCCTGCCGAGCGGGCCATCCGCACCTCTGCCACCGGCTGATCTTCCTCGGCATCGACGCGCCCGGATCCCTGCAGAACAGCTGGACGGTGCCCGCCTCCGCGCTGGTCCGGCTCCCGCTCGAGGCGCGCCTCGACCACGCCGCCCTCGCCGAGCCCACCGCCGTGGCCGTGCACGCCGTACGGCGTGCGGGCCTGCGGCCGGGGGAGAAGGCGATCGTGGTCGGCGGCGGCCCGACCGGGCTGCTCGTCGCGATCGTCGCCCGCCGGACCGGAGCCGACGTGCTGCTGGTGGAGGCCGACCCGCACCGCACGTCCGTCGCCGAAGAGCTCGGCCTGCGCACGCTCGACCCGAGCGGCGATCGCCTCGCCCTGGTGGTCGGGGAGTGGACCGCCGGCGCGGGCGCCGCGGTGGCCTTCGAGGTCTCCGGCCTCGCGGCCGGTGTCGCCACCGCGGTCGACGCGCTGGCCGTCCGCGGTCGCATGGCGCAGGTGGCCGTGCACCCGGCTCCACGGGAGATCAGCCTGCCCCGTTTACTATCGCGCGAGCTCACCCTGGTCGGCGCCTGCCTCTACGATCGGGCGGACTTCGAGACGGCCGTGGGCCTGATCGCGGACGGGGACGTCCCCGCCCGGACGCTGATCTCCCGGATCGAACCGCTCGAACGGGCCGCGCAGGCCTTCGATGCGCTCGATGCCGGCATGGGCGTGATGAAGGTCCTGGTCGACTGCCGGGCGGACTGAACGGCATCCCTGCCCATCGCGGAACAGGCGTTGCGTCTCGAAGTTCAGCGCGCTGCGGGCGCCGGACCGGTGCTGTTGCGCAGCGAGATCGGCGGAACGAACAGGTGCTGCCTGGGCGGCCCGTCCGGCTCGGCGATGCGTTCGACGAGGAAGTCGACGGCGGTCGCCCCCATATCCACCGCGGGCAGGTCGGCTGCGGTGAGCTGGGGACGGAACTGCTCGGCCCAGAAGCGCGCGGCGACGCCGGCGATGGAGAAGCGGGCCGGGATGTTCAGCCCGGCATCCTCGAGAGCCCGCTGGACGCCGGGCAGCGCCGCCTCGTTGACCGTCGTGACCGCGGTGACCTCGGGGTGGGCGCGCAGGATCTCCTGGACACACGTCTCGCCGGCCGACGCGTCGTCGGCGCAGCAGAACTCCATCCCGTCGATGCCGTGGCGGGCGACGGCGTCGGCGAAGCCCTCGCGGGCCCGGTGCGCGGGGCCGTAGCCGGAGGCGACGAGCTCGGTGGAGCGGTTGATCAGCGCGATGTGGCGATGCCCGAGGTCGGCCAGATGGTTCACACATCGGCCGACCAGCGTGGCGAAGTCGACGTCGATCCAGCACATCCCCTGCGGCCGGGCGGTGCGGCCGATGGTCACGAACGGCAGCCCCAAGGCCTTCAACCGCCTGACGCGAGGATCGTCCAGGCGGATCTCCATGAGGATGACACCGTCTACGCGGCGCCCGTCGACGATCCGTTCGAAGGAACGGTCGTGGTCGCCGCCGGAGGACGACAGCAGCACGTCCAGATCGGCACGGTCGGCGGCCTCCGTGACGCTGGCGACGAACTCCAGCTGCATGAAGGTCAGCCGTCCTCGGGCCGGCGGGATGACCAGCCCGAGCGTGCGGTTACGGCCCTCCCTTAGTGCCCGCGCGGTGGCGTTCGGGCGGTAGCCCAGCTCGTCGATGACCGCCTGGATGCGCTGGCGGGTCGCCTCGGAAACCGTACGTTTGCCGCTGAGCGCATACGACACGGTGCTGCGCGACACTCCGGCGCGTCGGGCGATCTCCCCGATGTTCATCGAGCTCCTTCGCGGCGCCGGAGCGCAGGTCGCCGAGCGGCCGGTCTGTTCGACGGGACCACGAGAATCAGTCGAATCGTTTCGTCGAATTCCACGGATTGTAGTCATCCATCGGCGTATTGACGAGCAATGCGGCCGGCCGGGCGTCGTGGTCGGTGGCGTCGTGATCGGCTGGTGCCCTGCCGATCACCTGGCGCCGGAGCCATCCGAGAGCCGGAGAGTCCGCGGCTTTGAAAGGCCCGTGAAAGACGATCGGACGGCCGCTCGCCATGGACGGCTTCCTGAGCAGGGGAACGGTGCCCGTACGGCGGCGGCCTGTGGCCGGACGTTGACCTCCGCGGACTCCGGTCGTAGCATCCGGGCGACTTTCGAATCGATTCGCAAGCTGTGGAAACCGTTCGCCGGCCACCGCCGGATGGCCGGATCCGCGGTATCGCCATCCGCAGCAAGCGAGACGACGAAGGGGGAGAGACGATGCGACGATCTCGGGTCCGCCCGTTCCTCTCGGCCGCCGTGCCGCTGGCCATCGCCGCGTCCGCCGGCGCCGTGGCGATCGTGCCGGCGCATGCGGCCTCCCGGGTCCGGAGACTCCCGACGGCACCCCAGTACTACCTGAGCTGACGCGAAACGACATCTCCCCGCCGACCTGACCTTCCGCCGGGCCGTGGCCCGGCAAGAACACGACCGGCGCCGACCAGGACTTCACCTCCGCTGAGGGAGTCCTCGTCGGTCGAGCCGCATCTGCGAACGACGGAGGTACTGATGTTCCCAGTTCCCATCGGCCTGCGGCGGCCGGTCCGGCTGCTGGCCGCGTGCCTGCTGGCCGTGGCGGCGGCCGTGCTCGCCCTCGGCACCCCGGTGGCGGTCAATACCGCAGCGGCGGCTTCGCTCCCGTGCGACATCTATGCCGCAGGGGGTACGCCGTGTGCGACGGCGCACAGTACGACCCGTGCGCTGTTCGCGTCGTACAACGGGCCGCTTTACCAGATCCAGCGCAAGTCCGACCAGAAGTACCTCGACATCGGCCTACTGTCGGCCGGAGGGGTCGCGGACGCCGCCCCGCAGGTGTCGTTCTGCGCGGGCACCTCGTGCACGATCACGAAGATCTATGACCAGACCGCCAACCACAATGATCTGCCGATCTCCTGGGGCGGCCTCTGGAAGGGGCCTGGGCCCAACGGTGCCGACATCGGGGCGGACGCGATGGCGCTGCCGGTGACGGTGGGCGGTCACACGGTGTACGGGATCAAGTCCACACAGGGCACCGGTTACCGGGTCGACCACGCCAAAGGCGTACCGACGGGCTCGCAGCCCGCAGGCATCTACATGGTGACCTCGTCGAACTACGTGAACCAGTGGTGCTGTTTCGACTACGGCAGCGGCGAGAACTCCCACACCGACACCGGCAACGCGACCATGAACGCGATCGAGTGGGGCACCGCCTGCTGGTTCGGCGGATGCGTCGGGAGCGGCCCGTGGGTGGAGGCCGACCTGGAGAACGGCATGTACCACACCGGCACCGGTTCCAATAAGGATCCGAACAACTCCGGGGTGCACTTCCCGTTCGTCAGCGCCTGGGAGAAGAACAACGGCACCAGCAATTTCACGCTGAAATACGGCAACGCCGCCAGCGGCGGGCTGACGACACCGTATTCGGGCGCGCTGCCCAACGGCTATTCACCGATGCGGGTGGACAGCTCGATCCTGCTCGGCACCGGCGGTGACAACAGCAACAGTGGCCAGGGCGAGTTCTTCGAGGGCGCCGTCACCAATGGCTATCCCTCCGATGCGACGGAGAATGCGGTGCAGGCCAGTATCACGGCTGCCGGGTACGGGTCCGGTGGCGGCGGTGGCGGGAGTTTCCCGGGCGGTTATCACCAGTTGGTGGTTGGTAACGATGGGTTGTGCCTGGATGTGTTCGGGAATACGAGTGCCTCGGGTGCGGCGATTGATCAGTGGTCTTGTAACGGGCAGTCGAATCAGCAGTTTCAGTTCGTGCCGGGGTCGAGTGGTTTTGGGGAGTTGCAGGGGCAGAATTCCGGTCTGGTGGTCGGGGTGGCGAACGGTTCGACGGGGCAGGGGAGTCCGGACATCGTTCAGCAGGCGCGTAATGGTGCGGCGAGCACGATGTGGAAGCCGGTGGCGCAGTCCGATGGTTCGTGGTCGTTCCAGAACCAGAACAGTGGGTTGTGCCTGGACGTCTATGGCGCCGGCAGTAATCAGGGTCAGCAGCTGGATCAGTGGCCGTGCAAGAACGCGGCCGGTTCCAACCAGGACTTCACCTCCCGCTGACCACCCGGCCTGACCAGGATCCCCCATTCACCGGCGGCGGGCGTCGGCCTTGATCTGGAATACACCGGAGCCGACCAGATCGAAACCGAACGCCCGTCGCCGGCCATCCGAGGAGCAGAACATTGCACACTCCATCCATTCCCCTGCCGGGCCGTGTGGCGTATAGATGGCGGTCGCCGGTTGCCACCGTCGCGTGGCTGGTCGCGGTGCTGGCCCTGCTGATCGCCGCCGCACCGGCATGGTCGGCGCCGGCATCGGCGGCCGGTGCGAACAACCCCTGTGACATCTACGCCTCCGGCGGCACACCCTGCGTCGCGGCACACAGCACGGTGCGCGCGCTGTACGGGTCGTACAGCGGCAACCTGTACCAGGTGCGGCGATCGTCGGACAGCACGACGAGGAACATCGGCGTGCGGGCTGCGGGCGGCTTCGCCGATGCAGCGGCGCAGGACTCCTTCTGCGCCGGCACCACCTGCGTCATCACCGTCGTCTACGACCAGTCCGGACACGGCAACGACCTGTGGTACCAGGGATCGAGCGAGGTCCCCGGCTCAAGCCAGAGCAGCCCCGCGAAGGCGACCACCGAGTCGCTGACGGTCGGCGGCGGCAAGGCCTACTCGCTTTACATCAACCCCGGGAACAGCTACTGGCGGGACGGCCACCTGACGGGCGTCCCGACCGGCACCGCGCCTGAGGGCATGTACATGGTGACCAGCGGCACGCACGTCAACGGCGGCTGCTGCTTCGACTACGGCAACAGCGAGACGACCAGGAAAGCCGACGCCGCCGGCGCGATGGATGCGATCAACTTCAGCACCTCCTGCTGGTTCGGCGGCTGCTCCGGCTCCGGCCCCTGGGTCCAGGCGGACCTGGAGTGGGGGCTGTATCCCGGCGGCAGCCAGTCGTGGAACCAGAACCAGCGGGCGTTCACGAACCGGTACGTCACGGCGATGCTGAAGAACAACGGCACGTCGCGGTTCGCGATCAAGGGTGGTGACGCCCAGGCCGGCGGGATGACCACGCTGTGGGACGGCGGCCTGCCGAACGGATACAGCCCGATGAAGAAGCAGGGCGCCATCGTGCTGGGCAGCGGCGGTGACTGCTGCAAGCCCGGCGGCGGTGCCAATCTCAGCGCGGGCACCTTTTATGAGGGCGCCATGGTCTCCGGCTATCCGTCCGACGCGACCGAGAACGCGGTGCAGGCGAGCATCACGGCTGCCGGGTACGGGTCCGGTGGTGGCGGCGGCGGGAGTTTCCCGGGCGGTTATCACCAGATGGTGGTCGGTAACGATGGTCTGTGTCTGGATGTGTACGGCAATACGAGTGCTTCTGGTGCGGCGGTCGATCAGTGGTCTTGTAACGGGCAGAGCAATCAGCAGTTCCAGTTCGTGCCGGGGTCGAATGGTTATGGGGAACTACAGGCGCAGAACTCCGGCTTGGTGGTCGCGGTGGCGGGTGGTTCGACGGCGCAGGGGAGTCCGGACATCGTGCAGCAGGCCCGTAATGGTGTGGCGAGTTCGATGTGGAAGCCGGTTGCGCAGTCGGATGGTTCGTGGTCGTTCCAGAACCAGAACAGTGGTCTGTGCCTGGACGTCTATGGCGCCGGAAGCAACCAGGGCCAGCAGCTGGATCAGTGGCCGTGCAAGAACGCGGCCGGAACCAACCAGGACTTCACCCCTCGCTGACCACCCGGAACCCCCTCATGGTCGAGAGATTGAACCCCAGGAGAATCATGAAACCTCTGATCCGACCCCGTCGGATACGGGCGCTCGTCTCGGTGCTGTCGGCCGCCGCCGCGGTCGCCGGAGCCGCATTGCTCGTTCCCCGGCCGGCGCAGGCGGCCGGCACGCTGGGCGCGCAGGCCGCGGCGTCCGGGCGTTACTTCGGTACCGCGGTGGCCGCCGGCAAGCTCGGCGACTCGACGTACTCCACGATCCTGGACCGGGAATTCAACATGATCACCCCGGAGAACGAGATGAAGTGGGACACCATCGAACCGTCCCGCGGCTCGTTCAACTTCGGCCCCGCCGACCAGATCGTGAACCACGCTCAGGCGCACGGGCAGCGCATGCGCGGCCACACGCTCGTCTGGCACTCCCAACTGCCCGGCTGGGTCAGCGGCATCAATGACCCGAACACACTGCGCAGCGTGATGGACAACCACATCACCACCGAGATGACCCACTACAAGGGCAAGATCTACGCGTGGGACGTGGTGAACGAGGCGTTCGCCGACGGCAGCACCCAGCACCGCAGCTCGGTCTTCCAGAACGTGCTCGGCAACGGCTTCATCGAGGAGGCGTTCCGTACCGCGCGGACGGCCGACCCGAACGCCAAGCTCTGCTACAACGACTACAACATCGAGAACTGGACCGACGCGAAGACGCAGGGCGTCTACGCCATGGTCAAGGACTTCAAGGCCCGTGGCGTGCCCATCGATTGCGTCGGCTTCCAGAGCCACTTCGGCTCGGGCGGCCCGCCGGCGAGCTTCCAGACCACCCTGTCCAACTTCGCCGCCCTCGGCGTCGACGTCCAGCTGACCGAGCTGGACATCGCGCAGGCGCCGGCGACCGCCTACTCCAACACCGTCAAGGCCTGCGTGAACATTTCCCGTTGCGCCGGCATCACCGTGTGGGGCATCCGCGACAGCGACTCCTGGCGCTCCGGTGAGAACCCCCTGCTGTTCGACGGCGGCGGCAACAAGAAGCCCGCCTACGACGCGGTCCTGTCCGCGCTCGGCAGCGGCGTCCCGTACGGCGGCGACGGTTCGCCCACTCCCACCCCGACGCCGACGCCTCCGGGCAACGGCGGATGCTCGGTGAAGTACACGATCAGCTCGCAGTGGCCCGGTGGGTTCGGCGCGAACGTCAGCGTGACCAACCTCGGCGATCCGGTCTCGAGCTGGACGCTGACCTGGTCGTTCGGCGCCGGGCAGCAGGTGACGCAGGCGTGGAACGCCGCCGTGACCCAGAGCGGGTCGGCCGTGACCGCCAAGAACGTCTCCTACAACGGCTCCCTCGCCACGGGCGGCAGTACGAGCTTCGGGTTCAACGGCTCCTGGAACAGCAGTAGTAATCCGGTGCCCTCGAACTTCGCGCTCAACGGCACCGCCTGCACCGCCGGCTGATCAACCCGACCGCAGGCGCCCCCCGCCGGGCCGGACGCCCACTCGCCCCACCGGCCCCACGTCCCTCGAAGTACTCCGCACCGCCGAAAGGTCCCCCGTCATGCCTTCGCACCAGTTCCAGCTGAGCCGCCGGAGCCTTCTCACCTCGGCCGGCGTCACCGTCGCCGCCGGCCTGCTGGGTTTCCGTACCGCCAGCGCCACCACCGGCCCGAGCAGTTACACCGCGACCTGGGCGTCGGTGGACCAGCACCCGCCGGCGCCCGAGTGGTACCAGGACGCCAAGTTCGGCATCTACTACCACTGGGGCGTGTTCAGCGTCCCGGCGTTCGGCAACGAGTGGTACCCGCGGAACATGTACATCGGCGGCTCGGCCGAGAACAACCACCACATCGCGACCTACGGGGACCCGTCGGTGTGGCCGTACCACAACTTCATCAACGGTGCCCGCGACAAGGCCGGCAACTGGGTGCAGTTCGCGCCGAAGCTGAAGTCGGCGGGCGGCAACTGGGACCCCAGCGTGTGGGCGCAGTTGTTCGCCGACGCCGGCGCGAAGTTCGCCGGCCCGGTCGCCGAGCACCACGACGGCTACTCGATGTGGAACAGCAGCGCCAACGAGTGGAACTCCGTCGCCACCGGGCCCAGGCTCGACCTGCTGCGCCAGCACGCCGACGCCATCCGGGCCAAGGGCCTGAAGCTGTACGTGTCGCTACACCACGCCTACCACTTCAACGGCTACTACGACCATGTCCCGGCCCAGTCCACGACCACCCTCAAGAAGCTGTACGGCCAGCTCGGCACGGCCGCCGAGAACCAACTCTGGTACGACAAGCTCAAGGAGGTCATCGACGGCTACCAGCCCGACATCATCTACCAGGACTTCGACCTGAACCTGGTGCAGGAGTCGATGCGGCTTCAGTTCCTCGCGTACTACTACAACCAGGCCGTCGCCTGGAACAAGGACGTCGTGGCCACCTACAAGGACGGGTTCGACAACAAGGGCGAGGTGTACGACTTCGAGCGCGGCGGCCCGGCTGGCATCCAGACCCCCTACTGGGAGACCGACGACAGCGTCTCCAGCTCCAGCTGGTGCTACACCGTCGGCATCGGCTACTACTCGACCAAGGCGATGATGCACGCGCTGATCGACCGGGTCAGCAAGAACGGCACCATGGTCCTCAACATCGCGCCGATGGCCGACGGCACCATCCCGTCCGGGCAGCAGGCGATCCTGCAGGGCATGGGGGATTACCTCAAGCGGTTCGGCGAGTCCATCTACGCCACCCGCGCCTGGGCGTCCTTCGGCGAGGGCCCCACTCAGATGGGCGGCGGCTCGTTCACCACGCCGCGGGAGGGGACGAACAAGGACATCCGGTTCACCCGCAGCAAGGACAACACGGTTCTGTACGCCACCGTGATGGGCTGGCCGGGAAGCACGCTGACCATCACGACTCTGAACTCCGGTCAGATAAACCTGAGCAGCCTGACCTCGGTCCAGCTTCTCGATCAGGTCGCCGGCTCGTACGTGAACCTGCCGAACCGCAGCCAGGACGGCTCCGGCCTGAACATCTCGATGCCCTCGTCCAGCGCCCCGTTCAGCGCCCTGGGGTACGTGGTCAAGCTGACCTTCTCCGGCCAGATCCCGGCCCTTGGCTCGGGTACCACCCCGACCGGCTGGGTGAAGATCGCCAATGTGACCAGCGGGCTGGTCCTCGACAGCGGCGGCAACGTCGCGTCCGGGTCGGTGCTCAAACAGTGGGGCTGGGACGGGTCCACCAACCTGCAGTGGCAGCTGGTGGACCTGGGCAACGGCTACTACCGCATCGTCAACCGCACCAACGGCATGGTGGCCGACAGCTGGGGCAACACCGCCAACGGCGCGAGCTGCCTGCAGGCCGCCTGGAACGGTGGCAACAACCAGCAGTGGCGGCTCAACGGCGTCGGCAACGGCCGCTACCAGATCGTCAACCGCGGCACCGGCACCGCGCTTGACGGCGCGGGCAGCACCGGCAACGGTGCCACGACCGTGCTGTGGACGCCGAACTCCAGCACCAACAACGAATGGACCATCACCGGGGTCTGAGCACCGCCCGGCCGCGCGGCCCTCGACCACTGCCCGCTTCATCCGTATCCGCGATGACGGAGGTCCTGTCCATGTCCCCAATCCCCATCCGCCGGCGGTCGGCCCGGCCGGTCGCCGCCTCCCTGATGGCCGCGGCGGCGGCCGTGCTCGCCCTCGGCACGCCGGCGGTCACCGGCACCGCGTCCGCGGCATCGCTGCCGTGTGACATCTACGCCGCCGGCGGCACCCCGTGCGTCGCCGCGCACAGCACGACCCGCGCGCTCTACGCCTCCTACAACGGGCCGCTGTACCAGGTGCGCCGCTCCTCCGATAACACGACCCGCGACATCGGGGTGCTGTCCGCGGGCGGAGTCGCCGACGCGGCCGCGCAGGATTCCTTCTGTGCCGGTACGAGTTGCGTGATCACGGTCATCTATGACCAGTCCGGTCGGGGGAACAACCTGACCCAGGCGCCCGGTGGCGGAGCGGCCGGCGGCCCGGACAATCTCGCCAACGCGACCGCGGCGCCGACCACCGTAGGCGGCCACAAGGCCTACGGCGTGTACGTCGCTGCGGGCACCGGCTATCGCAACGACCGTACCAACGGCATCGCGACCGGTGACCAGGCCGAAGGCGAGTACGCGATCTTCGATGGCACGCACTACAACGGCGGGTGCTGCTTCGACTATGGCAACGCCGAGACGAGCAACAACGACACCGGCAACGGCCACATGGAGGCCATTTACTTCGGCAACATCAGGGTCTGGGGGTATGGCACCGGCAACGGTCCGTGGATCATGGCCGATCTGGAGAACGGCCTGTTCTCCGGGGTGAACGCCGGCTACAACGCCAATGACCCGACGATCAACCACCGGTACACCACGGCCATCGTCAAGGGCGAGCCGAACCACTGGTCCATCCGCGGGGGCAACGCCCAGTCCGGTGGTCTGTCCACCTTCTACAACGGCGCCCGCCCCAACGTCGCCGGATACAACCCGATGCACAAGGAGGGCGCCATCATCCTGGGCATCGGCGGCGACAACAGCAAGGGCTCGGCCGGCACCTTCTACGAAGGCGTCATGACCTCCGGCTACCCGACCGACGCCACCGAGAACGCGGTACAGGCCAGTATCACCGCTGCCGGCTACGGGTCCGGTGGCGGCGGTGGCGGGAGTTTCCCGAGCGGCTATCACCAGCTGGTGGTCGGTAACGACGGTCTGTGCCTGGATGTGTACGGGAACACAAGTTCCGCGGGTGCGGCGATCGATCAGTGGTCTTGTAACGGGCAGTCGAATCAGCAGTTCCAGTTCGTGCCGGGGTCGAGTGGTTTTGGGGAGTTGCAGGCGCAGAACTCCGGTCTGGTGGTCGGGGTCGCGGGCGGTTCGACGGCGCAGGGCAGTCCGGACATCGTGCAGCAGGCCCGTAGCGGTGCGGCGAGCACGATGTGGAAGCCGGTCGCCCAGTCTGACGGCTCGTGGTCCTTCCAGAACCAGAACAGCGGGTTGTGCCTGGACGTCTACGGCGCCGGCAGCAACCAGGGCCAGCAACTCGACCAGTGGCCGTGCAAGAACGCGGCCGGAACCAACCAGGACTTCACCCCCAACTGACCACCGCGGCCTGACCCGGATCCCCCCGTTCACCGGCGGGCCGGCACCGACCGCGCGTGTCGTGCCCGCCCGCCGGACCAGGCCGGCGCCGACGGCGCGTCGCGCCCGCCCCTACCACGCGGCGGCCCGGACGGCCGCCGCCGAACGATGCGCCCCTGCCCAGAGAATCCCTGCGACATGATCACGGGCACGCACAAGCCCGCGAAGAAGGAGAGGAACGGTGAGACGGTTCATCAAGACGCTCGCCGGCATCGCCGTCGCGGCCGTGGCCGCGACGCTGGCCATGACCACGGCACTCGTGCCGCGAGCGTCGGCGGCGTCCCTGACCCAAGTGTCGAACTTCGGCGCCAACCCCGGCAACATGCAGATGTACGTCTACGTCCCCGGCAGCGCGCCGGCCCACCCGGCCATCCTGGTGGCGATGCACGGCTGCAACGGCTGGGCCCCCGGCTTCTACCAGGGCACCGAGTTCGCCTCGCTGGCCGACAAGTACGGCTTCATCGTCATCTACCCGCAGGCGTCGCACAGCATCAACGGCATGTCGAGCTGCTTCGACGTGTGGTCGGACGCGGCCCTGCACCATGGCGGCGGCAGCGACCCGGTGTCGATCGTCAACATGGTGACCTACGCGGAGCAGCACTACGGCGGCGACCCGCAGCGCGTGTTCGCCACCGGCTTCTCCTCGGGTGCCATGGAGACCAACAACCTGCTCGCGACCTACCCGGACGTCTTCAAGGCCGGAGCGCCGTTCTCCGGCATCCCGTACGGATGCATGGCGGGCGGCGGCATGTGCGGTGACAAGACGCCACAGCAGTGGGGCGACATGGTCCGCAATGCCTACCCGGGCTACACCGGGCCTCGGCCGCGCGTCCAGGCGTGGCACGGCACGTCCGACTCCGTGCTGCCCTACTCGATGCTGCAGGAGGAGGTCGACGAGTGGACGAACGTCTTCGGGCTGAGCCAGGCGCCCACGTCCACCGACACCCCGCAGTCCGGGTGGACCCGGCGGCGGTTCGCCGACTCGTCCGGCACCGTGGACGTCGAGGCGTACACCATCGCCGGAGCGGGCCATGACCTGCCGCATCCGGGAATGGCGGCCTACGCGATCCACTTCTTCGGCTTGGACGGCAGCGGCGGCAGCGGCGGCGGTGGTGGCGGTGGCGGTGGTGGCGGGACCGGCGGTTCGTCCGCCTGCCGCGTCACCGCGACGGTCAGCTCCTGGTCCGGTGGGATGACGGAGAACATCACGATCGCCAATACGGGCACCAGCGCGATCAACGGCTGGTCCCTGGCGTTCACGCTTCCGTCCGGGCAGACCATCACCTCGGGGTGGAACGCCACTTACAGCCCCAGCAGCGGCCAGGTCACGGCCACGAACCTGAGCTACAACGCATCCCTGGCCTCAGGTGCCTCGACGAACATCGGGTTCCAGGCGAACCAGACCGGCAACGCGGCGGCGCCGACCGCGTTCGCCCTCAATGGCGCCGCCTGCACCGTCGACTGAACGGATCGCCCCTTGCCCGTGGGCAAGGGGCGATCCGCCCTACGGGCTGGTGCAGGTGGCGGACAGGGCGGACGGCGTCCCGTTGGCGAGGAATCCGAATGTGGTCGAGGCGGACGCCTGAAGCGAGCCGTTGTATGAGGCGTTGGTCACGGTCACGGTGGAGCCGCTGGTGCTCACCGTGCCGTTCCAGACCTGGCTGATGGTCTGCCCGCCGCTGACGTTCCAGCGGACGGTCCATCCGTTGATCGGCGCGTTGCCGGCCGTCACGGTGACCTCACCTTGGTAGCCGCCGGACCAGGAATTGACGGTGCGATAGGTCGCGGTGCAGGCGCCGCCTGGCGGCGTCGGTGTGGGCGTCGGGTCGCCCGGTCCGCCGGGGGGCACGTACGGGCATTTGCTGCGGTACTGCGAGACACCCGAGGAGTCCGCCAGGGCCGGGCAGAGGAACTGCGTGTAGCGAGTGTCGTTGTCGAGAAAGATTTTCAGCCAGGGGATGAGCAGCCGCATCTCAGTGGTGTTCGGGTGTGTGTAGGCCAGGTGGTCGGCGCCCGCGAGTTGGATGAAGACGCTCTGCGTGCTGGCCGGCATGGTGGCGTACAGGCCGTTGAGGTAGGACGGAGTGACCACCGTGTCGTTCTGCCCGCCCATGATCATCGTCGGCACCCGGTCGGTGGACAGGTTCAGGTTCCCCACGGGCGAACCAGGCGCGAGCCCGACCGCGGCCTTCAGCGAGGGCCGTTGGAGCGCTGCGAGGAGGGCACCGGCCCCACCCGCGGAGTGGCCGATCACCGACAACCGGGCGGCGTCGACCCGATCGTGCACGGGGCTCTTCTGGGTGAGGTAGTCCAGCGCGGCCAGCAGCTCGGTCCCGCGGGCATCGGCGCTGTCGGTACGGCTGTTGGTCTCGACGCCGATGACGACGAACCCGAAGGAGGCCAGCCATGGACCCATCCAGGCCTCTTCGTTGGCGAACAGGGCGGTGTAGCCGGGGACGATCGCGACCGCGCCCCAGGTGCCCTGGCTGGTGTCGGTCGGGTAGTAGATCGTCCCGCCGTTGAAGCCGTTGCCGGGCGGCACGCTGACCTGCGTGGTGGCGAAGGTTCCCCGGCTGGCGGCCACG
The DNA here is from genome assembly GCF_039542055.1 of Actinoallomurus vinaceus. NCBI lineage: Bacteria > Bacillati > Actinomycetota > Actinomycetes > Streptosporangiales > Thermomonosporaceae > Actinoallomurus > Actinoallomurus vinaceus. The sequence continues at coordinate 635,875 of NZ_BAABHK010000005.1, forward strand.
CTGGCCAGGGTGGGGTCCGGGCCCCGCTGGTACGGGTTGCCGGCGGCCGACGCAGGCCAGGTGGCGACTGTCAGCGCGATCACCGCGGCGAGGGCGGCGACTGCGGCGACGGCCCGCTGCAGCAGCCGGTCCGGGGAGCCGGGCCCGGCCCGGCCGGTCGTGGCACCTACCGGTGCCTGATGTTCTGTGATGCGTTCTGCCATGTGGGGGACTACTCCTTCCCTTACTGCGCCGGTGCGGCCACACCGCACCCGGCTGCCTCTCACCCGCAGGCCCCGTGCCCGACCTCAGGGTCAGTGCAGCTAGCCCACGGTCCATTTCTGGTTGCCGGCGCCGTTGCAGGGCCATAGCTCGACCGGTGTGCCGTTGGCGGTGGAGGCGCCGGTCACGTCGAGGCACAGGCCGGACTGGGTGCCGGTGATGGTGCCGTCGGGGTTGATCTGCCATTGCTGGTTGGCTCCGCCGTTGCAGTCCCAGATCTCGACCTTGGTGCCGGCCGTGGTCTGGTTGGCATAGGCGTCCAGGCATTTGGCGCCGTTGTAGACGGTGAGCCGGCCGCCCGAAGAGGTCCAGGTCTGGCCGGAGCCGCCGTTGCAGTCCCAGATCTGTGTCTGCGTCCCGTTGGTCTGCGACGCGTTCGGCACGTCCAGGCACCTGCCCGCCCCGACGGCGTGGATCGGTCCGGAGGTGGGGCCCCCGCCTCCACCGGTGGTCCCGCCGGCGACCCTGTACATGACGACGCCGTGCGCGGGGACCGAGGCGCTGATGGTGCCGCTGGTCGTCGACGTGCCTCCGGTCCACAGGTCGGTCAAGGTGTAGCCGGAGGATCCGCTCTTGCCGATGGCGGACGCGGTGGTGGAGATGGTCGCGGTCGACCCGGTCTCGTTGAACAGGACGACGGAGACGTCCCCGTTCGCGAGCGGCTTGGCCAGCACGTCATGGCCGCCCGAGGACGACACCTGCGTGCCCTGCCTGCCGAGCGAGTCCTGGTCCACCGCGATCACGGCCTTGTTGGTCAGGATCGACAGGGTGGACGAACTGGGGTTGACGACGTTGCCCCCCTCGATCAGCGGCGCTGCCATCTCCGCCCACAGGCTGAACTCCGCCTGGTTCTCGGTCGCGGTCATGCCGTTGCCGATCTCGAGCATGTCCGGGTCGTTCCACGCGCCCGGCCCGGCGTGCGAGGCCAGCCCGACGTTGATGTGGAAGTTGTTCAGCATGCTGGCGAAGTTCGGCTGGATGTCGACGGTGGTGCGCCACAGGTTCGCGACCGGGCCCGCCCAGTTCCAGGGCTGCACGCTGGAGTCCCAGCCGTTGCACATGCTGAAGACGATCGAGTGGCCGGTCGCCGAGAGCGCGTCGCGCATCCGCGCGTAGAGGGTCTGGGCGACCTGCTGGTGCGACCGCCCCGAAAAGTCGCCGAAGGGGATGTTGCACCAGTCCTCTTTGAGGTAGTCGACTCCCCACGAGGCGAAGAGCCTGGCGTCCTGCTGCTCGTGTCCGTAGCTGCCGGGGTATCCGGCACAGGTCGCGGTGCCGGCGTCCTCGTAGATGCCGAGCTTCAGGCCGAGCGAGTGTACGTAGTTCGCGACGGCGGCGATGCCGTCGGGGAACTTCGCGGAGTTGGCGACCAGATTGCCGCTTCCGTCACGGCTGGAGGCCATCCAGCAGTCGTCGATGTTGACGTACTGGTAGCCGGCGGCCTGCATGCCGTTGTTGTGCATCGCCTGCGCGGTCTGTTCGACGAGCTGCTCGCTGACGTTGCAGCCGTAGGCGTTCCAGTCGTTCCAGCCCATCGGGGGCGTCAGCGCCAGCCCGTTGCCGAGCGCCGACGCCGGCGGCGCGGACCCCAACGCGATCACCGGCGCGACCAGGAGGGCCAGCACGGTGGCCAGCCACAACCTGGCCTGCCGGGCGGCCCGGCCGGCCGCGGCTCCTGGGATGTCGTGAGACGTCCGAACCATAGTGAGTCACCTTTCAATAGACGTGGACCGGTGCGGTTTCGCCAGGGCGATCAGGCACCATGCCGGTGAACGCGGGCACCTCGCCGCCTGACCCCGATCCGACGAATCCGAAGTCGGTGCCCACGCCGGCGCCGAGCGCGCCGTTGTAGCCGACGTCGGGGGCGGTGCGCATATCCACCTCTCAGCAGGAAGGAACCGGACACCGACGCGCGTGCCGGAGCCTCACCGCCGGAGACTGGGCGCCGCCGGTTCCCGCTGCAGAGCCGGTATGCCGAACGTGTGACGGAATGCTGGACGTCGACTCAGGCAGGAGTGTGGGCGGCGGCGCGGGGATGTCAAGCGTCCTGGGTGTCGCTTGTGGCAGGAGGCCGTGGCGACGCAGGTCAGAACGGGCGATGGCCGGAGGGCAGCCTCCTGGCTTTCATGCGCTTTCATCGGCGCGAGGTCGAAGCCGCCGCGCTGCCGACCATCCGCGCGGCGCCGAGCGGGGGCCGTTGCGGGGCCGGTGCGGGGGCCGCGGCGGGAGGCCGTGCGGCCCCGATGAAAACCGCGGTGAAAGAACGCCGACGCCCGGGGACGGTCGCTGGACGCGGTTCGGCCCACTCACCAGCGCGAATCGACGGTGCGCGACTTCTCGTCTCCTTCTGTACGGAAGTGTCGGGGAAGCGGCATTGACCTGGTTTCACCCCCGTCGTAGCCTCCGGTCAAATCGATTCCGCGAATCGATTCGATACATCAGCGATACCGCCGAAGAGATGCGGCGACCGGGAACGCGGCCGTCCCATCTCCCACAGTGCGGGAGCGCTGAAGCGCGAAGGGATGAGCCGATGGTGGGCACCGCGTCGCCGAATGTACTGCTGAGGAGTGAGTGATGCGCAGAGCCTTCCGGCTGTGGGCCTGCGTCCTCGCCGCTCTGGTCCTGGCGGTCGGCGCCCTCGTCGGCGTCGGGACCGCCTACGCCGAGTCGAACGGCGGCGTGCGGGTCATGCCGCTCGGTGACTCGATCACCGATGGCGCGACGGTGCCCGGCGGGTACCGGATCGGTCTCTGGCAGCGGTTCGTCAACGCCGGCTATCGGGTCGACTTCGTCGGCTCCCTGTCCAACGGGCCGGCGAGCCTGGGCGACCACGACCACGAGGGACACTCGGGCTGGCGCATCGACCAGATCGACGCGAACATCGCCGGCTGGCTGCGCACCTACACGCCGCACACCGTCCTGCTGCACATCGGCACCAACGACGTCCTCCAGAACGACGACCTGGCGAACGCACCCGCCCGGCTGTCGGCACTGATCGACCACATCACCGCAACCGTGCCCACCGCCGAGGTCTTCGTCGCCACGATCATCCCGCTCGGTGGCGACTCCAGGGAGGCGAATGTCCGTACGTTCAACGCCGCGATCCCCGGCATCGTCCAGAGCAAAGCCGGCGCGGGCGAGCACGTGCACTTGGTGGACATGCACGCCGCGCTGACCGCCGCCGACCTGGTCGACGGCGTCCACCCCAACGCCACCGGATACGACAAGATGGCCGCCACCTGGTACACCGCCCTGAAGTCGGTCCCAGGGAGCATCGGCGACGCGGGGGGTGGGGGCACCGCCTCCGGACCGATTCGCGCCGTCGGGGCGGGCAGGTGCCTGGACGTGCCCAACGCCACGCAGACCAACGGGACGCAGACGCAGATCTGGGACTGCAACGGCGGCTCCGGCCAGACCTGGACCTCTTCGGGCGGCCGGCTCACCGTCTACAACGGCGCCAAATGCCTGGACGCCTATGCCAACCAGACCACGGCCGGCACCAAGGTCGAGATCTGGGACTGCAACGGCGGAGCCAACCAGCAATGGCAGATCAACGCCGACGGCACCATCACCGGCGTCCAGTCCGGCCTGTGCCTGGACGTGACCGGCGCCTCCACCGCCAACGGCACACCGGTCGAGCTATGGCCCTGCAACGGCGCCAGCAACCAGAAATGGAGCCAGACCTAGGCGCACCCGCTAGGGACGCCGGTCGACCTGCTGGTACGCGGTTCGCCGCCGATCGCCGACCGGTCGGCATCGGCGGTCGGCGTCCCCCGGATGAAGAAGGAAGACCAGATGAGACCCAAGTTCCTCCTCATACCCGTCGTGGCCGCGGTATTCGTCGTCCTGGCGATGGGCGGAGCGGCGCTGGGCAGCGGCCTCGGCAGAACGCCGTCGTCCACGGCTGTCCGCCCCGCGGCGGCGACCGCCGGATGCGGCAAGGCCCCGACGCTGGCGAGCGGTACGCATTCGATTCAGAGCAGCGGTCAGAACCGCAGTTACATCCTGCGGGTGCCCGCCGGCTACGACAACAACCACCCCTACCGGTTGATCTTCGGATTCCACTGGGTGGGCGGCACCGCGAACGATGTCGACTCGGGCGGTACCGATGGATACAACTGGTCCTACTACGGACTCAGGCGGCTGGCGGACAACGCGAACAACAGCACGATCTTCGTCGCGCCCCAGGGCATCAACAACGGCTGGGGCAACTCCGGCGGTCAGGACGTGACCTTCGTCGACGACATGCTCCGGCAGATCGAGGGGGGCCTGTGCGTCGACACGACGCAGATCTTCTCGAGCGGTTTCAGCTACGGCGGCGCGATGACGTACGCGCTCGCCTGTGCCCGGCCGACCGTCTTCCGCGCGGTCGCGGTCTACTCCGGCGCGAATCTCAGCGGGTGCAGCGGCGGCACGCAGCCCGTCGCCTACATCGGGCTGCACGGCATCAGGGACAACGTACTGAACATCTCTTCCGGACGGGCGCTGCGTGACACGTTCGTCCGGAACAACGGCTGCACCCCGCAGAACCCGCCCGAGCCCGCGTACGGCAGCCTGACGCATATCGTCACCACCTACTCCGGGTGCCGGACGGGGTATCCGGTCGTCTGGGCTGCGTTCGACGGAGCAGGTCACGACCCCGGGCCGATCGACGGGTGCACCTGCGACGGCTGGCGGACCTGGACCTCCGGAGTGGTCTGGGGCTTCTTCACCCAGTTCCAGGGTGGCCAACCGCCGACCCCCACCCCGACGCCGACCCCCTCGACTTCGGCGCTGGTCAACGTCGGCGCCGGTCGGTGCCTGGATGTACCGAACCTCTCCCAGACCAACGGCACCCAGGTGGAGTTGTGGGACTGCAACGGCGGCAGCAACCAGAAGTGGACGCTCACTTCCTCCAAGCAACTGCAGGTGTACGGCGGTAAGTGCCTGGGCGCCGAAGGCGCCGGTACGTCGCCTGGCACCAGGGCGGTCATCTGGGACTGCAACGGCCAGCCCGACCAGCAGTGGAACGTGAACGCCGACGGCACCGTCACCAGCGGGCAGTCCGGCTTGTGCCTCGACGCCAACGGCGCCGGGACCGCCAACGGCACACAGATCATTCTGTGGACCTGCAACGGCGGCAGCAACCAGAAATGGGCCCAGAACTGACCCCATGACCCCAGGTCACGCCCCATACGGAGAGGATGGATCATGCGCGATCACCCTTGGCGGGGCGGCCGCAGGAAAGCGGCCTTCGCCACGATGGCCGTCGCCTGCGCGGCCGTCACCGCCGGCCTGATCACCACCGGCAGTGCCCGGGCCGGCACGCTGTCCGGCACCCTTTATCGCGACCCGAGCTCGCAGGTCGTCCGATGGGTCGAGGCGAACCCGAACGACGCGCGGACCCCTGTCATCCGGGACAAGGTCGCCAGCCAGCCGCAGGCCCGCTGGCTGGCGGCGTTCAATCCCGGCACGGTGGCGTCGGAGGTCTCCGGCGTGGTCAACGCCGCGGACGCCGCGAACCAGATCCCCGTGCTCTCGGTGTACGAGATCCCCAACCGTGACTGCGGCGGCGCGAGCGCCGGCGGCGCCCCCGACTACACCCAGTACCAGCAGTGGATCGGCGGCTTCGCCCAGGGCGCGGGCAACCGGAGGGTCATCGTCATTCTGGAGACCGATGCCCTCGCCCTGCAGACCTGTCTGAGCGGCTCCGAGATCTCAGCCCGTGACCAGGCGATCGCGCGGGCGGTACAGACGATCAAGAACGCCGACCCGAACGCCAAGGTGTATCTCGACGGCGGCCACTCGGCCTGGAACTCCGCCACCGAGCAGGGAAGCCGCCTCAAGGCCGCCGGCATCCAGTATGCCGATGGCTTCTTCACCAACGTGTCGAACTACCAGCCCCTGTCGAACGAGATGGCGTACGGCCGGTCGATCATCTCCTACCTGCAGTCACAAGGCATATCCGGCAAACATCAGATCATCGACACCAGCCGTAACGGCGGTGCCGTCGGCGCCCAAGGCGACTGGTGCGGCGATGACAACACCGACCACCGCATCGGCACCTACCCGACCCTTAACACCGGCGACCAGAACGTCGACGGCTACCTGTGGGTCAAACCGCCGGGCGAAGCCGACGGCTGCGTTTACACGGCCGGAAACTTCGTCCCCGACCTCGCCTACAACCTCGCGAGCACGGCACCCAATCCGCCGTCGTCGGGTGGCAGCGGCTGCGCGGCGACCTACCAGACGGTGAGCTCCTGGCAGGGCGGCTTCCAGGGACAGATCACCGTCACCGCCGGAGCCTCGGCGATCCACGGTTGGAAACTCACCATGTCGCTGCCCAATGGCGTCTCGATCGGCCAGCTCTGGAACGGCACACTGACCACCAGCGGATCCACCGCCACCATCACCAACACGTCGTGGAACGGCACACTCGCACCAGGCGCCGCCGCCCAGGTCGGTTTCACCGCCACCGGCGCCGTCTCCTCCCTCACTCCCACCTGCGCGGCATCGTGAAGCGATAGCGGCGAGGCGCTGCTGCCGAATGACCGTGGACGGCGACTGGCGGTTACCCGGTGATGAGTCAGGCCGCTCAATGCAGCCGTTCTGTATTAACGAGATCGAGATGTCGGCCGAGCTGGCTGGTTGTCGGGCGGTTCTCGCCGGTGGTGTGCGGTGCCGACAGGACGGGCCGCAGCGCCCAGGCAGGAAGGAGGAGGTAGATGGTAGCCATTGGTAGGGTCGGACGGCTTTCGAAGCGGTGGCGTGGTGTGGTGGCCGCGGTCGTGACCGCGATCGTGGCTGGTTCTGCGATCCTGGTCGGTGCGTCCAAGGCGTCGGCGGCGACTGTCGACACGAACACCTGGTATGTGCTGGTGAACCGCAGTAGCGGCAAGGTGCTCGACGACTACGGCTTCGCCATGAACGATGGTGCCGCGGTGGTGCAGTGGTCGCGCCAAGACGCGGCGAACCAGCAGTGGCGGTTCGTCGATGCGGGTGGTGGTTACTACCGATTGATGAACCGGAACTCCGGAAAGGTGCTGGACGATTACAACTGGTCGACCACTGCCGGCACGGACATCGTGCAGTGGAGTGATCTGAACGCGGCTAACCAGCAGTTCCAGTTGGCGGATTCGTCGGGCGGCTATGTGCGGCTGATCAACCGTTACAGCGGCATGGCCGTCGACGTGCAGGGCGGCTCCACTGCCGACGGGGGCAAGGTCATCCAATACACGGACCACGACAGTGCCAACCAGCAGTGGCAACTCGTCCCGGTGGGCAGCGCCTCCGCCCCGTCCCTGCCGTCGACATTCAAGTGGAGCTCCAGTGGCGTACTGGCCGGGCCGAAGCCGGACGCGACGCACGACACCGCGGCAATCAAGGATTTCTCGGTGGTCCGCTACAACAACCAGTGGCTGATCTACGCCTCGGCCGTGGGCCCGAAGTTCGGTTACGGGTTGGAGTTCTTGAAGTTCGGTGACTGGTCACAGGCCGCGTCCGCGCCCCAGACCTACCTGGACGAGGTGTCCCCGATGGGACCGGGCTACCGGGCCGCGCCAGAGCTGTTCTACTTCGCGCCGCAGAAGCTCTGGTACCTGGTTTACCAGAGCCCTCTCCCCACGTACTCGACGAGCCCCGACCCCAGCAACCCGGCGTTGTGGTCGGCGCCGCAATACTTCATGACGACCGAACCGCCGGTCCTGCAGCAGAACGGCGGTGGCTGGCTCGACTTCTGGGTCATCTGCGACTCGGCCAACTGCTACCTGTTCTTCGAAGACGACAACGGGCATCTGTACCGCGCGCAGACCAGCATGGCGAACTTCCCCAACGGCTTCGGCAACACGGTCGTCGCCCTGTCGGATCCCAACCGGAACAACCTGTTCGAGGCGTCCAACGTCTACAAGGTCACCGGCACCAACCAGTACCTGCTGATCGTTGAGGCGATCGGAGCGCACCGCTACTTCCGGGCCTGGACCTCCACCAGCCTCACCGGAACCTGGACACCCCTGGCCTCGAGCGAATCCCAGCCGTTCGCGGGCCTCGCCAACGCCACCTTCTCCGGCACACCCTGGACAAACGACATCAGTCACGGCGAGATGGTCCGGGACGGCTACGACCAGAACCTCACCATCAACCCCTGCCATATGCAGTACGTCTACCAGGGCAGGGACCCTGACTTCAGCGGGGACTACAACTCCATCCCGTGGCGGATGGGACTGCTTACCCAAACCAACTCAACCTGCTGACCGGACCGACCAACCCCACCCCGGAAACCAGTCGCGCCGGAGTGACCACCTCCTCCGGGCCTGGCGGCGGCGCGTCGCCAGGCCCGGACAACTGCCACCGTCCAGCGAGCGCGGATCCGTCGACGGCCCGCGATGTGAGCGCTCACAATCCGGGGGCCGACCCGGCTGTCACGCGGCCGTTCGGACCAAGCGGGACTGTCCGGATCTTTGTGGGCGGGCCGGTGATCGCTTCTAGTTGAGGGTGATGCGGTCGCCGTAGTAGAGCGACAGCGCGTTCAGCGCCGCCTTCCACCCCGGGGTCTTGCCGGTCACGTTAGC